>NZ_JACEMU010000004.1:2025000-2026968 GCF_013868135.1 Paracoccus sp. S1E-3
GGAGCGTTCTGTGATAGAGAACGCTGCCTCTTTTGTTCCTTCGGGATCAACGGAGGCATTGTTCTGACTGTGAAGCCGGGCCGTAAGGCATCCGGTGGAGTGATCAGAAGTGAGAATGTTGACATGAGTAGCGACAAACAGGGTGAGAGACCCTGTCGCCGAAAGTCCAAGGGTTCCTGCTTAAAGCTAATCTGAGCAGGGTAAGCCGGCCCCTAAGGCGAGGCCGAAAGGCGTAGTCGATGGGAACCAGGTTAATATTCCTGGGCCAGGAGATGGTGACGGATCGCAGGTGTAGTGAGGTCTTATCGGATTGACCTTGCTGCTGAGCGGTTCCTGGAAACAGCCCTCCATGAGACCGTACCCTAAACCGACACAGGTGGACTGGTAGAGAATACCAAGGCGCTTGAGAGAACCACATTTAAGGAACTCGGCAAAATACCTCCGTAAGTTCGCGAGAAGGAGGCCCCGTTGGCAGGCAACTGTTGGCGGGGGGCACAAACCAGGGGGTGGCGACTGTTTACTAAAAACACAGGGCTCTGCGAAGTCGCAAGACGACGTATAGGGTCTGACGCCTGCCCGGTGCCGGAAGGTTAAAAGGAGATGTGCAAGCATTGAATTGAAGCCCCGGTAAACGGCGGCCGTAACTATAACGGTCCTAAGGTAGCGAAATTCCTTGTCGGGTAAGTTCCGACCTGCACGAATGGCGTAACGACTTCCCCGCTGTCTCAAATGTGGACTCAGCGAAATTGAATTGTCTGTGAAGATGCAGACTTCCCGCGGTTAGACGGAAAGACCCCATGCACCTTTACTATAGCTTCGCACTGGCATCAGGATTGTGATGTGCAGGATAGGCGGTAGGCTTTGAAACGGGGACGCCAGTTCCCGTGGAGCCATCCTTGAGATACCGCCCTTCGCACTCTTGATGTCTAACCGCGGCCCGTTATCCGGGTCCGGGACCCTGCGTGGTGGGTAGTTTGACTGGGGCGGTCGCCTCCTAAAGAGTAACGGAGGCGCGCGAAGGTTGGCTCAGAGCGGTCGGAAATCGCTCGTTGAGTGCAATGGCAGAAGCCAGCCTGACTGCGAGACTGACAAGTCGAGCAGAGTCGAAAGACGGCCATAGTGATCCGGTGGTCCCGAGTGGAAGGGCCATCGCTCAACGGATAAAAGGTACGCTGGGGATAACAGGCTGATGATGCCCAAGAGTCCATATCGACGGCATCGTTTGGCACCTCGATGTCGGCTCATCTCATCCTGGGGCTGGAGCAGGTCCCAAGGGTACGGCTGTTCGCCGTTTAAAGAGGTACGTGAGCTGGGTTTAGAACGTCGTGAGACAGTTCGGTCCCTATCTGCCGTGGGTGTAGGATACTTGAGAGGAGTTGCCCCTAGTACGAGAGGACCGGGGTGAACGTTCCACTGGTGGACCAGTTGTCGTGCCAACGGCAGTGCTGGGTAGCTATGAACGGACAGGATAAACGCTGAAGGCATCTAAGCGTGAAGCCCCCCTCAAAACCAGGTATCCCTTGAGAGCCGTGGAAGACCACCACGTCGATAGGCCGGAGATGTAAGCGCAGCAATGCGTTCAGTTGACCGGTACTAATGGCTCGACAGGCTTGATTTGATCCGGAAGTGGCCAGATCTGACACAGATCCCCGCTTCCAAAAGCATCCTTGGACAACTTACGGACCGCAAGGTCCGCAACGCTGAGCGTTTCTTATCTGATCTGGTGGACATAGCACGAGCGAAACACCCGATCCCATCCCGAACTCGGCCGTTAAGCGCCGTTGCGCCAATGGTACTGCGTCTCAAGACGTGGGAGAGTAGGTCACCGCCAGATCTGATAAGAAACGCAGCTCTCGAACGATCCAGATCATCGCGCCAACCCAACAATCGGCGCAGCCGCGCAACAGATCGCGCAGAATGGCGCGGGGTAGAGCAGCCCGGTAGCTCGTCAGGCTCATAACCTGAAGG
>NZ_JACEMU010000005.1 GCF_013868135.1 Paracoccus sp. S1E-3
CCGCCATCAATACACCACCACCGAGCGGATGGATTCGCCCGAATGCATCAGGTCGAAGCCCTTGTTGATGTCTTCCAGCTTCAGCGTGTGGGTGATCATCGGGTCGATCTCGATCTTGTGGTCCATATACCAGTCGACCAGCGTCGGCACATCGGTGCGGCCGCGCGCGCCGCCGAAGGCGGTGCCTTTCCACACCCGGCCGGTGACCAGCTGGAACGGCCGGGTGCTGATCTCGGCCCCCGCCGGCGCCACACCGATCACCACCGAGACCCCCCAGCCGCGATGGGTGCATTCCAGCGCGTCGCGCATCACCTTCACGTTGCCGGTGCAGTCGAAGCTGTAATCCGCGCCACCGATCTGGTCGAAGGGCGTCTTGGTCAGATCGACGATCGCCTGCACGACCGAGCCCTCGATTTCCTTGGGATTGATGAAATGGGTCATGCCGAAACGCTCGCCCCATTCCTTCTTGTCGTTGTTCAGGTCCACGCCGATGATCATGTCGGCCCCGGCCATCTTCAGCCCTTGAATGACGTTCAGCCCGATGCCGCCCAGACCGAAGACCACCGCCTTGGCGCCGATCTCGACCTTGGCGGTGTTGATGACCGCCCCAATGCCGGTGGTGACGCCGCAGCCGATATAGAAGATCTTGTCGAAAGGCGCGTCGTCGCGCACCTTGGCCAGCGCGATTTCCGGCATCACCGTGTGGTTGGCGAAGGTCGAGCAGCCCATGTAGTGATAGATCGGCGTGCCATCCAGCATCGAGAACCGCGTCGTGCCGTCGGGCATCAGCCCCTGGCCCTGGGTCGACCGGATCGCCGTGCACAGGTTGGTCTTGCGCGACAGGCAGGACGGGCATTGCCGGCATTCGGGCGTATAAAGCGGGATCACGTGATCGCCCGGCTTCAGCGAGGTGACGCCCTCGCCCACCTCCAGCACCACGCCCGCGCCCTCATGCCCGAGGATCGAGGGGAAGATGCCCTCGGGATCGGCGCCGGACAGGGTGAATTCATCGGTGTGGCAGATGCCCGTCGCCTTGATCTCGACCAGAACCTCGCCCTTCTTCGGGCCCTCGAGGTTCACCTCCATGACGGTCAGCGGCTTGCCGGGCTCCAGGGCGACTGCGGCGCGGGTTCTCATCTGGATTCTCCTTGTTTTCAATCTCGAAACAGGCTGTCGGCCATCGGGGGTTGGGCCGCGCCGGAAGGGGCCGGTCTTACCTGTTGCTAACCTAGTTTCGCAGGGCAGAGAGGCGCAATCAGACCAAGGTTGGAGAAGCGGTCAACCCTCCTGTTTTTCCGGCGACAATACCGCCGGTTGGCCGTCCAGCCGAAGCTTGGTGGCGGAGAGCGCTTCCGCCTCGGTCTGGTCGTGCGTGACCAGCAGCAATCCCGCACCGCTGCGTTCCAGAAGCCTGTCGGTCAGCGTCAGCATCCGGTCGCGGGTTTCGGGGTCGAGCGAGGCGAAAGGCTCGTCCATGACCAGCACGTCCGGCCCCGCCGCGAAGGCCCGCGCGAGCGCCAGCCGGCGCTGCTGTCCCAGCGAGAGTTGGCGCGGGAAATGGCTTTCGAGACCGGCGAGCCCGACAGCGCCCAGCCAGTCGCGGGCGACCGCATCCGGCGCCCCGGTAACGAGGGTCAGGTTCGACAGCGCGTCACGCCAGGGCAGCAGGGTGGGTTCCTGAAAGACGACCGCCAGCCGGGTGTCGCCCTGCCGGTGCAGATCCGCCGCATCATCCAGTCCGGTGACGATCCGCAGCAGGGTGGATTTGCCGATACCCGACGGCCCCAGCACCGCGAGCCTTCGGCCCGGCGCAAGCTCCAGCGTGACCGGGCCGAGGACCTGATGCGGCCCGAAGGCCTTGCCCGAGAGTTCAATTCTCATCGCGACGCCAGCGGTTCGCCCGCCGCTCCCATGGCCGCAGGATCACATAGTCGATGGTCAGCATGACGATGACAAAGCTCAGCGACCAGGCCATCACCTGCGCCACATCGAACATCTGGAAATACATATGCAGTTTGAAGCCGACGCCGTTGGAGCGGCCAAGAAACTCGACCACCAGCACGATCTTCCAGATCAGCGCGATACCGACCCGCGCGGCCGAGGCGAAATGGGGCGCAAGCTGCGGCAGGATCACATGGCGCAGACGGTCCAGCGGGCGCATGTGATAGGCCCGCGCCATGTCGTCCAGATCCGGCCGAAGCGCGCGGGTGCCGTCGCGCATGATGACGGCGACCAGCGGGATCTTGTTGATGGCCACGGCCATGATCGCGGCGACCTCGTTAAGGCCGATCCAGATATAGCAGAGCACGATCACCACCAGCGCCGGGATGTTCAGGGTCATCACCAATATCGGGTTCAGCCACGCGTCGGCCTTGGCCGAACGACCCAGCCACAGTCCGATCACCGCGCCAACGCCCATGGCCAGAACGAAGCTGGCCGCGACCCGGAACAGCGTCATGCCGGTCTGAAACCACAGATCGCCCGAAACCGCCGCCCGCCAGATCAGCCGCGCGACCGTCCACGGCGCCGGCAGGGTGCGCGGCGTATCGACCAGAACCGCAAGCACCGCCCAACCAAGAACGATCGCCGCCACCGAGGCCAGCGCCGGCAGCCAGACCGGCACCCCTGCGGCCCGGCGCGCGCTGAAGATCGCTCTGGTCATGCTCATGGCCTGCTGCTGGGTGAACCCATTTCATGCCGCGCCGCAGGTCGCCGCGCAAGCGGATGGCTCGGGCGTGGTGCGATCACGGCTGCCAGAACAGACCCTCGGGCAGCGCCGGCAGGCCGCCGGTCAGTTCCTCGCCGCCCAGCTCTGCCATCACCTTGAACATGGCGTCGGCCCCCGCCACATCGACCGGCCCGGAGGGCGGGATTCCGGCGCGCCAGCCATCGCGCAGCGCCACGAATTCGGCGTCGTCCGCGGCATTCATGATCGGACGCAACTCGTCCCAGACCGCATCGTCCGAACCGAGTTTCTGCTTGGTTTCTCCAACCGCCTTGGCGAAAGCGACGGCCAGATCTCGATTTTCGGCAATCCAGGCTTCCGACAGGACATAACCGAGCAATGGCGTGCGTGGATCGAGGCCCAGATCCTTAGCCGCGTCCGAGACCGAGATCACTTCGCGCATGCCCGCCGCCTTCATCTTGGCCATGAAGTGCCAGAAGTTGATCGCACCGTCGACTTCACCCGAAAGCGCGGCCTGCATGATCAGGGGCGGCGCGCCGAAAACCTGTTCGGTGACCGCGGCCAGATCCTCGCCATTGGTCTTGCGGTTCCATGCGCGCAGGATCAGCCATGATTTGTCGACGGGACCGCCGGCGATGCCGATCTTCTTGCCCTTCAGATCGGCCAGCGACTGGACCGGACTGTCGGCGCCGACCAGCACTCCGCCGACCGCCGTCGAATAGGGCAGAAACACGAAATCGCTGCCGGCGGCGCGCTGCTGGGCCACCCAGAGCAGATCCGAGACGATCGCATCCACCGCGCCCCCCTGCATGGCCACCTGCGTCGCCGGATTGCCGGCAAACTCGGTCGTCTGCAGGTCGAAGCCGTTCTCGCGATCGATTCCGAGATCCTGCATCACCTGTAATTCCCACATCACCGTGCCACCGGCCAATGTGCCGACATTGATCGCCTTCTCCTGCGCGACAGCCGTATCAGCGAACGATGCCGCCGCCAAAGCCAGCACCGTGGCAAATCTGCGAAGGAATGTCATGCGCTCCCTCCCGAAGCCTTGTTCGATCAGGCTGGCATGAAGCCGCACGCACCAAAATGCGACTTTGGTCTGATCAGAAGCAGACCAGCTCGGCCTCGGCATCGGCGCTGCGCAATTTGTCGACAGCGGCCGAGAGCATCCCCGCGCCTCGATACATGGACGCCCTGTCCCCCGGCACCTGCTGCATGCGCAAGACGGTCTCGCCCGCGACATAGTCATCGAAGGAAATCAGCGCACCGATCTCGTCGATCTTGCAGGAGCATCGGCGCAGGTTCTCGGGGGAATGTCCGTTCGCCTCCATGCAGAGCAGAACGAAGCGGACCCGATCCTCGGTCGGAAAGTCGTTCGCGGACACCGCTGTCTGGGCGCTGGCCGGCAGCGCCAGCACGGTGATGATGGCGGCGTGAAAGGCCGCGAGCGGTCGAAAATCAGTCATTGTCCATTCTCTCCCGCGACCGGATTCAGCGTCAGGTCAAGGACATAGGGGCGGCCGGTGGGCGTTTGATCGCCGGTCTCGGCCCGCAGGTGCCGGATTGGATCGGTAGGATCGGGGCCAAGGTCGAAGCGCAGCGACAAACTGGCGAAGCCACCCATGCGCGCCGCATTTTCGTCATCCGCAAAGGGCGTCAGAACGACCGCAACCCCTTCAGGCGCCCGCGTGACCTGGGCGCCCGCCCCCATACCGTCGCGTATCCGGTTGCGGATATAGAAAGGGCTGCCGCCGGTCATCCGCGCCATGTCGCGTGTCAGCGCCTCAAGGAAATAGACCACCACCGGATCGCCGGCCGAGATCGGAAACCGGCTTAGGGGGCGCGTTGCCGCATCATTGCGTTCCGACATCTGAAGGATCTGGCTGCCGTCCGCATCGGTCCGCGGTTCCAGCAACAGCTCGCTCTGCGTTGCGCCCGCATCACTGTCACGACTGATCCGCCAGACCAGCCCGGTCGCCGGGGGGTCCCACGGCGCGCGGTCAGCGAAGACGAGATCACTCGCCTCGGAAGTCCAGGCGGCGACCGGCAGGACGAGCGCCAGAAGCACCCAGATCATTCGCGGCAAGGACATCAGCGTTCACCTCTGTTCACGGACAGCATTTTCAAGGGCCGCGCGCAACTGCGTCACGGAGATCGGCTTGGCATGGGCGGGAATACCCAGATCGGCGCAGGCCTCGACCGTGGCGTCATCCAGCCTGGCGGTGACGATAACCCCCGGCACCACGCCGAATTTGTTACGCAGCCCCGCGATCGCCAGCAGGCCGGTATCGCCGTAGCCGAGGTTATAATCGGCGATGATCACATCGGGCGCCGGGGCCGGATCAGCAAGGGCATCCGCGCTGGAGCCGAAGCTTGCGACCCGCATCCCGAACGAATCGGCAAGCAGATGTTCGTAGGCATGGCGCAATCCGGCATCATCCTCGATCAGCATGACCGTCAATCCGCCCAGCCCTTCCGGGACCGGCGCGGCGTCGGCGCTCGCCGTCTCGAAGATTTCGCGTTCGTCGGCCAGCGGCAGCCCGATGCGGAACATCGTGCCGCGTCCGGGGCGGGATTTCATCTCGATCGGATAGCCAAGGCGCCCGCAGGCCCGGCGGACGATTGACAGCCCCAGTCCCATACCGCTCACGCCGTCATTCGGCAGCCGCTGGAATTCGTCGAAGATCCGGCTGCGGTCGGCTTCGGCGATTCCCACGCCGGTGTCATGCACCTCCATCCAGATCCGGTCGCCATCGTGCCGAACGCCCAGCAGGACCTTTCCGGCGGGGGTGTATTTTATCGCGTTGGACAGAAGGTTCTGCGCTATCCGCCGCAGATAGACCATATCGCTTTCGACCGTTGCCGAGCTTGTGGCGACCTTCAGTTGCAACCCCTTGGCCGCCGCGATCGGTCCGAACTCATCCGCCAGCCGTCCGAACATCTCGCCCATCGCGACGGGCTGAAGGTTGAACCGGATCCGGCTGGAATCGAGCCGCGCGATCTCCATGACCGATTGCATCAGCTCCTCGACCGAGGCGAAAGCGCTGCCGAGCCGCGTCAGAAGGCCCCGCTGCTGCGGGGACAGCGGCGTATCGCCCAATGTCTCCAGATACAGTTTGGCCGCGGCAATGGGTTGGATCAGGTCATGGCTTGCGGCACGCAGGAAGCGTGTCTTGGACCGGTTCGCCTGTTCGGCCGCGGCACGGGCCAAAGCAAGTTCCTGATTTCGGTCGCTGAGGTTCTGCAACGCCTTTTCAAGGTCCCGGTTGCGCGCCGCGACCTCCTTTTCCAGCGCCGCTGCCGCCTGAAAAACCGCCCATGCCGAGCCTCGCCGACTTTCGATCCGGGAAAGCCGGTCCAGCAACACTTCGTTGATGCGCTCCAGCTTCTGCTGACGGCGGGTGGCATCGTCTTCGTCACGCAGCACGGTCGTCACCATCCGCAGCCTTTCCCCCTGGCGGCATGAACGCCAGTCCCACGAAGGTCTGGTTCACGTGCAAACCTCCATGCTGCTCGCCCAGCGTATTGAACCCAACGATGCGATAGCGGCCGAAAAGCTCGGCCAGTTCCGACGCATGACGGCTTTTTTCGACCGCCAGCCGACGCAGGATGCAGTCGAAGCCGAGCACCAGTTCGGGAAGCTGCGGCAGCTCCGAAAATGCCGCATCCATATCATCGAAGATATCGTCACTCGCTTCCCCCAGCGTCAGCAGGCTGCCCGGCTCGACCGCCGACATCAGTTCCAGCCCCCCATCGGCACGGACCCCGGCGATGGCGCGGACATGATACTGATCGGCGATGTGAAGCAGCAACGGATAACGGGCAAACAGCATCGGCGAAAGCGAGGCGCGCGGCACGCCGATCAGCCGCGCATATTCCTCCGCCGCCGGTTCGTCGTTCAGCCGCATGATGTTGCGGTCGCTGTCATTGGTTGCCGTGACGACCATACGCTGCGATGTCGGCGTGAAATGCGAGAAGACGACCTCGCGCACGTGAAGGTCGGTTTCCACCATGCAGAGCAGGGCCGAGTCCCGCAGCAGCTGCCTATCCAGCACCATGCAGGCCGCACTGGAATCGCCCATGTCGCCGACCGTCCCGCCCACCACATTCAGCCACGGCAGCGAGGCATCCAGCGTCGCGATCACCACCTCCTCCTGCCCGGCATCGGATTGCGTCAGAAGGATGCCGAAGCTGTTGCGCGCCGGGTCGGCGGAAAAATCTCTCGCGGCTTGGCGCAGCCGGTCCATCCATTCGGTCACCGGCAGGCGTGAGACGTCGGAAAGCTCGACCACGCTGGCCCGGAAGCTGACCTGCGGAAACATCACCGCGACCGAGCGGTCGTGCAGATAGCCGCCGTGATGGAACTCGCCCATCGATGAGCAGGCGATCAGTCTGCAACCTTCGGGCAAACGCGGTAACAGGCCATCGGCGATCGCCTGCAGGCGTGGCGCGGCCGAAACGAACAGCAATACCAGTATCGGCCTGATCGCCCCTGCGGCGGCGTCCAGCTCGGCGATGGCGGCGGCAGCATCCTCGGTGGCAAAAGACAGGCTCACCGGCGCGGCATGCCCCGGTCCGAATCCCGGTTTCGAGAGCGCCCCCTCCGCCATGGCTCAGGTATCGTTGAAAAGCTGCGCGATATTGGCCAGCCGGACCGCCTGCGTCCGACGGCGCACGTCGATCTTTGACATGATGGCGGTCAGATGCGTCTTGACCGTCGCCTCGGCGATAGAAAGGTCGTAGGAAATCTCCTTGTTTGCCTTGCCCATGCAGACCTCGCGCAGAATCCGCAACTGCTGCGGCGTCAGCGTTGCGAAACGGCGGATGATGTCGCCGCGCTCCTCGTCATTCTCGTCGCGCGCATCGGGGTCGTAGTTATCGGGCACCACCATCTCGCCGCTCCAGATACGCTGCAGCGCCGAGACCAGTTCGTCCCGCGGCAATGTCTTGGCCAGAAAGCCATTCGCACCGGCGGTGATCGCGTCGCCGATCACCCCCGGATCGCGATCGGCCGAGATCAGCGTGATCGGGGTCGACGGCAGAAGCCGGCGCAGGGTAACGACGCCTTCGATCCCTTTCGCGTCGGGCAGATTGACATCCAGAATGACCGCGTCTGGCGAAGCGACGGCGATCCGCAGGCAGGCGTCCTGCAGGCTGCGCTCGGTCGCGACGGATTTCAGCCCCAGAGACACCTGCAGCGTCAAGGCCAGCGCGTCACACATCAGCGGATGATCGTCGACGATCAGCAGCGACCGGACCACCGCCGAGGCGCCCGAACGACGCTCTTTCGACATTGCTGAATCAGGCATGGGCATTTCTCCTGTCGTCCCTCGGGGGCGCTTCGGCTTATCCCGTGGCCCCCACCGAAAGGACCTGATCGAACACTGCGCCGTCAATATCGGTCGCATGCACCGTCAATGGCGCCAGCGAGGGCTGGTGCGCGAAGCGGAAAACGGGATTTTCGGATATCGAGATTCCCCCTTCCATGGTGAACAAAGATTCGCCGTCCTGCGTCACCTCGACTGTATCGATAAAACGGGCGGGAATGTTCAGCAATGTGACCTGATCGCGCTGAAATCCCGAGAAATTCGGATGGCGGATCATCAGCGTGCTGATCTGACGCCCGGCCTCGTCGATCGTCTTCAGCCGCATCTCGCCCGCATCGGCGAGGGCGTCGGGACCAGAGCCCGCGGGCGCCGCGCATCCCCCGGACGCCTTCACGAAGCGGCCCGCCATGACTGACCGGCCATCGTCCAGATAGGCGATGGCGCGCAGGTTCGAATAGGCGTCGACCCTGACCCGGATCTCGAAATCCAGTGGCATCATGCGCTCGCCAAAGGTGAATGTCGCCACGACGGGGGATGGGTTCTGATCGACGACGACGATCAGCCTGCGGATCGCCGGCGCCCCCTCGGGCTGGGTTATGCGCACCGGGACCAGCGCTGGATTGGTGGCGCGCGCGGGTGCATCCAGCACCATCACGCCGGCGGCGTCGGCCGGATCGGTATCCTGCTCGATAACGTCATACCGCAGAGCTTCCCAGGTTTCGGAAGGCTGCATCGGATTGTCCTGAGCAGCAGCCGCCAGCCCCGAAAGCATCAGCACCGCCGCGACGAATAGCAGTCTCATCTTCCTCTTCCCCCCGGGCATGTTGGAACAACCGTCTGTCATCGTCCATAGTCCGAAAGTATGAATTCGACTGCCCCGTCGCGATGCTAGGCTGCCTGAAAAGGAGGAGACATGTTCCATCTTCTGGTCGCCGCCTGCCTGACCTCGGACCCTTCTGTCTGCTCGGATCGGCTGCTGCCCGCGGCGGATGCGGCCAGCCGGGCAGAATGCGAGGCGCGGGCCGAGGCGGCGCTGCGCGACTGGGGTGCCCGCGACGGGCTGACCGCGAACAGCCCGCGCTGCGTGGAAACCGGGGCGCTCCCTGCCCTTCGGCTGGACGAAATCGTGCCCGGTGTGCTGGTTCATCAGGGAGTGGTGGCGATGGCATCGGCCGAAAATCGCGGCCGGATCGCCAATATCGGCGTCGTGATCGGGCCGACGATCACGGTGATTGATCCCGGTGGAAGCCGGGCCGAGGCCGAGGCGCTTTATGCCGCGATCCGCCTGCGCAGCGCGGCGCCGATCGGCGCGGTGATCCTGACGCATCCCCATCCGGATCACAGTTTCGGCGCCGCGTTCTTTGCCGAGGTGGGCGCAGAAGTCATCGCCGCCGACGGTTACGAAAGCTATCTTCTGCCGCGCCGCGAGACTTGGCTCGGGTCTTATATCGACGGCATCGGACTGGCTGAAATGCTGGGCAGCGCTTTTGCGCCGCCGACATCCACGCAGGCGCCCGAGGGCTTCGATCTGCTGAAGGCCCCCCAAGCCCATACCAGCGCCGATCTGATGGCGGTGCACAAGCCTACGAGCACGGTTTTTGCCGGCGATCTGATCTTCCGCGAGTTGACGCCGGTGGTGGATGGCTCGCTGACGGGCTGGCTGGATTGGCTGGCGACCACGCGCGCGCCGGCCTCGGGCATGATCGTTCCAGGTCACGGGCCTGTCGCCACGACATGGAACGAAGCCGTGACGCCGATGCGGACCTATCTCCAGACACTCAAGGATACGACGCTGGCCGAAATCGCGGCAGGCACGGCCTTGTCCGAAGCCGTTCCCCGGATCGTCAAGGCCATGCAGCCCCTTGCCCCCGGCTGGGCCGATTTCGATGCGACCACTGCACGCAATGCCGCTTCGGCCTATGCCGAACTGGAATGGCAGTGATCATTTCAGGCGCGACTGGATCTCGCGCGAGATCGCGAAGGCGCGCTGCTCGATCAGGTTCGGCACATCGCAGACATAGCGGATCTGATCCTGCCGTTCCCTGAACATGCGTGTGTTCAGGTCCAGCCTTTCCTCGGCAAGATCGATGGCGTCGTAATCAGGTGGCTGCGTCGCCTCAAGCCGCGCCATTTCATCCCGCAACCCGCCGATACGGTCCTGCATCGCCCGCTGGGCAGTGGTGAATTCGTCGATCTTTGCCACCACCAGCCGCCTGCGTCCTTCAAGCTGATCGAAACTGGCTTCGAAAAGGCCGGTCAGAGTGGTGTTGTCCGCACTGGCCGCGAAGGCGTCCAGTTCCGCGGTCAGTTCCTCGACCGGCAACTTGCGACTGGCCAGCCGCGTCGCCAGTGCCGCCACGTCCGGGCGCCGGGCAGCCTCGGCGCTGGTGGCATCGGGTGCGGGATCGACCCACATCTGGCCGATCGACAATGCCGGGCGCTTCGGGCTTTGGCAGGGCCAATCCGGGTCGGCCGCGATTGCCGGGGACGCACAAAGCACAAGGGTGACAAGCAGGGCTTTCATGTCCGTTTCTCCTTCTTCGCCGGTCGCGACAGGAAGCTGCGGGCCGGGTTGAACAATACCACCGCGAGGCCGAAAAACAGGATCAGGCATCCCGCCGTGACGCCGGCCGACAGCCAGTTCATCTTCGCATACATGGCGAAGCGGATCAGTTCGACCGCATGGGTAAACGGGTTGATCGAGGCGACACGCCACAGCAAGACCGACGATTCCCGCATCCGCCACAGCGGATAAAGCGCCGACGAGGCGAAGAACATCGGGAAGATGACGAAATTCATCACCCCGGCGAAGTTTTCAAGCTGACGGAAGGCCGATGACAGCAGCAGACCCAGCGCGCCCAGCATCAGGCCCGTCAGGATCAGCGCCGGCAGCAGCGTCACATAGCCAAGCAGGGGCAGGCGCACGTCCCAAAGCGCCGCGATGGCCAGAAAGACATAGACCTGCACCACCGAGACAAGAACCGAGGCAAACAGCTTGCATCCGAGCAGGAACCAGCGCGGCCAGGGCGAGGTCAAGAGCACCCGCATCGCCCCGGTCTCGCGGTCATAGACCATCGACAATGATGACTGCATGCCGTTGAAAAGCTGGATCATCGCCACCAGTCCGGGCGTGACATAGACCTCATAAAGCACATAGGTCTCGTATGGCGGCATGATCGAGACGCCGAGGACCGAGCGAAAGCCGGCGGCGAAGATGAACAGCCAGACCAGCGGCCGGACCAGCGCGGCAAAGAAACGCCCGCGCTGGTTCAGAAACCGCAACCCCTCGCGGCGCATGATCCCGGTCAGGACGATCGGCCAGCCGGTCATGTGGTGACCCCGGTCAGGTCGAGGAAGGCACGGTTCATCTCGGCCGGTGCGGCCAGATCGCCCGCGCGCCCCTGCCACAGCACGCGCCCCTGATGCAGCACGGTCAGCGCGTCATCGGGCAGGATCTCGTCCAGAAGATGCGTGGCCCAAAGCGCGGCGGCGCCGCTTTCCGCGACCACCCGGCGGGTCTGCGCCAGCACCTCGGCGCGGGCTTTCACGTCCAGCCCCACGGTCGGCTCGTCCAGCAGCATCAGCGACGGTTTGTGGATCATGGCGCGGGCGATCTCGGCCCGGCGAAGCTGCCCCCCCGAAAGCGTCGTCACCTTGGACCGTGCCCGCTCCGTCAGGTCGACGGCGCCCAAGACCTCGGCGATCCGGGTCTGCGCCTTGGCGCGGGGAAGTGCGTGCAGGCTGGCATGGTAGCGCAGGTTGTCCATGACGGTCAGATCGGGATCAAGCGCGCGCGACTGAAACACGACACCGATCCGGCCAAGGGTCGCGGCGCCCGCTGCCATGTCGTGACCGGCGACAAGGATCCGGCCCGTATCCGGCGCCAGCAACCGCGTCACCAGCGCGAACAATGTCGATTTTCCGGCGCCGTTGACGCCCAGCAGGGCATGAAACTGTCCCGGCGCGACGTTAAGCGAGACATCCGCGAGCGCCCGCCGCTCGCCATAGGCAAAGCTGACGTTTTCGACCGACAGGGCAGGCGTGATCGTCTCGGCCAAGGCTGTCCCCTAATCCCGGCGTCGCGCGGAAAGCTGGAATGTCGCGGGCATGACAGACCTTTCTACTGGATGTTGAAGACCGCCTGCAGGCCGTCCCCAGAGGAGCCGGGCACAGAAAGCGTATAGCGGCCGGGGACGATGGCCACGAAGCTGATGACCGCGGTGCCGGGACTGTCGAACTCGATCGAATGGACCCCCATCGGCCGGATCTCCACGTCGTTCACCACAATCTCGTTGACCCAGATCGCGCGGAAGAAATCACCGCCCGACAGCCCGAGTTCCTGCGAGCCGTCCGCATTGATCGCGATCCGGTAATAGCCGCCGGATTTGAGCGTGTATTCCGCCGTTGCCACCGGTTTGCCCGCACCAAGCACCAGCGGCGCCAGATCGGTGCGGTTGTCCCGCGCGAGAATGCCGGAAAAACCATAGTCGAACTTGCCAGCGCCTTCATGGACGCCGGCTTCGTCCTCGCCTTTCTTTTCATCGTCTTCCGCCTTGGCGGGTGCGGCGGTCTGCGCGTCGGCAACGGGCTGCGTCGCGCTCGGGTCGGCGTCTTTCGCGGCGTCCTGGGCGCTGGCGGGCAGCGCCAGTCCGGCAACGATGAAAAGCGGGGCAAGCAGCCGGGTCATGGAATCTCCTTGTTACGGGCCGTTCGGCGCGACAACGACGCCCCAGGGCTGCTGGCCCACGGGCACGGATTTCACCACCTTGTCGGCCTGAACATCAATCACCGACACGTCATTGGTGTTGCCGTTGGTGGCGAACAGGTATTTCTCGTCCGGGGTGAAGGCCAGTTGCCAGACCCGCTGACCGACCAGCAGATAGTCGATCACCTCATCCGTTTCGCCGTCCACCACCGCCACCCGGTTCGCAGGACCGAGTGCCACATATACCTTTTTGCCGTCCTGCGTCACGCGCACCCCGACCGGCTGGATCGCCTCGGGCAACACGCCCGGAATCTCGAAGCCGATCTTCTTGACGATTTCGCGGGTTGCCGGGTCGATGACGCTGACCGTGCCGCCGATTTCGGCGCTGACGTAAAGCTTGGTCCCGGCGGAATTGTACTGGGCGAAACGCGGCCGGGAATCGACCAGCACATTGCCGACGATCTCATAGGTCTCGGTGTCAATGAAATGCGCCATGTTGGTCGTTTCCGAGGTGTTGATGACGAATTTCCCGTCCGGGCTGATGCCCATCCCCTCGGGCTCGACACCAACCGGAATCTCGGCCAGCACCTGACGCGTCGCGGTATCCACGACCGTGACCAGATTGTCGTCCTCATTGGCGATATAAAGCGGATTGCCCGAGGGGTGGAGGACGAACAGCTCGGGGTCCGGGCCTGAAGGCAGGGTATGGGTTTCCTGCATTGTCTCGGGATCGTAGACGCGGACCAGATCGTCATCCGAGGCGCAGACGTAAAGCTCCTTGCCATCGGGCGAGATGGCGATGCCGCGCGGGCGGTTGCCGGCGGGAAAGGTGCCGATCACCTCCCAGCTTTCGCTGTCGAAGACGGTAATGTCATTGCTGCGCTCGTTGCTGACAAAAACCCGGTTGGCGAGCGCGGGCGTTGCCAGAATGACCGCCAGAAGTGCAAGGGAAAAGCTGCGCATATCACCCTTTGTCCAGTTTGCAGGCCGTTTCCGGCCGGTCCGTGCCCAGCGTATCAAGCTGCGACACCTGATGCAGATAGCCTTCCTGCGGACTGACCGAGACCACGATATTGTCGGTGGCCAGCAGGATGGGCTGACGAAGCTGGTGATCCCAGTCGCGAATGGTCATCTTTTCGCCCTTGAACCCGGCGACCGCGAAGTCGGGGCTTAGAATGTACTGCTTTAATTGCATCGGATCGGTCGAGCCGGTCCGCGTCGCCGCCTCGCCCAGCATCCGCAGCGCCAGCCATGTCGAATAATCCTCGTCCCGCATCGGTCGGCGGGTCGATTTCTCGAAGCGGTTCTGGAACTGCGTCGCGCCCCAGCTTTCCAGCGCCGGCGACCAAAGCCGCGCCCGCAGGCCGGCCGAGCCCGCGACCGGCCGCGCATCCCATGTCTGAAAGGGCAGATAGCCGGCGAAGACCTGATTTTCGTCTGCGGCGATCAGCACGTCATAATCCTCGCCGAACTGGGTATCGACCGGGATCTGCCGCTGGACCAGAACATGGCCGGTATCGCTGCGGCGCGATCCTCCGGTATCGGCGAATTCCTTTTCCACCACGATCTTGGCGTTGAACTTTTTGGCCGACGCCTGATAGGCCGCCTTCAGCGCCTGATCCGAGGGGTGACTGCCCGACATCAGCACCCAGCGACCCCATTTCTTCCACATCAGAAACTGCGTCAGCGCGTCGGCAAGCATCGCCCGGCTGGGCGTGACATGGATCACATTGGCCCGGCAATCGGCGTTTCGCAGATTGTCGCCTTGGGCGAGCGCGTTGAAAATCAGCGCGTCCGGCGCCGTTTCCCGCGCCCGGTCCGCCAGTGCCAGCGTGGTCGCGTCATCGGCAAGCACGGTGACGAATTTCGTGCCCGCGCCAAGAATGCCGTCCAGCGCCTGCACCGCATTCTCGGGCGATGCGGCGACCGTGTCGGTGACGAATTCCTGACCCATGAAACGGCCGGTGGTCGCGTTATCCTCGGTCGCGAGCGTGGCCCCGGCGAAACCCAGATTTTCAGGCACGGCATCCAGCCGCGACACTGGCGGCAACGCCTGCCGGTCGATACGCAGAACCGCCGCGCGCAGCTTGGTCGCTTCGGTGGTCGGCGCCTCCTGCGCGACCAAGGGCAGCGCGGCCAGCAGAACCGCGGCCGCGGCACTCGCTATCAGCTTCATTCCATTCCTCTCCCCCTCGCCAGACTGGGCGGAGGAGCGAGACAGATCAAGGGGGGTCGCTGCCGCTGCGACCTTCGTCGCACTGCCCAAGGGTCCGCCAGACAGCGCCGTTTCAGGGCATATCGTTGAAGGCATTCCTGGTTTGGGCCTTTACGACCAACCTCTGGCCTGACGCCGGGAAGCTCAGATCTCCATCAGATCCTCGCCGACGATCACCTCGCCCGAGAAGTTTTTCCGCACGCCCGAAGTCCAGCTTTCGATGGTTTCGCCCGGGCCGGCGCCCGGCACGAAGTGCCCAGATCGGCGTTATGATTGTCATGATGGTGCCTGATGAAGATTTTGCCCACCTTTTGCGCGCCGATCCCCGCCAGCGTCAATTGCCGCGTCACCCCGTTGGGCAACACGCCACTGATGCGCTTCAACGAGGTGCACAACTCCGTCGCGCTGATCCATACCGGCCGTTCGGGCATCCAGCACATCAACCATCAGGTCGAGACCAATGACGATGTGCTGCGCTCGTTCTATCACCTGCGCGATCAGCGCCTCCCGATCTTTCTGGGAACGGGCCGGCATCCGACCTCGGGCGCGCGGTTCCTGTATTTCAAAGGACCGGACGGCATGGTGTTCGAATATTCGACCGGCGTCATGCTGATCGAGGAGGAGGAAAGCTATCGCCCGCGCCAGTTCAATTTCGAGCCGGACGCGATGTGCATGCGGGGTTCGGCCGAGAACATGAAGCTGTAACGCGACAGGCTCATATCACTCGGTAATCGCTGCCAGATGGCAGGAACGTTTCCCGCCGTGGCCAGAACCTCGTCAAAAAACACCGGAGGAGACTATGCAGAACCAAACCGACAGCCGTTCGCTTCAGGATCTGATCGACGCGACGCCCGATCTGGCCGATTAGTTCTATAACGACACGCTGGCGCCCCATGCCAAGGACCGAGGGGCGCTGTCCCCGGTGCCGCCGGAACTCACCAACTGGCGCGATGAACAGCACGCCTGGCGCGACACCGCCATCCTGTTCGACCAGTCGCATCACATCCCCGAAATGTATTTGAAGGGACCGGATGCGTTCAAATTGGCGAACTATCTGGGCATCAGATGCTTCGAGAAATTCTTGCCGGGCAAGGCCTAGCAGTATCTGGCCTGCAACCATGACGGCTATGTGATCGGCGAATGCGTCCTGCAACATCTGGACGAGGACAGTTTTGAACTGATCAGCGGCACCCATCTGCAGAACTGGGTCGAATACAACACCGTGATCGACGATCATGACGTCACGATCGAGCGCGACCTGCAGACTTCGCAGAACCCGAAAGGCGCCGAGGGCCGCACCCGCACCGGCTTTGGCATGGACGGCCCGAATGCCGAGGCGATCTTTCGGGAGGTTGTCGAGGGCGAGGCACCGTCGATCCCCTTCTTCAACTTCCGCCGCGTGAAAATCGCCGGTTGCGACGTGATCGCGCTGCGTCACGGCATGGACGGCCACAAGGGGGGCGAACTGTCGGGCGCCTATGCCGACGGCCCGAAGGTCCGTGACACACGGAGCTGAACCGCGCGTGATGATCCGAAACCACCGCTGACCGGTTTTTACTGGGGCACCTATCGGGTCGGCACCAAAGACGGCAAGGTCGTGGCCCTGCGCGACTTTGAACAGGACATCAATCCCTCGCCGATCGGGCGGAGGACCCGCGCGATGATCTTCGTCAAGGCGCTGGTGCGACGCGCGGTGATGGATTGGGAGGGCGTCGACGATGTCGATGGCAATGCCATCGTCCCCAACCCGGATACCATCGACGCATTGCTCGACATCTGGCCAATCTTCGAGGCGTTCCAACTGGTCTATGTCTCGAAGGGCCTTCTGCTGGAGCAGGAAAAAAACGTTTCCGCGCCCTCGCCGAATGGTGTTTCGGTGGGGGCGACGCCTATTGCGCAGCCTGCACGCAAGCCTGCGAAGACTGCGCGGCGCGGCAAAACCAGCCGCTGACCTTCGAAGGCTGGCAGGTGTGGGATCTGGTCGGACGGCTTGGCGGACAACTGCGCGTGCTGCCGGGCGCGGTGATCGGCTGGGATCTGAACGCCGCGCTGGGACTGGCTGCGGCGCTGGGCATCCCGGCAGCAGCAACCGCCGAACTATTGCCCATCTTCGAAGCGGTGATGGGCCGGAAGATGAACGAACAGATGGCAGTAAGCTGGTCAGGGGCGATCAGCTTTTGACCTTGGGAACCAGTGTAACGCCCGGCAGGCCATCAAAATGCGCGTCGCAGGTCAGCAACTGCGCGCCACGGGCCTGCGCGGTGGCGAAGATGATGGCATCGGCCGTGGCAAGTTTATGGGCACGGCAGGCCTCGGCCGCAGCCAGCGCGGTTTCGGTATCGAGCGGCACGACCTGACAGATCTGTGTGAAGGCAATGACCTGGTCGGCCTTGTCCTCGCCGATCTCGCGAGTCAGCCATTTCGCCAGCTCCAGCTGCACCATGGTCGGCACCAGCCATTCGGTCTGTTCCGGCAGATGATCGACCAGCTTGTCGCCTGTCGGCGAGGCGATAAGCCATTCGATCCAAGCAGAGGTATCGACAAGGGTCATTCAGTGGCGATCCTTGCGGTCGCGATAGCCTTCGGCATTGGCGCCCTTCGCCAGCCCGCGCAGCGCTTCACGTTTCGGCACCGGCACCAAGAGTACCCCCGTCCCTTTCGGGATGAAGGCAAAGGTCAGTCCGGCCTCCCAGTGCTGGGCAGCACGGATCGCCTTCGGGATGGAGATCTGGAATTTCGTGGACAGGGTCGCGGTCTCGGCCATTGTCATACCCATCATTGATCGATGTACAGAATGTAAGACCCGCATCGCGGAAGATCAAGGAATCCCCTCATGGCAGAGAAACGTGTCAGCGTCCGCCTCGCGACGGTGGGCGGGCGGCATGTGCGCGCCGAGTTGGAAGGCGTCGAAGAGGCCGGGTCGCCGCTTTATCTCCGGGCTCTTCCGAACCTGAAGGCTTGATCAACGCGACCGAGACCGAAGTGCCACGATCTGCGAACTGCGGCATGGCCCCGCATCTGCGAAGCCTCGGCGGATTTCTCACCGCGATCAGCAACTGCAGTTGGACGTCATTGCAATAGAGAGCCGGTTGTTGCGTTGGCGGCGCGTGTCAAGTGACACGCCGCCAGCGCAGCCCCGGCCTGAGAGAGGGAGGCAAGGGAAGCGGGTCGTTTCCAGAACGCAGGAGGATAGTATGATCCACCAGAGCCCCGCCCTGAACAGCGCCTAGCCCGCCTCGGATTGGCGCGACACCATCTCCATCGGCGATATCCTCCGCTGGCCGCTCGGCAGCGACACCGGCCATGGTCTCGCACTGGTCATCGACATCAAGATGATCGGCGGCTGGCACGTGCTGACCCTTGCGCCGGGCGTCGAGGATCACGCACAGCCGGTGCATCCGGGCACGTTGAGTCTGCGGCTCGACGAGGTCCGCACTGCAGGGCTCGGGCGTCCGATCCGCTTCTAGCTGGGGCGCCGGATCAGCGTTGCCCCTCAGCATCCCGGTATAACCGCTGCTGCGGAATCGCCGGTCGTTGGGCATCGCCGCAAACGCATGGCTCGACCCACCCCAACCGCGGCCTGACCCCCGCGGTGAGGGCGCGTCGGCAGATCTTTCCACTCCGTCACCCGCGCCAGCGCAGTGCCTCGACCAGCAGCCTGAAGGCGGCTGTGGCATTGCGGCGGTTCGCATAATAGAGGTGATAGGCAGGCAGATCCGGCACGCGGCCGGGCAGCACGTTGACCAGTCGACCTGCGGTGATATCAGCCGCGACCGTGTCGCGCGGCAGATAGGCCAGCCCGTGCCCGTCCAGAGCGGCGTCGCGGATCAACTCGATGGCGTTCAGGCTGAGCGGCCCCTTGACGCTGACGCGGGTCATCCCCTTCTCGCCCGCGCCGGTCAACGGCCAGGCGAAATTCTGGCCACCTGTCGGCAGGTGCAGGTTGATGCAGCGATGCGCCAGCAGATCCTGCGGCATCTGCGGGGCGGGATGCTGCGCCAGATAGCCGGGCGCGCCGATCACCACCATCGGAATATCGGGCGAGATCCGCACCGCGATCATGTCCTTGGCCACCTGCTCGCCCAGCCGGACGCCGGCGTCGTAACGCTCGGCCACGATGTCGGTCAGGCCATAGTCGACGATCAACTCGACCTCGATATCGGGGTTCTCGTGCAGCAGATCGCGGATGCCCGGCAGGATCACCGTCTTGGCGGCATGTTCGACCGTGGTGATGCGGATGCGCCCTGCCGGGCGGTCGCGGAACTGGCCAAGCGCGACGAGGCTTTCGTCCATCTCCTCCAGCATCGGGGCCACGCGCTGCAACAGCGCCTCGCCGGCGGCGGTGGGCGCGACGCTGCGGGTGGTGCGCGACAGCAGGCGCAGGCCCACCCGCGCCTCCAGGCGCCGCACGATCTGGCTCAGCGCGGATTGCGACATGCCCATGCGGGCGGCGGCGCGGGTAAAGCTCTGCTCCTGCGCGACCGCCACGAAAACGGTCAGATCGGCCAGTTCGTCGCGTCTCATTCATCACCACAGTGATAGGCACATGCAGTTTTTAGATACTAATAGATCAAAGCTCAACGCGCGATATTGGTTTCACCGAAACGCCGCGACCCCCCTGATGCGGTCGCCAGCCTGAAGGAGTTCGCCATGGGCAAGATCAGTTTCACGAACACCAACAACCCGACCATCGACCTGTCGGCAGTGATCAATTTCCCCGAAGGTTTCGACGAATCGAAGTCCTATCCGGCGGTGATCGTCAGCCATCCGGGCGGTGGCGTGAAGGAACAGACGGCGGGCACCTATGCCCGCAAGCTGGCGGATCAGGGCTTTGTCACCATCGCCTATGATGCCAGCTATCAGGGCGAGTCCGGCGGGTTGCCGCGCCAGACCGAGAACCCGGCGGTGCGGACCGAGGATGTCAGCGCAGTGCTGGATTACATGACCACGCTGCCTTACATCGACCGCAACCGGATCGGCGCGATGGGGATCTGCGCGGGCGCGGGCTATACCGCCAATGCCGCGATCAACGACCCGCGCATCAAGGCCGTGGGCACGGTCAGCGCGGTCAATATCGGCCAGATGTTCCGCAATGGCTGGGAAAACAACGTCGCCGATGCCGATGCCGAGCCGCTGATCAGGATGGGTTCCGACGCCCGGACCGAAGATGCCAAGGGCGGCGAACCCGCGCGCTTCCCGCTGGCCCCGATGAACGAGGCCGATGCCCCGAACGAGGAACTGCGGCAGGCCTGGGAATATTACCACACGCCGCGGGCCGAATACCCGACCGCGCCCGGCTATATGACCGCGCGCAGCCTCGATCAGATCATCCCCTATGACGCCTATCACAAGGCCGAGGCCTATCTGACTCAGCCGCTGCAGATCGTCGCCGGCAGCGTCGCGGGCAGCAAATGGATGAGCGACGATCTGTTCGCCCGCGCGGCCAGCAAGGACAAGCATTTCCACATCGTCGAAGGCGCCAATCACATGGACATGTATGATGGCGAAAAGGAAATCGCCGAGGCCGTGGGCGTGCTGGCGCCGTTCTTTCAGAAAAGCCTGAACGGCAAATAAGCCGCGGGCGGGGGCCGGTGGGCGCTCCGCCATTTTCAAACCCCGCATAGAAAGGAATTTCATCATGGAAACCGTTGCCATCCGCAATCCCGGCATGAACTGGGACATCGCCGCGAATATCCTGTTTCCGCCGGGTTTCGACGCCAGGAAGCACTACCCGGCGATGATCTCGAACCACCCGATCGGCAGTTGCAAGGAACAGACCTCGGGGAATGTCTATGGCGCGGCCATGGCCGAGGCGGGCTTCGTCGTGATCGTCCCCGATGCCAGCTTTCAGGGCGGCAGCGGCGGCGCGCCGCGCTGGATCGAAGACCCCGAACAGCGGGTCAAGGATTATCGCGACGTCGTCGACTATGCCCAGACGCTGCCTTATGTCGACCCGGACCGGATCGGCATTCTGGGGATCTGCGGCGGGGGCGGCTATTCGGTCAAGGCCACCATCATCGACAAGCGGATCAAGGCCCTGGTCACCATCACCGGGGTAAATTTCGGCCGCCTGATGCGCGAGGGGTTCAGCAATTTCGACCCGCTCGGCGCGCTTGAGAACATGGCCGCTTTGCGCACCGCCGAAAATGCCGGGGCCGATGAGACGATCAACATCTTCCTGCCGCCAAGCGTCGAAGACGCCAAGGCCGCCGGTCTGACCGATATCGACCTGCTGGAAGCCACCGACTATTACCGCAACCGCTTCCCGGCCGAGGGCGCGGGCACGCGGATGCTGGTGTCGCACGCCGCCCCGGCGCTGGCATGGGACGCCTTCGCCTTCGCCGAAACGCTGCTGACCCAGCCGATGCTGGTGGTGATCGGCGACAAGCCCGGCGGATTCGGCGCGTATCGCGACGGGATGGAGATCTATGGCCGCGCCGCTTCGAAGAACAAGGAGGTGCTCGTGGTCGAGGGCTGGTCGCATTACGACCTCTATGACAAGTCCGAGCCGGTCGGCATCGCGTTGGAACGCGTCATTCCCTTCCTGAAGCAGCATGTCGCAGGCGAACCGGCCGCGCGTGCGGCGGCGGAATAACCACCCTGCAATGGCCCGGCTGCTACGGTGGCCGGGCCGGATGGCCTCACCACAGGGACGAAAGCCATGACCAATCTTCTCATCATCGGGGCCAGCGGCGCGATTGCCCGCCATGTCGTCGCGGCACTCTCCGATCAGCCCACGATCCGGCCGACACTGTATCTGCGCGATGCCGCCAAGCTGGCCGATCTGGACACTTCCGGGATGCGCATCGTCGAAGGCGACGTGACCGACACGGCCAGACTGACCGAAGCGATGGCGGGGCAGGACATCGTCTATGCCAACCTGACCGGTGAGATGGACGTGCTCGCGCAGGCGGTTATCGGCGCCATGGACCGGGCGGGGGTGAAGCGGCTGATCTTCGTGACCTCGCTTGGCATCTATGACGAAGTGCCGGGCAAGTTCGGCGACTGGAACCGCCGCGAGATCGGCGCCTATCTCCCACCCTTCCGTCGCGCCGCCGACCTGATCGAGGCCTCGGATCTGGATTACACCATCCTGCGCCCCGCATGGCTGACCGATGCCGACGAGGTGGATTACGAAGCCACCACCCGTAACGAACCCTTCAAGGGCACCGAGATCGCCCGCAAGGCCGTCGCCGCCTATGTCATGTCGCTGCTGCAAAACCCGGCCAAGGACATTGGCGGCAATATCGGCCTGAGCAAACCCGGCACCGATGGCGACAAACCGGCGTTCGCGTAAGTAATCCCTCGGGAGCGGACTGCCCCCTGCGCTGCTTGGCGTGGTTCGACCACCGGAAACTGTCGACGCCACAACCGCAGCGAAAGCGACGCTTGGGTCGGCAGACTTGTTTGTTACGACATGATGGTCGTGTAGGTTCTTTGGTTGGACCAGGCGCATGCTGCGGACTGACCCGGTCCGCCCATTTCTGTCGCCGAGCGCCGCAACGGATCGCGACCATAGCCAACGATTTCCGCGATCGTCCCGCTGGCGTCTTGAGGCTGAGCATACCGCGCACGGTCGTCGCCCGCGTGCTGACACCCAGATTCCGGGCCTTCGCCGACCAATACCCGGACGTCACCCTAGAGATCGCGGCCGAAAACGGCTTCGTCGATATCGTGAAGCAGGGTTTCGACGCCGGCATACGGTTGGGCGAAAGCCTCGACCGGGACATGATCGCGGTGCGTGTGTCACCTGATCTCCAGAACGGCGGTGGTCGCATCGCCGGCCTACCTTTCAATGTACCCGCCGCCGGAATCGCCCCGAGATCTGCGCCGCCATCGCTGTATCGGCTGGCGTCAGGCCGGAAGCGGCGCGCTTTATCGGTGGGAGTTCGAGTAGGACGGACGCGCACTCAGCGTCGCCGTCAATGGCCCGCTGGTTCTCGATGATCCGGACCTGATGGTGAGTGGGCGTTGGAAGGCATTGTCGCTGTATAAGCCCGCCGGCATCCTCGTCCCTGATGAGCGCGAAGAGTGCTATGAAAGAACTGACGAAATCGCCGGCCTCATGCGCCGATTGCTCGCTGTCCCCGGCACGATGATTTCGCGAAACAACTTCTGTATCCTTCACGGCGATCTGGCGCTTCTGCGTGCCGACTGGACCCTGGTCGGCGACGACGGCGCGACCGTAGCCGAGGGCAGCTCCACCGTGGTGATTCGCAAACAGAATGATGGCCGATGGCTCTATGTCATCGACCATGCATCGGGAGCGAGACTTCCACGCAGTGCCGACAATCGTACAACGTAGTTCGCGACGGCTGCACCCCGATGCTTCGGCCTGGGCATCTGGGCCGCGTCTATGTGGTGGCATAGACAGGCGCGATTGCGCCCTCCGTCTCCGCCACCAGCCTGCCGACCAGTTTGTCCACCCCGACTTCGGCGTCACGGATGGAAGCCTCCAGCCGTTCGTCGGCAAACTCATCATATTCGATGGCGACGTAATGCGCTTCGGTCAGGCCCAGATACCCCATAGGCACGGCGATGCCGCGCTCGACGAGATTCATCGCCTCCAGGCGTCCGCCCGCGTCATAGCCATAGTCGCCGCGCGAGGCGAGAATGACGAGCCGCTTGCCCGGCTCCAGCATCGGCCAATAGGGCTCGCCTTTCCGGCTGCGGTCGAAACCGAAGGTCATGCCGACGCGCACCACATTATCAATCCACGCCTTCAGTTGGGCCGGAACGCCGAAATTGTACATCGGCGCGCCGATCACGACGAGATCCGCACGGATCAGCTCGGCGACCAGCGCGTCGCTTTCCGTCAACCTGTCCCGCGCCGCGCCGTCCCGCCGCTCCGGCGGCGTGAAGGCCGCAGCGATCCAGTCGCCGCTAACCGGCGATGGCGGTACGCGACCGATATCGCGATAGGTCACGAAGTCGCCTGGACGAAACCCCGTCCAGCGCTCGATGAACCGATGGGTCAGACGGCGGGTGTGCGAGCCGCGTGCATCGGTTCCCGAGCGTCCACCGCGAGCGCTGGAATCGATATGCAGGATATTCTGAACGGTCATATTGTCTCCATGGAACTGACGGGCTCATGTGTTGGCCCTTGCTATCGTCGCAAAATGTCTGCTTTCTACTGGACTAACAAAATCGAATCCCTCAGCCGATAGAC
The DNA here is from genome assembly GCF_013868135.1 of Paracoccus sp. S1E-3. Lineage (GTDB taxonomy): Bacteria > Pseudomonadota > Alphaproteobacteria > Rhodobacterales > Rhodobacteraceae > Paracoccus. The sequence goes on from NZ_JACEMU010000005.1 coordinate 24,103, forward strand.
AAGTACAATTCATCCATGCTTCGTCCTCGGAAACTGCCTCCGCTTCCCGCGCTACGCGCGTTCGAGGCCGCCGCCCGACATCTAAGCTTCCGCATGGCGGCCGAGGAGCTTGCCGTGACACCGACGGCGATCAGTCATCAGGTGCGGCTTCTGGAAGAAACACTCGGCCTGACGCTGTTCGAGCGCCATGTCCGCCGCGTATCGCTGACCAGGGCGGGGACGCACCTCTATCCCGTTCTGCGCGATGGCCTCGATTCCTTTTCGCGCGCCATCACCGAGCTTTATCCTCAAAGCCAGCGACGGGCCGTGACGGTGACGGCGACGACGCTGTTTACCGCTCGCAGGCTCATTCCGGCGCTCGGGGCGTTCCAGCAGGCATGGCCGCAATACGAACTGAGACTTCACGCCACCGACGAAGCCGTCGATCTCCTGAGCGGCGCAGCCGACATCGCTGTTCGGTACGGCGGCGGCCCGTTTCCGGATCTTGTCGCCGAAGCCTTATGCCGCGAGCGCTTCGGCCCAGTGTGCAGCCCATCGCTTGCCCTGTCACAGCCCGAGCAGCTCGCGGCAATGATGCTGATCCATTCGGAATGGCATCGCCGTGACATGCAGCCCGGCTGGGAACGCTGGCGATCCATGGTCAACCTTCCTTCACTGGATACCACATCTGGCCTCCGCTTCACCGACGAAAGCCACGCGATCCAGGCGGCCATCGCCGGGCATGGAGTCGCGATCGCCAGCCTCGTTCTCGTTGAGGACGAACTGGCGCGCGGCGTCCTCGTTCATCCGTTCGGCCCCGTCATTGAGGGGCATGAGTATCATCTGGTTGCGACACCGGAAAACATGGCGAGCGAAGATATTCAGGCCGTGTGCGGTTGGCTGAAGGTCATCGGTTCGCGATAGCCTCAGCATCCGCCGTGCCGGAATGCGACGCAACGGTTGCATGGCCCTTCAGGGCGTCCGCCTTTCCATGTTGTCAAGTAGGCCGGCCAGCACAGTGTGGCTGTCCGTCAGCATGGCGACCTTTTTCTCGACCGCGGCAATCTGCTGGCGCAGGGTCGCCTTCAATTCGTCGCACGGCTCGAATTCACCGCGCCCTTCCAGCGAACAGGGCAGGAACTGCCTGATCGTCGGCAGCGTCATCCCGGCCATTCCAAGGCTTTTGATCCGCTCGACGGTCTCGACCGTCGCGGTCTCATACTCGCGATAACCGCTCGATGTCCGCGATGGCGCCAGCAATCCTTCGCTCTCGTAGTAGCGCAACATTCGAATGCTGACATTCGTGCGCCGCGAAAGCTCGCCAATCTTCATGAACAACCCTTGACCCTGACAGCACTGTCATACCTTAAGGCTTCGGCTCCTTGGAACAAGATCAATCAGGAGCCGACATCATGCCAGTCGATTTTGCCCATCAGACCCAGCTCAACGGCCGCGACGCAACCGCAGCCGATCTCGCGCCCCTGTCCGGCTACCGGCATAGTTGACCGCAACGGCCGCGCCTGCGTCGGCCGGCGCACGCGCAATCCCCGCGCCGATACCCTTCGAGGCGACGGTGACGATCGCGACCCTGTTATGAAGTGCAGCCATGTCACTGCCCCTCCAGATCGATGACAATCTTGCCGAATGGGCCGCGATCGAGATGGTCGAGAGCGGCGGACAAGTCCGAGAACGGGTAGCGCGTGTCGATGACGGGCTTGATCCCGGCCCGATCCGTGGCAGCGACCAGATCCTCCAGCGCGCGCCGGTGTCCGACGCCGATGCCGTGGACCTCGACATTCTTCAGCATGAGAGGCCCTACCGGCGCCGCGATCTCGAAACCTTCCATCACGCCGATCTGGTAGATCTTGCCGTTGATGGCGGCGGCTTGAACGGCCTTGGCAAGGTGCGGGCCGCCGACGAGTTCGACGATGTGGTCCACGCCGTAGTCGCCGGTAAGGCCGTATACCGCCTCGACCCAATCCTCCGTCGTGCGGTTGATACCGTGATCGGCACCGAGCGCCTTCGCTCGCTCGAGCTTGTCGGCGCTACCGGACACGACGATTGCCTGCGCGCCATGCGCTTTGGCGATCTGGAGGGCGAACAAAGCCACGCCGCCGGTGCCTTCGACAAGAACCGTCTCGCCGGCATGAAGCCTGCCCTTTTCGACCAATCCGAACCAGGCCGTCAGTCCCGCGCACGGCAAGGTGCTCGCCTCAGCGTCCGAAAGTGTCTCCGGCGCCCGGACCAGCCATTCCTGCGGAAATGCAACATACTCGGCCAGAACGCCGGGGTGGACGCCTCCCAGCGTGCGATAGGGCGGCGTGCGCGCGTCGCCCAAGGGCGGCCCGTCGATCCAACCGGGCGCGAAAGTCGCGATAACCCGCTCGCCTTCAACGAAGCGGGTGACGTTCTCTCCGAGCGCCACCACGGTTCCGGCAAAGTCGGAGCCGGGCGTGAACGGGAATTCGAGAGGCAGACCCATGCCGCCCTCGATCACCAGCTTGTCACGGTAGTTCAACGACACCGCCGCGACCTTCACCAGAACCTCGCCCGGCAGAGGTTCCGGAATCCGGACCTCCCGCAGTTCCAAGGCATGCCGGCCAATCTCACTCATCTCCCAACGTTTCATCGTTTGCGTCATCGCAAGCTCCTTTGCAGTTGAGCGAGTGGTATATCGTTGAAACGAAGTTGCCGGTGGTGATAAGAATTCCGCTGATCGGTTCCTTTTGGATGACAATGAATGGATGTTTCGCTGTCCGGCGTGGATGTGTTCGTCGCCGCCGTGGAAAACGGCAGCTTCGCGGCCGCCGCCGACCGGCTGCATCTCACGCGCTCGGCCGTCGCCAAGGCCATCGCGCGGATCGAGACGCGTCTTGAAGTGAGGCTGTTCCACCGCACGACGCGCAGCCAGAGCCTGACCGAGGACGGCCAGATCTATTACGAGCGATGCGTCCGCGCGCTCGAGGAGCTGCGAGCGGGCGAAGCCGCGCTCGATTCCGGCCGGCGCGAGGCATCGGGACGGCTGCGCGTATCGGTGCCCGTGCTGTTCGGGCGGCGCTGCGTCGCCCCTGTCCTCGCGCAACTGGCGGCGAACCATCCCAGGCTGGAGCTCGATCTTTCTTTCAGCGATCGACGGGTGGACATCGTAGAGGACGGCTTTGACCTCGCGATCCGGAATGGCGAGGTCGGTCCGGGTCAGGGACTGATGACGCGCACGATCAGCCTCCAGCGTATGACGGTCTGCGCCGCGCCGGACTATCTCGCCGCTCACGGAACCCCGAAAACGCTCGATGATCTTCAAGCGCATCGCGGCGTCGTTTATGGCCGCGCGGGTCGCATCCAGACTTGGCAATTCCCGATCGAGGCGGACAGGCAGGTGCGCGAGGTGACGCCCCCGAACCGGCTTCGCTTCGACGACCTTGAGGCCATCGCGGATGCGGTCGAGGCCGGACACGGTCTCGCCTGGCTCCCCTGCTGGCTGATCAGGGACCCAATGCGACAGCCCGGTATTGTCGGGCTGGCTGCGCACGCGTTCCAGAATCGGATCGACGATGCCGCGGATTTCGGCCTTGATGACGTCGGCATGCTGCTGCGGCTCGGGCACAAGGAAGTTGCCGTGCTCGTCCATCCCCTTGTTCACCAGCGCCGCGCCAAGGCCATAGAACCAGCGGCGCAACTGATCAGAGGGCACGTCCTTCAGCCCCAGAAAATCGCCCACCGCGCGCACGCTGACCGGTTCCAGATATTCGGTGACGATATCGCCGCGGCCCTTGTCCTTGATCCCGGCCAGCACCTTGCGGGCGATCGGGCGGACCAGATCGTCGACATAGGCCGGCACCCGGTTCTTGCGCAGATGCGGGTCGATGAAGGACCGCAGTTCGGTATGCAGCTCTCCTTCCGAGGACAGCACGTTGCCCTGACCGAACAGGCGCATATGCGCCGGATCGGAAGCGCCGTGGAAATGCTGGCTGTCCATCGCCACCTGCCGGACCTCGTTCCAGCGCGTGACCAGCCACATCTTCATCGAGGGCACCCAGGCGATGGGCGTATCCTCGCGCAGCCGGGCATAGATCGGATAGGGGTCGCGGCTAAGCTCCTGCTCCAGCAGCACGGGGTCGATCTGCGCCAGCCAGTCGGGCGTATAACTGGTTGCTTCGGTAACTGTCATCATCTCCTCCAAAATGACCGTGTGGCGATCCGGGGCGGCGTCAGGTCGCCGCCGCGCTGACCGCTTCTTCTTCGAGATACGGATTGCCGCGACGCCAGTGCCACGGATGGATCTCGACGGTTTCGAACAGCCCGGCCTGATTGTACGGGTCGGCATCGACAAAGCTTTGCGCCCCGGCCACGCTCTCCGCCTTCAACACGATGAGCGATCCCCGTTCGGTCCCATCGGGGGACAGAAGCGGACCGGACTGCAGCACCCTGACCCCCGGCGCGCCGCCGTCGAGATGGCGCATGTGGCGCTGTTTGGTCTGGGCGCGCAGCGCCTGCAATCCGGGTCGGTCGGCGGCGATGACTGCAAGAAACATCTTAGGCCGCCCGGACAGGAATTAAGGTGCTGCCCGGTTTCTGGCCCAGGTCGGACAGGTCGGGGTCTTGCTGCCGAAGCGGCTGCGGTTGACCGGCTGCGCAACCGAAAACTCCAATCAACGAACTGCGCGCGGTCGCGAAAGACGACCATTGGCGGCCGAAATGCCGGTTTTTCATGTTTTTCCTCCGCTTGCGACGAGAGGCGGGGATGCCGCCTGTGCCGATCGACAGCCTCCTCGCCATCGTTATGCGGCATTTATGACAGATCGGATGCAATACCATCAAATGATAAAAGTGAGGCACATAATACCTAATTGGTATGTTTCGTGGCTGGGGTGCCTTGTCCAAGATAGGCCTGATGTTGGTGCGGAGACGGTTCCCCCCCAAAAGTGCAGACCAACGGCCAGCTTGCTAAGATCAACGCGGCGATCGAACGGCTGCTCGATCTCCTCGGAAGCGTTGGGGATGCACAAGGAAGCTGCCAAGACTGACCGCCGTGAACAGGGCCGCCAGCCGCAGCGTCAGCCGCATCGGCGTGGCCGACAGAAGCTCGCGCCAGCGGTTCATCCGTCGATCCGGTAGCCGGCGCCATGGACGGTCTGGATCAACTCGGTCGCAAAGGGCTTGTCCAGCTTGGCGCGCAACCGCGAGATATGGCTTTCGACCACATTGGTCTGCGGATCGAAGGTCAGGTCCCAGACCGCTTCCAGCAGCATGGTGCGCGTCTGCACCCGGCCCTTGCGGCGCAAAAGGCATTCAAGCAGCGCAAATTCGCGCGGCAGCAGGTCGATGTCGATGCCTGCGCGGGTGACCTTGTGCCGGATCAGGTCCATGCGCAGATCGCCGGCGGTCAGCACACTTTCATCCTCCCGCCAGGCCGGGCGACGGCCCAGGGCACTAATCCGGGCCGATCATTCGCCAAAGGCGAACGGCCTGACCAGATAGTCGTCACCGCCCGCGTTCAGCCCCTCGATCCGGTCATCGACTCCGCCGAGGGCAGTCAGAAAGATCGCGGGAGTCATGTTTTTGGAAGCGCGCAGGGTGCGAACCAGCGACAGCCCGTCGAGATCGGGCAGCATCCTGTCCACGACCAGCACGTCAAAATCATTGGTCTGTGCGATGATCAGCCCGTCGCGGCCATTTCGGCACAGATCCGCGACGTGGCCTTCCTCCTGCAGGCCCCGTAAGATGTAATCGCGGGTGGTGCGGTCATCTTCGATCACCAGAATGCGCATCAGGATACCCTTCTACGGCCGGCCCCGAAAAGGGCCGGCGATTTCGGTTGTCCGGGCGCGGTCTCAGCTCGCATCATCGGCGTCTTCGCCCTGCTCGCCCTGTTCCTGTCCGTGTTCGCCGGCGGCTTTCGTCATCGTGCCATCGGTCGACATGGCGAATTCTTGCGTGGTGCCGTCGGCATTGGCAAGCTCGACCTCGATCGGGCCCGGTTTGCCGTTTGCATGTCCGGCGCTGATCGCCATGACCTTGCCGGCGGCGCCCTGCTCGGCCTTGCTGACCAGTTCGGCCAGCGGCGCGCCAAGCTGGGCCGGGTTGACAATATCGCCAGTGACCTGGCCCCCACCGCGGCGGTTTTGTCGGCCAATGTCTGCGGCTGCCCGCTAATGCGCGCAATTGCAGTTTTTGGTGTCTGGTGTTGATGTGGCGTTGATGTAGAACGCGCAAAGGCCGATGGTATGGGAATACCATCGGCCTATCGTTTTGATATTTTGGTTTTTGGTTGCGGGGACAGGATTTGTAAACTGTTTCGCAATGTCCAAAGCGATCATCCCGCCCTGCCTCACAATAGCAGCCTGAGGCCTTGCACGCAACGCATACTCAACTGCGCGCCCTGCTCCGCCGAACCCAATCCGCCCCGCCGTAGCTTACCGCATAGATGAAGACCTCGCGCACGTCATCATCGACTGCGAACACCACGATGCCCTTTCGTCCGGCCGGGATCGCCCGAAGCCCCGGAGAGATCTCATCGCGTCTGCTCCCCTTGTGCGGGGTCAGCGCGAGACTGCGGATCACCTGTTCGATTTCATCAAGCTTGGCCGCAGCACTGGATGCTCCCGCATAGTCAGAGATCCATTCGGCAATCCAGTCGAGGTCGTCGGCTACCGAAGGATGGAAGCGAATGCGGTAGGTCACCTCTCACCAGATGCCAGGCGGGCGCGAGCCCGGGCGAATACCTCATCACCATCAACGAAGGCATCGCGTGGCGTCTGCAGCCTGCTTCGGATCTCGTCGGCGAAGACACCGAGCGCGATCTCGCGCTCCTCCTCGTCCTGGATCATCTGCTCCAGCGCAGCCGCGACGAGCGCAGATTGCGAGGCGAAGACACCTGCCCCGACCTTCTCCGTCAGGAAACGGTGATGGCGGTCCGTGAAACTCAGCGTGGTTTTAACTGTCATGAAAGCCCCCACAGTATGACTACATCATACCTGAAGCAGCTTCGGACTCAATCCATTTCGACGAGCAGCATACAGCATACAGATGATCAATCTGCATTCATGAGCCGGACCTCCCCGAACACCCCACATGCTTCAATAGCAACTTCACCCCCGAGATTCCTTCACCATTCGCGCCTATGTTTTACTTATCGCAATCGGTGCGCCGGCCATTTTGTCCCCACTGACACCGAAGACCGCAACGGAGATCGCCCTGGCCTGCGCCGCTTCCGACGCACTAAAATCATGCCGATGCACCCCATCGACTCGCCATCCTCCAAAGCCCTGATCAAGGTGGATCGTCAGTTGACGCCCATCTTTCAAGGTGATCGCCAGGCTTCTGTTATGCGCCATCTTTGCCTTTGTAAGCAGACGGACATCCGCTCCCGGCACCAGTTGGCACATGACCTCACGCCGCGCCGTGTCGGCGGGAAATGTGTCGTGAAGGAAGCGTGGCTCTTCTCGCGGCCTGCCAGCGAAGGCCAGCGTGATCTCCTTGCGGGCGTCACCTGCGCCCGGCGCAGATTTCAGCACCTCGGACAAAAGCCGAAGCGTGTAGGGTGAAAGCAGATAGCGATCACTGTAAGATAAGCTTTGCACTCCGACAGACTGCATCGCTGCGATCTCCAGCGGAGCCTTTCCTGACAACCAGGACCAGAACCGCCGTCCAAAGCCAGAGGCAGGTCCATCCACATCTGTGCCGATATTCAAAAGATGGGCATTACCCACACCAAGTTCGATCAGCTTCTGCACAGACAATTTTGCACCGATTGCCAACTCGGGTGCAGGCCCCATCAGCACCGGCGCTGTCGTCCCGCTTCCCCATTCAGCCCCCGGAAATGCCTCTGGCGGCCCCATAACCGCGAGAGCCTCGCCACCGACACCGCAATCCAGACTGAGGAAAACCGGGGCATCGCCTGCCATCGGCAGCTGATCCACGCGATGAAAGTCGGCTACCGATGACAAAGCAAAGATCGCCAGCTTGCGAGAAAGATCGAACCCAGCTACCGTCAAAGCTGTGGCTGGCAAGTGAATACGGGGGCGAACCCCGGCCTCCGACAACTTTGCAAGAAGCCGCCGCATCCGCCAGGAGCCAAAATCCCACTCCCCCGGATCGCCATGAAGCCAGATGTCTAGAGAACGCAACCGCCCTGATTGCAACCGCTCGGCGACGAGATCTGTAGCGCTTCGACCCGCCAACCTCGTCCGGGGTCCAAATACCTGCTCACTCGCATCCAGGGCCAACCGCATGCGCAACGCCTGCGCCAGATCGCGCGCACCGGGCCGATTAAGAACAATATCACGCCGGTTGAGATCAGGGCGCAGGATGCACGACGGGCAGCCCTTGCGGCAGCCGTCCGGACAATCCAGCAAAACAAGAGCGCGGTCGAGACAGGCCTCCAGCATCGACGGCTCGGCCATACGCGCAACAAGCCCTGCCCCGCCGGCAGCCCGATCATGGAGGAACAGCGACAGGCGCGCATCCTGTGCTGGCCCGGTCGAACGATCCGTCGCCGGGCCGATTTCGTCCGGCTCGACCCCCAGTCTCTCGGCCAGTGCCTCACGCAAAGCCGCAGCCAGGGCTAGGACCGCTCCGGCAGCAGGGTCGGCAGGCAGCTGCCATTCCCAAACATCTGTTCGCATGATCTGGGCCAGATGCACATTGTGCTGAATGCGTCCGGGCGTATTGGCCGATGGACAATACCCATCATGGGTCAGCTTCAGTCGGCGCCCCAACAGCAACGGCCGGTGAGAACGCATCGTCTTCGACGTGACAGTGGGGATGCCCGGCTGCGGCCTCGGCTCCGCCTCTGCGCGCCCACAATCAAGACAGATGGCGAATCCACCCCCCAATGGCCCCGCCACGGAGGGTGCCACCAACCCCGCCGGATCTGCGCGCATCCGCCCGACGCCATCGCCAAGCGCAATCCAGTCACCACCATGGGCCGAAAGGCGCAAGGGATCGGTTTCAACATGGGCAAGATTTTCATAGCCGACATGGGCAGGTTTAGCCCCGAGGAAACCGGCAGGCCGCAGCACCTTGCGATAACTCAGACCGCTGTGTCCACAGCGCGGACAAACAGCGGGTTCGCCTGCTTCAAGGTCAAAAGAGTGACAGGCCTCGCAGGACCACAACGTGCGCAAATCCTCAAGCCTCGAGGCATCTGTGCCTGCCTCCCACGCCGGTAAGATTCCTTCCGACTGGTGAACAAGACCATCAATCACCAGTTCCGCGCTCGGTGCATATTCCCGGATCGCCTGATCAAGCGGGCGCGATGCCGTGCCACGGCGGAGGTGGCTGGTTCCCTCATCCGCATCAGCTGGACTCTGGGACAGATTGGCGAAGGTCACCACATCGGTCGGGAAGCCATAGGCCGGCGTAAAGCCGCGCCGTGCCAATTCTCCAAGCAAGAACTCCCCTGCAAGACGCCGCGCCCTGAGTTCCATTGCCTTGCGTGCATCTTTGTCAGCTGCCGCCTCCGCACCTTCAAGCAAAGTGCGATGTTCGGTGCGCCAACGCGAAACCAGACGCTCGAACGCATCATGGCATTGCGCGACAAGCGCATACACCGGGCGAGCCTCGAGGCATGTGCCCATAACCAATGGCGCGATCCGGCTCGCCTGCGCTTCTCCCCACGCGCCGGCAAGCGCAATCAAGAAGGCGTCGGCCATGGCCTCGGGAAGAGCCGGCAGATCGGCCGCCTCCCCTGCCCCGAGGAATGCACCGATGCTACCCCTGACGTCCTGTCCGCCGTTCCCGGACAGCCATGCCGTCAACAGGGCGGCGTTGACATGGCGCTGCACCAGCGAGGGGCTGTCGAACCAGACCTTCGGCGCAACGATGGGTCGGCGCAGGAAATCGGCCGGGCTTTCGAAAACCCGGCGATCAAGTGGCAGGTCACGGCAGAAGGTCAGGGTAAAGGCCCAGGACTCCCCCCGTCGGCCGGCCCGGCCCGCACGTTGCCGATAGTTCGAAAGCGCGGGCGGCACGTTGGAGTTTACCACCAATCGCACATCAGCGATATCAACCCCCATCTCCATCGTGGTCGAACAGTTGAGCAGATTGATGCGCCCCTCGCGGAACTTTTCCTCGTAACGTTGTAGCGTTGCCCGTGGAATCTGCGCGGAATGCTCCTGCGCCCGGATATAGGGCGGGAAGGCAGCAAGCCGGTCGTGCAGATCTGTCCAAATTCCGCGTCCACGCAAAACGGCCACCTCGGGGGCTGTCTCGGTCCAACGAGCGACCTCTGCCCGTTGATCGGGTGTCAGTCCGCCGGCATTGGCGACGGGCAGGCGTGGCATGGTGATCTCTGTCATGACTTGCAGGGGGGCGTTCGGACTGCGACCGCCCGCAGACCAGCCATAGGGCCTGCGCGTGACCGGGCAGAGCCAGACACGATCCAGCCGCTCGACGGCGGCGCGCGAGAAATCCAGACGCCAGGCGCCTTGCCCCGTGTCGCGTGCGGCATTGGTGCATATCATCGTCCAAAGAGAGTCCAGAACCTCTCCTGCCCGGTCCTGATCCAACGCCGAATCCGGGCTGCCACCCGTCAACGCATAGATCAGCTGCACCAGCTTGTGACGCTCAGTCCTGGGTCCCGGCCAACGCCTGGCACGGTCCGGCATCTGGTCGGGGGGAGTATTTGCCGCATGGATCGTATTCAGCCGTCCAAAGCGCGGCGCAACAAGCGGCACCATATCCAGCGGCATCTCGACCGACAGCGCCTGACGGAACACCATATCGGCAGCCAGATGCGCAAGGGCTGCCCATCCCTCAGCGTCAATCCCTGCTTGTGCAAGCGGAGCCGGCGGCCCGAAAAGACGCGCCTGCTCCGCCATCTTCGGGAATGTCAGACGCAGCAAGCCCATCGTCTCGGGGTTGTTCTGGACACGCGGGCGACGGAACAGTTCGCGAAACAGAAAGGCTTCGGCAAGTTTCACCGGATCATCGGCCATTTCCTTGCCGATGCGGCGGCTGCGCCAAATGTCTCCGGCAAACTCCGCCAGATCGACATGCCCTGCAAAGCGCTGCACCAGATCGCGCCAGGCGACCGGCGCAGACGCAGCTCCGGTCAACATCGTCAACTCGCGTTCTTTGTCGTCAGCCATATCGTCGAACCCCACGGCCCGAAGCTTTGCCACCTCGCCTTGGAGTTTTGCAACACGGGCAGGGTCGGCAGTCTCCCCCTGCTGCACCCTGTGCCAAAAAAAGGCCCGGGTCAGACTTCGCTCCGCATCCTGTTGCAATTTGGCGGCAAGGCGCGCGACACCCTGACGACTGTCGGTAAAAGTCAGTGCCCGCCGCCCACCGGCGGGCAAACCGGGCACTTGTTCTGGCGGCACTATGTCTTCAATCAGCCCACCAAGCGCATTGCCCAACAGGAAGGCGGGGCCGAAATGCAGACCCATCAATCGGGCGGAACCGGCGCTGTCACAACAGTTTCGATCAGCCGGATCATAAAACAATTGCATCCTGCGGCCACGGACGCCATCTGGTATCGCATTGTCATAGATGCGCCCGTCATCGGCGAGCCATATTCCATCCCCGGCAGACAGCCAGGCAAAACCGCGATCCGCTTCGCCCCCCTCCCCCTCTTCAGGCTCTGCATCAAGCGCGTAGTCGTCCCCTTCGTCCGGCTCGGGCGGCTCCAATCGGGGCTCTGCCCCCCCATGGTAAATACCTTGCAAGAAGACCTGCCCACAGTCTGAACAGGAAACCACTTCGTAAACCGGTGCGCCACAATCGCAACGTGACCGTGCCGAGAACCAGACCGCACCAAAGGGCCAACCCGCTTCATCGCCTGCCAGGTCAGGCTGGCGACACTTGCAGGACGCATCGGGGCAAGCCCAGATCCCACCTTGGGAACGGTGGAAGATATGACCGCGCCATGGCAGCAAGGGCCGCCCCTGGCGGGTCGCAGTCCCCAAAAGATCGAGCAGCTGCGAGGCCTTCGCCCGTTCCTTCGGATTACCTGTTAAAATCTCTGCCACGCGCGAAAGGGGCAAGCCATTCCGGGACATCTCATTGCACAGCTTCTGAACTCTGGGATGCGGTGCCAGAACGGCGGCGGCCTCTTCAGGCGCCATCAGGGCAAGCCTGTCCGGATTCAGTTGAACATCCGGACCCTGTGCGGGCAGAACCGGCGCATCTTCCTTCCCCTCGACAATCGCGACCCGTGCCTCATCCTGACCGGCGAGCGCCGCCGCGAAAGCACGCAGCTTTGCCGGAGCATCCGCTTCGCCACCAATCGTGGCCGAGGTCGCCATCAGCCTCACATCTTCCGAGGCAACTCCGAACCCCGCCCTCACCCGACGCAGCAAAAGCGCCATCTCTGCCGCCTGGCTGCCAATATAGCTGTGGGCCTCATCCAGAACGATCCAGCGCAAGGCACCCTGGCTGACCTCAAGCAACGGCCGGTCCTTCGTCCGCAGCAGCAGATATTCGAGCATGGTGATATTGGTCACCAGAATTTCAGGCGGGCATTCGCGGATCTTCGCGCGCGAGCGCAGTTCGATCCTGTCAGATTTGATCACAGCTTCCCGTTCGGTCTCGGGTGTGTCACCATTCAAAAGCGCGAAGCGGACCCTGCCTCCCAAACCCGCCGCCCAGGCCGCGAGGCGCTCGCGCTGGCTCTCGATCAGGGCGTTCAACGGATAGAGCAGGATAGCCCGCACCCCGCCACCGGGTCTTGGATTGGCCAGGATGTCCTGCAGAATCGGAATCAGGAAGCACTCGGTCTTGCCCGCACCGGTGCCTGCCGTCACTAGAACCGAGCTGTTACCCTCAAGACTGGCACGCCACGCCTCCAGCTGATGCTGACGAGGTTGGCTGTCTCGTGCCATCGCTTTGCCTTCAGCCTGGTCGAGGGCAGTCACAAGACCTTCGCTCAGCAGCCCACCCGCCAGATCGCTCATGGTTTCATTTGCAAGCTGCCATGATTTCGCAACCTCGATCACCGGGTCGGCAATCAGGGCCGCAGGAGAACCCGGAGGCACAGACAGCACACGCAGAAGCAGCGCATTGAGCCCAGTTGATGCCAGTCGCGAACGAGCAACCATGCCGCGAGCCGAACGCTGCGCCAGGTGATCGAGTGCCGGTATAAGATTTGAATTGGATTGGGTCATCGGGTCGCTTCCAATGCGAGAGTCAGGGCGGCAGGCAGAGCCGTATCAAACCAGACCGGATCAGCCGCGCGCAGAGCAATGAGCTGCAGATACTCTTGGGGGGTGGGGTTTGATCGCCCCCCCGTTGCAACTTCGGCTGCAACCAGTGGGGCGTGCAACAGCGGGCGGGCGTCATCGGTCCCCGGCAAGGCAACTTTCAACTTCCGGGCTGACAAGCCCGACACACCATCGGGCAGGCGGGAAAAACGACGAAGCGCATCCTGCGCCGCATCTGCAAGACGATCGCGAGCTTTGGGCACGGCCAGTGGGATAGAAGCACCGGTCGCCGTCAGTGCCTGGGGCCATTCGCCGGCCCGTGCAAAAGCCTGCCCAAGATGCACCGCCAACTCGGGCCGCAATGCAATGATTTCCCCGGCGGCCTTCGCCAGCCGCTCCGCCACCAGCGAGCCGATATCTTCCTCACCGATACCCGCGTTGCGCAGCCGATGGCGCAACCCATCCCGAACAGAAACCAGCGCTTCGGTCCAGGCGGCGCAAGAAACCAAAGGCCACCATAAGGGGCTTTCGGTCTCTGTCAGCAGGGCTGCGGCACGATCTGCACGGCCAACACGCAGCAGAAGCGCTACCGCAGCGGCAGGCACGCGGGCAAGAGCCTGCACCTGATCAAGCGCAGAAGCATCCCCGGCATCTCTGACCGCAAGGATCAGGCTCCATATCCTGTCCCATCCAATGTCATCGGGTTCAGGCAGCAAACGCCGCCACTCCTGTGCGTAATCCTGAAGGCGCTGCTCACGCGAAGACCATTCTCCGGGTTGCGCCGACCAGACCATAGGTCGCATTACACCACGGCTTTCCGAATAGCCCTGGACAAACCAAAGCCCATCACCATCTCCGAGCCAAACTGCCGGGTCCGTGCGGCTTTCGACATTAACCCTCACGATCCGGGCAGGGTCATCGAGACAGACCGCCGTCAGGCGCGTCACACCTGTCCCCAGATGCCAGAAGGGTCCCGCAGGCTCGGCACTCCAATCATATCGGCCGATCTCCAGTCGGGGCGTTTCCTGCCCACCTCCGATGAGACGCAAATTCACCCGACCATCGGCGCTTTGCAGCGCGAGGGCCTGATCAATCACATTGCTGAACTGGATCAACGGCACCGCCCCACCCGCGGAAAAGGCCACAGGCGCCCCGCCAAGAGCCATACGCAACTGCACAGCCCCGCCGTTTGCGGGCAAAACACCACGCCAGCCGGCCATCCCCTGTCTGGAAATCGGACGATTTCCCGTCACGCGCGCGCCCTGTGCATCAATAAGCCGGGCCACGCGAGAGGGCCAAAGGCCCGTCATGGCCAAGGTTTCCCCGTTGCGCGGATCGGACAGCCGAATATCCAGAGACGCCGGTTGTCCTTCAACAGTGAGCTCCAGCACCGCACGCCCGTCCGCACCGATCACGGCAGCTTCCCGATGCCCTCCGCCCCCAAGATGCAGATGAAGGCCCTGCGGCAGGCCAGAGGCTTGAAGACGAACCTCTCCATCAGAAATCTCATGCAAAGAGATCTTCATCGTTTCCGGCAAGACAATGTATCGGCACCTTGCAAGAATCACACCTGCATCTTGCCATTCTGCGACGCTCCCCCCCAACAGGCCGGCCACCGCTTTTGTGCGCACATGCGTGCCAAGCGGCCGCATCGGGCCATCGCCTTCAACGCCCAGGAGCATCGGGGACCCGCCCGCGTCAGTCCCCGTCCCGAAAGCGGCACCAATATTTCGGGAAATTCCGCATCGGCATCGACTGCCCGCCAGAGCGATGGCGCTTCATCCGGCGCGGGTTGCCCAGCGTCAATCACGATCCGGGCCAGAAACCGCCCGTCGGCATGCGCATTCAGGAACACCGGCTCGTCAGGTGCAGCAGGCATCAGCAGCGCCCCGCGCCCGGCATTGCGCACCAGTTCCCAGCCACCTTCTGCCGGGATACCAAGGAAGCCCGCACCCGTATCATTCGTCAGCCGCAAGCGCAGATGGTGATCGACGCCTGACAGATTTGCATGCGGCAGAAACGCTCGCTCCGGGATTTCGGCTACACCAAGCCAGGGACCGCCGGGCTGCTTGCGCAACTGCCTGCGCACCAGAACGGGCGTTGGTCTTTCGCCGCTCCGTTCGCTGATAAGCACCGGACGGACCAGCGCTTCAAAAGCCTCTTGCGACAGCCGAAGGGGCAAAGCCTGGCGCCAACCAGGATGATTGGCATCAAGCCAGGGTTCGGCGGCTTCGACGACCATATCTCCAGGCAAGAGATTTCTGGCCGCAACAATCGCCAGGGCGAGTTCGGCCATAAGGCGAGCCTGCTCTCCGATGCGCAAAACCTGGGGCAGATCATCGACCAGCCTAAGGGCCACGGTATCGGCAATCGACACCCCGAGAGCACCCTCGGCCTCGATGGCGGAAACAAGTCTCAGCAGCGCTCCGCGATATCTGGGGGCATTTGCGAGTGCGAGATCGGGCAATCCCCCCTCGGCAAGCAAGGTGTAAAGAAACTCCCTATGCCCATGATCGCTACGCCGGAGCTTGCGCCTCCAAGCGGCAAGACCACGATCGGTCAACTCGATTGCGGCGGGTCGATCATAGTCGAGTGCAATACCTTCGAAAACGAACTCCCAGCTCAACTGTCCTCCCCGAAAACCCGTCCGGATATGCTCTGCCGCCCAAAGCACAAAGCCCTGCGCGGTCGATGGGGTAAGTCCGCCCATAGCGATCCGCATACGCAAAAAGGAACCCAGAGTCTCTCGTTCGGCATCGGTAACGCCATAGGCGTAAAGCGGGCGCCCATCAGGATGTTGCAGCCCGTTCCGAGCAAGAATTGACTGAACAATCTTCATAGAAAGGCTCCAAGCATCAAATCATCACAAAGAAGGGTAAAAGCGTCCGCAGTCGTCAAACCTTGACGTAGGTCACATAAAAACCACGGATCATCGTAAGCGGTGCGCGAACCCCGTCTGTGTTTCAGGTTGACGGCTTTTGGAAGGCCCAAGGCATGAGGTCGTCGATGCGCGACACGGGGTGGCCGTTGGCGATGGCGGTCAGTGTTGCGCGCAGGTAGGCGTAGGGATCGACCGCGTTCAGTTTGCAGGTCTCAATGAGTGAGGCCATGCGGGCCCAGGCGCGCGCGTGTCGGTGATGACCGCACGAAAGATCACGCAGCATTGCCTCTCTCGGGGTTGTTCTGTCACAACAACGGGTATATCGTTTATCGACGATTAACGAAGCTATTGGAATCACGCGTGCCTCAGAACGATCACCTTGCAGATCTGGCAAAGGGGCTGGCTCATCCGGCCCGTCTTCGCATCCTTCGGCATTTGCTGGCCACCCCCGGCTGCATCGGCGGTGACATCGTGGATGCTGTCGGCCTGGCACAGTCCACGGTGTCAGAGCACCTGCGGATCCTCAAGGCTTCGGGGATCATCTCGGGCGAGATCGACGGGCCGCGCGTGTGCTATGCGCTGAACCCCGCTGCGCTGGCCCCGCTGGCGGAGTTCATCGCCAGCCTGACACCGCCCCCCGGCGATGCCTGCTGCGTCCCCACCCGGAAGGAAACCGCATGAGCCTGTTCGAACGCTGGCTGACCCTGTGGGTCGCCCTCTGCATCCTTGTGGGCCTTGTCCTGGGCAACCTCGCGCCCGGCCTGTTTGGTGTGCTGGCCGGGCTGGAATATGCCTCGGTCAATCTGGTCGTGGCGGTTCTGATCTGGGCGATGGTCTATCCGATGATGATCGCCATCGACTTCGGCTCGCTAAAGGATGTCGGGCGGCGGCCAAAGGGGCTGGTCATCACGCTGGTGATCAACTGGCTGATCAAGCCCTTCACGATGGCGGCGCTGGCGGTGCTGTTCTTCAACCACGTCTTCGCCGGGCTGATCGACCCGGCCAAGGCGCCCGAGTATATCGCGGGGCTGATCCTGCTGGGCGCCGCGCCCTGCACGGCCATGGTCTTCGTCTGGTCGCAGCTGACGAAGGGCGATCCGAACTACACGCTGGTGCAGGTCAGCGTGAACGACCTGATCATGGTCGTGGCCTTCGCGCCGATCGTGGCGTTCCTACTCGGTGTCACCGACATCACCGTGCCGTGGGAGACGCTGATCCTGTCCGTCGTCCTCTACATCGTCATTCCGCTGATCGCAGGCTGGCTGACGCGACGCACCTTGATCGCGCAGGGTCGGTCGGTCGAGGATTTCTCCGCGAGGATCAAGCCCGCCTCGGTCGTCGGGCTGCTCGTGACCGTGATCCTGCTCTTCGGCTTCCAGGGGCAGGTCATCATTGCCCAACCGCTGCTGATCGCGCTCATTGCCGTGCCGATCATCCTGCAATCCTACGGCATCTTCGCGCTTGGCTATGCCTGGGCCTTTGCGTGGCGGTTGCCGCACAAGGTGGCGGCGCCCTGCGCCCTGATCGGAACGTCGAACTTCTTCGAACTGGCGGTGGCGGTGGCCATCGGCCTCTTTGGCCTCAACTCCGGTGCCGCACTCGCCACGGTTGTGGGCGTGCTGGTCGAGGTGCCGGTGATGCTGTCGCTGGTCGCCTTCGCCAATCGCACGCGGGGAAGGTTTCCAGCATGAGCTTTCCCGTCGTCATCCACCATAACCCGGAATGCGGCACCTCGCGCAATGTCCTCGGGATCATCCGCGCCGCCGGATATGCGCCCGTGGTCATCGACTACCTGAAGGAAGGCTGGACCCGCCCGCAGCTTCTGGCGCTGTTTGCCGCCGCCGGAATCAGCCCGCGCCAGGCGCTGCGCGTGGCCCGCTCCCCGGCCGAGGAGATGGGCCTGACCGCCGCGGACGTGACGGACAATCAGCTTCTGGATGCGATGGTCGCGCATCCGATCCTCGTGAACCGGCCCATCGCCTGCACGCCCAAGGGCGTGCGCCTGTGCCGCCCGTCCGAGGTGGTGCTGGACCTGCTGGACCGCATGCCCCCCGGCCCTCTGGCCAAGGAGGACGGGCAGATGATCATCGACGCGGAAGGAAACCGTCTTGTCTGATACGCCCAACATCGACGATGCGCTGTTCCCCGCCATCGACCGTGACCGGCTGTTCGGTGGCACGGCCTCTGCGCATCCGCCGCGCCTCCTGATCCTCTACGGCTCACTGCGCGCCCGCAGCTTTTCGCGGCTGGCGGCCGAGGAAGCGGGCCGCATCCTGACGCGGCTTGGGGCCGAGGTCCGGTTCTTCAACCCCTCAGGCCTGCCGCTGGTCGATGACGGCGTGGAAGCGACCCACCCCAAGGTGCGCGAGTTGCGCGATCTGGTGGCCTGGTGCGAGGGGATGGTCTGGTCCAGCCCTGAGCGGCACGGCGCCATGACCGGGCTGATGAAAACGCAGATCGACTGGATCCCGCTCTCCGACGGCGCCGTGCGGCCGACGCAGGGCAAGACGCTGGCCGTCATGCAAGTCTCGGGCGGATCGCAGAGCTTTAACGCGGTGAACCAGATGCGCGTCCTCGGCCGCTGGATGCGGATGCTGACGATCCCCAACCAATCCTCGATCCCGAAGGCGTTTCAGGAGTTTGACGAAGCCGGGCGGATGCGCCCCTCGCCGCTCTACGACCGGATCGTGGACGTGATGGAAGAGTTGATGAAGTTCACCCTGCTGACGCGCGATCGGGCCGATTACCTCGTGGACCGCTATTCCGAGCGCAAGGAAAGCGCCGAGGCGCCGTTGAAACGGGTGAACCTGTCAGCTGCCACTTGAGGCGCGGCGCAGCGTGCCTTCCAGCGGCACCGCCCCGGAAAGCGTATTCGAGATCGTGCCGTATTTCAGGACGTTGCGGTGCAAAAGATCAAGGCGCTGGTCGGTCTCGGCACTGTCCACGACAATCTCGTAGCGGATCAGGGTCAGCTTCGGTGGCGCATCCTGGCGCAGGGCTTCCAGCCGCACCTCAGCCCCGTCGATCTGGAAGTGCAGCATCGGCGTCACCCGCTCGATCCCTTTCAGCATGCAGGCCGCTAGGGCCGACAGCAGCAGTTCCACGGGGTTCATCGCATCAGGCCGCCCCGCCAGATCGGTGTCGAGCGTGACTTGCGCCTCCTTCGCAATCGCGAGACTGCCATGCGCATCGATGCGGCGGGCGTGGACGCGATACTCCATCAGAGGAGCCGCCCGATTTCTTCCGCTGTCAGCACCTTTCCGGTCGAGACGACCTTTTCATCGACCACCAGCCCCGGCGTCGACATCACGCCATAGGCGGCGATTTCGGCGAAATCGGTGACCTTGACGATCTCGGCCTCCTTCCCGGCAGCCGCAGCCGCCACTTTGGCGTTTTCGCCCAAGGCGATGCATTTCTTGCAGCCCGAGCCGAGAATCTTGATGATCATGATGCGGTCCTTTCTCAGATGAACCAGGTGGAAATCGCGTTGAAGATCAGCCCGATGGACAGGATGCCAAGGGTCACGACGCCGGTGAAGGTGACGAGGAGCGGCATCCTGACCACCCGCTTGAGCATGATCAGCGATGGCAGCGACAGGGCGGTCACCGCCATCATGAAGGCCAGCACCGTGCCAAGGCCCACCCCCTTGCCCACCAGCGCCTCGGCGATCGGCAGTGTCCCGAAGATGTCGGCATACATGGGGACGCCCACCAGCACCGCCACCGGGACCGACCACCATTTGTCCTGACCCAGCAGGGCCGAGATCACGTCGGCAGGCACCCAGTTGTGGATCGCGGCCCCGATCCCGACGCCGATCAGCACGTAGGGCCAGACGCGATGGACGATCTCCACCACCTGATCGCGCGCATATGTCACGCGCTCGCCCCGCGTCAGGATCGCGGCTTCGCCCGAGACGGGAACGGTGCGAACGAATTCCGCCACCTGACCCTCCATCCCCAAACGGCCGATGATCGTTCCGCCCACGACGGCGACCACCAGCCCCACCGCCACATAGGCAAGGGCAATCGGCCAGTTGAAGATCGAAGCCAGCAGGATCACCGAGGCCAGATCCACCAGCGGCGAGGAGATAAGGAAGGAGAACGTCACCGCCAGCGGCAGGCCTGCGGCGGTGAAGCCGATGAAGAGCGGGATCGACGAGCAGGAACAGAAGGGCGTCAGCGTACCCAGAAGGGCCGCGAGCGTGTTGGCGCCAAGACCGGACCGCCCGCCCAGCATGGCGCGGGTGCGTTCGGGCGGAAAATGGCTCTGGACATAGGAAATGGCGAAGATCAGCACCGAGAGCAGGATGAAGATCTTGATCACGTCATAGACGAAGAACTGCACCGACCCGCCAATTCGCGAGGCGGGGTCCAGCCCGATGGCCGCCACGCCCGCGCCCACCAGATCGTTGAGCCAGGTCATCCGCAGCAACTGGTCGTTCAGCCAGCCGAACACGCTCATGCTGCTCGCTCCGTAACCATGATCGGCCGCTCGAGGGCAGCGTCAACAAGGCGGGCGAGTGCCAGCGGCAGGTCCGGGTTGATCCGGTAGCGCACCCATTGCGCATCGCGCCGGTCCAGCACCAGCCCCGCCTGCCTCAGCACCAGCATGTGCCGCGACATCCGGCTTTGGGTTGCGCCCAGCTTTTGCATGAATTCGCAGACACAGTGTTCCGAGCCGTCCGCCAGCAAGCGCATGGCTTCAAGGCGGGTCGGTTCGGCCAAGGCAGACAGAACGGCCAGGATCATCGGAGGCACTCCCCTTCATGCGCATCTGCGCATGAGCGGGCAATCCGTGCCGTGATCTGGATCAAGCGATGCGAAGTGACGACCAATTTGCGACGCACGAGAAGCGCATCGAGCGCGATGCAAGAAAAAATGGAACGTCGTGCAACTTGGCCACCTGCGCCTCCTTCACGATCTTCCCATGCTCGCTGATCACGCAGATCGCGGTTTTCTCCAGCGACACATCCAGCCCGACAAACAGCTTCATCCCGCAGTCATCCATGTGGATCCGATACGGGAATGGCGCCACTTTGCCCTCGATCTTGCAACAGTAACGGGCGGGTCGCGACGCAGGCCCCGTTACGGCATCTCGTTCTGGCTTAAAGCCAGAACAAGACGGTTGCGGCGAGCATGATGGCTGAGAAGAAGGTTTCCGGGCACCGGTCGTATCGGGTGTCGGAGCGCACCCTGCCGCTGCATCCGCAACTGGTCGCGCTCGGGCTGATGGAGCATGCTCGCCTGGCGCTGAAGGGACCGCTTGGCGATCTGTTCCCCGATCAGCGGCCAAAGTCCGGCACCAAGTTCGGCGATCCGCTGGACTACCGCTTCCGGCTGCTGATCCAGCGCCAGCTCTCGGGCAACCCCGAGGGCAAGGTGCTGCACAGCTTCCGGCACTATGTCGCGACGCAGCTGGGCCGGATCGAGGGCTTGCGTGAACAGGTGCGCAAGGACATCCTGGGCCATGCGGGCGACTCGATCACCGCCGAGCGCTATAGCGAGACGACCCCGCTGGCCGCCAAGCTGGCCGCTCTTCGTCAACTGCCCCCGCTGCCCGTGCGTGATCTCGCGGCAGATGTTCGGGCAGTTGAATCTATGCGGGCCGTGGCCCGCAAGACCCGCAAGGATGGGCCTTGCCCGTCCGCGCAGTTGCCCCTTGGGCGACGGAGCGCCTCCCCGGCGTAAGGGGCAGACCACCGAGGTAGCTTTAGCTACCTATAGTCTGTCACTATGGGTAGGCCGAAGGCGCCAAAACACCCCTCCAATCCTCCGCGCGCGGACCTCTTCTTTCTGCCGCGATGCGGCCCTCTGATCCCGTCGTTCGCAGGGTCTGACGGACCGCCATTTGCAGCGATCTGCCGCCCGCATTCGGCACCCGCCGGAATGGCGCCGACATATTTCCGAAATTCGAGGCCGTTAGCGCCTTAGGTTTTTTCGCGGATGCGCGATAGCTGGATGGCCATGATCCAAACCAGGGACCCCAATCATGGCCTTTCAATTCGTCCATATCGAGACCTACTCAGAGCAACCCAAAGCCGTCAAAGGCGCCCCGGACCAGTTCAACAGCGCCGAACAGGTTCTGGGCGAGGCGGCGCGGGAGGGGCACTTTTCACAGCATGTCGAGAACCCGCAACAAGCAAAAGAGCTGACGTATCCCGGCTCGGTCACCGGCAGCAGGTCCTCGGCCCGTGCCTCCATCCAGTCGCGCGCCGCCGGTCCCTGACACTTCGGGCAGTGCCGGTTTTTGCAGCTGTTATACGCGACATGCTGGTGGCCGCACTTTGTGCATCCCGCCACATGCCCGCCGAACGCCTCGGTCCGGCAGGCCTCGATGGCCGACATGACCTTGAGCTGGGAGAGGCTAACATGCCCGGCATTGGCCCGCCGCCACGTGGAACCATGGGCGCGAAAGATGTCAGCGATCTCCAACTTCGGCCGGGGCACCCCGGCGTCCGGTCACTCCAGACTTCGCTTCACCGTCTGATCCTGCAACCTGGCCAGCATCTCGTAGGGACTGACGGTATCCCGGATCGTCTTGGTTGCCACGTGGGTGTATCGGGCGGTCGTCGTCAGCTTGGCATGCCCGAGCAGCACCTGGATCACGCGCACATCGGTATTGGCCTCCAGCAGGTGCGTGGCGAAGCTATGGCGCAACGTGTGCAAGGTGGCGGGCTTCCTGACGCCGGCCATGTGCTTGGCCGAGGTGAAGGCCCGGTTCAGCTGGCGCGGTGAGATCGGGTTGATCCTGGGCTTGCCGGGAAACAGCCAGCCTTCGGGACGTGCTTCGCGCCACCAAGCACGCAGCAACTCCAGCAATCCGGGCGACAGCATGACCTTGCGGTCCTTCTGGCCCTTGCCCTGCTCGACATGGATCAGCATCCGGTCGCTGTCGATGTCGCCGATCTTGAGATTGCAGACCTCGGCGGCCCTGAGCCCTGCACCGTAGGAGATGCTGAGCGCCGCCCGATACTTGAGCCCGGGCCCCGGCGCCGCCATCAGGATGTCGGACACCTCCTCGACGCTGAAGACTACCGGCAGCTTGCGCGGTTCGGTGCGAAACTGCATGTAGCGCTTCATCTCCTCCCGCCCGCAGGTCATGCCGAAAAAGAACCGAAGCGCCACGATGCGCGTGTTGAAAGTCGACGGCGTGACCCCGGTATCCGTCATGTGAAGCTGATAGGCGCGCAGATCCTCCGGCGTCGCCCTATCGGGTGACCGCCCGAGAAAGGCCGCGAAATCTTTGATGGCCCGGATGTGGGACTTCTGCGCCTTGTCGCCCATCCCGCGGATGCGCATGTCCTCGATCATCCGCTGGCGTAGCGGGCTTACGCTCTCCTCTGTCATGGAAGCCTCCTGTCTGATGATTGAGAAGGCCCCAATCGTCAGGCAGGATCGTCCATTCCCAAATGCACAAGAGTCAGATCAGCGCGCAACGCCCGCCACACGCGCCATTGCCGCGCGAGCGGCTTCGTCCTCGGGCCGAGGCGTGCCATGTCGCTCTGCCAGGATGGTCACACGGCCTGCCGCACCGCCGCATGACCGCATCGAGCCCATTTCGACAAATGCTGCGAAGGCTATAAACGACCGCTATGGGGACACATCTGGCGGCGGCGGCTGAACTTACAGCCCTGAAGAAGTGCCGTGAGGTGCAGTTGAATCCGTGCCTGCCAGAAGCAGACACGGCGCAGAGGCCATATGAAATTAACGTGTTACCCAATGCCTCCGGTCAAATCCTGCGCAAGCATCAGCGCATTGCCGTCGGGATCGTAAAAGGTCGCCGTCTTGACCATGCCCTCGACGATATCCGTCTCGCCATCAAATTTGACTTTTGCCTGCTCCAGTTTCTGCCGCGCTGAATCCAGATCAGCTATCCCAAAGACTGGCACGCAGTTGCCGGGTGCTGGCTTGGTGTGCTCGCCAAGGCCAATGACGACACCGGGCGTGTTGGTCCGAAGCTCGGTCCAGCCCGCGTCATCGGCATGATAGAGCAGCTCAAATCCCAGCATGGTTTCGTACCATTTCGCGCTTGCATGGCGATCTTTGACCGACATGGCGATGGTGATGGTCTGATCTACCGAAACGAGTGACATGGGCTTTCCTTATGATTCAAAATATACTAACTATACTTTATGGACATGAAGATATTTGTCAACATCACTTCAAGAGCTTGGGCGATGCCCATATTATCGGGCCTGCATTCAGGTATCGCCGGACGGCAAGCGCCACTCTTGGCTGCGACGGGCGCAAGCAGGACAGCCTTCGCGCAAAGCATGGATCATTTAATCGAACTGGGTTTGCTTGAACGAAACCCCGGTTACGGTCATCCGCTGCGCCCGGAATTCCGGCTTACAGAGCTGGGGAGGACGGTCGCGACCATAGCCGACAAAATTCACAGAGTTTCTACAGAGGAAGATTGGCCGTTGCTGCGCCGGTCATGGACTTTGCCGGTTCTGACGTCACTCCACAAACCAAGCCATTTCATGGACATCAAGCGACGCCTGCCGACGATTACAGATCGGGCGCTGTCTCAGTCACTGAAATCAATGGAAGCAAGGGACTGGGTGTGCCGCAGCGTGGATGGAGGCGCCCGCCCGCCTAGATCCATCTATAGTGCGGTGAACACTGGTGACCTTATCAGTCAGGTTATTGCGCCAGAAGTCGTTTTTGTTAGCCGACCCGGCCCTCATTGAAAGATGATGGAAGTCGGATAATCTGCGAAAGCGGCCATTGAACCGACCGGAGCCAACGGCAACTTCGTCCCGCATTGCTGCCGCCCGGTCCAAGATAATGCTGTATAGGAGGTCGAATGACCGGTTAGGTGACGCTGGAACGCCGCGCGGCGCCGCCCACAAGCGGCAGGTTTGGGCCGGGCGTGCCATGTCGCTCTGCCAGGATGGTCACACGGCCTGCCGCACCGCCGCATGACCGCATCGAGCGACTGGACGGCCGCTTCGGCGGACCCGCAGCTTAGCGAGGTGTTCTCCGTTCGGGTCTAGACATACTCCGTAATGCGTTTCAACAAGGCGACACCGGCACCTGATAGAACGCCGCAAGAAGACGTAAGCTCTTGACGACGCCCGGTGTCGAGCGGGTGGGGTCCTGTTATGTGACCGTAAACTGCCCCATCATGCCCGCATCCTCGTGTTCGAGGATGTGGCAGTGATTGAACCGCCCCGGGTTTACCGGAGAGTAAAACACTCAAAGGATGAGCCCTATGACCAAGCAGAGATTCACCCCCGCCTATCCTGCCGAGCTTCGCGAACGCGGTGTTCGGCTTTTTCGAGAGAACCGCGCCGGTTACGCCAGCGACACAGCTGCTTACAAGGCAATTGCGCCGAAGCTCGGCTGTTCACCCGACAGTCTGCGTGTCTGGTGTCAGCAGGCCGAACGTGACGCTGGGCGACGCGGTGGGCTGACAAGCGCCGAGAAGGATCGGATCAAGGAACTGGAGCGCGAGGTCCGTGAACTGCGTCAAGCGAACGAGATCCTGAAGAAGGCCAGCGCATATTTCGCGGCGGCGGAGCTCGACCGCCCGTTTCGCAAATGATCGCGTTCATTGGTGATCACCGTAGTGTCTTTGGTGTCGGGCCGATCTGCCGGGTTCTGGGGATCGCACCATCGACGTATTACGCCTTCAAGACAGTGGAGCACGATCCGGACCTGGCATCGGACCGGGCCAGGCAGGATCGGCTGGACATGGCGGCGATCAAGAAGGCCTTCGATGGCAGCCGAGGCCGCTATGGCGCGCGCAAGGTCTGGCATCAGCTGCGCCGCGGCGGTCACGATATCGCCCGCTGCACGGTGGAGCGGCTGATGAAGGTCATGGGATTACAAGGTGTTGTGCGGGGCAAGAAGGTGATCACCACTAACCCCGATACGGCCCAACCCTGCCCGGACGACAAGGTGAACCGAGCCTTCGTGGCAGACATGCCAAACGAGCTGTGGGTTTCGGATTTCACCTATGTCTCCACCTGGCAGGGTATGGTTTACGTCGCCTTCGTGATCGACGTCTTTGCCCGCAAGATCGTCGGCTGGCGCGTCTCGACGTCGATGACGACAGGCTTCGTGCTCGACGCACTAAACCAGGCCATCTGCCAGAGGGCGCCGTCCGAGGCTGACAAGCTAATCCACCACAGCGACCGCGGCAGCCAATACCTGTCGATCCGATACACCGAGCGACTGGCAGAGGCGGGTATCGACACATCCGTCGGCAGCGTCGGGGATTCCTATGACAATGCCCTCGCGGAAAGCATCATCGGCCTGTTCAAGACCGAGGTCATCAAGTTCCTTGGACCCTGGAAGTCGGTTGGTCATGCTGTGACCCCCGATGTTCATCCGGCTGAACCCAGAGTCCTTTGCTGAATTTGGCGCGGTTGCGCCGACGGAGCAATGGGCGATCTGCGCAGCAGTTCAGTTGCGCGAAGCTGATCGCCCATTGCGGTGAGTTGGGCGGCGAAGACCGCCGGGGCCTGATAACCGAGGGCCGAATGCGGTCGCTCGGTGTTGTAGATGGCGGAATGGGACCTGCCGTCGGAGTTCACGACCCTGCGCCGCCTGATGGAAGCGCGGATGATCAAGGCAGGACGCCGCGAGTATGTTCAGGTTCTGCGCCTGCTCGAGACCTTCGACATCGACGATCTCCACGCTGCGGTGAAGAAGTGTCAATCGGCACGCAAAACTGACCCCCTATCGGCGTCCAAAATTGACCCCTCTTTGCGTCGTCGAGATCAGGGCCTGAGCCGACGGAACTGATCACGGAGTGGAGGCGGGTCAGGCCCTGATCGGGGTCAGGCGCGGTTCTTGAAGCGCCATGACTCGTTGCCGGTTTCGATGATCTCGCAGTGATGGGTCAGGCGGTCGAGGAGCGCCGTGGTCATCTTGGCGTCGCCGAAGACGGTCGGCCATTCTCCGAAGGCCAGGTTGGTGGTGACGATGATGGATGTGCGTTCGTAGAGACGGCTGATGAGGTGGAAGAGCAGCTGTCCGCCGGATTGCGCGAAGGGCAGATAGCCGAGTTCATCGAGAATGACGAAGTCGAGGCGGGTCATGTAATCGGCAAGCCGTCCCTGCTTGCCGCCGCGGGTCTCGGTCTCGAGCCGGTTCACCAGATCGACGACGTTGTAAAAGCGGCCGCGGGTGCCATTGCGAATGAGCGCACGGGCAATGGCAATGGCGAGGTGGGTCTTGCCGGTGCCAGTGCCGCCGATGAGGACGACATTGCGCTGGTCCGCGACGAAGCTGCCGGTGGCCAGCTCCCGAACCAGCCCCTCGTTGATCGGTGTTCCAGTGAAGTCGAACTCTTCGATGTCCTTGGCAAGTGGCAGCTTGGCGACTGTCATCTGGTAGCGGATGGATCTGGCCTGCTTCTCAGCAATCTCGGACTGCAGCAGGTCACCGACGATGCGGGGTGGTTCGTGCTGGCGCTTGATGCCCGCGGCCATGACCTCGTCATAGGCGTTGCGCATCCCGTAGAGCTTGAGGCTGCTCATCAGGTCTAAGATCTGGGTGCGTTCCATGTCGGCTGGTCCTCCTGAGGCTGTCATAGCGGGCGCAGTCGGCCACGGGTTCGTGGGTCAGGCGCAGCGCGGTGGGGGTGAGTAGAAGTGGTGGCGGGGTCGGGTCGCGTCGTCGGGCGAGGATGTTGATGACGACCGGGGCGGAATGGACGCCCTGATCCACGGCCTCGCGGCAGGCGGCTTCGACGGCTTGGAGCCCGTCATCGGGCACGCAGCTCAGGATCTGGACCATCTGCCGGTCGCCGTCATCGCTGCCCTTCAGCTTGCGCCGGATCGCGGCCATGGCGGGCGGAAGCACCCAGTCCTTGAACGGAGCTCCATTGCGCAGTGCTCCAGGTTTGCGTGCCAGAACAGGCACATAATGCCACGGATCATAGACGGTCTGGCCTCTCCCGAAGGCGCGGGCATGCTCGCCAACCACCACGCCATCCTGCCGGATCACGATGCGTTCGGCGTAAGCATGCACATCTACGGGACGTCCGACTGCCGTGGCCAAGACCGAGTATTTGTTGTTGTCGAACCGGACCGTGCAGGTCTTCGATACCGAGGCGGGCACGCTGTGGAAGCCATCGAAGCGGCCGACGTATGGAACGAGGTGGGGCCGCTCTGCCTCGAACATCCCCCAGATCGTCTTGTCGGTCTGTTCGGGATGGCGGTGCGCCTTTGCGTAGGCCACGCATTTGTCCAGCAGCCAGGCGTTCAGTTCGTCCAGACTTTTGACGCGGAGGCGCGGCGTAAAGAACCGTTCCCGCACCAGCCCGACCTGGTTCTCGACTTGTCCCTTCTCCCAGCCCGATGCGGGTGTGCAGGCGACCGGTTGAACAAGGTAATGGCTGCACATCTGCAGGAAGCGGCGATTGTAATGCCGTTCCTTGCCCGTGAAGACCGCTTCAACCGCCGTCTTCATGTTGTCGTAAATCCCGCGCGTGCAGGTGCCCTTGAAGAAGGCGAAGGCCCGGTCATGCGCGTCAAAGACCATCTCTTGACTCTCGCGCATGTAGGCCCGGGCGAACATCATCCGGCTGTGGCAAAGCCGGATATGCGCTACCTTCACCGTCACCGTGACGCCCGAGATCACCACGACCTCATGGCTCCAGTCGAACTGGTATGCCTCACCCGGTGCGTAGTAGAGCGGCACATAGGCTTCGGCTGTCATCGCGCCCCGGTTCTGCGACCAACCCTTCGCGAACCGGCGCACGGCATCATAGCCGCCTTCGTATCCCAGCCCGCGCAAGTCCTCAAAGATGCGGATCAGCGTCAACCGTTCCCGCGACGGCTTGTTCGCATTTGATGACAGGAACTGTTCGAGCTGCCCTTGCCACGGCCCTATCCGCGGCATCGGTTGCCCTGACCAGCGTTGCGACCGTCGCACCCAGATTCCGTTCGAGCGCGATAACAACCGGTCGGCTGACCCCGATCCGATTGGCCAGTTGCGCCTGGCTCAGCCCCCGCGCCCGCCGCCGATCGGCCAGAGCCCGCGCCGCCTGCACCCGGTCCGGCGCCCAGCCCCAGTGCAGATCCAGCGCCACCATGACCGCGACCAGCGCTTGAACACCACCCTCGCCCCGCTCAAGCGCCCGAAGCGTCGGCAGGCTGATCCTGGCTGAGGCCGCGACCTCGGCTTGGGTCAGTCCGCGTGAGCGACGCGTTGTGCGCAGAGTGTTCATGTCAAGAATTGCTTGTTTCTTGGCGGTCAAAAAGGAAAGTATTCATGACACTATTTGCACCAGATCCACTCGTCCGCGCCAGATAACAAACGTCGATAAGGGCGGAGAGCCGACTTGCGGCAGTGCGGCGCAGCATTGGCAACAATCTGTATAAGCCGACATTCAGGGGCAAGATCACGAGAGACCGGCACGAGCTAATGGTCGGGCGGGATTTGCACCTACGACCTTCAGGTTATGAGCAGATCAGAGGCGAAATTCGGGCACCCCGTAATTTCAGTATGTTACGGGACAATCGATTGATTTATTGCGATTTCCATGCCGACGCTCAACTGCATTGAGCGACATCTGACGGAACAACCTGCACGAGAACTGCAGCCAAGGGTTGAGGTGGCGTTGAGGTAGATGATTTTTCCAGCATCGTAAGTCTGACAACAAAAGTGCGGCCCATGCGTTGCCAGCAAGAGAGGGCCCGCTGAGAAGAAAACTCACATCTCCAACGGTTGTCGTTTATGTCGTCGCCCTGATGGAAAGCCGCGTCATCTGTTTTGGACTACCCTGATCGGGCTGAAACCGAAATTTCAAACCCACACGCCACCTCCTCAACCCTATAGCTTCACCCGTTTCAGCCTCAGCGCATTGGCGATGACCGAGACCGAGGACAGCGACATGGCGGCGGCGGCAATCATCGGTGACAGCAATATTCCGAAGAACGGATACAGCAGACCGGCGGCAACCGGGATGCCAGCCGTGTTATAGGCGAAGGCGAAGAACAGGTTCTGGCGGATATTGCGCATGGTGGCCACGGCCAGCTTGCGGGCGCGGACGATGCCGGTCAGGTCGCCGCCCAGCAGGGTCAGCCCGGCGCTTTCGACCGCCACATCGGCGCCAGTGCCCATGGCGATGCCCACATCCGCCGCAGCCAGCGCGGGCGCGTCGTTTACCCCGTCGCCCGCCATGGCGACCTTGTTCCCCTTGCCGCGCAGCCCGTCGATCAGATCCTTCTTGCCCTCAGGCAGCATCCCGGCGCGGACCTCGTCGATGCCCAGCTTGCTCGCCACCGCCTGCGCCGTGCGTTCGTTGTCGCCGGTTGCCATGATCACCTTGATGCCCAGATCGTGCAACTCGCGGATCGCCGCCTCGGCAGTTGGCTTGATCGGGTCGGCCACGGCGACCAGACCGGCCAGCCTGCCATCCAGCGCCACGAACATGGCGGTCTTGCCCTCGCCGCGCAGGCGGTCGGCGGTGTCCTCTCCGGTGTCGCAGTCGATGCCAAGCGAGGTCATCAGCGCGTTATTGCCAAGCGCCACGTCGCGGCCATCGACCTTGCCGATCACGCCCTTGCCGGTGATAGCTTCGAACTCCTCGCCACTACCAAGGCTCAACCCGCGCGTTTTTGCGCCTTCGACAATGGCTTCGGCCAGCGGGTGTTCCGAGGCCCGTTCCAGCGCCGCCGCAGCACCGAGCAACTCGCCCTCGGGCACGTCACCGAAGCTGGTCACATCGGTCAGTGCAGGCTTGCCTTCGGTCAGCGTGCCGGTCTTGTCAACGATCAGCGTATCGACCTCGGCCATCAGCTCCAGCGCCTCGGCATTCTTCACCAGCACGCCCGCCTGCGCGCCCCGCCCCGCCGCCGTGGTGATGGAAATCGGCGTCGCCAGCCCAAGCGCACAGGGACAGGCGATGATCAGCACCGAGACCGCCGAGGCGATGGCGAAGACATATGAGGGGCTGGGGCCGAAGATCAGCCAGACGATGAAGGCCAGCACCGCGATCACCACCACCGTCGGCACGAAGATGGCTGACACCCGGTCGGCCAGCCCTTGAATCGGCGCCTTGGACCGCCGCGCCCCGGCCACCATCTGCACGATCTGCGACAGCACCGTATCGGCGCCGACATCGGTGGCGCGGATCGCCAGCGTGCCGTTCTTGTTGATCGTGCCGCCGGTCACGCGGTCGCCCTGCACCTTCTCGACCGGCACCGGCTCGCCGGTGATCATGCTTTCGTCGACGGAGGACCGCCCCTCGACCACCTCGCCATCGACCGGCACGCTATCGCCGGGCCGCACGCGCAAGAGGTCCCCGGCCGTGATGTTTTCCAGCGGCGCGTCATATTCCGTGCCATCGGGCAGGATGCGCCGCGCCGTCTTAGGTGCCAGATCCATCAGTGCCCGGATCGCATCACCGGTGCGTTCCCGCGCCCTGAGTTCCAGCACCTGCCCGACAAAGACCAGGGCGACGATGACGACGGCAGCCTCGTAGTAGGTGCCGACCATGCCGCCCATCCGGTATTCTTCAGGAAAGATACCCGGCAGGAAAGTCGCGAACAGCGAATAGAGATAGGCCGCGCCGACACCCAGAGAGATCAGCGTCCACATGTTCGGTGAGCGGTTTTTGAAGGAATCCAGCCCTCGCTGAAAGAAAGGCCGCGCCGCCCAGAGCACAATGGGCGTGGCCAGCAGAAACTCCAGCCAGACGGCGGTGCGGTGTCCGATCCAGTCGCGGACCGGAATGCCTACCATCTCGCCCATGGTCAGGATCAGCAGCGGCACAGCGGCGGCCACGCTGACCCAGAGCCTGCGGGTGAAGTCGGTCAGTTCGTGGCTGGGTTCGTCCGAGGGAATCATCGGCTCCAAGGCCATGCCGCAGATCGGGCAGGCGCCTGGTTCATCGCGCACGATCTCGGGATGCATCGGACAAGTCCATTGCGTGCCTGCCGGGGCGGATTTTTCGACCTTGACCGCCGCGCCCGAGGCGTAGAACCACGGATCGCCGTCGAACTTCGACTGGCAACCGTCCGAGCAGAAATAGAAGGTCTGTCCCTCATAGTCGCGCTGGCGTGCCTCGGGCTTGATCGTCACCTGCATGCCGCAAACCGGGTCGATGGCCTTACCGGGATCAGCCTGTGCCGGTGCGCCACCGTGTGTCCCGTGATCGTGCTGCCTATGCGAATGATCGTGCTTGTGGTCCATGACTCTCTCCCGGCAGATACCTATAGGGGGTATATCAGACTTGCTCTATACCCCTTGAGGGTATAGCACAAGCTGCAGATGTTGAAGTTCGGAGCCCTCCTTGGCGCATGACAAGCAGAACCGAGACGCGATCCTGAAGCGGCTTTCCCGCCTGAACGGTCAGGTGCAGGGCGTGTCGCGCATGGTCGAGGACGGGCGCTATTGCGTCGATATCCTGAACCAGACCGCCGCCATCCGCTCGGCCCTGCGCGGGGTCGAGCGCCTGTTGATCGAGGATCATGCGCGAAGCTGCATGGAAGACGCGATCCAATCTGGCGATCAGGACCGGCAGAGGGTGATGTTCCGTGAGGTGGTTGAATTGATGGACAAGGTGCGCGACTGATGCAGTTCCTGCTGTCGGCCCTGCTTGCTGTCATGCTGGCGGTGACGATGCCGCTGGCCCTGACCGGCGCCGCAACGGCGGAAGCGTCGCAGACGGCCTCGATAGCCGAAACATCCGTGCCGCCGGCCGCGCATGAATGCTGCACCACGCAGCCGGATTCTCCACATGGCGACTGTGCGGCCTGTGCCGCCATCGGCCATGCCGAAGTCACGGCGAACGCGGCCCGGTTGCCACGCCGAATCCGGCACATTCCCCCGCTGCAGGATATGAAATCCGCCAGGCCGCGTTTGCCGCTGCCCCCTCCGCGATCCGCTGCTCTCTGACGCCACATGGCCCGAGTGGCCACAAGTCGATCAACTGCGCCATGACAGGGATGAATGACCCTACGGCGCGCAACATCCCGAAGGACATCAGATATGAGCAACCCCAATTTCTCGCGTCGCGGGGCGATCCTTGCGGTCGCGGCGATACTGTCGACAACCTCTACCCTTGCCTTCGCCGCCACCGGCTCGGATGCAAAGCCGAACCTGCTGAGTGTCACCAAGGACCCCGGCTGCGGCTGCTGCGGCGCCTGGGCCGACCTTGCCATCGAGGCGGGGTTTGAGGTCGAAATCACTGAGGCCAGCGACTATGTCGGCATGAAGCGCGACGCCGCTGTGCCCGAAAACCTGTGGTCCTGCCACACGACCCGGATCGGCGGCTATATCGTCGAGGGCCATGTGCCCTTCGCGGCCATAACGCAGCTTCTGGATCAGCGTCCCGACATCTCCGGGATCGCCGTGCCGGGGATGCCCGCCGGCTCTCCGGGCATGGGCGGCGGGGTCGAGGCCACCGCCGAGGTCATCGCCTGGGGCGGCATTGCCGGTGACGGGCGCGCCTTTCCGCTGGACGGATAACAGATGACGCGCAACGCACTCATCCTCATCGCGGCGGTCGGTCTGGCCGCTGCGATCCTGATCCTCTGGCGCGGCAGCGCGGCGACTGAGACAGCCGCACAGGATCAGGCCGTCATCGCGCTTGGCCAGCGGCTCTACGCCGACAACTGTGCCAGTTGCCATGGCGCCGATCTGGAAGGGCAGCCGGACTGGCAGACCCCACTCGCAAATGGCCGCTATCCGGCGCCCCCGCATAACGAGACCGGCCACACATGGCATCACGCCGACGCGCTTCTGGAACAGATCGTCCGTGACGGCACCGCCGCCGTGGTCGGGGATGGTTATGAAAGCGACATGCCCGGCTTTTCTGATGTCATGAGCGACGCCGAGATCGCCGCCGTTCTGGCCTATATCAAATCCACCTGGCCGGAACGCGAGCGCGCAATCCAGAGCCGTATGACCAAGGACAGCGCGTCCTAACACCCCGCGCGTCACCACCCCACCCAAGGAGCTTCACATGAAAAAAAGAACCGCCGCAATCGCGCTGACGCTTCTCATCCTAGCAGGATGCGCGGCACAGACGCCTGATATCGCCGTCGAGGAGGCCTGGCCCTATCCGATCCCGAACGAGGTCGTCGCCATCGCCGGTCCCAATCAAGATCTGACCACGGCTCGCGTCGATCCGGCGGATGACTGCTATTGGTATTACCACGCCGGGCCGGTCGAGACGACGCTGGTGCCGCTGCGCGCCGCAAATGGCAACCATATCTGCAACGCGCGCACGTCCTGACACCCGGCATCGCCGGAGGGCGGCCGTTCAGCTGACGGCCGTCACGCTGCCCTCCGGCGAATAGAGATAGGCCGTCGCGCCGATCTGGACCCGTGGATACAGCCCGTTGATATGGGCCATGACCATGCGGACGCAGCCGGAACTGGCGCGGCTGCCGATCGAGGTCGGAAATGGCGTGCCGTGAATGCGCAGATAGGTGTCGCGCTCGCCGAGATAGAGATAGAGCGCTCGCGAACCCAGCGCGTTCCGGGGGCCGGGCTCCATGCCATTTTCATACTGCGCATAGACCTCGGGTTCGCGCTCGATCATGTTCCGGGTCGGGGTCCAGTGCGGCCATTCGGCCTTGCGCTTGATTGTATAGGTCCCCGGCTCGTAAAGATCGCCCCGACCGATGGCCACGCCGTAACGCATTGCGGTGCCGCCCTCTTCGATGTGGTACAGGTATCGGGCCACGGCATCGACGTGGATATCGCCCGGCACCAGACCGTCATTCGCGACAATCCGCTGCGGCAGGAAACGCTGGTGCAGGCCCCAAGGATTGGGGCCGCCGGCTTCCACCTCGGCATCCCAGGCGGCCTTCTGCGCCGCGTCGGGCCAGGTCGAGGCCATAAGCGGGCTGGCGGCGGAGGCCGCGAACAGCGCCGTCGTCGTTCGGATGAAATGTCTGCGTGTCAGCATGTGATTGCTCCTCGTAATGGTTGTACCTTCAGATGAATGCGGCAAGCGCAGCGGGATCCGCGATTGCCGAACCGTATCGCATCAGCGCCCATCGACCTCGGGCGTCGCCGCTGGCCCGCCTTCCAGATCGGCGATCAGCGCCTTCATCTCCGCGATTTCCAGCGTCTGGGCCTCGATGATGCTGTCCGCCAGCGCCCGCACGCGAGGATCCGAGATATCCGCGCGGGTGGATGTCAGGATCGCAATCGAGTGATGCGGAATCATCGCCTTCATCCAGGCGGTATCATCGACCGTTGCCTGACTGCGAACCAGAAACAGGCCGAGGGCAAAGGCCAGAATTGAAAGGCCTGCGACGGTCATATTGGCGCGCTGGTTGCGATACATCCCAAGCATGAAGGCCAGCATGATCAGCGCCATGGCGCCGCCCATGTAAAGCGCCATCCACATCCGGGTCTGGCTGAAAAAGACATGATCCATCGCCCAGGTGTTCAGATACATCAGCCCGAACATGATCACCGTCGAGGTAGCGATCATCGCCGCAAAACGGCCATAGCTTCCGCCGCTCTGGCTTCCGTGGCTATTGTGTCGATCAGAATTATCCATAGCGTTGTCCTTTCGTGAAATGCTTCAATTGCCACGCGAGGCCGCAACCAGTTCGGCCAGTTCCGTTGATGAAATGGCGCCAAAGCGCGAATCCGATCCGGCGATGAAGGTGGGTGTGCCGACAAGCCCCATCGCCTCGGCCAGCGCATTGGACTGCTGGATATGTTGGGCAATCTCCGGGCCGCCCATATCGCGCTGCAACTGCTGAGTGTCTAAACCCATGGATCGCGCAACACGCAGGACGCTGGCCCTTTCGGCCCGGGGTTTCTGACTCATCAAGGCGCGATGAAAGTCGGCGTAGCGGCCCTGCTTGCGCGACGCCAGCGCCGCGCGGGCCGCGAAAACCGAACCCTCGCCAAAGACCGGCCATTCCCGCATCACCATCCGCAAGCCGGGATCGGCTCCTAACACGGCATCCACCACTGGCATCATCGCACGGCAGAACTGGCAGTTATAGTCGAAGAACTCGATCAGAGTCGCATCGCCGTCAGGATTGCCGAAGATCGGCGCATTCGCGTCATGTTCAAGCTGCCTGCGGAATTCGGGTGGAAGCGAATGACCAGCCCAAGATAGGCGCGGTGCGATGGCCATCGCCGGGGCGGTAAGGGCCAGGGTCAGGATCATGCGTCGCTGAAACATCATGTCACTCCCGTCACGCCGAGACCGCGAACGTCGTCATCATGCCGCTGGCAAGATGCGGCATGTGGTGACAATGCAGCATCCATTCCGCCGCCTCGCCCGCATCCAGCGCCACCGTGACCATCGACATGGGCGGCACATAGACCGTGTCGCGCAATGCACCGGAAAACCGTCTGCCATTGATCGCGACAACTTGGAAATGATGGCCATGCAGATGCATGGGATGGCCCATCATCGACATGTTGTGGAACATGATCTCGACCCGCTGGCCTGTTTTGGCCGTAACCGGAATCCGATCCTCGAACACGCGGTCGTTGATGGTCCAGCGATAGGGCTGCATCTGCCCGCCCAGCATCACCATGGGTGATGCATCGGCAACTCGTTCCGTCAGCGGAGCAACGGCCCGCAAGGCGGCTTCCTGTGCAAGGTCGATATCGAATGCAGGTGCGGCCCCGTCTGCCATTCCAAGCATGACCGGCACCTTGGCGCCAGCGGTCGCAAGGATAAGGCCGGTGCGCTCCTGCGCGCCTTCGCGCAGAGCAAGGATCGGCCATGCGCCGCCTCCGGTGGGCAGGTCAAGCTCGATATCCAGGCGCTGCCCCATGGCCAGACCAAAGCGCGTTCCTGGCAAGGGCTGCACCGGCTGGCCATCCACCGCAACAAGCCGACCCGGAACCTCGCCGCTGTCGAGCCAGAATACCGTGGCCGCAGCCCCGTTGATGACCCGCAGCAGGACCCGGCCACCCTTTTCTACCCGCACAACTTCCGGGTCGCTCAAGGTGCGGTCATTCACCAGATAGGCATCGAAATCGAAGTCGTTCAGATCCATCTGCATCCCGGTCATGCCGGGCATGGACATGCCGCTCATTTCCGACATCACATTCATGGCCATGCCGCCCCCCATGTCATGACCGGCATGGGGATCGGCTGGTTGCGACATTTCGGCTTCGGCGGCCTCGTCATGCCCCTTTCCCGAGCGGATTTCGTCCTGCACCTCTTCCGGCGGGCGGAAGGAAAAGTCATGCAGGAACATGGTGACCTCTTGCCGATCAGCTCGCAGATCCTCGGGGCGGCGGACGATCAGGGGTGCGGCCAGCAACTGCATCTCCTGAATGGGCACATGGCTGTGCATCCAGTGCGTGCCTGCTGCGGCCTCAAAATCATAGGCACGCGTCTCTCTTGGCTGCAGCAGCGGCATCGGCATATCGGGAACGCCGTCCTGTGCGTTCGGCGGGATCTGTCCATGCCAATGAATGATCGTCGGCTCGGCCAGATCATTGGTCAGATCCAGCAAGAAACGCTGGCCGGGGTCCAGTGTCAGCCCGGGCGTTCCGTTGCCGTTGATCAGCCCGAAAACCGTGGCGGCGCGGCCATCGATGTCAAGCGTGCGCGTCGTTGCCTGCAATGCCAGCGCGGCTGGCTGCGCAAAGCCCGTGCGCGGGACGGCAAAAGCTGCGGCCATGGCAGCGGTTGCGGTCAGAAAGCCGCGGCGATTCAGCGTGCATGTCATATGAGTAATCCATCAAACCCCGTGGGGCGAACAATGTTCGGCACCTTGAACAGGTGCGGCAAATCAGGTGTTCAGATGGATTTCGGAGGGCGGTATCCGGGGCCGACCAGACGGCCCTCACGTGTCACCGCTATAGAGTGCCATTTCAGCGAATGCTCGGTCTCAACAGGCGCAAGTTGCGCGGCAGCAAGCCAGGGCGTAGGTGTGCCGACACATACAATCGCACAGGCATCGGTCATATCGTGCCGAGAAGGCTCTCCCGAATAACCGTGCTCATGCCCGGCTGTGTCGCCGGGATGGCTGATCGAAGCGACAACTTGATCGGTCGGCAGTCCGGCTGGGCCAGCACTTTGCCCATGCTGCGTCGCGCCCGCCAACACGAGCAGGACAACAAGCAGAGAACATATCGCGCGGCACATCATGTGGTTGAGTTGGAACCTATGAAACTAGCTTGACAATAAGCAGGACAGGCTCTCGTTGCAATTCACGGAGTAATCAACAGAGGGTGTAGGTTTTTCCCTTCTGAGCCATTGACCGGCAGCCCTCCCCCTAGGTTCTGCCACCTTCCGCCTCCCCGCCGGTCTGACCGGCGATGCATGACTCGCGATGAGCGCGAGGCTGAGCCTTGTGTGGGATGCAAGAAGGAGGCGCTGGGCGTGGTCAAAAAACTGAGATTGAACGAGAAATCGGTGCGGGAGGCGGTGCCGGAACCGGGCCGGGACTATCAGATTTTCGACAGCGAGGTGCGGGGATTTGCCATCTGCATCTACCGCTCGGGCAACCGGGCCTTCACGCTGGATTACCGCCATGCCGGACGGCAGCGGCGGATGACGCTGGGGCGCTGGCCGGAATGGTCGACGGCAGCGGCGCGGGAACGGGCAAAGGAGCTGCGCCGCAACATCGATGCCGGTGGCGACCCGCTGGGCGTGAACGAAGACGGGAGGGACGCGCCGTAACCATCCGGCGTAGGCCGCGGACGGGTGTCCGTGCTCAGGGAGTGGGCTTGGGTGCTTTGGGCTTGCCGGGCCGCGGGGACCATTTCTTCGCGAGTTGGTCAAAGCGTTCGACGATCCTGTCGATCCTGGCATCTTCGGGATCGAAGGTTGCACCTGACCAGCCGACCATGTCGTCGTGCTGCTCGTGGTCCGGATCTGCGAGGGCTTCGAGGAATTCCTCGTAGCCCGGAGCACCGCCGACATCCTCGGGCGGGCAGGCCCCGCTGGCCTTCAGAAGCCTTGGATAGGTCACGCCCGGGGTGGCCTCGGTGACCCGCTCGATCCGGATGCTGTGGTCCCAGTCATCGCCGAAGTCGTAGACATACTGGATCGTCCTGACGCCGGTATCCTCGAGCACCTTCTGCAGCGTCGCCTTC
This sequence comes from Paracoccus sp. S1E-3, assembly GCF_013868135.1. Lineage (GTDB taxonomy): Bacteria > Pseudomonadota > Alphaproteobacteria > Rhodobacterales > Rhodobacteraceae > Paracoccus. The sequence continues at coordinate 63,108 of NZ_JACEMU010000005.1, forward strand.
TTCGCGGGCATCGGGCCGTCGTAGAATCCGTCCGGACCGGGCACGCCCCAGCCCGCCCCCCCGGCCCTGAATTCGTAGAGATGGGTGTCCGTCCAGCCCATCGCCGCCTGGACCACCTCATGCAGCCGGTCGAGCCTGATCTTCAGCGGCACCTCGATATGGCGCATCGGCTGAGGATCGACGTCGTTCAGAAGGATCCGGAGGCGGGCGATCAGGGTCATGCGGCCCTCCTTTGCGGTATTTGCGACCAGTTCCAGGGAAGAAGTTCCGGCAGGCGCGACAGGGGTATGTCCGGCAGCCGGGCAAGGACATCGGCCAGCCAAGCCTGCGGGTCGACGTCATTCATCTTGGCCGTGACGATCAGGGAATACATGAAGGCGGCGCGGTCGCCACCGCGCGGAGATCCGGCGAAGAGCCAGGCTTTCCGCCCGAGGGCGACGCCCCGCAGCGCGCGTTCTGCTGCGTTGTTCGTCAGGCAGATGCGGCCATCATCGAGGAAGCAGGTGAAGGCGTCCCAGCGGCCGTCCTCCTCGAACATGTAGTTGATCGCCTTGGCGACGGGGTTGTGCTTCGACATTCGGGCGCGTTCGGTCCGCAACCAGTTGTGCAGATCCTGGACCATCGGGCGCACCAGCCGCTGACGGGCGTCATGGCGGGCCTCGGCGGTCAGGCCGGTGATCTCGCGCTCGGCATCGAAGATGGCGTCGAAGCGTTTGACCGATTCCAGCGCGATGGGCGAGATCTCCTCGGCCACCGATCTGCCCTTGCGGGCCGTGGCTTTGATATCCGCCAGTTCGAAGAACTTGCGCCGGGCATGCGACCAGCACAGCGCGCTCAGCACCGGCGCGGGCCTGTGGCTGGCATGATAGAGATCGTTGTAACCGCCATAGGCGTCAGCTTGCAGGATGCCGGTCCAGCCCGTCAAATGCCGGGTCGGGTGTTCTTTCCTGCGGTCGGTTGAGAAGTAATAGAGCGCTGCCGGCGGCGCCCCACCGGCAAAGGGCCGGTCATCCCGCAGATAGGTCCAGAGCCGGGCGGTTTGCGTGCCACCTTTGGCCAGCAGCGGCACGGTCGTGTCGTCAGCATGCAATCGCTCGGCGCCGAGGACATGGGCGCGGATCAGATCGTGGATCGGCTGCAGCGCCACGGCACAGGCCCCGACCTGATCGGCCAGGGTCGAGAGGCTGATCTCGACGCCCTCCTTCGCATAGCGCTCGGCCTGCCTGTTCAGGGGCTGATGCTGGCCAAACTTCTCGAACAGCACCATGGCCAGCAGGTTCGGGCCGGCCCAGCCCCGGGGTGTCGGGTGGAACGGCGCTGGCGGCTGGCTGATCTTCTCGCAGTCGCGGCAGGTGAACTTCTCGCGGACGGTTTGCACGACCTTCCACTGCCGCGGGATCACCTCCAGCGTCTCGGTGATGTCCTCGCCCATCTTCACGATGCGCGCCGAACCACAGCAAGTGCAGGAAGTCGGCGCCTTAACCACGACGCGCTCGCGGGGCAAATGCTCGGGGAACGGCTTGCGGGCTGGGCGGCGGCGTTCGAAGGCCGCGACCATCGCCCTCGGGCCCGTCGCCTCGGCTTTGGCCCGGTCATCGGCAATGTCGGTCTCGATGTCTTCGAGCTGCATCTCCAGTTGCTCGATCAGCCGGGCATGGCGTTCGGCACCATGGCCATATTGCTCGCGGCGGAGTTTGGCGATCTGCAGTCGGAGGTGCCGGATCATGTCTTCAGAGGCCGAGACGATCGCCTGAACCTGGGTCAACTCCCCCTTGGCGGCGACCAAGGCGTCCTCTGCGGCAGATGCGCGAGTCTCTGCCGCGGCGAGTGCGGCGCGCAGAACAGCGATCTCCGAGGTGGTCTCCGACATGCCGAAGACCTATCACGAAACCCCGGAATAGTCCAATAAAACAAGGGTATTTTGACTATCAACCCGCCGAGGCAGGCCGCTGCGTCCAGCGCGGATTGCGCCAGTCGATTCCTTCCAGAAGATAGCCGAGCTGCGCCGCCGAAACCGGAACGGCTGAGCCATTCTGGCTCACCGGCCAGATGAACTTCCCCGCCTCCAGCCGCTTCAGATACAGCGACATGCCGACCCCGTCGTGCCACAACACCTTGATCAGGTCACCCTTGCGCCCCCGGAAGCAGAAGATCTCGCCACCGTGCGGATCGCGACCCAGGCCCTGCTGGACCTTCAGCGCCAGGCTGTTCATCCCGCACCGCATGTCCGTCACCCCGCCTGCAATCCACACGCGCGCCCCCGCCGGAAAGGCGATCATGCGCTGTCCAGCACCGGAAGCAGCCGCGCCAGAATGACCGGGTCAATTCCCGCAGGAACCACGAGGTGCCGGCCATTCACCAGTGTGATCGCGACTGTGACGGCATCGGAGATCTCCAGCTCTGCCGCAGGTGATACCGATACAGGCACAGGTTCGGCAGCAATCATCACCGGCGCAAAGGTCAGGGCAGGCTCATTTCCGAGAAGGCCCTCGCGATAGTCCTTCCGCCAGCGCGTCAGCAACGCGCGAGAGATATCGTGACGCCGCGCCGTCAGCGCCACGCTGCGCGGGCGCGACAGGCTTTCCTCGACGATACGGATCTTCTCGGCAGCCGACCAGCGACGCTGCCGACCACTATCGGTCACCGAGAGAACCTCGACTTGGGAACTGAAGCTATGGGTGTCCATAGCTTCAGCCTCCTACATCCATCCCGCCTTCAGCGTCAGACGGTCCTCACCGGGAGCTTAC
>NZ_JACEMU010000006.1 GCF_013868135.1 Paracoccus sp. S1E-3
CCGCCATCAATACACCACCACCGAGCGGATGGATTCGCCCGAATGCATCAGGTCGAAGCCCTTGTTGATGTCTTCCAGCTTCAGCGTGTGGGTGATCATCGGGTCGATCTCGATCTTGTGGTCCATATACCAGTCGACCAGCGTCGGCACATCGGTGCGGCCGCGCGCGCCGCCGAAGGCGGTGCCTTTCCACACCCGGCCGGTGACCAGCTGGAACGGCCGGGTGCTGATCTCGGCCCCCGCCGGCGCCACACCGATCACCACCGAGACCCCCCAGCCGCGATGGGTGCATTCCAGCGCGTCGCGCATCACCTTCACGTTGCCGGTGCAGTCGAAGCTGTAATCCGCGCCACCGATCTGGTCGAAGGGCGTCTTGGTCAGATCGACGATCGCCTGCACGACCGAGCCCTCGATTTCCTTGGGATTGATGAAATGGGTCATGCCGAAACGCTCGCCCCATTCCTTCTTGTCGTTGTTCAGGTCCACGCCGATGATCATGTCGGCCCCGGCCATCTTCAGCCCTTGAATGACGTTCAGCCCGATGCCGCCCAGACCGAAGACCACCGCCTTGGCGCCGATCTCGACCTTGGCGGTGTTGATGACCGCCCCAATGCCGGTGGTGACGCCGCAGCCGATATAGAAGATCTTGTCGAAAGGCGCGTCGTCGCGCACCTTGGCCAGCGCGATTTCCGGCATCACCGTGTGGTTGGCGAAGGTCGAGCAGCCCATGTAGTGATAGATCGGCGTGCCATCCAGCATCGAGAACCGCGTCGTGCCGTCGGGCATCAGCCCCTGGCCCTGGGTCGACCGGATCGCCGTGCACAGGTTGGTCTTGCGCGACAGGCAGGACGGGCATTGCCGGCATTCGGGCGTATAAAGCGGGATCACGTGATCGCCCGGCTTCAGCGAGGTGACGCCCTCGCCCACCTCCAGCACCACGCCCGCGCCCTCATGCCCGAGGATCGAGGGGAAGATGCCCTCGGGATCGGCGCCGGACAGGGTGAATTCATCGGTGTGGCAGATGCCCGTCGCCTTGATCTCGACCAGAACCTCGCCCTTCTTCGGGCCCTCGAGGTTCACCTCCATGACGGTCAGCGGCTTGCCGGGCTCCAGGGCGACTGCGGCGCGGGTTCTCATCTGGATTCTCCTTTGGTTTGGCCCATTTTTTGGCCAGTGGGCGGCCGGGGTCAAGCCGATGATCTCCGTTGCCCTGCGCCCCCGGCTCTGGCAGGGTGGCCCGGTCTGTTAACGGGGGTAGTGATGCGCAAGGCGGTCTCGGCGGCGTTCGGTCTGGTGTTGATGGGGCTGGCAGGTGTGGCGGGGGCGCAAAGCGTGACGCCGTCCGCGCGGCTGCCCCTGCAGGACGGGTTCGACCTGCCCGGCGGCGATCTGGGTCCGGTCTTCAACATCAACCAGGCCGCCTGTGTTCAGGCCTGCCTGTCGAATGACGCCTGCACGGCGCTGACCTATAATGCCGCCAGCCGCGCCTGTTTTCCGAAGGCCGATCCGGGCGAGCCGATCCCCTTCGGCGGCGCGCTGTCGGGCGAGGTAATCCGCACCGATCCGATCACCGCCGCCCGTGCCCGCGACCGGGCCGAGGCTGCAGCGGACTGGTTGACGGAATCCGACCGCAACCGCGCGCTGTCCCAGGCGGTGGAACTGGGGCAGACCTATCCCGGCTACGGCATGCCGGTCGAGGATCTGCGCGCCTCGGTCGATGCCTGGCGCGGCAGCGATCCGCGCGGCGCGCTGCGCGCGCAGGGCGCGGTGACGGCGCTGACCGATCTCGCCTCGGACTGGGCTTTGCTGTCGGCGCTGATGACCGCCACCGCCGAGAATGCCGAGGATTCGGGCGCGCTCAGGCAGGCGGCGCTGGATGCCGCCGCCAATGCCTGGCTGCGCGATCCGGGCGACGGGGCCGGCAATCTTGCGCTTTGGGCGCGCGCGGCCGAGGCGCTCGACCGCGGCCGCGACGGTCTGCGGGCGCTGCGCACCGGCCCCGAAGACGCCCCGGCCATCGCCGCGATCCTCGACGAATTCGAAGGGCGTTATGGCTTTCGCGTCACCGATCACACGGTTGCCGGCGACGGGCCGGAACCGCGGCTCTGCATCCTTTTCTCGGATAACGTAGCGCGCAATGTCGACCTGCGCCCCTATGTGGGTCTGCCCGATCCGGCGCTGGGGATCGAGCCGCGCGGCTCGGATCTGTGCGTCACCGGCATGCCGCGCGGGCAGGACATCACCGTGACCATGCGCGCGGGCCTGCCCTCGGGCACGGGCGAAAAACTGCGCCGCGACGTGACGACAACCGCCTATATCCCCGACCGCAGCCCGACCGTGCGCTTCCCCGGCCGCGCCTATGTGCTGCCGGCCTCGGGTGATCTCGGCCTGACCATGTCCACGATCAACACACCCGAGGTGGCGCTGACCCTTTACCGCATGTCGGACCGCAACTTGGTCAGCGCGCTGCGCGACGACATGTTCGGGATGCCGCTGGACGGGTGGCGCGCGGGCAGCTTCACCAGCCAGTTGGGCGAGGCGGTCTGGACCGGTTTGGCCACCATCGCCCCGCCGGCGGGCGGCGGCGCGCATCCGGTGAATGCCGAAGTCGCAACGCGGCTGGACCTGCGCGATCAGGCGGGGCCACTGCTGCCGGGGGTATACGCGCTCAGCGCCGCGGTTCCGAATGCCGATCCCGATGCCAGCCCGGCGGCGACGCAATGGTTCATGGTGTCCGATCTGGGGCTGTCCAGCTTTTCGGGCACCGACGGGCTGACCGTCGCCGTGCGCGGCCTGTCAGATGCGGGCGCCCGTCCGGGGGTCGAGGTGGCGCTGATCTCGCGCGGGAACGCGGTTCTGGGCACGGCGGTGACCGACGATCAGGGCATCGCACGCTTCGATGCCGGGCTGACGCGCGGCCGCGACGCCGCCGCCCCGGCGCTGGTGACCGCCACGCGGATGGAGGGCGAGGCGATTGCCGACCTCAGCTTCCTGTCGCTGCTGGACCCGGAATTCGACCTTTCGGATCGCGGGGTCGAGGGCAACCCGCCCGCGCCGCCGGTCGATGTCTTCCTGGCGCTGGATCGCGGCGCCTATCGGGCGGGCGAGGTGGCGCACGCCACCATCCTCGCCCGCGACGGGCTGGCCGGGGCCATTGACGGGCTGCCGATGCAGGCCCGCATCATCCGCCCTGATGGCGCGGAATTCGCCAAGCTGATGCCCGCCCCCGCGGGTGACGGCGGCTATGTGCTGGACTTTCCGATCCCCGCAACCGCGCCGCGCGGGGCCTGGCGCATCGACCTGCGTGTCGAGGAGGATGGCCCCGCGCTTGCCTCGGCCCGGATGCTGGTCGAGGATTTCCTGCCCGAGCGCATCGACTTCGCGCTGGAACTGGGCGATGCGCCGCGGCCGCCCTCGGGCGTGCTGACCACCGACATCGCCGCGCGCTGGCTGTTCGGCGCCCCCGCCGCCGATCTGCCGGTCGAGGGGCAGATGATCCTGTCGCCGGCGCGGACGCTGCCGGGCTGGGAGGGCTATCAGTTCGGCCGCCACGACGAGACGGAATCCCAAAGCGCCGAGATGCTGGCCGGACGCACCGATGCGCAGGGCAATTTCACCGCCCGCGTGGAACTGCCGGCGGCGCTGGCGAGTGCCACCCGCCCGTGGAATGCGGAATTGCGGCTGGACGTGCTGGAAGGCGCGGGCCGCCCGGTCGAACGCCGCGACAGCGCGCTGATCCTGCCGGCGAAACTGGCGCTCGGGATCAAGCCCGGCTTTGACAGCGGCACCGTGGCCGAGAACAGCGAGGCGGCATTCTCGGTCGTGGCGCTCGGCGCCGACCTCAGCCCGCAGGCGGGCAGCTTCACCTGGGAACTGAACAAGATCGACACCGATTATCAGTGGTATGCCATCGACGGCGACTGGCAGTGGGAGCCGGTGACCACCCGCAGCAGCGCGGGTTCGGGCAGCATCACGCTCGCCGCCGGCCAACCCACACCGCTGTCGGTTCCCGTCACCTGGGGCCAGTTCGAGCTGGTGTTGAAAGGCGCCGACGGCTCTGAAAGCTCGGTCCTGTTCGACGCCGGCTGGGGTGCGGTCTCGACCGCGCAGGACACCCCTGACCGGCTGCGCGTCACGCTGGACAAGCCCGCCTATCGCCCCGGCGAGACCGCCACCGTCACCTTCGAGGCCCCGGCCGCGGGCGCGGCCCTCGTCTCGGTCATGTCGAACCGGTTGATCGCGCTGGAAACCGTGGCCACCACTGCCGGCACCAATAGCGTGCAATTGCCGGTCACCGATGACTGGGGCGCGGGCGTCTATGTCGCCGTCAGCGCCATCCGTCCGGTGGCCGAGGATGCCGGCCACGCCCCGGTGCGCGGCATGGGGCTTGCCCCCGCATCCGTCGATCCCGGGGCGAAACTGCTGAAGGCCTCGCTCGAGGCTCCGGCCGAGACCGATCCCCGCCAGGACGCCCAGGTCACCCTGCGGGTCGAGGGCGCAGCCGCGGGCGAGACCGTTCACGCCACCATTTGGGCGGTCGATCAGGGCATCCTGAACCTGACCGGCTATCAGCCGCCCTCGGCCAGCGACCATTATTTCGGCCAGCGTCGGCTGGGCGTCGGCCTGCGCGATCTTTACGGGCGACTGATCCTCGCCTCGGGGGCTGCGGACGGGGCGATCCGGTCGGGGGGCGATGCTTCAGGGCCGGGCACCACAGCGCCGCCGCCGACCGAGAAACTGATGGCCTGGTTCTCGGGTCCGGTGACGCTGGGGCCGGATGGCACCGCAACTGTCGCGGTGCCGCTGCCCGATTTCAACGGCGAGGTGCGGCTGATCACGCTTGTCTGGTCGAAGACCGGCGTGGGTCAGGCCGATCTGACAATGCTGGTGCGCGACCCGGTCGTGATGACCGTCACCGCGCCCGCCTTTCTCGCGCCGGGCGATCAGGCACAGGCGGAAATCGTGCTGACCCATGTCTCGGGACCGGAAGGCAATGTGGGCCTCAGCGTCGCGCCGGAAGGCGGCGCGGTCACGCTGGCCACCGCCGAATTGCCGGCCTCCGTGCCGTTGGCGACGGGCGAGCGCAAGCCGCTGACGCTGCGGCTGACTGCGCCCCAGACCGAGGGTGCGGCGGGTCTGCGGGTCGCGGCCACCCTGCCCGATGGCCGCACCGTCACCAAGGACCTGCAGATCCCGGTGCTGCGGCTGGACCAGCCGGTCACCCGCGCGCTGCGGATGACGCTGGAACCCGGCGCCTCGGTCACGCCCGATATCGCGTCCTTGGGCACATTCGTGCCCGGATCGGGCCGGCGGACCCTGTCGGCGGGGGTCTATGCGCTGCTGGACATCCCGGCCGCGCTGACGCTCTTGCGCGATTTCGAATATGGCTGCACCGAACAGACCACCTCGGCCGCGATGCCGTTGCTTTACGCGGCGGGTCTGATGCCCGAGGGCGCGCCGCCCTTGCCCGGCGATCCGCCGCGCGACATCGCCGGCGCCATCACCCAGATCCTGACCCGCCAGACCCCCGAGGGCGGCTTCGGATTGTGGAGCGCCTATAACGCCGAGCCGTGGTTGAACGCCTATGTCACCGACTTCCTGTCGCGGGCCCGGCAGGCGGGCCATGCGGTGCCGGATGCGAATTTCCGCCGCGCGCTGACCAGTCTGCAGAACTACCTCAACGCCGCGTCCGATCCGCAATATGCTTCGGCGGACGAGGCTGCGGCCATGGCCTATTCGGCCTATGTGCTGGCGCGGGAACGGGCGGCGGTGGTCAGCGATCTGCGCTATTACGCCGATATGGGTGCTGAAAGTTTCGCCACGCCGATGGCGGCGGCGCAACTGGGGGCGGCGCTTGCCTTCCTGGGCGACCAGCCCCGTGCCGACCGCATGTTCGGTCGCGCCGCCACGCTGATAGCGGCCCAGACCGACCCGCAGGGCCTGCGTCGCGATTTCGGCACCGCCCTGCGCGATCGCGCCGCCGTGCTGGCGCTGGCGACCGAGGCTGGTTCGCAGCGTATCGACCGGGGCGCGCTCGCCGCAGGGATCGCGCGCGACATCGCCAGTCGCGACGGTTACGGCCTGTCGACGCAGGAAGCCCTGTGGACCGTCATGGCCGGGCAGGCGCTGATCTCGGGCCAGGACCCGGCGCAGGGGGTGACGCTGGGCGGCGCGCCGCTGCCCGGCCCGGTCGCCGATCTGGGCGATGCGGCCGCGCCCCTCGCCCAGCCGCTGGGCAATGCGGGCAGCGCGCCGGTCGACGTGACGCTGTCGGTCACCGCCATCCCGACCGGGCTGGTGGCGGCGGGCGGCACCGCCTTCCAGATCACCCGGCGCTATTTCACCCCGGAAGGCCAGCCGGTCGATCCCACGCTGGTCGCTCAGGGGCAGCGCATGGTCGCGGTGCTGGAGATTACCGCCTTCAACGAAGGTCAGGACGGCCGGCTCATCATCACCGATCCGCTGCCCGCCGGGTTCGAGATCGACAACCCCAACCTGATCGCGGCGGGCGAGCTGTCGGGCCTCGACTGGCTGCAGGGCGACACCCAGACCGAAATGACCGAGTTCCGCAGCGACCGTTTCGCCGCCTCGGTCGAATTCGGCGGGGCGGGCACGCTGCAGCTGGCCTACCGGCTGCGGGCGGTAACGCCGGGCAGCTTCCACCACCCGGCGGCCACCGTAGCCGATTTCTACCGCCCCGAGCGCCGGGGCTGGACCGATAGCGGTGCGACCGTCGTCGCGCCGTGACCGCAACCCGGCCCGACGCAGCGGCCGGCGGCTCATCGCGGGGGCACTCGCGCTGGGGCTGGTGGCGGGCGCGTCGGATGCGGGCCGCGATGCCTTCGGGCGCTGGCTGGACGCCACGCCCCTGCCGCCCCTGGCCGTGCCCACCGGGACCGAGGTGCTGGCCCGCGACGGCAGCCTGCTGCGCGCCTTTCAGGTCGGCGACGGGCTGTGGCGGCTGGCCCCGCCGGCAGACGGGATAGACCCACGCTTCCTGCAGATGCTGGTCGCGTGGGAGGATCGCCGCTTTGCCGAACATGCCGGGGTCGATGCCCGCGCGGTGATCCGCGCCGCGGCCCAGGGGCTGCGTCACGGACGGATCGTGTCGGGCGCCTCGACCCTGTCGATGCAGACGGCACGGCTGCTGGAACGCGGCCCCACCGCCGACTGGCGCGCCAAGCTGCGCCAGGCCCGGCTGGCGCTGGCGCTGGAACGGCGCATCGGCAAGACCGGGATCATGGCGCTGTATCTGCGCCTCGCGCCTTATGGCGGCAATACCGAAGGGGTGCGCGCCGCATCCCTGATGTGGTTCGGCAAGGAACCCACCCGGCTGACGCCTGCCGAATCGGCGCTGCTGGTCGCCCTGCCGCAGGCGCCCGAAAGCCGCCGCCCCGACATCCCGGCCCGGCGCGAGGCTGCCCGGATCGCCCGCGACCGTGTCATCGACCGGGCCCGGGCGGCGGGGATTCTCGATGCCCAGGCCGCCGATCTGGCCCGCGCCACGCCGCTGCCACAGGCGCGCCGCGCCTTTCCCGCCCACGCCGCGCTGCTGGCCGAACGGCTGCGTCAGGCCCATCCCGGCGCCGCCCGGATCGAAACCACCATCGACCCGCGGCTGCAACGCGCCGCCGAGGCCCTCGTCGCCCGCGCCACTGCCGGCCAGTCCGAACGCATCTCCGCCGCAGCCATCCTCGCCGACCATGCCACCGGCGAAATCCTGGCCGAGGTCGGCACGGCCGATTTCGGCAACACCCCTCGCGCCGGTTTCATCGACATGACCCGCGCGCTGCGCTCGCCCGGATCGACGTTGAAGCCCTTCGTCTACGCCTTGGGCTTCGATGATGGGCTGATCCATCCCGAAACCCTGATCGAGGACCGCCCCGCCGTCTTCGGCCGCTGGCAGCCGGAGAATTTCGACCGCCGCTTCCGCGGCACCGTCACCATCCGCGAGGCGCTGCGCCAGTCGCTGAACGTCCCCGTTGTCCGGGTGGCCGAGGCGCTTGGTCCCGCCCACATCATGGCGGCCCTTCGCCGGGCGGGCATGCGGGTCGAAACCAATGGCGCGGCGCCGGGCCTTGCCGTGGTGCTCGGGGGGGCGGGGGTGTCGCTGCATGACCTCGTGGCCGGCTATGGGGCGCTGGCGCAGGGCGGCGTGGCGGTACCGCTGCGCGAGACGCCGCTGCAAGGAACCGCCCCGGAACCGGCACGCCTGATCAGCGCCGCCGCCGCCTGGCAGATCGCCGATATCCTGTCACAGATCCCCGCGCCCGAGGGCCGCAGCCCCGGCCGCATCGCCTATAAGACCGGCACCAGCTACGGCCATCGCGACGCGCTGTCGGTGGGCTTCGACGGGCGCTTTGTCGCGGGCGTCTGGCTGGGGCGCCCTGACGGCACGCCGGTTCCCGGCGCCTTCGGCGGCCAGTTGGCCGCGCCGCTGCTGTTCGACCTGTTCGACACGCTCGGTCCCCGCGCGCGCCCCCTGCCGCCGCCGCCGCCCGAAACCATCATCGCCGCCAATCCTCAACTGCCGCCGCCGCTGCGCCGCTTCTTGCCCAAAGGCAGCACCAGCCCGGCCCCCGCGCGTCCCGGCGCACCCGTCACCCCCCCGGCGGACCCGCTGGTCATCGTCTTTCCCCCCGATGGCGCGGAACTGGAACTGGCCGGCGCCACCATCCCGGTGCGCCTGCGCGGCGGCGTGCCGCCCTATACGTGGTTGTTGAACGGCGCGCCTGCCGCCATTTCCATCCGCGACCCGGTAGCGCAACTGCCCGGCGCGCCCGGCATGTCGGAACTGTCAGTCACCGACGCCGCCGGCACCACCCGGCGCGCGCGCCTGCGCATGATCGCGCCCAAGGTATCAGTCAAAACCCCGCGAGCGGGCGAAATCCGACAAAAATAGTTTGACTGTCATCCCCATATTTGATGGAACGGGCATATCCGAGAAAAAGACTCTCCGTTTCCCCGAGGACGCAGCCATGATCATCTGCCACTGCAACCAGATCTCTGATCGCGACATTCGTGCCGCGGTCCGCTGGATGCGCGCCTCGGACCCTGATACCATTGTCACGCCGGGCAAGGTGTATCACGCGCTCGGCAAGCGCGCCGATTGTGGCGGCTGCATGAAGCTGTTCGTCTCTGAGATGCGGGCCGCCGATGGCTTCGCGGTCAGCGACCCCCAGCAATTGCCGCCGATTCTGACCGGTCTGCGCAACAAGGCGTAAGGGTGACAGGAAAGGAAGACGAATGAAGGGCGATGCAAAAGTCATCGAATATCTCAACGCAGCACTGCGTTCGGAACTGACGGCGGTCAGCCAGTACTGGCTGCATTACCGCCTGCAGGAAGACTGGGGTTACGGCCGGATCGCCGACAAGTCCCGCGCCGAATCGATCGAGGAAATGCACCACGCCGACCGGCTGATTCAGCGCATCATTTTCCTTGAAGGCCATCCGAACCTGCAAAAGCTGGATCCGCTGCGGATCGGCCAGAACATCAAGGAAACGCTGGAAGCCGACCTCGCCGGCGAGCATGACGCCCGCACTCTCTATATCGAGGCGCGCGATCATTGCGAGAAGGTGGGTGATTATGTCAGCAAGGACCTGTTCGAGGATCTGATCGCGGATGAGGAAGGCCATATCGACTTTCTCGAAATCCAGCTCCGCCTCCATGGCGAGATCGGCGCGCAGAATTACGGGTTGCTGAACGCCAAGCCGGCCAACGAAGCCGAGTAACCGCCCTCGCAAAACCAAAAGGCGCCGCGAGCGCGACGCCTTTTTTCATTCTGGCCATATATCCCGGGGTGAATTGGCCGCAGGCCAAGAGGGGCAGCGCCCCTCCCGCCTCCTATTCCAGCTCGATCAGCAGATCCTTGGCGTCGATCTGCTGGCCGGGGCTGACATGGACCGCCTTCACGATCCCGTCGCGATCGGCATGGATGGCAGTTTCCATCTTCATCGCCTCGATGGTCAGCAGCAGATCGCCGGGATTGACCTTCTGCCCGGTCCTGGCCGCGACCGTGGCCACCACGCCTGGCATCGGCGCGCCGATATGGGTGGTATCGGCCGGATCGGCCTTGGGCCGCGCAGTCGCCTGGGCGCCGCCCGCGCGGTTCGGGACACGGATATTGCGGGGCTGGCCGTTCAACTCGAAGAAGGCCTTCACCTCGCCCTTCTCGTCGGTCTCGCTCAGCGCTTGCAGGCGGATTTCCAGCGTCTTGCCGGGGTCGATCTCGACACTGATCTGATCGCCGGGCTGCATGCCATAGAAGAAGCTGCGCGTCGGCAGCGTCCGCACCGGCCCGTAAATCTGGTGGCGTCCCATGTAATCCAGAAACACCTTCGGATACATCAGATAGCCGTTCAGATCCTCGTTATCGATCGTCTTGCCATCCAGTTGGCTGGACAGATCGGCGCGGGTGGCTTCCAGATCGACCGGCGCCATCGAGGCACCGGGCCGGGTCCGCATCGGCGCCTCGCCCTTCAGGACCTTCTTCTGCAGGGCCTCGGGCCACCCGCCCGGCGGCTGCCCCAGATTGCCACGCATCATGTCGACCACGCTGTCGGGGAAAGCCACCTCGACGGCGGGATCCTCGACCTGCGCACGGGTCAGACCCTGGCTGACCATCATCAGCGCCATGTCGCCCACGACCTTGGACGAGGGCGTCACCTTGACAATATCGCCGAACATCTGGTTGGCATCGGCATAGGCCTGCGCCACTTCATGCCAGCGGTCCTCCAGCCCCAGCGACCGCGCCTGCGCCTTGAGGTTGGTGAACTGGCCGCCGGGCATCTCGTGCAGATAGACCTCGGATGCGGGGGCCTGAAGCCCGGATTCGAAGGCGGCGTAATCCTCGCGCACGCGTTCCCAATAGTTGGAAATCTCGCGGATCGCGCTGATGTCGAGGCCGGTGTCGCGGTCGGTCCGGGCCATCGCCTCGACGATGGAGCCGAGCGTCGGCTGCGAGGTATTGCCCGACAGCGCGTCCATGGCCCCATCGACGATATCGACCCCTGCGGCCGCGGCGGCGATATAGGTCGCCCCCCCCATGCCCGAGGTATCATGCGTGTGAAAATGGATCGGCAGGCCGACCTCGTCCTTCAGCGCCTTGATCAGCACGCTGGCGGCGGCGGGCTTCAGAAGCCCTGCCATATCCTTCAGCCCGAGGATATGCGCGCCCGCATCCCGAAGCTCTTTGCCCATGGAAACATAATATTGCAGGTCATATTTCGCGCGGTCGGGGTCAAGAATGTCGCCGGTATAGCAGATCGCGGCCTCGCAGATCTTGCCGCTGTCGATCACCGCATCCATGGCGACGCGCATGTTCTCGACCCAGTTCAGGCTGTCGAAGACGCGGAACACGTCGATGCCGGTTTCCGCCGCCTGCTTCACGAAGGCCTGCACCACATTGTCGGGATAGTTGGTGTAACCCACCCCGTTCGAGGCCCTGAGCAGCATCTGCGTCAGCAGGTTCGGCATCGCCGCGCGGATGTCGCGCAGCCGCTGCCACGGGCATTCCTGCAGGAAGCGATAGGCCACATCGAAGGTGGCGCCCCCCCAGCATTCGACGCTGAACAGCTGCGGCAGGTTGGCGGCATAGGCAGGCGCGACCCGGATCATGTCGATGGACCGCATCCGTGTCGCCAGCAGCGACTGGTGACCGTCACGCATGGCGGTATCGGTGACCAGCAGGCGGCTTTGGGCCGCCACCCAGTCGGCCACGGCCTGCGCGCCCTTTTCGTCCAGCAATTGCTTGGTGCCGGCGGGCGGCGGGGTGACATGCGGTTTCGGCGCGACCGGCGGATGCGCCTCGGCCGGCGGGGCGGCGCGGCCGGCGGTTTCGGGATGCCCATTGACGGAAATATCGGCCAGATAGGTCAGAATCTTCGTCGCCCGGTCCTGACGCGCCCGGAACTCGAACAGCTCGGGCGTGGTGTCGATGAACTTGGTCGTATAGGTATTGTCGAGAAAGGTCGGGTGTTTCAGCAGGTTGATGACGAAGTCGATGTTCGTGCTGACGCCGCGCACCCGGAATTCGCGCAGCGCCCGGTCCATCCGGCGGATCGCCTGTTCGGGCGTCTGCGCCCAGGCGGTGACCTTCACCAGCAACGAGTCGTAATACCGCGTGATCACCCCGCCCGCATAGGCGGTGCCCCCATCCAGACGGATCCCCATGCCGGTCGCGCTGCGATAGGCGGTGATGCGGCCGTAATCGGGAATGAAATTGTTCTGCGGATCTTCGGTCGTCACCCGGCATTGCACGGCGTGGCCCGACAGGGTGACATGTTCCTGATCGGGGGTGCCGGTCGCCACGGCAAGGGTCTCGCCCTCGGCGATGCGGATCTGGGCCTGCACGATGTCGATGCCAGTCACTTCCTCGGTGACGGTATGTTCCACCTGAATGCGGGGGTTCACTTCGATGAAATAGAACCTGCCGCTGTCCATATCCATCAGGAATTCGACGGTGCCGGCGTTCTGATATCCCACCGCGCGGCCGATCTTCAGCGCCAGTTCGCAGACCTCGGCGCGCTGTTCGTCGGTCAGATAGGGCGCGGGCGCGCGTTCGACGACCTTCTGGTTGCGGCGCTGCACGGTGCAGTCGCGCTCGAACAGGTGATAGAGACCGCCGTGGAGGTCGCCCAGCAATTGCACCTCGACATGGCGGGCGCGCAGAATCATCTTTTCCAGATAGCCCTCGCCATTGCCGAAGGCGGCTTCGGCCTCGCGCCGGCCCTCGCGGACCTTTTCGGCCAGTTCGTCGGGGCCGTTGATCGGGCGCATCCCGCGCCCGCCGCCGCCCCAGCTGGCCTTCAGCATCAGCGGATAGCCGATCTCGGCGGCTTCGGCCTTGATGGCGTCGAAATCATCGCCCAGCACTTCGGTCGCGGGGATGACCGGGACGCCCGCCTCGATCGCGACCCGGCGCGCACTGGCCTTGTCGCCGAGCGCGCGCATGGTGTCGGCCTTCGGGCCGATGAAGATGATCCCCTCGCGTTCGCAGGCATCGACCAGTTCGGGGTTTTCCGACAGCAGCCCATAGCCCGGATGGATCGCATCGGCGCCGGATTCCTTGGCGACGCGGATGATTTCCGGGATGGAGAGATAGGCCGCCACCGGGCCCAGCCCCTCGCCGATCCGGTAAGCCTCATCCGCCTTGAAGCGGTGCAGGCCCAGCTTGTCTTCCTCGGCATAGACGGCGACGGTTTTCTTGCCCAGCTCGTTGGCGGCCCGCATGACGCGGATGGCGATCTCGCCACGGTTGGCGATCAGGATCTTGCGAATCTCGCGCATGGCGCTCCCCCGAGTTTCTGCAACTGCGAAGGACAATACTGATCGCCGGACGGTTGTAAACGCGCGATGACAGTCGGTCCGGTTAGCTGCCTGTTTTCTAGGCAGCGAGATCCACCCAGACCGGCACGTGGTCAGAGGGCTTCTCGCCCGCGCGAGCGTCGCGGTCCACACCGGTTTCGCGAACAAGATCAGCAGCCTGTGGCGACAGGAGAAGGTGGTCGATGCGGATGCCGTTATCGCGCTGCCAGGCCCCGGCCTGATAGTCCCAGAAGGTGAAGGGGCCGCGCGGCCCGAACGGGTCCGAATCGCGCAGGGCGTCGGTCCAGCCCTGTGCTGCGATGCGGCGAAAGGCGGCGCGGCTGTCGGGCAGGAACAGCGCATCGTCCAGCCACTGGCCGGGATTGGCGGCATCGCGCGGCTCGGGGATGATGTTGTAGTCGCCCAGCATCACCACCGGCATTTCCGAGGCGAGCAGTTCCGCCGCACGGGCCCGCAGGCGTTCCATCCAGGCCAGCTTATAGGCGTATTTCGGTCCCGGCGCCGGGTTGCCATTGGGCAGATACAGCCCGGCGATGCGCACGGCGCGCGCGCCCACCACCGTCGCCTCGATATAGCGGGCCTGTTCATCCTCGAGATCGCCCGGCAGGCCGCGCGTCACATCCTCGAGCGGCAGCTTCGACAGCAGGGCCACGCCGTTGAACCCCTTCTGGCCGTGCACCACGACATTATAGCCCAGATCCTCGATCATCTGGACGGGGAAGCCCTCGTCCACGGTCTTGATTTCCTGCAGCGCCACCAGATCGGGCTGGGCGGACTGCAGCCAAGCGGTCAGCGCCTCGATCCGGGCCTTGACGCCGTTGATGTTGAAGCTTGCGATTTTCATGGCTGCATCATGCGGCGGCCCGGCACGCTTGGCAAGCCGCGGGGGCCGCTGGCCCGGCAGATGACGCACGCGGCGGGCACCGGGAATGGGAAGATTTTTACAATATATACGACATGTTATTGCCGATGTGATAAAAGCAGGCCCATGCGTCGCGCCAGATCGCACCCGGCATTTCCGGGCAAGACGGCAGGCACCGCCAGAAACTGGATGGTCGCCATACCGGGACCGGCAATGACATGCCCGACGCGGCAGCCGCATCGATCAGACCGCCTGCGGTGCGGGTGATATCGACGGCGACAGGCTGGCGGATTTACAGATTCAGCCGGACGATCCGAGTGGGAGAGCGGCCGGGGAGGCCTGCTGTCATCGCAGATGACGCGATCTTGCGGCGACAGGGTCGGGAGGGCAGGCTAGACTGCCCGCGAAAGGGGCCGCCCATGCGCCGCGTCATCCTCATGCTGCTCTGTCTGGCGCTGCCCTTCATGGCGCAAGCGCAGGACCGGCCCCGCGCGGGGCTGATCTGGAACCGCAGCGGCCTGCCTGCCACCCTGCCCCTGCAGGTGCGCAGCCCGGCCGGTCGCGATCACCTCATCGTCCTGACCCCCACGGGAAAGGACGCGCCTGAAATCGCCGGCTTCATTCGCGGCGGCGAATTCTTTCGGCTGCTGGTGCCGCCGGGCGACTGGACCATCCGCATCGCCTCAGGCACGGACTGGCAGGATGAGGACACCCTGTTCGGCCCCGAAACCACCTGGGCCGCCCTCACCGCGCCCCTGAATTTCAGCGCCGGAAAATCGCGGCTGAACGGCCATGTCCTGACGCTTGAAGACGGCGCCATCACCGTCGCCCCGCAGACCATCTGCCAGCTGCCCAGCTGGCAGGCCGATCTTTTCGACGCCGAAGACCCGGTCGGCGGTCAGCCGCGCGAGCCGCAGCCGCTGCATCCGCCGAAGCGCCCGAGTTATACCGACCCGCCCCCTGCGCCGATCCATCAACCGCCGCTCAGCTACCCGGACCGCGAATTGCGCCTGCGCTCGGTGATCTGCGACTAGATCGAGAAGGAGGTTCCGCAGCCGCAGGACGAGGCCGCATTGGGATTGTCGATGGTGAAGCGCGCACCGATCAGTTCATCGGCGAAGTCGATGGTGGCGCCGGCCAGAAACGGCAGCGAGATGGGATCGACAAGCACCTTCTGGCCGTGACCTTCAAGGATGAGGTCATCCTCGGCCGGGGCATCCATGCGGATTTCATATTGAAAACCCGAACAGCCGCCACCTTCGACCGCCACCCGCAGCGCCTGCGGGATGTCCGCGCCGTCATTGATTTCGGCCAGCCGCGCAAAGGCGCGCTCGGTCACATTGGGGGGGAGGTTCATGGGGCGTTCCCGTTTCGCTTGTCCTGCTGCGAATATAGGGTCGCGCCCGACACCCTGCAAGGAACCCGCATGACCGCGCCCTATGCCAGCCACCCCCAGGACAGCCGCGGAAGGCTGCACCCCGAAAGCCTGTCGAGCTTTCGCAGCCCCTGGCAGCGCGACCGCGACCGGATCATCCATTCCTCGGCCTTCCGCAGGCTGAAGCACAAGACCCAGGTCTTCGTCGAACAGGAAGGCGACGCCTATCGCGGGGATTATTTCCGCACCCGACTGACCCACACGATCGAGGTGGCGCAGGTCGCGCGCACCATCGCGGGCACGCTGGGCCTGAACACCGATCTGGCCGAAACCGTCGCCCTGGCCCACGACCTCGGCCATCCGCCCTTCGGTCATACGGGCGAGGACGCGCTGGCATTGCTGATGGCCCCTTATGGTGGTTTCGACCATAATGCGCAGGCCCTGCGCATCGTCACCCGGCTGGAGCGTCATTATGCCGGCTTCGACGGACTGAACCTGACCTGGGAGGCGCTGGAGGGCATCGCCAAGCATAACGGTCCGGTCAGCGCGCCTTATCCCTATGCGCTTGCCGAGGTCAATGCCCAGTGGGATCTGGAGCTGCAGACCAATGCCAGCGCGGAGGCGCAGGTCGCGGCGGTCGCTGACGATATCGCCTATAACCACCACGACCTGCATGACGGCCTTCGCGCCGGGCTGTTCACCGAGGCCGATCTGGCCGAGCTGCCGGTCGTCGGCCCCGCCTTCGCCGAGGTCGATGACAAGCACCCCGGCCTCGATCTCGACCGCCGCCGTCACGAGGCGCTGCGCCGTGTCTTCGGCGTCATGGTCGAGGACGTGATCGCCGTGGCGCAGAACCGGCTGGCCGCGCTGCAGCCGAAATCGGTGGACGAGATCCGCCACATGGACGGCCCGATCATCCGCTTTTCCAAGCCGCTGTATCAGAACCTGAAGGCGATCAAGTCCTTCCTGTTCACGCGCATGTATCGCGCGCCCTCGGTCGTGGACGAACGCCAACTGGTCACCGGAATGCTGAACGACCTGTTCCCGCTGTTCATGTCGAACCCGGAAATGCTGCCCGAGCACTGGCGCCCCGAGGCCTTCGCCGCGACCGAGACCGAGCGCGCCCGGATCGTGCTGGATTACGTCGCCGGCATGACCGACCGCTATGCGATGGCGGAATGGGAACGGCTCTGCGCCAAGGGCTGACCCCCCGGCGCGGGCCAGGGCCTAATTCGCGGCCTTCGGGGCGGCCTCGCCCGCGGCGGCACCTTCGGGCGCGTCGACGCCCTCGCGCGGGGGCGGTTTGTAGGACGGATCGTTCTTCTCCAGCCAGGCCTGCATGAAGGCGATCTCGGCCTCCTGCGCGGCGATCACCTGCTCGGCCAACTGCCTGACTTCGGGATCATCGCCCTGTTCGAGCGCGATGCGTGCCATGGCCACCGCGCCCTGATGGTGCGGGATCATGGCACGCATGAAGTCGATATCGGCATCACCCGAATAGGGAATCGCCATGTCGCGATGCATGGCATTCATCGCTTCGACATAGGCGACGGTCGAGGCGGTGGCGCCTTCAGGCGCAGCCTGCATCTGCATCGGCGGCGCGGGGGGCGTCGAGGGGGCATCGCTTGCGGTCTGGGCCATGGCTGCCGGGACCGCCAGGGTCGCCGCCAGCATGATCGAGGTCAATCGGGCGCGGTTCATGGCATATCCTTTCGCTGCATTTGCCGGGCTTTCCTCAAGCCAACGCCGGACCGCCTTCCGGGGTTCGCCGGACGGACGCTCATAACCCCGTGTCATCGGCGTGAGTGGCTCAGCGCAGGAAGATCAGCGCCATGCCCGCAACCGCGACCGCCGCCCCCAGCCAGCTGGTGGCGCTGGGCCGGGTCCCGGTCACGATCCACAGGCCGGGCAGGATGAAGACCGGCGACAGCGCCGACAGCGTCGACACGATCCCGACCTTGCCGCCCTGCAGCGCGAACAGCAGCAGCGACATGCCGATGGCCATGGCAAGGATGCCCGACCCGGCCAGCAAGGCGAACAGGCGCAGATCCAGCTTGCCCTGCGGTTTTACCTTCTGGATCGGCAGCGCGACCAGTGCCGACAGGCAGATCGCCGCCGTGCTGACCCGGATCAGGCTGGCGGCGAAGGGATCGACGCCCTGTTCCATCACCGGCCGGGCGATCAGCGACCCCGCCGCCTGCGCCAGCGCCGCGATCAGTCCCAGCAGGATCGCCAGCGCGACCGAGCCGCGCACCGCCTCGAAACTGTGGGTGCCGCTCTGGCCGGGGCGCCCCAGCACCGCGAGGCCGACGCCCGCCGCACATAAGAACACCCCAAGCCATGCCTGCGCGCTGAGGCTTTCGCCCAGCAGCGCCCAGCCGAGGATCGCCGCCATGGGCGCATTCAACGCAAACAGCGCCCCGCCCCGGCGCGGCCCCAGCCGGCTCACGGTGGCAAACAGCAGGGTGTCGCCCACGAATATCCCGATGATGCCGGACAGCACCAGCGGCCAGACCTGCGCCGGGGTGATGTCATCCCACAACCCGCCCAGGCAGACGATCAGCACCAGCACCAGCGCGGTGAAAACCTGCCGGTAGCAGTTGAAGGCGAATGTGCCCAGCCGCTGCAACGGCGGGGCCACCATGAGGCCTGTCATCGCCCAGCATATGGCGGCACCGATGGCCGCAAGCTCGTAAACGGGCAAAACCATCCGCGCCGCACCTATCTTTCAGCAAATCGGTGAACCCGCGGCCCCCGGCCGCGTTAGATTGCAGATACAGGAGGACGAAATGATTACCAAGACCGGTTCCGCCAAATGGCAAGGCAATATCCGCGAGGGCAAGGGCGAGGTCTCAACCCAGTCGGGCGTGCTGTCGAACGAGCCTTACGGCTTCGCCACCCGCTTCGAGGACAAGCCCGGCACCAATCCCGAGGAACTCATCGGCGCGGCCCATGCGGCCTGCTACTCGATGGCGCTGTCGGGCGGCCTGGCGCAGGCCGGGATCACCGATGTGACGATCGAAACCACCTCGGCAGTCAGCCTGGACAAGGACCCGTCGGGGGGCTTTTCCATCACCAAGGCCGCGCTGACCGTGCGCATCGCCGGCAATGGTGACCGCACCGCGATTGAGCAGGCCGCCCGCGACGCCGAGGCCGGCTGCCCGGTGTCGAAACTGATGAAGGCCGAAATCACCCTCGATCTGACCATCGCCTGATGCTGATCCGATACGGATACGACATCACCATAGAATCCGATGGGCCGCTGCCGCTGATCCTGCAGATGTCGGCGCGGCCCGAACGACAGATCGACCTGCGCGGGATCGAGGCCTTCAGCACCGATCCCGCCATTCCCTTCGCGACCTATCTGGATGGCTACGGTAATGCCTGCCGCCGGTTGACCGCCCCGGCGGGGCGGTTCCGCATGACCCAGACGGCCGTCATCGCCGATAGCGGCCTGGCCGAACCCGCCTTGCCCGACGCACAGGAAATGCCGATCGAGGCGTTGCCGGATGACGTGCTGACCTTCCTCATGGCCTCGCGCTATGTCGATACGGACCGGGTCAGCGCGGCGGCCTGGGACCTGTTCGGACAGGAGCCTGCCGGTTGGGGGCGCGTCCAGACCATCATGGACTGGGTGCATGACCATATCACCTTCAATTACCAGGATGCCGATGCCAGTCGGACGGCCTTCGACGCTCTGGAACAGGGCAAGGGCGTCTGCCGCGACTTTGCCCATCTGGCGATCGGAATGTGCAGGTCACTGAATATTCCCGCGCGTTACGTCAACGCCTATCTGGGCGATATCGGCATCCGGCCCCCGCCCGATCCGATGGATTTTGCCGCCTCGGTTCAGGTTTATCTGTCGGGGCGGTGGTGGAATTTCGACCCCCGCAACAACATGCCCCGGATCGGCCGCATCGCGGTGGGCTATGGCCGTGACGCGGGCGATGTGGCGCTGATTTCCAGCTTCGGCCAGCACCAGCTGGTGAATTTCACCGTCATCACCGACGAGGTCGACGCGGCGGGCAGGATCATCCCGCCACAGGCGGCCCCAGCGTGAAAAAGGCGGGGTCTACCCCGCCGTGGCTCAGTAAACGATGCTGCCGGTGCCCGCGGGCAGCGCCCCATAGGGCAGCCAGACGGTCTTCCACTGAACCGCATGATCGAGGAAAGCACGCCCCTGCCCTGCGGCCCCGGTCCAGTCGCGGTTGGCGAAGGACCAGACCGGCTTGAGGTTCCCGGTCGAGGCCTTCTCGACCGCCGCTGCTCCATCGATCCCGCAATACCACAGCGCCGCCACATCCTCATGCGCGGCCAGCACCGCCGCCAGTTCGTCCTTGGGGCCGGACACGATATTGACCACGCCGCCGGGCAGGTCCGAGGTGTCGAAGACCTGCGCCAGATCGAAGGCCGCGACCGGGTCGTCCTGGGCCGGGATCACCACCACGCTGTTGCCCATGGCAATCGCCGGGGCGACAAGGCTGATGAAGCCCAGCAAGGGCGCGTCGTTGGGGCAGACGATGCCGACCGTTCCGAAGGCCTCCGGGATCACGTTGACCAGATAGCCGGGCTTCGTCTGCACATTCAGCCCATCGAACTTGTCGGCCCATGCCGCATAGTAGAACAGCCGCTGGATCGCCGCATCGACGGCCTTGCCGCCGTGTTTCTTCGCCAGTTCATCGCGGCGCAGCGACAGGTTTTCGGCGATGAAATACAGCACCTGAGCGCGCCCGTGGCCGCCCATCGCGGCCCATTTGCCAGCTTTCTTCGCCGCCTCGACCGCGTTGCGGATATCCTTGCGGTTGCCGAAGGGCACCAGATCGCCCGAGGCCGCGCGATAGCTGGCCCCGCCATCGGGGCGCTTCTGCGCGCCGCCGATATACAGCTTCCCGGTCCGGTCGATCTCCGCGCCCGAGGCCGCGCCATCCAGCGCCGCCGTCAGCGGGCCGGCAGGCTTTTCCGAGGCCGGCCTGACCTTGGGACCGGTGAGATAGTCCAGCATCCCCACGCGCCCACCCTCGCGGCCATAGCCGGATTCGCGCATGCCGCCGAAAGGGGCGGCGGCGTCGAACATGTTCGCGCCGTTGATCCAGACCACGCCCGACTTGACCGAGGCAGCCAGATCGGTCGCGACGGTGGCGCTTTCCGACCAGATCAGCGCCGCCAGCCCGTATGACGAGTTATTGGCCAGGCTGATCGCCTCATCCGCGGTGCGGAAGGTGGTCAGGGTGGCGATGGGGCCGAAGATCTCCTCGCTCCATGCCGGGTTGGCGGGCGAGACCTGACGCAGATAGCCGGGCGCGATGAAGCAGGCCTCGGCGGGTGCGCCGCCGATCAGATCGGCGCCGGCGGCCACGGCTTTCGCGGTGATGTCCAGAATGCGCTGCTTCTGGACCGGATGGACGATGGCCCCGACATCGGTGGACTTGTCCAGGGGCGCCCCCACCCGCAGCATCGCCAGACGGCGCTGCAACAGCGCCTCGAAACGCGGGGCGACCGATTCCGCCACCAGAAGGCGCGAGCCGGCGCAGCAGACCTGCCCCTGATTGAACCAAATCGAATCCACCACGCCCTCGACGGCGGCATCCAGATCGGCATCCTCCATCACGATGAAGGGGGATTTGCCGCCCAGCTCCAGCGTCAGCCGCTTGCCCGTCCCGGCGGTGGCGGCGCGGATGGCCCGTCCAACCTCGGTCGAGCCGGTGAAGGCGATCTTGTCCACATCCGAGGCCACGATGGCCGCCCCCGTCTCGCCGTCGCCGGTGACGATATTGACGACGCCCTTGGGCAGCCCGACTTCCTGACAGATCTCGGCGAAGGCAAGCGCGGTCAGCGAGGTATATTCGGCCGGTTTTAGCACCACCGTATTGCCCGCCGCCAGCGCGGGCGCGATCTTCCAGGCCAGCATCAGCAGCGGGAAGTTCCACGGGATGATCTGGCCCGCCACCCCGATGGCCGAATGGCCGGGAAACTCATCGGCCAGCATCTCGGCCCAGCCGGCGTGGTGGTAGAAATGGCGCACCACCAGCGGGATGTCCGCATCGCGGCTTTCGCGGATCGGCTTGCCGTTATCCATGCTTTCCAGCACCGACAGGAAGCGTTCGCGCTTCTGGATGGTGCGGGCGATGGCATAGAGGAACTTCGCCCGCGCGTGCCCCGGAAGCGCTGCCCATTTCGGCTGCGCCTTGCGGGCAGCCTTGACGGCGGCCTCGACATCTTCGGCGGTGCCCTGGGTAATCCGGGCGAGATCCTCGCCCGTGGCCGGGTTCACCGAAGGGAAGGTCCGGCCCGGCGGGGTGAAGGCGCCGTTGATGAAATGGCCAAAGCTCGGATGCGCCTTCAGCCAGTCGCGCACGGCGCCGCTGTCCTCTACCGAGGGGCCGTATTCCATCGTTTGCATGATCTCGCTCACAGTCGGCATGTTTTCCCTCAGGCCATGGTCAGGCGGTGGGACGCGGCATAACGGCCGGTCACGAAATGGCTGATCTGGCGCTCCAGATCGCCCAGAAGCGAGCTTGCGCCGATGCGGAACAGGTCGGGCCGGGTCCAGTCATCGCCGAGTTCCTCCTTCATCAGCACCTGCCAGGCAATCGCGTCTTTCGAGGTCTTGAGGCCGCCCGCTGGCTTGAACCCGACCTTATGGCCGGTCTGATCCTGATAATCGCGGATCGCGCGCACCATCACCAGCGACACCGGCAGCGTCGCGTTCACACCCTCCTTGCCGGTCGAGGTCTTGATGAAATCCGACCCCGCCTGCATGGCGACATGGCTGGCCTTGGCCACATTTTCCAGCGATTTCAGATCGCCGGTGGCCAGAATGGCCTTCATCTTCGCCGGCCCGCAGGCCTCGCGCATGGCCCGCATCTCGTCATAAAGCGCCGTCCAGTTGCCCTGCAGCACATGGGCGCGGGTAATCACGATATCGATCTCGTCCGCGCCCTGATCGAGCGCATAGCGGATCTCGGCCAGGCGCAGATCCAAGGGCATCAGCCCGGCGGGAAAGCCGGTGGCGACGCTGGCCACCGGAATCCCGGAATTGCCGAGCGCGCGTTTTGCCGCCTCCACCATGGTCGGATAGACGCAGACCGCCCCGGTGGTCGGCCGCTCCACCCCCATCGCGGCCAGCTGATCGGGCGCGATGGGTTGCATCGCCTTGGCGCAGAGCCGCGCCACCCGGTCTTCGGTATCGTCGCCCGCCAGCGTGGTCAGGTCGATGCAGCGGATCGCGTTCAGGATCCAGGCCGCCTGCCATTCCTTCTTCAGGCTGCGCCGCGCGGGCAAGCTGGCGGCCCGGCGTTCGACCGCAGGCGTGTTGATGCGGATCTGGTCGAACCATTCGGGCGTCAGATCCGTGCCGGGGTTGGGCGTCATTGCAGACATGATGTTCTCGCGTCAGTTCAGGCCGGTAAGGTATCTGCCTCACATCCGTGCGGCAAGGGTTGCGCGACGCGACTGACGCAGGGGCCGTGCAACGGCCAGCAACCCGGCATTCTCGGTATGGACCGCGGCCAGCCGGTCGCTCAGCATGCGGATATGCGGCAGCTGGCGGTCATCGGCATGCATGACGAGGTATTGCGTCTCGGTCAGTTCCTCAATGATCTCGCTCGCAGGTGCCAGCGCGGATCGAGATCGCCGATCAGGCAGGGCCTCACCCAGATTCCGGCGCCTGCACGCACCAGTTCCTGCACGGTTACGACGGTGCTGGCGAAGGCGTAGATCGGCGGGTCCTGCCGGTGCAGGCAGCGCGCCGCCGGGTGGCCTGCATGGGCGGGGTCGAGCGCCACCCATTCCAGCAGGTGGGGCGCTGCGCCTATCGCTTCGGATCGCGGGGCTTGCCCTTCCACGTGTCCAACCAGCCGGTGAAACCCTGGCGTGCCTCGGTGAACTCCTGCGAGACGCGGTCCATGGCGGCGTCGGCGCGGGCATCGGCGCGGTCCACCGCGTCCGAGACTTTCCGCGCGGTCGGATCAATAGTGCGTTCGCGGAACTGGTTCCACATCCGCCAGATAAGCGCGAGAAAGGCGCCCAGAACCGCAAGGATCAGCATGGCGGGCCAGTTCAGCGGCGATTCCTGCGAACTCGCGACCGGCTTCATCGAAATCGCGTTCGGATAGACCGACAGGAACGGAATCCGCCAGCCATAGGCGGTGACGCTGACCCATTGCGGGTTGTTCGCGTCGGAGCGGTAATTCGTCGCCTCGGCCTGCAGGTTCGAGCTGTCATACTTGAAATAGGGCGGCCAGATCCAGCCGGTATCCTCGTTGCGATAGACGAAGACCTTGCCGTTCGGCCGCACCGTTTCGATGAAGCGGATGTCGCGCTGACCGGCGGCGTTTTCGACCGTACCGGTATCGTTCGAGGCATAGAAGATCGCGTTGGCGCCGATATCCGTCAGCCGGTTATAGGTGTTGGTGATGCGCACCGTGTTCTTGCTGGGCAGCGCGTAATCCAGAAACAGAAATACCGTGACGCCCAGCAGGACGCCCAGAGTGACCTTGACATAATGCATCATGGGCGATGCCCCCTTATTGAACGTTCACGACCCAGGCGATCACCGCAATGACGATCGTGGGAATGACAAAGACCAGTGCGACCAGCCGGGCCTTCAGCGTTTTTTGAAACCCGACCATCGAACGCCGCACGAAGGCCCTTCGTTCCTCGCTGTCGCCGGCGCGTTCGGGATGGCGGCGGTCCCACTCCTCCTCCAGCGCTTCGGTCTTGGTCGAGCGCAGATAGACGGTGAGCAGGGCATAGAAGATCGCCTCGATCACGAACAGGATCAGTGCCAGCCGGATGATGGCCATGCGTCATTTCCCCCATGGGCCGCGCAGGGCGGGCTTTGACGGCACCACCGGGTCGGCGCGGTCGCGCAACCCGCCCGCGCCCGAGCGCCAGCCGGTGACGGCCTCGGTCAGCTTGGCCCCCGAGGCCGCGCGAACGGGCCCCCATGGACCGGCGGCGGACGCGGCCGACGGGGACGGTTCCTCCATGCCCGGTTCGGGGCCGAACAGCGCCTCGCGCGTGCCTTGCTTGTCGATCTGGTATTCGCGCGCCAGCTGGTTGGCGACATATTCCTTCTTCGCCTCGTCCCAGGCCTGGTAACGCTTGTAGAACAATGGCTTGTGCATGATGAACAGGGCGCGCACATCATGCGGCGCGAGTTCCGTCAGCAGCTGGTTGACCAGGTCGCGCGCCGGCCCCGCGCTGGCGCGAATGGCATAGAAATAGGCCGGATCGGCGCTGTCGATGACCGGCCATGCGCCGCCTTCCTCGGCATAGCGCAACAGCGCCGACAGGCCGCGGATCTCGGGCGGGAGCCCCGCCCCCATCCGCGCCGCCGCCCGCCTGAGCGCCGAGCGCGTGCCGTCGCCGGTATCAATGCCCAGCTTCGTCGCCGCATCCACCAGAATGAAGTCGATCTTCTGGCGCAGGATCGCCGCCCCGTCGGCACCCTTGGCGGTGATGATCGGCTCGGCCAGGGCATTGCGCGCCAGCCACATCGCGACCGCATTGCTGTCCTGCAGGGCCATCACCTTCACATCAGGCAGATGGAGGTCGTATTTCGGATCGGTGAAAATCGATGCATCGGTGAAGATCATCGCCTTCTCGCGCGGGCTGCGGAACACATAGACGCCGCCGAACAGCGAAGTCCAGAAATCCGGCACGTCATATTCGCCCACATCCAGATGGACCGGGTTGCGGATCACATCGCCGGTTTCCTTGGCCTGCTCGATCATCCGCGCGATCAGCACGTCATCATACCAGGCCCCCGGCTCGGTTCGGAAACGCTGGATGAGCGCCGTCAGCTTGTCGGCGCTCGCGACATGATTGCCGGTGGTGTCGGCGCTGATGCGGATGCGGTTGATCTGCAGCAGATCGGCCGGCGTCTTCACCTGCCAGACCATGTCGTCCATCTCGCCCACCACGGCATCGCGGGCGGTCAGGCTGAACAGCTGGCTTTCATTGTCGTGGATGAACTGCTTCAGCAACTCGCGCAGGACCGAGAGATCCGCGTTCAGCAGGGGCGCGGTCTTCTGTTCGGTGGTCAGCAGGATGAACTGGCGATGCGCGCCTTCGGGGTTGAGATAGTCCAGATCGCCCAATTCGTCCCCGATCTCGGGCGAGAAGCCGGCGAGGTCGATATGGAATTCCGTCAACGCAGTCTCGCGTCCGGTGACCAACTTCAGCGCCCGGTTATAGCGCGCCACCCATGCCGGGCTGTCGACCCGGATCATGTTGCCGAACATCAGGCCTTTTTCGATCAGGCGTTTCATGGTCCCTCTGTCGCGTCAGTCCAAAGTGCAGGTTGCGCCAGAAGATCATCCAGCACCTTCGTCGCCTGCGCCAGTTCAAACTTCGTCAGCCAGATTCGGTCAGCGCGGCTGAGCCGGGGCTGGATCGCGTCGATTTCGTCCAGATACAGCGCCACTTGACGCGCATCATCGGGGGTCAGCCGCAGCAACGCCTCGCCGCCCGCGACCCGCGACAACACCGCGCGCCCTTCGAGGATCATCCTGTCCAGCACCGCATCGAAACGGCGCGCCTCATCCTTGATCTTCAGTTGCTCGGCAAAAAGCGGGCCGCTGCCATCCCAGGACTGCATGAATTCCGCCGAGGTCAGGAGCCGGTCGACCAGGGCCTCCAGTTCCTTGCCGGCGCGATCCTCGGCGCGTTCGTCCTGTTCCTGCTGATAGATGCGGGCCTGAACGACCGTGGCCTCGGTCATGCGGCGGGTTTCGGCCTGCTGCGCGTGCATGTCGCGGCGCTGCAATTGCAGCTGGATCGACTGCATCCAGACGGTCACGATCACCCAGATGAAGGCCAGCACGCTGCCCACACCGGACAGCGTATCGCCCAACTCGTTCGCGGGGGCATTGGCCAGCAGCTTCCAGCGCGGCGCGCAGGCGCCCGCGGCATCGCAGATCGGCGACAGCCCTGCCCAGATGACGCAGCCCAGCACCGTCGCCGTCAGCGCAGCACCAACCCAGATCGGCAGGGTGTTGATGCGGCCGGGCCTCACCCATTGCCCTCGAAGCGGCGGCGAGCCTCGGCCATGCGTTCCATGCCGCGCACGGCGTCCTCAATCGCGGTTTCGTCGCTCGAATCCGCATAGCGCCACTCGCTATCGGCATAGCGGTTGATTTCCTGGGCCAGCATCTCGGTGGTGATGGGTTTGCGAAGCGCCGAGATCATTTCCAGCTTCTTCTCGTAGGGTTGATGCAGGAACGGCTCGGGCGTCTCGAACCATTCATCGGGCATGTCGAAATCCATCGCGCGGGCCTTGATGGCGTCAGTGATGTTCTTGATCGCGCGGCCGGTGAAGCGTTCGTCAGCCAGGCTGATCGCGTGCAGATAGGCGCCGAAATCTGCCAGCGACTCCAGCGGGCCGAGGCGGCTCACGACCTCGTCCCAGACCTGCGCGAGACCCGCCTCCTGCGGGCGGTTATGGGCCTCCAGACTGTCGGCGACGGCGGTCTTGATGGCTTGCGCCTTCATCAATTCATGGTCGCCCACGGGGATCTCGTGGCGCTTGCCCAGCAGCAGGGCGAGGATGTCGATGTAATCGGCCTGCGTTTTCGGCCCGTCGATGAGGAAACGGCCCCCCGCGCGCTGTCGCAGCGCGTCGTCGATGGATTCGGCATAGTTGGAAAACATCCCGAAGGTCGCATTGCCGCGCACGATGGTCGAGGCCCCGGCAAAAGCCTCCATCAGCACGGCGGTGATTTCCTGCTGGCCGCTGGAGGACTGCTTGTCGCCGCGCTTGCCGGCGATCTGGTCGATATCGTCAATGGTGCCGAAGCCGATCACGCCGGGGTCGATCACCGAGTTGATGAAAGCACGCGCATTCTGCCCCGACTTGCCCTGATAGCTGTCGACATTGTCGATCGACAGGTTGGCATAGCGGAAGGGATAGCCGCCCACCGTGCAGTAATCGTTGATCAGCCCGGCCATCATCTGGATGAGTGTCGTCTTGCCGGTGCCGGGCTTGCCATCGCCGAGGAAGGTATAGGTGAAGCCCCCCAGTTCGACGAAAGGGTTCATCCGGCGGTCGAAATCATATGCGACCAGCATCCGCGACAGGCGCATCATCTGGTGTTTGGCGATGGCGTTGCCGACGACCTCCTCGGGCTTCTTGAAGGCCAGTTGCACCGGCTTGCCGCGCGCCTTGGTGGCGGGCGCGAAACCCGAGATCGGGAAATCATCCGCCGCCACGCGCCAGCTGGCGCCGGTGAAGGCGCCGGTGCGCGGCGCGGTTTCGGCGCGGGCCTGAACGGCGGCCGCCAGCCCCTCGGCATAGGCCAGCACGGTGGCGATCAGGGCCTTGTCGTCCTGCGCGTGGCGGGCGAGGTTCTGGTCCATCTCCCACAGGGCACCCTGCAGGGCGGCGGTCGGGTTGTCGGTCAGGATCTCGTCGGTGGTGATGCCCTCGACGGTTTCGGGGCCAGCATGTTCGGCCAGAAGAAAGCTGGTCGCATTGGCGAAAACCGACAGCGCGGCCAGCGACTCCACCGCCAGCAGTTCGGCAAACTCGCCGCGCTTTTCGGGCGGCAGGCGGCCTTCCAGATTGGCGCGTTTCAGCTCCGCCGCGCCAGATCGCGCCGCCACCTCATCGACCACCGCAAGCGAGATCGCCAGGGCCCGGCGCAGCGCGCGCGAGACGGTGGCCGCGGCGGGCGAGGCCAGATCGTCGCCCCCCACCCCCTCGATCCGGTCGATCAGCTGAATGCCTTCGGGGCGCTGCGTGGCCACCGCGCGCCCGGCCAGTCCCGGCGTCGTGGAGCGGAAGCGGGTCGTGCGCGGAATGCCGGGCGAGCGTTCGGGCAGGCTGGCCGGGGGTGCCGCCTTCGCCAGCCGGGGCGCATGGTCAAAGCCCGTCAGCGCCGACAGCGCCTGCGGATAATGGCTGCGGATCTCGGCCTCGGGCAGTTCCATTTCGGTGCGAACGTCCATTCAATCCTCTTTGGTCCACAAAGCCGGGTAATCGGTGACAAAGCCATCGGCATCGACGGTCAATTCGGTGGCGAATCCGGGCGAGGTATAGCGCCACCCGGCATCCCCGCGCTGATAGGTCTGCGGCAGGGCTTTCAACGTCCAATCCGCCGGGTCGAGCCAGACGGCGGCGATCTCGGCCCGGTCCTGATGCGCGGCACGCAGCCGCCGGATCGGCAGCGTGTTGGTGGCGGGCGTAAAGCCCAGATCGATATCCTGCAGCCCGTTGAAATCCGGCAGGCTTTCGCCATTCAGCCGCCATTCGCCGCTGTCCTGCCGGTGGATCGACAGGTTCAGCTCGCACGGGCCGACCGTGCCCTGCACCCGGACGGAGCGGGTGACCCAATCGGGATTGCAGGCGACCAGATAAGTCAGATGCGCAGGCCCGGCCGGGTCGCGCCAGACAGCCACGCCGTCCAATCCCGGCACATCCCCCGCCTGCCGGATCCGGCAGGCGTCATGGCCAGGCAGGTCCAGCCTGCGCCACAGGATCTGCGGGTCCCCCGCCATTCAGCGATAGCCCCGCGCGCCGCCGCCCGGCAGCGGCACATATTTCCGCATGCTCCGAAAACCCGGCGGATCCAGTTCCGCCAGCGCCTGATAGGGGCGCGCGGGCAGGATCAGCGCGCGTTCCACCGCCGTCGCCCCCTGCCCCGCGCCGCCCTGATCCAGCGGGTCCAGCCTGAAAATCTGACGCTCGGTCACGCCGAAGAAGCCCGAGGATTCCATGATCGCCCGCTCGGCCTGCAGATCCTCGATGGTCAGTGCCATCGCCCAATCCTCGCCCGAGGGAGCGCGGGCGTTTTCCAATACCTCGCGGATCGGGCCTTCCTGGGTGGTGAATTGCTGCGAATAGATCGGCCCCAGCAAGATGCGCCGCAGCCGATGCGGGTGAAGATTGCTGAAATCGCGGTCGAACCCCTGCGCAATGGTCAGCAGCTGCAGCGAGGTGACCGACTGCGCCAGCAGATGCGCGCGGACCTCGGGCCAGCGTCTGCTGTCCTCGACCAGGGGGCGGCGGCCGCTGTCGTCGCAGTCCATCAGATACAGCACGGGCACATTCAGCTGGCTGTCATAGACGGCCCAGTGGATCAACCAGCGCCGCCGGTTTCCGGCATCGGACAGCCAATAGCCCTGCGGATGCATCTGCGGCCAGAACATCCCGCCCCTGGCCAGCGATTCGTAATAGAACCGCTGCGACAGCGCATATTGCAGCCGCGTCGGGATGGTCAGGTCGCCCACGATCTGGCGGATCATGTCGTCCTTGATCTGATCTGCATCCGGCGTCCGCGCAAGTTCCGCCGAGGCCTGCGCCGCATCCGCTGCCATCTGCGCGATCTCGGACCAGACCGGATAGCCCGATTCGTGAATGTCGATGGTCAGGAAACGGCGCAAAGGCCCCTCGACCCGGCCCGAGACGAGATATTTCATCGACAGCGCCTGAACCGATTCCAGCATCGCGTGCAGATAGGACTGGATCACCTCGGTCTCGATCTGGGTGAAGATGCGGTCGCGCACGGTTTCCGCCAGCACCGAGGGCAGCGTCGCATAGATCAGCCGCAGCTTTTCGAAATAGCGCCGGGCGATCAGGTCGTCGTCAAGCTGCCTGTGATCGGCGTCCAGCGTGCCCGTTTCAGCCATGGTACCAAAACCTTTCCCTGCCCCTCATGGGCGACGAAGACAGTCTCGAAGATCTGGCCCGCGTGGCACTCCGGTGAACCGGACCGGCACGCCATCAACCGCAGGGCCGAACAGCCAGAACAGCCAGCCTTGGGAAAATGGCGTGAACGGGCCGAAGAAAATCAGCCTGCGCAGCACCAGAAGAAACAACGCGACAGTGCCCAGCTTAATCAGCCAGGGCAGTCCCGCGCACGCCCCCATGACCAGCAGGCTGACCATCAGCAAGGCGGCCAGCCAGGGGGGCGACACGAAATCGCGCCACAGGGTGGGGGAACGGACGCGCGCCACAGAGGCCTCAGCCCCCGTAAAGGTTCTTGTCGTGCTTTTCGACGATTTCCGAGAAGCGGCGCGCAAAGCGCTCATCCGCCTTGGCTTTTTCTTCCAGCACCTTGCGGGCGAAGACCATGTGATCGCCATGGGCCTCCAGCATGTCGGCCATGCGGTCGTTGGTGGCGGTGCCGATGGCGGCCATCTGGGCCTGCGCCTCCTGATCGGTTTTCACGCCGATCTCGTTGATGCGGTGGGCCACGTCCTGCTGCTGGGCGGTCTTCAGCGACTTGGTCAGCGCGTCATACAGAACCACCCGCTGCTTGGTATCTGTCTGCAGCTTGTTGATCAGCACCATCTGCGTCGCCGCCTGGTTCTGCAGGCTGTCGACCCAGGTCTTGCCGGCCTCGATATAGCGTTCCAGCGTCTGCGACTTCGCGAGCGCAACCTGCTCGTCCTGCACCAGCGCGTTATGCTCCTTGTTGGCATTGGCCAGCTCGGTCTCCAGCCGGGTGCGGTCCGAGGGGTCGGTGGTGGTGGCGACCTTGTTTTCCAGCTCGATCAGTCTGGGGTCCATGGCCTTGATCCGCTCGCGCAGCGATTCGAGCGTGTCCACGGTCGCCTCGCGCTCGTCCAGCGTCCCTGTCAGGTTGGCCTCGACCTTGGCCTTCTGGTCGTTCAGCTGGTTCAACTGGTCCTGCAACAGCCGGGTGATCACATCGGATTTCGCGATCAGGTCCTGCAGCTTGTCGTCGATCGAGGCGGTGCGCAGACGCTCCTGCCGCATCGCCTCGGACTTGCCGCCGGCGAAGATGCCGACGAATTTCTCCCACCCGGTCTTCGACCGCATTTCGGCGAAATCCTTGGAGAAACCGGCGGTCACATCGTCAAGCCCCATGATAAGCTCGGCGATATTGGCATTCATCACCTCGGTATGGGCGTTCACATCGGCCAGCGTCGCGTTGGCGATGTCGATGCCGGGTTCGGTCACGCCGGCGCGGGCGGTGGCGCGGTCAAGCTGGCTGGTCACCTCGGCCATCTTCTGCTGCGTCAGCACGATCTGCTTCTGCGTGTCGGTCATTTGCTGGTCGAGCGATGCCATCCTTACCCCCTGAAACCTGAGTCACCAAGACCTTAGGCTGAAACGCCGGGCATACAAGACCCGTTCCCTGAAAACGCGCCTTCTGGACAGTGCCGCCGGCGCGCGCCAATCTGCCGGCCATGGACATCCTTTCCGACGCCATTCTTGCCCGCCGCGACGATCTGATCCGCCTGACCCAGGATCTGATCCGTATCCCGACGCTGAACCCGCCAGGCCAGCATTACCGCGACATCTGCGAATATCTGGAGGCGCGGCTGGCGCCCAAGGGCTTCGCCTGCGAACTGGTCCGCGCCACCGGCACACCCGGCGACAGCCAGAAATATCCGCGCTGGAACCTGATCGCGCGCAGGCAGGGCAGCCGACCGGGCGAATGCGTGCATTTCAACAGCCATCATGACGTGGTCGAGGTCGGTAATGGCTGGACCCGCGATCCGTTCGGGGCCGCGTATGTGGCCGAGGAAGACCGCATCTATGGCCGCGGCGCCTGCGACATGAAGGGCGGCCTCGCCGCATCCATCATCGCCGCCGAGGCCTTCGTCGACACCTTCCCCGACCATGCCGGCCGGGTCGAGATCTCGGCCACGGCGGATGAGGAAACCGGCGGTTACGGTGGCGTCGCCTTTCTGGCCGAACAGGGCGTCTATGCCGATGTCCAGCACGTCATCATCCCGGAACCGCTGCACAAGGACCGCATCTGCCTCGGCCATCGCGGCGTCTGGTGGGCCGAGATCGAAACCCATGGCCGCATCGCCCATGGCTCGATGCCCTTTCTGGGCGACAGCGCCATCCGCCACATGGGCGCCGTGCTGGAGGAGATGGAGGCGACGCTCTGGCCGCTGCTGGCTGGAAAACGCACGGAAATGCCGGTGATCCCGGACGGGGCGCGCAGTTCGACCCTGAACATCAATTCGATCCATGGCGGCGAACCCGATCTCGGACCGGAATTCACCGGCCTGCCCGCGCCCTGCGTCGCCGACCGCTGCCGGATCACCATCGACCGCCGCTTCCTGATCGAGGAAGACCTGTCGCAGGTTAAACAGGAAATCACCGCGCTGATGGAGCGCGTCCGCAGCCGCCGTCCCAGCTTCCGCTATGAAATCCGCGACCTGTTCGAGGTCATCCCCTCGATGACCGACCGCGACGCGCCCATTGTGCGCACCACCGCCGCCGCGATCGAGCGCGTGCTGGGCCTTCAGGCGGGCTACGTGGTCAGCCCCGGCACCTATGATCAGAAGCATATCGACCGCATCGGCAAGCTGCATAACTGCATCGCTTACGGTCCCGGCGTGCTGGAAATGGCCCATCAGCCCGATGAATGGATCGGCGTCGCCGACATGCTGGACAGCGCCCGCGTCATGGGGCTGGTGCTGGCCGATCTGCTTTCTGGTCGGCCAGAACAATCGTCCCCGGCCCGCTGAGCCACATTTTTCCTCCGCGGCAGAGCGAAGTTGATTTCGGCGCCGGAAATGTCCCGCCGGGTTTCCAGAACATGACCTGCGACCGCAGCCCCTAGGCCGCCAGCAGCGTGCCGCCGTTGTTGAACACCTGTCCGCCAACCATGGCGCCCAGCCGCACCACCGCACCGGATTCGATACGCAGATCGCCGTTGACGAGTCCCTTCAGCACCAGCTCGACACCCTTGGCGACGGTCACATCGCCGCCAATCAGGCCGTCGAACTCTCCGCTTTGGGAAAACAGGTGGTCGCCCGCAATGGTGGGCCGCTTCGTCGACATGGCAGTGTCTCCAACATATAAAATACAATGGCGGCATTTTCGTCTCGACGGGGATACGGATCAAGCCCTCAGATCGCGATGCGCCATCCTCCGCCGAACCCATCAGGACAGCAGAATTAAAGCATGATTTTGTGACACTTACGTTACGTCAGCCTCAGCTGTCCGGCGGCCACCAACCACCACGCAGCCCGCCCTTCAGCGGCAAAATCGCCGGTGACATCACGCTGACAGTTCAGGCGCAGGCCCAGATCGCCGGGGGGCCGGTTCTGATACGAAGGGGTGCTGAAACCGCCCGGTCGCGCCATCATGTCGCAGGGGTCACATCTGCCGAGCCGTGCACTTGGGCAACGGTGGCTTCCGGCTGGCGGAAGATCTCAGATGCAAGCGCAGCCGGTCAGGCCTCGACCACCTCGGCGCCCCAGATCGCCGGCAGCACGTGATCGCGGGTCAGGGGCGCGAAGATGAAGCCGTCGCGTTCATCGGGCAGGATCCAGCGGGCTTCCTCGATTTCGGCCTGGGCGCTGATTTCGGCGTCCATATCCAGCCGATACAGTTCGGCAATGACGCGGGCGCCGTCCTCATGCGCGGCGGCCGATTCGAAACGGCCGATATAGACCGCCGCGGCGCCGCCCGGACGCAGGCCCAATTCCTCGTCCAGCTCGCGATACAGCGCCACCAGCGGCGCCTCGCCGGCGTCGATCTTGCCGCCGGGCTGCATGAAGGCATGGGTTCCACGCTTGCGCACCAGCAGCGTCGCCCCATCAGGCCGCATCAGCGCGGCGGCAGCAATATGGATGTCCATGGGTCCCCACTCCCATCATCGTGCCCCGATATGGAAGCAAAGCCGGGGCCGCATCGCAACAATCTTGACGTGTGCTGCGCGCCGCCGCGACGAATTGGGCCAATTCCCGCCGATGGAGTGCCCCGCAATTGCCGCCGGGGCCGCTTTCCCCGCGCCGGCATTCGTGCAAATATGACGCAAATGGTCCTCAGAAGACCGCAACCGGGGCAGCCCATGTCACAGCGCCTGTCGCTTTCGGCGATCGTCATTTTTCTGCTGGCCGCATTGGCGAGCCTGTATTTTGCCTTTGCCGCCGTCCAGGGCCCGTCCGGGCTGATGCGGCGGATTCAACTGCAAGCCGAAACCGAACAGTTGCGTTCAGATCGCGCCGCCCTTCAGGCCGAGGTCGACCGGATGAAGAACCTGACCCACCGGCTTTCGGACGATTATCTGGATATCGACCTTCTGGACGAACGCGCGCGCGAAGTTCTGGGCCTGATGCGCCCCGACGAGGTCATCATCCGTTAGGTAATTTTCGCCGATTGCAGCCCGTTTCCCGATGCGCTAACGATAGTTTAACGCTGAACTATCCCGTTATTTCGCAGGAGGAGCCCGCATGGCCAGGAAACCCGCTGCCAGCAAGGACGCCGCAGACAAAGGCGCCACGCCGAACGTCTCGAAGGACGAACTGCTTAAATTCTACCGCGACATGCTGCTGATCCGCCGATTCGAGGAAAAGGCCGGCCAGCTTTACGGCATGGGCCTGATCGGCGGCTTCTGCCACCTGTATATCGGGCAGGAAGCCGTCGTCGTCGGCCTGGAAGCGGCGGCCGAGGAAGGCGACAAGCGCATTACCTCTTACCGCGACCACGGCCATATGCTGGCCTGCGGCATGGATCCGGGCGGCGTCATGGCCGAGCTGACCGGGCGCGAGGGCGGCTATTCCAAGGGGAAGGGCGGCTCGATGCACATGTTCTCCAAGGAGAAGCATTTCTACGGCGGCCACGGCATCGTGGCGGCGCAGGTGCCGCTGGGCGCCGGTCTGGCATTCGCCGACAAATATCTGGGCAATGGCCGCGTGACCTTCACCTATTTCGGTGACGGCGCCGCCAACCAGGGGCAGGTCTATGAAACCTACAACATGGCCGAGCTTTGGGATCTCCCGGTGATTTTCGTCATTGAAAACAACCAATACGCCATGGGCATGTCGGTCCGCCGCTCGACCAAGTCGACCAGCTTCTTCGGCCGGGGCGAGGCATTCGGCATTGCGGGCGAACAGGTCGACGGCATGGACGTTCTGGCGGTCAAGGCCGCCGGCGAAAAGGCCGTCGCCCACTGCCGCGCCGGCAAGGGGCCCTATATCCTTGAGGTGATGACCTATCGCTATCGCGGCCATTCGATGTCCGACCCGGCGAAATACCGCACCCGCGAGGAGGTGCAGAAGATGCGCGACGAACGCGACGCCATCGAAAACGTGCGCGAACTGCTGCTGCAGGGCAAGCATGCCACCGAGGACGACCTGAAGGCGATCGACAAGGAAATCAAGGACATCGTCAACCAGGCCGCCGAATTCTCGAAAGAAAGCCCCGAGCCGTCGCTGGACGAGCTTTGGACCGACATCTACGCCGACGATCCGGCAACCCAGAACGCCTGAGGGAGGGACACGATATGGCAACCGAAATCCTGATGCCCGCCCTGTCCCCGACGATGGAGGAAGGGACACTGGCCAAGTGGCTGAAGAAGGAAGGCGACACGGTCAGCGCCGGCGACATCCTGGCCGAGATCGAAACCGACAAGGCGACGATGGAATTCGAGGCCGTGGACGAAGGCATCCTCGGCAAGATCCTGATCGCGGAAGGCACCCAGGGCGTGAAGGTCAACACCCCGATCGCGGTGATGGTCGACGAAGGCGAAAGCGCCGATGACATCGCCGCCCCCGCCCCCGCTGCGGCTTCTGCCCCGGTCTCGACCGAAAGCGAAAGCACACCCGCCACCATCGCCGCGCAGGCCGCCCCGGCCCCAGCGCCGGCGGCCAATGTCAGTCCCGACTGGCCCGAAGGCACAAAGATGAAGACCATGACCGTGCGCGAAGCCCTGCGCGAGGCCATGGACGAGGAAATGGCCCGCGACGAGACCGTCTTCCTGATGGGGGAAGAAGTCGGCGAATATCAGGGCGCCTACAAGATCAGCCAGGGCCTGCTGGACAAATACGGGCCGCGGCGCGTGGTCGATACCCCGATTTCCGAGATCGGCTTTGCCGGCATCGGCGTCGGCGCGGCTTTCGGCGGCCTGCGTCCGATCGTCGAATTCATGACCTTCAACTTCGCCATGCAGGCGATCGACCAGATCATCAACTCGGCCGCGAAGACGCTGTACATGTCGGGCGGCCAGATGGGCGCGCCGATGGTCTTCCGCGGCCCGAACGGCGCCGCCGCCCGCGTCGGCGCCCAGCACAGTCAGGACTACGCCGCCTGGTATGCGCAGATCCCCGGCCTGAAGGTGGTGATGCCCTACTCGGCAGCTGACGCAAAGGGCCTGATGAAGACCGCGATCCGCGATCCGAACCCGGTGATCTTCCTGGAAAACGAGATCCTGTATGGCCGCAGCTTTGAAGTGCCGGAGGTCGAGGATTTCACCATCCCCTTCGGCAAGGCCAAGATCGAACGCCCCGGCAAGGATGTGACGCTGATCAGCTTCGGGATCAGCGTGGGTCACGCGCTGGCAGCCGCCGAAACGCTGGCCGCCGAAGGCATCGACGCCGAGGTGATCAACCTGCGCAGCCTGCGCCCGCTGGATTACGGCACGGTGCTGGAATCGGTGAAGAAGACCAACCGCGTCGTCACCGTCGAGGAAGGTTTCCCGGTCGCCTCCATCGGCAACCACCTCTCGGCCTATATCATGGAAAACGCCTTCGATTACCTCGACGCGCCGGTCATCAACTGCACCGGCAAGGACGTGCCCATGCCTTACGCAGCCAATCTTGAAAAGCACGCGCTCATCACCCCGGCCGAAGTGGTCGAGGCGGTGAAA
Source organism: Paracoccus sp. S1E-3 (assembly GCF_013868135.1). Lineage (GTDB taxonomy): Bacteria > Pseudomonadota > Alphaproteobacteria > Rhodobacterales > Rhodobacteraceae > Paracoccus. Next base: position 37,149 of record NZ_JACEMU010000006.1, read on the forward strand.
AAAGTGACCTACAAGTAAGGAGCAAGCGACATGCCAACGGAAATCCTGATGCCCGCGCTTTCTCCGACCATGGAGGAAGGCACGCTGGCCAAATGGCTGGTGAAGGAAGGCGATACCGTCAAATCGGGCGACATCATCGCCGAGATCGAGACCGACAAGGCCACGATGGAATTCGAGGCCGTTGATGAAGGCGTGGTCGGGAAGATCCTGATCGCGGAAGGCGAACAGGGGGTGAAGGTGAACACCCCCATCGCGGTGCTGCTGGAGGATGGCGAAAGCGCCGACGATATCGGCAGCGCCCCCAAAGCCGCAGCCCCTGCCGCGGCGCCGGCTGCTGCGGCGCCCGCCGCCCCGGCGGCCGCTGCCGCGCCTGCCCCCGCCGCCGCCAAAAGCGCCGATGGCGGTCGCATCTTCGCCTCGCCGCTCGCGCGGCGGATCGCGGCGGAAAAGGGCGTGGATCTGGCCGCCGTCAAAGGCTCCGGCCCGCATGGCCGCATCGTGAAATCGGATGTGGACGGCGCCAAGCCCGGCGCTGCGGCGACGCCCGCTGCGACGGCGGCTGCCGCTCCGGCGGCGGCTGCGCCGGCCAAGGCCGCAGCGCCTGCCGGCCCCTCGGCCGAGGTGATCCTCAAGATGTATGCCGACCGCGAGACCGAGGAAGTGGCGCTCGACGGCATGCGCCGCACCATCGCGGCGCGCCTGTCCGAAGCCAAGTCGACCATCCCGCATTTCTACCTGCGCCGTTCGGCCAAGCTGGACGAACTGATGAAGTTCCGGGCCACGCTGAACAAGCAGCTGGAGGATCGCGGGGTGAAGCTGTCGGTCAACGACTTCATCATCAAGGCCTGCGCCCTTGCCTTGCAGGACGTGCCGGACGCGAACGCGGTCTGGGCCGGCGACCGGATCCTGAAGCTGAAGCCCTCGGATGTGGCGGTGGCCGTGGCGATCGATGGCGGGCTGTTCACCCCGGTCCTGCGCGACGCCCAGCAGAAGACGCTGTCGACGCTCTCGACCGAGATGAAGGATCTGGCCAACCGCGCCAAGACCAAGAAGCTGGCCCCGCATGAATATCAGGGCGGCAGCTTCGCCATCTCGAATCTCGGCATGTTCGGGATCGAGAATTTCGACGCCGTCATCAACCCGCCCCATGGCGCGATCCTCGCGGTGGGGGCGGGCATCCCGACCCCCGTCGTCGAAAATGGCGAGGTGGTCATCCGCAACGTCATGTCGATGACGCTGTCGGTGGATCACCGGGTCATCGATGGCGCACTCGGCGCGCAATTGCTGGAAAAGATCGTCAACCATCTGGAAAACCCGATGGGGATGCTGGCCTGAGACCCGCCGCCCATGACAGAAAAAAGGGGCCGCACGGCCCCTTTTTTCATGCGCGATCCTTCCCCTTGCGTTGCGGCTGGACACCAACAGCGTGCAGCACGAGGCCTGCGCGTATTATCGCAGACATGGCTGGGCCGAGATCGAACGCTTCAGCCCCGATCCCTACCCGGATCTGTTCTTCGAAAAGCGGCTTTAGGCGTCAGAAATGCGCTTTCGGCTCGTCCGGGCGGCCGGCGGCGATGGCCAGCAGGCCAGCAGTGAGGCAGAAGCCGATGGGAAACATGGTGAAAACGCTGAAGCCGAAGGCGTAATAGATCAACCCGCCCGCAATCAGCAACAGAATGCCACCCCACAAGGCGCGGGCCGGGGCCATCGCACCCCCGGCAATCGCAAGAAGCGGCGCGAGAAAACTGGCCGTGCGGATCAGTTCGGGGCGATCGACCGCGCCGAAGGTCTCGGCAAAGGCGGCGTGCTGGCTGGCAAGTTCGGTGTAACCATAGCTGAAAAACCCGATCAGCATGGCAAACAACCCGCCAATCACCCCCAGCATCAAGGCTGCTACGCGCATGTCGTCTCCCTCGTCCGGTCTGACTTCCCATCATAAATGGACCGGCGCCAGCCCGCATTCAAGCCGCTCACCCACAGCCGGCTTCCGTTGACGCAATCCCCGGCGCGACCTTGCGCGGCTGGCCGCCGGGATCAGACCATCATTTCCTTGGTCGCGGTCAGCTTCAGATCGGGCTGGTCGCGGGTCACGCGGTCGATGTCCCATTGCAGGCGCGTCAGATAGACCAGATCGCCGTCATGGTCCGTCGCCATATGCTGCTTGTTGGTGTTGGCAAAGGCCTCGACCTTGTCCTTCGGTCCCGAGATCCAGCGCGCGCTGGTGAATTGCGAACCCTCGAAGCGGACCGGAATGCCGTATTCCAGCTCGATCCGGCTGGCGAGCACCTCGAATTGCAGGGCACCGACCACGCCGACGATGAAGCCCGAGCCGATGGCCGGCTTGAAGACCTTCGCCGCGCCTTCCTCGGCGAATTGCATCAGCGCCTTTTCCAGATGCTTGGCCTTCATCGGGTCGGTGGCACGCACGGTTTGCAGAAGCTCGGGCGCGAAGGACGGGATACCGGTGAATTTCAGCGCCTCGCCCTCGGTCAGCGCATCGCCGATGCGCAACTGGCCGTGGTTCGGAATGCCGATGATGTCGCCCGCCCAGGCTTCCTCGGCCAGCTCACGGTCGGCGGCGAGGAACAGCACCGGGTTCGAGATCGCCATCGGCTTCTTCGACCGCACATGCAGCAGCTTCATGCCGCGTTCGAAATGCCCCGAGGCCAGCCGCACGAATGCCACCCGGTCGCGATGCTTGGGGTCCATATTCGCCTGAACCTTGAAGACAAAGCCAGTGACCGTCTGTTCTTCCGGGTCGATCTCGCGGTCAGCGGCGTTCTGCGGCTGCGGCTCGGGGCCATAATCGCCGATACCGTCCATCAACTCGCGGACGCCGAAGCTGTTGATGGCGCTGCCGAACCAGATCGGCGTCATATGACCTTCCAGAAACGCCTTCCGGTCAAAGGTAGGCAGCAATTCTCGCGCCATTTCAATTTCTTCACGCAACTTGTTCAGAAGCTCGGCGGGAATATGATCGGCAAGTTTCGGGTCGTCGATGCCCGAGATCTTCACCGTTTCCGCGACCTTGTTGCGATCGGCGCGGTCCATGATCTCCAACCGGTCGTTGATCAGATCATACGCGCCGATGAAATCGCGCCCGACGCCGATGGGCCAGCTGGCCGGGGCCACGTCAATGGCCAGATTTTCTTGAATTTCATCAATGATTTCAAATGTATCACGACTTTCCCGGTCCATCTTGTTACAGAAGGTCAGGATCGGCAGGTCGCGCAGGCGGCAGACCTCGAACAGCTTGCGCGTCTGGCTTTCGACGCCCTTGGCGCCGTCGATGACCATGATCGCCGCATCCACCGCCGTCAGGGTTCGATAGGTGTCCTCGGAAAAGTCGCTATGGCCGGGCGTATCGACAAGATTGAACCGGAAGTCCTTGTAGTCAAAAGACATTGCCGAAGCACTGACCGAAATTCCGCGGTCCTGCTCCATCTTCATGAAGTCGGACCGGGTTCGCCGCGCTTCGCCCTTGGCCCGCACCTGGCCTGCCATCTGGATCGCCCCGCCGAACAGCAGGAATTTTTCCGTCAGGGTCGTCTTGCCGGCATCAGGGTGGCTGATGATGGCGAAGGTGCGGCGGCGGGCGATTTCGGGCGGCATGGGCGCGCGGTTGGTCATGGAACTTCCTTTCCTGCCCGCGCCGTCTAGCGCGCCTGCGTCCTGCCCGCAAAGGGAAAAGCCCCCGTCCGGCGCGCGTCGCGCTCGACGAAATGAGACAGCCGGCTGGGCGCAACCACAGGCTGAGGACGGCACATCGCGCGGCCTAAAATGGACCAATCGGTTTTGACGGGTGCTGAAAAACAAGGATTTTTCCGAATATCGGGGAACGGTTTGGCGGCTGACCGGTTGACTCGGCAAAGTGAACACCGCATCCTCTTTCCCATTCGCACGAGGTTAACAGATGAGCGAAACGACCCTGACGCGCATGGATCTGGCCGAGGCTGTCTTCCGCGAAGTCGGACTGTCCCGGCACGAATCAGGCCAGCTTGTCGAGAGCGTTCTGACCCATATCTCGGACGCGCTGGTTCGGGGCGAGCAGGTCAAGATTTCATCTTTCGGCACCTTCTCGGTGCGCGACAAGAATGAACGGATCGGCCGCAACCCCAAGACCGGCGAGGAAGTCCCGATCACGCCCCGCCGCGTGCTGAGCTTTCGGCCATCGCATCTGATGAAGGACCGCGTGGCGGCCGGCAACAAAGCCTGACATGAAGAAGGCCGTCGACGCATTCCGCTCCATCGGCGAGGTTTCGCAACTGGTCGGGGTCGCGCCGCATGTGCTGCGCTATTGGGAAGCGCAATTCCCGCTGTTCTCGCCGGTCAAGCGTCGCGACGGCCGGCGTTACTACCGCCCCGAGGACGTGAAACTGGCAGCCGGTCTGTGCGAGCTGCTCCGCGAGGATGGCGTGTCCATCCGGGGCGCGAAGAAGCTGATGGCGGCGGATCGTGGCGCAGACCTGCGCGCGCGGGGGGCCGCGCGGCTGCCGGCGCCGTTCGGCGACGAAGCGGCGGAGGATAAGGCCGAGGCCACGCCCGCGCCGACACCCGCAACCGCAAGCGCCAACCCAGAACCGGTCCCCGCGCGCCGCCGCAAGGCCGCGGCGGATCGCGGCACCTTGCCGCTGTTTGCTCATCTCGAATCATCGGAGCATTCGGGGCCGGTTGCCGCCAGCCCGACCCGGCCCACGGCCAATTGGCTGATTCGTCTGCAAAACCTGCGCGACGCCCTGCCCGATCTGCCCGCTGACGACGCCACGACCGCCGCGGCCGCAACCCTGCTCGCCCGTCTGCGCGCGGGCCGGCAGGCGATTTCCGCCTGAGCCGGCGCGGAGCGTTATTTTTCTTGCCGAGGCCCTTGTGTCCCCCCTGCGCTTCGCCCTATACGGCTCTCGTCGGGCCGTGGCGCAGCCTGGTTAGCGCGTCCGTCTGGGGGGCGGAAGGCCGAGAGTTCGAATCTCTCCGGCCCGACCATAACCGAAACACCCACTCCATCCGGGGTGGGTGTTCGTGTATCCGGGGGTCTGAATGAGCGGTGTCCTTCCTGACAGCGAGCTGCGCCAGCTGATCGATGCCGGTGCGATTTCAGCCGCTTTGCCGATCACGGATGCGCAGATTCAGCCGGCCAGTCTGGACCTGCGGCTTGGCAGCCAGGCCTGGCGGCTGCGGGCGTCTTTCCTGCCCGGCAAGGGGCACCGGATCGAGGATCGGCTGCCCGATTTCGAAATGCACCGCATGGACCTCAGCACCGGCGCGGTGCTGGAAAAGGGCTGCGTCTATCTGGTCCCGCTGATGGAACGGCTGGCTTTGCCCGCCGGGATCACGGCGGTTGCCAATGCGAAATCCTCGACCGGGCGGCTGGACCTGCTGACGCGCCTGATTACCGATGACGGGACCGAGTTCGACCGCCTGCCCGACGGCTATGACGGCCCGCTTTACGCCGAGATCTGCCCGCGCAGCTTTTCCGTTCTGGTGCGACCGGGAATGCGGCTGAACCAGCTGCGGCTGCGGCGGGGTCAGGCAATGCTGGACGACGCGGCGCTGCGCGCGCTGCATGCCGAAACGCCGCTGGTGGGGGGGGCGGCCTTGATCGACCAAGGGCTGGGCTTTTCCGTCGATCTGCGCCCCGAGAGCGGCGATCTGGTCGGCTATCGCGCCAAGCCGCATAGCGGGGTGATCGACCTCGACCGCATCGGCGCTTACGACCCGCGCGAGTTCTGGGACACGCTGCACAGCCGGGATGGCCGGCTGATTCTGGACCCGGGCGCTTTCTATATCCTGGTCAGCCGCGAATCGGTCGCGATCCCGCCCGACTTCGCTGCCGAGATGGCGCCCTACCTCGCCATGGTGGGCGAGTTCCGCGTCCATTACGCAGGCTTCTTCGATCCCGGATTCGGCATCGGCCCGGTTGGCAGCGGCGCGCGCGGCGTGCTGGAGGTGCGCTGCCACGAGGCCCCCTTCGCGCTGGAACATGGGCAGGTGGTGGGCCGTCTGGTCTATGAACGGATGTGCGCGCGGCCCGACCGGCTTTATGGGCAGGACATCGCGTCGAACTATCAGGGACAGGGGCTGAAGCTGGCCAAGCAGTTCAGCGCAGTTTCCGGGTGATGCGGGCGGCCTGACGGGCGCGCTTGACCGCCTCGCGGGCGCTGCGCTGGGTGCGGGCGGCGGCGGCCTGTTCCTCAGCCGTCATTTTCGCGGGGTCCTTGCCGCGCGTCGCCAGCATGTCGATGCCCTTCTTGATCCCGAAGGCCATCGCCAGCCGGGTGACATTGCGCACCACTTCGCGCGCGAAGATGTTGATGAACTGGTTGCCGGCCATCAGTCTTCCTCCTCGCCGAACAGATCGCCCGGACGGCTTTCATCGGCAATATCGTCATCATCGGCGTCGCGGACAATAGGCACCGACAATTCTCCCGGCGGCCGGCTGTCCAGCAGCCCCGCCGCGCGCAATTCCGCCAGTCCCGGCAGGTCTCGGGCGGTTTCCAGACCGAAATGGTCCAGAAACGTGTCGGTCACCACGAAGGTCACCGGCCGGCCGGGCGTCATCCGCCGTCGGCCGATGCGTACCCAGGAAAGCTCGATCAGCTGGTCCAGCGTCCCGCGCGAGGTGGCGACACCGCGGATTTCCTCGATCTCGGCGCGCGTCACCGGCTGGTGATAGGCGATGATGGCCAGTGTCTCGGTGGCGGCGCGCGACAGGCGGCGTGTTTCCAGCGTTTCGGTCTGCATCAGGAAGGACAGGTCGGGCGCGGTGCGGAAGGCGAAGGCCTCACCCACACGGGCCAGCTCGATCCCGCGGCCTTCATAGCGGCGGCGCAGGCGGGCGACCGCCTCGGCCGGGTCGGCCCCCTGCGGCAGGCGGTCGGCCAGATCGCGCAGGCTGACCGGCTGGGCCGAGGCGAACAGCATCGCCTCGACCATCCGCTCCTGTTCCTCCAGGGGCGGGGGCGGGAATTCCAGATCGTCGCTCATTCTGTATCCGGTTTGCGGCGCAGGGTGATGGGGGCGAAGGTATCGGCCTGACGGATCTCCAATCGGCCCTGCCGAGCCAGTTCCAGGCTGGCGGCAAAGGTCGCGGCGGTGGCGGATCGGCCGCGCGCCTCGCCCGCCCAGCCATCCGGCAGGAAGGTCGAGAGCGAGGTCCACTCGCCCGCGAAACCGATAAGATGGCGCAGCCGTTCCAGCGCCTGTTCCATGGTGAAGACATCCTTGCGGTCGAAGGCATAGGGGCGAAACTCGTCGCGGGTCTTGATCCGGGCATAGGCGCGCATCAGATCGATCAGCCCGACCTCGTAAGTCACGTTGCGGCGGCGGGCGATCTGTTCGGGTGCGCCGCGCACGAATCGCGTCTGGCCCAGCCGGTCACGCCCCATCAGCCGCGCCGAAGCATCGCGCATCGCGTTCAGCCGTTCCAGCTGGAAGGCCAGATGGGCGGCCAGATCCTCGGCCGAGGGGCCTTCCTCCTCGGGGTCGGGGGGCAGCAGCAGGCGTGATTTCAGGAAGGCCAGCCAGGCCGCCATCACCAGGTAATCGGCGGCGAGTTCGATCCTGAGCGCGCGCGCCTGTTCCACGAAGGCCAGATATTGCTCGGCCAGTTGCAGGATCGAGACCTGCATCAGGTCGACCTTCTGCACCCGCGCCAGCGCCAGCAACAGGTCCAGCGGCCCCTCGTAACCGTCGACGTCGACGATCAGCGCCTCATCCGCGCGGCGCTGTTCGACGGATTGGGCATCGACCGTGCGGGCGATGTCCAGCGGCAACTGTTCCGGGCGCCGGAGGCGCAGGGGGGTGACGTTATCGGGCAAGCGGACCTCGTGAAGCTTCAGGCGCAGAGAATCCGCGCCTGTGACGCCCAAGTCAAGCTTGCGCCCACGCGACCTGCCCGCCAAGCGCACGATAGCGTGCCAGCAACTCGGCCGCCGGGACCGTGTCCGGAGGGCGCCGAAAGCCAAGCGCGCGGTCGGCGCGGCGGCGCGCATCGGCGGTCATGGCGCCGGCATTGGCCACGACCTCCTCCATCTCGGACATATGGCCGTGGCAATGCAGGATCAGATCGATCCCCGCCGCGATCGAGGCCGCGCTGCGTTCGCCGATGCTGCCCTGCAAGCCGTTCATGGAAATATCGTCGGTCATCAGCAGCCCGTCAAAGCCGATCTCATCGCGGATGACCCCGATCATCCGGGCCGAGGCGGTGGCCGGAGCCTGATCCAGATCGGCAAAACGGATATGCGCGCTCATCCCCATGGGCAGGTCGTTCAGCGCCCGGAAGGCGGCGAAATCGGTCTGCGACAGTTCTGCATGGGGGGTTGTCACGACCGGGGTTTCGTGGTGGCTGTCGGTGACGGCCCGGCCATGGCCGGGCATGTGCTTCATGATCGGCACCACCCCGGCGTCCAGCAGCCCCTCGGCCACGGCGCGGCCGCGCGCGGCGATATCGTCCACATTGCGGCCAAGGCAGCGGTTCTGCAGGAAGGGATGGGTGGCGTCCGAGGCAATATCCAGCGTCGGCGCGCAATTGCTGTCGAGGCCTACGGCGCGCAGCTCCTGCCCGATCAGGCGATAACGCAGGCGCATGGCCTCGGCCCCGCGTTCGGCATCTTCCAGCGGCGGTTGCCATTCGGCCCAATGGGGGGCGCGCATCCGCTGAACCCGGCCGCCTTCCTGATCGATGGTGATGATCGCGTCGCGCCCGACCGCCTCGCGCAGGTCGCCGGTCAGACGGCGCAGCTGCTCGGGGCTTTCGACGTTGCGGGCAAACAGGATGAAGCCCCAAGGGTCGGCCGCGCGGAAGAAATCCCGCTCGGCCTTCGTCAGTTCCGGGCCCAGAAGACCGAAGATTGCAGCCGTCATTGCTGGGTCGCGATGCAATCGGCGCCTTCGGCCAGCAGCGCGGCGCAGAAGCGGCGCGCATCGTCACGCGATTCGAAACCCGCCACGCGCAGGCGATAGAAAGTGCGGCCGTTCTTCTTGGTCGTCTGCACCAGCTGCGACTTGCCCGAGAACAGCGACGAGAAGCGACCCGAGATGCGGCCCCATTCCTTGTTTGCGATGGCATCCGAATCGAAGGCGCCCAGCTGCACCACGGGCGCGCCAGAAGCCACCCGCGCCGGCGCGGGTGCGGGCGCTTCTTCGGCGACCGCCTCGGCGACGGCCTCCTCGATGGCGGGGCGCTCGGCCGGGGCGGCTGCGACGGCCGGGGCACGGGCGGCGATGCGGGCCGGGCGCGGGGCCGGACGGGTGCCGGCGAGCGCGGTCACGGGGGTCGCGGCCAGCGGCTCCTCGGCGGTGGTCGCGGTCAGGTCCTCGGCGCTCACGATGCCCAGATCGGCCATGTCGGCCGGCTCCTCGGTGCCGATGCCGGCTGCGGCCTCGGCATCGGTCAGGGCGACCACGGGGTTCTGCGGCGCTGCCGGGACCACCGCGTCAGCAGCAGCGCTGAGCGCGGCTGCATCGGCCAGCTGCCCCATGGCGACATCATCTTCGGACAGGCCGGTCGGCGCCGGGGCGATGGCGATTTCGGCATTGGGCGGCATGGCGACGCCGGCGGCGATTTCGTTCACGGTCAGACCGCCATTCTGGGCCAGTTCGCCCCCCGGATCATCGGGCGCGGTGCGCGCCTCGCCCATCGTGGCCCGGATCACCGGCACGCCGGAGACGTCGCGGGCCACCAGCTTGTAGCCCCAGACCACCAGCCCGATCAGCAGCAAGACCGAGATCACCGCCCCCAGGTAATGGGTCAGCCGGCCGAAGCGTGCGCCAAGGCTTTCGGGTTGGTCCATCAGCTCGGCTTGGCCATCGTCATACCAGCCGTATTCTTCTTCGTATTCGTCCTGCGCGTGGTGCTGATAGGGATAGTTCCGGGCCCTGCGGGGCTCGGAATCCGCGAATCGGCGCGCGCCGAAATCGGTGACTGCCATAAGATGCCTGCCTGCCGGGTGACCGGCTGTTGATTACTGCCCGATCCCGGCCAGGGCACCTTTTGTCAGCGCATTTCCTTGGCCGGAGTCACCCCAAGAATAGCAAGCCCGGACGAAATGACAACGCCAACGGCACGTAACAGCGCGATTTTTGCTGCCGTGACAGCCAGATCACCGTCCTGAATGAACCGCAGCGACTGGTCGTCATTGCCGCGATTCCACAGCGAATGCAGCGCGCCCGCCAGATCATACAGGTAGAAGGCGACCCGATGCGGCTCGTGCGCGACTGCCGCCGCCTCGATCAGGCGGGGATATTCGGCCAGCTTCTGGATCAGATCGATCTCGGCCGGGTGGGTCAGGCGCGACAGATCCGCCTGCGCCAGCGCGGCGTCCGAGGTGTCGACGCCCATCTCCGCCGCCCGATTCATGACTGAATTCACCCGCGCGCTGGCATATTGCACATACCAGACCGGGTTGTCCTTGGACTGCTCCAGCACCTTGTCGAAGTCGAAATCCAGCGCCGCATCGTTCTTCCGCGTCAGCATGTGGAAGCGGGTCACGTCGCGGCCCGCCTGTTCCACCACATCGCGCAGCGTCACGAAGGTACCGGCGCGCTTCGACATCTTGAAGGGCTCGCCGTTCTTGTACAGCTTCACCAGCTGGATCAGCTTCACATCCAAAGGCACCCGACCGTTGGACAGCGCGCCCACGGCGGCGTTCATCCGCTTGACATAACCGCCATGATCGGCGCCGAAAATATCGATCAACTGATCGAAGCCACGGTCGATCTTGTCCCAGTGATAGGCGATGTCGGGCGCGAAATAGGTCCAGGAGCCGTCCGATTTCTGCACCGCGCGGTCCTGATCGTCGCCATAAGCGGTGGACCGGAACAGCGTCTGTTCGCGCGCCTCCCAATCGTCGGGCAGCTTGCCCTTCGGCGGTTCCAGCGTGCCTTCATAGATCAGTCCAGCAGACCGCAGCCGGTCAATCGCCGCCTCGATCCGGCCCGAGCCATAGAGCGCCTTTTCAGACGAATAGACATCCATTTCGACATTCAGCAGCCGCAGATCCTCGCGGATCATCTCCAGCATGGCGGCGGTGGCGAATTCGCGCACCTCGGCCAGCCAGTCCTCCTCCGGCTTGTCCAGCAGGCTGTCGCCGTATTTCGCCTTCAGCGCCTCGCCCACGGGGATCAGGTAGTCGCCGGGATACAGGCCCTCGCGGATCTCGGGCTCCAGCCCGTTGGCCTCGCGGTAACGTTCATAAGCCGAACGCGCCAGCACATCGACCTGAGCGCCGCCGTCGTTGATGTAATATTCGCGCGTTACGTCATAGCCGGCAAAGGCCAGCAGGCTGGACAGCGCATCGCCGAAAACCGCGCCGCGCGTATGGCCCACATGCATCGGCCCGGTCGGGTTGGCCGAGACGAATTCGACATTCACCCGCGTCCCCTGCCCAAGCCCGGACCGGCCATAGCCTTCGGGCGCGTTCAGCGCCGCCCGCACCACGCCCTGCCAGACCGAAGGATCCAGCCGCAGATTCAAGAAGCCCGGCCCCGCCACCTCGGCCGAGGCGATGCGCGCATCAAGGGCCAGCCGCGCGGCCAGTTTTTCGGCGATGTCGCGCGGTTTCATCTGGGCGGGCTTGGCCAGCACCATGGCGGCATTGGTCGCCATGTCGCCATGGGCGGAATCGCGCGGCGGCTCGACGGTGACATTTTTCAGGTCCAGCCCGGCGGGCAGTTCGCCCGCGGCGACCATCGCGTTCAGCGCGTCCAGCGTGACGCCGTGGATATCGGCAAAGAGGTTCATCTTTATCTTCCGCTTGTTCAAATCTGCGATAGCCCCGCCAGACCCCGAAGGTCAACGGGGGGTGGCCTCGGCCGCCAGATGGCGCAGGCCATGGGTGACATCGGCGCGCACCGCCAGCCGCAGGCCCGGCTCGTCCCCGGCTTTCAGCGCCGCCAGGATCAGCCGGTGGTGGCGGGGCGGTTCGTTGCGCTGCACGCGCCCGTACAGTGCCCGCATCGTCGGGCCCAGCTGCAGCCAGACCGTTTCCAGAATCGCCAGCATCGCCGGAGCCTGGGCGCGCAGATACAAGGTGCGGTGAAACTCCAGATTGCTGCGGATATAGCCCACCGCGTCATGGCGCATCACCGCATCGGCGATCCCGCCATTGATCGCGCTCAGCCGGTCGATCAGCGCGAAATGCGCCCGCGGCAGCGCGCGCGAAGCCAGCTCCGGCTCGATCAGCGCCCGCAGCGCCGCCAGTTCCTCGATCCGTTCGACCGACAGCTCCGGCGTTGTCACCCGCCCCGAGGTCGACAGCGTCAGCGCTCCTTCCGCCGCCAGCCGGCGCACCGCCTCGCGCGCGGGCGTCATCGAGACGTTATATTCGGCAGCGATGCCGCGCAGCGTCAACGGCTGGCCCGGCGGCAGTTCGCCCACCAGAATGCGGCTGCGCAGGTTGCGGTACAGCCGCTCATGCGCGGCGGGATCAGAGGGACGGCTGATGCTCATCAGTGGGTTGTGATCACAGGCGCCGGGATCGTCAAGCCTCGACCGGTCGCGCCGGCGGCCTGAACCGCCACGCTTGCAGATCGGCGCCATGGGCGCGCAGCCAGGCGCGATGCGGGGCATGGCCGGGCATCAGGCGCTCGACCTCGGCCCAGAACCGGGTGGAATGGTCCATATGGGCCAGATGCGCGACCTCATGCGCGGCGACATAATCCAGCACCTCGGGCGGGGCCATGGCCAGACGCCAGGAAAACATCAGCCGCCCGTCATGGGTGCAGCTGCCCCAGCGCGAGCGGGTGTCGCGCAGCGCCAGTGCGCGCGGCTGGCGCCCCAGCCGCGCGGCGAAGCGGTCGACCGCCTCGCGCAGGGCGACATGGGCGCGGTGCTTCAGCCAGGCCTGGACCGTGGCGCCCATCGCCCCACGCGCGGGCACATAGAGCACGTCGCCTTCCAGCCGGGCGGCGCGCAGCGGCATGGCGCGCAGCAGCACCGCCTGTCCGGCGACGGGCAGGCGCGCCCCCTCGACCACCAGCTTCGGCCCCGGCATGGCCGAAACCGTGCGGCGCAGCCATTCCGCTTTCGATGCCGCGAATTCGCGGCCCGCCTGAAGCGTCGCGCGCGGCGGCAGGGTCAGCACCACCTCGCCCCCGGCGCGGGGCACGCGCAGTGTCATCCGGCGGGCCCGCGCATTGCGCCGGACCCTGACGGGGATATTGTCGATCTGAAATTGTTCGTGCATTGCTGTCGGGATAGGCCTTTACAGCCACATGGGCTTGTGGCAGGGCGTCCGGGATTCACCTAACCGCTGCGTAAGGAAATTACCATGCCCAAAGAGGAATGGGGCACGAAGCGCCTCTGCCCACATTGCGGGACCCGATTCTACGACCTGCAAAAAGATCCGATGACCTGCCCCGCCTGCGGGTCGGAATTTACGGTGGAAAGCCTGACCCAGGGTCGCGGCCGCTCGTTGGTTTCGGAAAAAACCGCGATGAAGGATGACGATCAGGACGATGATCTGATAGAAGATGATCTCGACGACGACGATACCGGCGATCTGGATGATGATCTGCTGGAAGACGACGATGATGACGGCGACGTATCGCTGGATGAAATCGCCGACGTCGCCGGCGACGACGAGGATTGATCGCAGCTTCGGCAGCGTTCATTCCAAGGGGATTGATCGCGGCCTCGGCCGCGATCATCCATAACGGCAACCAACTACCAGAGGCACTGAAACATGAAATCTCTCTCTGTCTACGCCCCGCAAATGCTAAGCATACTTCGCATTGTCGCGGCCCTGATCTTCATGGCGCATGGCACCCAGAAGATCCTCGGCTTCCCTGCCAGCGATGCGGCTTTTCCGGCCGTGATGTCCAAGCTCTGGATCGCGGGCATGCTGGAGCTGATTGGCGGCGCGCTGCTGGTGGTGGGGCTGTTCACCCGCCCGGTGGCCTTCGTGCTGTCGGGCCTGATGGCGGCGGCCTACTGGATGGCACATGCGCCCCGCGACGCCTTCCCCGCGCTGAACGGCGGCGACGCGGCGATTCTGTATTGCTTCGTCTTCCTGTATTTCGTCTTTTCCGGCCCCGGCCCGATCAGCCTGGACAAAGTGCTGAAACGCGACGGCTAAGACTGAAGCCAAGGAAAACACAGCAGAAAGCGGGGCCAACCGGTCCCGCTTTTTTCTTTTTCGCGGCGCGGACAAGAAACCGTCATTTTATGCTTGCAGCCCTCGGCGGCACCCCCTATACGACCCCCCACGGCAGCGGCGCAACGCGCTCTGTCAGACCTCCGGTGGGGCCATAGCTCAGTTGGTAGAGCGCTTGAATGGCATTCAAGAGGTCAGGGGTTCGACCCCCCTTGGCTCCACCATTACACTTTCCCGACATGAAACATCGCGGAAGCGCCGCCCCATTTGTGCAACCGGGCGCACGATCCGTGCTGATTGCCGTAGGGGAACATGCACGATTCGCGCATCCGTGCTGTCAAGCTGTTGACGGGCGCCGATTAACATTCGTCTATAGGAGAGGCCGAAGTTAACGTCGCGATCCTCGGCGGCCCGCACGGCAATTCGGCAAGCAATCAGGCTGCGTCAGGGAGAGAGCAATTCAGATGAAGGATTTCGACTACGAGCCTGTTGCCGCCAGCAAGATCGAACTCGGCTATCTGGCAGGGGATATTACATTCATGGCGCGGGTGCTTTTCGCCCATGTGCGCCTGGCCAATGCGGAATTTCATCGCGAATGGGATACGGTCAGCGGCACGCTGTCGCTGCTCAGCCTGATCGGGCTGAATCCGGGGATCTCGCAGAACGACCTGGCCAGCACCGTGGTGATGAAGAAATCCGCCGTGACCAAGCTGATTGGCGAGTTGGAAGCCAAGGGTCTGGTCATTCGCGACAAGCCCAAATCGGATCGCCGCTTCAACGCGCTCAGCCTCAGTCTGGAGGGCGAGGCCTTGTGGCTGGAAATGCGCGACCGTCTGCAGGAGCGGCAGGAATTCCTGCTCCAGCCGCTCAACACGCGCGACCGCGACCGGTTGTTCGCCCTGCTGCAACGGCTGGTGGCCTATTATGCGGACCCGTCGGCCACCAGCCGCCGCGCCGACGCCACCGAGCATTGAAACCTGCTTAGCGCGCCACCGAGAGCGGAACCGCCAGCGCGCGCCGCCCGGTCAGAATTGCAATCCCGGTCGGGACCAGTCCTTGCAGCACGGCGTGGTCATGGCGCAGCCCGCCGGTGTAATGGCCAAAAGCCGGCAGGATCAGGTGATCGGTCCCCACCAGAAAGGCGGCTCGGCTGCGCCCGGCGACACGCGCCTTGGGGTGGTAATGCCCCGAGATATCCGGCCCCTGCCCGGCCGCCGCGATATGGCGCAGCCAGAGCCCGGCGCGATGCAGCGCCTCGGCCCCCGTCAGCAGGTCATGGTTGCCCGAGACCAGAAATGTTTCCTGCGCCGCGATCAGGCTGGCGAACAGCGCCCGTTCCTCGACCGGCAGCGCGATGCCCGCGGCGTCATCGTCGAAAATATCGCCCAGCAGGGCCAGCCGGGCCGGCCGCAAGGCGTGCAGCTCGGCTGCCAGACAGGCCAGCGTCTCGCGGGTTTCAAAAGGGGGCAGCAGCGCGCCGCCGCGCCGGGCCATGCGTTCGGATTTGCCCAAGTGCAGGTCCGACAGGATCAGCATCTCCTCGGTCGGCCAATACAGCGCGCCGGATGGCCGGGCGACGAAGCGCTGCCCGGCGAAGTTGAAGGCGTAACCATTCATGCCGCCGCAAGCCCTGCTTCGGCCATCATGCGGGCAGCTTCTTCTTCCAGCAGGCGATCCTCGCCCAGGCCGCTGATCGGGATCTTGCCGACCTCCAGCATCAGGGGCGCGGCCAGCGGGGTCACATGCGGCGGCCGGGCATGGACGATATGGGGGCGCGCGGCCAGCATTTCCTCGATCCGGCCGAAATCGACCAGACCCCGCATCGCCTCGGTCCGGGTCAGGCGCAGCAGCAGATGATCGGGATCGTGGCGGCGCAGGGTGTCATAGATGATATCGCTGGAAAACGTCGCCTGCTTGCCCGATTTGCGCTGTCCGGGCAGGTTGCGCTGCAACAGCCCGGCGACGGTCGCGACATTGCGGAAGCTGCGCTTCATCACCGCATTGCCGCCCAGCCAGTCCTCCAGCCCGTCCAGCAGGCTTTCGCGGGTGAAGAAGGGCGCGGGATCGGCGATCGGGTCCATCGACCAGATCAGCAGCGCGTAATCGGTGGCGACGAAGCCAAGGGGACCAAGTCCCGCCTCCTCCATCCGCCGGGTCAGGATCAGGCCGAGCGTCTGGTTCGCGTTGCGCCCCGCGAAGGTATAGGCGCAGAAATAGGCGCGCCCGCCCCGTTCGAAGGATTCGCAGGTCAGCGTGCCGGGTTGCGGCAGCACCGAAATCTCGCGCTGCAGGTCCAGCCAGTCGCGGGTCGGGCCGGGCAGCCTGTCCCATTTCGCCGGATCGCCGATCAGGTCCAGAACCCGCGCCGAAAGCTCGGTCGAGGTCACCAGCTTGGTGCCGTTGAACACCGCGATCTTCGGGCTGCGCGAAGGCTGGGGCGTCACCTCGACCACCATCTCGCGCAGCCGGTCATAACGCACGGTCTTGCCGCCGATCAGGAAGGTGTCGCCGGGCGAGAGGCTGGCGGCGAAGCCTTCCTCGACCTCGCCCAAAGGCGCGCCGCCATGGCGGTGGCGGACCTTCAAGGTTTCGGTCTCGGTGATGGTGCCGATATTCATGCGGATCATCCGCGCCGCGCGCGGGTCGCGCAATTGCCACAGGCCACCGCGTTCGACCAGCCTCTGCCAGCGGTCATAGGCGCGCAGCGCATAGCCGCCGGTCGCCGCGAAATCCAGACAATCGTCGAACTGCGCCCGCGTCAGCGCCGCGTAAGGCCCGGCACTGCGGAATTCGCGAAACAGCGCCTCGGCATCGAAGGGCCCGGCGCAGGCGGTCAGCAGGATCTGCTGGCACAGCACATCAAGCCCGCCCCAGGTGCCGACCGGGCCGCGCCCCTCGCCATCCAGATCGCCCGCCGCGACCGCCTGCAACGCGGCCACGCATTCGATCACCTCGAAGCGGTTCGCCGGCACGATCCGCGCCTTCGAGGGCGCATTGTAGCGGTGGTTCGCCCGCCCGATCCGCTGCACCAGCCGCTTGACGTTCTTCGGCGCGCCGACCTGAATGACCAGATCGACATCGCCCCAGTCGATGCCGAGATCGAGGCTGCCGGTCGCCACCACCGCGCGCAACTGGCCCGCCGCCATCGCCGCCTCGACCCGGCCGCGCACCTCGCGCGACAGGCTGCCGTGATGCAGCCCGATGGGCAGGTTGTTATCATTGACGGCCCACAGCGCCTGAAAGAACAGCTCGGCCTGCGCGCGGGTATTGATGAACACCAGCGTCAGCCGCGCGGCCTCGATCGCCTCCATCACGTCCTTCGCCGCATGGCGCGCGCCACCCCCCGACCAGGGCGCGGGCAGCGTGGTGTCCAGCATGGCGATATCGGGCGCGGGGCCGGGATCGGCCAGCACGATCCGCGCCCCCCCGATATAATCGGCAAGCGCCGCCGGGTCCTCGACCGTGGCCGACAGCGCCGAGACCCGCAGATCCGGCGCAAGGTTGCGCAGCCGGGCCAGCCCCAGCATCAATTGATCGCCCCGCTTGCCTTCGGCAAGGGCGTGGATCTCGTCGATGACCACCCGCTTCAGACCGCCGAAGATCTTGGGCGCCTCGGGATAGGACAGCATCAGCGCCAGACTTTCCGGCGTGGTCAGCAGGATCTCCGGCGGGTCCACCCGCTGGCGCGCCCGGCGCGCGGCGGCGGTGTCGCCGGTGCGGTCCTCGATGCGGATGTTCAGGCCCAGATCGGCCACTGGGCGCGACAGGTTGCGCGCGATGTCATTGGTCAGCGCCTTCAGGGGCGAGACGTAAAGCGTGTGCATCCCCTCATGCGGGCCGTCCATCAGATCGGCCAGCGTCGGCAGGAACCCGGCCAGCGTCTTGCCGCCGCCGGTCGGCGCGATCAGCAGCGTGTCCTCCTTCGCCTCGAACAGATCGAGCTGATGCGGATGCGGGGTCCAGTCCTGACGGGTGAACCAGTCGGCGATCCTGGTGGGCAGGGTCATGGCGCCTCGGCGGGCAGCAGGGCGCGCAGGGTCTCGATCCGGTCGGCCTCGGCCGCGGGCTTGTCGTCGCGGATGCGGCTGATGCGCGGGAAGCGCATGGCGACGCCGGATTTGTGGCGGCCGGACCGGTTCAGCCCCTCGAAGGCGACCTCGACCACCTTCACGGGTTTGACGGCGCGGACCGGGCCGAAACGCTCGATCGTATTGCCGCGCACGAAACGGTCGAGCGCCCTCAATTCCTCATCCGTGAAGCCGAAATAGGCTTTTCCGACCGGCACCAGCTCATTCCCGTCCCAGACACCAAAGGTGAAATCCGAATAATAGCCCGAGCGTTTGCCGTGGCCCCGTTGGGCATATAGGAGCACCGCGTCGATCACCAAGGGATCTCGCTTCCATTTGAACCACGGCCCTTTCATGCGTCCCGCCAGATAGGGGCTGTCGCGGCGCTTGATCATCACCCCCTCGATCACCGGATCTGGCGGCGCGGCGCGCAGGGCGGCGAGGCCGTCCCAATCGCCGAAATCCAGCAGGGCCGAGGTGTCGATCTGCGGATCGCCAAGGCTGGCGATGGCGGCTTCCAGCCGCGCCCGGCGTTCGGCAAAGGGCAGCGCCCGCAGATCCTCGCCCTGCCAGATCAGCAGGTCATAGGCGCGCAGACCCGCCGGATGGGTCTCCAGCAGCTTTTTCGACACGGTCTTGCGGTTCAGCCGCTGCTGCAATTCGCCGAAGGTGCCGACCGCATCGCCGCGCCGGACCAGCAATTCGCCGTCGATCACCCCTTCGAAATCCAGCCGGTCGAGCAGGTCGGGAAAGGCCGCGCCGATATCCTCGCCGGTGCGCGAATAAAGCCGCCGCCGGCCCTGATCGGAGACCGCCTGAACACGGATGCCGTCCCATTTCCATTCCGCCACATAATCCGCCGGATCGAGCGGGCGAAGCGCGTCGAGATCGGTCGCCGTCGACAGCATGACCGGCCGGAAGGGCGCAAGGGCCGCCGCTTCGGGCCTGGCACCCCCTTCCACCCAAGCGAACAGGTCCAGATAGGGCGGCGTCAGCCCGTGCCAGATCTCCTCGATCTCGATCAGCTGCAGGCCGCCATATTCCGCCAGCGCAGCCCGCGCCAGCCGGGCCGAGACGCCGACCCGCATCGCCCCGGTCGCCAGCTTCAGATAGGCATAACGCTCGGAAGGGTTCAGCGCGTCCAGCCGCGCGGCAATCAGCCCCGGCAGCCCGGCCTTGCCGGTGGTCTGCAATTCCGCGACCAGTTGCGGCAGCGGCAGGTCGGTATCGTTCGGCGGGGTTTCGGGATCGGGCCAGATCAGCGCGATCGTCTCAGCCAGATCGCCGACGAAATCATAGCTGATGGCGAAAAGCTCGGGATCGACGCGTTCGGCCACCAGCCCGCGCAGCAACGAGGGCGTGACCGCGCGCAGCTTCAGATCTCCGGTCAGCGCGGCAAGCGCGAGCCCGCGTTCCGGGTCGGGGACGGCGGCGAAATATTGTGCCAGCAGCCGCAGCTTGGCGTTGCGCTGCGGCGTGAAGGCGAGCCGTTCCAGCAGGGCCGCGAAATCGCGCATCACTCGGCCTCGTCCTCATAGCCCGCCAGATGCAAGGGCCGCGCGGCGCGGCCCTGCAACTCGCACCAGCGGATCACGGCATCCTCGCGGCCATGGGTGACCCAGGTCTCGGCCGGGTCCAGTTCGGTGATGGTGCGGGTCAGATCGGCCCAGTCGACA
The DNA here is from genome assembly GCF_013868135.1 of Paracoccus sp. S1E-3. Classification (GTDB taxonomy): domain Bacteria; phylum Pseudomonadota; class Alphaproteobacteria; order Rhodobacterales; family Rhodobacteraceae; genus Paracoccus. Next base: position 56,982 of record NZ_JACEMU010000006.1, read on the forward strand.
TGATCCGAGATCACCAGCGGCAGTTCCACCCCACGCTGACGGGCGCGGGCGCGGACCGACATCCAGCCGCTGGCGAAGGCCAGCACCGGGTCGGGGAAGCGCTGCGCCCATGTGGATTCAAAGACCGAGGGCGGGGCAATCACGATCTGCCCGGCGAAATCGGCCTTCTTCAGGCTGTTATCAGTCGCCGGACGCAGATCGCCCAAGGGAACGCCCTCCGCGATGTGATAGGCGGACAGCCTTTCCAGCGAGCCGTGAATATAGATCGGGCCATCCCATCCCGCCTCGCGCAGCAGCATCATCACCCGCTGCGACTTGCCGAGGGAATAGGCCCCGACAATGTGCGCGCGTTCAGGGAACGCCGCGACCGAGGCCAGCAGCTTCTGCGTCTCGGTCGCAGGGTCGGGATGATGAAAGACCGGCAGCCCGAAAGTCGCTTCGGTCACGAAGATGTCGCAAGGCACCGGCTCCCACGGGGCGCAGGACGGATTGGCCACGCGGGCGTAATCGCCCGAGACGGTGACACGCGGGCCGCCCGCCTGCACGGCGATCTGGGCCGAGCCGAGGATATGGCCGGCCGGATGAAAGCTGACCTCTGCCTCGCCGATGCGCATCCGGCCTTCGGCGATCTGGCGGCTGGCGGTGAAATCCTCGCCATAGCGGATCGCCATCAGGTCGAGCGTCTGCCGTGTGGCCAGCACCGCGCCGTGACCGGCGCGGGCGTGGTCGGCATGGGCATGGGTGATGAGCGCCCGGTCAACCGGCTGGGTCGGGTCGATATGGAAATCGCCGCCGGGACAATACAGCCCCTCGGGGCGCTGGATCAGCGGCGCCCGCGTCGCGCCCATTCAGCCGAAGTCAAGCGTCGCGTGGGTGCCCATATCCGGCTTGTCGCCAGTCATTTTGGCCTTGGCGATCTGATACAGGAAGCCGAGCGCGCCGGTATCCGAGAGCCAGACCTCGGCCTTGGTCGGCCGATAGCGCAGCAGTTGCACATCGGGATCGCGCGGGCCGCCCTCGAACCAGGCCGAGGCGATGATCCCCCAGATCTCCTCGGTCTTGGCCTCGTCTTCGGACAGCGAAAGCTTGCCGTGAATATCGGCATAGATCCCGTGCTTTTCGCTGCAGACCAGATAGCAGCCCTCGGCGCCCGCCGCCGCCGCTTCGGCCATCGGCGTGCCCTTGGCGGTGATGAACCACAGATCGGGGTCCTCGCCGGTCAGGTTGTGGGCCATCGGCACGAAACGGTCGTCACCCACCTGCAGCATGCCGGTGTGGACGGATTTCATCTTGTCACGAAATTCCTTCCTGAGATCATCAGTCATCGCAATCTCCTTGGGTTGAGCGACAGATCAACCCGGCGCAGGGCCTGTGGGTTCCGCCCCCTCAATGTCCGAGAATCTGGCTGAGGAACAGTTTCGTACGCTCTGATTGCGGGTTGTTGAAGAATTCGGTGGGGGTGTTCTGTTCGACGATCTGGCCCTGATCCATGAAGATCACCCGGTCGGCCACCGCTTGCGCGAAACCCATCTCATGGGTGACGACCAGCATGGTCATGCCGGTTTCCGCAAGCTCGATCATGGTGTCCAGCACCTCCTTGATCATCTCGGGATCGAGCGCCGAGGTCGGTTCGTCGAACAGCATGATCCGCGGCTCCATGCACAGCGACCGCGCGATTGCCACCCGCTGCTGCTGGCCGCCCGAAAGCTGGCCCGGATATTTATGCGCCTGTTCGGGGATGCGCACCTTTTCCAGAAAGCGCATGGCGATTTCCTCGGCCCGCGCTTTCGGCATCTTGCGCACCCAGATCGGCGCCAGCGTGCAGTTTTCCAGCACGGTCAGATGCGGGAACAGGTTGAAATGCTGGAAGACCATGCCGACTTCCGAACGGACCTTGTCGATATCCTTGATATCGTTGGTCAATTCGATGCCTTCAACGATGATCTGCCCGGACTGGTGTTCCTCCAGCCGGTTGATGCAGCGGATCAGCGTTGACTTGCCCGAACCGGACGGCCCGGCAATGACGATGCGTTCGCCGGCGGCCACGTTCAGGTCGATGTCGCGCAACACGTGGAAATTGCCATACCACTTGTTCATCTTGCGGATCTGGATGGCGGTTTCGGTGCCGAGGCGCGGCGTTTCGGTCAGGGTTTCGGTCGAGGTTTGGGTCAGACTGGACATGATCCCTCAGCGGTGTTCGCGGCTCAGCCGGCGTTCGAGATACATCGAATAGCGCGACATCGAGAAGCAGATGACGAAGAAGATGGCGCCGGTGAAGATGAACGGCTCCCAATAGATGCCCTTCCAGGTGAATTCCGAACGCACCACGTCGGAAATCCCCTTCAGCGGGTCATAGAGGTTGATCAGCCCGACCAGCGTGGTGTCCTTGAAGACGCCGATGAAGGTGCCGACGATGCCGGGGATCGAGATCTTCAGCGCCTGCGGCAGAATGATCAGCCGCTGCGCCTGCCAGTAGTTGAGGCCAAGGGAATCGGCGGCCTCGTACTGGCCTTTCGGCAGCGCCGCGAGGCCGCCCCGGATCACCTCGGCCATATAGGCGGCGGCGAACAGGGTGACCATGATGATGACCCGCAGGATCAGGTCAAAATGCGTCTGCGGCGGCAGGAAGTATTTCAGCAGCACCAGCGCCACGAACAGCAGCGTGATCAGCGGCACGCCGCGGATGAACTCGATGAAGACCACGGCGAGGCTGTAGATGATGAACATGTTCGACTGCCGCGCCAGCGCCAGCAGAATGCCCAGCGGCAAGGACAGCACGATGGCGGAAACGCCGATCACCACCGACAGAAGGAAGCCGCCGAAGACCGAGGATTGCACCACCGGCAGATGCAGAGGCAGGATCAGCGTGGCCAGGCTGGCAGCCGGGGCGGCAAGAAAGATCCACCACAGCACCGTTACGGCAATGCCGGTCAGGGCCGACACCCCGCGCGGCACCAGCGCCGAGACGCCATAGCCGACCGCAAAGCCCATCAGCAGCATGAACGGATACCACGGGCTGCCCCCCCAGAGCAGCCAGACCGCCAGCACCGGATAAAGGGCCGTCACCATCAGCAACCGCATCGGCGCATATTCGGCCAGCAGCAAAGCCGCCGCGAACAGCGCCCAGACCAGCACGACGGTCCAGTCGGGCGATGCCGTCACCGCCAGCAGCACCATGCACAGCAGGCCACCCCCCGCCAGCACCCAGCGGCGGATGTTGGCGTTGACCGAGAACAGCACCGGCGCCAGCGCGATGAACAAAAGCCCAAGCGTCAGGATCGGGCGCCAGTATTCGGCGCGCGGATAGAAGCCGAAGATATACTGATGCCAGCGCACCCGGATCACCGCGAAACAGGCGCCGGTAGCGCCCTCGCCCCAGGTCTGGGTGATGATCTGGCGGCATTCGGCCAGGCTGTTCGCACGCCAGACGGAATGGGCGAACCAGGGCCAGAAATGCCGGATCAGCGACCAGATGATGACGAGGCTCAGCACGGTCAGCAGGCTGTTCAGCCAGCCCGAGAACAGGTTCTCGCGCAGCCAGCCGAGCAGCCCTTCCTGCCGGCGCGGCGGCGCGGCGGAGGGCAGCATCTCGGTGCGCAGATAGGCCGGGGAGGCGTTCGCGTCGCTCATCCTACCGCTCCTTCAGCTTGACGCGGTTGTTGTAGATATTCATCACCCCGGACACCGTCAGGCTGATCGCCAGATAGATCGCCATCATCAGCAGGATGCCCTCCATCTCGCGTCCGGTCTGGTTGACGGTGGTGCCGCCCAGCGTGCCACGCAGGTCCATATATCCCACCGCCACCGCCAGCGAGCTGTTCTTGATGAGGTTCAGATATTGCGAGATCAGCGGCGGAATGATGACCCGCAGCGCCTGCGGCAGGATCACCAGATTCATCGTCCAGCCGGGGCTGAGGCCGAGCGCGTATGCCGCCTCGGTCTGGCCCTTGCTGATGGCGAGGATGCCGGCGCGGACGATCTCGGCGATGAAGGCGCCGGTATAGAGCGACAGCGCCAGCCACAGCGCCACCAGCGAATTGTCGACATTGATGCCGCCCTTGAAGTTGAACCCGGCCAGTTCGGGGACCTCCAGATGCAGGCCGAAGAACACAGCCATGGCCGCCGGCGGCACCACGAACAGCGCGAGGTTGATCCACCAGGTCGTGGGGCGCCGTCCGGTGGCGTTCTGGATGCGCTGCGCGCGGGCATTGACGATGCGGCGCAGCACGATGGCGGCGATGAAGAAGGCGATGCCCATGATCGCCAGCCAGGGGATCTCGATCCGGCCGATCACCAGCGCGCCCGGCGAATGTTCGGCCACGATCGAAGGGATGGCGGTATAGCGGTTGGTGGGCGCGATCAGGCCCAGAAACAGTTCCCGCGCATTTTCGCCCCGGTATTCGCGGGGGCCGGGCGTGATCTCGGTCAGGGCGGCATAGATGATGAGGATCCACAGCAGCAGCGGGATGTTGCGGAAGATCTCGACATAGATGGTCATCAGCCGGGCGATCAGCCAGTTCTTCGACAGCCGCAGAACCCCCGCCACCACCCCCAGCACCGTCGCCGTCGCACAGCCGAGCGCCGAGACATAGAGCGTGTTCAGCAGCCCCACCATCGCCGCGCGCAGATGGGTGTCGTCGCTGGTATAGGGGATCAGCTGCTGCGGGATGTCATAGCCCGCGCGGTTGAACAGGAAGCTGAAATCGATGTCCTTGCCCAGGCGCGCCAGGTTCAGGACCGTGTTATGCACGATCCAGGACACCAGCAGCATCAGCAGGATGAACACCACCACCTGGATGGTCAGCGAACGGTAGTGCCGATCATAGATCAGCATGCTCAGCCGGAAGGGCGGCGCGGGCGGGCCGGCCGGGGCGCTTTCGGTCATTCAAATCTCCCTGAGATCCGGCGCGGAATTGGTCCCGTCTTGTCCCGGAATGCGAAACGCGCGGAACCGGTCCGCGCGTCGCTTGTCCTCTGGCCGATCAGCGGAACGGCATGGCGTACATCAGTCCGCCCTGCGTCCATTGCGCGTTCAGCCCGCGCGCCAGCCCGATCGGGGTCTGTTCGCCAATAGTGGCGGCGAAGATTTCACCATAATTGCCGGAGGCGGCGATGGCGCGTTTGGCCCAGTCCTTGTCCAGCCCGATCATCTTGCCGAGGTCATCAGTGGTGCCCAGCAGACGCTGCACCTCGGGGTTCTGCGACGACTTTGCCAGTTCCTCGATATTGGCCGAGGTGACGCCGTATTCCTCGGCCGCGATCAGTGCATACAAGGTCCAGCGGGCGATATCGGCCCAGTTGCTGTCGCCGTGACGCACCGCCGGCCCCAGCGGCTCTTTCGAGATGATCTCGGGCAGGATGACGTGATCGCCCGGATTGGCGAAGGCCGCCCGCGTCGCCGCCAGACCCGAAGCATCGGTCGTATAGGCATCGCAGGCCCCGGCCAGATATTGCTGCTCGCCTTCCGAGTTGCTGTCGATATTGACCGGCTGATAGGTCATGTTGTTGGCCTTGAAGTAATCGGCCAGGTTCAGTTCGGTGGTGGTGCCGGTCTGGATGCAGATGGTGGCGCCGTCCAGTTCCTTGGCCGAGCTGACGCCCAGCGATTTCGGCACCATGAAGCCCTGACCGTCGTAATAGTTCACGCCGATGAAATCGAGCTTCAGGTCGGTATCGCGCGAAAAGGTCCAGGTCGAGTTACGCGCCAGCAGGTCCACCTCGCCCGAGGCCAGCCCGGTGAAGCGGGTCTGGCCGGTCAGCGGGATATATTTCACCTTGCTGGCATCGCCCAGAACCGCGGCGGCGACGGCCTTGCAGAACGAAATGTCAAAGCCGCTCCAGTTGCCATTGGCATCGGGCGAAGCGAAGCCCACGAGGCCGGGATTGACGCCGCACAGCAATTCGCCGCGGGCCTTGACCTGTGCCAGCGTATCGCCTTCGGCCGCAAATCCGGCACCGGCGATCAGCGCGCTGACGGCGGCTGCGCCGAGAAACACGGTAGTTTTCATGAACTTCCCTTCCCGTTAGGGCGGCGTTGCCGCCTGTCGTTATGGCCGGGCGCTTGGCGGCCCGATAGGCAACATTGTGCCGATCAGCCGCCATGCGTCAAGCACGGCGTCACGCCGCGCGATCACGACTTGAGAAGACCGAGCAATCTTTCGGCATTGCGCATCGCCTCAAGGCGGTCTTCGGCGGCGGCATCGGCCTCCTCGTCGCGGCCCCAGCGTTCGGCCTGAAACTCCTCGTCGATGCGGGCGAGGGCATGGGCTTCATCGGCGCTCAACCGGCCATCCAGCACCGCAAGTCCCAGAATCAAAGAACCCGGCAACGTGACCAGATCATGAAAGGCCGTGAGTTCATAAGGGGTCAGCGTGGCGATGCGCGCCCGGAGGCGCGCAAGTGCTGCGGGGTCCTGTGTCACCGGCATCAGCCCCTCGGTCACGGCCAGCGGCGCGTCATAGCGCTCGCGCGCCCAATCCAGCACCGGGTCCCAGCCTTCCGCCTGACGGGTCTTCAGCCCCTCGGGTTCGGTGGCGCGATAGCTGAGCAGGTCGGTGCCGCCATAAGCGCCCAGCATGTCGGCCACGGCGTCGAATTGCGGGCTCACCTTCTCGATGGCGGAATTGGCGGCGCGGGTCAGGGGCATCGACAAGGGGTCGATCACCTCGCTTTGGGCATCCCATTCCGCCGCCACCGCATCCGCCAGCGCGCGGGTGGGCAGGATCAGCGGATGCTTGCCCGGCGTCATCACCGGCTTGCCGTCCAGGGTGACGCGGAAGCCGCCCTCTGCCGGTTCGACCGCGGCGGCTTTCCAGAACCTGCGTGCCTTCCATTCGCTCATCGTGCCCACTCCTCGATCATGGTCTGAAGCTGGCCGAAATCGCCCGCCACAGCAACGCCCAGCTCATCCAGTGCCGGCGCCCCATGATAGCCCCAGCCGACCCCCAGCGCCGCCGTCCGCGCATTCAGGGCCATCTGCATGTCGAAACTGGTATCGCCGATCATCACGGCCCCGGCGGGATCGACCCCGGCCTCGTCGCAGGCCGCCAGCAGCATGGCCGGATGCGGCTTCGAAGGGTGGTTGTCGGCAGTCTGCAGGGTTACGAAACGCCCGCGCAGCTGGTGATGGTCCAGCATCGCATCAAGGCCCCGGCGCGCCTTGCCGGTGGCAATGCCCAGCATCAGGTCGTCGCGCTGCCCCAGCGTATCGAGACAGGCGCGCGCACCGAGATACAGCGGCGCCTCGTCCGCCAGGCGCCGCGACAGGAAGGCGGCGCGGTATCCCGCGACCACCTCGTGATGGCGCGCCTCGGGTTCATTGGGCAGCAGGGTCGCGACGGCGACCGGCAACGACAGCCCGACGATCGACAGGACCCGCGCGCGATCCAGCACCGGCAGACCCGCCCCCTCCATCGCCTGGGCCATGGCGCCGACGATCAGCGACTGACTGTCGACCAGCGTGCCGTCGACATCGAAGACGATCAGTTTCACCGCAGTTCCTCGAACGGATCGGCGGGCACGTCATTTTCCTGCCAGCCGAGCGTTTTCCAGGTCCGCTTCATGTGATCGGGCAAGGGCGCCGTGAAGGTCATTTTCTGCTTGGTGATCGGGTGGGTGAAACTCAGGCTGCGGGCATGGAGATGCAGCTTGCGGCTGATCTCGCCTCCCAGTTGGGCGCCCCAGCCGTCGCCCAAGTTTTCCTGACCCGAGCCGCCATATTTGCCGTCGCCCACGATCGGGTGGCCCAGCTCGGCCATATGGGCGCGCAGCTGGTGGGTCCGGCCGGTGATCGGCACCAGCGCGCACCAGCTGGCCCGCTGCGCCAGATTGTCGAGCACCGCGTAATCGGTGGTGGCGCGCTTGGCGCCCTCGGTCGTGTCGATGTCACGGGGGTGGACGGCGATCATCTTCTCGCCCTCGCCGCTTTTGCCATGACCGGGGGCCTTGACCAGCCCGTAACGCACGGTGCCCATGCGCGGGCTGGGCACCCCCGCCACCGCCGCCCAGTAGATCTTGCGGGTCGAGCGGTCTCGGAACGCCTCGCTCAGCGCACGGGCGACGCGGTCGGTGCGCGCCAGCACCAGCACGCCCGAAGTGTCCTTGTCCAGCCGGTGCACCAGCTTGGGCCGCTCCTTGTAGCCGAATTTCAGCGCCTCGGCGAGGCCGTCGACATGGCGGTTCCCCTGACCCGAGCCGCCCTGCGACGGCAGCCCCGGCGGCTTGTTCAGCACGATGATATGCTGATCCTTGAACAGCACCGCCTTCTGGATCATCTCGGCGTCGGTATCGCTGATGCGCGGGCCCTGTTCCGGCGGCGGGGGCGCCGCATCGGGCAAGGGGGGCACGCGCACCTCCTGCCCGGCCTCGATCCGGCTGTTGGCCTTGACCCGACCGCCATCGACACGGATCTGGCCGGTCCGGCACATCTTTTCGACCGCCCCTTGCGTCAGCTGGGGAAAGCGCTTCTTCAGCCAGCGGTCGAGGCGCTGATCGCCCTCGTCCCCGGTGACGCGGATGGTCTGCACGCCGCTCATGCAAGGATACTCCGTCCAAGGGCCAGACCGGCTGCGACCGCCAGCAGGGATGCCGCAACGGACAGGATGACATAAACCGCCGCCTGACCGCCCTGCCCGCGTTCCCACAGCGTCAGCGTGTCCAGCGAAAAGGCCGAAAAGGTGGTGAAGCCACCCAGCACCCCGGTCAGCAGGAAGGGTGCCAGCGCATGCCCGCCGCGATGGGCCAGCACCGAGGCCAGGAGCCCCATCAGCAGGCAGCCGGTGACATTCACCACCAGCGTGGCCACCGGAAAGCCGGGGCCCAGCAGCCGCATCGTGGTCAGGTTGACGCCATAGCGCGCCGAGGCGCCGATCGCGCCCCCCGCCGCCACCGAAAGAAAATTCATCATCATCCCGCGTCCCTGCCCTGCCAAGGTGTCGCCGTCAACCGTCGCCTTTGTCGCCGCGCTTCGCCCGCTGACTGACGAACCAGTCCACCCGCTTCTTCAACTCACGTTCGAAGCCGCGTTCGACCGGTGCATAGAGAACCGGGCGCTTCATGCCTTCGGGGAAATAGTTCTGGCCGCTGAAGGCGTCCTCGGCATTGTGGTCATAGGCATAGCCCGCGCCATAGCCCTGCTCCTTCATCAGCTTCGTCGGCGCGTTCAGGATATGCGCGGGCGGCATCAGGCTGCCCGTGCGCCGGGCCTCGGCGCGGGCGGCCTTATAGGCGGCATAGCCGGCGTTCGACTTCGGCGCCAGCGCCAGATAGATCGTCGCCTGCGCCAGCGCCAGCTCGCCCTCGGGGCTGCCCAGACGCTCATAGAGCGCCCAGGCATCCAGGCAATGCCGCTGCGCCGCCGGATCGGCGAGGCCGATATCCTCGATCGCCATCCGGGTCAGGCGACGGGCCAGGTAACGCGGATCCTCGCCCCCTTCCAGCATCCGCGCCAGCCAATACAGCGCCGCATCCGGGTCGGAGCCGCGCACCGATTTGTGCAGGGCGGAAATCAGGTTGTAATGTTCGTCCCCCGACTTGTCGTATTTCGCCGCCCGCTTCATCAGACGCTGCGACAACTGGTCGGTGTCCAGCTTGCCATCGACCTTCCAGGCCATCACCTGTTCGATCAGGTTCAGCGCCGCGCGGCCGTCGCCATCGGCCATTTCCAGCAGCGCTTCGCGGGCCGGGGCGTCCAGCGGCAGGGGGCGGTTCAGCTCCTTTTCGGCCCGCTGCGCCAACAGTTCGAGATCGGCGAGGGTGAGCCGGTCCAGCACGATCACCTGCGCGCGCGACAGCAACGCCGCGTTCAGCTCGAAACTGGGATTTTCGGTGGTCGCGCCGACCAGCAGGATGGTGCCGTCCTCCATATGCGGCAGGAAGCTGTCCTGCTGGGCGCGGTTGAAGCGGTGAATCTCATCGACGAACAACAGCGTGCCGCCGCCCTGCTGGCGGCGCAGTTTCGCGGCCTCGAACACCTTGCGCAATTCCGCGACGCCGGAAAAGATCGCGCTGATCTGGACGAAATGCAGATCCGTCTCGGCGGCAAGCAGCCGCGCGATGGTGGTCTTGCCCACCCCCGGCGGCCCCCAGAGGATCAGCGAGGAAAGGCTGCCCGCCGCCAGCATCGCGCCCAGCGGCCCACCCCGGTCAAGCACCTTACCCTGCCCGATGACATCGGACAGGGTGCTGGGACGGATGCGATCAGCCAGCGGGGCCGCGCGCGCGCTGCGCGGGGCATCCGGGGCCGAACCGCCGTTCGGGACTGTGTCGAACAAATCTGCCATGACAGGGTGAAGATAGTCCTCCCATCAGACGCACAAAAGGGTCAGTGCAGTTTCTGGACCAGATTCGTCGCGACGCATTGGAACGCGCCGTCGTCAAAGTTCAGGACCGGCCCCATGGCCTCGCCTTCCATCCCGCAGCGGCGATACCAGCGCGGCCAGTTGGCGTCGATCAGCCCGATATGCCGGGTGGCGCCCAATTCGCGCGCGGCCTGGTTCAGACCCGAGATCAGCTCGGCATGAACCTTGCGGCGCAGCCCCATCGGCACAGCGTGGCTGACGAAGACGCGGCTGGATTCCCAGACATGCTCGTCGACCGGCGCCTCCTCGAACAGCAGGTTCTGCGGGATCGCGCCGCCGAGAATGCCGCGCTGCGCGTCGCGGATCATATAGGAATAGACACCGCAGCGCGCCGTGGTCGGCGTCAGCCGGATCCCGGCCAGAACCTCGCCACGTTCGTGGACCGCGACCCAGCGCGAGGCCGGAGTGTCATACTGATCGAACTCCATCCCCTCGGCCTGCGGCAGATCCCAGTTGTTCTGGACGATAAAGCTCTGGCGGCGGGCGCGAAGGACGTTGGCGAACAATTCGCCGTGAAAGTGCATGTTTGCAAAAGAAATAGTGGTCGTCTGCATAGTCGTTACTCCTGGGGTTGAGGGCAGGCCCCCAGGTGGGGCGGTCTTACAGGCGATACCTTACAGCAGACGGTATTCCTTGGCCCTCTGAAGCGCTTCGGCAGTGGTCCGGGCCATCAAACGTTCCCGCGCAGAGATGAGCCGAGCCTTGAACGCGCTTTCCGTGATGCCAAGTTTGGCAGCCGCTGCTGCATGGCGATCGCCCTCCGCAATACACCGAAGGGCCTCGATCTGAGCCTTGGTCAGGCTCTCCGGCGGCTCCGTGAGTTCGTGGAGCTGGCGGATCAGTTTCGAGATCTGCTCGATCTCGGAATCGGTGTATTCACGGTCGCCGCGGCTCAACCCGCCGATCGATCGCGAACTGATGGGACCATGCGAAAAGGCGACCCCGTATTTCATGCCGAACGCGGCGGCGTCGCCCAGGATATTAAAAGGGTCAGGCACGGGAATGGCCGACCAGCGGACCGCGCCATTGGTCGAGAAGCCCCAGGCAATCATCGGATCGCGCAGCGCATAGGCCTTGGTCGAATAGTGATCCGACCATTCCTTGGCATAGGTCTGAAATTGCATGATCGGGGCGGCAAAACGGATATGCAGCCCGATGAAATATCCCTTCGGAGCAAGCGGATTAAGCTTGTTGAGGATCGCGGTGATTTCTGCGCGTGCGGACATATGTGCTTTTAGTCAAATTGTCTCAATTGCGTTCGATGCCACATTGGCCGGTTTCGTCCACCAAGTGAAGCGGAATCCTCCGCCTCAATCACAAGATGTAGTTAACGGATTATCAACATCGCCAAGGACTTGGGGTATTCTCACAGATTCCTTGGGAAAATGCGCATATCTGGGGCGCCAGCACAATCTGGCGCCAAACCTCAACCTGCCCTTTCAGCCAGCAACACATGGCTTTTTAGACAGAAAAAGGCCCCGCAGCGGGTGCTGCGGGGCCGATTTCAGGTCGCGCGGGGGCGAATCACTCCTCGGCGAAGTCCTCGGCCTCGACGCGCGCGCGGTCGGCGGCGCCCTTGGCGGAGGTGTCGCGGTCGACCAGCTCGATGATCGCCATCGGGGCCATGTCGCCATAGCGGAAGCCGGCCTTCAGGATTCGGACATAGCCGCCCTGACGGTCCTTGTAGCGCGCGCCCAGAACCTCGAACAGCTTGGCGACGTGCTGGTCCTGCTTCAGCTGGGCCGCGGCCTGACGACGGGCGTGCAGATCGCCGCGCTTGGCCAGCGTGATCAGCTTTTCGACGATCGGACGCAGTTCCTTGGCTTTCGGAAGCGTGGTCTTGATCTGCTCGTGCTCGATCAGCGAGCCGGACATGTTGGCGAACAGCGCCTTGCGGTGTTCGTGGGTGCGGTTGAGGCGGCGGTAGCCACGTGCGTGACGCATGATGTTTCTCCTTTTACGTCTTTTGCTTTGTCTGGCGGCCTTGCGTACAGGCCGCTCTCCTTGGGGCGGGATGCCCGGTATTTGGCGGGGCAGTCAGACCGCCCCGGCCGAAATCAGAATTGGTCGTCGAAGCGCTTTGCCAGATCTTCGATGTTTTCCGGCGGCCAGTCGACCACGTCCATGCCCAGATGCAGGCCCATGCCCGAAAGCACTTCCTTGATCTCGTTCAGCGACTTGCGGCCGAAGTTCGGGGTGCGCAGCATCTCGGCTTCGGTCTTCTGGATCAGGTCGCCGATATAGACGATGTTGTCGTTCTTCAGGCAGTTGGCCGAACGGACCGACAGTTCCAGCTCGTCGACTTTCTTCAGCAGGCGCGGGTCGAATTCCAGACCATCATCGCTGTCCTGCGCACGCGCCGCTTCCGGCTCGTCGAAGTTCACGAAGACCGACAGCTGGTCCTGAAGGATGCGCGCGGCATAAGCCACTGCGTCGTCCGGGGTCAGCGAACCGTCGGTTTCGATCTTCATGGTCAGCTTGTCATAGTCCAGCACCTGACCCTCGCGAGTGGGGGTGACTTCATAGCTGACGCGCTTGACCGGCGAGAAGATGGCGTCGATCGGGATCAGACCGATGGGCGCATCTTCGGGACGGTTCTTGTCGGCGGCGACATAACCCTTGCCGGGGGCAACGGTCAGTTCCATGTTCAGTTCCGCCCCGTCATCCAGATGACAGATGACATGGTCGCGGTTCAGGATGGTGATGCCGGCGGTTTCCTGGATGTCACCGGCCTTGACCTCGCCCGGCCCCTTGGCCGAGAGCGTCAGGCGCTTGGTGCCGTCCACGTCCATCTTCAGCGTCACGCCCTTGAGATTCAGGACGATGTCGGTCACGTCCTCGCGGACGCCGGCGACGGACGAGAATTCATGCAGCACGTTGTCGATCTGCACGGAGGTGATGGCCGCGCCTTGCAGCGACGACAGCAGCACGCGACGCAGCGCGTTGCCGAGCGTCAGGCCGAAGCCACGCTCCAGCGGTTCGGCCGTGACGGTGGCGACGCGGGTGGCGTCGGCGCCGGTCTTGACGTCCAGCTGCGCGGGCTTGATCAGTTCGGCCCAGTTCTTGTGGATCATGCGATTGCCTCCATACCTGTTCCGATCCCATGACCAGCAATCGGAACGCCCGAGGTGAAATGCGAAAAGTCCCGTCCGCGCCCCGAAAACCGGGGCGCGGACGGGTCAATCAAGTCCGATCAGACGCGGCGGCGTTTCGGCGCGCGGCAGCCGTTATGGGCAATCGGGGTCACGTCGCGGATCGCGGTGATGTTGAAGCCAACGGCCGCCAGCGCGCGCAGCGCCGATTCACGCCCCGAGCCGGGGCCCTGAACTTCAACTTCCAGCGTGCGCACGCCGTGTTCCTGCGCCTTCTTGCCAGCGTCTTCAGCGGCCATCTGGGCGGCGTAAGGGGTCGATTTGCGCGAACCCTTGAAGCCCATCGTGCCGGCCGAGGACCAGGAAATGGCATTGCCCTGAACGTCGGAGATCAGGATCTTGGTGTTGTTGAACGAGCTGTTCACATGCGCCACGCCGGTAGCAATGTTCTTGCGTTCCTTGCGCTTGGTGCGCGTCTTGTCACGAGCCATCTGCCTGCCTCCTTATTTCTTCTTGCCGGCGATCGGTTTCGCCGGGCCCTTGCGGGTGCGGGCATTGGTGTGGGTGCGCTGACCACGGACCGGCAGGCCGCGACGGTGACGCAGGCCACGGTAGGAGCCGAGGTCCATCAGGCGCTTGATGTTCATCTGCGTCTCGCGGCGCAGGTCGCCTTCGACGGTCAGGTTGGCATCGATGTATTCGCGGATCTGCAGCACTTCAGCGTCGGTCAGGTCGTTCACGCGACGGGTCGGGTCAATGCCCACCGAGGTGATGATCTGCTCGGCGAAGTGGGGGCCGATGCCGTGGATATAGGTCAGGGCGATGGGGACGCGTTTCCCCGTCGGAATATTAACGCCAGCAATACGAGCCACGCGTATGTCCTTTACTGTTGCGGTTCCGTAGCACCGGAACCTTTTTTCACAACCGAAGGCCCGAAAGCGGGTTTCGGGCCTTAACGATTTCACCGGGATGGTGATTCCCCTTGCAGGGATGACGTGACCTAGTGGCGATTCGGGCGAATGTCAACTGTCAGTTGATTGTCGGCCTGCACGGTTCCGGCGGGGCGCCGCCGGCAGGATATTCGGCCAGAGTGTACGCGGCGCTACAGCGCTTTCAGCACCGCGTCCATCTGCGCCGCGACCTCGTCCACCTCAGCCATGCCGTCGACCGGGTGCAGATCACCCTTGGCATAGTAATAGCCGATCAGCGGCGAGGTTTTCTTGTAATACTCCAGCAGCCGGGTCTTCAGGCTGTCGGCATTATCGTCGGGACGGCGGCGCAGATCGGTCGAGCCGCAGACGTCGCAGACGCCGGGCACCTTCGTCGGCTTGGTGGTGTCGTGATAGACCTCGCCGCAATTACCGCAGGTGAAGCGGCCCGAGATCCGATCGACGAGCGCGGCGTCATCCACCTGCATCTCGATCACGGCATCGACCTTCTGACCCATGCCTTCCAGCAGCAGCCCGAGCGCATCGGCCTGCGCCAGCGTGCGCGGAAAGCCATCGAAGATGAAGCCCGGCGCATCCGAGCTTTCCAGCTTCTCGCGGATCAGGCCGATGACGATTTCATCGGTGACCAGTTTGCCCAGTTTCATCACCTCGGCAACCAACCTGCCCATCTCGGTGCCCGAAGCCTGCGCCTCGCGGAGCATGTCGCCGGTCGAGAGCTGGACCAGCCCCCGCTCCTCGACCAGCCGGCGCGCCTGGGTGCCTTTGCCCGCGCCCGGCGGCCCGAGAAGAATGATGTTCACGGTCATGCTGGGTCCCTCTTCCTCGGTTCGCCGGCGCGTCAGCGGCGCGCCGGGGCCTTGCGTGTTTTTGTGGTGCCCGGTTTGCGCTTGCCGCGCAGTTGGGATTTCTCGATCAGACCTTCATATTGGTGCGCAAGCAAGTGGCTTTGCACCTGGTTGATGGTGTCCATCACAACCGAGACCACGATCAGAACCGAGGTGCCGCCGAAATAGAAGGGCACGGCCAGCTGGCTGCGGATCACCTCGGGCAGAAGGCAGACGGCGGCAAGGTAGATCGAACCGATCACCAGGATCCGGTTGACCACGTAATCGAGATATTCCTCGGTCCGCTTGCCGGGACGGATACCGGGGATGAAGCCGCCCTGATTTTTCAGGTTTTCGGCCACATCATCGGATTTGAAGGCGACGTTGTTGGTATAGAAATAGGCGAAGAAGACGATCATCGCCGCGAAGAAGATCAGGTAAAGCGGCTGGCCGGGGCCGAAATAAGCCAGCACGCGCGACATGATCGGACCGGTCTGGTTCCCCGAGAAGGTCGAGATCGTGACCGGCAGCAGCAGCAGCGAGCTGGCGAAGATCGCTGGAATAACGCCGGCCGGGTTGACCTTGATCGGCAGGTGCGAGCTTTGCCCGTCATAGATCTTCATGCCGACCTGACGGCGCGGATACTGAATATGGATCTTGCGCAGCGCACGTTCCATGAACACCACGAAAGCCACGACCGCCACCACCATCACTAGGATGCCGATGATGACCGGGGTCGACACCGCGCCCGAGCGGCCCTGACTGAAGAATTGCGCCAGCGCCGCGGGAATTTCCGCCACGATGCCGACGAAGATGATCAGCGAGATGCCGTTGCCGATGCCGCGCGCGGTGATCTGTTCGCCGATCCACATCAGGAACATGGTGCCCCCGACCAGGGTGATGACCACCGAGGCCTGGAAGAACAGGCCGGGATCATGCGCAAGACCCCCCGCCTCCAGCGACTTCGCCAGACCGTAGGCCTGAAACAGCGCCAGCGCCACGGTGGCATAGCGGGTATACTGGTTGATCTTCTTGCGGCCCTGCTCGCCCTCTTTCTTCAGCTGTTCCAGTGCCGGCACCATCGAGGCCAGCAGCTGCACGATGATCGAGGCGGAGATATAGGGCATGATGCCCAGGGCGAAGACGCCCATCCGGCCAAGCGCACCGCCGGTGAACATGGACAGGATCCCACCGAGGCCGGACTGCGCCTGTTCCATGAAGTTGCGCAGCGCGGCGCCATCGATGCCGGGGACCGGGATATAGGTGCCGAGGCGGTAGATGATCAGCAGTCCGAGCGTGAACCAGATTCGCTGACGAAGTTCCGTGGCCTTGCCCAATGCCCCCCAGGAGAGGTTTGCGGCCATCTGTTCTGCGGCTGACGCCATATTCGCCCCCAGTTTGCGGGTCTTGATCGTGAAAGCGCCGCCGGACCTGTGGAGATCCCGCGGCGCTAAAGGAAACTCGGTGCCGTATGTAAGGGGACGGGCGTCCCCTCACAAGCACAATCACTCGGCCGCGGCGACTTCGCGGGCGGGGACGGTGACGGTGATCTTGCCACCGGCCTTCTCAATCGCCTCGACGGCGGATTTCGACGCGCCGGCGACGGTGATGTCCAGCTTGGCCTTCAGTTCGCCCTTCGCCAGCACGCGGATGCCGTCCAGCTTGCGGCGCACGACGCCGGCAGCCACCAGCGCGTCTTCGGTCACCGGCGCCTTGGCGTCCAGCTTGCCCGCATCGATGAAGCTCTGGATCTGGCCCAGATTGACGACGGCGAATTCCTTGGCGTTCGGCGCGGTGAAGCCACGCTTCGGCAGGCGGCGGTACAGCGGCATCTGGCCGCCTTCGTAACCGTTCAGCGCCACGCCCGAACGCGAGGTCTGGCCCTTGATGCCGCGACCGGCAGTTTTGCCCTTGCCAGAGCCCGGACCACGCGCCACGCGCTTTTTCTTGCGGTTCGCGCCTTCGTTGTCGCGGATTTCATGCAGTTTCATATCGCTTCTCCTGAAGCCGGAAACGCCCCATGAAGCGAAGGGGGCGGACACGGCATTTCTTGCTTGTTTGAGTCGGTGCCAGCTTGGGCACCGGCGGCGTATAGCGCGTGCAGGGGCGGCAATCAAGTCTTTCGCGCGGTCTCTGCGGGATCTAGAAGGCGAACCAGACGGCCAACTTCACCGCCTGCTCGCCGTCGCCCCAAAGCGGCAGGACCATGCCCATCTCGCCCTTGGCGGGACCGACGAGATCGCGCACAAGCGTCGCCGCCAGCTTGCCCGAGAAACCGATATCGTCGCGATGTTCCAACCGCAACTGGTTGACCAGCATCATCGACGATGTCGCGTGCCAGCCGAGCGTCGCGTCGACCTTGGCCGTCACGTCGGGCGTCACATAGCTGAGCAGCCCGGCATTCTGCCCGGCCAGTTTCGCCAGTTCCGCCTGATCCTTCATCTGCGCGGCCACCTTCAGCCGCGCATCGACCGCCAGCCAGCCGCCGCCGCGAATGCCCCGCAGCAGCGGCAAACTGTCCCAGCCGCGCCCCCAGGAGACGCCGATCTGCGCCAGCGGCACCAGTTCATCGTCGCGTTGCAGAACGCCCATGCCGGTCGAGATGGTGATCCGGTCCGGCCCCGCGCCGCGATCCAGCGCCCGCTGCCACCAGATCATCGCGCTGGTTTCGTCGGCACTGCTGCGGCCAATCTCGAACCCCAGCGTGTCGCGCGCATTCATGCCGTATTCGCCATAAAGGCCCGCATAGCTGTTGCCCTCGCGGTCACCCTCCTCCGAGAAGGACAGAAAGGCCGTGCCCTTCTCGCGCGGCCAGGGACCGGCCCCGGCCGCGCCGGCACCGGCCACCAGCAGCAGCAGGCAGAAGCGAATCGTCAGCCGCACGTCCGGTCCTCATTTTTCGGGCCAATGAGGGCAACCTAGACCGGACTGGTTAGCGAAAGGTTAACCGGATCTCCGACGCGCCAAAAACGCAGGCCGCCATTCCGGCAGGCGCAGAGGCGGACGATCCATGGCCTGGCCGCCTCACCGTCCGCCCCAGGATTCGCACGCATCCGTGGCGCGCGGCGTGCCCGATCCAAAAGTGGCTCCGGTCCGCGACCTTGGCCAGTAGAAGGCCGGTTTCCCGGCCTTCTACGCGCTCCGCGCTACCTAATGCGCGCCGGTCGCTTCAAAGATCGGTTTGCCGTTCTGCGTCAGCCGCCGGGCAAGATTACGCGCCGGTCGACCGGGAACCAGCGGGCGCGCGGGCGCGTAATCGGCATCGTCGGCCGTCGCCAGTTCAGGAAAAATCGCGAATATCTCATCCCGGCTTTCGGCCGATACCGATTTCAGCGCCTGCGGCCCGGTAAACAGGGTTTCCGTCTTCACGCCGTTCGACCGGACGATCTGATGATCGTCCAGAAGGAAATGCCAATAGATGACCTCCTCCAGATCGTCGGCGATCTCGATCCCTTCATGCGTCAGCAGATGCTTGGCCGCAACCAACACCTCGTCGGAACCGAACATGCGTTCCGCCACGGTCGAACGGACGAGGATCCGGTGCTGCGGCGACACCACCAGATCCCTGCGCGGTCGATCCGGTCCCAAAGCGCCCGCCTTGATACGCACCGGCCGAAGTCCCGGCGTCGCCTCCAGATCCGCGGCCCCGAGGGCCTGCGAGCCGATCCAGCGAATGGGGCAAAGACCATGATCCAGCGTCGCGACCTCGTCGCCGATGGCCAGTTCCTCGACAAGCACCTCGCCATTCGCCGTCTCGATACCGGTGCCAGCGGCGAAGCAGACGATCTGAAGATCGACGATCTCCGGATCGAACGAAACATCAGGGTGGACCATTGTGCTGTTGGTCCGCCGCGAGACATCCACGACGCGAATGCTGGAAATGACTTTGATATCCTTCCAATCGCGGACGAAGTAGGCATTCGGCCGGAAAAACATGTCGCCATTGTCCATCTGGACGACAACGGCGGTCTTGGTCCCGATCAGCTTTTCGCCGCCATTGCCGTCTGGGGCGTAGATTTCCACCTGCGCACGCACGAACCCCGTGATCTTCGCAGTCACGTTATTGCCGTCGGGGTCGGTATATTCCATCTTCGATCCGCCGCGGCCGGCAGTATTATACGTGGTCGTGAAGCTTCTTCTGATCACCTCGCCGGTCAGTTCGGTCGGCTTGATTTCTGACTTTCCCCTGGCGGTGTATCCTTCCATCGCGTCCGCCTGCCCCTGAGTGATATTCGTCGACGGGTTTGGATTGAACTGCTTTTCGTTCCCGATCCACATCCACCATGCGCTTTTCGTCGCCATGTTCTGCCTCCATCTTTAAATAGCCGGGTGAATTGCAGGGCCCGGCCGTCACTCGTTTTTACCCGCGCTCGTGTGGAGCAGCGGGCGCTTCTCGCGACGAAAATAGGGAATGGTGAACTGAGGAAAATGCACAAACCCGTGAGATTTCAACATCATACATGGGCATATTGTCACAGGGGAGCGCAAAGGAGGCCCTGCCGGGATGCAAAGGCGAGTCGAACCGCGCCCGTATCGGCCCCCAGGACAGGACCGATCAGCGAAAGGTTAACCGGATTTGCGGCGCACCAAAAACGCGCCCTGCGGTTCCGGCAGGCGCAGGGACGGCCATGCGGTATGCGCAACCGCCCCGCGGCGATCAGCTTTCGACGTAATTCGCGATCAGGTGGCGCATGATGCGTTTGACCACAATCGGTTTCACATGGATGTGGTCGGGCAAATAGCTTTCCAGGCCACCCGACTGCACGATCTCGTAGCTGGGGAAATAATCCACGAAATCAAAATCGCGCGTCAGCATGTCGGCCACGACCCGCAGGGTGGCTTTCGAATAACTGTTCGAAATCACGCAATCGCGCCGCTCGAATGTCGACGCCAGTGGAACCGGAGAGACCGTCACCAGCACTTTCGCGACACCCGCCGCCTTCAACCGCTGGATGGCCTGAGCCATTTGCTGATAGCAGCCATCTGGCGTGAAGTTGACGAAGCTGTAACGACCGGCGCTGCGCCGCATCTCGCGCGGGTTGGGAATCCGGTTCAGATAAAGGCCGGTTTCCTCGTCCCGCCACACCTCGGTCATGCCCAGCGTCAGGATGACGCAATCCGCCGCCGGCAGCGCACTGTAGACGGAATCGATGAGGCTGCGGACCTGCATCAGCTGGTCGTTGCTGACGGCCAGACCCTTCGACAGCAACAGGTCGACTTCGCCTCCCTCCATGGCGGTGGTCAGCCCGGCAATGGCGGTGGTGTCGCGCCCGGCGACGGCCCATTCGATCCGTTGCGCCATCGAACCCGCATTATATTCGTTCAGAATGCTGTTCGGCCGTCCGTCCACCAGCTCTGGGCCAAGCTTCAATCCTTGGGTGGGAACCGTGAACCCCGTCAGATATTCCTCGATCTCGCGCGCGAAGCACGAGCCGATGGTGAACACCGTTTCGCCGGGCCGGATCGAAAAGCGGGGCTGGACGGAAGGAATGATAAGCATCTCCTCCGCGCGATCGTCCCCCGCTTTCGGATAGGTCCGGTTTTTTCCGGCGGCACGGGCATTATCCAGCGCCTGAGCGGCACTGATGACGATATTGGAGAAACTCATTTAACTGATTCCTGTGGAAGTCGCGGGGTCGCGGCATTTGGAAGGTCAGGCCGACAGGTTGTCAACGCGGCGCAGTGCGCTGGCTGGCCTCCGCCAGAACATTTCCAATTGGATTTCCCGTTTTGGAGTCGCGATGAAATAAAAATGCCACAGCGCGGGCTGTGGCTGGTTGCGGAATACCTCCGCCTTCAAAAGAAAAAGGCCGGGTCGCCCCGGCCTCGATCTCAGTTCTTTTCTTCGATGATCACCGCGAGGTGCGGGATCTTCGCGACCATGCCGCGGATCGCCGGGGTGTCTTCCAGCTCGCGCGTGCGGTGCATCTTGTTCAGGCCCAGACCTTTCAGCGTCTCGCGCTGGATGGCGGGGCGGCGGATCGGCGAGCCGATCTGCTTGACGACGATGGTTTTAGCCATTGCAGCCTCTCCTTACGCTTCAGCGGCCGCTTCGGCCGGCTTGTCGGTCGAGGGCAGAATGTCGGCGACCTTCTTGCCACGACGCTGCGCGACCGTCCGGGGCGAAGCTTCGCGCTTCAGGCCGTCCAGCGTGGCGCGGATCATGTTATAGGGGTTCTGCGAACCCAGCGATTTCGCCACCACGTCCTGAACGCCCAGCATCTCGAACACGGCGCGCATCGGACCACCGGCGATGATCCCGGTCCCCGGAACGGCGGTGCGCATCACCACGCGGCCCGCACCGTGGCGGCCCTCGATGTCGTGGTGCAGCGTGCGGCCGTCGCGCAGCGGCACGCGGACCATCTGGCGCTTGGCCTGTTCGGTCGCCTTGCGGATCGCTTCCGGCACTTCCTTGGCCTTGCCCTTGCCGAAGCCCACACGACCGCGCTGATCGCCAACAACGACAAGCGCGGCGAAGCCGAAGCGCTTACCACCCTTGACGGTTTTCGACACGCGGTTGATCGCGACCAGACGATCGGCGAATTCCGGGGTTTCTTCGCGCTCTTCGCGGCGGCCCCGACGGTTTTCACGTTCTGCCATATGGCATTCCTTCATATCTGGCGCGTCATTCCACGCCGTTGGTATCAATCCAGGTGGGCAGGCGGGTGAAAGCCCCCTGCCCCCGGATCATCGGAGGGGCGTTGCCGCCCCCCACAGGATCAGAACTTCAGACCGCCTTCGCGGGCTGCGTCTGCCAAGGCCTTGACCTTGCCGTGGAACAGGAAGCCGCCACGGTCGAAGATGACTTCTTCGATCCCGGCCTTCTTCGCACGTTCCGCGATCGCCGCGCCAATCTTGGCGGCGGCTTCGACGTTGTTCTTGCCCACCACGCCGAGATCTTTTTCCAGCGAGGACGCCGCCGCCAGGGTCACACCCTTGACGTCGTCGATCACCTGGACCGAGATGTTCTTCGACGAACGGTGAACGGACAGACGCGGACGACCATCGTTGATCGAACGCAGTTTGTTCCGGTTGCGCAGGCGGCGCTTCAGGAACAGCTCTCTTTTGCTCAGTGCCATGATTGCGCCCCTTACTTCTTCTTGCCTTCCTTGCGGAACACGAACTCGCCCTTGTAGCGGATGCCCTTGCCCTTATAGGGCTCGGGTGCGCGCCATTCGCGGATGTTCGCGGCGACCTGACCAACCAGTTGCTGGTCGATGCCTTCCACAACGATTTCAGTTTGCTTCGGCGCGGTGATCGTCACGCCCTCGGGCGTTTCGAAATTCACCTCGTGCGAATAACCGAGCGACAGCTTCAGCGTCTTGCCCTGCATGTTCGCGCGATAACCGACACCCTGGATTTCCAGCTCTTTCTTGAAGCCGGTCGACACGCCGGTGACCAGGTTCGCAACCATCGAGCGGGTCATGCCCCACTGCTGGCGCGCACGCTTGGACAGGCCGCGCGGGCTGACCGAAACCGAGCCCTCTTCCACTTTCAGGTCCACGTCGTCGGTCGCAGTGAAGCTGCGGGTGCCTTTCGGCCCCTTCACTTCGACCGTCTGGCCCTTGATTTCCGCCGTCACGCCCTTGGGCAGTTCGACCGGCTTTTTACCAATACGAGACATCCTGCCCTCCTTAGAACACGGTGCAGAGCACTTCGCCGCCAACATTGGCGTTGCGCGCTGCTGCGTCCGACATCACGCCTTTCGGCGTCGAGACGATGGAAACGCCCAGACCCTGACGGACCTGCGGGATTTCCTTGGCGCCGGCATAAACGCGACGGCCCGGCTTGGACACGCGGGCGAGTTCGCGGATGACCGGCTGGCCTTCGAAGTATTTCAGCGAGATTTCCAGCTCGGTATGGCCGGTCTCGGTGGTGACTTCTTCATAGCCGCGGATGTAGCCTTCGGCCTTCAGCACGTCCAAAACCCAGGCGCGCAGTTTCGAAGCCGGCGTACGGACGGTGGACTTACCACGCATCTGCGAGTTGCGGATACGGGTCAGCATATCGCCGAGAGGATCGTTCATATTCATCGTCGCCCCCTTACCAGCTCGATTTGACCAGGCCCGGAATCTGGCCTTGCGAGCCGAGCTCGCGCAGCATGATCCGGCTGAGTTTCAGTTTACGGTAATACGCATGCGGACGGCCGGTCAGCTGGCACCGGTTGTGCAGGCGCGTCGCCGACGAGTTGCGCGGCAGTTCAGCCAGCTTCAGCGAAGCCTTGAAACGCTCCTCAACCGGACGCTCTTGATCGTGAATGATCGCGTTCAGTTCGGCGCGCTTGGCGGCGTATTTCTGAACCAGACGCTCGCGCTTCTTCTCGCGCTCGACCATGGATTTCTTAGCCATATCTTCTTTCCCCTCGCGATCAGCTGTTGAACGGCATGTTGAAATGCTTCAACAGCGCTTTCGCTTCCGCATCGGTCTTGGCGGTGGTGCAGATGATGATGTCCATCCCCAGAACTTCGTCGACCTTGTCGAAGTTGATTTCCGGGAACACGATGTGCTCCTTCAGGCCCATGGCATAGTTGCCGCGGCCGTCGAAAGAGGTGCCCTTCACGCCGCGGAAGTCGCGGACGCGGGGCAGCGCGATGTTGATCAGGCGATCCAGGAATTCATACATCCGGTCGCCGCGCAGGGTCACTTTGGTCCCCAGCGGCATTTCCTCGCGAACGCGGAAACCGGCGATCGAATTCTTCGCCTTGGTGATGACAGCCTTCTGGCCAGCGATCAGCGACAGTTCTTCCGCGCCCTGCTTGACCTTCTTGGTGTCCTTGACGGCCTCGCCGATGCCCATGTTCAGGACGATTTTGTCCAGCTTGGGGATCTGCATGTCGTTCTTGTAGCCGAACTCTTCTTTCAGAGCGGCGCGGACCGTGTCCTTGTAGACCGACTTCAGGCGCGGGGTGTAGTTGGCTTGGTCCAGCATCAGATCACGTCTCCCGTGGTCTTGGCGAAACGGACCTTCTGGTCGCCTTCCATGCGGAAGCCAACGCGGGTCGCCTTGCCGTTCTTGTCCATCAGCGCGAGGTTCGACAGGTCGATCGGCATCGACTTGGCGATGCGGCCGCCCTGGCTGGTCTGGGTCTGGCGGGTGTGGCGGAGGGCGACGTTGATACCTTCGACGACAGCTTTGCCGTCCTTCGGCATCACAGCGGTGATTTCACCCTGCTTGCCCTTGTCCTTGCCGGCCAGCACGATGACCTTGTCGCCTTTTTTCAGCTTGGCAGCCATCACAGCACCTCCGGAGCGAGCGAGATGATCTTCATGAAGTTCTTCGCACGCAGCTCGCGCACGACCGGCCCGAAGATACGGGTGCCGACCGGTTCGCCCTGGTTGTTCAGGATGACGGCGGCGTTCTGGTCGAAGCGGATCGAGGTGCCGTCTTCGCGTTTCACTTCTTTGGCGGTGCGCACGACGACGGCCTTGCGGACGTCACCTTTCTTCACGCGGCCGCGCGGGATGGCTTCCTTCACGGATACGACAATGATGTCGCCCACCGACGCATAGCGACGGTGCGAACCACCCAGAACCTTGATGCACTGCACCCGGCGAGCGCCGGAGTTGTCAGCAACATCCAGATTGGTTTGCATCTGGATCATGGTTTACTCCCGACCTTTGGGGACGGCGATGCGTGCCGCCCCAGGGTTTCGAATTAATGCCGAACTCAAGCCGAGGCTTGCGCGTCGTCCAGAAGGACAGTCCAGCGTTTCGTCTTCGAGATCGGCGCGCATTCGATGATGCGAACGGTGTCACCGACCTTGAACTGGTTTTCCGCGTCATGGGCGCGGTATTTCTTCGAGGACCGCACGATCTTGTGCAGAACCGGGTGCTTGAAGCGGCGTTCCACCAGAACGGTGACAGTCTGCTCGTTCTTGTCCGAGGTGACGGTGCCTTGCAGGATGCGTTTGGGCATATCGGTCCCCTTACTTCGACGAGGCGGCTTCGGCCGCTTTCTGGTTCAGAACGGTTTTCACGCGGGCAACGTCGCGGCGAACCGAGCGCATGCGCGCCGTCGATTCGAGCTGACCGGTGGCCTGCTGGAAGCGCAGGTTGAACGCTTCCTTCTTCAGCGCGACCAGCTGCTCCTGCAGCTGCTCGGGCGTCTTTTCTTTAAGTTCCTGCGCTTTCATGCGCCTTTTCCTTTCAACATCACCGGAGAGCCCCGCGTCCACGGGCCACCCTGATTCCGGTGGAGTTTCGTGATGAAGGCCGTCCCATACAGCCCTCCAAAGGTTTTGGCAAGCGTTTCGCCTTGGATAGCGGCAAAAAACCGTGCGCCGCCGCCCCGCCTACGCGTGCACCAGCGGCTTGTCGTTACGCTGGTGTCGATCGGCCAGCTTGCGGCCAGCCTTCCCGTTGACGACCGGCCGGGCCGGCAGCGCCCCCTCGATCCCGGCACCGATATGGGCGAGATCGGGGAACAGCGCCAGAATTTCCCGCCGCGCAGCCGCCGACACCATTTTCAGCGCCTGCGGACCCGTGAACAGCGATTCCGAAACCGCACCGTTGGCGAAGACCAACTCGTGGCGGTCGAACAGCAGATGGACATAGGTGACGGCGCTTTCCCCGGCCTCAAAACCGATGCCCGGCAGGCCGACCAGATGTTTGGCGGCGACAAGCACCTCGTCACTACCAAACATGTTGCGGGCGATCGCCGAGCGCACGAAGACACGGTGCTGCGGCGAAACCACAAGATCAGCCTTCGGCAGCCGGGTGCCAAGCGCGCCGGCGCTGATGCGGACCGGACGCAACCTCTCCTGCCCGCGCGTATCGACATTGCAGCTTCCGGTCCAGTGCAGCGGGCGGGCGCCATGGTCCACGGTCAGGACAAGATCCCCTGCCCGCAGCGTCTCGACCGCACGCGGGCCTTCCGGCGTCGCAATCATCGTGCCGGCGACGAAACAGACGATGTCGACATCGAAGATCGACGGCTTGAAGGAGACATCCTTGTTAACGGCGCTGTTGTCGGCAAACTTCGCCGCTGACACAATCTTGATGCTCTGGATGCTTTTGATGCTGTCCCATGCGGCGACCTGATCCGACCTCGGACGGAAGAACATGTCGCCATTGGCCATTTGAATAAACACGCCAGTCTGGGTCGTCGTGGAGCCATCGCCGAGGGTGATTTCGTACCGGACATCCAAAAAGGCCGTAATTCTCGTGTCCGTTACGATTGTATCGTCTTCCGGCGAGGTATAGGACATGGCTGTCCCGCCCGGAACGTTCGGATTGTAGACGGTTTGGAACGCGTTCTGTAAAACCTCACCGGTGACTTTGACCGCCTCGATTTCCGAGCTGCCAGTTGCGGTCATGCCCACCACCTTCTGAATCTCGGCGGCGGTCATGTTGTCTTTGGGGGTCGGATTGTACTGCGGGTCTCGTCCGATCCACATCCAGTTGACGGTGTGTGTCGCCATTTCGGCATCTTTCTAGCTACTGTTTTACTGAACCTTAATGTCGCACGCGACATCCCCGGCAGACAACGCTGCCGTGTATTTCTCTAAACACACGGAGCACCGTTACGCAAAGTTTTCGTCGGGTAACAACACAAAATAATTCCACGATATCGCTGGCAAGCAGAAATTCATCATGCCGAAAACTGGTATGACGGACGGATTCCCCTCAGACAAAGGGCGTAGCCAGGGGCCGTGCGCGGGCGAGGTGACGCAAAGCCAGCTTGCGTCCTTGCTTGTCGTTCAAGAACCCCTCGGGCGCCACAATCCAGGATTGTGGCGGTAACGACGCAACAGAACTCCGGGCGCCGTCCAACCCTGGCAAAAATAAAGGCCCCGCCGTTTCCAGCGAGGCCTCGATGCAGTCGCGCAGAAGCGCAGGCTTACCAGTCCGCGCGTTCCACGATGCGGGTCATGACCGGCAGTTTCATCGCGCCGAGACGCAGCGCCTCGCGGGCGATGGTGTCGCTGACGCCGTCGATCTCGAACATGATCCGGCCGGGGTGAACCCGAGCGGCCCAATAGTCGATCGAGCCCTTGCCTTTACCCATCCGCACTTCGGTCGGCTTCGACGAAACCGGAACATCCGGGAAAATCCGGATCCAGACCCGGCCCTGACGCTTCATGTGGCGGGTGATCGCGCGGCGGGCCGCTTCGATCTGGCGCGCGGTGACACGCTCCGGCTCGGTCGCTTTCAGAGCGAAGGAACCGAAGTTCAGGTCGAAACCGCCCTTCGCTTCGCCGTGGATGCGGCCCTTGAACTGTTTGCGGAACTTCGTCCGTTTCGGTTGCAGCATTTCACCTTCTCCTTAGCGGGCGTCGCGACGCGGCCCACGCGGAGCCGGGCCTTCCTGTGCCTCGGCAGCGCGGCGATCGCGGGCTTGCGGATCATGTTCCATGATCTCGCCTTTGAAGATCCACACCTTGATGCCGATGATCCCGTAGGGGGTCATGGCTTCCGCCAGCGCATAGTCGATATCGGCGCGCAGCGTGTGCAGCGGCACACGGCCCTCGCGGTACCATTCGGTCCGCGCGATCTCGGCGCCGCCCAGACGGCCGGCGACGTTGACGCGGATGCCGAGCGCACCCATGCGCATCGCGTTCTGCACCGCGCGCTTCATGGCGCGGCGGAACGAGACCCGGCGCTCCAGCTGCTGCGCGATCGATTCCGCGACCAGCTGGGCGTCCAGTTCCGGCTTGCGGACCTCGACGATGTTCAGGTGCAGCTCGCTATCGGTGAACTGCGCCAGTTTCTTGCGCAGAACCTCGATATCGGCGCCCTTCTTGCCGATGATGACACCCGGACGGGCGGCATGAATGGTCACGCGCGCCTTCTTGTGCGGACGCTCGATGATGACACGGCTGATGCCGGCCTGTTTGGCTTCCTTGTGCACGAAGTCGCGGATCTTCAGATCCTCGAGCAGCAGGTTGCCATAGTCCTTGTCGTCGGCATACCAACGGCTGTCCCAGGTGCGGTTGACCTGGAGGCGCATCCCGACGGGGTTAACCTTCTGACCCATTACGCTTGCTCCTCTGCGGTGGTCGCCTTGGCGGGCTTGCGGGCAGCCTTCTTGGCCTCCGCAGCGGCGGCCGCGGCGGCCGGATCGACCTCGCGCAGCTTGATGGTGATTTCCGAGAACGGCTTCATGATCTTGCCATACCGGCCACGGGCGCGCGGACGGCCGCGCTTCATCACCAGGTTCTTGCCGACCCACGCCTCGGCGACGACCAGGTTGTCGACGTCCAGGTTGTGGTTGTTTTCGGCATTGGCGATGGCCGACTGAAGGCATTTCTTCACGTCGACCGAGATCCGGCGCTTCGAGAAGGTCAGATCGGCCAGGGCCTTTTCAACCTTCTTGCCGCGGATCAGGCCGGCGACGAGATTCAGCTTCTGCGGCGAGGTGCGAAGCATCTTGGTCTTCGCCATCGCTTCGTTATCGGCCACGCGGCGCGGATTCTTTTCCTTACCCATGACGATTACTTCCTTTTCGCTTTCTTGTCGGCGGCGTGACCGTAATAGGTCCGCGTCGGCGAGTATTCCCCGAACTTCTGGCCGATCATTTCCTCGGTCACGTTGACCGGGATGTGCTTGTGGCCGTTATAGACGCCGAAGGTCAGGCCGACGAATTGCGGCAGGATCGTCGAGCGGCGCGACCAGATCTTGATGACATCCGACTTGCCCGAATCGCGGGCTTTCTCGGCCTTCTTCAACACATAGGCGTCGACGAACGGGCCTTTCCAGATAGAACGTGCCATGGATTAACGCCCCTTCTTCACGTGACGCGAGCGCAAGATGTACTTGTCAGTCGCCTTGTTCGAGCGGGTCTTCTTGCCCTTGGTGTCCTTGCCCCAGGGCGTCACCGGCGTGCGGCCGCCCGAGGTCCGGCCCTCACCACCACCATGCGGGTGGTCGATCGGGTTCATCGCGACACCGCGGACCGAAGGACGGATGCCCTTGTGGCGGTTGCGGCCGGCCTTGCCGAGATTCTGGTTCGAATGGTCGGCATTCGACACCGCGCCGATGGTAGCCATGCATTCCTGACGGACCAGACGCAGCTCGCCCGAGGACAGGCGAATCTGGGCATAGCCGCCGTCGCGACCGACGAACTGGGCATAGGTGCCAGCCGAACGGGCGATCTGGCCGCCCTTGCCGGGCTTCAGCTCGACATTGTGGACGATCGTGCCGATCGGCATCCCCGAGAAGGGCATGGCGTTGCCGGGCTTCACGTCGACCTTGGCGCCGGCGATCACCTTGTCGCCAACGGTCAGACGCTGCGGCGCCAGGATATAGGCCTGCTCGCCATCGTCATATTTGATCAGCGCGATGAAGGCGGTGCGGTTGGGATCGTATTCGATCCGCTCGACCGTCGCGACAACATCGAACTTGTTGCGCTTGAAATCGACGATGCGATACAGGCGCTTCGCCCCGCCGCCCTGGCGGCGCATGGTGATCCGTCCGGTATTGTTCCGGCCGCCCTTCTTGGTCAGACCCTCGGTAAGGGATTTGACCGGACGACCTTTCCAAAGCTCCGAACGGTCGATCAGAACCAGCCCGCGCTGGCCAGGCGTCGTCGGTTTATACGACTTGAGTGCCATCTTTCTGTCTTCCGTTGCTTTGTTTCGTCAAAAACTCACGCGGCCCCCGCGAAGGCGGAGGCCGCAATTTCGCGGCTTGCTATCACAGGCCGGTGTTGACGTCGATCGAATTGCCTTCGACCAGCGTGACATAGGCCTTCTTCACGTCCGAACGGGTGCCGGGGCGCCCGCGGAAACGCTTGGTCTTGCCTTTGGTCACGGTCGTGTTGACGGCCTTGACCTTGACCCCGAACAGGTTTTCCACAGCTTCCTTGATCTGCGGCTTGTTCGCGTCCATCGCCACCTCGAAGACAACGGCATTGGCGGTTTCGCCAGCCAGCGTTGCCTTTTCGGTGATGATCGGCTTGCGGATCACGTCGTAATGTTCTGCTTTCGCGCTCATTTCAGGCGAGCCTCCAGAGCTTCGACACCAGCCCGCGTGATGACCAGGGTATCACGCTTCAGGATGTCATAGACGTTGGCGCCCATCGACGGCAGGACATCCACACCTTCGATGTTGCGCGCGGCGCGGGCGAAGCCTTCGTTGACTTCGGCACCGTCGATCACCAGCACACGCTTCCAGCCGTTTTCCTTCACGGCTTTCGCCACGACCGAGGTCTTGACGTCAGCGATGTTCAGATCCTCGACGATCACCAGCTCGCCCGCCGTGGCTTTCGCCGACAGGGCATGCTTCAGACCGAGGGCGCGAACCTTCTTCGGCAGATCGAAGGCGTGGCTGCGCGGGGTCGGACCCTTGTAGACACCACCCTTGCGGAAGATCGGCGCCTTGCGGGAACCGTGACGGGCGCCGCCGGTGCCTTTCTGGCGATAGATCTTCTTGGTCGAGTAGGACACTTCCGACTTGCCCAGCACCGAGTGGGTACCGGCCTGCGCCTTGGCGTTCTGCCAGCGCACAACGCGCTGCAGCAGGTCGCCGCGGGGCTCCAGCCCGAAGATCTCGTCGGCCAGCTCGATCGACCCGGCTTTGCCCGAGTCCAGCTTGATCACATCGAGTTTCATTCCTTGTCTCCTTCAGGAGCAGCGTCAGCCACCGGATCCGCGTTCGGATCGGCAGCAGCCTTGTCGGCAGCGATCGACGCCTCGGCCTCGGCCAGAGCAGCAGCCTGCGCGGCGGCTTCGGCTTCAGCAGCGGCCTTGCGGGCGGCTTCTTCCTCGGCGGCGGCGGCAGCAGCGGCTTCTTCCGCGACACGCTGAGCTTCCTTCAGCTTCGAACGGGTCGCAGCCGGGGTGATCAGGGTTTCGGGGGTGGCTTTCTTCACGGCGTCCTTGATCGTGACCCAGCCGCCCTTGGAACCGGGGACCGAACCTTTGACCATGATCAGACCGCGATCGCTGTCGGTGCGGACAACCTGCAGGTTCTGGGTGGTGACGCGCACCGAACCCAGGTGCCCGGCCATTTTCTTGCCCTTGAACACCTTGCCGGGATCCTGGCACTGACCGGTTGAGCCGTGCGAACGATGGCTGACCGACACGCCGTGCGAGGCGCGCAGACCACCGAAGTTGTGGCGCTTCATGGCACCGGCAAAACCTTTACCGATCGAGGTGCCGGCGATGTCGACGAACTGACCCGCGAAGTAGTGATCGGCAACGATCTCCTCGCCCACGGGAACCAGGTTCTCTTCCGAGACGCGGAACTCGGCGATCTTGCGCTTCGGCGCAACACCGGCCTTGGCGAAATGGCCGCGAACCGGCGCGGAGACCCGCTTGGCCTTCGCGTCGCCCGCGCCCAGCTGAACGGCGACATAGCCGTCACGCTCGGCGGTCCGCTGGTCGATGACCTGCAGGTTGTCGAGGTGGAGAACGGTCACCGGAACCTGGCGGCCGTCTTCCAGAAACAGCCGGGTCATGCCCAGCTTCTTGGCGATAACACCCGTACGCATTGTCGCCTCCTCAGACCTTGATCTCGACATCCACGCCAGCGGCGAGGTCGAGCTTCATCAGCGCGTCAACGGTCTGGGGGGTCGGGTCAACGATGTCCAGCAGACGCTTGTGCGTGCGGATTTCCCACTGGTCGCGCGACTTCTTGTCGATGTGCGGACCACGCAGGACGGTGAATTTCTCGATCTTGTTCGGCAGCGGGATCGGCCCGCGGACCGTGGCACCCGTGCGCTTGGCGGTGTTCACGATTTCCTGGGTGCTGGCGTCCAGCACGCGGTAATCGAACGCCTTCAGCCGAATGCGGATATTCTGACTTTGCATCGTCATCCCTCGGATCTTTGAGGGTTCCAGTCGAGAGGCTGACGACACACCACGCGGCGCCAGCATCGGACCTGTATAAAAACTGCGAAGCCGCCCTATAGGAGGCGGCCCCGTCAGATGCAAGCGAATCCTGTGCGAAAAAGCGGATTCGGTCGCGATGGGCGCGTATAGCGTCAGGCGGCGCTGCGCGTCAAGGGTCTATGTGCCCTATCCGGCCTTTCCATTGGCGGCGCGGAGGCGTTGCGCGATCTCCGCCCTGACAGTGGCCGGCACAGCCCCGACCGGCAAGATCTGGAACAGTTGCGGCGAGACAAAAAGCAGCATGACCCCACCATCCTCAGTCGTCTTGAGATAGTCCGACCAGCGATGGCTCCATTGATCGGCCGCCGACAGGAATTTCAGCCCCGTCTCCTCGACGAGCATCTCCACCTCGCGGCGGAGCATCGGATAACGGTCATATTGCCACCGCGCCGCGATCCAGCCGCTGAGCGGCGGGATAAGCAGATACATGAGCCCCCAGACGATCGCCAGAATGCCAATGGAGGTCACCAGCTTCGCCGGTGAGGTCAGAACCTGGATCAGGCTTCCGCCCATCAGCAGATTGACCATGATGACCAGCCCGCCCGAGGACAGCGGTATCCACGGGTTCCGCAGGATGCGCCGCCACCGCAATGCATAAGCGGCCCCGAAATCCTGTGGCGTGATTCGGATCGGATAGCTGTTCATCGGTTCCTGTGACAAAAAAGGCCGCCCCAAAGGGACGGCCTTTCATTTTTAGGTTTGTGTCAAAAGGACTGCAACCTGCGACGAAATCAGGAATCAATAGCCGGTTTCGGTCGCCGCTTCATCGATCAGATCGGCGATTTCCTCGGGATGCGAGGCCAGCGAGGCGTGGCTGGCGGCCAGTTCGATGATCCGCTTGGGATTCATGCGTTCGGCCATCATCTTCTCGTTTTCCGGGTTGATCATCCGGTCATGGGTCGAGATTTGATACCAGACCGGCTTGTTCTTCCAGGCCGGCGCGGTGACGTTGTCGCCGAAAGTGCTGGCGAGCGGCGCTTTCTGCGTCACCGCCATCACCAGCGCGTCGCCCTCGGGCAGGTCCTGACAGAAGCTTTCGCGGAACTTGTCCTGCTTGATCCACAGATAGCCGTCGCTGTCGGGCGCGAGGTTCGGGAATGCTTCCGGCGGCTTGGCCTGGCTGATCCCGCCCGGACTTTCCCCGGCATCGGGCGCGAAGGCCGCGACATAGACAAGGCCCTTCACATTCGGCAGGTCGCCCATCTCGGTAATGACGGCGCCGCCATAGGAATGGCCGACCAGAATGACCGGCCCGTGGATCTGCTTGACCATCTTGCGGGTCCGCTCGGCATCGTCAGCCAATGAGGTCAGCGGATTTTCGACCGCGTGCAGATCGTGATAGCCGCGCTTGTGCAGCTCCTTGATGACATTGGCCCAGTGGGCGGCGCCGCCCCAGAAGCCGTGGACGAGAACGATTGCGGGTCTTTGTGGCATGAAAACCTCCTGTTCGCCGCATGCGGCGACTGTTGACCTGATATCGGGGCGGCGGACGCCCCGACAGAAAAGCCTGACGCAGCGGTCGCGGTTCCACAAGGTATTGATGTATATTTATTGGGTATGCATCGGGCGCAGCGCCCACATCCTCTGCCGCCCCGCCCCAACGCAAAAAGGCCGCCCTGTCGGGCGGCCTTTCCATCCTGATCTCCGCGGGCCCGAGGGCCGGGGATCACTTGATGATTTTCGACACCACGCCGGCGCCGACCGTGCGGCCGCCTTCGCGGATGGCGAAGCGCAGCTTTTCTTCCATCGCGATCGGGGCGATCAGCTCGACCTCGAACTTCAGGTTGTCGCCCGGCATCACCATTTCCGTGCCTTCCGGCAGCTTCACCGTCCCGGTCACGTCCGTGGTGCGGAAGTAGAACTGCGGGCGGTAGTTGGCGAAGAACGGCGTGTGGCGGCCGCCTTCTTCCTTGGTCAGGATATAGGCCTCGGCTTCGAAGGTGGTGTGCGGGGTCACCGATTTCGGCTTCACCAGAACCTGGCCACGCTCGACGCCGTCACGGTCGATGCCGCGCAGCAGGACGCCGACGTTGTCGCCAGCCTCCCCGCGGTCCAGCAGCTTGCGGAACATTTCCACGCCGGTGCAGGTGGTCTTCTTGGTGTCGCGGATGCCCACGATTTCCAGTTCGTCGCCGACGTTCACCGCGCCGCGCTCGATCCGGCCGGTCACAACCGTGCCGCGGCCCGAGATCGAGAACACGTCTTCGATCGGCAGCAGGAACGGCTGGTCCACGGCGCGCTCGGGCGTCGGGATGTAGTTGTCAACGGCTTCGATCAGCGCCTTGATCGAGTTCTCGCCGATCTCCGGGTCACGGCCTTCCAGCGCCGCCAGAGCCGAGCCCTTGATGATCGGAATGTCGTCGCCGGGATAGTCGTACGAGCTCAGCAGCTCGCGCACTTCCATCTCGACCAGTTCCAGCAGTTCCTCGTCATCCACCTGGTCGACCTTGTTCAGGTAGACGACCATGTAGGGAATGCCGACCTGACGGCCCAGCAGGATGTGCTCGCGCGTCTGCGGCATCGGGCCGTCGGCCGCGTTCACCACCAGGATCGCGCCGTCCATCTGCGCCGCGCCGGTGATCATGTTCTTCACATAGTCGGCGTGGCCGGGGCAGTCCACATGGGCATAGTGACGGGTCGGCGACTCGTATTCCACATGCGCCGTCGAAATGGTGATCCCGCGGGCCTTCTCTTCCGGCGCGCCATCAATCTGGTCATAGGCACGGAATTCGCCGAAATACTTCGTGATCGCCGCCGTCAGCGTCGTCTTGCCGTGGTCAACGTGACCGATCGTCCCGATGTTGACGTGCGGTTTCGTCCGTTCAAACTTAGCTTTTGCCAT
>NZ_JACEMU010000007.1 GCF_013868135.1 Paracoccus sp. S1E-3
AAGGAGAATCCAGATGAGAACCCGCGCCGCAGTCGCCCTGGAGCCCGGCAAGCCGCTGACCGTCATGGAGGTGAACCTCGAGGGCCCGAAGAAGGGCGAGGTTCTGGTCGAGATCAAGGCGACGGGCATCTGCCACACCGATGAATTCACCCTGTCCGGCGCCGATCCCGAGGGCATCTTCCCCTCGATCCTCGGGCATGAGGGCGCGGGCGTGGTGCTGGAGGTGGGCGAGGGCGTCACCTCGCTGAAGCCGGGCGATCACGTGATCCCGCTTTATACGCCCGAATGCCGGCAATGCCCGTCCTGCCTGTCGCGCAAGACCAACCTGTGCACGGCGATCCGGTCGACCCAGGGCCAGGGGCTGATGCCCGACGGCACGACGCGGTTCTCGATGCTGGATGGCACGCCGATCTATCACTACATGGGCTGCTCGACCTTCGCCAACCACACGGTGATGCCGGAAATCGCGCTGGCCAAGGTGCGCGACGACGCGCCTTTCGACAAGATCTTCTATATCGGCTGCGGCGTCACCACCGGCATTGGGGCGGTCATCAACACCGCCAAGGTCGAGATCGGCGCCAAGGCGGTGGTCTTCGGTCTGGGCGGCATCGGGCTGAACGTCATTCAAGGGCTGAAGATGGCCGGGGCCGACATGATCATCGGCGTGGACCTGAACAACGACAAGAAGGAATGGGGCGAGCGTTTCGGCATGACCCATTTCATCAATCCCAAGGAAATCGAGGGCTCGGTCGTGCAGGCGATCGTCGATCTGACCAAGACGCCCTTCGACCAGATCGGTGGCGCGGATTACAGCTTCGACTGCACCGGCAACGTGAAGGTGATGCGCGACGCGCTGGAATGCACCCATCGCGGCTGGGGGGTCTCGGTGGTGATCGGTGTGGCGCCGGCGGGGGCCGAGATCAGCACCCGGCCGTTCCAGCTGGTCACCGGCCGGGTGTGGAAAGGCACCGCCTTCGGCGGCGCGCGCGGCCGCACCGATGTGCCGACGCTGGTCGACTGGTATATGGACCACAAGATCGAGATCGACCCGATGATCACCCACACGCTGAAGCTGGAAGACATCAACAAGGGCTTCGACCTGATGCATTCGGGCGAATCCATCCGCTCGGTGGTGGTGTATTGATGGCGGCTGACGCGAAGCCTGCGTCCGTGCGCATCCGTCCTGCCGAATCGCGCGATCACGACGCGATATGGTCCATTCTGGAGCCCGTCTACCGCGCCGGCGAGACCTATGCCGTCGATCGCGACATCACCCGCGAGGCGGCGCTCGCCGACTGGTTTGCCGCGCCTTTCAGCAGCTTCGTGGCCGAGCTCGAAGACCGGGTTCTGGGGGTCAGCCATGTCGGCGCGAACCGGCCCGGCGGCGGCAACCATATTGCCAATGCCAGTTTCGCGACCCTGCCGGCCGCGCGCGGGCAGGGGGTGGCGGGGGCACTGATCGGCCATGCCAAGGCCTGGGCGCGCGAGCAGGGCTTTCGCGGCATGCAGTTCAATTTCGTGGTCGCGACCAATGACGACGCCGTGCATTCATGGAAGAAGGCCGGGTTCGCGGTGGTCGGCCGCCTGCCCGGCGTGTTCCTTCATCCCACGCACGGCTATGTCGACGCGCTGGTGATGTATCACGACCTGACCAAAGGAGATATCAATGAGCCTTGAAACCCTCAGTCAGAACCGCAGCTTCGGCGGTATGCAGGGCGTCTATCGTCACGCCTCGGATGCGACGGGCACCGACATGACCTTCGCGCTCTATCTGCCGCCGGCGGCGGAAAAGGGGCCGGTGCCGGTGCTGTGGTATCTGTCGGGGCTGACCTGCACCCATGAAAACGCGATGACCAAATCGGGCGCGCAGGAACATGCCGCGCGAGAAGGGATCGCGCTGATCTTTCCCGACACCTCGCCGCGTGGCGAGGGCGTGGCCGACGATCCGGCCTATGATCTGGGGCAGGGGGCCGGCTTCTATGTCGATGCGACCGAAAGTCCATGGGCGCCGCATTTCCGCATGTGGGACTACATAACCCGCGACCTGCCCGGGGTGGTCTTTGACGCCTTCCCGCTGAACCGGGACGCGCAAGGCATCACCGGCCATTCGATGGGCGGCCATGGTGCGCTGACCATCGCCATGACCATCCCCGAGACCTATCGCAGCCTTTCGGCCTTCGCGCCCATCGCCAACCCGAGCGAATCCGACTGGGGCCGCAAGCAACTCGGCGCCTATCTCGGGTCGGACCCGGAAAAATGGGCGCCCCATGATGCGACCCTTCTGATGCGCGACAGGGGGTATCCGGGCGAGGTGCTGATCGATCAGGGCACGTCCGACCAATTTCTCGATCTGCTGCGCCCCGAGGCGCTGTCGGCGGCAATGGCGGCGCGGCGCCAGCCTTCGGTGATGCGGATGCAGCCCGGCTACGATCACAGCTATTTCTTCATCCAGACCTTCATGGGCGATCACATCCGCTGGCATGCCGAGCGGTTGCATCAGGTCTGACCTGTCGGGAAATACGCCTTGTATACAGGCGCCGCTTCGGTCCATCTTCCGTGTCGGATGGACGGGCCGGAACGCAGATCCGGCCCGCCAAGCGGATCAAGGGAGGAAAACATGACCATCACCCGCATCAGCCTTGCAGCACTCGCGGCGTCGGCCATCATGGCGATCGCGGCGCAGGCGGAAACGCTGCGCCTGTCCCACAACGTCGGCGACACCACGACATGGCAGCAGGGGGCCGAGAAATTCGGCGAGCTTCTGTCCGAAAAGACCGGCGGCGCTTACGATGTGCGCGTCTTTCCGAATGCGCAGCTGTCGGGCGGCGACCAGATGAAACAGGCCGAGATGGTCGGCCGCGGGGCGCTGGATCTGGTGGTCACCTCGGCCATCAACGTGACCCCGCTGGTGCCCGAAATGGCCGTGTTTTCGCTGCCCTACATGTATAGCGACTATGCGCAGGTCGATGCCACCACCCAAGGGCAGGCGGTCAAGCCGCTGGAGGCGATCCTCGATCAGAAGGGCATCAAGGTGCTGGCCTGGGGCGAAAACGGCTTTCGCGAGCTGACCAACAACAGCCGCCCGGTGAAATCGCCCGCCGACATGAAGGGCCTGAATATCCGCGTGGCCGGGCCGATGTATATCGATGTGATGAACGCGCTCGGCGCTAATCCGCAGCAGATGCAATGGTCGGAAACCCTGACCGCGCTTCAGCAGGGCGTGGTGGATGGTCAGGAAAACCCGATCGGCGCGGTGATCATCCCGCAGCAGGTCTATGAGATGCAGAAATATCTGACCACCTGGCATTATTCCTATGACCCGCTGTTCCTGGGGATCTCAAAGGCGAAATGGGACAGCCTCGACGCCGAGACGCAGGCGAAATTCCAGGAAGCCGCAACCGAGGCGATGGCCTTCCAGCGCCAGATCAGCCGCGAGGGGACCGACAAGGGCGTGGCCTTCCTGAAGGAAAAGGGCATGGAGGTTTACGAACCCACGCCTGAAGAGCTGGCCGCCTTCCGCGAAGCGACCAAGCCCGCCTTCGACACCTGGGCCGCCAAGGTCGGGCCGGATCTGGTGAAATCCTTCCAGGACGCGGTGGCCTCGGCCCAGTAATCGGCAGGGCGGGGCGCAGGCCCCGCCATCACGGGGAACGCCATGCGCTTCATCTTCAACGAGGCCGAAAAGATCATCTGCGCGGTGATCTTTCTGGGCATGACCGGCATCGGCTTTGCCAATGTCTGCGTGCGCTATCTGACCCATTACTCGCTGGCCTCGACCGAGGAACTGCTGACCAACGGCTTTCTGTTGCTGACCGTGTTCGGCGCCGCCATCGCCGCGCGCCGGGGCGAGCATCTGGCAGTCACCCTGCTGGCCGACCGGCTGCCCCGCCCGCTGCGGCGCGCCGTGTTCCTGCTGGCGGTGGCGCTGTCGGTGCTGCTGCTGGCGATGTCGGCCTGGTTTTCGTGGCAGGCGCTGGTGAACCTGTGGGGCAATGGCATGAAGTCCTATGCCCTG
Organism: Paracoccus sp. S1E-3; assembly: GCF_013868135.1. Lineage (GTDB taxonomy): Bacteria > Pseudomonadota > Alphaproteobacteria > Rhodobacterales > Rhodobacteraceae > Paracoccus. The sequence continues at coordinate 4,016 of NZ_JACEMU010000007.1, forward strand.
CAAATCCCGGCCTGGTATTATCAGGCCGCCGTTCCCTTCGGTTTCGCGCTGATCATCCTGCGCTATCTGCAATATGCCGACGACGTGCTGCGGGGGCACGCGCCCCACGAGGTCCCCGATGTTTGAGGCGCTGTCCCAGATCCCCGCCGGGACGCAGATGATCCTTGCCTTCTTCCTGCTGATGGCGATCGGGATGCCGGTGGCTTTCGCGCTGGGGCTGTCGGCGCTTTATGCGATGTGGGTGATCGGCTTCGGCTTCGATCTGGCCGGCGATCTCATCGCGGCGGGCATCGCCAAATATTCGCTGCTGGCGATCCCGTTCTTCATCCTCGCCGGATCGCTGATGGGATCGCTGGGCATCGCCGAGCGGATGATCCGCTTCTTCCGGGTGCTGATCGGCGACCTGCCGGGCGGCATGGGCGTGGTGGGCACTGTGGTCTGCCTGTTCTGGGGCGCGGTGTCGGGGTCCGGCCCGGCATCTGTCGCCGCCATCGGCCCGATGCTGATCCGCGCGATGGAGGAGGACGGCTATTCCCGCCCCTTCGCCGCCGGGCTGGTCAGCACGGGCGCGGCCTTTTCCATCGTCATCCCGCCCTCGATCGGGCTGGTGATCTATGGGGTGATCGCCGAGACCTCGATTTCGGATCTGTTCATCGCCGCGATCATTCCCGGCATTTTCATGGGGCTGATGATGCTGGCGGTGCTGCCTTTCGCGAAACGCGGGCAGGGGCGGGCGGCGCTGGATCGGCTCAGCCCCGATCCCCTTGCGGGGCTGCCTTACGGGGCGCGGCTGTGGCAGAGCTTCAAGGCCAGTTTCTGGGGGCTGATGACGCCCGCGGTGATTCTCGGCGGGATCTATTCGGGCATCTTCACCCCGACCGAGGCCGCATTGGTCGCCACCGTCTATGCGCTGCTGGTGGGCGGGCTGATCTATCGCACGCTGACCGTGCGGGGCCTGTATGAATCACTGGCCGATGCGGCGGCGTCTTCTGCCGTGGTGATGCTGGTCGTGGCCTATGCCAGCCTGTTCGGCTGGGTGGTCACGGTCGAGGATCTGGTCGGCAGCTATTCTGCCGCCCTGCTGGGCCTGTCCGATAATGGCGCGGTGATCCTGATCGTCATCATGCTGATCCTGCTGATCGCGGGCATGTTCATGGATGCGGTGACGGTGATGTTCATCTCGCTGCCGATCTTCATGCCGGTGGTGCACGAACTGGGCTGGAACCCGGTCTGGTTCGGGGTGCTGCTGATGGTCAACCTGGCGATCGGGCTGATCACCCCGCCGGTCGGCATCAACCTTTACGTCGCGGCGAATGTGACCCGGCTGTCGATCGAACGCGTCGCGCGCGGCGCGTTGCCGTTTCTGCTCGCCAGCCTCGTCGGGCTGGTGGTGGTCGCCATCTTCCCCGAGATGTCGCTGTGGCTGATGCGGAAGCTGGGCGGATAGGCGAGGACAGGAAAGCCCGGACGGGGCGCGCGCAAGCGCCGGGCCGGCCATCCCGCCGCACTTGCCACGCCGGGCGATTTCGCGGTCGGGCTAATGCCCGGCATCCTCGGGCGGGAAACGGCGGATCATACCCTGTTCCGCCGCCTCCTGCAGCGTTGCGGGATCGAGGCAGAACATCCGTTCATAGATCGGCCGCAGCCCCGCGGCGCCGTCGGCTGCGTATGCGTTCCTGAGCAGCCGCGCGATCTGGCGCCGCTCGCGCCCCATCCGGGGCGTCTTCACGCTGCCATCGATTCTGCCGACATGTTTGCGGTGCCAACTGTCCAGCACTCGGCAGTCGTAATGCCGAAGCCACAGACCCGGCACCCTTACCGGGGCGAAGGGGCTGCGGCCGGCATGATTGTGCAGCGGCATCTCGGTCAATTCGGGGGTGCCATGGACGCGTGTGAAGGATTTGCCATGCGTGTGGCCCCAATAGCCCGCAACGCTCAGCCCGGCCAGATCGCCGAGCTTGCCGCCCCAGAAGGCGGCGCGGGCGTCCGCATCGCGGTCCTGCGTCTTGAACCAGGGGGTGGCGACGATGTCGGTCTCGCTTTCGGGCGGGCGATCATAGACGGCCTCGATCGGGGGGACCGAGACCGAAAGGACCTGGTCGGGCAGCGCCGCCAACAGCGCGGATACCGGGGTTTCGGACCACAGATGCTCGTCGATGTCGCAGCTGAAGATCCAGTCCGCCGCCGAACGGGCGCGGGCCTGCGTGGCGTTCCATTTCTGCCGCAGCTCCAGCCCTTCGGGCCGTGCGCCGGCCCAGTAGGCCGGATTGCAGACCGTGATCTCGACCGCATCATCGTCGAACAGGTGAACATCGGCGGGATCATCGTAATACAGGAAGATCCGCGACGCCCCCATGGCCTTGTAGCGGCGGATGAACAGGCTGATGGCCTCGCGCGTGTCCTTGGCGGTCACCACCACATCCCAAGTCATCTTGGCTTTCCCTTTCAATTGGTCCGCGCAGGGGTCGCCGATCTCTGCCGCGAATTGCCCGCGGGTTCAACCGCATATGCTGCGGGGGTGAAATCGCGCAATCGCGTTGACCGAATCGCCGCGCCCCTCTACTCGGTTGGACCGGTCCAAATGACGGTCAGGGAGGAACAGGGATGAAGCGGGATTTGATCGGGGTCAGCAACAGCGCCAGCGGTGGATTGGCCTTCACGCGCCGTGCGGCGCTTGCCGCGGCCGCCGCTTTCGCCCTTGCCGCCCCCGCATTCGCGCAGGATTGGCCGACCGGGCCGGTCCATGTCTATGTTGGCTTTCCGGCGGGCTCCTCGCCCGATCTGCTGGCACGCATCATCACCGAGCCGTTGTCGCAGAAGCTGGGCCAGCCGGTCGTGGTCGAAAACAAGCCCGGCGCGGGCGGGGTGATCGGCGTCCAGCAGATGCTGGCGGCAGGCCCGGACGGCCACGCTTTCGGCACCACCATCAACGGCCCGCTGACCACCGCCGGACGGCTGATGCCCGATCTCGGCTATGATGTCGCCAAGGACATTCAGCCGGTGGCGCTGATCGCGACCTCGCCGCTGGTGCTGGCGGTGGCCGGCGATGCCGAGGCCACCGATCTGGCGGGCTTCATCGAACTGGCCAAGGCCGAGCCGGGCGCGCTCAGCTACGGATCGGTCGGGCAGGGATCGGGCGCGCATCTGACGGCCGAGCTGTTCAACGAAGCCGCCGGGATCGAGATGCTGCATGTTCCTTTCACCGCCTATGCCGAGGTCACCACCTCGATCATCGGGCGCGAGATCGACGCCGGCTTCATGGCCCCCTCGGCGGCGCTGCCGCATGTGGCCTCGGGCAAGCTGAAGATGCTGGGCGTGACCTCGGCCGAACCTTTCGCCCAGATCCCCGATGTGCCAGTGATCGCCGGGAACGCCGGGATGCCCGCCGATTTCCAGGCCGAGCTGTGGAACGCCTTCATCGCCCCCGCCGGCACCGATCCGAACGTGGTCGCGCGGCTGAACACCGAAATCAACGCCATCCTTGCCGATCCCGAGGTGCAGAAGAAACTGCTGGATATGGGCTGGCAGGCGGCAGGCGGCACGCCCGAGGATCTGGCCAAACGCATCACCGACGACACCCGGATGTGGGGCGCGGTGATCGACAAGGTCGGCACCGCCAAGTAAGGCCGGGGGATGCACAGGGATTGGGCGGATATCTGGGGCGGCGGCGTGCTGGCCCTGCTGGGTGCGGGCGTTGCCGTTCATGCCGGGCTGACCCTCGATTTCGGCACCCTGCGCGCCATGGGGCCGGGCTTCTTCCCGACCGTGCTGGGCGCGCTGCTGGCGGTCCTGGGCGCGGCGGTGGCGATCCCTGCATGGGGTCGCATGGCCGAAACGCCGCACATCGCCTGGGGCGACGCGGCGGCAGTGATCGCCGCAATTCTGATCTTCGGCCTCGGCATGAATCGGCTGGGCATCCTTCTGGCCTGTTTCGCCGCCGTTCTGATCGCCAGCGTTCCGGCCCCGCACTCGGGCTGGCGCTGGCGCATCCTGCTGGCGGCCTGCGTCACCGGGCTGGTCTGGCTGGTCTTCATCGCCGGTCTGCGGATGACCATCCCCATCCTCCCGAGGTTGCCATGACTCCCGCCAACCTTCGCCCCACCGCGCAAGCTGCCCTTCCAGCCGCGCCCCGTCACCGCGGCCGCTGGCGAAGGATCCGTATCGGCGCAGCCTTGCAATTGGCCGTCTGCGGCCAGCTTTCCACCTGCCGGAGCGTGCCATGACAGCGTGGGAGGGCCTCGCGCATGGCTTCAATGTGGCCCTGCAGCCCGACGTGCTGGCCTATTGCCTGCTCGGGGTGACGCTTGGCACCTTCATCGGCGTGCTGCCGGGGATCGGGGCGATGGCGGCGATCTCGTTGCTGCTGCCGATCACCTTCTATATCAGCCCCGAGGCCGCGCTGGTGATGCTGGCGGGGGTGTATTACGGGGCGCAATATGGGGGGGCGGTGGCGTCCATCCTGCTGCGGCTGCCGGGCACGCCGCAATCGGCCGTCACCACGCTGGACGGCTATCCCATGGCGCAGCAGGGGCGTGCGGGCGTCGCGCTGTTCGTGTCGATGGTGTCCTCCTTCGCGGGCTCCATGCTGGGCATCGTGGTGCTGGTGGTGCTGGCCGGCTGGCTGAGCGAGGCCGCCACCGCCTTCCGCTCGGCCGAATATGCGGCGATGATGGTCCTGGGGCTGGTCGCGGCGTCGACCATCGGGTCGGACCGGCCGGCCAAGGCCTTCGCCATGGTCACGCTGGGGCTGATCCTCGGCTGCGTGGGCACGGATGTGAATTCCGGGGCGCAGCGTTTCACCTTCGGCATCCCCGAGCTGATGGACGGCATCAACCTTGTCGCGCTGGCAATGGGTCTGTTCGGCGTGGCCGAGGTGATCGGCAATATCCGCAATGCAGAACGCCATGCCGCGCCCGAGCGTGTGACCTTCCGCCAGATGATGCCCAGCCGCGACGACCTGAAGCGCATGCCTGCCGCCACCCTGCGCGGCACCGCGCTCGGCAGTTTCTTCGGCGCGCTGCCCGGCACCGGATCGACGCTGTCGTCCTTCCTGTCCTACGCGGTCGAGCGCCGCGTGGCCCGCCACCCCGAGCGTTTCGGCAAGGGCGCTGTCGAGGGCGTCGCAGGTCCCGAGGCCGCCAATAACGCCGCCGCCATCACCGCCTTCGTGCCCACACTGACGCTGGGGATTCCCGGCGATCCGATCATGGCGCTGATGCTGGGGGCGCTGGTGATCCATGGCATCCAGCCCGGTCCCGAAATGCTGACCGCGCGCCCTGACATGTTCTGGGGGCTGGTCGTCAGCTTCGGGATCGGCAACCTGCTGCTGCTGATCCTGAACCTGCCGCTGATCGGGATCTGGGTGTCGATGCTGCGCATCCCCTTCCGCTATCTGTATCCGGCGATCCTGATTTTCGTCTGCCTTGGCGTTTATTCGGTGCGTGGATCGGCCTTCGACATCGCCACCGTGGCGGTCGTGGGGCTCTGCGGCTATCTGCTGGCGCTGGCGCGTTTCAGCCCGGCGCTGCTGCTGCTGGGCTTTGTCCTCGGCCCGCTGATCGAGACGCATCTGCGCCGCGCCATGCTGATCTCGCGCGGGGATCCGATGGTGTTTCTGGAACGCCCCATCGCCTGCGCCTTCGTCATCGCGAGCGTGCTGCTGATTGGGCTTTCCATCTTCCAAAACCTGCGCCGCCGCTGAACCTCATCTCGGCGCTTGACCGAATCGCGGCGCTTCCTTATCGAATTGGAACGGTCCAAAGATCGGTGAGGGGGAGTTTTGCGATGAAATGGGGTCTGATCGGGGCGAGCGCGATTGCCGAGGGGCGGATGATCGGCGCTTTGCGCGGCAACGGGGATGAGGTCGTGGCGGTCCAAAGCTCTGGCCAGACCCATGCCCACCGTTTCGCGGCCGAGAACGACATCGCTTTCGCCACCACCGGGATCGAGGATCTGCTGGCCCAGCCGGGGCTGGATGCGGTCTATATCTCGTCGACCAACGAAAAGCATTTCCCGCAGGCCATGGCGGCGATCGCGGCGGGCAAGCATGTGCTGTGCGAGAAGCCGCTGGCGATGACCGTGGCGGATGCCGTCACCATGGTGCGCGCGGCGGAAGAAGCCGGTATCACCTTTGCCACCAATCACCACCTGCGCAACGCCGCCAGCCACCGCGCCATCCGCGATCTGCTGAAGGACGGCGCGATCGGCGAGGTGCTGAGCGCGCGGGTTTTCCACGCCGTGAACCTGCCGCAGGCGCTGCAGGGCTGGCGCGTCGACAATGCCGGCGCTGGCGGCGGCGTCATTCTGGACATCGTCGTCCATGATGCCGATACGGTGCGCTTCCATCTCGACGAAAACCCCGTGGATGTGGTGGCCATGACCACCGCGCACCGCATGGGGCAGGGCGTGGAAGACAGCGTGATGTCGGTCTGGTCCATGCCCTCGGGCGTGCAGGTGCAGGCGCATGAAAGCTTCACCCACGCCCATGCCGGGACCGGCATCGAGTTCCACGGCACCGAGGGCTCGATCTTCGCGCGCGATGTGATGACCCAGCAGCCGATCGGAGAGATACTGATCCGCCGGGGTCTGGATTATACCCCCGTCAGCTTCGAACCCGAGGATCTCTATGCCCGCTCCGTCCGGCTGTTCGGGCAGGCGGTTGCGGGCCAGGGCCGCCCGGCGGCGGATGGGCGCGACGGGGTGGCCTCGCTCGCGGTGGCCGAGGCGGTGGCGCAAGCGGCGCGCACGGGCACGCGCACGGCGGTGAATTATGGGGGATTGCTGTAATGTCGAAAGTCGTGTCCGGCGCGGAAGCCGCCGCCCGCATTCCCGATGACGCGGTGATCAGCGTCAGTTCGTCCTCGGGGCTGGGCTGCCCGGATGCGGTTCTGGCCGCCATCGGCGCCCGCTTCGATGCCGAGGGCCATCCGCGCAACCTGACCACGCTGCACCCGATTGCGGCGGGCGATATGTATGGCGTCAAGGGCGTCGATCACATCGCCAAGGACGGGCTGCTTTCGAAAATCGTGGCGGGGTCCTATCCCTCGGGGCCGTCCTCGCTGCCGATGCCGGAAATATGGCGCATGGTGGTCGAAAACCGGGTGGCCGCCTATAACGTGCCCTCGGGGATCATGTTCGACATGAACCGCGACGCCGGCGCGCGCCGGCCCGGCGTGCTGACGCAGGTGGGCCTTGAAACCTTCGCGGACCCGATCCGCGAGGGCTGCGCCATGAACGAGAGGGCTGCGGCCGAACCCATCGTGTTCCGGCGCGAGTTCAACGGCGAGACCTGGCTGCATTTCCCCAATATCATCCCCGACGTCGCCATCATCCGCGCCACCACCGCCGATGAGCATGGCAACCTGACCTATGAACACGAGGGCGCCTATCTGGGCGGCATGGAACAGGCGATCACCGCGAAGAACCATGGCGGGCTGGTCATTGCCCAGGTCAAGCGCGTCACCGCGCGCGGTTCGCTGCGCCCCCATGACGTGCATGTGCCGGGCCATCTGGTCGATCTGATCGTGGTCGATCCCGATCAGCGCCAGACGACTGAAACCCCCTATGATCCGGCGATCTCGGGCCAGATCATGCGGCCCTGGGACAGCTTTACACTGGCCGAATACGGGGTCGAGAAGGTCATTGCCCGCCGCGCCGCGATGGAGCTGAAGCGCGGCCAGACGGCCAATCTGGGCTTTGGCATTTCCGCCATGGTGCCGCGCATCCTGCTGGAGGCGGGCCACCCCGAGGCGGTGACATGGGCCATCGAGCAGGGTGCGGTGGGCGGCATGCCCCTGACCGGCTTTGCCTTCGGCTGCGCGTCGAACGCCGATGCCTTCGTGCCCTCGCCGCAGCAATTCACCTATTTTCAGGGCGGCGGCTTTGATCTGTCCTTCCTGTCTTTTCTGGAGGTGGACGTGGAGGGCAATGTCAACGTCTCGAAGCTGGGCAAGAAGCCTTACCTGACAGCAGGTTGCGGCGGGTTCGTCGACATCACAGCCAATGCGCCCGAAATCGTCTTCTCGGGTTTTTTCGAAGCCGGCGCCGATCTGGACCTGACCGAGGAAGGGCTTCGCGTCCGCACCCCCGGTAAATTCACCAAGATGGTCGAGGCCGTCGAGCATGTCACCTTCGCCGGTCAGCGCGCGCTGCGGCGTGGCCAGAAGGTGCTTTATATCACCGAGCGCTGCGTGATGCGGCTGACCGATCAGGGCCTTGTCGCCACCGAAATCATGCCGGGGATCGAGGCCGAGCGTGATATCGTGCAAGCCTCGCAAGGCCGGGTGAAGGTGGCCGATAACGCGGTGGTGATGCCCAAGGCGCTGCTGTCGACCTCGGCCATGGGGCTGGATCTGTGATGGCCTCGCTGGATCTGACCGTCGATGGCGGCATCGCCAAACTGATGCTGAACAACCCGGCGCGGTTGAATGCCTTCACGCCCGACATGCTGGCGCAGCTGGAAAGCCATTGCGCCGCGCTGGAACGCGACCCGGACGTGCGCTGCGTGATCGTCGCGGGCGAGGGCGAGCGCGCCTTTTGCGCCGGTGCCGACATCACCGCCTGGGCGCCCCTGTCGCCCTTCGATTTCGCGCGGCACTGGGTCAGGGACGGGCACCGGATCTTCGACCGGCTGGCGCGGCTGTCCAAGCCCACCATCGCGGTGATCCATGCCCATGCCTTCGGCGGCGGGCTGGAACTGGCTGCCTGCTGCGACATCCGGGTGATGGGAAGCGCGGCGACGCTGGCGCTGCCGGAAAGCCAGGTCGGGATCGTGCCGGGCTGGTCGGGCACGCAGCGGCTGGCGCGCCTGCTGCCGGAACCGATGCTGAAGGAAATGGCGCTGTTCGGCCGCCGGATCAGCGCCGAGCGCGCGCTGTCCTGCGGTTTCGTGGCTGAGGTGGCCGAGATGCCCTTCGCCGCCGCGCTGGAGATTGCCGGGAAGCTGCTGACCACCTCGCCCCGCGCCACCGAGGTCGCCAAATACATGATCCACGCCGCGGCCGGCGAGGATCGCGACGCGATGATCGAGGCGCTTGGCTCGGGCATGATCGCCGCCAGCGCCGACAAGGCCGAAGGCGTCACCGCCTTCACTGAAAAACGCAAACCCGTCTTTCCGGGGAAATGACATGACCGACATGACCGTAATCGCCGCCTCTGGCGCGCAACTTCCCGAATCCTTCGCCGGACGCCATCTGATCGACGGGGCGTGGCTGGACAGCGCGGACGGCGCCAGTTTCGAGCGCATCTCGCCCTCGCACAGGGTGGTGGTCAGCCGCTCCGCCAAGGGCGGCGAGGCCGAGGTGCTGGCCGCCATCGCCGCCGCCCGCGCGGCTTTCGATCAGGGCGACTGGCCGATGCTGGCTGGCAAGGACCGTGCGGCGCTGCTGAACCGGGTGGCCGATCTGATCGACCGCGACCGCGAACGCATCGCGCTGATCGAGGTGCTGGAATCGGGCAAACCCATCGCGCAGGCGCGTGGCGAGATCGAGGGTGCCGCCGATCTGTGGCGCTATGCCGCGGCGCTGGCGCGCACCGTTCATGGCGACAGCCACAACAGCCTCGGCCCCGATATGCTGGGGGTGGTGCTGAAGGAACCGATCGGGGTCGCATCCATCATCACGCCGTGGAATTTCCCCTTCCTGATTGTCAGCCAGAAGCTGCCCTTCGCATTGGCGGCGGGCTGCACGGCGGTGGTCAAGCCGTCGGAAATGACACCCTCGACTACGGTCATCCTTGGCGAATTGCTGATCGAGGCCGGGTTGCCGGCGGGGGTGGTCAATATCGTGCTGGGCTATGGCGATCCGGTGGGGGCGATCATGTCTTCGGACCCGCGTGTCGATATGGTCAGCTTCACCGGCTCGACCGCCGTGGGCAAGCGGATCGTGGCGGCGGCCTCGGCCACGCTGAAGAAGGTCTCGCTGGAACTGGGCGGCAAGAACCCGCAGGTGATCTTCCCCGATGCCGATCTGGATGCGGCGGCCGATGCCATCGCCTTTGGCGTCTATTTCAATGCCGGCGAATGCTGCAATTCGGGCAGCCGCATCATTGTGCATCAGGATGTGGCCGAGGATCTGCTGGACCGGGTGGCGAAGCTGTCGGCGAAGGTGCCCTTCGGCGATCCGCTGAACGAGGCGACGCAGGTCGGCGCCATCATCTCGGATGCGCATCTGCAGAAGATCGACGGCTATGTGCAGCAGGCCAAAGCTGATGGCGCGCGGGTGCTGACCGGCGGCGAAGCCCTCGCGGTGCCGGGTCTCGGCGGCCAGTTCTATGGTCCGACCGTTGTCGCGGGCGTCACCCCCGACATGGCGATCGCGCGCGAGGAGGTCTTCGGCCCGGTCCTGTCGGTGCTGACCTTCCGCGACGAGGACGAGGCGATTCGTCTGGCCAATGGCGCCGCCTATGGCCTGTCAGCCGGGGTCTGGAGCCGCGACATCCACACCTGTCTGAATTTCGCCCGCAAGGTGCAGGCCGGGACCGTCTGGACGAACACATGGATGGACGGCTTTGCGGAAATGCCGTTTGGTGGGGTCAAGGAAAGCGGCCTCGGGCGCGAGCTGGGCCGCTATGGGCTGGAGGAATACCTGGAGGTCAAGACGGTCCAGATGCGCGTGGCGCGGGGCCGCAGCCCTTGGGTGAACGACGGCTGACGGGCCAACCGTCGGCACAAAACGCAAAAGGGGAGGATACCATGCGTTTGAAACTGAAACTGGCGACCACCGCGGCAATGGCGCTTGGCCTGACGGCCGGGATGGCCGTGGCTGAGGATGTGGAAGTCCTTCACTGGTGGACCGCCGGGGGCGAGGCCGCGGCGCTGAACGTCCTGAAGGAGGATCTGGCCGGCAAGGGCATCGGCTGGAAGGACATGCCGGTCGCCGGTGGCGGCGGCGAGGCCGCAATGACCGCGCTGCGTGCCCGCGTGACCGCCGGCAACCCACCGACCGCCGTGCAGATGCTGGGCTTCGACATCCTCGACTGGGCCAATCAGGGCGACGTGCTGGCCAACCTCGACGAGGCCGCGGCGGCCGAGGGCTGGGACGCGGTGATCCCGGCGGCGATCCAGAAATTCGCCAAGCCGAACGGCCACTGGATCGCGGCCCCGGTCAATGTCCATTCGACCAACTGGGTCTGGGCCAACAAGGCGGTTCTGGACGAACTGGGCATCGCCCAGCCGACCACCTGGGACGAATTCATCGCCGCCCTTCAGAAGGTGAAGGATTCGGGCAAGGTTGCGCTCGCCCATGGCGGTCAGCCCTGGCAGGAAGCGACGATCTTCGACAGCGCCGTGCTGGCCTCGGGCGGCCCGGAATTCTATCAGAAAGCGATGATCGATCTCGATCCCGAGGCGCTGAACTCGCCCGAGATGGTCGCCGCCTTCGACAAGATGGCGCAGCTGCGCGGTTTCGTCGACGACAACTTCTCGGGCCGGGACTGGAACCTCGCCTCGGCCATGGTCATCAATGGCGAGGCCGCCTTCCAGATCATGGGCGACTGGGCCAAGGGTGAGTTCCTGCGCGCGGGCAAGAAACCGGGCACCGATTTCCTGTGCTTCCGCGTGCCGGGGACCGAAGGCGTCGTGACCTTCAACAGCGACGAATTCGTCATGTTCAAGCAGAAGGATCCGGCCGCACAGGCCGCGCAGATGGAAATGGCCAAGGCGGTGGAATCCCCCGGCTTCCAGTCGGCCTTCAATATCGTCAAGGGCTCGGTCCCGGCGCGCACCGACGTGTCGGACGAAGGCTTCGACGATTGCGGCAAGCAGGGCATCAAGGACCTGAAAGCCGCGTCCGAGGCCGGCACGCTGCTGGGCTCGATGGGCCATGGCCACGCCAACCCGGCGGCGGTGAAAAACGCGATGTATGATGTCATCACCGCGCATTTCAACGGCGAATACGACAGCGCGCAGGCCGCCGAGGAACTGGCCGCCGCCGTCGAGGGCGCCCAGTAATCGCATCGGCTGGCGGCGGCCCCCGCGGGTCGCCGCCAGCGCGGGCCGCGCCCGCATGTCACGTCAAGGGGGAGGGGGGAAACATGGCCCGGTCAGTCCGCGCGCCAAGGGATCTGCGCACCGTTCTGCAGGATATCCTGCCGAAACTGGTGCTGTCGCCGTCATTGGCGGCGATGCTGGTCTTCGTCTACGGCTTCATCATCTACACGGTCTTTCTGTCCTTCACGAACAGCAAGATGCTGCCCAGTTACGACCTGATCGGGCTGGACAATTATGTCCGCCTGTTCGGCCTGTCGGCCTGGACCACGGCGCTGATCAACCTGGCGATCTTTGCCAGCCTGTATATCACCATCTGCATCGCCATCGGGCTGCTGCTGGCGATTTTCCTCGACCAGAAGATCCGGGGCGAGGGGGTGCTGCGCCCGATCTACCTCTATCCCATGGCGCTTTCCTTCATTGTTACCGGGACGGCGTGGAAATGGCTGCTGGATCCGGGCATCGGGCTGGAAAACACCATGCACCTGTGGGGTTGGGACAGCTTCAAGTTCGGCTGGATCAAGGACCGCAATTACGCGATCTATACGCTGGTGATCGCGGCCGTCTGGCAATCCTCCGGCTTCGTGATGGCGATGTTCCTCGCCGGCCTGCGCGGCATCGACAACGAGATGCTGAAGGCCGCGCAGATCGACGGCGCGTCGAACTGGCAGCTGTATCGCCGCATCGTCATTCCGCTGCTGCGTCCCGCCTTTCTGTCGGCCTTCGTGATCCTCGCCCATCTCGCGATCAAGTCCTATGACCTGGTGATCGCGCTGACCGGCGGCGGTCCGGGACGTGCGACCGAGCTGCCCGCGACCTTCATGTATTCCTATACCTTCACCCGCAACCAGATGGGCGTTGGGGCTGCCTCGGCGGTCATCATGCTGATGGGGGTGGCCGCGATCATGATCCCCTACATCTATGCCGAACTGAAGGAGCAGAAGTGATGTCAGGTGGCGCACAGGACCAGGCCGTCCGCACCGGCCGCATCGCCCGCACCTTCATCTATGTGGTGCTGATCTATTTCGCGCTGTTCTATCTGCTGCCGCTGTTCATCATGGCGATCAACTCGATCAAGCCGCTGTCGGAAATCACCGGCGGCAACATGATGTCGCTGCCGGCGGAACCCACGCTGGCGCCGTGGAAATCGGCCTGGTCGACGGCGCAGATCGGGGTCGAGGCGACGGGGCTGAAGCCCTATTTCATGAACTCGATCCTGATGGTGGTGCCGGCGGTGGCGATTTCCACCATCATCGGCGCGCTGAACGGCTATATCCTGACCAAGTGGCAGTTCCGCGGGTCGAACATCATCTTCGGGCTGATGCTGTTTTCCTGCTTCATCCCTTTCCAGATCGTGCTGATCCCGATGGCGCGGCTGCTGGGGCTGATGGGGCTGGCGGGGACGACCTGGGGGCTGATCCTCGTTCATGTGGTCTACGGGATCGGCTTTTCAACGCTGTATTTCCGCAACTATTATGCCGCCTTCCCGACCGAGCTGGTGCGCGCGGCGATGATGGACGGGGCGGGGTTCTTCCGCATCTTCTGGCGGATCATGCTGCCGGTATCAGGGCCGATCGCGGTGGTCTGCATCATCTGGCAATTCACCAATATCTGGAACGACTTCCTGTTCGGCGCCTCGTTCGCCGATCTGGATTCCATGCCGATGACCGTGGCGCTGAACAACCTTGTGAACAGCTCGACCGGGGTCAAGGAATACAACGTCCACTTCGCTGGCGCCATTCTGGCCGCGCTGCCGACGCTGCTCGTCTATATCGTGGCGGGGCGGTATTTCGTGCGCGGTCTCATGGCTGGCTCTGTGAAAGGCTGAGAGATGACTTTTCTGAACATCGACAATGTCACCAAATCCTATGGCGCCGTCGAGGTGCTGCACCGCGTCGATATCGCCGTGCAGGAGGGTGAGTTCCTGGTCCTCGTCGGCCCCTCGGGCTGCGGCAAGTCCACGCTTCTGAACATGATCGCCGGGCTGGAAAACATCACCGGCGGCGAAATCTCGATCAAGAACCGGGTCGTCAACGACGTCCACCCCTCGAAGCGCAACATCGCCATGGTGTTCCAGAGCTACGCGCTCTACCCCAACATGACGGTGGGCCAGAACATCACCTTCGGGATGGAGATGCACGGCATCCCGAAGCCCGAACGCGAAAAGAAGCTGGCCGAGGTCGCGAAGCTTCTGCAGATCGACCACCTGCTGGACCGCAAGCCGGGCCAGCTGTCGGGCGGTCAGCGCCAGCGCGTCGCCATGGGCCGGGCGCTTGTCCGCGACCCGGATGTGTTCCTGTTCGACGAGCCCTTGTCGAACCTCGACGCCAAGCTGCGCGTGGACATGCGGACCGAGATCAAGAAGCTGCATCAGCGGCTGAAAAGCACCATCGTCTATGTCACCCATGACCAGATCGAGGCACTGACGCTGTCGACGCGCATCGCGGTGATGAACAAGGGCTATGTCCAGCAGCTGGGCACCCCGAAGGAGATCTACGACACGCCGGCGAACATGTTCGTGGCCAGCTTCATGGGCAGCCCGTCGATGAACCTGCTGCCGGCGACCCTGCGGGCTTCGAACGGCGGTCTCGCGGCCGAGCTGACCGGGTCGGACGGGGGCAAGTTGCTGCTGAATCTCAGTCAGGACGGCCCGAACCTGCGCGCCTATCTGGACAAGCCGGTGGTGCTTGGCATCCGCCCCGAAGCGATCACCGATCCCGACGGCGTCGACCGCAACGCGAAGAACACCCAGCCCCTGCGCAACATGGTGCATGTCACCGAACCGGCGGGCTCGGACACCTTCGTGGAGACGACCCTCTCGGGCAAGGCCTGTATCGCGCGGATGCGGGCGGATGTGGATGTCCAGCCCGGCCAGCCCTTCGACTTCATCGTCAATATGGACAAGGCGGTGATCTTCGACCCAGCCAGCGAAGACCGGATCACGGGCTGATCATGGACGCGGATCTGGTCATCATCGGCTCGGGGATGGGGGGGGCGACGCTGGCGGCGGCGCTCGCCCCCTCGGGCAAGCGCATCGTGATCGTCGAGGCGGGCGAGCGGATCGAGGACACGCCCGAGGCCATCGACGGCTACGCCATCCATGGCCGGGGCGTCTTCCGGCCGGACGAGACCTGGCTGGACGGGCAGGACCAGCCCTTCAGTCCCGGCAATTTCTACTATGTCGGCGGCAATTCCAAATTCTACGGCGCGGTGCTGCTGCGCTATCGCGAAAGCGATTTCAGCCCGATTCGCCATATGGGTGGCACCACGCCCGGCTGGCCGATCACCTATGCCGAGATGGCGCCCTGGTATCAGGCCGCCGAGGAGATGTATCAGGTGCGCGGCCAATTGGGCGACGACCCGAGCGAGCCGCCCCATGCCGCCCCCTATCCCTTCCCGCCGGTTCCCGACGAACCCGAAATCGCCGATCTGCGCCGCCGTCTGTCCGGCATCGGCCTGCACCCGTCCCATCTGCCTTTGGGGGTGGACATCGAACGCTGGTTGGAACGTGCCAAAATCGGCTGGGACGGCTATCCGAACACGGTGGGCGGCAAGATGGATGCCGAAACCATCGGCATTGCCGAGGCGCTGAAACACCCCAATGTCATCCTGTTGACCGGCACGCGCGCGACCCGGCTGGAATGCGGTGACGATGGTCGCATCGTGGCGCTGCATGTGAAAGGCGCGCGGGGGCCGGCCCGGATCGAGGCCGGGCATTTCGCCCTTGCCGCGGGTGCGGTGAATTCGGCGGCCCTGCTGCTGCGCTCGGCGGATGGGGCGCATCCGCAGGGATTGGCCAACAGGTCGGATCAGCTTGGCCGCAATTTCATGAACCATAACTGTTCCGCCGTGCTGGCCGTTCACCCTTTCCGGCGCAACCGCTCGGTCTATCAGAAGACCCTGATGGTGAATGATTTCTACGAAACCGGCGGTCCCAAGGGCGAGCCGCTGGGCAATATCCAGATGCTGGGCCGGGTGACGGGGCCGATCCTTGCCGCCGGGGCCGGCCTGCCGCTGATGCTGGCCAATCTGATCTCGGACCGCGCGCTGGATCTTTATGCCATGTCCGAGGATCTGCCCGATCCCGAAAGCCGGGTCAGCCTGCATAACGGTCAGATCAGGCTGGACTGGAAGCGCTCGAACTGGGAAGCGCATGAGGCGCTGGTGGCACGGCTGAAGAAGGAACTGCGTCGGGCGGGCTATCCCATCGTGCTGTCGAAACCTTTCGACCGCCGCACCCCCTCGCATCAATGCGGGACGGCGCGGATGGGGCGCGATCCGGGCAGCAGCGTGGTCGATATTCACGGCCGTGCCCATGACCACCCGAACCTGTTCATCACCGATGCCAGCGTGCTGCCGACCTCGGCGGCGGTGAACCCGGCGCTGACCATCGCGGCGCTGTCCTTGCGCGCGGCCGACCATATCCGCAAGGGGGACTGGGCATGAGCATGGCGCTGATCACCGGTGGCCAGCAGGGCATCGGGCTTGGCATTGCCAGCGCCTTGCGCGAGGCGGGCTTTCAGATCGCCATCGCCGCCGAACAGCCCGAGGACTCCGCCCCGGTGCAGGAGGCGCTGGCGGCACTCGGCCCGCAGGCGCGGTATTATTGTCACGACCTGTCGCAGGTCGGGGAGGTGCCGGCGCTTCTGGATGCCGTCGAACGCGATCTCGGCCCGGTCACCACGCTGATCGCCAATGCCGGGGTGCCCGCGCGCATCCGCGGCGACCTGCTGGATCTGATGCCGGAAAACTTTGACTGGACCATGGGCATCAATCTGCGCGGCAATTTCTTTCTGGCGCAGGCGGTGGCGCGGCGAATGCTGGCGCTGCCGGAGGATGCCTATCGCAGCATGCTCTTCGTCACCTCGGTCAGCGCCGAGATGGTCTCGCCCGAGCGGGCCGAATATTGCATCTCCAAGGCCGGGGCCTCGATGATGGTCAAGCTGTTCGCGGCGCGGCTGGCCGCCGCCAATATCGGCGTGTTCGAGATCCGCCCCGGCATCATCCAGACCCCGATGACGGCGGGCGTGTCGGGCAAATACGAAGCCCTGATCGCGGGCGGGCTGGTGCCCGCGAACCGCTGGGGCCATCCGGGCGACATTGGCCGCGCTGTCCTGCCGCTCGTGCAGGGCGCGATGGCCTTTTCAACGGGCAGCGTGATCGCCGTCGATGGCGGGCTGTCGATTCCAAGATTGTGAGGAGGCCGGGCATGGCCAGTGATTATGACTTCATCATCGTCGGCGGCGGCAGCGCCGGCTGCGTGCTGGCCAACCGGCTGACCGAGAATCCCGACACCCGCGTGCTGCTGGTCGAGGCCGGCGGCCGCCCGCGCCATCCCTTCTACGCCATGCCGGCCGGTTTTGCGAAAATGACCAAGGGCATCGGCAGCTGGGGCTGGGAAACCGTGCCGCAGCGCCACATGAAGAACCGCGTCATCCGCTTCACCCAGGCCCGCGTGCTGGGCGGCGGCTCCAGCATTAACGCCCAGATCTATACGCGCGGCAATGCGTTGGATTACGACGAATGGCGCCAGCTTGGCTGCGACGGCTGGAGCTATGAGGACATTCTGCCCTATTTCCGCAAATCCGAGGATAACGACACCTATAACGACCGCTGGCACGGGCAGGGCGGTCCCCTGGGCGTGTCCCAGCCCGCCGCGCCCTTGCCGATCTGCGAGGCCTATTTCCGCGCCGCGGGCGAGATCGGCATCCCCCATAACGAGGATATGACCGGGGCCACGCAGGACGGCGTGGGCTATTACCAGTTGACCCAGAAACATGCGCGGCGGTCCTCGACCTCGGTGGCGTTTCTGGACCCGGCGAGGTCGCGGCCGAACCTGACGGTGATGTCGGGCGCGCAGGTGCTGGCGATCGAGGTGGAAGGCGGCCGCGCCGTGGGCATCCGGGTTGCCGAGGGCAGCACCAGCCGCAGCCTGCGCGCGACGGCCGAGGTGATCCTGTCCTCGGGCGCCATCGGTTCGCCACGCCTGCTGATGCTGTCGGGGATCGGCCCCGCCGATCACCTGCGCGATCTGGGCATCGATGTGGTGCTGGACCAGCCGGGGGTGGGGTCGGACCTGCAGGACCATCTCGACCTGTTCGTGATCGCCGAATGCACCGGCCCCCATACCTATGACCGCTACGCCAAGCCGTGGTGGTCGGCGGTGGCCGGCCTTCAATATCTGCTGACCCGCAAGGGGCCGGTCGCCTCCAGCCTGTTTGAAACCGGGGGCTTCTGGTATGCCGATGCTGATGCACGTTCGCCCGATATCCAGTTCCATCTCGGCCTCGGTTCGGGGATCGAGGCGGGGGTGGCCGCGATGCCGAATGGCGGCGTGACGCTGAACTCGGCCTATCTGCGCCCGCGGTCGCGCGGCACGGTACGGCTGGCCAGCAGCGATCCCAAGGCCGCGCCGCTGATCGACCCGAATTACTGGGCCGATCCCCATGACCGCGAAATGTCGATCCGGGGCCTGAAGCTGGCGCAGGAGATCATGGCCCAGAGCGCCCTGAAACCCTATGTCCTGCGCGAGGTGCTGCCGGGACCGCAGGTCCGGACCGACGAGGATTACCTCGATTACGCCGTCGCCAATGCCAAGACCGACCACCACCCGGCCGGCACCTGCCGGATGGGCAGCGATAGGGCGGCGGTGGTCGATACCCGGCTGCGCCTCAACGGCATCGCCGGGCTGCGCGTCGTCGATGCCTCGATCATGCCGCGGCTGATTTCGTCGAACACCAACGCCCCCACGATCATGATCGCGGAAAAGGCCGCCGACATGATCCGCGCCGATCATGGGGCCTGAGATGATCCGCCATATCGTCCTGATCCGCTTTCGCGACGACCTGCCCGAGGCCGCCATCGACGCCATTTTCGCCGATCTGCACGCCATCCGCGCCGTGCTGCCGGGGGTGATCGCCATCACCGCGGGGCGCAGCGAAAGCCCCGAGCAGATCGAGCGCGGCTATCTGCACGGCTTCGTCCCCGATTTCACCGATTGGGATGCGCTTGCCGCCTATCAGGCCCATCCCGACCACCGCCGCGTCAGCGAGGCGCTGATCGCGAACGCGGTTGGCGGACTCGACGGCATTCTGGTTTTCGATCTTGCTGTGAAGGACTGACCCATGCTCAACCTGCCCACCTATGACGGCACGCTGCAAACCTTCGCCAGCACCCGCGAGCCGCTGGTGCCGCGCGCGCCGACCCGTCCCTGGACCCGCGTGGCCTTCGCCGCCGCCCATGTCGTCAGCGATCCCCTGGCCGAACGGGCGCCCTGGACCGACCGCCCGGCGGTCGACTGGGAGGCGACGCTGAACTTCCGCCGTGGCCTCTGGGATCAGGGTCTCGGGCTGGCCGAGGCGATGGATACCGCCCAACGCGGCATGGGCGTCGACTGGGACACCGCGCGCGAGTTGATCGCGCGCACCATGAAGGAGGCGAAGGCCCATCCGCTGAAGCCGCGCGTGGCCTGCGGGGCGGGCACCGATCACAGGACGCTGGCGGAGCTGCCGGATCTGGACAGCATCGTCGCGGCCTATGAACATCAGATGGACGCGATCGAGGCCGAGGGCGGCCAGTTGATCCTGATGGCGACGCGGGCGTTGCCGGCGATCAATGCGGCGCCTGCCGATTACCGGCGCGTCTACGACCGGCTGATCGCGCAGGCGAAGGAGCCGGTGATCCTGCACTGGCTGGGTGATATGTTCGACCCGGCGCTGAAAGGCTATTGGGGGCATGACAGCATCGCCGCCGCCTCGGATGCGGTGCTGGATCTGATCGCGGCTCATCCTGGCCGCGTCGACGGCATCAAGATCTCGCTGCTGGATCAGGCGCATGAGGAAGATTTCCGCGCCCGCCTGCCCGAGGGGGTGAAGCTCTATACCGGCGACGATTTCAACTATGCGGCGCTGATCGCGGGCGACGGAAAGCACCATTCCCACGCGCTGCTGGGGGCGTTCACCGCCATCGCCCCCGCCGCCGCGCAGGCGCTGGATGCGCTGGCGGCGGGCGACCGCGCGGGCTATGACGCGCTGATGGAGCCGACCGTGCCGCTTTCGCGCGAATTGTTCCGCGCGCCGACGCAATTCTACAAGGCGGGGATTGCCTTTCTGTCATGGCTGAACGGGATGCAGCCGGGCTTCATCATGCCGGCGGGCTTTCAGTCCACGCGCGGCATTACCCATTATGCCGAGCTTTACCGGCTGGCCGCCAATGCCGGGCTGCTGCAGAATCCCGATCTGGCCGAGGCGCGGATGCGCCACCTGCTGGCCGTCCACGGCATCGGGGCATGACGCGCAGGCCGACCATTCTGGACGTGGCGAGGGCGGCGGGGGTGTCGAAATCCACCGTCTCGCTGGTGCTGCAGGGCAGCCCGCTTGTGCGCGAGGAAACCGCGCTTGCCGTGCGCGAGGCGATGGCGCGGGTGGGTTACGTCTATAACCGGGCGGCGGCCAATCTGCGCTCGGCCTCGACCGGGCTGATCGGGCTGGTCATAAACGACTTGCGCAACCCGTTCTTCACCGAATTCGCGACCTCGATGCAGATGGCGTTGGCGGAACAGGGCTATGCCACGGTGATCGGCAATTCGGACGAGGACCCGGCCCGACAGGCGCAACTGGTGCAGTCGATGATTGAACACGGGGTCGCGGGGCTGGTGATCTCGCCCACCTTCGGCGATCCCGGCGCGATCATGGACCAGATCGCGGCGGCGCAGATCCCGGCCATGCAGGTGCTGCGCAAGCTGGATGGCAGCGCGGGGCGCATCCCCTTCGCCTCGTTCGATTACGCCACCGGCGGCGCGGTCGCCACCCGGCACCTGCTGGATCAGGGGCTGACCCGCATCGCTTTTCTGGGCGGTCGGCCCGAGCGGCAGATCACCGCCGAACGCGCCTCGGGCTATCTCGCGGAAATGGCCGCCGCCGGGCTGGAGCCGCTGATGCTGCCCGGCGCCATCACCCGCCACGGCGGCCATGAAGCGGCGCTGAGCCTGCCCGAAGACACCCAGGCCGTCCTGTGCTTCAACGATCTGGTGGCGCTGGGGCTGATGAACGGGCTGGCCCGGCAGCGGCGCCGCGTGGGCGAGGACATCCGCCTTGTCGGCTTCGACAATATCGAAGAATGCGCCGAAGTCTGGCCCGCCCTGTCCTCGGTCAGTTGCGATATTGCCCGCTTCGGGCATGACACCGCGGTGCGGCTGCTGGGCTGGCTGAATGGCGGTCTGGTGCCGCCCGCTGAAACCCGCGCGCCGGTCGGGCTGATCGCGCGCGCATCCTCGCTGGGGGTTGACCATGGATGATGTGGCTTTCCTGCGAAGCCTGTTCGACCGCGCCGTCGCGGTCGCCGATCCGATGCGCTTCATCTCCGGGAACCTGCCGCCGCGCCCGGCGGGGCGGGTGGTCGTGGTCGGCGCCGGCAAGGCATCCGCCCGCATGGCTGAGGCGGTCGAGGCCGCCTGGGGCCCGGTCGAGGGGCTGGTGATCACCCGCTACGGCTATGGCCGTCCGACGCAAGGGATCGAGATCGCGCTTGCCGCCCATCCGGTGCCTGATCAGGCCGGGGTCGCGGCGACGGCGCGGATGCTGGATCTGCTGGCGGGACTGGGCGCGGAGGATCTGGTGGTCATGCTGATCTCTGGCGGGGCCTCGGCGCTGCTTTGCGCGCCGGCGGGAGCGATGACGCTGGCGGAAAAGCAGGCGGTGAATGCGGCGCTGCTGGCCTCGGGCGCGCCGATCGACCAGATGAACGTGCTGCGCAAGCATCTCAGCCGGGTGAAGGGCGGCCAACTGGCCGCCGCCGCCGCGCCCGCGCGGGTGCTGGCGCTGATGATTTCGGACGTGCCGGGCGATGATCCGGCGATGATCGGATCGGGGCCGACGGTGGGCGATGCCTCGACCGCTGCGGAGGCGCGCGCGATTGCGGCGCGTTGGGGGATCGCGCTGCCCGACAGCGCGCAGGCTGTGCTGGCAGGCCAGACCGGGGTGATCCCGCCCGGTGATCCGCGCCTCGCCGGGGTCGAGAACCGCGTGGTGGCCGCGCCCGCGCAGTCGCTGGCGGCGGCAGCCGAGATGGCGCGCGAGGCCGGTTTCGAGGTGCGGATCCTCGGCGACGATCTGGGCGGCGAGGCGCGCGAGGTTGCTGCCGAACATGCAGCCTTGGCGCTGGCTGCGCAGGCCGGGCGCAACGCCGGAATGCCCCCCTTGCTGCTCCTCTCGGGCGGAGAGTTGACAGTGACCCGAACGGGCAATGGCGTGGGCGGTCCCAATGCAGAATATGCGCTGGCGCTGGCACTGGCGCTGGATGGCGCGCCGGGCATCCGCGCGATCGCCTGCGACACCGACGGCGTCGATGGCGCGGCGGAAATCGCCGGCGCGCAGATCGGGCCTGATACGCTGACCCGCGCCATG
Source organism: Paracoccus sp. S1E-3 (assembly GCF_013868135.1). Lineage (GTDB taxonomy): Bacteria > Pseudomonadota > Alphaproteobacteria > Rhodobacterales > Rhodobacteraceae > Paracoccus. Next base: position 26,402 of record NZ_JACEMU010000007.1, read on the forward strand.
TTCGCGCGGCGCGACCCTGCCCAGGCGCTGGCGAATAACGACGCGCACAGCTTCTTCGGCACGCTCGGCGATCAGGTGGTGACCGGGCCGACGCTGACCAATGTGAACGACTTCCGCGCCATCCTCATTCGCCCGGCATAGGCGCGGACGCGCCGCGTTTCGGCGGCGGGGCGCGCAGCGGGCCGGACAGGCGGCGGATGGCGACATAGAAGCTGGGCACCAGGAAGATGCCGATGAAGGTGGCCGCGATCATGCCGCCCATCACCCCGATCCCGATGGAGTTCTGCGCCGCCGCCCCCGCGCCCCGCGCCGTGGCCAGCGGCAGCACCCCGAGGATGAAGGCCAGCGAGGTCATCAGGATCGGGCGCAGGCGCAGCTTGGCGGCCTCGGTCGCGGCGGCGATGGTGCTGCGTCCCTCAAGCTCCAGCACGCGGGCGAATTCGACGATCAGAATGGCGTTCTTGGCCGCCAGCCCGATGGTGGTCAGGATGCCGACCTTGAAATAGACATCGTTCGACTGTCCGAAGATCAGCGCCGCCACCACCGCGCCCAGAATGCCGACGGGCACCGCCAGCATCACCGAAAACGGCACCGACCAGCTTTCATAGATCGCCGCGAGTGACAGGAACACCACCAGCGCCGACAGTGCATAAAGCCAGGGGGCCTGATTGCCCGACTGCTGTTCCTGATAGGACAGGCCGGTCCATGCGACGCCGAACCCGCCGGGCAGATCGGCGACCATCTGTTCCATCGCCTCCATCGCCTGACCCGAGCTTGCGCCCTCGGCCTCGGTGCCCGACATGGAAATCGCATCGGTGCCGTCAAAGCGCTGCAGCCGCGGTGCCACCGGCTCCCACCGATAGGAGGAGAAGGCGCTGAACGGCACCATCTCGCCCGCCGAATTGCGGGCATACCACGCCTCCAGATCCTCGGGCTGCATGCGGAAACCGGACGCGCCCTGCACGATCACCGGGCGCAGGGTCGCCCCCATGGCGAAATCATTGACCTCGCGCCCCGAGAAGATCACCGAGAGCATCCCGTTCACTTCGCTGACATTCAGGCCAAGCGCCTCGGCCCGTTGGGCATCGATGTCGAGATGCAGCGCGGCATCATCCTCGTCGCCCCGGCCCTCGACATTGGTGACGAGGGTGCTGGTCTCGCTGGCGGTTTCCAGCGTGGCCGAGGCCTCGCGCAGTTTGTCGGTGCCCTGCGCGGTCTGATCGATCAGGAACATGCTGAAACCTGCCTGATTGCCCAGACCCTGAATGGGCGGCGGCTGGTTGAAGCTGATGCGGCCCGCGCGGTTCTTGCCGAAGCGGTCATTGGCGCGCTGCGCCACCGCGCGGGCGGATTGCTCGGGCGTGTCGCGCAGGTCGAAATCCTTCAGCTTCACGAACAGCATGGCCCGGCTTTGCGAGCTGCCGGACCAGCCCCAGCCAAGGGCGCCGAAGACGGATTCGACCGCCGGTTCGTCGTTCAGCAGATATTGCTCGATTTCCTCGACCACGGCGCGGGTCTGCTGCGCGGTCGAGCCTTCCGACAGTGTGATCTGTGCCATCAGCACGCCCTGATCCTCGGTCGGCAGGAAGGTCGAGTTCATCCGTGTGAACAGCTGCCAGGTGCCGAGCGAGATCAGCGCCAGCACCAGAAGCGCCATGAAGGGGCGGCGCAGAAGCCGGGCGATGATCGCGGCATAGCCATCGGCCAGGCGGTCGAACTGGCGATTGAACCAGCGGGCGGCGGCGAAGCGGGCATCGCCGTGATGTGGGCGCAGGATGGACGCCGTCTGCGAGGGTGTCAGGATCAGCGCCGCTGCCAGCGACAGCCCCATGGCGGTGATGATGGTGACGGAAAACTGCCGGTAGACCACCCCGGTCGATCCCGCCATGAAGGCCATGGGCAGAAACACCGCCGACAGCACGGCGGCGATGCCGATCAGCGCGCCCGAGATCTGCCGCATCGACTTTTCCGTCGCCTGCACCGGGCCGAGGCCGTCCTCGCGCATGACCCGTTCGACGTTTTCGACCACCACGATGGCATCATCGACCAGCAGACCGATGGCCAGCACCATGGCGAACATGGTCAGGGTATTGATGGAATATCCCAGCGCCGCAAGCACCGCGAAAGTGCCCAGCAGCACCACCGGCACCACGATCACCGGGATGATGGTCGCGCGCCAGGTCTGCAGGAAGATCAGAATGACCGCGACCACCAGCACGATCGCCTCGATGAGCGTGCTGTAGACCTTCTCGATCGACAGCTCCACGAAAGGCGAGGTGTCATAGGCCACCCGCAGGTCCACACCTTCGGGCAGGCTGCGGCCGAGGTTGTCCAGCACCTCGCGCACGCCCTCGGCGGTCTCGACGGCATTGGCACCGGTTTCCAGGTTCACCCCGAAGCCGGCCGCGTTCAACCCGTCGAACCGGCTGTCCGAGCCGTAGCGCTGCTGGCCGATCTCGATATCGGCCACGTCGCCCAGCCAGACATTCCCCCCGTCTTCATCTGTTTTCAACAGGATGCGGCGGAATTCCTCGATACTGGTCAGCTGGCTTTGGGCGGTGATGGTCGAGGTGAACTGCTGCCCCGGCAGCACCGGCTGCGACCCCAGCGAGCCGACCGAAACGGTCGAGTTTTGCGCCGCCACCGCCGCCGTGATGTCCGTGGGCAGCAGGTTGTATTGCGCCAGCCGGAATGGGTCCAGCCAGATCCGCATCGCATAACCCGAGCCGAAGATGTTGATCCCACCCACGCCCTGCACCCGCTTGACCGGGCCCTCGACGATCTCCTCGAGCATGTTGCCCAGCTCGACCGTGGTGAAGCGCCCGTCGGTCGACACCAGCGAGCCGACCATCAGGATCGAGGAAGTGGAGCGCGTGACGCTGACCCCATCGTCCTGCACCGGCGTCGGCAGGCGCGATTCGACGCTGCGGACCTTGGATTGCACATCGTTCAGCGCATCGGTTGGATCGACGCTGTCATCGAAGGTGAGGGTGAGGCTGGACCGGCCAAGCGAGGAGCTGCTTTCGAAATACAGCAGGCCCTCGATCCCGGTCAGCGCGTCCTCAATGGGCGTGGTAACGGAATTCTGCACCGCCTCGGCGGTCGCGCCGGAATAGCTGGCGCTGATCCGCACCGTGGTCGGTGCGATGTCGGGATATTGCGAGACCGGCAGACCCAGCAACCCGTAGACCCCGGCCAGCATGGTCACGATGGCCAGCACCCAGGCGAAGACGGGTCGGTGGATGAAGAACTGGCCCATCTCAGTTGCTGCTGGTGGGGGTGGCCGCGGCCGCGGCCGCGGCGGTCGAGGTCGGGCCGGGCGTGTCGCGCTGCGCCGAAGTGGCGGCGGCGTCTTCCTGGGCCGGTTCATTATCGGGGGCGGCATCGCGCACCACGCCCTCGGCGTCGATCGTGACAGGGACGGTGGTGATTTCGGCCCCGTCGCGCAGATTGTCCAGCCCGTCGAGGATCAGGCTGTCGCCCTCGGCCAGGCCATCGGTCACGATCCAGGCATTTTCATGCGTGCCCTGTTCGGTCAGCTGGACCTGCACCGCCTTGTTGTCGCGCGCGACGAAGGCGGTCAGCTGGCCCGCGGCCGAGCGGCTGGTGGCGCGTTGCGGCACCAGGATGGCGTTGATCTGGCCGATGGTCAGGGTGACGCGAACGAACTGGCCGGGCAGGATCATCCGGTCCGGATTGGGAAATTGCAGGCGGATCGGGATGGTCCCGGTGGTCGCCGACACCGCCGTGCCGGGGCTGAGGACGCGGCCCGGCTGGGCATAGACCTCGCCTGTTTCCAGCGTCATCCGGGCGTCGATGGGGACGCCGGGGCGCTGCATGTTGCCGTCATCGATGCTTTGCCGATGGCGCAGGATGCGGGCGCGCGATTCCGAGACATCGACATAGATCGGATCGACCTGCGCCACCTCGGTCAGCTGTTCGGACTGGTTGGCACTGACGATATCGCCGACGCTGAAGGGGGTGACGGCGACGATGCCGGGGATCGGGCTGGTGATCGCCGTCCGCTCCAGCGCCAGCCGGGCCAGTTGCAGACGCGAGCGGGTGGCCCCCGCCGCGGCCTCGGCCTGCGCCAGCGCCACCACCGCAGATTGCACATCGGTCAGACTCACGCCCGAACCGCTGAGCTTGCGGTAGCGTTCCACCGTGTCGCGCGCCCAGTCCAGTGCCGCCTCGGCCGAGGTGACGGCGATTTCCTCGGCCGCCAGCTCGGCCTCCAGGCTTTCGTCCTCCAGCCGGAACAGCACGGTGCCGGCCTCGACCTCGGCGCCGGCCTGATAGGGGATTTCGGTGATCTCGCCGCCGACCTTGGGGCGAATCGCGGCCAGTTGATAGGCCACAGCACGGCCGGGCAGTTCCACCGTCACCGGCACCTCGCTGCGGGTCACGGGCATGATGCCGACCTCGGTCGGGCCTTGCGGGCCGCGACCCTGCTGGGCTTGTGCCGGGACAAGCGAAACCATGAGGGCCACGGCCAAAGCCAGGACCACGGCAGAGGCGCGCGCAGGGGGTAACGGGCGGGATGGGGTCAGCAGCATGCGCACAATGTTGCCGCAGCGGCCAGCGGGCGCAAATAGCAAACCCGTGACCGGCCAAAATTCCCGGCCCGGCGGGGCGGAGTGCCTTAATGTGCGGCTTCGACGCCGTCCACCCGGCGGATGATCTCGGCGATGCGGTCGGCGGCGACCGGATCGGCATGGCCGCCCCAACGCTGCCGCAGATAGCTGACCAGTTGCGCCATCTGCGTGTCGTCCAGCCGATCGGCAAAGCCAGGCATCGCCTGCATGCGCTCGCCTTGCGCCAGATCACGTGCCTCGACGCCCTCACGGATGATGCGCACCAGATTGATCGGGTCGTCGAACATTGCCGTGGTATTGGTGTTCAGCGGCACCGAGCTGTGCGGCTGGCCGGTCCCGTTTGGTCCGTGGCAGCCGGCGCAGAGGCCAAGGTAAAGCTGATGGCCGGCCGCGTCCGGCGTGCCGGCGACCGGGCGCGGCACCGGGCCGGGGGCAGAGCGTCCGGCCAGAAGGTGGCTGGTAATGGCCTTGATATCCTCGGGCGGCATATGGCTGGTGGAATGGGACAGCACTGGGAACATGCGGAAGGTCATCACCCCTTGCGGCGCCAGCCCGCTGGCCAGAAAGCGCTCCAGATCTCCGGCGGTCCAGCCCCGCTGGACAAGCGCATCGGGGGTCAGGTTCGGCGCCAGCGCCCCCTCGATCACATTGCCGGCCAGCGGCTGGCCGGTCATGGCATAGGCAAGATTGCGCGGGGTGTGGCATTCGCCGCAATGCCCCAGCACGTCGACCAGATAGCGCCCGCGCGCGGCTTCGGGCGTCTCGTCCGTCGCCGGCTGGAAGGGGGCGGCGTCGGGCCGAAAGACGGCGTTCCACAGGCTGACGCCGAAACGCAGATTGAAGGGCGGAATCAGCCGGTTCGGGGTATTGGGTTTCTCGACCGGGGGCTGCGCCATCAGCCAGGCATAAAGCGCATCGGAATCCGCCCTGGTGATGGCGTGATAGCTGACATAGGGCATCGCCGGATAAAGGTTGCGTCCCCCCGGCGCCACCCCCCAGGCAATGGCGGTATAAAGGTCGTCCGCGCTCCACCCTCCGATGCCGTGGGTTTCGGAGGGCGAGATATTGGTGCCGTAGATCGTGCCCATCGGCGTGACCATCGGCATCCCGCCGGCAAGGTCGGAGCCGCCATCGGGATCGGTGTGGCAGGCGGCGCAATCACCCGCCCGCGCCACCTGTTCGCCGCGCGCGATCAGATCGGCGCGGGCGGGGCCGTCGAGGCTGGCCAGATCGACCGAGGCCGGCGGGATCGGTCCCGCGCCCCAGCCCTTCCACATCAGCAGCCCGGCCGCAACGGCCCCGAGGACGACCAGCAGGCACAGCACCCGCAGCACCCGGATCATGCCTTCACCGTAGCGTTGGCGGTTTGGGCCGGGCCGTCAACGGTCAGGCCGGGGGTGCTCAGGATCACCTCGCGCACGGCCTGATAATAGCGGACATAACCGGTGCAGCGGCACAGATTGGCATCCAGCGCCGTCAGGATGCGGCCCTCGACCTCGGCCACCGGGATCGGGGCCTTGGCGAGCGATTCGACCAGCACGGTGGCGGCATTGACGAAGCCCGGCGTGCAATAGCTGCACTGGAAAGAGAAATGTTTCAGAAAGGCCTGCTGCACCGGCGAGGGGACAGGCCGGCCATCGGTGTCCTTCCCGGCGATGCCCTCGATCGTGCGAATGCTGCGCCCGTTCAGCCAGGCGATGCCGGTGATGCAGGCAGGCACCGTGCGCGAGCCCTCCTCGCCATCGACGATGATCGTGCAGGCCCGGCAGACGCCCTGCCCACAGGTCAGGCGGGTGCCGGTCAGGTTCAGATATTCCTGCAGCAGCTCGACCGCCATCAGGTCCTCGGGCAGGTCGACCGGGCCGATCTTCTGGCCGTTGATGGTGGCGGAGAAGCTGATCTTCGGGATGGCCATCACAGCACCTCCTGAATGCGGGTGGCGGTGATCGGGAAGCGGTCGAAGCGGTGGCCGGTCGCTTGGGCGATGGCATTGGCGCAGGCGGCGGCAACGGGGATCATCACCACCTCGGCCATGCCTTTGGGCGGGTCATTATCCGACAGCGCCGGCAGCACATGGCCTTCCTGCGTCCAGACCGCCACATCCGAGGCGCGCGGAATCCGGTAACGGCTGAGGTTCCAGGTCCCGTTGCCCGGCCCGTCGGCGCCCACCGGCAGGTCTTCGTAAAGCGCGTGGCCGATGCCCATGGCGACGCCCCCCTCCAATTGCCCCGAGACCAGTTCCGGCACGATCTGCGTCCCGCATTCCAGCCAGGTCTTGTGCGACAGAATGCGCACCTCGCCCGAGCCGGAGGAGACCGCCAGTTCCACCATCGTCGCGCAGGGCGCGTAATAGACCGTGCCCGCATTGTTGCGCTGCACCGGGGGGTAATAGGCCTTGACGCGCGGGACGAAGGCATAGCCGCCATCGCTCATCCGTGCCCGTTTCGCCGCGTCGGCGCCGGTCCCCCATTTGACCGAGATCGCGTCGATGGGGGCGCGGAACTGCTGACCGTCGATATCGAAATCGGCTTCGGCCCAGGCCCAGCGGTTGAAAGTATGGACGCAGGCCCCAGTCACCAGCCCGTCGCGATGCGCGCGTTCGGCCAGCCGTTCCAGCGACAGCGGTTCCAGCGACCGCGCGGTCAGCATCCCGTTCTGCCAGCGCGCATCGGCGATGGTCACCGGTTCGGGCAGCAACTGGCCGCCATCGGGACCGCCGCCCCAGATCGACAGCGCCGCCGGCCACAGTCCAAGCCGCAGCAGCATCTGTGCTGCCTGCTGGCTGGCATGGGTGAAGTAATAGGCCGAATTCGAGGCCGAGCGCGGCGAGGTGAAGCGGGGCACCCAGAACGGGTTCAGCGCCAGCTGGTCCTCCTCCTCCTGCGGGGTGGTATAGGGCTGATCCTCGGTCACAAGCGGCATCTGCGGCCAGTCCTGAACGGAAAACTCGACCTCGTCGGCGGGGCGCCCGACGAAGGGCTCGACCACCAGCATCTGGGCGGTGGTGGCGCCGGCGCCGATTTCATTTGCGACATGGCGCATGGCGAGCCGGCCCTCGGGCGTGACTTCCAGCGAGACGACGGCTGCCTCGGCCCCGGTGCCGAAATCCTTCTGGACCGCGCCGAAACCAACGCCATAGAGCATGCCGGGATTGGCGGCTTCGTATTCGGCCTTCTTCGCCGCCCGCCCGGTCCAGAGCGGGTCCTGTTCCGCCAGCGCCAGAATCTCGTCGATGCGCATCTGCCCCGAGGGCACCGCGCCCTGGGTATTCTTCATGCCGCTGCCGATCACATTGATGCGGCGCAGCGCAATCGGGTCCATGCCGATTTCGGCGGCGATGTCGTCGACCAGCATTTCGGTCGCGGCCATGGATTGCAGGGTGCCGTAGCCACGCATCGACCCCGCCGTGACCCCGATCGAGGGCCAGACCTCGACCTTCAGATCGCTTTTCGGGAAGTAATAGACCGACTGCGCCGCCGTCACCGCCACGGTGCCGACTGAGGGGCTGAAATTCATCACGCCCCCACCATCGCCGATCATGTCGCAGGTGAACGCCTGAAAGCGGCCCTCTGCATCGACGGCGATGGCCATGTCGGTCTCGAACGGGTGGCGCTTCAGCGCGAACTGGAAATGCTGCCAGCGGTCCAGAACCAGCCGCACCGGCCGCCCTTCGCCATAGAGGGCGGCAAGGGCCACGTAATTCGGGAAGGACTGATGTTCTTTCTGGCCGTAGCCGACGGTATAGCCGGTGACGAAATCCAGCCTGTTCAGCGTGAAGCGGCTTTCGGTGACCAGATGCAGGATATGTTCGGCCGCCGAATAGGGCGATTGCGAGGCGCCGATCACATGCAGCGTGCCGGTGGCGGCATCATACCAGGCATTGCCGTTCTCCGGCTCCATCGTCACGTGTTCGATCGACTGGCTGGAATAGTGTCGGCGAAACACGCGCAGGCCCTCGGGCGGGCTGTCGAATTCGGTGCGGATGGCGGCAGCGTGGCGGACGGCGGCGCCGAACGCCGCGTCATCCGGGCCGGGCCATGTGACGCCCTGCGGGCTGGTGGCGGGCCAGACGACATAGTCCTTCATGGCCGAGAAGACATCGGCCCCGCGCGGGTCGGAACCGCCGATGCGGACATATTGGGCGGCGCCGTAAGGGGCGCGCGCGGGCTGCGCGGCCTCGGCCCCCCAGCGGAAGATGTCATTGTTGAAGCGGATCAGCGCGCGCGCGGCCCGGAAGCGTTCGTAATCGTGCCAGATGCCGATGGCGACCGGCTGGCCCAGCATCGGCGGCAGCTGGCCAGCCGGCAGGAAGAACTCGCCGTAAAAATCCGGGTCCGGCATCGACAGCCCGTCCGCCTGCGCCGTCGCCGCGTCGACCAGCACATCGGGCATCAGCCCGTCGGGTTCCAGCACCGACAGGTCCAGCCCCTCATAGATGCGGTCGGCGCGGGGAATGTGGATGGTCATGGCGTGGGACTGTTCGTCCGGCCACCCCTCCAGATCGCGGGCGCGGATGTCGACGGCAAAGACCTTCGACCCCGTCACCTTGGCCATGCCATCCCGGCGGTAACGCAGCTTGCCATCGGCAAACCAGCCCCGGTCCTGGCCCACGGGCGACGGCATCATCGCCGCCTGTGCCGGGCGCATCGGCCGGACCGCAGCAATGACCCCGAGGGCTGCGGCCGAGGCAAGAAATTGACGGCGAGACACGTCGATGGGTCGCATGGGGCTACCTGATTTCGTCCTGGTTTCCTGTCATGTTCCGACCTGCAAGGGGGCAAGTCAACCGGCTTCGGCTGCGGATCGCGCTGACATTTCAGCGGCAATCCGCCCGTTTCTGCGCCCCTGCCGCGATCTGACGCAGCGGCCTGCTGGCCATGCCGGGGACGGGCTGGCTAGACTGCGATCATGACCAGCCAGCGGGGGAACGCCATGTCATTCACCGTCAACGGGGCGCTGCACGACCCCGAGCTTGATCCTGACATGCCGCTGCTTTGGGTCCTGCGCGAGGTGCTGGGCCTGCCCGGCACCAAATATGGCTGCGGCATTGGCGCCTGCGGGGCCTGCACCGTGCATCTGAACGGTGAGGCCGTGCGCGCATGTCAGGTGCTGGCAGGCGATCTGGATGGGGCCGAAATCGTCACCATCGAGGGGCTCGGCACGCCCGAAGCGCCCCATCCCGTGCAGGCCGCGTGGATCGAGACGCAGGTCGCCCAATGCGGTTATTGCCAGTCGGGCCAGATCATGCAGGCCGCCGCCCTGCTGGCCGCGACGCCGGCGCCGACGGATGCCGAGATCGACGAAGCGATGTCGGGCAACCTGTGCCGCTGCGGCACCTATCCCCGCATCCGCGCCGCGATCCGCCGCGCCGCCCATACCGCCGAGGGCTGAGCCATGTCGCTGCGCAAATTCACCCGCCGCGCCTTTCTGGTCGGATCGGCCGTCATCGCCGGGGGCGTGGCCTTCGGCGTCTATACCGTCCGCCGCGACCCCGAAAACCCGCTGGCCGAGGACCTGCCGGAGGGGGCGGCGACCTTCAACCCCTGGGTGCTGATCGACGCGCAGAAGGTGACGCTGATCGCGCCCCATGCCGACAAGGGGCAGGGGGTGATGTCGGTGCAGGCGGCGCTGCTGGCCGAGGAAATGGACCTCGACTGGGGCGGGTTCGAAGTCAGCTTCGGCAGCCCGGCCAAGGCCTATTGGAACACCGCGCTGGGGGACGACTCGGTCCCGTTCCGCGCCAGCGACGACAGCCGGCTGGCCCGCGTCGCGCGGGGCGGCGCCGATATCGCCTTCAAGCTGTTGGGGATGCAGGTCACCGGCGGCTCGACCACGGTGCCCGACAGTTTCGACAAGCTGCGCGAAGCCGGCGCCATGGCGCGCGAGACGCTGAAGGCCGCCGCCGCGCGCCGCAGCGGGCTGGCGGTCGCCGATCTCGGCACCGAAAGCGGGGCGGTGCTGCTGCCTGATGGCACCCGCATCCCCTATACCGAACTGGCGGCCGAGGCCGCAGCGATCACCCCGGTGGCCGCCCCGGCGTTGCGCGATCCCAGTGCATGGCGGCTGCTGGGCCAGCCCATGCAGCGGCTGGACATCGTCGAAAAATCCACCGGCACGGCGCGTTACGGCATCGATCTGGCGGTCGAGGGCATGGTCCATGCGGCCGTCCGGCTCAGCCCGCATCGCGGCGTTGTCCTGTCCTATGACGACAGCGCCGCCCGTGCGCTGCCTTACGTCCGGCAGGTGCTGCAGATCCCCGGCGGGCTTGCGGTCATCGCCGATAACAGCTGGCACGCCATGCAGGGCGCCGAGGCGCTGGAGGTCGAATGGGCCCCCGCCGCCTATCCACCCGAGCAGGCCGGGCACTGGCAGCGCCTCGCCGACAGTTTCACGGAAGATGCGCTCGACCGGACCTGGCGCAACGACGGCGATGTGCAGGCGGCGCTGCCAGCCGATGCGCCCGCGGCCGAGGTGCTGGCCGCCGAATACCGCTCTCCCTATGTGGCCCATGCGCCGCTCGAGCCGCTGTCGGCCATCGTCCGCGTCGACGATGCGGGTGTCGAGATCTGGTCGGGCCATCAGATGCCGCGCGAGGTGCAGAAAGCCGCCGCCCGCGCCACTGGGATCGAGCCGGAACAGGTGCGCTTCCACAACCATCTGATCGGTGGCAGCTTCGGCCACCGGCTGGAACCCGAGTTCATCAGCCATGCCAGCGCCATCGCCAACCAGCTGCGCGGCACCCCGGTCAAGCTGATCTATCGGCGCGAGGAGGACTTCGCCACCGATTTCCCCCGCCATATCGCCATGGGACGCGGGCGCGGCGCGGTGCGGGACGGGCAGGTGGTGGCGCTGGATCTGCAGATCGCCGCGCCCTCGGTCACCCGCTCGCAGATGGGTCGGCTGGGCATTCCGGCGGCCGGCCCGGATAACCAGATCCCTGCCGGAGCATGGAATGCCCCCTATGCCATTCCCGATTTCCGCGTCCGCGCCTATGCGGCCGAGGGACTGGCGCCGGTCTCCAGCTGGCGGGCGGTGGGGGCGAACGGTGCGGGCTTCATTCTGGAGGGCTTTCTGGACGAACTGATCCTGCAGGCCGGGGCCGATCCGCTGGCCGAGCGTATCCGCCTCGCCTCGGACCCGGTGGCGCGCGGCGTGCTGGAAGCCGTGGGCAAGATGTCGGGCTGGGACGGCGTGCTGCCGAAGGGGCGGGGGCGCGGCGTGGCTCTGGTCGAAAGTTTCGGCGTGCCGGTCGCCGAAGTGGTCGAGGTGACCGCGACCGAAGGCGGCATCCGCATCGACAAGGTGTTCGTGGCCTGCGACGTGGGCCCGGTGCTGGACCCGGTGAATTTCGAGAACCTCGTGCAGGGCGGCGTGGTCTTCGGCCTTGGTGCGGCGATGAATTGCGAAATCACCTATGCCGGCGGCGCGGCCGAGCAGACGAATTTCGACAGCCACGAGGGCATGCGCCTGTACCAATGCCCGGAAATCCACGTCCAGTCGCTCGGGCAGGCGGCAAAGATCCGCGGCATCGGCGAGCCGCCGGTGCCCCCGACCGCGCCCGCCCTTGCCAACGCCATCTTTGCCGCCACCGGCCAGCGGATCCGCGAATTGCCGCTGTATCGTCACATCGACTTCGCCTGAGATGCCCCCGCTGCGGCTGCACAGGGATCCGTGCAGCCGCAGCGAGAAAGGGCCATTGCAAATCCCGCCGTGAAGGTGCCGAATTGACCTGAGGATAGGTTAACGAGGCCGGGGAGGATCCATATGCCAACCGATGACATCGCCAATGACCGCCGCCAGGAGGCGCTTGACTATCACGAGTTTCCTCAGCCCGGTAAACTGGAGATCCGCGCCACCAAACCGATGGATACCGGGCGTGACCTGTCGAACGCTTATTCGCCCGGTGTCGCCGAAGCCTGTCTGGAGATCGAAAAGAATCCTCTGGCTGCAATGCGCTATACCGCGAAATCAAACCTTGTCGCGGTGATTTCGAACGGCACGGCGGTGCTGGGCCTCGGCAATATCGGGCCGCAGGCCTCGAAACCGGTGATGGAGGGCAAGGCGGTCCTGTTCAAGAAATTCGCCGGGGTCGATTGCTTCGACATCGAGGTGAACGAGACCGATCCCGAAAAGCTGGCCGATCTGGTCTGCCGGCTGGAGCCGACCTTCGGCGCGGTCAACCTCGAAGACATCAAGGCGCCAGAATGCTTTCTGGTCGAACGCCTGTGCAAGGAACGCATGAACATCCCCGTCTTCCATGACGACCAGCACGGCACCGCCATCGTGGCGGCCGCCGCCGCGACCAATGCCGTTCGGCTGGCGGGAAAGAAGTTCGAAGATATTCAGGTGGTTGCCCTGGGGGCCGGGGCTGCGGGCATCGCCTGTCTGAAGATGCTGATGGTGATGGGGGTCAGGAAGGACCACATCACCATGCTGGACAGCAAGGGCGTGGTTCATACGGGCCGCAACGACCTGAATCCCGAAAAGCAGGAATTTGCCCGCGATACCGACAAGCGCACCACGCTCGAGGCGATGGAGGGCGCGGACCTGTTCCTGGGTGTCTCAGGCCCCGGCCTGCTGACCGCCGAGATGGTCGGGAAGATGGCGCCGAAGCCGATCATCTTCGCGCTGGCGAACCCGACGCCCGAGATCATGCCCGAAGAAGCCCGCGCCGCTGCGCCCGATGCGCTGATCGCCACCGGGCGCAGCGATTATCCCAATCAGGTCAATAATGTGCTGTGCTTTCCCTTCATCTTCCGCGGGGCGCTGGATACCGGCGCCACGCAGATCAATGATGAGATGAAGGTCGCCTGTGTGGAGGCGATCGCGGCGCTGGCCCGCGAAACCGCCTCGGCCGAGGTGGGGCAGGCCTATCGCGGCGAAAGGCTGACCTTCGGGCCGGAATATCTGATCCCGAAGCCCTTCGATCCGCGCCTGCTGCCGACCATCGCCACCGCCGTCGCCAAGGCCGCGATGGAATCGGGCGTGGCCACGCGACAGCTGGATCTGGACGATTACCGCCGCAAGCTGCAGGGCAGGGTCTATCGCAGCTATAACATCATGCGCGACGTGTTCGAGGCCGACAAGCTGGCCAACCGCCGCATCGTCTTTGCCGAGGGCGAGGACGAGCGCGTCCTGCACGCCGCGCGCCAGCTGATGGAGGACGGCCACGACACCCCGATCCTGATCGGCCGCCCCGAGGTGATCGAGGCCCGTCTGGAACGCGAGGGCATCCGCATGGATCTGTCCGCGATCGAGATCATCAACCCCGAAAGCGATGTGCGTTACCGCGATTATTGGACCGCCTATCACCAGCTGATGCGCCGCCGCGGGGTCACGCCCGATCTGGCTCGCGCCATCCTGCGCACCAACACCACGGTGATCGCGGCGATGATGGTCCATCTGGGCGATGCCGATGCGATGATCTGCGGCACTTTCGGCGAATATCGCTGGCACCTGAAATATGTGGACGAGATCCTCGCCGGGCCTGATGCCCGTCCCATCGGGGCGCTGTCGCTGATCATCCTCGACCGCGGGCCGCTGTTTCTGGCCGACAGTCAGGTGAACCTGAACCCGACGCCCCGGCAGATTGCCGATACGGTGATCGGCGCGGCGCGGCATATGCGCCGCTTCGGTGTGCAGCCCCGGATCGCGCTGTGTTCCAGTTCGCAATTCGGCAATCTCGAGACCGAATCGGCGCGCAACATGCGCGCCGCGATGGAGATTCTGGACGGCATGGACCTCGATTTCCAGTATGAGGGCGAGATGCCTGCCGATGTGGCGCTGGATCCCCAGCTGCGCGAAAGGCTGTTCCCCGATGGGCGTCTGACCGGGGCGGCGAACGGGCTGATCTATCCCAATGCCGAAATGGCGGGGGCCGCGCGCAATATGCTGCGCTCGGTCGCGGGCGGGCTGGAGGTCGGGCCGATCCTCATGGGCATGGGCAACCGCGCCCATATCGTCACGCCCGGCATCACCGTGCGAGGCCTGATGAACATCGCCGCCCTCGCCGGCACCAATGTGTCGAGCTACAGCTGAGCGCCGGGCGCAACCGGCGGGGCGCCTGCCGGTTGCGCGATCTTTCGGCTTCATTTGAAGCTTCTTGGCGAAAATCGGCCTTACCCGGCCGCCCTCAACTCGGTTAGCTTGCGAAAAAACCTGCAGGGAGCGCCGCATGACCGATTTCGCCATCATCTGGGACTGGCTGGGCTTTGCCGTGCGCTGGGTGCATGTCATCACCGCCATCGCCTGGATCGGGTCGAGCTTCTATTTCATCGCGCTCGACCTTTCCCTGCGCAAGGCGCCGCATCTGCCGCCGGGCGCGCATGGCGAGGAATGGCAGGTCCATGGCGGCGGGTTCTATCACATCAACAAATACCTCGTCGCGCCCGAGCACATGCCCGAGCATCTGACCTGGTTCAAATGGGAAAGCTATTCGACCTGGCTGTCCGGCGCGGCGCTGTTGATGATCGTCTATTGGGTCGGGGGCGAGCTGTTCCTGATCGACCCCGCCAAGGCCGATCTGGCGCTGTGGCAGGGGATCGTGATCTCGGCCCTGTCGCTGTCCATCGGCTGGCTGGTCTATGACCGGCTGTGCAAATCGCCGCTGGGGGAACATCCGACCGCGCTGATGCTCCTGCTGTTCGCGCTGCTGGTGGTGATGGGCTATGCCTATAACCAGATCTTCACCGGGCGGGCGACGCTGCTGCATCTGGGGGCCTTCACCGCCACCATCATGACCGCCAACGTATTCTTCATCATCATGCCCAACCAGCGCATCGTGGTGAAGGACCTGCAGGAGGGCCGCAAGCCCGATCCGAAATACGGCAAGATCGCCAAGCTGCGCTCGACCCATAACAACTATCTGACGCTGCCGGTCATCTTCCTGATGCTGTCGAACCACTACCCGCTGGCCTTCGCCACCGAATACAACTGGCTGATCGCGGCGCTGATCTTCCTGATGGGGGTCACCATCCGTCATTTCTTCAACACCATGCATGCGGGCGGCGGGATGAAATGGTGGACATGGGCTGTTACCGTCATCCTGTTCATCGGCGCCATGTGGCTGTCGACCGCGCCGCTGTTCCAGCCCAGCTACGAGGAATCCGAGGCCCGTGTGCTGACCCCCGCGCAGCAGAAATTCGCCGATGCAGCGGGTTTCGATCAGGTGATGAACATCGTTCCCGGCCGCTGCGCCATGTGCCACGCGCGCGAGCCGGGCTTTGAAGGCATCCACATCGCCCCCAAGGGCCTGCTGCTGGAAACCCCCGATGACGTGACCCGCGCGGCGCGTCTGATCTATATCCAGGCCGGGCTGACCCATGCCATGCCCCCCGCAAATGTCAGCTTCATGGAAGCCCCCGAGCGGCAGGCCATCGTCGACTGGTATCGCGCCGCCACCGGGCAGGCGCCGCGCCAGCTGGCCGTGAATTGAACGCAAACACCGCTTTTCCCGCCGCCCCGGTCACGGCGCCTTTCCCTCATGTTGGCGGCGAGGGCGATGGCGTTTGAACGGTTGAAGCAATGGGCCCGCGCCCTCAAGCGCGAGGTGGTGGCGCTGTGGATCGCCGCGCGCGATCCGCGCACCCCGCTGGGCGCGCGGATCGTGGCGGCGCTGGTGGCGGCCTATGCGCTCAGCCCGATCGACCTGATCCCCGATTTCATTCCCGTGCTCGGGCTGCTGGATGACCTGCTGATCGTACCGTTGGGCATCCTGCTGGCGGTCAGGCTGATTCCGCCCGCCTTGATGGCCGCGTTCCGCCGCCGCGCCGGGGGCTTGCAGGACCGCCCGCGCAGCCTTGCCGCTGCCGGGATCATCGTGGCGATCTGGGTGCTGGCGCTGCTGCTGGCCGGCGCGGCGTTTCTGCGCAGGGGGGCGGCCGGGTAACGGCATTGTACCGGCGCGTCGGGATTGGTCGCGCCGGTTGGCGGCGCTGGGGATATCGGTCAGATCGTGACGCACAGCCCCAATCCGCGCCGCCGGCCGCCGCGTCACCCTTTTTCCTGCGGCCGGCGGCATCGTGTTCGCTCGGGCGGGCACGGGCCGGGGCAACCGGACGCACTGGCCAGACCCGTCGATCGAAGGCGCAGGGGCGTGTTGCCGCCGGTGTTCGGAGGTGCTGATGACGGCGCCGACCCGCGCGGCAGTTCGGTCGGTCACGGGTGCCGCGTCGGTTGCAATTCGCCCCTGACTGCACGATTGCTTAACCATCGGATGATACGTAATCATGCCGGGGAAGATGCCGCAGCCGCGGCCGGATCATGAAGAAATCGCAGGTAACATGCCGCCAGATAACGCTTTAATTGTTCCCGTTCTGCTGAGCGGCGGTTCCGGCACCCGGCTTTGGCCGCTGTCGCGCAAATCCTATCCCAAGCAGTTCGCGCCGCTTCTGGGGGAGGAGACCCTGTTCCAGCAGGCGGCGCTGCGCTTCGCGCCCGAAACCGCGCCCGAGGGGCAGCGCTTCACCGCGCCGCTGGTGGTGACCGGAGCGGATTTCCGCTTCATCGTGGTCGAGCAATTGCAGCAGGTGGGCGTCGATCCGGGCGCCGTCATGATCGAACCCGAAGGCCGCAACACCGCCCCCGCAGTGCTGTCGGCGGCGCTCTATCTGATGGCCCATCAGCCCGATGCGATCATGCTGATCGCGCCCTCGGACCATGCGATCCCCGACGCGGATGCCTTCCGCGCCGCGGTCGTGCGCGGGCTGCCTGCGGTGGCGCAGGGCAAGATCGTGACCTTCGGCATCACCCCTGACCGGCCGGAAACCGGCTACGGCTATCTGGAGCTGACCGCCCCGCCCGATGCCGACGACGACCCCGTCGATCTGGTCCGCTTCGTCGAAAAGCCGGACGCGGCGAAGGCGGCCGAAATGCTCGCCTCGGGCAAGTATCTCTGGAATGCGGGGATCTTTCTGGCCCGCGCCGCCGATATGGTCGAGGCGTTCCGCAAATACGCCCCCGATGTCGTCGAACCGGTCGCGGCAGCGTTGAAAGGGGCGACGGCGGATCTGGGCTTCCTGCGGCTGGAGGGCGAGGCCTACCGGCAGGCTCCCTCGATTTCCATCGACTATGCGGTCATGGAAAAGGCCGAGAATCTGGCGGTCGTGCCGTTTTCGCAAGGCTGGTCGGATCTGGGCGGCTGGGATGCGGTCTGGCGCGCGCAGGGACCGGATGCCGACGGCGTGGCGCTGTCCGGCCCTGCCGAGGCGATCGGCTGCCATGATGCCCTGCTGCGCGCCGAAAGCGATGCGCAGGTGCTGGTGGGGATCGGCCTCGACAATATCATCGCGGTTGCGATGCCCGATGCCGTTCTGGTTGCGCCCAAGGATCGCGCGCAGGACGTGAAACTGGCGGTCGAGTTGCTGAAGAAACGTGGCCGCGCCCAGGCCGAGACGCTGCCGCGCGATTATCGCCCCTGGGGTTGGTACGAAACACTGGTGCTGGGCCCGCGCTTTCAGGTCAAGCGCATCGTCGTCCATCCCGGCGCGCAGCTGAGCCTGCAAAGCCATCACCACCGCGCCGAACACTGGATCGTGGTGGAAGGCACCGCCCGCGTGACCATCGATGATGATGTCCGGCTGGTCACCGAAAACCAGTCCGTCTACATTCCGCTGGGCGCCGTCCACCGGATGGAAAACCCCGGCAAGGTCCCGATGGTGCTGATCGAGGTCCAGACCGGTACCTATCTGGGCGAAGACGACATCATCCGCTACGACGATCTCTATGCGCGCGGGCAGGGGGCGAAGGGCTGATGCTGAACGCCTTCAAGGCCTACGACATTCGCGGCCGTCTGGGCGTCGATCTGGACGCTGGGGTCGCGCGCCGCATCGGGCGCGGTTTCGCGCGCGCGCTCGGGGCGAAGACGGTGGTGCTGGGGCGTGATATCCGTGCCTCCAGCGCCGAACTGGCCGAGGCGGTGGCGCAAGCGCTGGTGGATGAGGGGGTCACGGTGCTGGATCTCGGCCTCGCCGGCACCGAGGAGATGTATTTCGCGGTCAGCCATTTCGGCGCCGATGGCGGGATCGAGGTCACGGCCTCGCATAACCCGATGGATTATAACGGCATGAAGATGGTGGGCGCGGGCTCGGCGCCGCTGGCTGGGGCGACCGGGCTGGGGGCGATCCGCGCCCTCGCCGAAGCGGATGATTTCGGGCCCGCGCGTCCGGGCGGCGCGCTGCGTGATGTGGCGGCCGAGGCGCGCGCGGCCTATGTCGCGCGGGTGATGGCGTTTGTCGATGTGACGGCGTTGCGCCCGCTGAAGGTGGTGGTCAATGCGGGCAATGGCGCCGCCGGTCCGACCTTCGATGCCATCGCTGCCGCACTGGCGTCGCAGGGCGCGCCACTGGACTTCATCCGCCTCCATCACCAGCCCGACGGCAGCTTTCCGAACGGCATTCCCAATCCGCTGCTGCCGGAAAACCAGCCGGTGACGGCCGATGCCGTCCGGGTCGCGGGCGCCGATCTCGGCATTGCCTTCGACGGCGATTTTGACCGCTGCTTCTTCTTCGACGAAACCGGCGCCTTCATTGACGGGGAATATATCGTGGGTCTGCTGGCGGCGGCCTTTCTGGCGCGCGAGCCCGGCGCGCGCATCGTCCATGATCCCCGCGTGATCTGGAATACCCGTGATATCGTCGAAAAAGCCGGGGGAACCGCGATCCAGTCGCGCACCGGGCATGCCTTCCTGAAGGCGGCGCTGCGCGAATATGACGCCGTTTACGGCGGCGAGATGTCGGCACATCACTATTTCCGCGATTTTGTCTTCTGCGACAGCGGCATGATCCCCTGGCTGCTGGTGGTCGAGTTGATGGGCCGGTCCGGGATGCCGCTCTCGGCCATGGTGGCCGAGCGGCGCGCCGCCTTTCCGTCCTCGGGAGAGATCAATTTCACCGTGGCCGATGTCGCCGCCGCCCGCGCGCGGGTCGAGGCCGAATTCGGCCCCCACGCCCGCGGCAGGGACGAGACTGACGGGCTGTCGCTGGACATGGGGGATTGGCGGTTCAACCTGCGCGCCTCGAATACCGAGCCGCTGCTGCGCCTGAACGCCGAATCGCGCGGCGACCGGGCGTTGCTGGACGCCCAGGTGGCGCGGCTGCAGGAGCTGATCGCAGGCTAGATTCACGCCGGGATCGTATCGGCGCGGGGATAGCTGGCTGGCGTAGCGATGCTGCGCCGCGCGGCGCTGACCGCTGGTCTGCAAGGGGCGCTCCACCGTGGTAGCTCCGGGGCCACGACCGTTGCGCAACCTGCAGGCATTCGGCGGTCAGAGATATTCTGGCCCTCCGATTGCCAGCTTGCGAAGACGTTTGATTGTCGGGACCCGGCTCGCTGGCCTGATCCAGGCGTTGCTGTCCCGGCCCGGTTGGCAGCGCGGCGGCGGTCCGCTTGGGGTTCCGGAACCAACGGAACCTTTACCGCGTCAGATGAACCGGCGCGATGAGGGGAACCGCAGCATCGCACTGGCGCGGACCGCGAACGTCTGTGCCACAGCGCTTTTTGCACCGGGCAAGCGGGTATTGGCGGTGAACCAGATGTTTCCTGCGGCATGGGTTGCGGCGCATTTGCGAGCGCCGGGGCGAGCGGTGAGGCGGCACCGCGCCGCCCCCGCAAGCCCCCCCCGCACGCCGCGATGTTGGGTTGCCCGGCGCAATCGTGGGCAGGTGAGGATATTCCAGCGTCCCATCGCCAGCTGCGGCCATGTGGGCGTCGGGACCGGGGCAAAACTCTGGGGCGCCTCGCTGACGCCGATGCCTTCCGGTGCAGCCAGGCGCCAAGGATTGCGGGGAAGCCGACGCGACCTGCGTAACGAAACGCCTGCGGATCAGGGCCGCAAGGCGCGCAGCGGAACAGCCCGGCTCGTGCGTCGGGATCGACGGGCCGGGGAAGATCGCGGCCTCTCTCCGTCACGCGGATCCCCGGCGCGCGGAGCCACCTGCCGGATGCGGCCCGGATATCGGCGGCTGGCGACCGCTTCGGCTGAATCTTCCGCAGGCCCTTGACGTTCCGTCGCAGGATCGCTAGCTGGCTAATGAAATTCATTAGCCAGCTAATAACATGCCCGACAGCTCGATTCGCATCTATGAAACCATCCTGCGCCTGACCCGCTCGGTCCGGGCGGCGTTCGAGCAGCGCGTTCAGCAGGCGCCCGGATTGACCTATGCCCGTGCCCGCCTGTTGCTGATGATCGGCCATAACGAGGGCGCCAGTCAGGCCGAACTCGCCTGCCTGCTGGGGATCGAGACCCCCACGCTCAAGCGCCAGCTGGACGCGTTGGAAGCTCAGGGTCTGGCCGAGCGCCGCCCGCTGGCCGAAGATGCCCGCAAATATGCCATCCACCTGACCAATGCCGCGCGGATCGAACCGCTGCTGGGCTTTCGCGCCGAGGTGGGCGTGGCCCTGGCCGAGGGCGTCTCGGCCGAGGATCTGGCCACCACCCAGCGGGTCCTGGACCGGATGGCCGCCAATGCCGCGAAGCTGAAACGGTCATGAGCGAAAATCCCCATAATAACGCGCCCGCTGCACCGGCGGCTGCGGGGCCTTCGGCGCCGCCCTTCGTGCCGAAAAGCCTGCCGCTGACGCTGGGCTATATCGGGGCGTCGATGGTGATCGGGCTGACGCAGGGGCTGGCGCAGGGCTTCGTCAGCACCAATATCCCGCAGATCGCCGGCGATCTGGGCGTGACCACCACACAGGCGACCTGGCTGATGGCGGCCTTTCTGATCCCACGCGCGTCGATGCCGCTGCTGCTGATCAAGCTGCGAACCCAATACGGGCTGCGCCGCTTCGCCGAATGGGCGACGATTGCCTATCTGGTGGTGGCGCTGGCGGGTCTGGCGATTTCGGATCTGCGCTCGGCGCTGGTGATGCAGTTCCTGGCCGGAATGGTGTCGGCGCCGCTGTCGACCCTGGCCTTCCTGTATATGCTCGAGCCGCTGTCGCCGCCCTGGAAGATGCGGTTGGGCCTGCCGATGGTGATGGCCACGATCTCGGCCGGCCCGATGCTGGCGCGGGTGGTTTCGCCGGGGTTGATGAGCGACATGGGCTGGATGCCCTTGCACCTGATGACGCTGGGGCTGGCGGCGGTATCGCTGGCGCTTGTCTATGCGTTGCCGCTGACCTCGCCGCCGCGGATCAAGGTGATCGCGGTCATGGATCTGGTCAGCTGGGGGCTGATCGCTGCGGGATTCGGCGGCCTCACCGTGGCTTTCATCACCGGCGCGGTCTATTGGTGGACCGAGGCGCCGTGGCTCGGCTGGACGCTGGCAGGGGCGATCCTGACGCTGACGGCGGCGGTGGTGATCGAGCTGCACCGCAAGGCGCCGCTGCTGGACATCCGCTGGCTGTCCACCCCTGCCATGGCCCATCTGACCGTCACCCTGCTGCTGTTCCGGCTGATCCTGTCCGAGCAGAGCGCCGGCGCCCCGCGCATGTTCCAGCTCATGGGGATCACCCAAGGCCAGCTGGTGCCGCTGTTCGCGGTCATCTGCATCGCGACCCTGCTGGGCGGTCTGGCGCTGATCCCGATCATCCGGCCCGACCGTGTGCCCGCGATCCATGTCGTCGCGCTGACGCTGATCGCGGCGGCCGCGTGGATGGACAGCCGCGCGACGCTGGACACGCGGCCGGCGCAGATGATGCTCAGCCAGGGGATGATCGCCTTTGCCGGTGTGCTGTTTCTGGCCCCGGCGATGATGCGGGGCCTCGTCTCGGCGCTGGCGCGGGGGCCGAACTATATCCTGTCCTTCGTGATCGTCTTTCTGTCCACGCAGAGCCTTGGCGGCGCCATGGGGTCGGGGCTGTTCACCACCTTCATCAACCACCGGCAGGCTGTTCATCTGCAGATCCTGCGCGAGCAGCTGACCGCCTCGGATGCGCAGATGCTTCAGGAAATCCTGCGCCGCGCCGCGATCCTTGCCCCGCAGATCACCGATGCCGCCGCCCGCAAGGCGCAGGCTGTCGCCCTGATCGCGCAGGACGTTTCCAACGAGGCCTATGTCATGGCCTATAACGACGCCTATCTCCTGACCGCCATGGTGGCGCTGGCAGCCCTTGCCGCGTTGATCCTGCATATTTTCCGCGACTGGCTTGCCGTTCGGCCGACCAGCCCGGCCACGCCCAGCCCCGAGTCCGCATGATGTCGAAAAACCACCTGATCCCCACTGTCGTTGCCCTGATCGCCGGTCTGGCCGGTCTGCTGCTGGTGCTGTTCGCCTGGCACCTGCCGCCCTTCCAATCCGCCCATCCCCAGACCGAGAATGCCTATGTCCGCGGCAAGGTCACCACGCTGGCGCCGCAGCTTTCGGGTTATGTCGCTGCGGTCGAGGTGGTCGATTTCCAGCAGGTCGAGGAAGGCCAGGTCATCGCCCGCATCGATGACCGCCAATATCGCCAGAAACAGGCCCAGGCCGAGGCGGCGCTGGCGGGGGCCGAGGCAGCGCTGAAGATCCAGGAACAGAACATCAATTCGGCCCGCGCCCAGCAGCAATCGGCGGAAGCGGCCCTGCGCTCGGCCGAGGCGGCGCGCGACACTGCCCGGCAAAGCTGGGATCGCGTCAGCGCGCTGAACGCGCGCGGGGTGACGGCGCAAAGCTCTGCCGATCAGACCGAACTGGCGCTGCGCCAGGCCGAGGCGGCCGTCACCCAGGCCGAAAGCGCCATCGCGGTCGCGCGTGAGAACGTCAACGGCGCCGAGATCGGGCTGGCGGCGAAACGGGCCGATATCGCCTCGGCCACGGCGGCGGTGGAACTGGCACGCATCGATCTGGCGAATACGGTGATCCGCGCGCCGCAGGCGGGCAAGCTGGGTCAGATCGGCGTGCGCGCCGGCCAATATGTCACCCCCGGCACCGCGCTTGTCAGCCTGGTCGGCGCTGACGTCTGGGTGATCGCGAATTTCCGCGAGAACCAGCTGCACGGCATGCAGGTCGGCGACCGCGCCGAATTCACAGTCGATGCTATGGAAGGGCGGCGCTTCACCGGCCGGGTCGAGTCCTTCTCGCCCGCCACCGCATCGGAATTCAGCCTGCTGTCGCCCACCAACGCGACCGGCAATTTCACCAAAGTCGCGCAGCGCTTGCCTGTGCGCATCAGCATCGGGCCCGGTCAGCAGATGGCCGAACATCTGGAGCCGGGACTGTCGGTGGTGGTCACCGTGACCGAGGGCTCGGCCGGGCAGGGAGCGATGGCGCAGGCGGTGATGGTGGGGGGGTGAAGCAGCGCCGCAAGGGTTCGCAGGAAAAAGGCCGGCGCGAAGCCGGCCTTTCCATGT
The DNA here is from genome assembly GCF_013868135.1 of Paracoccus sp. S1E-3. Classification (GTDB taxonomy): domain Bacteria; phylum Pseudomonadota; class Alphaproteobacteria; order Rhodobacterales; family Rhodobacteraceae; genus Paracoccus. The sequence goes on from NZ_JACEMU010000007.1 coordinate 50,264, forward strand.
TCTGCAGGCGGCTCAGCCGTGGGCGCCCCAGGGGCCATGCGGGGCGTCCTTGCCGTCCAGCCGTTCGAAGCCATGGGCGCCGAAGAAGTCGCGCTGTGCCTGGATCATGTTGGCCGCGCCGCGCGGGCTGCGCATGGTGTCGAACCAGGACAGGCCCGCCGCCAGCGCCGGGACCGCGATGCCCGCGCCGGTGGCGGCGATGACGGTCTTGCGCAGCGCGCTTTCGTTTTCGCGCAGCATGCTGGTGAAGGGCTCGGCGAAGATCAGGCTTTCGCCCGGATTCGCCGCCAGCGCCGAGGCCATGTCGTTCAGCATCTCCGACCGGATGATGCAGCCGTTGCGCCAGATCTTGGCGATGGTCGGCATCGGCAGGTTCCAGCCGAATTCGGCCGAAGCGCGGGCCAGCATCTCGAAGCCCTGTGCATAGCACAGGATCTTGCCCGCGATCAGGGCCTGTTCCAGCGTCTCGGTGTCCAGCAGACCTTGCGGCAGCGGCTGGGGCATGGCGCCGAAAACCTCGGCCCCCTTCTTGCGATCTGCCAGCCGGGCCGAGAGGTTGCGCGCCGTCACCGCCGCCTCGATCACCGGGATCGCCACGGCCAGCTGCTGCGCCTCGATCACCGTCCAGCGGCCGGTGCCTTTCTGGCCGGCCTTGTCCAGAATCACGTCCAGCATCGGCGCGCCGGTGATCGGGTCGGTGGCGCGGGCGACCTTGCCCGAAATCTCGATCAGATAGGAGGCCAGCCTGCCCTTGTCCCATGTCTCGAAGGTCTGGGCGACTTCGGCGGCGTCGAAGCCCATGCCGTCGCGCATCAGCGCATAGGTTTCGGCGATCATCTCCATATCGGCATATTCGATGCCGTTATGCACCATCTTGACGAAATGACCGGCGCCGCCGGGCCCCATCAGCGCTGCACAGGGCTCGCCCTGATATTTCGCGGAAATGGCTTCCAGCACGTCGCGCACCCGGTCCCATTGCGCGGCATCGCCGCCGACCATGATCGAGGGGCCGTGACGCGCGCCGTCCTCGCCGCCCGACACGCCGATGCCCATGAAGTCGAAGGCGTCATTGGCGGTTTCGCGGCTGCGCCGTTCGGTGTCGGTGTAATTGGCGTTGCCCGCGTCGATGATCAGATCGCCCGGCCCCAGCAGCGGGCGCAGCGCGGCGATCTGGTCGTCGACCACAGGACCGGCCGGGACCATCAGGATGATCGTGCGCGGCGGCATGATCGCGGCGACGAAATCCTGCAGCGTGCTGGCGGGTGTCAGCTTCGCCGCAAGATCGCCCGCGCCGGCAATGAAGGCGTCGGTGACGGCCGGCGTGCGGTTATAGACGGCAATCGGATAGCCATGATCGGCGATATTCAGCGCCAGCGCAGCACCCATGGTGCCAAGGCCGATCAGGCCGAGATGGGGGGAAGTATCCATGATGTCTCCTGCAATGGGGCGCACGCCACGGGGGTTGCCACGGGAGTTAACGCTATCATCCGTTAATGCCGGTGTCGGCCGCAGATGCCAATGGCGAAACGACATGCCGCGGCAGCAGGCGAAGAATGCGCCATCGCGTCCCGAAGGTCCATGTCGTTGATGCAGAAGGCAGGCGCAGGGGCGACACCTATGCGCCCGAGGCATGATGGGGGACCGGGCGCCCGCAATCCGGTATCGGGCACCCGTTTTCGCGGTCGGGAGTCAGGCTGCGCCCTGTTCCTCCATCGCCTTCATGTCCATCCAGACCAGTTCCAGCACATGGCCGTCGGGGTCCTGAAGCTGACGGTTATACATCCAGCCCATATCCATGACGGGCCGACCGTCGGGGGTGCCTCCGGCGGCCGCGCCGGCCTCGGTTGTGGCATCGATATCGGCGCGGCTGTCCATGCTCAGCGCATACATGGCCGCACAGGCCTTGCTGGCATCGGCGAGCGGCATGGAGGTGAAGGTCTGGAAATAGGCGCGTGTCAGCAGCTGAAAGGTGATCGTGTCCGACCAGACCATGCTGGCGGCGTTTTCGTCGCTGAACTGGTCGTTCTTCTGGCAGCCGATGGCCGTGTAGAAACGGGAGGCGGCGGCAAGATCGGCCACCGGCAGGTTCACGAAGATCATTCTGGGCATTGCCGTTCCTTTCGGGGTTATCCTGCCACAAGGACGTGGTGGCCGCGGCCGTTCCGACAATCCGTCGATTTTTTTCTGGGGGCGCGACCTAGCGGGCCTCGGCGGCCAGTCGCGCCCGTCGCGCGCGCTCGGCATCCGAGGGCACCTGCCCGAAATCGCCGGGCCGCACGGCGCCTTCGACCCGGTATCGGCAGGCCGTCACCCCGGTGGTCGAGGTTTCGCTGTCCAGCAGCTGCAATGCACGCGGGGGCGTTCCATCCGCGAACAGCCGCTTCCCCCGGCCCAGGATCAGCGGATAGGTGCGGATCACATATTCATCGACCAGCCCGGCACTGGCCATCTGGTGCAGCAGGCTGCTGCTGCCGTAAAGCTGGATCTCGGGCCCGTCGCCGGTTTTCAATGCCCGGATGGCGGAAATGGCATCGCCCCGCAGGACCTCGGTATTGACCCAATCGAGCGGCAGCGCTCCCCGCGTCGCCACGTATTTGGTGGCGCGATTGAAGGCCTCGGTGATCGGGTTCGGATCGGCATGCGGCCAATAGGCGGCCAGCATTTCATAGCTGCGCCGGCCCAGCAGCAGGTCGATCCTGCCCGCGACCGAGTCGGTCAGCGCGGCCCCCATCTCGGCCGTCCAATAGGGCACGATCCAGCCCCCGAGGGTGAAGCCGTCACGCGGGTCTTCCTGCGCGTGGCCGGGCGATTGCATGATGCCGTCCAGCGACACATGATTGATGGCGATGATCTTGCGCATGTCAGGTCCTTTCCGTTCGCAGCCTGTCCATCAAGGACGGCGCCGCTGCGCCGATTCCGACATTCCGGCGCAATCAGGGGATGCCTGGTGGCGCTACAGCCGGTCCAGCAGCTGGCGGATATGGGCGGCCTCGGCGGGGGTGTTGGCCAACCCGATGGCGCGGCCGAAAGCCTCGCGGGCTTCGGCATGGCGGCGGAGGTCGCGCAGCAGAATGCCGCGCAGGCCGTGGAAGTAGAAATAGCCGTCAAGTGCCGGGGCGAGCGGTTCGGCAAGATCCAGCGCCGCCCGGGGGCCGTGCAGTTTCGACACCGCAACCGCGCGGTTCAGCGTCACCACCGGCGAGGGCGCGAGCCGTTCCAGCGCCTGATAAAGCTGTTCGATCCCCGCCCAGTCGGTCTCGGCGGGATCGGCGGCGCGGGCATGCAGCGCGGCGATGGCGGCCTGGATCTGATAGGGGCCGGGCTGGCGGTGCAGCATCGCCTTGTCGATGATCGCCAGCGCCTCGGCGATCAGGCGCCGGTTCCACAGCTGCCGGTCCTGATCCTCCAGCAGGATCACCGCGCCATCGGCATCGAAGCGCGCGTGCTGGCGGGAATGCTGGATCAGCATCAGTGCCAGCAGGCCCATCAGTTCCGGCTCGGCCGGAAACATCCGCAGCAGCAGCCGTGCCAGCCGGATCGCCTCGTCACACAAGGCGGCGCGGTCGCTGGCGGGATTGGCGTCGGTATAGCCCTCGTTGAACAGCAGATAGATCATCGCCGCCACGGTCTGCACCCGCGCCAGACGTTCCTCGGGGGTGGGCGTCTCGAAGGGGATGTCGGCGGCGGCGATCCGGGCCTTGGCGCGGGTGATCCGCTGCTCCATCGCCTTTTCCTTGACCAGAAAGGCGGCGGCGATCCGGGCCACCGGCACGCCCGAGACGATCCGCAGCGCCAGCGCCACCTGCTGCGTCGCCGGCAGGTCGGGATGGCAGCAGATGAACAGCAGGCGCAGGATGTCGTCGCGGTAATCGGCGCTGTCCAGCCGCTCGGCCATGTCGGGCGGCTCGGCCACCCGGTCAAAGGCGGCGTCGCCGGGCGGCAGCGTCATCATCCGCCGCTGGCGCCGCACATCGTCAAGCGCGGCATTGCGCCCCACCATGATCAGCCATGCGGCCGCGTCGCGCGGCGGCCCCTTGTCGGGCCAGGTCTTCAGCGCTCGCAGAGAAGCCTCCTGAAAGGCTTCCTCGGCGAGGTCGAGATCGCGGAAATAGCGCAGCAGCGCCGCCATCGCCTGCGGCCGCGCGCCGGTCAGCCGCGGCTCGATCCAGCTGGCGTCAGGGATCGATGTCATCGGCGGCCGCCTGTCCGTCGGGGTAATAGCCGATCAGCGGGCGCAGCTCGTAGGCGCCGCCGGGATTGGCGCGGGCCAGATCGCGGGCGATCGCGAGGCCCTGTGCCAGATCGTCGAGATCGACGATATAGAAGCCCAGCAACTGCTCCTTGGTCTCTGCATAGGGACCATCCAGCACCGCGCCGTCGCTTTTGCGCAGCACCGTGGCCGAGGAGGACGGCATCAGCCGCGCAATCGGCCCGAAGCGGTCGGACCATTTGCCGTGAACCTGTTTCAGCCGCGCGATGACGGCCGCGTCATGTTCGGCCGACCAGTTCGTGGTCACGGTTTCGTCGTGATAACACAGGATCGCATAGAGCATCCGGGTCCCCTTGCCGCAGGCCCGGGATGCACCGGGGACTGCGGCGTCATGCGCGATCAGCTATCGGCCAGATCATCGCGATTGCGGTCGTGGAGCGCGGTGGTCTCGGGCGTCAGAACCTCGGCGAAATCCTCCATCTCGTAAAGCGGACGGATCTCCAGCTCGCTCGGGCCGGGCATCGGGTTGGGGCAGCGCTTGGCCCAGGCCACGGCCTCGTCCATGTCCTTGACGGTCCACAGCCAGAAGCCGGCGACGAGTTCCTTCGTTTCGGCGAAGGGGCCGTCGATCACCAGCCGCGAGGGGCCGTCAAAGGCGACCCGCTTGCCTTGCGAGGACGGCTTCAGCCCGTCGCCGCTCTGCATGATGCCGGCCTTGATGAGTTCGGCATTGAACTGGCCCATGGCCTCCAGCAGGTCGGTCGAGGGCATGTCGCCCCGCTCGCTGTCGGCGGTCGCCTTCACGAATACCATCACGCGCATCAGTCTTCTCCCTTGAATGGTCCGGCCATGATCGACCTTCCGGGTTAAAGACGCACCACACTTCTGCATTCCGACAGCCGATGCGCATTCTTTGGCCGGCCACCGCTCAATACATCGCGGTATAAAGCGTGATGGTGATCGGCGCGCCCGGCGTGAAGGGGGCGCTGCCACGGGCCAGAAGCCAGCCGTCTGCTTCGCGTTCCAGTGTGGCCACGACCTCGACCGGGGTGGCGGCGCGGGCGCCCGCTGCCGGCTGCGGGACGGCGAATTCGACCGAGGTGGCCTTGCCGTTGCTGTCCAGACTGGCCGGCGCGGCGCTGCGGGCGGCGTCGGAACTGCTGCCGCCGTCGAGGCTGATCCGAATCCGGCCCGGCGGGATGGGGGCGCCGCCTTCATAGACGACGGTGCCCAGAATGTCGGCGGATTGGGCGGCCACGGTGCCCGCCATGGCTGCGGCTGCGGTGGTGCCGGCGGCCAGCAGGATGGTGCGGCGATCGGTCAGGCGTTTCATCGCGCTTCCTTACATGGATGCGTGGCCCGGATCGGGGCCACGCAGGAGAAGGGGATGGCGGCGGGGGCCGAAGCCCCCGCCCGTTTTCAGATGACGTAGAAATCGTCGCCGGTCAGGGCGAGATTCCTTGCCAGTTGGGCGAACTGGATCGCCGTCCCCTGGCCCGAGCCGTCGGCATCATAGAAAAGCGCACCGCTGTCGGTGTCATAGATGATGCGGTCATCGGCATCCTGCGCCGTCCCGGCCGCGCTTTTGTGGAAGCTGCCGAAGGTCAGCGGTCCATCGTCGCCCAGCTCGGTGAAGATGCGCTTGTCGAGCAGGATCAGATCCTCGTCCACGTTGAAGTCGGTGATCCGGTCGATATTGTCGGCGCCCAGCTCGGTCGAGAAGCGGAACGAATCCTCGTCCGCGCCGCCGGTCAGGATATCGGCCATCAGCCCGCCATCCAGCAGGTCGGCGCCATTGCCGCCCGACAGCTTGTCGCTGCCAGCGGTGCCCGGCTCGGCCGGGGCGGGCGGGAATTCGACCGACACGTTCAGCTTGTAGGTCGAACCCGCCGGCACCGATTCCGACCAGCCGCTGGGATCGGTCGAATCCGGGTCCCAGCGTCCTTCGAGAATATAGTAGGTGCCGGTTTCCTTGACCACGAAGACGGTGCTGGAATCACGCGTCGTCGTCGATCCGGGATCGCCGCCGCCATCGTCGTTTTCGGCGACGATATTGCCGTTCGCATCCAGCAGCCGTAGCCAGCTGTCATGGACATTTGGATCGGCGATGCCGTCAATGTCGATGGACAGGACCGTGCCCGCGGCCAGTTCGATCTTGTAATAGCCGCCCTGACCGTTGCCGGTGGCATTGACGGTGGTGTGCAGCACGGTGGTCGAATCGAAGATGTCCGGGTCCGCCGTCAGCGAGAAGTTGTTCGAGATATCGAACGCCGTCGCGATCGAGTTGTTGGTCGCATCCGGTCCCAGCGTGGCATAGCCGGTCCCCATGCCGGGCTGCGGCAGCGGTTCGCCCTGATAGGCGAAATCGCCTTGTAGCACGTCATCTCCGTTGCCGCCCTGAAGGTTGTCGTCGCCGCCCTGACCGGTCAGGATATTGGCGGCCGCGTCGCCTTTCAGGGTGTCATTGTAACCCGACCCGGCGAGGTTCTCGATCGAGACATAGGTATCGCCGGCATTCCGGGCGCGTGTCAGATCGAGATTCACGCCCTTGGTCGCATCGGCGTAATCGGCGGTGTCGCTGCCTGCGCCGCCGCGCAGGGTGTCGGCGCCCGCGCCGCCGGTCAGCCGGTCATCGCCCGCACCGCCCCACAACTCGTTGTTCTGCGCATTGCCGATCAGGTGGTCACCGAAGGACGAACCCTCGACATTCTCGAAATTGGCCAGGATGTCATGGCGGATGGTGGTGCCGCGCCCGACGATCTGGACCGGCCCGTCGGCATCCCCGCCGCTGGCGGTGCCGTTGGCGAGATCGACCGTGACCCCGGCCGAGCTGCCGGCATAGACCACGGTGTCGATGCCGGCACCCCCGTCCAGATAATCCTGGCCCGAGCCGCCGACCAGCGTGTCATTACCGGCCTCGCCATACAGGATGTCGCCATCGGCGCCACCGTTGAGGAGGTCGTTGCCGTCACGGCCGTTGAAGACATCGCCGCCGCCCCGGCCCCAGAAATGGTTGTTCGCCGCAGTGCCGATGAAGCGGTCGATGCGGTCATCCGAGCCGATGAGGTTCTCGATGCTGTAGAAGGTGTCACCCGAGCCGGTGCCGCCGCTGGCGATGTTCTTTTCGAGGTTCACCAGCAGCTGGAAGGGGCTTTCCATGCTGTAATCGACGGTATCGACCCCGGCGCCGCCGCGGAAGACATCGATCCCGTCCTGGCCGCGCAGCACGTCATCGCCATCGCCGCCGTCCAGCACGTCATCGCCGGCGCCACCGTTGATGGTGTCATTGCCGGCGCCGCCATACAGCGCGTCATTGCCGTCATCGCTTTCAGTCTGATCTGCCAGATCGGCGATGGGAATGGTGTTGTTGATGTCGCGGCTGGCCAGCGAATCGCGCCCGCCGATGATCAGATCGTCACCGTCCAGGCCGAAGATCGTCTGACCGCCCGCGCCGCCGTCCAGCACATCGGCATTCTGGGTGCCGTAGACGATGTTGCCGGGTGCGGTGACTGCCGGATCGGGGGGCGTGGCGGTGCCGGGACCGGGCGGAAGCGTCGTGTCATAGGCGTAGACGATATTCTCGATATTGGCGAATTTCTTGACGTTGATGCCCCGCGCCAGCACGATGATGGTGTCGTTGCCGCCATTCGCCAGCTCGCGCACGATGTCGTCGCGGGAATCGACGAAATAGGTGTCGTCCCCGGCATTGCCCGCCATGCTGTCCGCGCCGCCGCGACCGTCCAGAATATTGTTGCCGTCATTACCGATCAGCAGATCGTTATAGGCGCTGCCGATGCCGTTCTCGATGTAATATTCGGTCTGGTCGGCGTTATGGCCGGCGAAGATCGCGACGTTGTTATTGTGCCCGTTCACGCTGGAGAACTGGCCCGCGCGCAGGTCGAGGATCGTCCCCGCGGTCGAACCCGAGAAATCGATGGTATCGGTTCCGCCGGTGTCATGGATGACGAAGCCGATATCGTGCTGCATCCCCGAGGAGGTCAGCTGATAGCCGTATTGGCTGCTGTTGAACCCGTATGTGTTGTCCCCGGTGTTCAGGTTGATGGTCTGATAGGTCCGCTCGCCATTGGCGTCCACGGTCGAGAAGAAGCGCCGGATCACCGCCTCGATATCCGCCATCAGCGGCGTCGAGGCCGACCAGCGGGTATCTTCGCCCACGTCGATGCCGTCGAAATAGGACATGACGCTGTATTGCTGACGGTCATAGATCCAGGTGGCGTTGTTCAGATAGTTGATCTGCACGCCACCGGGGCCGCTGTAATTGTACAGGCCCGGATGGTTCAGGCCGAATTCATGGCCGAATTCATGGATGAAGCTGTCGAACACATAGCCGCCGATATCGGTCTTGTCCGGCTCGGTGTCGTGGAACCGCTGGCCGATGCTGACATAGCGGTTGCTGGAGAAGGCGCTGCCATCGCTGGGCTCGCCGATTTCGGGGCTGACCACCCGCATCCAATCCGTCGCCGGGTTCCAGGCCGCGTCGTCGACGATTTCGAATTGCAGCGGCGTGACCGAGGACCACATGCTCAGCGCGCCGATCGCCGCCGCCTTGTAATCGGGATGGTCGTTCAGCTCGGTCACGTTGATGCGAAGCGGATTGGCGGCGATGGCGGGCGTCAGGCTGCGATTGAGCGCGCCAAGATAGTCGAGAAAGGCTTCGTAATCATCGCTTTTGCCGTAAGGGTTATCCGGCGTCTGGTCGTTGATCCACCATTGACTGGCGTTCTGGGTTGGAGTCGGCATTTCAGGGCTCCCTGTGCTAAACAACCTTGAATAGTCGAGTGTGCAAAAGTCCGGTGTCGCCAGCCGCGGGGGCTGGCGAGGTTTAGGGGTCGGAAAATCAGGTCACTGGGATCGATAATGATGACGGAAAAGTGACCTGTCCACCATTTTCCTGAAATATTTTCTGTGGATAATATAGCGAAATCAATGAGATGAATTTCAATGCGTGGCATCGGCGGAAGTCAGCTTACCACTTTGGCGACTTTGTCCCGGTCGTGGCGACGGTCCCCGCGATGCGGCGCCATCCCCCTGCGCGATGCCGGTCGGCAAGCGGCCGTAACGTCAACTTTCGGCAGGGTTGTCCGCTGCATCACCGCAGAATGACCGTGATGGCCGGGGCGCTGCGCCGCGAGTCCGGGAAGGTGCGTCGGCAATGATGGCGCGGTCTTTCCAACTGACGCAAGTGGACATAATATCAGCGGGTTGGCACGAAGCTGTGGGCGAACGCCTCGGCTTGGAGGCCCGCAGGCGCAAGGAAATGGGGCATGCCGGGAAGACGCGAACACAGCATTGATTACCGGCCAGCGGGGGCGACCAGGATCTGCGCAGGGAAGCCGGCGTGTTAAGCAAGACCGACCTTCAATTCCTCTGGGTCGCGGATGTGACCGTCGGCCATGAGGGCGGACCGATGACCGCACTGGCGGTCGCGCGCGGGGCGCGACCCGCCCATGCGCTCCGGTCGATGGAGGACTGGCTGGCCGGCCGGCGGACAGACGGGACGGTGCGCCTGCGTGGCGCGCTGGCGGATCATCCCCTTGACGAGGCGGCGGCTCTTGCCGCGGGCGTTGCCCCGGACGAGGTCCGCACCGGCGGGTTCGGTTTTGACGATCCGCGATCCAGCCAGCACCAATCCGGCCTGACCGGACAACCGGCCTCTCGGACATGGCCGGCCGACCCGGATACCCTGCGCGGCCTGCTGTTTTCCGCGCCTGCGCAGGACGGCCGCCTCGCTCCGGCCGAGCATGTCTACGCGGTGCTCGACGGGGCGGCCGTCTTCGGCCTGCCCGAGCTGCTGGAGACGGCCGGTCTGCAGCATGCCTGCCTTTTTCAGGGTGACGCCGCGCGCGACTACGCGGCCTCGGCGCCCTGGCTGGTGCGGCTGACGCCGGATCATCGGCTGACGCGGGTCCTCACCGATACCGGCGGCAGGAGGGGGGCGCTGTCCTGGGCCTCCGGTCCGGGGCTGCTGATCCGCTCGCCGCTCAGCCTTCGGGGGCTGCGCCGGCAGCTTCGCGCCTATACAATGATCCTCGACGCCACGCGCGGACGGCGAATGTTCTTCCGCTTCTACGATCCCCGAACCTTTCGCACGGTGATCGTGAATGCGCGACCGCAGATGTCGGCCGGGTTCATGCGCGGTATCCGCATGGTCGCCTGTCCCGACGCGAAGGGCGACATCCTGACCTTCGCGCGCGGCTGAGCTGACGGCTGAGCCGACGGTTGATCCACCGGCCGGCGGGTCAGGCCAGCAGGCTCTGCGCCCGCATCCAGTCGAGCGCGTTCTGGTCGATATCGCGCGGTAGCCGCTTTGGTCCCAGCAAGGAGCGCTGCCACCACGGATAGCGGATCCGGTCGGGACGACGGGCCTGAAGATCGGGCTCCTCGGTCAGTTGCAGGAACCCCTTCATCTGATCCAGTAGCCGCGCGGGCTGGCCCGGCTGACGGCCAGGATAGGGGCCGAGCCTGAACCGCGAAAGCCGCTTCGGATCGCGGCTGTCTTGAAGCTGCAGGATCGCCTCGCCATGGGCATCGCTCATCCGCAAGCCGTCGAAGGCGGTATTCAGATCATAGGTGAAATAGCGGCTGGGCAGGATGAACAGCCGCCCTCCGCGCCAGCCGTAAATCGCCCCGAGGTCGCGGTTGAACCGCACCGGACGCGGACGGCGCAGCAGGACGAACAGAATCAGCGGCAGAACCGAGATCGACAGGATGAGCAGATCCCTCAACCGGCTGCCGGGATTGCGCAGGAACATCTGGACGGCAAAGGCCGCCGGGGTGGTTTCGGCGGTGCAGCCCATGTCGGAATAATGGCCCTGAAGGCAGGTGTCATAGCTGTTGGCGCCCCAGGGATTCGTGCCCCACAGATAGCCATGCCCGTAATACATCGTGGTCTTCAACAGCCAGTCCGGGTCGACCCAATACCGATAGGAAAAGGTCAGAACCGCCGCCGCGCCGACGAGCCCGAACAGCAGCTTCATCTTGCCGTAATAGGCGGTCACGTCGACCAGATCGGCGCCCGCGCGGGCCGAGCCATCGAAATCCCTGTCGCGCACATTCATGGGGTCGCGAATTCCTTTTTCGCCGTATGCTCGAAGCCCGAGCGGGGGCCGCGCAGGCTGACCTCGACCTCAATGCTCTTGAGGCCCATGGGATGGGGCTCGCCGAAGGTGACCCACATGCTGTCCGAGGTGCCGATGCGCTGCTTGGTGTTGGGCAGTGCCCGCGGGATAAAGAAGTCGCCGCGCGAGTTCGGCACCTTGTGCGTCACCTTGACCTCAATCTCGGCGACGCCGATTTCGCGGATGGCGTTGCTGCGGACCATGACCTTGCGGTCGCCCGGCACCGGGTCGAAGATCACCGGCGCCCAGGTCAGTTCGGCGAAGCGCGCCATTTCCTCCTCGAAATGGGACCTGTAGGGGTCGGGCAGGTCCTTGGCCATCTCGATCTGATCGTAAAAGGTCGGCCTTGCCCGATCCCAGTATTCCTTGGACGAACCCCAGAAACCGAACCGGACGATGTCCTCCAGCGCGTCATAGGAGCTCAACGAAATCAGGAAGCCCACGGCCAGAATGACTGCGCCGATCCCTGCCGCCGCCCAGCCCAGTCCCGGTATCATCAGCAGGCCGCCGATCAACATGACGGCATTGCCCCAGATTTCGGCATCGTCATCACGCTCCATCCCGCGCACGATCCCGCCGATCGAGGCAACCGTTCCGAAGATCGCCGCGACATAGGGCACCGCAGTCGCCCCGAAGGCCAGTCTGCGGCCAAGCGCGGTGGCCGGCTGCGACATGCGGACCAGCGGTGTCGCCCCTCGCAGGACGCGGCTGTTATACAAGGTTTCCAACGCCTCGGCCGAGATCTGCGAGGCGGTGTGGCTGGTCTTGCCGAATGCCTTGTAGCTGTTGGTCAGCGCCTCTGTCACCGAGGCCGTGGCGGCGGCGAGTTGGAAGCCCTGCGACGAGGTGAATGCGGTGAATTTCCCCTGCGCGATCATCGTTCCGGCCTTCTTGTAGCCGGTGGCGGTGCTGAACAGCGCCCAGCTGGAGACGAAGACCGCCAATGCGTTGTGCGGCAGGTCCGCCATCGCGATCCGCCTTTCGGCGGTGATGCCGCCGACCAGACTCCAGGTGGTGGAAGTGCGGATATAGGGGATGTCGGCGCTCGGCCCGGCATTGACGAACATGCGTGTGATCACCTCGGGGATTTCACCCGTGACCAGTTGCCCTGCCACCCGCGACGAGCTGTAGGGACCACCGATCCCCTGCACGAACCGGGCCGCCTCGTCCAGCGAAAGGCGGACGGTGCCAAAGGCCAGCCGCGAATTCGGACCCTGGCGGAAGCCGGCCTCAAGCGCGTCCTGCCAGTTGGCGATGCGCTGGTTGCCGCCCGCGAGTTCGTGGGCCAGCTGGACGGCGACGGCCTCGAAGGCGATCTGGAAGCTGTATTGCGACTTGCGGATCTGGTCATAGGCGACCTCCTTCAGGCCACCCCAGATCGCGGCGAATTTCTCGAGCTTGTCCTTGATCTCGGGGGCGCCTTCGGGGATCTTCACCGTCTTGTTCCCCAGCGCCCGACGCAGCACCGAGGCCCCGACATGGGTGAGGTTGAAGGCCGCGCAGGCGCGCCCGAACATGACTGAATAATACTCCGCCGCCATCGCTTTCCTGGCGTCGTCGCCCTTGGCCTCGCTCATCGCCTCGGCGGCGGCAAGGGTCAGATGGGTGCCCAGCATCTGCGACCCCTGATCCACCATCTGCACGCACAGGCCCGCCGTGCAATCATCCATGAAACGCAGCATGGTCTGCTGTTGATCGTAAAGACCGCGATAAGTGGTTTTCCAATCGGGGCCGAGCGCGGGACTGTTGAACAGCCGCTCGAACCGGCCGTCGCGTTTGGGGATGTTCGGTTCCAGCTGCGTGCAGAGCTTGCCGACGGTCAGCGGATAGGCATAGGTCGCGGTGAAGTTTTTCTGGTGGTCGTCAAGAAGCTGCAGGCGATAGCTCATCTCCTCGATGTCGCCCATGACATCGTGGACGGCGACGAGCGCGACGCATTTCTCATTCCTGGGGGTGATGGCAGGGTTCCAACTGGCGCCGCCCCGGAATCCCGTCTGCGACAGGCCCAGCCGGGCCTTCAGCGGCTGCGGCTGGGATCCCAAGGGCTTGAATTCCTCGACCAGCTTTTCGGCATCGCCGGCAAAGGCCGCCCAATCATTCGTGCCACGCAGGTTGACCGGCGCCATGAGCTGGGCGCGAAATCCTGCATCGTGCCCCTTGCGGAAGAAGGCCGGCGGCCAGCGATATTCGCTGAAGGCGACCCAGATCTTGCTGGCCCATTTGGGCACCCAGCAATCGCGCGAGGTTTCGTTGCTGTAGGTCCATTCGCCGTCGCCGTAAGGATTGGTCCATTCGTATTTGACGAACTGTCCGCTGCCGCGATCATCGACCTGGGCGTTGGCGGGGGTCACGTCGGAATTAGCGTCCTCGCTGCCGGTGGAGTAGCGAAAGACATACCAAAGGCCGTCCGAACTGGTTGAGGAGGCGCGTTCCTCGGGCTGCTCGATATAGATATAGACGAAGCCGCGCCGCAGGGTCCGCAGGATATAGTTGCCCGGCGTGCCGATGGCGGTCGGCTTCTGCGGGGCGCGCAGGTTCTCATAGGGCAGCAGTGAAAAGCGCACCGGAAAGATCGGAATGCGGTCGGGGGTGCAGTGAAACGCCGGATCCTCGGGGTCGTTGCTGGGCGAGAAGTCACCGTAGGTCATGGCGCGGTCTCCAATTGCCGGGCGACATCCAGCAGCGCGCGGGCGCGGCCGGTATCGCTGTAGGTTTCGACCGCGCGGGCTTCGGGGCGGTCAAGCAGGTGGGCTTCGTCGATCCGGTGGCGGAACAGGATGAACAACGTTTCGACATAGCGGGCAATGGCGCGTTCGGCGCGATACCCCCGACTGCGCGCGTGGCAATAGAAAGCCGCGACCTGCGTGGCCGAGGGTGGATCGCGGTAGATATCCCCCAGCACCTCGCGCAGCCGGACGGTGAAGCGCTGGCGCAGCAGGACGCGGGAATGGGCGGTGAAGGTGTCCAGAAAGCCATCGCTGGGCGGCGGCGCAGTACCAGCGGACAGCGCCAGCCAGCGGTCATTCGGCATCCGGCAGAAGGCGCGCTCGATCCCGTCGAAGAACCGTGCGGGCAAAGCGGGATCGGGGTGATGGGCCAGATAGTCGCGGAATTGCGTCGACCAGAAGCGCAGGAACAGCCAGTTGCCGCGACCATCGGGCAGCTTGGTGAATTTGCGCAGATGGCGCCGCAGCGCCTCGAACCCGTCCGGGGCGTGCAGAAACAGCGCCGCATCGGCGGAATAGAGGCCGCGCGCGGAATCCCGCTCGTCGCGCGTGAACAGATGCCGCAAAAGGCGTGCATCGGCCGGAAGCTCGACCAGATAGGGCGAGACCTCGGCCAGGCTCTCCCCGCCGTCACCCTGAAACAGGCTCTCCGACCGCAGCCCCTCGCTTTCGATGCGCATCAGGATGCCCGGATAGGCGGCACTGTCCAGAACCGCGAAGATGCTGTCGCGCTGCGCCGGGAACAGATGCGGCCCCAGATCGGCCGGGCAGTTCAGTGCCGGGAAAGCGCCGAACTGGCTGTCCAGCGGCGGATGACACCCCAGATCCGTGACCGCCACTGCAAGGCCGCGCGCATCCGCGCCCCATCGGCAAAACGAAATCTGTCCCTGACCGTCGCGGATTTCCTCCATCACCAGCGCCGGCGCGCCGGGTTCCAGGCGCAGGGGCAGATCGGCCGGAAACGCATCGATCGCCGATGACCCGATCCATTGGCCGAGCGGCGCGCAGGCCAGATGGGCGGGGTCGATCTGGACGACCCGGTCGCGCAGCGCGGTCAGGAAGGTCTCTGCATCGGGTGCATGGCCGCCCGCAACCAGCTTCGGCCGGCCGCTGTCGGCGTGCAGAAGCGCCAAGTAAACCTGCTCCGTCATGCCGGGGGCGCTGTCTGGTGGTTGCAGGGCAGGGTCGCGGTCCCCGCGGCATTGCGATCACCGACCCGAGCAATGCGGAGCCTGCGGCCTGCCGTGCAAGTGGACGCAGGCTGCCGCCACCGGGCAGTATCGCCGTCAGCGAGGCCGCGTTCACGGAAAATGGGATAAATCGCCGAACCCACCACGGGCATCCACATCAAAAGCTTCAACATTTTATGGAATGAAGCTTTGGGTCTGTCGCTGGTCGAGGTCAAGTGCGAACTGCCCGGCGGGCCGCAGGGTTCAGCACCCGCACACCCTGGACGCCGGGGCGACCGCGACCACCGGGCAACGCCGCCGCGCTATTCCGCTGCGTCAGCCATTGCAGCTGCGCCGACTGGGGCCACCCGCATCCCGAGCCGGGCCAGCAGGTCGGCATCCTTCCAGGCGGCGGGGTTGTCGGTGGTCAGCAGCTGGTCACCCACGAAGATCGAATTCGCCCCGGCCAGAAAGCACAGCGCCTGCAACTCGTCACTCATTCCGGTCCGGCCGGCCGACAGCCGCACCACCGAGGCCGGCATCAGGATCCGCGCCAGCGCCACGATCCGCACCAGCGCAAAGGGATCGACTGGGCGCGCGTGGTCCTCGACCGGAACGCCCTCGATCCGGTTCCACAGATTCACCGGCACGCTGTCGGGATGGGCGGGCAGGGTGGCCAGCGTCACCAGCATGGCGATCCGGTCCTCCTCGGTCTCGCCCATGCCCAGAATGCCGCCGCAGCAGACCTTGACGCCACCCTTGCGCACGGCCTCGACCGTGTCCAGCCGGTCCTGCATCGTCCGGGTGCTGGCGATGCGGGCATAATAATCGGGCGAGGTATCGATGTTGTGGTTGTAGAAATCGAGGCCGGCTTCCTTCAGCCGCGCCACCTGATCCGGGGTCAGCATGCCCAGCGTCATGCAGGTCTGCAGCCCCAGCGCGGCGACGCCGCTGACCATGTCGCAGAGCCTGTCCATGTCGCGGTCCTTGGGGCTGCGCCAGGCGGCACCCATGCAGAAACGCTGCGCCCCGGCGGCCCTGGCACGCCGGGCGGCGGCCAGAACCTCCTCGGTGTCCATCAGCTTCGTCGCCGTCACGCCGGTCTGGTGATGCGCCGATTGCGAGCAATAGCCGCAGTCCTCGGGGCAGCCGCCGGTCTTGATGCTCAGCAGGCTGGCGGTTTCGATGCTGGTCGGATCGAAATGCGCCCGGTGCAGGCTCTGCGCCCGGTGCAGCAGATCGGGAAAGGGCAGGGCGTGGATCGCGCGCGCCTCGGCCATGGTCCAGTCGGTGCGGATCATCAGCCGCGCCCCTTCAGCCGGCGCATGGCCGCCAGCAGCCCCGATGCCAGCGCGACCTTGACCAGATCGCCGAGGATGAACGGCGCAAATCCCGCCGCCAGCAAGCCCGAGGGTGGCACGAAGCCCGCCAGCCACAGCAGGCCCGCTGCATAGACCACAGCCAGTCCGGTCAGCATCGCCAGGGCCTGCCCCAATGCGCCGCGCCCCTGTGCCAGCCAGCCGATCACCCCTGCCGCCAGCAGATAGCCCAGCAGATAGCCGCCGGTCGGGCCGGCCATATAGGCCAGCCCGATGCCGCGCTCGGGCGTGCCGGAAAAGACCGGCAGGCCCATCGCGCCCGCCGCAAGATAGGTCACCATCGTCACCATGCCGAGCCGCGGCCCCAATGCGGCGGCGAGGGTGAAGACCGCCAGCGTGTGCAGGGTCATCGGCACCGGCCAGAACGGAATCTGCACCTTGGCCCCGAGCGTGATGAGTGCCGCGCCCCCAAGCGCGATCACCAGCGGGCGCCAGCGAGCAGCAGAGCGGGGAATGGTCTGGGTCTGGGCCGGAAACGGCATGGATCGATCCTCCGGGATTGGTATCTATCTATAATAACTGCGGCAGCCTGCCGGATCAGCAATCTGAATTATAGATAATCAGCCGGGAATCTCGTAAGTCTCTCGCGGAGCGGCATTTTTTGTCGCCGGCTTGCGCTTGCCGATCCAGCCGACATGGCGGGCGAGGATCGCGCAGGCAAGGTCGGTCTGACCTTTGCGCAGCGCGTCGAGAATGGCGCGGTGATCGTGGTCGGTGCGGGCTTCCCAATCGCGCTGCCAGGCGGCGAACAGAAAGCGGGCGCTGGCGGCGTGCAGATCGTCGATGCTGCGCAGCAGGCGCGGCATCCGGCAGGGCGACAGGATCAGCCGGTGAAAGCGGCGGTTCGCGGCCTCCCAGTCGCGCACGGTGCTGGCGCTGTCGCCGTGGCGCGTCACCTCCTCGGCCTCGGTGAGGATGCGGCGCGTCAGGTTCGGCGCCGCGTGGCGCAGGGCGAGTGATTCAAGGCTTGCCCGCATCTCGGCGACCTCGCGCAGTTCGGTCACGTCGAAGTCGGTGACGCGAAAGCCGCGTCGCGGGGCGCTCTCGGCCAGGCCCTGCGCCTGCAATTCGCGAAACGCCTCGCGCACGGGGACGTGGCTGGCGCCGAATTCGGCGGCGATGTGATCCTGACGCAGGCGCGCGCCCGGCGCGATCTCGCCGGTGATGATGCGATCGGCCAGGATGCGTGCGATCCGTGCCGCATGAGTTTCTTCCGCGCGTCTCTGCATGAATTATAGATAATTCCGGCTGTCCGCCCTGTCGAGCGTGATCGCGCGTCACCGCTACAACACGGCCGGTTTCTGATATGGGGACGGTTTGGCGCGATTCGGCAGGCTGGGACGGGAACGGCATTGAAACAGGCAGGCACGACGGATGGGACGCGGCTGCGCGATGTCGCGGCCGAGCGGTCCCTTGTGGCGCGGCTGCGCGTGGGCATGCCCTATCTGCTGGCGCTGATGCTGTTCGGGCTGGGCGCTTATGCGCTGTATCATCTGCTGGCGCCCGTCGACATTCACGCCGTCGCCGATCAGGTCCGGGGCACGCCGTGGCAGGTCATCGCGCTCGCGCTCGGCGCGACACTCGCCGGCTATCTGTGCCTCGCGGCCTATGATTGGTCGGCGCTGCGCCATATCGGCAAGCGCCTGCCGCTGCCGGTGGTCATCATCGGCGGCTTTCTGGCCTATGCCTTCGGCAATACCGTCGGGCTGACGGCGGTGTCGGGCGGCGCGGTGCGCTGGCGTCTCTATTCCGGGCTGGACCTTGACGGCTATGACATCGCCGCGGTCTCGACCTTCACCGCCGTGGCCTTCGGCGTGGCATCGACGGTGGTCGGGCTTGCCGCACTGGCCACCCATCCGCTGGCTCTAGCGGCGATCCTGCCCCTGTCGGCCTCCAGCGTGCGGCTGCTGGCGATCGCGGGGATCCTCGCCATTCTGGTGCCGCTGGTCTGGGCCAGCTTCACCGGACGGCGGCTGACGGTCGGGCGGTTCCAGCTGCAGGCGCCGTCGCCCTCGCTGCTGGTCATGCAGCTGCTGATCAGCCTTGGCGACATCACCTTTTCCGCGCTGACCCTGTATCTGCTGCTGCCGGCGGGCGGGCCGGGCTTTCTGACCTTCCTCGCCGTTTTCGCTGCCGCGACCATGGCCGGGGTGCTGAGCCATGTGCCCGGCGGCGTCGGCGTGTTCGAGACCATCATCATCGCCGCGCTGCCTTCGGCGATGGGCATCGACCGGATCGCCGCCGCCCTCCTGCTGTATCGGCTGATCTATTACCTTGTCCCCTTCGCCATCGCGCTGATCCTGATGGCGCTGTTCGAAAGCTGGCGCGCCATCGGCGGCAAGGCGCGGGATGGCTGGCTGACGCGGGTCTTCGCCGCAGCCGAGCCTGCCTTCCGCGCCATCGCGCCGGCCGCCCCGATGCTGCTGGCGATGATGGTCTTCGGCTCGGGTCTGTGGATGTCGCTTTCGGCGCTGCTGCCGCCGGTCAGTCAGGCCGGCGAAGCCGCCGAGACGCTGTTCCCGCTGGCCTTCATCGAGGGCTCGGCCCTGTTGTCGAGCGGGTTGGGCGGCTGGCTGATCATCCTGTCGCTGGGTCTGGCGCGGCGCAGTCAGGGTGCGCTGTGGCTGACCATCGGGGCGATGCTGGCGGGCGCGGTGGTTGCGGCCCTGCAGCGCAGCGAGACCGAGCAGGCGGTGACGCTGGTGGCGGCCGTGCTGATCCTGCTGCCGTTTCGCCGAGCCTTCCGCCGGCATTCGGTGCTGACCCATGGCGCGCTGACGCCCGGCTGGGCGATCCTGTTGTTCGCCGCCATTGTCAGCGTCGGCTTCGTGCTGTTCTTCGCCCATAAAAGCACGCCCTACGAGTATGAATTGTGGTGGCAGTTTGCCGCGAACGCGAATGCGCCGCGGGCGCTGCGCTCGGGCCTGCTCATCAGTCTGCTGATCGGTGCGGGATCCTTGCTGCTGCTGCTGCGCGCGCCGCATTTCCGCCCCGCCGTCCCCGATGCCGCGATGCTGGAGACGGTGCGCAGGATCGCGATGGCGGGCGATCAGCCCGATGCCGGGTTCGCGCTGACCGGCGACAAGGCGATCATGCTGTCGGATGATCGCCGCGCGTTCGTGATGTTCGGGATTTCCGGCGGCTCGTGGCTGGCCTTTGGTGGTCCCGTCGGCGATGCCGCCGCCGCCGAGGAGGTCGCCTTCACCTTCGTCGACGCGGCCCGCCGCGCCGGTGCCCGTCCGGTGTTTTACGAAGTCGGCGCCGAGAGCGTGCCGCTGATGCTGGAACTGGGGATGGTGCTGCACAAGATGGGCGAGGAGGCGGTGGTCGATCTGGGCCGCTTCTCGCTGGAGGGGCCGGAACGCAAGAAGCTGCGCGCGACCCATGCCCGCGCCCGTCGCGATGGCCTGTCGCTGGAACTGGTCGCGCCGCCCCACGACGCGGCCCTGATCGCCGAGCTGCGGCAGATCTCGGACGCATGGCTGGCGGCGAAGAACGGCCGCGAGAAAGGCTTTTCGGTCGGGCGATTCGACCCCGACTGGCTGAACCGCTGGTCGATCGCACTGGTGCGCCTGGACGGAAAGGTGGTGGCCTTCGCCAATCTGATGACGACCGCGACGCGTCAATCCGCCAGCATCGATCTGATGCGGCATTCCGGCGCCGCCCCCGCCGGCACCATGGAGTTCATGTTCACCGAACTGATGCTGCAACTGAAGACGCAGGGTTTCCAGCGCTTTTCGCTGGGCATGGCGCCGCTGGCCGGCCTGTCGCCCCATCGCAGCGGCCGGATCTGGGACCGCTTCGGCCACATCATCTATCGGCGCGGCGGCCGGTTCTATAATTTCGCGGGCCTGCGCGCATTCAAGTGCAAGTTCGGCCCCGACTGGTTCCCCCATTACCTCGCCACGTCATCGGGACTGCCGCCACTGATGCCGCTGACCGATGCCGCCCGCCTGATCGCCCGCGACCCGACCCGGCGCGACGAGCCCTGAAGGCCCGCCGCCGGCGCGGCCGGGCAAAAACGGCTGGCGCTGTCGGAACTTGCCGCCTTCGCGCGTCCTTGATCCACGAGACCAGCGACAGGCCCCCTTTCGACTGGGGGAATGGCCCGCATCGCCAATCCGACGACCGAAACCGACCACGCACGGAGACCTGACATGAACACGCTCACCACCTGCCTGTGGTTCGACAAGCGCGAAGCCCGCAACGCCGCCGCGTTCTATGCGGCGACCTTTCCCGACAGCCATGTCGACCGGGTGAATCTGGCCCCCGCCGATCATCCGGGCGGCCATGAGGGCGACGAACTGACGGTGGAATTCACCCTGCTCGGGCAATCCTATGTCGGCCTCAACGGAGGGCCGTTGTTTACCCCGAACGAATCTGTCAGCTTCATGGTGCTGACCGCCGATCAGGCCGAGACGGACCGTTACTGGAACGCCATCGTCGGCAATGGCGGTCAGGAAAGCGCCTGCGGCTGGTGCAAGGACCGCTGGGGCTATTCCTGGCAGATCACCCCCCGGCGGCTGATCGAGTTGGTCTATGGCCCGGATCGCGAGATGGCCCGTCGCGCGATGGAGGCGATGCTGAGCATGCAGAAGATCGACATCGCCGCCATCGAAGCCGCGGCGGCAGGCGGCTAGCCGCGACGCGCGGCGGGTTGCGCACCCCCGCGAAGTTCCGACCCCAGCGGGATCGCGTGGGGTCGACCTGGGGGCGCGCGGCCCCCCAGCCGGTGATCGAGCGCGGCGGATATGGACAAGGGACGTGGTGCGCGCCTGATGCGCCCGCGAAGGCGCTGGCATCTGTGGGATGGCCATGCGCCGCCCAGCTGGCCCTTGGTCGATCAATGAGATTTCGTGCGGAGCATGGCTGCTGCTGGCGCCTTCGTATATGCGATCACGACAACGAAATCTGGAAGCGCAAGGCCGGGCATAAGGAATATGCGGCCGCCCATTCCATCATACTTTTCGCTGAGGACGGCGCAAAATTGGTGGTGCCCGTCAAAAGCCCTCGCCACGAAACAGGGTGGAAAAACAGACGAAGCCGTAAAAACAAAAAAGAAGCACGGCGATATTGAGATCGAGTTTACCGCAGCTAGCGTGAACCCGCGCGAACCCAATGCTGCCGTCCGATTGTGGCGAGGAAGCTTCGCTTGCGGCCATCGGAAAGAAGCATCCGCATTTCAATTGAACGGGCGAAAGGTGGTAAAATTCATGTTATTATTCATAGTCTTGACGATAGATTTTTATAAATCAGCTTTCCTCGGCTGATCGTCCTCGGCAACAGTGCTGAAATGCATCTCCCTTCCGGGCCGAATGATTGCGACACGGCGCCCCGCGGTAAGGCCATGCATTTCACGTTTCCTCCGGGAGGCCGCAGCATCTTCTTGTCGAGGATCTGAGCGGCCTTCGAAGGGCGTAATGGCCGTGCCGCTGCGACATTATGTCGCCGTTAAGTCGCTCACCGCGATGTTATCGGGATGAATATTGGCTTTGGGCGATGGTTATATTAGGGTCGACGGCTTGTGAAATTCCGTGGGGTGATGAAACTATGGGTACTTCAACCGTCGATTGGCTTTGGCTCGGAAACCAGAGTGCGCTCAACTCAGACCCAAACACAGCCCCGACTGATGCGGAAGTCCAACAGATTGTCGGGCTGAGCCGGGAAGGCTCTGATGAGATCAAGCCCACCAAGCTGACGGGAACGACTTATCCCAGTAATGCAGCGCAAAAGGGCGAGTGGTTTCTGCCGCAATACCACCTGCAACAAAATGGGCTCGCTGCGCCTGACTCGGACTTCGACTATATTTCTCCGACAACGGGTGAGCCCGTGACGGATGTCACGCTGGACTTCTTTTCCATCGTTCAGATCGATGTTCTCACCCCGGACGGGACAACTTCACGTTATCCGGCCGTGATTGTCCAGATGAGCAATGGTGACGTGTTCCTGCGCCCGTCTGCGGCAGCCCGTGACGCGTTGACCAGATCAAATCGCTGCAGAAAATCACGGTCGTTTCGGCGTCTCAATTCAATGGCAACGTTCAGAGCGGCTATCTTGACCCAACCCTGTCCTTCAAGCCGTCGATCTATGACCTGGATATCGTCTGTTTCGCCAATGGCACGCTGATCCTGACCGATCGCGGCGCGGTACCGGTCGAGGCGCTGCGCGAGGGCGATCTGGTCGTCACCCGCGACCATGGCACCCAGCCGATCAGCTGGATCGGCTCGCGGCGGCTTTCGGCGGAAAAGCTGCGGGCGAATGCGCGGCTGCTGCCGATCCGGGTCGGCCAGGGCGCCCTTGGGGCAGGCGTGCCGTCGCAGGACCTGCTCGTCTCGCCTCAGCACCGGTTACTGGTGCGCTCGCATATCGCGCGGCGAATGTTCGGCGCCGACGAGGTGCTGGTGGCTGCCAAGCACCTTTGCGCGCTTGACGGGATCGAGGTTGCCGCAGATGTCGGTCAGATCGAATATTTTCACCTGCTCTTTGACCGGCACGAGGTCATCATCGCGAATGATACCGAGGCGGAGTCGCTCTATACCGGTCCCGAGGCGCTGAAATCCGTGGGTCCTGCCGCCCGCGAGGAAATTCTGACCATCTTCCCCGAGTTGATGGACCGCGATTTTGCCCCAGCCCGTCCCCTTGTGGCCGGTCGTCAGGGTCGCCGTCTGGCGGCACGGCATCTGCAAAACAGCCGAGCCGTTCAGTAACCCCCTGCATGGACGCTGCGAAGGGCAGGCACGGCTCGCAGCAGCTGGAAGGTGGCGGCAACACCGTCGATCAATGGTTGTGATCGGCCGACCCTGATGTGGTCCGCCGTCTTTCGGCGATCTGGTCATTCTTCGGGGCGTGCCACCCTACACGGCAGGGCGAAACCGGCTGGAAGGGCCGCACGATCCCCATGGATAAGCTCGACCGCATCGTTGTCAGCCAGATTTAGGAAAGGCTGTTGAACCCCGAACGGATCGAAGACGCGCTCGCCTCGCTGCTGGGTTGCCCGCAGGAGAGCGTTGATCAGCGCGGCCAGCATGGCGAGGTCCGGGCGGCGCGATCTACGTCAACCGCAGCAAAACCGCGCTGTTGAGGACGCTGATAGCCACCAGAGGAGGGAAATCGGCGGGAATCGGCGTTCCCGGTTTTGTTCCGAAGTGGCGGAGGGGATGGGCTTGATATCCAACCTTCTCTGGAAGACCTGTGACCTGCCTTCTGACAGGTCGCCGTTCTGCTGTCCGAGCCAGCTTGCCAGCGAGACGAGGCGCGACATCATGTCTGCGAGGCTCATGATCCACAGGTCGCGGTTGGCGATATGCCCGATCTCATGCGCCAGCACCCCGGCGAGTTCTCGGCCGTCGAGCAGGCCGAGCAGCCCGTCGGTGACCCAGATGCGCTGTCCTCGGGGCTGCCCAGGGCGAAGGCGTTCGGCAGCCGGCTCGGCACGCGATAAAGCGCGGGCGCGCGCTGCAGCCCGGCCCTGCGGGTGAGTTCGGCCAGGGCCGCGAGGAGACCGGGGCATCACGACCGGCGAGCCGCTGCGCCTGTTAAGCCGAGAGGAGCAGCCGGTGTGGCAGCGCGGGCGGAAACAGGAGATCCCCGACCATTGCGAGCGCCATGAGGAGACCGGTCTCGGGTCCGACGATCGCTGTCACCGCGATCCAAGCGATCGCGGCCATGAGCCCGAGCAGCAGCGCCGATTGCACGAAATTGAGCAGGCGGAAGCCGCGGTCATCGCGTCTCGTGGCCTCCGAGTTCGCGCCGGTCCTGATCGCGCACCAGCCAGTGGACAGCGCCGAGCGCAAGCGCTGCGCCCGCGAGTGCTGCAATCTTGGATGAATCCGTCTCGCCGAGGTCCAGGATGATGAATTTGCGCGCGATGGCGAGGAGCGCGATCAGCACGATCGTGCGGACCTGGAGGATCCCGAAGCTGCGTTCGGTCGCAACAAGAAGGGAGCGCTTGAACTCGAGCGCGATCACCACAGTGAAGATCATGCCGAACACCACCTGGAAGGTGGCGTAATCGAGAGTGTCGAATGCCCCCAGAATCAAGCGGTTCACGACTTCGCGCATCAGCGCCCACACCGACGCCACGACGATCGCCGCAATGATGACGCTGAGGACGATGATGACAACTTGCTCGAACTTCTCGTAGAGCGTCATCGCCGACCATTGTTCACGGGTCAGCCCGGATGGTTTCAGGTCTTTCATCAGTTCCCCTCGAAGTTCCCCCCGAATAGACAAGCTCTCCCTGGCTTCGCCGCAGACCGGGATCATTCGGGAATTCTTTACCTGCGATGGAGCCAGGAACCAATTGTTATGTGTCGAGAACCGGGACTCCGGGCCCAGACTATCGATCGTTCCTCAGTCTTCCTGCGAAAGAGCCCCGCCGCTGGTCTCGTTTGCGGCGGGGCTCCATTAGAGGTTCTCTTTTAGTTGAAGATGCGCGTTCGAAGTTCCTCGAACCGGGTCGCAATCGTTTCGAAGATCCCTCCGGTATCCTCCTGCGCCTCAATCTGACGGTCCAACTCATCCAGCGCCTTATGCAGATCCTCGAAATCGCTTTCGCGGCCGTAGCCGAGCGCTTCGGCGATTTTGAGTTCCTGGCGTGCCGCCTCAACATAGTCGGCGGCCGTCAGATCGGCATCTTCAGTAGCGGCTTTATCTTCAGTAGCGGCCTTGTCGTTTGCCGCCTCACCGTCGTCATTGAGCAGAGCTTTGGCCTTCTCGATCATCGCCACGGCTCTGAGCGGAGGCAGGGCGATCACTGTTTCGGTCACCACCTGGGTGCTCAGTGCGGCGTTGAGAACCGTCATCGCTTCGTCGGTCTTTCCTTCATCAAGCAGTGCCGTCGCTGCAAGGATCGCGTCGGGATAGGTCGCAAGCGGCAGGCTGGTTGTCCGGATGACAACCTCGGACGCGAACTCGCTCAGCAGCGGTCTCGCTTCCTGGAACTTCCCATCGTCGACCAAGTCCTTGATCTGTTTGCCGAGTCCTCGGACGGCTTCGACGCTGCCCAGAACGTCATAGGTGAAATGATTGACCGACACGGGCGCCAGAGCGAGACCCGGTTCACGCGCGACGACGGTTTCGAGCTTCCCCGTAGCCAACGCGAGCGCAGCAATCGCCGCATCTTTATCGCCCTTCTCGATCGCGGCGATCGCGGCCATCGTTTCATCGAGCGCGTCGACCGCCTCCTGGATCAGGGCGGTGCGTTTATCGGCGAACTGTGAATCGGTTTCGGCGGTCACGCTCTCTTGGACCTGCTCCCGGTTGACCGCCTGCGCTTTAGCCTCCGCCTGAGCCGTATCCTGAGACCAGGAAGGGCCGGCGCTGACAATCAGCAGGGCCAAAGCTGTTCCCGCGTAAAGATTCCTGAGTTTCATCAGTCTATTCCTTTCGGCTGTGATTGGTTCTACGGCGGTTTCGCCGCAGAGTTGGCACGATCAATGCCCGGCTCAGGCCTCCTTGACCGCGATTTTCCTGACCTTGGCCTGGGCTTCGGGCGTTTGCGGCAGCTTGATCGTCAGAACCCCGTTCTTGAAGGATGCCTCCGCCTTTTCGCCATCCACACCGGGGGGGAGCGGGATTGTCCGATAGATCGCGCCGTAGCTGCGCTCGGACAGATAATACCCTTTTTTCTCCTCCTGGCGCTCGATCTTCTTCTCGCCCTTCACAGTCAACATGTCATCGTTGACCGTCACCTCGATGTCCTTCATCTCCATGCCCGGCAGCTCGATCGACACTTCGATCGCCTTGTCGGTCTCGACCACGTCGGATTTCGCTTCGCCGCTGCCAAAGGGCCATTCGAAATGACCGACCCGGTTCCAGAAGTTCTCGAACACATGGTTCATTTCGCGCTGGAGTGTCGCGATCGGGTTGTCTTCGCTGCTCTTGGCGTCTGGCGCGCCGTCCTTGCGTGCCCAGGGAATGAGGTCTTTGATCTGCATGATATGGTCTCCTTCGGTTTTCAGGCGCCTTTGACGGGGATCCTTTTTGGCTGCGCTTCAGGGGCTCGGGGGAGCGTCAAAGTGAGGACGCCTCCGCGCATCTCGGCCTCGATCCTGTCGGGATCGAAATTCTCGGAAAGCGTGAAGGCCCTCTCGAAATCACCCTCGCCATATTGGGCATAGGCAAGTTCCAGGTTTTCTGGCCGCATCGGCTCAACCTTGCCGCGGATCGTCAGCACGCGGTTTTCGAGTGTGATTTCGACCGCATCGGGGGCGACCCCAGGCATTTCGAGCATCATGGAGACACCCTGATCGGTCTCGACAATATCGGTCAGCGGGCGGTAGATGCGGCCGCCGCCGGCGGTCTCGGGCGCGTCGGTCGGCGTCGTTTCGGTGGCTTGCGTGATGTCGGTGCTCATCGTTCCAGCTCCTCTCAGGCTGCCTTGATCTCGATTTTTTTTGGTTTTTCTGCCTCGGGCCGGGAGATGACGATCCGCAGTACGCCGTTCGCTATTTTCGCCTCGACCTTGTCATCCGCGGCCGCGAATGGCAGACGGATCGCGCGAGAAAACTTGCCATACCCGCGCTCTCTGCGGTGCCAGCGCGCGCCCTCGGGCGCCGTTCGTTCGCCCTCGGGCGCCGTTCGTTCGCCCGAAATCGTCAGGACGTTGTCCTTGACCGCGATCTCGATATCGCCCGGCTTGATGGCAGGAAGTTCGGTAGTAACGGCGACGGCTTCCGCATCCTGCCAGACATTCACAGCCAGGAATGCCGCACGAGACGGCGACGGCCAGAAGCCGCGGTCGAGATCGCGCATCATGGAGCGCATCAGCGCAAAGGGATCGCTGCGGCGCAGATATGTTGGATAGAGCATTGCTGGTCTCCTGTGGCTCGACGACGTCGTGCAGGAAAACACTGCATTCGCGGTTCGATCGCCACGGCAAGAGATATCGATCCCGAAACCTTTTCAATTCTACGCTCACAAGGATACCACGCAGGCATAATTTATGCTAGCATTTCAATCTCTATCGGCGTCTGATGGAGCTTCGCGACGGCCTACAGATCCTTGGAGGTCAAATGATGATTGCATCCGACCATGCGTTGATCGGGACGACGATCCATCGGGTCGCCCAGCACATCCAGCAGCGGATCGACGATGAAAGTCGTGAGTCCGGTTTGACGAGACAGTCGTGGATGGCAGCCGCCCATGTGGACGAGTGCCCGGGCCTCGCGATCGGCGACCTCGCGGCGCGGCTGGAAGTCGGCAGTGCGACAGCCGGGCAACTCGTGGACCGCATGGTGCGCGGCGGCTGGGTTGAGCGTTCGCCGTCACCGAATGATCGGCGGTCGCAGATCGTTGTGCCGACGAGAAAGACGCAAAAAAATCTTGCGAGACCTAGATCCCCGACGAGCGGCGTTGAAGGAAGACATCTTACAGGACCTATCAGTCGATGAGAGGCGCGTTCTTCTCGCACTTCTCGAACGCATAGATGCGCGGCTTTCACGCTAGAGGGCGCGAATCGGTATGGAGAGGAAGACTGGATCTTCTCGAGCAATCTGCGCAGGATCTCCTGCAACCAAAGACAGTGGACGAGCCCGATCTGGTGGCATTAGGTTCAAAGATGAAAAGGACGGAAGCGGTCGCTGCGTGACACTGTCACTGGCGCAGATGATCGGCGGACAACCCTGACTGGATAAAGAAACGGAGAAGACGAATGGCAAACGGAGCTTGCGATATTTGCGGTCGCCCGGCGACGGCGCGCGTGCGCGCCTCGTTGAACGGCAGAGTTCAGAACATGGAGCTGTGCGATCAGCACTACAGCGAAGTAGCGCGCCGGTCGGGTCGCAGCGCCTCGCCGCTGGAGTCCCTGTTCGGACGGCGCTCCCTCCTTGACGAATTCTTTGGCGAGAGCGGTTTCGGCAGCCTCTTTGGTGACAGTCCGCCGCGAGGCGGCACGCTCGGCTCTATGGGTGATAGCGATGACGCTGTCGTCGACGCCACTTTCGGCGAGGGCGCGCCGCGGCGTGGATCGCGGCGCGGCGGCGGACGCACCATCGCCGACCGGCTGAGCGAACAGGGCAACAAGCTGCTGCAGGATGCCGCACAGAAGGCCGGGGAATTCGGGCGCAGCGAGGTCGATACCGAACATCTGCTTCTGGCATTGACCTCGTCTGACGTCGTCAAGACGATCCTGGAACAGTTCAAGGTCGATGTGGACGATCTGCGCCGCCAGATCGAGAAGGAAGCGAAGCGTGGAGACGCCAAGACGGAAGGCGAAATCGGCGTAAGCCCTCGCCTGAAGGACGCGCTGAACCGGGCCTTCATCGCCTCGAACGAGCTTGGCCATTCCTATGTCGGTCCCGAGCACCTTCTGATCGGACTTGCCGAGGAAGGTGAAGGCCTGGCCGCGGCGATGCTACGCAAGCTGGGGTTGACGCCGCAGGCGCTGCGTCAGCAGGTGACGAAGGTGGTCGGCAAGGGAGCCGAGGAAGGCCGCGTCGAGACTCCGTCGAACACCCCCGATCTCGACCAGTTCAGCCGTGACCTGACGAAGCTCGCCCGCGAGGGCAAGCTCGATCCCGTCATCGGCCGCGCCCGCGAGATCGAGACGACGATCGAAGTGCTGGCCCGCCGGAAAAAGAACAACCCGGTGCTGATCGGCGAGCCCGGCGTGGGCAAGACCGCCATCGTCGAGGGACTTGCACAACGGATCGTCGCGGGCGAAGTGCCCGAGGCGCTGCGCGACAAGCGGCTGGTCGAGCTCAACATCAACTCGATGGTGGCCGGGTCGAAGTATCGCGGCGAGTTCGAGGAGCGAGTCCAGAAGATCCTCAAGGAGATCACCGAGGAGAAGGACAGCCTGATCCTGTTCATCGACGAGATCCACACCATCGTCGGCGCCGGCCAGGGCGGTGGCGAAGGCGGTCTCGACATCGCCAACACCTTCAAGCCGGCGCTGGCGCGGGGCGAGCTGAACCTGATCGGTGCGACGACGCTCAACGAGTACCAGAAATACATCGAGAAGGACGCGGCGCTCGAGCGACGGTTCCAGCCGGTCTATGTCGAGGAACCCACGATAGCTCAGGTCATCATGATCCTGCGCGGCCTGCGCGACACGCTGGAGGCGCACCACAAGGTGACGATTACCGACGAGGCCATCATCGCCGCCGCGGAGCTTTCGGATCGCTATATCACCGGTCGCTTCATGCCCGACAAGGCGATCGACCTGATCGATCAGGCAGCCGCGCGGGTGAAGATCTCGGCCACGGCGCGCCCCGTGGACGTCCAGGAGCTGGAAGCCGAGGTCGCGCAGATCAAGCGCGAACAGGACTATGCCGCGGCCCGCAAGCAATTCGACCGGGCAGCGGAACTGAAGAAGGAACTCGAACAGAAGCAGAAGGAACTGGACGAGCTTCTGGAAATCTGGAAGCGCGACCAGGCTTCGGCGACCGCCGAGGTGCGCGCCGATCACGTCGCGCAGATCGTCTCCAAGATCACCGGCGTTCCGGTCACGGAGCTGACCACCGAGGAGAAGGACAAGCTCCTCAAGCTCGAAGAGAAGCTGCACGAGCGCGTCATCGGCCAGGAAGAAGCGATCCGCGCCGTGGCCGATGCGGTGCGGCTGGCGCGTGCGGGTCTGCGCGAAGGTTCCGGTCCGACTGCGACCTTCCTGTTTCTCGGGCCAACCGGGGTTGGCAAGACGGAACTGGCCAAGACGCTCGCGGAGGTGATCTTCGGCGACCAGGATGCGCTGATCCGTATCGACATGTCGGAGTATGGCGAGCGCCACTCGGTTGCCCGGTTGGTTGGCGCACCTCCGGGCTACGTCGGATACGACGAAGGCGGGCAGCTGACGGAGAAGGTGCGCCGTCGGCCCTACTCGGTCGTGCTCCTCGACGAGATCGAAAAGGCGCATCCCGATGTCTACAACATCCTGCTTCAGGTGTTCGACGATGGCCGCCTGACAGATGGCAAGGGCCGCGTGGTGGACTTCACTAACACCATCATCATCGCCACCTCGAACCTCGGTTCGGACATCATCCAGCGCAACCTCACGAAACGCGGCAGCAGTGAGTTCGACGAGGCCAAGCAGAAATCCGAACTGATGGAGGTGTTGCGCGGTCATTTCCGGCCAGAGTTCATCAACCGGATCGACGAGATCATCGTCTTCCATTCGCTGAACCAGTCGGAGATCCGCCAGATCGTCGAGTTGCAGCTCAACCGGGTGAAGCGGACCGCCCTTACCCAGGGCGTCGAACTCGAATTCGACGTGAGCGTCGTGGATCACTTCGGCGCGGTCGGCTTCCGCCCCGAATTCGGCGCCCGCGAGCTGCGCCGGCTGATCCGGTCGGAGTTGGAGACCGAGTTGGCCCGCGAGATGCTCTCCGGGCGGATCGAGGATGGTGACAAGGTCCGCGTCGCCTGGTCGGAAGACGAACAGAGGGTCGTGTTCGAAAAGATCGTAAAGGACACCGGTGACGACAGCCCGGACGATCAGGCCAAGGCCGGGATCGAGGAGCCCAGCGAAGTTGCCGAAGACAGGACGGACGTTCCGAAGCCCAGCGTTGGGGATGAGGTGCAGTCCAAGGACGACAAGTCCGCCGAGTGACAGCGCAAAAGACTGGTCCGGCGCGATATCGGTCGCGCCGGACCATCTCTTCGGAGAGTTATAGGAAGGTCCACGGCATGAACGTCATTAGATCATTCCGCAATCTCGACCGGCACGGCCAACAGCGCGCGCCTGAGGTCATCGAGGAAGAGGTGCGGCAACTTGAACCGCACCTTGCGCGCTTTCGCGAGGATCTGGTCCGGCTCGAAGTCGTTGCCTCGCAGACGAGGGGCAAGACGCGCATCAAAGTCAGCCTGCGCCTGCAACTGCCGTCGGGCGTGATCGCGGCGCGGGAAGAGGGATTCGAGATCGAGCCTGTCCTGCGCAAGGCCTTTGCCGACCTGCGCCACCAGGTCGATCGGCATGTGGCGCGCCTCAAGCACGAGCCTGAATACAAGCGTCCCGCCCGCCGGCGCCGGATCGGCGCCCCGCTGCCGCCCGCGCGGGATGCGGCGGAAGCGGACCGGCGCCAGCTCTTCTTTGACCTGATCGAGGATCATCTCGATACAATCTATGACACCGTCAGGCGCGAGTTGACCTATCTCGAATGCAGCGGATCGGTACCGGAGGGATATCTGAGCGTTCGCGGTCTCTTCGATGCGACGATCCTCAAGGGGCTGGCCCGCTTCGAGGATCGACCTTCGGAGTTTTCCGTCGGCGACTGGCTGAAACGGCTGGCTTTTGAGACCATCGAGGAAGAATCCCGCGCCGCCCGCCGCGCCGTGCCTGAGGATGCCGCCTCCATCGAGGCGGAACCCGAGGCCCCGGCGGAGGATCCGACCGAGGCGGATCAGGCGATGTTCGAGTTCTACCAGCCCGACGAAGTGCTGATGCTGGAGGACCTCATCGCCGACGACGGCGGCACAGACGCCGAGACCGATGTGGATCGTCATAAGATCGCCATGGCACTGCACCGGGCTATCGCAGATCTTGCTCCGGTCGAGCGCCGCGTCCTGTATCGGATGTACCTGGAAGACGCCACGATCGCGGAGACGGCAGAACTTTTCGGCCTGACCGAGACAGAGGTCGCGGAGATCGCAGAAAATGCGGGCGCGACACTACGCGCGAGGCTTGCCGAAGCCGGGTTGGTCAGAGAACCATCAGGCCGCGCGCCCGTCCAACGGGAAATCGCTCACACGCAGCGTCTGCCTCAGCCGATCGAGGATCGCCGCCGCTTGGCCGCCGCCCTAACCGGCGAGGAGGCCGGCTCCGACACCTTACATGGAACTGAATAGGAGATCGACCAATGACCACAGCCTCTGAAAACCCGACCGACAAGATGCAGGACATGCTGTGCAGCCTGTCCCGGAATTGGTGGGCATTCGTGTTACGCGGCGTGCTCGCATTGATCATCGCAGTGCTAGCCTTCGTCATGCCTGCGGAATCGCTTCTGGCGCTCACGCTGGTCTTCGGCGCGTTCGCCTTTGCCGACGGCGTGTTCGGCCTCGTCGCCGCGATACGTAACATCCGCAAGGGCGAACGCTGGGGCTGGCTGATGTTCAGCGGCATTCTGGGCATCGCCACGGGCGTCGTCGTGGTTGTCTCGCCTTTTGTCGCGACGCTTGTGCTTGCGACATTCCTCTGGGCCAGCATCGCCTTCTGGTCCGTGTTCTCGGGTGCCCTCGAGATCGCGGCAGCGATCCGCCTGCGAAAGGAAATCGACGGCGAAATCTGGCTGATCCTAAGCGGCCTTCTCTCGGTCGTTCTCGGTGTCGTCGTGACCTGGATGCTGCTGACGCGCCCGGTCGAAAGCTTCCTCGCGCTCGGCTGGCTGATCGGCTTCTACGCCGCGTTCTTCGGGGTGATGATGATCCTCCTCGGGCTACGGCTTCGCAAGGCGGATCGTTCGGACGGTGCGGCCTTCGATGACGCTCCCCCATCGGCAAAGGCGTGAGGTGCCCTGTGGTGCATGACGGGCGACTTGCCGGCGAGGAGCACGATTTCACCCGATGGGACGAAACGATCTTCGACCGTTGCCTGAGCACGGGCTTCAATCCGTTCGGCAGCGGTCCGACGCCAATCTTCCTGCGGCACCGGGACGCAGAGGCGCCGGACGCCGATGCAAAGCCGTGCATGCCACTTGACACCGAAAATGCGAGGTGCTGATGTCGAACCGCCTGCCTGACTTGGCATTTGCTGGTGCGGCCGCTGCCTTGGGCATCGGAATCCTTTTCGTTTTTCGTTCGATGTATCTTGCCGAAGACATACTGCCTTTCGCGCAGGAGATGACGCTCATCTTCCTCGGCGCTGTCGTGACGATCATTCTGACCGCGGCGCTTCTCAATCGCCAGACCGATCTCGAGCTTCGCAAGGAAGGAAGGGTCATCATCCTCCAGCAGCAATGCGACATTTACATGGCCTGTATCGAGAAGGTCGCAGAGATCGTGGAAACCGCAAGGCACGATGCGAAGCTGATCGATGAACTGCGTGTTCTCAGCCACAAGATGGCTGTGGTCGCGAGTGCAGGGGTCGTGTCCAGCTTCGAGCAGGTACTGGAGAGCTTGCAGTCCGGTTTTGCTGACGGCACGCTCTCGGACGGGGACGGAGAGGGCGTGATGAATGCCGTCGCCGATCTCACGATAGCGATGCGGTCGGACGTCCTGCACGCTGCTGCCTTTCCTTCGCAGAACACCGAACGCGCCGTTCGCCTGAATTCGAGGCGAATGGAAAAACTCGACGATCTCGAACGTCACCTTCTCGTATCCACCGACACCCGGGAGAACTGATATGCGCGGCGATAATCGTCCACCATTCCCGCCGAAAATTCCAGGAACCGATCTGCCATCCTGGGACGTGCCGACGGCAATCATCTACCGTCCTGCCCGTTCCGCGATGACATCGGCGCCTCGGCCCAACTACTGGGTCCTGGAGTTCGAGCCGTCCCGGCCGCCGCAGATCGACCCGCTGATGGGACATACCTCCAGCGACGATCCCTATCGCCCGATCCGGCTGAAATTCCCCGACCGTGATAGCGCCGTGGACTTCGCCGAGCGGCAGGACTGGCGCTATATCGTGCGTGAGGACGCCCCGCGCCGCCCCGCGCCTAACCCCTGGCGGGGAGAGGAGCGGCATCGCCTCTATAACGGCGCCGACGCCCCGAACGCCTTTCGCATACCGTTCCGCCTGGATCGGGGTCGCACGGACCACCCAATCCGGCGCGCAGTCGAGCAGAAAGGCACGGTGGACCTGTCGTCCCAAGAAGAGGCCGAATTCGATCCGGTCCTCGAAGCCTCGCTCGAATCCTTCCCCGCCTCTGATCCTCCGGCGTGGACGGGTGTGACAATTGCAAGAAAGACGACGTGATGACGGCCAGCTGCATGCGCTCGGGGAAATGAGATGTTTCCATGGGCCGATACCGTTGCTCGCAGATACCCCCCCGTGGCCGTCTGGTCAGTCGTCGGGATCAGCCTTCTCGCTTTCCTCTACCAGAGCGGCCTGCCGCCGCGTGCGCTCAACCGGTTCCTGTTCGACTTCGCGCTGGTGCCGTCGCGCGTCTTCGGTCAGCTCCGTCTCATCGCCCCGTCCGATTGGACGCCGTTCCTGACAAACATCTTCCTGCACGGGGGCTGGCTGCATCTCATCTTGAACATGTGGACGCTCTGGATCTTCGGCCCCGCCGTCGAAGATCGGTTCGGACCGGGTAGATTCACACTGTTCTATCTGTTCTGTGGTGTGGCGGCCGGACTGGCTCACGCGCTGGCGAACCCCCACTCAGTCGTTCCCGCGCTTGGCGCATCGGGGGCCATCGCGGGCGTGATCGGTTGCTACCTACCCGCACCGCGGCAGCGAGAGGCCCGCCGCGCCATGTCCACGCGCTGAATGCTTGCATCAGCCGGCCGCCAGGACCGGCTCGTCAACGAAAGGATACAGGATGCCCACGGTCGCTTGCCCGCACTGCAATTCCACCAACAGAGTGCCGCAAGAGCGCCTGACCGATAATCCCAATTGCGGACGCTGCGGCGCGCCCCTCTTTCAAGGCAGGCCCGTCACGCTTACAGCGACTAATTTTGACCGTCATGCGAATGCCGAACTGCCCTTGCTGGTCGATTTCTGGGCCGAGTGGTGCGGGCCATGCAAGATGATGGCGCCCCAGTTCGAGGCGGCGGCGCGCTCGCTCGAACCCCATGTCCGCCTGGGCAAGCTCGACACCGAGGCCGAACAGCAGATTGCCGGCCGCTACGGGATCCGCGGCATTCCCACCATGATCCTGTTCAGGAGCGGGAAGGAAATTGCGAGAACGAGCGGAGCAATGCCTGCCGCGCAGATAGCGCAGTGGGCGCGGTCGCACGTCTAGAGTTTACAGGTATTGGCCTTACCTGCGCCATGCCATCAGGAGAAGAAGGAGAAGAACATGCATGGCGTGACCGGATTTTTTGAAAGTGCGGCCTTGCTGGTCTTTGCCGCGTTCGTGCTCGTGACGATATGTTCACGGATCGGCGTGCCCAGTATCGTCGGTTACATTCTTGCCGGCATAGTCATCGGACCTGCCGGCCTCGGCCTGATTGCTGAGAGCGCTGCCCTGAGCAGCATTGGCGAGATCGGAGTGGTACTCCTGCTGTTCGCGCTTGGCCTGGAATTCTCGTTCGAGAAGCTCGTAACGCTCAGGAAGCATGTCTTCGGTCTTGGAGCCGCGCAGGTTGCAGTCACGACGATAACGGTATCGTTGATAACGAGTCTGATCTTCGATCTCGCGCCCGTCCCCGCAATCCTCATCGGCGGGGCCGTTGCCATGTCATCCACGGCCATGTGCCTCAAGGTGCTCGCAAGCGCGAACGCTCTGGGATCGGCCCAAGGGCGTCTGGCCATTGCAGTGCTTCTGTTTCAAGATTTGGCAGCTGTTGCATTCCTGCTTCTGCACGATTCGATGAGCGGAGCCGCCGAGGGACATGGCGTGATAACGGTCATCGCCAGTTCTACGGCATTGGTTGCAGTTCTGTTCATTGCCCGTGGCCCCCTGCAGGCGCTTGCCCGTTGGGTCGCATCGCGTGGCGATCCGGAACTCGCCCAACTCCTCGCGCTCACTATTGCGCTCGGGTCTGCGATCGTCGCGACCTCCGCCGGTCTTTCTCCGGCACTCGCCGCATTCGCGGCCGGCATGATTATCGGCGAGGGTGACGCGCGCCATGCCGTCGAGAACGAGATCCGGCCCTTCCGCGATTTGTTTGTCGGGATTTTCTTTATCGGCATCGGAACGCAATTGCCACTTTGGATCATTCCTTCTGCATGGCCTGTCGTGCTGATCTGGCTTGTCATTCTTCTTGTGGGCAAGACGCTGATTGTTCTGGTCGTCGCCCGACTATTC
Organism: Paracoccus sp. S1E-3; assembly: GCF_013868135.1. Lineage (GTDB taxonomy): Bacteria > Pseudomonadota > Alphaproteobacteria > Rhodobacterales > Rhodobacteraceae > Paracoccus. The sequence goes on from NZ_JACEMU010000007.1 coordinate 86,737, forward strand.
GGCGAGTCGCTTCAGACCTCATTGCGCACTGGGATCATCCTGGCCCACGGAGGAGAATTCAGCCTGATGCTGCTGTCGGTTTCTTCGGCATCGGGCATTGTCGCCAACGAGTTCGCCGGCCCCCTCCTTCTTGCGATTGGAGCGAGCATGCTGGCCGGGAGTGTCATGGTCAGATGGGCAGGGCTAAAGGTTTAGTGGGGTCAAGATCAAGATAACTATGTTTCTCAGATCACTGAGAGCACGCCCGCGCCTGATCACGCATGACGCTATAGTCGGAGAGTATTTCGGCTATTGCCGACCTCTCCGGCAACAGATCGAGCTCGTCGGCTGCGCGTGCCTGGAAGTCGCGGCTATACTCGACAACCGGCGGACAGACGGTCGCGACGCGGGAATCAGAAGCGACCGTCGCGCAGGCGGTCAGCGAGATCGTCGTGATCACGAGGACGGCGAGCCGCCGCTTCCAGCATCCGACGTTGGACGTCATTGGCCTTCTCCATGGTTTCAAGGCGTTCGGCGAGGCGTCCCGCTCGCCCCCCGGAGCGCCGAAGCGAAAGCAGGAACAGGAGCACGGCGAACGCGATGGCGCCGTAGCGCAGAGCTACCCGCATGCACGGGCGGGCGGCGAACCGGGTCAGGAGCGCGGTGATCATCGCAGCCCCTTCTTCCAATCGTCGAGCCGAGCGTAGATCGTGACCGCGATGCCGGCGAGCGCCACCGCGATGAACACCCAGCGCAGTGTGTCGAGATACGGCACGAGCGTCAGGATCGCGGTCTGGGTCTCCGCCAGGACGCTCTGAGCCACCTCGACCCCGGCGACACCCAGCGTCGCCACACCGGCTGCGCCGCCGCCCTTCATGGTGCGGCTGTCAGCCAGCACCTCGCGCGCGGGCGGCGTCTCGGCTGCAAATGCCGTCGCCCGGACCGGGAACCGCTCGCCCCACTGGCGCGCGGGCCCGACGTCGACATGGATGAACCCCGAGCGCGGATAGAAGCCGAAGCCGAGGAATCCGACCTCCCGCGCCGCCGCCTCGAAGGCCGCTGGGTCGTGGTTCGCCATGGCGATATCGAAGGCGGCGCCGTCGAGATGCTTCGACCGCGTGGCGCCGCCGACGGCGCGGTTGTGCTCGGGGCTGCGATAGGCGGAACGCACGATCAGCGGCTTGCCCAGCCGGTCGCGCAGCGCCTGCAGCTTGTCGAGCGCGGGCTCGTTGATCAGCAGCTTGCCAGTGCCCCGGCAGGCGATCTCGGCTGGCGAGAAGTTGGGCCAGCGCCAGCTGCTCACGGGGACGTCGCGCCAGTGGTCGTAGAAGGTCGTGGTCATGGGGTTCTCCGAAACGAAAAAAACCCGCCTCGAGGGCGGGTGATTGCGAACTGAGGAATGGGGATGGGGCGCGGCTACGGGCTGCCGCCGAAGATCTTGAGCTTGATGGCGATGCCCGCGAGCAGCGCCAGCATGACGCCGGTTGTGATCATGCGGACGGCCGTCTGCATGGCGGTGCGGCGCACCAGGCGGATGCAGTCGACGAGCGAGCGGAGATCGCGGATGTCGAGCGCGGCCTCGTCGCCGTCGAGACCGACATCGGCGAGCGCGCGCTTCGCGCCTTCCTCTGCGGCCCGGGTCAGGATCGCCTCGAATTCGGCGTCGGGCATGCGGACGAAGCCGTCGGATCGGGGTGGTGTCATCGGGATCCTCCTTCCACTGCTCAGCCGATCTTGCAGCCCCAGAAGGACGTGTGATCGGCGGCGAAGTAGCCGTCCGCGACCCGGAAATACCCCTGCAGTTCGACGGTATCGCCTGCCGTCAACTGCATGCCCAAACCCCTGTAAACGCTGTAGACCTTCTTGATGCTGACATCCCACCCCTCGCGCCTGAGGATCACGTGAACGCGGCGATAGCCGTAACGCACACGGGTTTCGCAGATCTCGCGGATCCGCCGTTTCAGTTCTGCCGGATCGGTGCGGCGGGATTGGTAGTGGTAGCTTGAGCGGTCAAACCGCAGGGCCCCACACGCCCTGCGGATCGAGACCGCCCAGTCTGCGCACATCCCGCGGACCAGTTCACGCGTCCGCTCCGGCTTCAGAGCTTTCGGCGGACAACATCCTGCAACATCTCCCGGTCCAGCGTCAGGTCCGCCACGATGCGCTTCAGGCGCGCGTTCTCATCCTCGAGCTGCTTCAGCCGGCGCATCTCGTCGGGCAGCAAGCCGCTATATTTCTTCTTCCACGCAAAGTAGGTCGACTGCCCGATCCCCGCCTTGCGGCAAATCTCGGCAACAGGCGTGCCTTCCTCGCCCTGCTTCAGGATAAACGCCTTCTGCGCTTCCGTGAACTTCGATGCCTTCATCGTTCTCAACTCCTCGCCCAGCCAAGAAAAGCCTAGCCGAAAACTCCCGCTTCAAACGGTCCAGTTCTCAGGGGGCAGAGCATGGCGTTTGGCTCTACGCGCAGCACGGGTTTCTCCGCATGGAGCAGCGGTCAGCGCCTCTCTGACGCGATGAGGCCAGTGGCCGCCGGCATCCTGCTGTTCGACGCGATCATCCAGAACCCTGATCGGCGGGCGGAGAACCCGAACTGCCTTGTCAGGGGCAACGAGCTGAGGATCATCGACCACGAGCTTGCCTTTGCCCACAGACTGATCCTGTTGTGGCGCGCGCCGTGGGCACTTGGCGGCATGAGGGACTTCGAAACCCCTGGCAGGCATATTTTCGTGCATGAGCTGAAAGGCGCGCCGTTCGACTTCAGCGAGATCAAATATCGCTGGAGCGCCTTGTCGGATGGGCGGCTGCAGGAGTATGAAGGAGCAATCCCCTCGGAGTGGGCAGCAGCCCGCGCCGACATAGATGCTGCGCTGAAGTTGATCGCCGAGGCTAGGGACAACATCGATGCATGCATCGGGGAACTTGGGAGGATACTGGCATGACCGCGAAGGAGCCGTATAGCTACGTCGTTCTGCGATACATTCACGATGTCCTGACGGGCGAGTTCGTGAATGTCGGCTTGGTCATGGTCGTCCCTGGTCGTCCACTTATCCTGACGAAATCTCGCAAGACATTCGGCCGTATAAAGAATGTTTTCCCGGATCTAGACAGTGAGTCCTACAAGCGCGCGATCGAGGCCATCGATCGCGGGATGAAGAGCGTTCAGCGTAGTCTGAAAAGTGAGGGCCTTTTCAAAGGCGACAGGACCGCTGGTGACTATGCGCGGATCGCGCTACCGCTCGACGACAGCTCGTTGCAGTGGTCACCAGTTGGCGCCGGCCTGACTGCTGACCCTCAGAAGACCTTCGATCAGCTCTATCTGCGCTTTGTCTCGAGGTATGACCGACCGTCTGAGCGCCGACGGAGTGATGACGACGTATGGCGTCCCGTCGAGGCGAAGCTCAAGGAACATGGTGTAAACGTTGAGCTGGAGCCCAAGCGGATCCAAGGAAACACGGACGCTGTCGAGTTTCGTCATGCGTGGAAGAACGGGCGCTGGCACGTCTACGAGCCACTTTCATTCGACCTGTCTGACGCGGACAACATCAAGGATAAGGCACGCCGCTGGCTGGGGCACCTTTCAGCCGTCAAGATTGGCACAACCGAGGATGTTCAGGTTCATTTTATAGTGGGGCGTCCTCAGAACACCTCTTTGGAGCCAGCGTACCGGAATGCCGTCGAGATCCTTCGTCAGGTGCCGTTCGACAACAAGGTGTTTGACGAGGACCAGATCGAAGACTTCGTTAATCAGATTGAGGACGAAGTGCGGCACCACGAAGGTCGCACTCTGCAGTAGACCGCGGCCCTCGCGCGCACTCAGTTCGAGGACAGTGGCGTCCTCATGCCAAACGCCAATACGAACAATGATCGTCGCTTGTAGCCGATTATTCCTCAGAGAATCAATAGCTTGAGAGCTGTTCACCGAAAGCGCCGCGGTTAACAGGTCCGGAGAATATCGGCCCGGAGAGAACGAATGCGCGTCCTTCGGGGCGTAGCCCGGTTAACAGCCCCTCCCGCATAACCCTCGAAAACAACGGAAAAATCCGGCTGCGGCCGGACCGGGAGAACGCTTTCGCTAGGGCAAGTGGCGGAGAGGGTGGGATTCGAACCCACGGAACCCTTGCAGGCTCAACGGTTTTCGAGACCGCCCCGTTCGACCACTCCGGCACCTCTCCGCGCTTTTTCGGTGTGGTTCGGCGCATTTAGCGGGCGGGGGGTTGAAGCGCAAGGGGGTTTGCAGCGAAAAATACAGGAATGGCTCGCGAGGGATCATACATGCGGCCAAATGGCTCTCTTGCGGCGGTCCTGGCTGTGTTTCTTGCCCTGTCCGGTGGCGCTGTGATCGCCCAGTCTTCCCAGCAGGGACAGGCTGCGCCCGGCATGTCGGCCGCCCAGACGCAGGTGCTGGCCGAACAGGTCTTTCAGGCCGCGCTCGCCGATCGGCTGGCGGCGGTGATCGCGGCCGAATCGGCCGAGTTCGCGGATCGGATGGCGATTCTCTATCTCAGCGACGGCAGCGGGCCGGATTGGCGGGCCGAGGTGATGCGGATCCACGACCCTGCCCGCGTCTCGGGACTGTTGCTGGGCGCGCTGCAGACCCGGCTGGCCGGCAATCCGGTGGCAGCGGCGCGGTTGCGCGCGCTTCTGGGGCCGACCGGGGTCACGGCGGCCACCGACGGGCGCGGACTGGAACTGGCGGCGCGGATGCAGCTGGCCCGGCCCGCGACCCTCGCCGCAACCGCGCGCCGGCTTGAGGGGGACCTGGCGCGTGGCACGCCGGAACTGGCGGCGATTGCCCGGATCATGCGGCAAGGCGATCCGGTCACCGAGCGGCTGGCGGCGCGGATGAATCGCGATATCGCCTTTGCCCGCGGCTTTGCCGAAGGCGGCGGCTTCGATTTTCCGACCGCGTCGGAGGATGTGGCCGCAGATCTTTGGATGCAGGAACCCGAACTGGTCGCCGAGATCACCGCCCGCAGCGAATTGGCGCTCTATGCCGCTTTCGTGCCGCTCGGCGCCGCCGCCATCGACCATATTGCCACGGCGCGGACCATGCCGCGCGCGCGGGCGGTCTCGGCGATCCTGGCGCTTGCCGAGGGCGACGTTCTGGACCAGCTTGCCGCAGAAAGCGGCCGTGCCGCCGCCAGACGACATGAGGGAAGCCCGCTATGACCGACCGTTCGATCATCCTTGCCGGCCCGCTGGCGACGCCGGCGCTGCTGGATGTGCTCGGCCTGCGCGGCATGGCACTGACGCTGTCGGGCAATCTGTCGGGGGGCGCGGATGCGGGGTTGGGCGGCGACTGGCCGGCCTATCTGTCGGGGGAAGGCCGCATTGCCGCCGTCCGGGTCGCCCAGGTGCCGGAGCTCGACAGCTATCTGGCGGTGATGCGGCTTCAGCCGATCGAGATCGACGGGCAGTCCGTCTGGGGCTTTGGCGCGGGCGGCGGCGAGGACTGGACGGCGGACAGCGCCGGACTGATGGCGCGGGTCGCCTCCAGCCTGCTGGCGCGGCTGGATCACCGCAGCCCGGCCCAGCTTCACGCCCGCCTGCGCCGCATCGCAGAGATTGTCGCGGGCGGCCTGCGCGTTGCGGGCGAGGTCGAGCCGACCGCCTTGCTGCCCGAAGCCGATCCGAAGCGGGTCGAGGTGATTTCGCGCTTCGAACGTTACGGCCGCTATTTTGCGGTCGAGGAAATCAGCCTGCGCCATCGGCTGTATTCCGGCGGCTGGTCTCCGGTGCTGGAGCGCGAGGTGTTCATCTCGGCCGATGCGGCATTGCTTCTGCCTTACGATCCGGTGCTGGACAGCGTCCTGCTGATCAGCCAGTTCCGCATGGGTCCGCTGGCGCGCGGGCAGGCGCAGGCCTGGATGCTGGAACCCGTCGCGGGGCGGATCGACGCGGGCGAGACCCCCGCCGATGCCGCCCGCCGCGAAGCCGTCGAGGAGGCCGGACTGAAGGTCCGGCGGCTTTATCCGCTGCCCGGTCATTACCCGACGCCGGGCGCGAACAGCGAGTTCTTCTATCCCTTCGTGGGCACGGTCGATCTGTCGGGGCGCACGTCGGGGCAGGGCTTCGGGCTGGAGGAGGAGGGCGAGGACATCGCCACCCATATTCTTCCCCGCGCCGAGCTGGTCCGGCTGGCGCTCTCGGGCCAGCTGCAATGCGGTCCGCTGATCATCATGGCGCTGTGGCTGGACCGGGAGGCGGATCGGATCCGTGCCGACCAGATCGAGGGTGGCCAGATCGGCGAGGATCTGGCGGGAAGGTGAGCGCGGGGCGGTCAATTTCCGCCTGCAAAGCCTTGCCGCCATGGCCTGCGCTGCTATTGATCGGGGCTGAACGACAGGAAAGGTCACGATATGGACATCCGCCAAGACCTCGCCGCCGCAATCGGCAATACCCCTCTGATCCGCCTGAAAGGCGCGTCCGAGGCGACGGGATGCGAGATCCTGGGCAAGGCCGAGTTCATGAACCCCGGCCAGTCCGTCAAGGATCGCGCGGCGCTCTATATCATCAAGGATGCCATGGCGCGGGGTGATCTGAAGCCCGGCGGCACCATCGTCGAAGGCACGGCGGGCAATACCGGCATCGGGCTGGCGCTGGTGGGGGCCTCGATGGGGTTCCGCTCGGTCATCGTGATCCCCGAGACGCAGAGCCAGGAAAAGAAGGACATGCTGCGTCTGGCCGGGGCCGAACTGGTGCAGGTGCCGGCCGCGCCCTACAAGAATCCCAACAACTATGTCCGTTATTCCGAACGGCTTGCCAGGGAACTGGCCCGGACCGAACCCAATGGCGCCATCTGGGCCAATCAGTTCGACAATATCGCCAACCGTCAGGCGCATCTGGAAACCACCGGCCCCGAGATCTGGGACCAGACCGACGGCCGCGTCGACGGTTTCATCTGCGCGGTCGGATCTGGCGGCACGCTGGCCGGGGTAGCGATGGCGTTGCGGCCCAAGGGCGTGAAGATCGGCCTCGCCGATCCCGAAGGCGCGGCGCTTTTCAGCTTCTATACCACCGGGGTCTTCGACAGCCCCGGCAGCTCGATCACCGAAGGCATCGGGCAGGGGCGCATCACCGCCAATCTGGAAGGCTTTACCCCTGATTTCAGCTATCGCATCCCCGATGCCGAGGCGCTGGAGGTGTTGTTCGATCTGGCCGAGAACGAGGGTCTGGTGCTGGGCGGATCGTCCGGAATCAACGTCGCGGGGGCGATCCGAATGGCCGGCGACATGGGACCGGGGCACCAGATCGTGACCATCCTGTGCGACGCCGGCAACCGCTATCAGACCAAGCTCTATAACCCGGCCTTCCTGCGCGAGAAGGGCCTGCCCGTCCCCGCCTGGCTGGAGCGCGAGCCGGCGATCCTGCCCGAAGTCTTCGAGGACTGACCCGGCCATGACCCGCCTTTATGCGCTGATCGTCGCGATCTTCATCGCCCTGTCGCTGCCTGCTTTGGCGCAGGACCAGCAGGCCCCGAATTACGACGCGTGGGACAAGGTCGCCGCCCAGACCGAGCAGATTCTGGAAAGCAATCAGGCCAATGAGGCGCGGCTGCAGGCCATACGCGGCGAAATCGTCAAATGGCGCGACCAGTTCAAGTCGCAGGAAGGCGTGAACTCCACCCGGATCACCACGCTGAAGGACCAGATCACCGCGCTGGGGCCGGTCCCCGCCGAAGGCCAGGCCGAGGCCGAGGACGTGGCCGCGCGCCGCAAGGAGCTGAACGACCAGCTGAGCGAATTGCAGGCGCCGGGGCTGAAGGCGGTCGAGGCCTTCGGCCGCGCCGACAGCATCGTCACCCAGATCGACCAGAAAATCCGTGCGCAGCAGGCCAGTGCGCTGGTGCGCAAGACGCCCTCGCCGCTCAATCCGGGCAACTGGACGGTGGCGATGACCGAAGCCGCCAAGGTGGTGAGGAACATCGTAGCCGAGCTGCGTGACAACTGGACCAAGAACGGCGGCATATCCGGCCTGACCCAGGCGCTGCCGGTGATCGCGGCCTTCATGCTGGCGGCGCTGTTCCTGCTGACGCGCGGGCGCCGCTGGATCGGCTCGCTGCCGTCGCGGCTGTCGGCGCGGGCCAGCGACCGGGTGCGCGCGGCCCTGGTCTTCGGGGTGTCGCTGGGCCAGATCCTGATCCCCTTCCTCGGGATGTTGCTGCTGGTCGGCGCGCTCTATTCCACCGGTCTGTTCGGCAATTGGAGCCAGCCTCTGCTGCTGGCCATTCCGGCCGGCGCCATGGCCTATATCAGCGGTATCTGGCTGTGCTGGCAGTTGTTCCCGGAACCCGGCAGCGGCGTCACCCCGGCGCTGCCCCTGTCCGATCGCCAGCGCGCGCAGGCCCGCTTTCGCGCCGAGGTGCTGGCCTTCTGTCTGGCCGTGCATCTGGTCTTCGGGCGCACGATGCTGCCGCTGGCGGGGTTCAACAGTGACGCCGACCGCGATATCGGCGCCATCCCGCAGCGCCTCAGCGAGGCGGCGGCCGGGGTCTGGTATCTGCCGCTGATTCTGATCGCCTGCTTCTACCTGTTCAACCTCGGCAACATCCTGCGCAGGATGCGCGCCTCGGACGTGGCGGGGGTGCCGCAATACCGGATCACGGTGGCGGCGATCCTTGGCGCGGTGGTGCGGCTGATCGCGCTGGTGGTGCCGGTGCTGGCGATGCTGGGCTATGTCACGGCGGCGAATGCGCTGCTGTGGTCGACGGTGCTGACGCTGGGTCTGGCCGGGCTGCTGATCGTGCTGCAGGACTTCATCGGCGATCTTTACGGCCTGGCGGTCGGCAACGGATCGGCGCGCGATTCGCTGATCCCCGGCCTGATCGGCTTTGCGCTGGTGCTGCTGTCGCTGCCCTTCTTCGCGCTGATCTGGGGCGCACGTACCAACGACCTGTCCGAGGCCTGGCTGCGCATCCAGCAGGGGATCACCTTCGGCGGCATCACCCTGTCGCCCATGGGCATCCTGGGCTTCCTGCTGGTCTTCGGCATCGGCTACATGCTGACCCGCTTTGTGCAGGGGGCGTTCCGCAACTCGATCCTGCCGAAGACGACGATGGATGCGGGCGGCCAAAGCGCGGTCATCTCGATCATCGGCTATATCGGGATCGGGTTGGCGGCGATGCTGGCAATCTCGGCCTCGGGGATCAACCTGACCTCGCTGGCGGTGGTTGCAGGTGCGCTTTCGGTCGGGATCGGTTTCGGCCTGCAGCAGGTGGTGTCGAACTTCGTGTCCGGCATCATCCTGCTGATCGAGCGCCCGGTCGCCGTAGGCGACTGGATCGAGGTCGGCGGCAAGCAGGGCATCGTCAAGAAGATGGCCGTGCGCGCGACCCAGATCCAGACCTTCGACCGGACCGAGGTGATCGTTCCCAACTCGGACCTGATCACCCAGCAGGTGACCAACTGGACGCGCGCCAACCTGACCGGCCGGATCATCGTCAAGGTCGGCGTGGCCTATGGCAGCGACACCCGTAAGGTGGAACGCATCCTGCGCGAGATCGCCGAGGATCAGCCCACCATTCTGATCGAGCCACCGCCCGCTGTCCTGCTGGTCAATTTCGGTGCCGACAGCCTGGATTTCGAGATCCGCGCCGTGCTGTCGGACATCAATGGCGGAGTCGGTGTGGGGTCAGAGATCCGCCACCAGATCGCCGAGCGTTTCGCGGCCGAAGGGATCGAGATCCCCTTCGCACAACGCGACCTGTGGTTCCGCAACCCCGAGACGCTGTTCGCCAAGCCGCCCTCGGCCCCCGGAAAGCCGAAATCCGGCGATCCCGCGCAGATCGAGGCCGCGCCCAAGGACAAGCCGCTGCCCACCGCCTTTTCGACGGGCGAACTTCCTTCGGATGTGGAAGGCGATGGGGATGGCGACGGAGACGGAGACGGCGATAATACCTGAGCCATCGCGCGGCGATTGACTTGGTTGCAGTTGCAACTTATTCTCCCCTTCGAACACGAGAGGGGGAGAAGATGACGATTGATGCCCTGCCGCGCGGGATGATCCGCGCCGCCACCGCCAACGGCACCGCCGCGCATGAGGGCTATATGCCCGGTTTCGGCAATGATTTCGAAACCGAAGCCCTTCCGGGCGCGCTGCCGCAAGGGCAGAACTCGCCCCAGAAATGCGCCTATGGCCTCTATGCCGAGCAGCTGTCGGGCACTGCCTTCACTGCGCCGCGTGGCCAGAACGAACGGACCTGGTGTTACCGCATCCGCCCCAGCGTGAAGCATGTCGGGCGCTTCCAGAAGATCGATGTGCCTTACTGGAAGTCCGCCCCGCATGTCCTGCCCGACGTCGTCAGCCTGGGCCAGTATCGCTGGGATCCGGTCCCCCACAGTGAAGGTGAGGCGCTGACCTGGATCACCGGGATGCGCACCATGACCACGGCCGGCGACGTGAATACGCAGGTCGGCATGGCGGCGCATATCTATCTGGTCACCGAGTCCATGGTCGACGAATATTTCTTCAGCGCCGACAGTGAGTTGCTGGTCGTTCCTCAGGAAGGACGGCTGCGCTTCTGCACCGAACTCGGGGTGATCGACCTGGAACCGAAGGAGATCGCGATCATCCCGCGCGGCCTCGTCTACCGGGTCGAAGTGCTGGAGGGGCCGGCGCGCGGCTTTGTCTGCGAGAACTACGGCCAGAAATTCGATCTGCCCGGCCGCGGCCCGATCGGCGCCAACTGTCTGGCCAATCCGCGCGACTTCAAATGCCCGGTCGCCGCCTTCGAAGATCGCGACGCCCAGTCCCGCGTTGTCATCAAATGGTGCGGCCAGTTCCACGAAAGCTTTATTGACCACAGCCCGCTGGACGTGGTCGCGTGGCACGGAAACTATTGCGCATACAAATATGATTTGCGTACATATTCTCCGGTCGGGGCGATCCTGTTCGACCACCCGGACCCGTCGATCTTCACGGTGCTGACCGCGCCTTCCGGGCAGGAGGGCACCGCCAATATCGATTTCGTGCTGTTCCGCGAACGCTGGATGGTCGCCGAACACAGTTTCCGGCCGCCCTGGTATCACAAGAACATCATGTCCGAGATGATGGGCAATATTTACGGCATCTACGATGCCAAGCCGAAGGGCTTCGTGCCCGGTGGCACCAGCCTGCATAACATGATGCTGCCCCACGGTCCCGACCGCAACGCCTTCGAGCACGGCTCGACCGAGCCGATGGTGCCGGCCAAGCAGGACAACACCATGCAGTTCATGTTCGAGACGAGGTTTCCTCAACAACTGACGGAATTTGCTGCGAAAGAAGCTCCTCTGCAGGATGATTACGTCGATTGCTGGGACAGTCTGGAAAAGAAATTCGATGGCACGCCGGAGGTGAAATAGGCGCCCAAACGTCAAAGGCAGGCAAACCCACTTGCCCCCGACGCCGCGCCGGGCTAATCCGGCGCGGTCCCTCGGGGGCGGTTAGCTCAGTTGGTAGAGCGCTTCGTTTACACCGAAGATGTCGGGGGTTCGAGTCCCTCACCGCCCACCAATTACCTTGTTATTCAACGGGTTACGGCGCGTTCCCCTCTGCGGTCCAGCGATGCCTGCGGTCATTTGTTTCAAATGCCCTGCATTACGCCTGCCGGGATTAACGCTTCATCCATCTGAATGGGCTAGCAGTGAGGCGTTATCAGATGAGGTGGATGATGAAACCCGGCTATCTTCTTGGCATGGCGCTGCTGTTGGTGACGGCCTGTGCGCAGACGACGATTCAGCCCATGTCGAAGGACAGTTTCAAGGTTGCGACTCAGGCGGCGCCAGCCTGCGGTCCCAACGGCGCACGCAATGTTGCCTTCAAAAGCGCCTCGATCGAGGTGATCCGCAGGGGATATGACAAGTTTGTCCTCGTTGGCGATGCGAATAATTCGGACTTCTGGTCCGGCGCCCACAAGCAGGACATGGTGGTGCGAGTAATTGCCGAAGGCAGTCCCGAGGCAGCGAATGCGCTCTCCGCCCGCGAACAGCTTGGCAGCGATTGGCGGCAGATCCTTGAAAAGGGGGCGCCCACGACCTGCGGATAACGGCTCGGCTGCCCGGCACCGCGGCCTTCCTTTGGGCGCTGCTCCTGGCGATGGGGGCAGGATCGGCGCAGCGGCACAGGCAACGGGATCGCCTGTTCCGCCGCCGAGGCCCCGGCGCGGTGCACCGCGTCGGTTCCGCTCGACGCGGCGACGATTGACGCAAGCGCGTGCGGGGCGCAGTCTGCTGTTGACGCGTCTCGGGAAGACGGCCATACACCGGATTATCTGAACACGCGTTCAAATAATAGGAGGGCTGCCTTGTTCACGCATGGGATGGAATTCGATCTGGGCGAAGATATCGGCGCGCTGCGCGAGATGGTGCACCGCTTCGCGCAGGAGCGCATCAAGCCGATCGCGGCCGAGGTCGACCGCTCGAACGCGTTCCCGAACGAATTGTGGCGCGAACTGGGCGAGCTGGGCCTGCTGGGCATCACCGTGCCCGAGGAATATGGCGGATCGGGCATGGGCTATCTGGCCCACACCATCGCGACCGAGGAGATCGCGCGGGCTTCGGCTTCGGTCAGCCTGTCCTACGGGGCGCATTCGAACCTCTGCGTGAACCAGCTGAAGCTGAACGGCTCGGAGGCGCAGAAGCAGAAATACCTGCCGAAACTGTGCTCGGGCGAGCATATCGGCGCGCTGGCGATGTCCGAGGAGGGCGCCGGTTCGGACGTGGTCGGCATGAAGCTGCGGGCGGAAAAGCGCAATGGCTATTACGTGCTGAACGGGTCGAAATACTGGATCACCAACGGACCGGACGCCGATACGCTGGTGGTCTATGCCAAGACCGACCCCGAGGCCGGATCGAAGGGCATCACTGCCTTCATCGTAGAAAAGGGCATGAAGGGCTTCACCCAGGGACCACATTTCGACAAGGTCGGGATGCGCGGGTCCAACACGGGCGAGCTGATCTTCGACAATTGCGAAGTGCCGTTCGAAAACGTGCTGGGCCAGGAAGGCAAGGGCGTCCGCGTGCTGATGTCGGGCCTCGATTACGAACGTCTGGTGCTGTCGGGCATCGGCACCGGGATCATGGCCGCCTGTCTGGACGAGGTCGTCCCCTACAGCCGCGACCGCAAGCAGTTCGGTCAGGCGATCGGGAATTTCCAGCTGATGCAGGCCAAGATCGCCGATATGTATGTCGCCATGAACACCGCCAAGGCTTACGTCTATGAGGTCGCCAAGGCCTGCGACGCGGGCAAGGTGACGCGGCAGGATGCCGCGGGGGCAGTGCTTTACGCTTCCGAACAGGCGATGGTGCAGGCCCATCAGGCGGTGCAGGCGCTGGGCGGCGCGGGCTTCCTGAATGACAGTGTGGTCAGCCGCCTGTTCCGCGACGCCAAGCTGATGGAGATCGGGGCCGGCACCAGCGAGATCCGCCGGATGCTGATCGGCCGCGAGCTGATGGCGGGTGCATGATGCGCGTTTTTGCCCTTCTGCTGCTGTTCGCCGCACCTGCCTCCGCGCAGGATATCACCTATGATCCGGCCCTGCTGACCGGCTGTCTGCAGGCCAATGCGGCCAAGCCCGACAGCTGCATCGGTGCAGCCTCGAAGGTCTGTCTTGACAGCGAGGGCGGCAGTTCGACCGTGGGCACGGTGTCCTGCCTCGCGGCCGAGAATGCGCAATGGGACGCATTGCTGAACACCGCCTATGAGGCGGTGATGGCCGATGCCGAAGCCACAGATGCCGAGATGAAGGAACTGGGCAGCGCTGCCGCGCCGCAGGTCCCGGCGCTGCGCGAGATGCAGCGCAGCTGGATCGCCTTCCGCGATGCGGCCTGCGGATATGAGGCCACGCGCTGGGGCGGCGGCAGCGGCGCCGGTCCCGCCGCGACCGGCTGCGCGATGGAGCTGACGGCCCGGCAGGCGCTGCGGCTGCAGGCTTACGCCGATCAGCAGCGCTGAACGGGGCGGGCAGGTGGCTTGCGCATCCATCCATTCCCGCCCGCGCCCGGCGGGGCATCGGGGGGGGCATGATGGTCCCCGCAAGCTGGCCGCGGCGGAGCGGACGCGTTCTTTGCCACAGCTGCGCGCGAATGGCTGGACCGGCCGCCCTGGCGGCCGGTCCGCAGGCCCGAAGGCCGGCTCAGAACTTGCGGATATAGGACATGCCGATGACGGTCGGGTCGACCTCGACCTTGCCGATCTTCTTGCCGTTCAGCTCGACATCGGAATTGATGTCGATCCAGCGGAGATCGGCGCGGATTGCGGATGTGTCGGTGACCCAGTAATCGGCGCCCAGATGCGCGGCGATACCCCAGCTGTTCTTCACCCGCAGATCGTTCCCGGCCAGCGGCCCCTTGGCGTCGGCGTCCCAGAAGCCGGCGAAGTTCACGCCCAGACCGACGAAGGGCTTCAACTGCGGCGTCGCGTCGAAGTGATATTGCAGCGAGACGACCGGCGGCAATTGCTTGACGGTGCCGATCTCGGTGCCGTTCGACCGGATCGTATGCTTGAAGGGCAGCGCGCCCAGCACCTCGACACCGAGATTGTCGCGGATGAAATATTCGAAGGTCACGGTCGGGCGGGTGCTGTCGCCGATATCGGTCGGCACGGTGCCCCCGGCCAGCGTCCCGTTATCGGATTTGGGCCTCACATTGGCGATGCCGAGACCCAGCGTCCATTCCCCTTGCGCTTGCGCCAGCGCAGGCGTGGAAAAGGCCAGTCCCTGGGCGATCATCGCGGCGGCGATCAGCAAATGGCGTGTCATGGCGGTCCTTTCGTCTTGGTTGTCGAGGTGGCGATAGGCTTTTGCGAAGGCCACGCCCTTGATCTGCGTCAATCGGTGCGTCGCCGAGGTTCTGCTGCGTCAACATGGCGCGGCCCACTGCATGCGGATGCCGCCATGACGCGCCCGAGAAGCGCGGCGGCGCGGCGCTGCCGGCGGGGTGGGGATGCCGCGCCTCGCAGACGGACTGTTATCGAGATTTCGGCCGATGGCCTTCCTGCCGCGCAATGGGCGCGGATCGGGGGCGCGGACGAGGCAGGAAAGGATAAGGAATGAAACTGAAATCTGCTGCCATCCCGTCCTCCGAGGCATTCCGCACCAATCGCGCGGCGCATCTGGATCTGCTGGCGACCGCCCGCGCCGCCGCCGATGCGGTGCTGGCCGGCGGCGGTGAAAAGGCCATGGAGCGTCACACCTCGCGCGGCAAGATGCCGCCGCGTGAGCGGGTTGCGAACCTGCTCGATCCCGGCTCGCCCTTCCTCGAAATCGGGGCGACGGCGGCTCACGGCATGTATGACGGCGATGCGCCGGGTGCGGGGATCATCGCGGGCGTCGGCCGCGTGCATGGTCAGGACGTGATGGTCGTTGCCAATGACGCGACCGTCAAGGGCGGCACCTATTACCCGATGACGGTGAAAAAGCACCTTCGCGCGCAGGAGATCGCCGAACAGTGCAACCTGCCCTGCATCTATCTGGTCGATTCGGGCGGGGCGAACCTGCCCAATCAGGACGAGGTTTTCCCTGACCGCGAGCATTTCGGCCGCATCTTCTTCAATCAGGCCAATATGTCGGCGAAAGGCATCCCGCAGATCGCGGTGGTGATGGGGTCCAGCACGGCGGGCGGGGCCTACGTTCCGGCCATGTCCGATGTCTCGATCATCGTACGGGGTCAGGGCACAATCTTTCTGGCCGGGCCGCCCCTGGTGCGGGCGGCGACGGGGGAGGTGGTCAGTTCCGAAGATCTCGGCGGCGGCGATGTGCACACGCGGCTGTCGGGTGTGGCCGATTATCTGGCCGAGGATGACGCCCATGCGCTGGCTTTGGCGCGGCGCGCGGTTCAGCAACTGAACCGCCGCCTGCCGCAGACCGTGGTCTGGCAGTCGCCCGAAGCCCCGGCCTATGACCCCGAGGAAATTCTGGGCGTGGTGCCGGGCGATCTGCGCACGCCCTATGACATCCGTGAGGTGATCGCGCGGACCGTCGACGGCTCGCGTTTCGACGAGTTCAAGGCGCGTTACGGCGAGACGCTGGTGACGGGTTTCGCCCATATCGAGGGCTGCCCGGTCGGCATCGTCGCCAATAACGGCGTGCTGTTTTCGGAAAGCGCGATCAAGGGGGCGCATTTCATCGAACTTTGCAGTCAGCGCAATATCCCGCTGATTTTCCTGCAGAATATCACCGGCTTCATGGTCGGGCGGAAATACGAGAACGAAGGCATCGCGCGCCACGGCGCCAAGATGGTGACGGCGGTGGCGACGACGCAGGTGCCGAAGATCACCATGCTGGTCGGCGGGTCGTTCGGCGCCGGCAACTATGGCATGGCCGGGCGCGCCTATTCGCCCCGCTTCCTGTGGACCTGGCCGAACAGCCGGATCAGCGTCATGGGCGGCGAGCAGGCGGCGGGCGTTCTGGCCACCGTGCGCCGCGACGGGATCGAGCGGAAGGGCGGCACCTGGTCGGCCGAGGAGGAGGCCGAATTCAAACGCCCCACCATCGAGATGTTCGACCGCCAGTCGCATCCGCTTTACGCCTCGGCCCGGCTTTGGGACGACGGCATCGTCGATCCGAGGAAGACCCGCGAGGTGCTGTCGCTGTCGCTGCGCGCCAGCCTGAACGCCCCGATCGAGCCGACGCGCTTCGGCGTGTTCAGGATGTGACGATGGAAGCGGTGGGCTTCAAATTCGGCGACAGCCGCGCGCTGAACGAGCGTCTGCTGGCGCTCGTCCGCACGGGCGCGAAGACCGCGACCTGCGGCGCGCTGCGCGATTTCGGCGCCGATGAGCCGCTGCCCGAGGTCGGGCGCCGCGACGTGGCGCTCGACTGGGACGGCAGGCCGGCGCTGCTGATCGAAACCACCGAAGTCACCATCCGCCGCTTCCGCGAGGTGTCGGAAGACTTCGCCCTGGCCGAGGGCGAAGGCGATTTCGAGGACTGGAAACGCGGCCATATCGGGTTCTTCACCCGCAATGGCGGCTTCGATCCCGAGATGGAACTGGTCTGCGAACGCTTCCGGCTGGTCGAGGTGCTGGCATGAAACGCGCGATCCTTGCCTTGCTTCTGATGACAGGTGCCGCCATGGCCGATCCCGCCGCGCTGCTGAACGCCGCCGCCAATGGCGATACCGCGACCGTCGCGGCCGAGATCGCCGCCGGCACGCCCCTCGAAAGCCGCAGCACCAAGGGCGAGACGGCGCTGCTGCTCGCCACCCATGGCAACTATGTCGAGGCCGCCCGCGCCCTGATCGCGGCGCGGGCCGATGTGAACGCCAAGGACGCCATTCAGGACTCGCCCTATCTTTATGCCGGGGCGCGCGGCCATCTGGAGATCCTGCGCCTGACCTTGGAAAACGGCGCCGATTTGAAAAGCCTGAACCGCTTCGGCGGCACGGCGCTGATCCCGGCGGCGGAACGGGGCCATGTCGAAACCGTGGCCACCCTGATCGCGGCGGGCGTCGACGTGAACCATGTCAACAGGCTCGGCTGGACCGCGCTGATGGAGGCGGTGGTGCTGGCCGATGGTGGCCCACGCCACCAGCAGATTGTCGAGATGCTGATGAAGGCCGGGGCCGATCCGAACATTCCCGATTTCGACGGGGTGACGGCGCTGCAACATGCCCGCCGCATGGGTTTCGGGCAGATGGCGGCGCTGATCGAAGCCGGGGGCGGGCGATGACGCGCCTGCCCGCCGACACCATCGAAGCCGAATGGGTCTATACCGGCCCGGATTTTGCGCGGGCTCATCCGCTCGCCCGGCGGCTGGGGGCGGTGTGGCTGATCGTTCTGTGGGTGGGCCTGCAACTGGTCGTGGCCTGCTTTTCGCTGGTTGATCTGGTCGGGCGTCTGATCGGTGCGTTCAGCGTGATCTACGTTTTCGCCGCCATCTTTCTGCTGCTCCTGATCCTGAACGACCTGCTTGCCCTTTTCGGTTTGGTGACGCGCAATACGGTCGCCTGGTATCCGGTCTGGGTCAGCCTGATCTGCGGAGCGCTGTTTACCATCCCGCTCATGTTCTATTGGGCCGATGGTCTGCGTCCCAACCTGATCTATCGGCACCGTTTCGGGCGGCTGGTGCATCCGGCGGGGGGCACGGCATGATCCGGGTCTGGCAGGGCGACATCACCACGCTGGACGTGGATGCCATTGTGAATGCGGCGAATGCCTCGCTTCTGGGCGGGGGCGGCGTCGATGGCGCGATCCACCGCGCGGCGGGGCCGGAACTGCTGGCCGAATGCCGCGCGCTTGGCGGCTGCCCGACGGGCGAGGCGCGGATCACCGGGGGGTACGCGCTGCCCGCGCGCCATGTCGTCCACACCGTCGGGCCGGTCTGGAAGGGCGGCGGCGCGGGCGAGGACGAACTGCTGGCCTCGGCCTATCGCAGCAGCCTGACGCTGGCCCGCGAACAAGGGCTGAAAACCATCGCCTTTCCCGCCATCTCGACCGGCATCTACGGCTTTCCGGCCGAGCGCGCTGCCCGCATCGCGGTCGAGACCATCCGCCGCGACGGCAAGGGGCTTGAGGTGACGCTCGTCGCCTTCGACGCCGCCACCGCCGCGCTGCTGCGGGATGCGTTGACATGAATTCAATCGCGGAGGAGCCGCCATGTTCGAAAAGATCCTGATCGCCAATCGCGGCGAAATCGCCTGCCGCGTCATCGACAGCTGCCGCAAGCTGGGCGTCGCCACCGTCGCGGTCTATTCCGATGCCGATCGCGGCGCGCGCCATGTCGCCATGGCCGACGAGGCGGTCCATATCGGCGGGCCGGCCCCCGCCGACAGTTACCTGCGCGGCGATGCCATCATTCAGGCCGCGCGCGATACCGGGGCGCAGGCGATCCATCCGGGTTACGGATTCCTGTCCGAGAACCCGGAATTCGTCGATGCGGTGGAAGCGGCGGGGCTGGTCTTCATCGGCCCCTCGGCGAAGGCGATCCGGGCGATGGGGCTGAAGGACGCGGCCAAGGCGCTGATGGAAAAGGCGGGCGTGCCGGTGGTGCCGGGCTATCACGGCGCCAATCAGGACCCGGCCCATCTGGCCGAACAGGCCGGCAAGATCGGCTATCCCGTCCTTATCAAGGCGGTGGCAGGTGGCGGCGGCAAGGGCATGCGCCGCGTCGACGATCCGAAGGATTTCGCCGCCGCGCTCGATTCCGCCCGGTCCGAGGCCCAGAACGCCTTCGGCAATCCCGATGTGCTGATCGAGAAATACATCCTCCAGCCGCGCCATATCGAGGTACAGGTTTTCGGCGACGGGGTGCGCGCGGTCCATCTGTTCGAGCGCGACTGTTCCCTCCAGCGCCGCCACCAGAAGGTGATCGAGGAAGCCCCGGCCCCCGACATGCCGCCCGAGGTCCGCAAGATCATGGGCGCCGCCGCCACCCGCGCCGCCGAGGCCATCGGCTACAAGGGCGCGGGCACCATCGAATTCATCGTCGACGGCGCGAACGGGCTGCGCCCCGACGGGTTCTGGTTCATGGAAATGAACACCCGGCTGCAGGTCGAACACCCGGTCACCGAACTGATCACCAGCGTCGATCTGGTCGAATGGCAGTTGCGCGTCGCCTCGGGCGAGCCGCTGCCCGTCAAGCAGGAGGATCTGCATATCCACGGCCACGCCTTCGAGGCGCGGCTTTATGCCGAGGACGTGTCGGCGGGCTTCCTGCCCGCGACGGGGACGCTGACCCATCTGCAATTTCCCGATCAGGCGCGGATCGAGACCGGCGTGCGCCCCGGCGACACCATCAGCCCATGGTATGACCCGATGATCGCCAAGGTCGTGACTTTTGGTCCGACCCGCGCCATCGCGCTGCGCGCGCTGGAACGCGCGCTGGTGGATACCGAGGTTGCGGGGTCGGTCACCAATGTCGACTTCCTGATCGCGCTGACCCGTCATGCGGGCTTCGGCGCCGGTGAGGTCGATACCGGCCTGATCGAGCGTGACCTGGACGCGTTGATCGCGGCGGCGGAACCCGATCCGGGCGCGGTGGCGCTTGGCGTGGTCGGCCTGTCGGGCCTGTCCGATCCGGAGGTTCATGGCGGCATGACGCTATGGCAGCCCCTGCGCCGCACCATCGCCTGGGACGGCGGCGAGGCGGTGCTGGAGGTCGAAGGCCCCGGCGCCGCCCGTGTCACGCTGGACGGCAATCCGCATGAAATCCGCTGGCAGGGCGATCGCTGGTGGGTCGATGGCGATCTGCGCCGCAACCGCATCGTGAACCATGCCGCCGGCACCAGCGTCTTCGGTGGCCGCACCGTCTCGCTGAAGCCGCTCGATCCGCTGGACCGCTCGGGCGAGGAAACCGGCGGCGGCCTGACGCTGTCGCCGATGCCGGGACTGGTCAAGGCGGTCTTCGTGGCGCCGGGGCAGGCGGTCACGGCGGGTGACCGGCTGGCGGTGCTGGAAGCGATGAAGATGGAACATACGCTGACCGCCGCGCGTGACGGCGTCGTGGCCGAAGTGCTCGCCGCCGCGGGCGATCAGGTCGAGGCGGGTGCGCCGCTGATCCGGCTGGAGGAAGAAGCCGAAGCCGCGTAGGCAGATCCGTGCGACAACCGCAATGAAGGAGAATGCAATGAAACTGAGTGCCAGAAATGTGCTGCCCGGCGTGGTGGTGGAAATCACCAAGGGCGCGGTCAACGCCATCGTCCGCATCGACATTGGCGGCACGGTGGTGACCTCGTCCATCACCAATGCCGCGGTCGAGGATTTGGGTCTGGTGGTCGGCGAAAACGCCTATGCCGTGGTCAAGGCCAGCGATGTGCTGATCGGCAAGGACTAGGTAACAGCGGGCCTGCCGAATGGCAGGCCCTCTCCACACGAGGACCGCATGAGCGACACTGTTGAAATCTTCGAAATGGGCCCGCGAGACGGGTTGCAGAACGAAAAGGCGCTGATCGCGACAGCGAACAAGATCGCGCTTGTCGACATGCTGTCGGGCGCGGGCTTCCGGCGGATCGAGGTGACCAGCTTCGTCAGCCCGAAATGGGTGCCGCAGATGGCCGACGCGGCCGAGGTGATGGCCGGCATCCGCCGCGCCCCCGGCGTCAGCTATGCGGTGCTGACCCCGAACATGAAGGGCTATGAAGGCGCACGCGCGGCGAAAGCCAGCGAGGTGGCGATCTTCGCCTCGGCCTCGGAAGGGTTCAGCAAGGCCAATCTGAACGCCACGATCGCCGAATCGCTGGACCGGTTCCGGCCGGTCGCGGAGGCGGCGGCGGCCGATGGGGTGCCGGTGCGCGGCTATGTCAGCATGGTCACCGACAGCCCGTTCGAGGGCGACGTGCCGCCCGACGATGTCGCCCGCGTGGTGGCGGCGTTGCGCGATATGGGCTGCTATGAAATCAGTCTGGGCGACACCATCGGGCAGGCGACACCGGAAAAGATCGATGCCATGCTGGCGGTGGTGCTGGGCGAGATGCCGGCCGCAAAGCTGGCCGGGCACTATCACGACACCGCTGGCCGGGCGCTGCTGAACATCGACGCCTCGCTGGCGCGGGGGCTGCGGGTCTTTGACGCGGCGGTCGGGGGCCTTGGGGGTTGCCCCTATGCGCCCGGTGCGAAGGGGAACGTGGCCACCGAAAAGGTTGCCGCGCATCTGGCGGCGCAGGGCTATGACACCGGTCTCGACATGGAACAGATCGATCGCGCGGCCAGTTTTGCTCGCGCCTTGCGCAGCACGGGGACGGCAGCATGACCGAGACAGGCGAATTCCAGACCATTCGGATCGACCGCGACGCGCGGGGGGTGGCGACGCTGTGGCTCGCCCGGGCCGAGAAGCACAATGCGCTGTCGGCGCAGATGCTGACCGAACTGACCGATGCCGCCCATATGCTGAGCCATGACGACTCGGTCCGGGTGGTGATTCTGGCGGCCGAGGGGCCGACCTTCTGCGCGGGGGGCGATCTGGCCTGGATGCGCGAACAGATCACCGCCGATGCCGAGACCCGGCGCGCCGGCGCGCGCCAGCTGGCGAACATGCTGATGGCCATGAACACGCTGTCGAAGCCGCTGATCGGGCGGGTGCAGGGCAATGCCTTCGGCGGCGGTGTCGGCATGATGGCGGTCTGCGACATGGTGGTGGCCGCGCGCCCGGCGAAGTTCGGCCTGACCGAAACCAAGCTCGGCCTGATCCCGGCCACCATCGGCCCTTACGTTCTGGCCCGCATGGGCGAGGACAAGGCGCGCCGCGTCTTCATGTCCGGCCGCCATTTCGATGCCGAGGAGGCAATGGTGCTGAACCTCGTCGCCCGACTGGCCGATCCCGAGGATCTGGACGAATTCGTCGAGGAGGAGGTCGCGCCCTATCTGCTCTGCGCCCCCGGCGCCGTGGCCGAGGCCAAGCGGCTGGCGCGCGCGCTGGGTCCGCGCATCGATGCCGACGTGATCGAGCACAGCATCGACCGGCTGATCGCCATGTGGGAGGGCGACGAAGCCCCCGAAGGGATCGCCGCCTTTTTCGAAAAGCGCAAGCCGCGCTGGCAAAGCTAGGGCAGGACCTGCGCCATCGCTGGATGGGCGGATCGAATGATCCGCCCGTTCCTGATTCAGCGCGCAATATTGGCGAGGGTCGAAAATAACATCTTGATTTCTAGTAGATGTTTTCACTTCCGTGGTGATTTTCATCAGGTTGTTATGAGAAGCTCAGGCCGCGCGCAGCAGCCGCCCGAGACGGGCGATGCCTTCGTCCATCGCCGCCTTGTCATGCAGCGTGAAGCTGAGCCGGATGGTGTTGCGCCCGCTGCCGTCGGGGAAGAAGGCGTGACCGGGGACGAAGGCGATGCGCTCGGTCCGCAGCGATCGCGCCAGCAGTTCGGCCCCGTCGATATACTCGGGCAGGGTCAGCCAGACGAACATGCCGCCCTCGGGCCGGGTCCAGGTGACGCCATCGGGCATCTCGCGGTCGAGCGCGGCCAGCATCAGGTCGCGGCGGCGGCCATAGGTTTCGCGCAGCATCGGCACATGGCTGGCGAAATGCCCGCTGGCGACAAGATGGGTGGCGATCTGGTTCAGCGTCGCCGAATGAAGGTCGGCGGCCTGTTTTATCAGCACCAGCCGCGCGATGACCGGCTGGGCCGCGCAAACCCAGCCGATGCGCAGCCCCGGCGCCAGCGTCTTCGAGAACGAGCCGCAATAGATCGTGCGGCAGGCGTCGATCTGGCCGCGCCGGGCGATCTCGGTGGCGAGGATCGGCGCCACCGCTTCGCCGTCATAGCGCAGCGCCTGATAGGCGGCGTCCTCGATGATGGCGATGTCCAGATCCTCGGCGAGGTCCAGCAGCCGCTCGCGCCCGGTCTGGTCGGTGGTCACGCCGGTCGGATTGGCGAAATCGGCGGAGAGATAGGCGAATTTCACCCGCCCGCCCTGCGCCGCCGCCTGATCGCGGTAATCCTGCGCCGGCCGGTTGTCGCCGGGGGTCAGCGGGGCGTAATGCGGCTCATAGGCGTTGAAGGCGCCGAGCGCGCCCAAATAGGTCGGCCAGCCGACAAGCGCGGTGTCGCCGGGGGCCAGCAGCAGCTTGCCGAGGTAATCCAGCGCCTGCTGCGAGCCGGAGGTGATCAGGATATTGTCGCGTGTGCAGGGCACACCGATCCCGGCCATCCCGGCGGCGATCCAGCCGCGCAGCGGGCCGTAACCCTCGCTGACGGAATATTGCAGCGACGTGGCGCATTGCCGGTCCGACAGCGCCCGGCCCATCCCCTCGCGAAATGCCTGTGCCGGAAACAGGGCCGGGTCGGGAATGCCGCCGGCGAAAGAGATGATGTCGGGCTGGTCGAGCAGTTTCAGCAGCTCGCGGATTTCCGATGCCTTCATCCGCGACATGCGCGGCGCGAGAATCTGGTCCCAGTTCATCCCTTCCCCCCTGTTGCGGCAAGAATTTGCCCGCGCTTCAGGGTAGGTCAATAGGGCTGACCTGTCTGCCCGATCAGTCGCTTGCCCGCGCAACGGCGATCAGGTGGAGGGGAAACTGTTGGCCCTGCTCGTGCGTTCGGTCAGGGCAAAGCCGGAAGGAGATCGTCATGTCCAGACTGGATGCCGAGGATCGCGACGCGCTGCCGTCCGACGCCTTCGCCTTTCCCAGGGAACGCAAGGAGCCGCTGATCGACGCGCGGCATGTGCGAAACGCCATCGCCCGTTTCGATCAGGTCGAGGGCGTCACCGATGCCGAGCGTGACGCCGCATGGCAACGCATCCTCGCCGCCGCAGAGCGCTTCGGCGTCGAAGTGAGCGAGGCTGACTGGCGCGAGCTGGGCCGCAGCTGAGCGCAAGCGCGTGCGGTCCGGCGTCAGCGTCGGGGTCGCGGACCTTGATCCTCGTGCCGCGATGGGCGGGATTCGGCGCGCATAACATTGCGTGGCCAGGTGGCGCCGTGTATCAGATCGCGAAACGATCATAAGGATAACGCGATGCGCAGAGTTGTCATCACTGGCCTTGGAATGGTTACGCCGCTGGCTTCGGGTGTCGAGGAAACCTGGGAACGGCTGCTGGCGGGCCAGTCGGGGGCGGGACCGATCACCCGCTTCGACGCCAAGGACGTGGTGACGAAATATGCCTGCGAAATCCCTTTCGGCGATGGCAGCGACGGCAGCTTTAACCCCGATGACTGGATGGAGCCGAAGGACCGCCGCAAGGTCGATGACTTCATCCTTTACGGCATGGCTGCCGCCGTGCAGGCGGTACGCGACGCGGGCGTCGAGGATCTGTCCGAGGACGAGAAGCTGCGCGCCGGGGTGATGATCGGCTCGGGCATCGGCGGGCTGACCTCGATCGCGGAAACGGCGGTGCTGATCAAGGAAAAGGGACCGAAGCGGGTCTCGCCTTTCTTCATCCCCGGTTCGCTCATCAACCTGATCTCGGGTCAGGTCTCGATCCGGTTCGGCTTCAAGGGGCCGAACCATGCGGTGGTGACGGCCTGCTCGACCGGGGCGCATGCCATCGGCGATGCGGCGCGGCTGATCATGCTGGGCGATGCCGACATCATGATCGCCGGCGGCGCGGAGGCCCCGATCAGCGAGATCGGCATCGCCGGGTTCAACGCCTGCAAGGCGCTGTCGACCAAGCGCGGCGACGATCCGCAGGCGGCCAGCCGTCCCTATGACGCCGATCGCGACGGTTTCGTCATGGGCGAGGGCGCGGGCGTCGTGGTGCTGGAGGAATATGAACACGCCAAGGCGCGCGGCGCGAAGATTTATGCCGAGGTGCTGGGTTACGGGTTGTCGGGCGACGCCTATCACATCACCGCCCCCAGCGAGGACGGCGATGGCGGCTTCCGCGCCATGCAGAACGCGTTGAGGAATGCCGGGCTGGAACCCGCCGATATCGACTATGTGAATGCACATGGCACCTCAACCATGGCAGATACGATCGAACTGGGCGCGGTGGAGCGTCTGCTGGGCGATCACGCCAAGGATGTGACCATGTCATCGACGAAATCCAGTATCGGGCACCTGCTAGGCGCGGCCGGCGCGGTGGAGGCGATCTTCTGCATCCTCGCCCTGCGCGACCAGATCGCACCGCCGACCATCAACCTCGACAATCCGGCGGTCGAGCCGAAGCTGGATCTGGCGGCCAACGCCGCCGTGCGCCGCAAGATCGACGTGGCGCTGTCCAACAGCTTCGGTTTTGGCGGCACCAATGCCAGCCTGATCGTCGGCAAGGTGCGCGACTGATGTGGAAGAACATCGCCTCGACCTTTCTGACGCTCGCGATTTTCCTGCTGATCGGGGTGGCGGTCGTCGTGGCCTGGGGGCGCGCGCAATATAACGGTGCGGGCCCTGCGCAGGTGGCGCAATGCGTGCAGGTCGCGCGCGGCGCCAGCCTGTCCGCCGTCAGCAAGCAGCTGGAGGAACAGGGCGCGGTTTCCAGCGCCTATATCTTCCGCGCCGGCGCCGATGCGGCGGGCAAGGCGCGCGACCTGAAATTCGGCTCCTATCTGGTGCCGCCGGGCGCCAGCATGGCGCAGATCGTCGATGTGATTACCGCGGGTGGCCCGTCCACCTGCGGCACCGAGGTGATCTATCGCGTCGGGGTGCGCGCCGATTCGGTGGTGCTGCGCGACATCAATCCCGCAACCGGTGCCTATGAGGAGCGGGTGAAATACGACCCTGCGACCGAGAGCATCCCCGAGGCGATCGTTCAGGCCGAGGCCAAGCCCGATGCGCGTCTGCGCGTGGCGGTGGCCGAAGGCGTGACCAGCTGGCAGGTGGTCGAGGGGCTGAAGCGCGCCGATTTCCTGTCGGGCGAGATCCGCACCGTTCCCGCCGAGGGCATGCTCGCGCCCGACAGCTATGAGGTCGCGAAAGGCGCCGACCGCGCCGCCTTGTTGACCGAGATGCAGAACCGTCAGGCAGCGATCCTGCAGAGGGCATGGGATGCGCGGCCGTTCGGACTGCCCTATCAGTCGCCCGAGGAGGCGCTTATCATGGCCTCGATCGTGGAAAAGGAAACCGGCATTCCCGATGAGCGTGCCGCGGTGGCCAGTGTTTTCGTCAACCGTCTGGAGGCGGGCATGCGGCTGGAGACCGACCCGACCGTCATCTATGGCGTGACCGAGGGCCGGGGCGTCCTGGACCGGGGGCTGCGCCGGTCGGAACTGCAGCGCAAGACCGACTGGAACACCTATCAGATCGACGGCCTGCCGAAGACGCCGATTGCCAACCCCGGCAAGGCCGCGATCGAGGCGGCGCTGAACCCGGCCGACACCGAATATGTCTTCTTCGTCGCCGATGGCTCTGGCGGACATCAGTTCTCGCGCACGCTGGAGGAGCATAACGCCGCCGTCGCCCGCTGGCGCGAGATCGAGGCCCGGCAGGGCGCGGCGCAGGACGGCTCGGGCGGTTAGGGCGCGCGGAACCCCTGCTGGATGCAGACAAATTGGACGCCCCGCACGGAACCTCCGGGCGGGGTTTTCTGTTGTCTGTCGTCACTTCCGACGATGTTCGTCTTTCGATCCAGGAGATCCCCGATGAAACTTTCCGACATGTTCGCCAGCCTGTCGCGCAGCGCCCAGGACTTTGAGAAGAAGATCGATGTCTGGCAGGCCGACCTGAGCAAGAAAGGCAACGACCTTGCCGAAAGTGCGAAGAAATGGCGCGAGCAGGCCCAGCAACGCCAGTCGGATCTGAACGACCAGATCAACAAATACTTCGACGACGCGGATGAGAAGGTCAAGGCACAGTGGAGCGAAGCCAAGGCCGAATGGGACAGCCAGATCGCCACGCTGCGGGACAAGGCTGAAGATGTCCGCAAGAAGGCGGTGGCGATGAATGCCGAAGATACCGCCGACTGGTACGAAGCCTATGCTGCCAACATGGTGTCCTATGCCCAGCAGGTTCAGGATGAGGCCAGCAACGCCGTTGCCTCGGCCGCCGAGGCCCGCGCGAAGGCAGAAGAAGCCAAGAAGGCCTGATCGAGATCTGCCTGTTGCATCGTTTTCGCGCGCCCTCGGGCGCGCGATTCTGGTTGGAACAGGGGTAGATCCGGGGCTGGTGTTGCGCTGTTGCGTCTGCGTTCGCAAGGGGCGTTGCGTGTCTTAACGCATTGCTATTACGCGTGAATTTTTCGCTTACGCTGCAGCCTCCGGTTTAACCGTTGACTTACCGAACGCCCTAAAGTAGAAAGTTTACATGCTGGGAGAAATGGGCAAGCCGCCGGGTCGCTGACCTCGGGCGGCTTTTTTGTTTCTCGGCTCGTGCGGACAGATCACGAGGGCGGGGCATGGCTGAATGACAATGAATTTCGATCCGGGGTCGGAACTGGCGGAGGGGCCGTTCCTGCCCCAGACCGCAATGGAAACCATCGACATCGCCAGCGGCGTCTTTCGGGACGCCGCTGAGGACTTGGAACGGCTGCGGCGCAAGCTGCGGGCGGGCGACATGGGCGAGTTGAAAGACGCCGCCGCCATGGCGCGCAGCCTGCGCAATGCGACGCAGCAGATGCTCGAGGAAAGGAACAAGGTTGACAAGCTCCGTAAGGAAATTGCCGGGGGCGTCGGGGACGGCAGTTTCGACCTGGACGCGGCCCGAGATGAAATCGGGCGCCGCCTGGCTTGCCTCCGCCGCGCCGGAGGAAGTTGACGACTTTCTGTCGGGCCTGAGCGACAATGCGCTGGCGAGCCTGCCATGGATTTTCGAATTCTGGGCGCTGCCGCATCAGTTGCCGCCGAGCGGCGACTGGAAAAGCTGGGTCATCATGGGGGGACGTGGCGCGGGCAAAACCCGCGCCGGGTCGGAATGGGTGCGCCGCAAGGTCGAAGGAGCGACCCCCGCGACGCCGGGCGAGTGCAGTCGCGTGGCGCTGATCGGCGAGACCTTTGACCAGATCCGCGAGGTGATGGTCTTCGGCGATAGCGGAATCCTGGCCTGTTCGCCCCCGGATCGGCGTCCGGTCTGGGAGGCCTCGCGCCGGCGGCTGGTCTGGCCCAATGGGGCGACCGCGATGGTGTTTTCTGCGCATGAGCCCGAGGCGCTGCGCGGGCCGCAATTCGACGCGGCCTGGGTGGACGAACTGGCCAAGTGGAAAAAGGCAGAAGATACCTGGGACATGCTGCAATTCGCGCTGCGGTTGGGGAGGCATCCGCAACAGGTGGTGACGACGACGCCGAAGAATGTCGAGGTGCTGAAGCGCATCCTGCAAAGCGCCTCGACGGTGACGACCCATGCGCCGACGGATGCGAACCGGGCCTATCTGGCGGAAAGCTTCCTGGCGGAGGTCGAGACCCGTTACGGCGGAACGCGACTGGGCCGGCAGGAACTGGAAGGGCTGCTGCTGGAGGATGTCGAGGGCGCACTGTGGAGCACACCCATGATCGAGGCGGCCCGGGTGGACCGGATGCCCGAACTGGACCGGGTGGTGGTGGCGGTCGATCCGGCGGTGACCGGCGGGGCGGCGTCGGACGAATGCGGGATCGTGGTTGCGGGCGTGGTGGCCCGTGGCGCACCGAAAGACTGGCGGGTTTATGTGCTGGAGGATGCCTCGGTGCGGGGTGGGCCGACGGAATGGGCGCGGGCGGCGATCGCGGCGATGGACCGCCACAAGGCCGAGCGGCTGGTGGCGGAGGTCAATCAGGGGGGCGATCTGATCGAGAGCGTCGTGCGCCAGATCGATCCCCTCGTGCCGTTCCGGGGCCTGCGGGCCGCGCGCGGCAAGGCGATCCGGGCAGAGCCGGTGGCGGCCTTGTATGAACAGGGCCGCATCAAGCATCTGCGCGGGCCGTCGCTGGGGGTGCTGGAGGACCAGATGTGTCGCATGACGCTGCGCGGCTACGAGGGCAGGGGCTCTCCCGACCGGGTGGACGCCCTGGTCTGGGCGATCCACGAACTGATGATCGAGCCGGCGGCGGGCTTCCGGCAGCCGATGATGCGCAGCTTGTGAGGCCGCCCCGAAAGAGGGGATATTTGAACCAGAATGAAAGGGCTGCCCCACGGGGCGGCCCTTTTCGCATCGACAAGCATGGAGGCGAGGCATGGCGTTTCGTTTGTTTTCCCGGCCGCAGGACAGCGTGCCGGTGATCGAGAGGAAGGCGAGCGCCACCGGGCGGGTCGCGGCCCTGGCGGCGGGGACCGGGCGGGTCGCCTGGTCGGCGCGCGATACCGGCACGCTGACGCGGGGTGGCTTCATCGGCAATCCCGTGGGGTTCCGGGCGGTGCGCCTGATCGCCGAAGCGGCGGGCGCGGTGCCGCTGATCTGTCAGGATCGCGCGCGGCGCTATGACGCCCATCCGGTGCTGGAGTTGCTGCGCCGGCCCAATCCGGGCCAAGGCCGGGCCGAGTTGTTCGAAGCCCTGTTCGGGCAGATCCTGCTGAGCGGGAACGGCTATCTGGAAGCGGTGGGCGTGGCGGCCGAGGGTCTGCCGGCGGAGCTGCATGTGCTGCGCTCGGACCGAATGAGCGTGGTGCCGGGGGAGGATGGCTGGCCCATCGCCTTCGAATATGCGGTGGGCGGCCGCAAGCACCGTTTCGACATGACCGGCAGCCACGATCCGATCTGCCATATCAAGAGCTTCCATCCGAGCGATGACCATTATGGCCTGTCGCCCCTGCAGGCGGCGGCAGTGGCAGTCGATGTGCATAACAGCGCCTCGGCCTGGTCGAAGGCGCTGCTGGACAATGCGGCAAGGCCCTCGGGCGCGATCGTCTATAAGGGGCCGGACGGGCATGGGAACCTGTCGGCAGAGCAATATGACCGGCTGGTGATCGAGATGGAGACGCATCATCAAGGCGCGCGCAATGCCGGGCGACCGATGCTGCTGGAAGGGGGGCTCGACTGGAAGCCGATGGGGTTCTCGCCCTCGGACATGGAGTTCCACGAGACCAAGCAGGCGGCCGCGCGGGAAATCGCGCAGGCCTTCGGCGTGCCCCCGATGCTGATCGGCATTCCGGGCGACGCGACCTACGCCAATTATGCCGAGGCGCATCGGGCCTTCTATCGCCTGACGGTGCTGCCGCTGGTGACGCGGGTCGCGGCCTCGGTCGCGTGGTTCCTGTCCGAGCATCTGGGCGCCGAGGTCGATCTGAAGCCGGACCCCGACCAGATCCCGGCACTTGCCGAGGAGCGCGATCAGCATTGGGCGCGGGTGGGCGCGGCGAGTTTTCTGACCGATGCCGAGAAGCGGGCGGCGCTGGGATTGCCGACCCTGCCCACCACGGAGGAATGAGATGGAAGGGTCGCGCTTTACCGAAAGCTTTGATCCGCATCATCACCGTTTCGCGGCGCAGGAGCGGGTGATGGCCCTGCAATTCGGCGCCGTGGACAAGCGGCTGGAACGGATCGAGGCACTGATCGAAGGGCTGGAGAAACGGCTTTGGATGACCGTTTACGGCGTCGTCGGGGTGATCCTGACGCAGGCCGTACAGTCGATCCTCGAATTTACACCGAAGGGAGGCTGACAGGTGGACAGCGGTCTGGAGTTGAAATTCGCCGGCGGCAAGCCGGTGATGACCGGGGGAGCGGTCATCGAAGGCTATGCGAGCCGCTTTGGCCTACCCGATCAGGGCGGGGATATTGTGGCGAAGGGCGCGTTCGGCGCCTCGCTGGCACGGCTTGCCGCCAAGGGCTGCAAGGTGCGGATGCTGTGGCAGCACGATCCGGCCAAGCCCATCGGTGTCTGGGACGAG
This sequence comes from Paracoccus sp. S1E-3, assembly GCF_013868135.1. Lineage (GTDB taxonomy): Bacteria > Pseudomonadota > Alphaproteobacteria > Rhodobacterales > Rhodobacteraceae > Paracoccus. The sequence goes on from NZ_JACEMU010000007.1 coordinate 117,800, forward strand.
ATCCGCGAGGACGAGACCGGGCTGTGGGTCAAGGGGCGGCTTCTGTCCGAGGTGTCGCTGGCGCGCGAGGCGGCGACGCTGATCGACGCGGGCGCCATCGACGGGTTGTCGATCGGCTATCGCACGATCCGGGCCGAGAAGGACCGGCAGGGACGCCGCGTCCTGACCGAGGTGGAACTGTGGGAGGTGTCGCTGGTCACCTTCCCGATGCTGCCCGAGGCCAAGCTGGGTCGCAAGGACACCGAGGATACACGAGATTTCGCAGCGGCCCTGATCGCCGCGACGAAGGCGCTGCGGGACTGAGCCCGCAGGCCCATGGGTTCGGGTCGGGCATTTCCCCGCCCGCGCAACCGGGGTTCGGCCCCGATCACCGATGAGGAGACGCTGATGAGCGAGGTCAAGACCGGGGCAGTTCCTGCCCCCGGTGAGCTGAAGGCTGCGCTGCTTGGGTTCGTCGATGAACTCAAGAGCTACCGGCAGGATATCCAAAAGAAACTTGATGCACAGGATGATCGCATGAGCATGTTCGAACGCAAGAACGCCTTCCGCGCCCGCAGCCCACTGTCGACGGAGGCCGCCCCGGAGGTGCCCCACCAGAAAGCCTTCGATGCCTATCTGCGCAATGGTGACGACACCGGCCTGCGCGGCCTGGCGATCGAGGAGAAGGGCATGACCGCGGCCAGCGACGGCGGCTTCCTGGCCGCGCCGCACGTGGCGCAGACGGTACAGAATTCGCTGTCCAACGCGGTTTCGCTTCGGGCGCTGGCCAATGTGGTGACGGTTGACGCGGGCAGCTATGATGTGCTGGTCGACCGGGACGACATGACCACCGGCTGGGCCAATGAAACCACCGCCGTTGCCAGCACCTCGGCCGGTGTCGAACGTATCTCGATCCCGCTGCACGAGCTGTCCGCGATGCCGAAGGCCAGCCAGCGTCTGCTGGACGACGCCGCCTTCGACGTGGAAACCTGGCTGGCCGGTCGGATCGCCGACAAGTTCACCCGCGCGGAGGCCCATGCCTTCCTGCGCGGCGACGGGCTGGACAAACCCACGGGGCTGCTGAATGTGCCTTTCGATGCGACCGGTGCAGGCTCGATCTTCTCGATCGGCGAGCTGAAGACCGGCGTTTCGGGCGCCTTCGGCACCAATAATGCGGCCGAGAAGCTGATCGATCTGGTCTATGCGCTGCCTGCCGCCCATCGCGCCAATGCGACCTTCGTGATGACCTCGAAGACCGCCGCGACCGTGCGCAAGCTGAAGGATGCCGATGGCCGCTTCATCTGGGCCGACAGCCTTGCCGCGGGCGAGCCGGCGCGTCTGCTGGGCTATCCTGTAATGCTGGCCGAGGAGATGCCGGAAATCGCCGCCGATGCGCGTGCGATCCTGTTCGGCGATTTCAAGGCTGCCTACACCATCGTCGAGCGCCCTGACCTGCGCGTGCTGCGTGATCCGTTCTCGGCCAAGCCGCATGTGCTGTTTTATGCCACCAAGCGCGTCGGTGGCGGGCTTGTCGATGGCCGCGCCGTCAAGGCCCTGAAGTTCGGCGCCTGATCTCAGGCGTTCGAGGGCCGCGCCGGCCGCACCACGCCGGCTCAGCAACTGTCCGCGCATGCCCGGGGGGCGTGCCGGCGCGGCTTTTTCCTGTGAACAACCGGCCAGATTGGTCCGGCTCGGACGGGAGGTTCGGGATGATACTTGTCGAGGAGACGACACCGGCGGATGCGGCGCTGCCGTTGGCTGAATTGCGCGCGCATCTGCGGCTTGGCTCCGGGTTTGAACTGGCCGCGAACGCCGAGGAGGACCGCGCCCTCGCGGGGTTTCTGCGCGCCGCCATGGCCACAATCGAGGGCCGCACCGGCAAGGTGCTGTTGCGCCGCAACTATCGCATGGTGTTGGACGACTGGCGCGATGAGCGTGGGCAGGCATTGCCGATGGCGCCCGTCAGCACCGTCAGTGCGGTCGAGATCGAGGCGGCAGATGGCACCCTGCACGCCGTTCCGGTCGAGCGCTGGTCGCTGGTGGCCGACAGCATGCGCCCGGTGATCCGCCCCCGTGGCGGGCTGTTGCCGGCGGTGCCGGAAGGCGGCAGCGCGGTGGTTCGTTTCGCCGCGGGTTTCGCGGACAGCTGGCAAGGGGTACCTGCCGATCTGGCTCAGGCGGTGCTGATGCTGGCGGCCCGCTATTACGAGGACCGCAGTGACGATGGCGCGCGCCATTCATTGCCGATGGGTGTCAGCGCGCTGATCGAGCGTTGGCGCGCCGTTCGGGTCCTGGCAGGCCGGGGGGCACGGTGATGCCAGTCCCGAAAATGACCGTGCCGCTGGTCCTGGAAACCCGCGAACGCCAGGCAGATGGGATGGGGGGGCACCGTACGGTCTGGCGCGCCCTGGGGGTCGTCCATGCGCATATGGACAGCGGCAGCGGCCGGCAACGCGGTGCCGAGGCCGGGCCTGAAAGCATCGTCGGCTGGGCCATCACGCTGCGCGGCTTCCCGGCCGGCGATCCGCGCAGGCCTTCGTCGGGGCAGCGGCTGCGGATGGGCGCCCGCGTCTTTCGCATCGACGCCGTCGCCGAAGCCGACCCGCTGGGCCGTCATCTGCGCATCTTCGCACAGGAGGAATCCGTATGAGCTATCAGGCATCGGTCGCCCTTCAGGGCGCGGTCTATCTGGCCTTGCGCACCGATCCGGCGCTGTCCGCGCTGGTTGGCGATGCGGTCTACGACGCCATGCCGGTCGCGGCGCCCAGCGGGGTCTATGTCTCGCTCGGCCCCGAGGAGGTGGTCGATCTGTCCGACAGCGGCGGGGCGGCGGCGCGGCACGATTTCGTCGTCTCGGTCCTTGCGGGGACGGATGAGACGGCCGGATTTCGCGCCGTCAAGGAGGCCGCGATGGCCGTCAGCGCGGCGCTGGAGAGCACCGATCTTGTGACTGACACAGGCCGTATCGCCGGGCTGTGGTTTCTGCGCGCCCGCGCCAAGCGGGTGCAAAATGGCGCTGAACGGCGGGTCGATCTGACCTTTCGGGCGCTGATGGATCTGGCTTGAGGAGACGACAGGATGGCGGTTCAAAACGGACGTGATCTGCTGATCAAGATGGACATGACCGGCGCGGGCGAGTTCGAGACCGTGGCGGGCCTGCGCGCCACGCGGATCGGCTTCAACGCCGAAACGGTCGACGTGACCAGCCTGGAAAGCGAGGGCCGCTGGCGCGAGCTGCTGGGCGGCGCGGGTGTGCGCTCTGCCTTGATCTCGGGGTCCGGGGTGTTTCGTGACGCGGCGACCGACGGTCGTGCCCGGCAGGTCTTCTTCGATGGCGAGGTGCCGAAATGTCAGGTCATCATCCCCGATTTCGGCATCATCGAAGGGCCGTTCCAGATCACCTCGCTGGAATATGCGGGCAGCCATAATGGCGAGGCAACCTACGAAATCGCCCTGGCCAGTGCCGGCGCGCTCATCTTCGTGTCGCTGTGATGGTGAACCCGTTGCGTGGCGAGGTCGAGATCACGCTGGACGGCGTCACTCATTCCGCGCGCCTCACGCTGGGCGCGCTGGCAGAGTTGGAGGCGGCGCTGCAAACCGGCTCGCTGGTGGAGATGGCGGCGCGGTTCGAGGAAGGGAAGTTTTCGGCTTCGGACGTGGTGGCGGTGATTGTGGCGGGGTTGCGCGGGGGTGGCTGGCGCGGCAAGCGCGATGACCTGCTGTCGGCGGAAATCGACGGTGGCCCGGTGGCGGGGGCACAGGCGGCAGCCCGGCTGCTGGCCCGCGCCTTTGCTGTGACTGCCGGATGAACGGCCTCGACTGGCAGGGCCTGATGCGGGCGGGGATGGCCGGACTGGGCCTGACCCCGGAACAGTTCTGGTCGCTGACCCCGGCCGAGTTGGCCTTGATGCTGGGCGTCGATCCCACCGCCGCCCCGATGACGCGATCCCGGCTGGCGGCGCTGTCGCGCGCCTGGCCGGATCGCCCCCCGACAAAGGAGAAGGAAGATGGCGGACAAGAGCGGATTTGATCGCGAAGGTGATGAACTGGAGCGACAATTCGACAGATCGGCGCAGATAACGGCCTCGTTTTCGGCGGAACTGGGCCGGATGCAGCAATCCATGCTGCAAACCAGCCGCGAGGCCGATGCCTTCGCCAATGGTGTCGGCGGCGGCCTGAAACGTGCCTTCGACGGCATGATCTTTGATGGCATGAAACTGAACGATGCGCTCAAGGGGATTGCGCGCGGCATGGCTGACACCGCGTATGCGATCGCCATGAAGCCGATCAAGGATGCGGTGACAAACGCCATCGCGCAAAGCATCGGCGGGGGCGATGCGGCGGCCTTCGCCAAGGGCAGCGCTTTTTCGCAAGGCCGTGTCACCGCCTTCGCCAAGGGCGGGGTGGTCAGTCAGCCCACGCATTTCCCGATGCGCAGCGGCACCGGTCTGATGGGCGAGGCCGGACCCGAGGCGATCATGCCGCTGACGCGCGGCGCGGATGGCCGGTTAGGTGTTGCGGCCTCTGGGTCTGGGGGGCGTCCAGTCAGCGTCAACATCACCGTCAACACGCCGGATGTTGCGGGTTTCGCCCGCAGCCAAAGCCAGATTGCCGCCCAGATGGGGCGCATTCTGGCCCGCGGCCAACGCAATCTGTGAGGCGGCATGTTCCACGATATACGATTTCCCGCTACTCTCTCTTTCGGCTCGGTCGGCGGCCCCGAGCGACGCACCGAGATCGTCGCGCTGACAAATGGCTACGAGGAGCGCAACACGCCCTGGGCACATTCGCGGCGTCATTACGACGCGGGCCTCGGGCTGCGGGCGCTTGACGACATAGAGGCGCTGATCGCGTTTTTCGAGGCGCGCTGCGGCCAGCTTCACGGCTTTCGCTGGAAGGATTGGGCGGATTACAAAAGCTGCGCGCCAAGTGGCACCCCGGAATACAGCGATCAGTTGCTGGGGCACGGTGACAGTGCAACCACGACATTTCAGCTGGTCAAAGCCTATGCCTCGGGTCCGGGGCGTTATCTGCGGCCGATCCGCAAGCCGGTGCGCGGCTCGGTATTGGTCGGCCTGGGGGGCGAGGAGCAGCGCGAAGGGCTGGAGTTCGAGATCGACTATACCAGCGGGATCATCACCTTCGCCACCGCGCCGGGCCGGGGGGCGGAGATCACCGCGGGTTTTGAGTTTGACGTGCCGGTGCGCTTCGCGACCGACCGAATCGCGGTTTCGGTCGCGTCCTTCCAGGCGGGGGAAATGCCGCAAGTTCCGGTGATTGAGGTGCGCGAATGACCACGACGTATATCGCGCGCGCATGGGCGATTACACGCCGCGACGGCCTGATGCTGGGCTTTACGGACCATGATAGCGAGCTGACCTTCGCCGGCATCCGTTTTCGTCCCGATGCAGGGATGATCGCGCATGCGGTGGTTCAGGGAGCCGGCCTCTCGGTCGATAATACCGAGGCGATTGGCGCGCTGTCCGATGGCGCCATCGAGGAGCGCGACATCATCGCCGGACGCTGGGATGGGGCAGAACTGCGGCAATGGGAAGTCGACTGGTCCGATCCCGCCCAACATCGCCTGATCTTTCGCGGTCACTTGGGCGAAGTCACACGGGCGGGGGGGGCGTTCAAAGCCGAATTGCGCGGGTTGTCCGAACCGTTGAACCAGCCGGTCGGAAGGGTTTTTCACCCGCGATGCAGCGCGATCCTGGGAGATGCAGCCTGCAAAGTGAACATGAACCGGCCCGGCTTGTTCGGCGAGGCCGCCATTACCTCGGTCGAGGGAGGGAGCTTTCAGCTGGCGGGGCTGGCGGGCTTCGATGATCGCTGGTTTGAGCGGGGTCGCCTGATGGTGATTTCCGGGGCAGCTGTGGATATTGGCGGCCACATCAAGAATGATCGGGCAACGCCGAATGGTGGGCGCGAGGTCGATCTGTGGACGCAGACCGCGATGATGCCCGCTGTCGGCGACCGGGTCAGGCTATATGCGGGCTGCGATAAATCGGTGGCTACCTGTCGGCTGAAGTTCCGAAACTTCCTGAATTTTCGTGGCTTTCCGCATCTGCCGCAGGAGGACTGGCTGATGGCGCCGGGCAAGGACATTCCGCGCTCGGGCACGTTCAAACCGTTTGGGGAGTTGGGTGATAATGGTTGATCGGGGTGCTGAAGTCCTGCGTATCGCCCGTGGCTGGATCGGAACGCCTTACTTCCATCAGGGCGCCTCGGCCGGGGTCGGGACCGATTGCCTCGGCCTGATCCGCGGGATCTGGCGCGAGCTTTATAGCGCCGAACCCGAGGAGGCCCCGGCATATACGCCCGATTGGGGCGAATATGGCCCATCCGAAATCCTGCTGGCGGGGGCGCAACGCCATCTGCTGCCCGATGACGGGGGCGAGCGGATCGGGCAGGTCCTGCTGTTTCGGATGCGGCCGGGCGCAATCGCAAAACATCTGGGCGTGGTATCGGCGGTGGGGCAATCCGCCGCCTTCATTCATGCCTATGACCGCCATGGCGTCACCGAAAGTCCGCTTTCGGCGCCCTGGCGACAGCGGATCGCCGCGCGTTTCCGTTTTCCCTGAAAGAGGAGAAATTCATGGCCACCATCGTCTTGTCTGCCGTGGGCGCCTCGATCGGCGCGGGATTCGGCGGGACCATCATGGGCTTGGGCGGTGCCGTCATCGGGCGCGCCATTGGTGCCACGGTTGGGCGTATGATCGACCAGCGTCTGCTGGGCGCAGGCGCGCAAGCAGTGGAGACCGGGCGCATCGACCGGCTACGGCTTCAGACCACGGGCGAGGGTGTTTCGATTCCCCGCCTTTGGGGACAGATGCGTATTCCGGGCCATGTGATCTGGGCTGCCCCTTTGACTGAAGTGAGTTCGCGCCAAGGCGGCGGGAAGGGGACCGGACCACGGGTCACCAATATCTCGTATCGTCTGAGCTTTGCAATTGCGCTGTGCGAGGGGCCGATTCTGGGAGTTGGCCGGGTTTGGGCCGATGGCGAGGAAGTGTCGCCCGCCGATCTCAACATGCGCGTCTATACGGGCGGCGACGACCAATTGGCCGATCCCTGCATCGCCGCGCATGAGGGGGCCGCCGCGCCCGCCTATCGCGGCACGGCCTATGTGGTGATTGAGGAGTTGAACCTGGAGCCGTGGGGCAACCGCATGCCGCAGCTGAGCTTCGAGGTGACTTGCGCGGCGCGTACAGGCGGAGGGCTTTGCGACCAGATTGAAGCCGTCGCCATGATCCCCGGCACCGGCGAGTATTCGCTGGCGACCACGGCGGTCAGCTATGACCTCGGCTTCGGCGAGGCGACGCCGGCCAACAGCGCCACGATGCTGGCGCCAACCGATTTCACCGCCTCAATGGATATTCTGGGGCGCGAATTGCCGCGCGTCGGATCGGTTTCGCTGGTGGTTTCATGGTTTGGCGATGACCTCCGCGTCGGGCATTGCAGTCTGCGTCCGAAGGTCGAGGACGCCGGTCGGGACGGTGATCAGATGGGCTGGCGTGCGGGCGGCATCGGTCGCGCCGCTGCGCAGGAAGTCGCGCGCAAGGATGGCCGTCCGATCTATGGCGGCACACCGGCCGACGGCTCGGTAATCGAAGCCTTGCGCGCCATTACCAATTCCGGGCGCAAGGCGGTATTCTATCCCTTTATCTTGATGGAGCAACTTGCGGGCAACGGCCGCCCGGATCCCTGGTCGGGGGCTGAACATCAGCCCGTCATGCCCTGGCGCGGCCGCATCACCGCCGAGATCGCGCCCGGTCGTGATGGTAGCCCTGATGGCACCGCAGCCAACGTGTGGCATGTCAGGAGCTTTTTCGGCGCCGCCGCTCAAACGGATTTCGCCGTGGAGGATGGCCGCGTGAACTATACCGGCCCCGAGGAGTGGAGCTATCGCCGCTTCATCCTGCATTATGCGCATCTCTGTGCGCTGGCAGGCGGCGTTGATACCTTCCTGATCGGTTCCGAAATGGTCGGTCTGACCCAGCTGCGCGGTCCGCAGAACAGCTTTCCAGCGGTGGAGGAATTGCGCCGGCTTGCCGCCGATGTTCGGGCGATCCTCGGGCCCGAGGTCAAGCTCAGCTATGCGTCGGACTGGTCGGAATATTTCGGCTATCACCCGGGCGGAGGGGAAGTTTTTTTTCACCTCGACCCGCTTTGGGCCGACCCGAACATCAATTTCGTCGGCATCGACAATTACATGCCGCTTTCAGATTGGCGCGAGGGCGAGGCGCATCTGGACGCCGATTGGCGCCGCATCGACGCGCATGGCTATCTGGAATCGCAGGTGGCCGGTGGTGAAGGTTACGATTGGTATTATGCCGATCTAGCCCACCGCGACGCCCAAATCCGAACGCCGATCACCGATGGCGCGTATGACGAACCGTGGATCTGGCGTTACAAGGACCTGGCGAATTGGTGGGAAAATCGCCACCATGACCGTCCGGGCGGCGCTCGGGCGGGGCACGCATCACCCTGGGTGCCGCGCTCGAAGCCTATCTGGTTCACCGAGATGGGCTGCGCGGCTCTGGACAAGGGGACCAACCAGCCGAACAAATTCCTCGATGCGCTGAGTTCGGAATCGCAACTGCCGCATTACTCGACGGGGCGGCGCGATGATGCGACGCAGGCGGCCTATATCCGGGCGATGACGCGTTACTGGGGCGATCCGGCGAACAACCCCATCGGCAGCTATGGGGGGCGCATGATCGATATGTCGCGCGCTCATGTCTGGTGTTGGGACGCGCGACCATTCCCCGCTTTTCCCGGGCGGGAAGACCTATGGTCGGACGGCCCGGCATGGGATCGCGGCCATTGGCTGAATGGTCGCGCAGGCGCGGTGCCGCTGGCATCGGTGGTGGCGGATATCTGCGCGGCGGCAGGGGTCATCTCGTTTGATGTCTCGGGGCTTTCGGGGGTCGTGCGCGGCTATCTGGCGGCTGCGGGGGAAACACCGCGCCAGTCCCTGCAGCCGCTGATGCTGGCCTATGGCTTTGATGCGGTCGAGCGCGAAGGGATGCTGCGCTTCGTCATGCGTGACGGCCGCGTCACCGCCGCTGTCAGCGAACCGGAACTGGCCGAGCAGGAGGATGGCGCTCATGAAACCGCGCGCGCGGCCGAGGCCGAAATGACCGGCCGATTGCGGCTGACCCATGTGGCCATCGGTGATGCCTATCCGACCTCGACCGTCGAAGCGTCCTTGCCGAATGACGCCTCGGCTGCGGTATCTGACAGTGAAATCCCGCTGTTGATGACCGTGCCCGAGGCGCGCGCCACCGTCGAGCGATGGCTGGCGGAGTCGCAACTGGCCCGCGATACTATCCGGTTTCGGCTTCCCCCGTCCCTGGGCAGCCTTGGGCCGGGGGACGTGATTTCCCTGACCCGCCGCGGCGACAGCGCGCCCAGGCGCTGGCGCATCGATCGGGTCGAGCGAGCTGGTGCGGTAACCGTTGACGCGGTGATGACCGAGCCGGGGATCTATCGCCCTGCCGATTTTCTGGAAGGCGGTATCAGCGTGCCCCGTTATCGGCCTCCCATGCCGGTCTGGCCTATCATCATGGACCTGCCGTTGATGTGTGGGAGCGAGGTGCCGCATGCGCCGCATCTGGCCGTGGCGGCGAATCCGTGGCCCGGCTCGGTCGCGGTCTTCGGATCGGCCAGCGAGGACAGCGACTTTGCGTTGAACGTGACGCTGCCGCGCGGGGCGATGATCGGAGTGACCGAAACGGCGCTGAGCCATGCACGTGCCGGGCTGATTGACCGCGGAGCCGGGCTTCGCGTCAGTTTCGGTTCGGGCGCCTTGGCGAACGTGTCGATGCAACAGCTGCTGCAAGGGGCAAACCTGGTCGCAATCGGGGATGGTACGAACGAGAATTGGGAAATATTCCAGTTCGGACGGGTCGAGCAGTTGTCTCAGCGGTTATGGGTGCTGCATGACCGCCTGCGAGGCCAGTTCGGCACCGATGCCTTCATTCCGGCGGAATGGCCAGCGGGATCCAAGGTGGTTCTGCTGGACGGGGCCCCAAAGCAGTTGGCGTTGGATCCGGTGACGCTGGGTCAGCGGCGATATTGGCGCATCGGACCCGCGCTGCGGGCGCCGGACGATCCAAGCTATCGTCTTCGTGTCTCGGCAACCAAGGGCGCAGGCTTGCGGCCGCTATCGCCATGCCATCTGCAGTTGTCCGGCGACCGTCTGACATGGATACGTCGGACGCGGCTTTCGGGAGATCGCTGGGATCTGCGTGAGGTGCCCTTGGCTGAAGCGCGCGAGGCATATCTCGTGCGTGTCAGTGCCGCGGGCGTGATGCGTGAGTTCGAGGTGACCAAGCCAGAACTCATTTTGCCGCAAGACGTGCTGACCAACCTGGGCCAGGGCGGACCGACAATCTCGGTCGCCCAAATCTCCGACGAATACGGCCCCGGCCCTTCAATTACCAGGAGCTTCTGATGATCGATCAAATCACCTCTCGCCTGTCGTTGCCGTTGGTCCAAGCGGCGCAGGCGCAAAAGCATGTCACCGTAAACGAGTCGCTTGCGCGACTTGACGGTCTGGTGAATCTGGTGCTGTCCAGCCTTTATCGCAACACGCCGCCAGCCGCGGTCGTCGATGGCGCTTGTTATGCTGTTCCGCCCGGCGCTACTGATGCCTGGGCCGGGCAGGCGGGGCGGATCGCCATCGGCAGCAATGGTGGCTGGGTTTTTGCCGAATCCCATGCGGGGATGAAGGCATTTGTGACCGATATCGGCGTTAATGCCGTATTCGACGGCAATATCTGGGTTGAGGGTGCGCTGACACTGGGCGGCTTCGGGTCGGCACTGGTTGCACGTACCGCTGAAGTCGAGGTGATACTGACTGCCGGAAACAGCGTGACGACCGATCTGTACATCCCCAATTCGGCAATGGTGATCGGTGCGACCGCACGTGTCACCGAGGCGATGACCGGCACGTTGACCAGTTGGCGGATGGGGACGGACGGGGCGCTTGACCGCTTCGGTTCGGGGTTGGGTACCCAGGAAGGCTCGTGGGCACGCGGGATGCTGTCACAACCATTCACCTATTGGACCCCGACGCCGATTATCCTGTCGGCGACGGGAGGTGAATTCGCTTCGGGACGGCTGCGCGTTGCGGCCCATTGGCTTGAGCTGACCACGCCGCGCTGACGGGTTCCCTGCGCGCCTCCTTTGCGCTAGTTTCTGCAGAAAGGAGGTGGCCATGAACAGCCCCGCTATACCATTGACCACCGTTGCGGCGCCTGTGGGTGGCGCAGCGCTTTGGCAGCAGATCTGCGCTGAGGCACGTGATGCGATCAAGACCGAGCCTCTGCTGGGTGCCTTGATCCATGCCGGCCTTTTGCATCACGAAAACTTGCAATCGGCGCTGGCGTATCGCTTTGCGATGAAGCTGTCGTCGGGCGAGATGTCCGAACAGCTCCTGCGCGAAATTGCCGATACGGCTTATGCCGCGCGACCCGAGTTGATCGCTGCGGCCGAGGCCGACCTGCGCGCCGTCTATGAGCGTGACCCGGCAACGCATCGTCTGTTGCAGCCGCTGTTGTTCTTCAAGGGCTTTCAGGCGCTCCAGGCCTATCGGATCGGCCATTGGCTTTGGACCGAGGGCAGGCGGGACATGGCCTATTTCGTCCAGATGCGTTGTTCGGAAGCCTTTGGTGTGGACATTCATCCGGCTGCGCGTGTGGGCAAGGGGATCATGATGGACCACGCCCATTCCATTGTTATCGGTGAAACGGCGGTGGTCGGGGATAATGTCTCCATGTTGCACTCGGTCACGCTTGGCGGGACCGGCAAGGCCGATGGCGACCGCCACCCGAAGATCGGCAATGGCGTGTTGATCGGTGCTGGGGCAAAGGTGCTGGGCAATATTACAGTGGGGCGCTGCAGCCGCATCGCGGCTGGCTCCGTCGTCTTGAACGACGTGCCGCCCTGCAAGACGGTCGCCGGAGTCCCCGCCCATATCGTTGGCGATGCCGGTTGTACCGATCCCGCATTCGCCATGGATCACCTGATCGACGTTACCGAGGTGGAGGCGGGGGGGGCCTAACCCAGCCGTCCTACCCACTCCGGTACGATCTGCGTTGCCGGCCCGATCAAATGCTCATGGAAATCGCGACTGACAGCGGACCGGTCAAGGTTCAGTTCCACGCAATGCGCGCCGCTGCGGCGCGCCTGATGGCCGAAACCGGCTGCGGGATATACCTGGCCTGAGGTGCCGATGGCGGCAAAGATCTCGGCCTGTTGGATCGCCTCCCATATCTGTTCCATATGATAGGGCATTTCGCCGAACCAGACGATATCGGGACGCGCAGCGGCAGTGCCGCATGCGGGGCAGAGCGTTTTCCTGTCTGTCTCCATCGGGCTGGGCCAGCGATGGCCGCAGGAGGCGCAGAGCGAACTGGCCAATTCCCCATGCATGTGAATGACGTTGGAGGAGCCGCCGCGTTCGTGCAGATCGTCAACATTCTGCGTGACCAAGGTCAACTCGTGTCGTGCCGCCAGATCCGCCAATGCGCGATGGGCGGCGTTGGGCTCGGCCTGGGCAGTAGCGGCGCGGCGGGCGTTATAGAAGCGGTGGACCAAGGCCGGGTCGCGTATGAAGGCTTCGGGCGTGGCGACATCCTCGATCCGATGGTCTTCCCACAACCCGTCTTCCGCGCGAAATGTGCGCAAGCCGCTTTCGGCCGAAATTCCCGCGCCGGTGAGGACAACGATGCGCATTCAGCGACAATAGGCCTCGGCCGTGCCAGCGAAGGCCTTGTAGCGTGCCCAGAATGCGTTGTCGGCGTCGCGTTTGGACATGCGGACGACTTGTGCCTTGTGCGGATCGCGGAAGAACGAGGCGGCCAGCCGCTGATCCGAGCGTGACAGCGTCTGGTTCGCGACCTGCTGGACGCAGCTGCACAGCGCCGGCTGGCGCGCGCCACGTTCGGACCGGACGCAGGCGCTGTCGATGGGCCCAGCTATGGCTAATGGCGTAGTCAGAATCACCGCAGCTGCGGCGATAAGAATGCGATTCATCTCTGTCTCCTCGGGTCTGCCTGATGCCTTGTCGGCTTGTTGGGGGCTGGCATTGCCACGCTCCTGTCCACAAAATCTAGCAAGAATTTCGATCTCGCTCAATATTTTGCTGTGTGCAGGCGTCGCGCCTGTGGCGGGGACGGACCCAATATCTGGTGTCACGCAGGGTGGGGTGTGAAGCCTGCCTGACGAATCACGTCATGGGCCCGAACGTGGTCGAGCCTATCCACAATGACCACCCGCCGATCGAGGTCGATCGGTTTCTCCATGATGGGGATCTGGTCGAACGGCGATCCCGTTGCGGTGTCATCCGATCAAGGCAAAGCGGTCCACGTCCACCATGCCGCGATCGGTGATCTTCAGATGTGGAATGACCGGAAGGGCGAGGAAGGCGAGCTGAAGAAATGGTTCGTGCAGGACGATGCCCAGTTCGCGCGCCGCACCACGCAACGCAATGAGCGCGTCACGAACCTGATCAAAGCCTTGATCGCTCATCAAGCCGGCGATCGGTAGCGCGAGTTCGGCCTTCACTTCACCCTGATCCACCACAACGAAGCCGCCGCCGATCTCTGCCAGACGCCGGGCAGCGATGACCATGTCGTCGTAGTCCATGCCGACGAGTGCGACATTGTGGTGATCGTGGCAGACGGTCGAGCCGATGGCACCGGATCTCATCCCGAAACCGCGCGCGAAACCATTGGCGACATTTCCGTTTTTTCCGTGTCGTTCGACCACGGCAATTCGCGCCAGATCGCGGGACGGGTCCGGTCGTCTGTCACCATCGGTCGGAGCGATCTCCTCGACCAGATGATCGGTCAGGATGCGGCCCGGTTGGATGCCGATGATCGGGGTCGCGCCCGCACCGGGCAACCGAAAGCTGCCGGCGTCCAGAGGTGGCAGATGGACGGAATCCAGCCCCACTGCGCCGCGCATCGCGCGGCCGTCGAACGCCATGGGGTCAACGGGCACACCGCCGCAGATCACCCTGCTGATGGCGCAGTTTTCCACCCCCGACAGCACCACGATATCGGCGCGTTTGCCCGGGGCAATCTGGCCGCGATCCTTCAGGCCGAAAGCCTCGGCAGCCGAAAGGGACGCGGCACGATAGACCGCAAGCGGGTCGCAGCCACGCGCGATCAGCCGGCGGATCATCGCGTCGAGATGCCCTTCCTCGGCGATGTCCAACGGGTTTCGGTCGTCGGTGCACAGACACATATAGGGTGCGGTCAACGGGGTCAGGACCGGTGCCAGCGCGTCGAGATCCTTCGAGACCGAGCCTTCGCGGATCAGGATCCTGATCCCCTTCTGCAGTTTCTCAATCGCCTCGCCAGCCGTTGTTGCCTCGTGTTCGGTGCGAATGCCGGCGGCAATATAGCCGTTCAGATCACGCCCCGATAAAAGCGGTGCGTGTCCGTCGATATGGCGCCCTTCGAAGGCATGCAGCTTCTCCATACAGGCAGGATCGCGGTCCAGCACGCCGGGATAGTTCATGAACTCCGCAAGGCCGATCACCGCGGGATGATCCGCCAGGGCCAGCAGGTCCGCCGCCTCCAGCGTCGCGCCGGAGGTTTCCATCGGCGAGGACGGCACGCAGGATGACAGGTTCACCCGCAGGTCCATCAGCATATGGCGCGACGCGTCGAGGAAATAACGGACCCCCTCGACGCCGATCACGTTGGCGATCTCGTGCGGATCACAGATGGCTGTGGTGATGCCCCGCGGGGTGACGCAGCGATCGAATTCCAGTGGGGTAAGGCAGGAGCTTTCGATATGCAGATGCGTGTCGATGAAGCCCGGCACCAATGTCGCGCCGGCCACGTCGATTTCCCGCCTGCCCTGATATTCCGCGCCGATCCCCACGATCATGTCGCCGCAGATCGCCACGTCACCGGTGATCCGTGCGCCGGTGACCATGCACCAGACTGTGCCGCCCTTCAGCACCAGATCGGCCGGCACCTCGCCCCGGCCTTGCGCTATGCGATCTTCAATGGACATTGAGGTCTCCTGCTTTGGGCTATGATCGACCGGCGGCGGCGCGGCGTAAAGGCTGACTATGCCGAGCCGGGGCGCTGAGGCAATTCCTCCGAGCGCCTGGGGTGGCGGGATGCCTCGGCCCCCGGCGAGGGCGCCCCCCACAGAAATCGCGCTCAGCTCATGCACGCAGCCCCTTCCAGCGCCCTTTGCGCGCCTGTATATGCGGCGCATGACCGACCTTGATCTCATCCGCAATTTCTCCATCGTGGCCCATATCGACCACGGCAAATCCACGCTTGCTGACCGGCTCATCCAGATGACCGGAACAGTGGCCGAGCGCGACATGAAAGAGCAGTTGCTCGACAGCATGGATATCGAGCGCGAGCGAGGCATTACCATCAAGGCCAACACGGTGCGGATTTCCTATCCGGCGAAGGACGGCAAAACCTATATCCTGAACCTGATCGACACCCCCGGTCATGTCGACTTCGCCTATGAGGTCAGCCGTTCGATGCGGGCCGTCGAAGGCTCGCTGCTGGTTGTGGATGCCAGCCAGGGGGTCGAGGCGCAGACGCTGGCCAATGTCTATCAGGCGATCGATGCCGGCCACGAGATCGTGCCGGTGCTGAACAAGATCGACCTGCCCGCCGCTGAACCCGAGCGGGTGAAAGAGAATATCGAGGATGTGATCGGCATCGATGCTTCCGACGCGGTGCCGATTTCGGCCAAGACGGGGCTGGGCATCCCCGACGTGCTGGAAGCCATCGTCACCCGTCTGCCCGCGCCCAAGGGAGACCGCGACGCGCTGCTGAAGGCGATGCTGGTCGATTCGTGGTACGATGCCTATCTGGGCGTCGTGGTGATGATCCGCGTCATGGATGGCGTGATCCGCAAGGGCGATCAGGTCAAGATGATGCAGACCGGCGCCACCTATCGGCTGGACAAGCTGGCCGTGCTGACGCCCGCGATGAAGGACATTGCCGAACTGGGGCCGGGTGAGATCGGCGTCTTCACCGCCTCGATCAAGCAGGTGCGCGATACCCGCGTGGGCGACACCATCACCCACGAGAAAAAGCCCACCGCCACGCCCCTGCCGGGCTTCAAGCCCGCGCAGCCGGTGGTGTTCTGCGGCCTGTTCCCCGTCGATGCCAATGATTTCGAGGCCCTGCGCGATGCCATCGAAAAGCTGGCACTGAACGACGCCTCCTTCAGCTATGAGATGGAAACCTCGGCCGCGCTTGGCTTCGGCTTCCGCTGCGGTTTTCTGGGCCTGCTGCATCTTGAAGTCGTCCGCGACCGGCTGGAGCGGGAATACGACCTCGACCTGATCACCACCGCGCCTTCGGTGGTGTTCAAGCTGCACATGAAGGACGGCGAGGTGCGCGACCTGCACAACCCCGCCGACATGCCTGACCTCACCTATGTCGACCATATCGAGGAACCGCGCATCAAGGCCACGATCATGGTGCCCGATGAATACCTGGGCGATGTGCTGAAGCTGTGTCAGGACCGTCGCGGCATCCAGATGGACCTGACCTATGCCGGTAATCGGGCCATGGTGGTCTATGATCTGCCACTGGCCGAGGTGGTGTTCGATTTCTACGACCGGCTGAAATCGGTGACCAAGGGCTATGCCAGCTTCGATTACCAGATCAGCGGCTACCGCGAGGATTTCCTTGTGAAAATGTCGATTCTGGTTAATGACGAGCCGGTCGACGCGCTGTCGATCATGGTCCACCGCGACCGCGCCGAGGCGCGGGGCCGGGTCATGGTCGAGAAACTGAAAGAGCTGATTCCCCGCCACATGTTCAAGATCCCGATCCAGGCCGCCATCGGTGCCCGCGTGATCGCCCGCGAAACGCTGAGCGCGATGCGCAAGGACGTGACCGCGAAATGCTATGGCGGCGACGCGACCCGGAAGAAGAAGCTGCTGGAAAAGCAGAAGGCCGGGAAGAAGAAGATGCGCCAGTTCGGGAAGGTCGAGATCCCGCAGACGGCGTTTATTCAGGCGTTGAAGATGGAGTGAGGGACCCAATGCGGTACAAAGCTAAGGAGGTCTTTGTTGCGGGTGGCATGCCCACGATTACCTATGTTGGTAGGGCAGATCTTTCTTTAGAGAAGGATCTTCGATCAGAGCTACGCGAAGGTTATAAGGTTATCTCTGTTACCGGACCCACCAAGTCGGGAAAAACTGTATTGACCAGACATGTCCTCGGAAGGGACAAGAGTATTACCGTCAATGGCGGACAGGTTAAAGATAGCGCCGAGCTTTGGTCTGATTTGCTTGGGAAGCTCTCCCTTCCCAGTGAAATTGAAACCAGCAGGGATAAAAAATATTCTGCAGGATTGCGCTGGATAATTTCGGCGCAAAGACAAGTGGCTAACGGTGAAAAGCAAAAATTTACTCAAGCTCATAAAACTAATATTTTAGAGTATATGAGGTTAAGCGATCTGACACTGGTTGTAGACGATTTTCACTATATGAACACTGATCTTCAACGTGATGTGATCAGGACTTTGAAATCTGAAGTGTTTGATGGCTTAACCGCAGTCCTAATTGCCGTTCCTCATAGGGCATTCGATGCGATCGGGGTTGAGCGAGAGATGGAGGGCCGGTTCGCGCACATCGAAATTCCTGTTTGGGATGAGAAAGAGCTCATCGAAATTTCAAAAGCAGGGTTTCCAAAACTAAATATGAACGTGAAGTCTGGAGCTATAGACCGATTCGCGCGCGAATCTCACGGCTCCCCGCTTTTGATGCAGCGGTTCTGTTCTAGACTATGCGCTCACTATGAAATCGGCGAATCTCTGCCTAAGCTGCGTGAATATAATCCTTCCGAAAAGACCTTGGAAGATATTTTTGTTTCCGTCGCTGAGCAGTTTGGTCTACCAACTTTTCAAAAACTTTCTAGGGGACCTCAATCTAGATCGAAGCGAATTGATCGGGAGCTGCGAGATGGCAGCGGCACCCTGGATCGATATGAGGCAGTTCTGCGTGCAATTGCGATGACCGGTCCGAAGGAAAAAGTTCATTACGACGAAATTCGAGATAAACTTAAGTTGCTTCTCGATGAAGGATCGGTGCCTCAGAAGCACGAAGTATCGGCCGCTTTGGGGCACATGACAGGTATTGCGAGGGACCAGATTGCTGGCGAGCCTGTATTGGAGTGGGCCGATGATTATCTCTATCTAACGGACCCATTTTTGATCTTCTATATGCGTTGGACGCAGCAAGCGTCATAGCCAGCGAGCGTAGGGTGCGTGCTCGCACGCACCATTCCCACCTCGCTGCCTAATAGTGCGTGTAAACACGCACCCTACATCCGCTCCATATCTCGATGATACGACGAATACGGCCAGTTCTCCGGCCGCCCGGCAAACCCATGCTTCACCGGGCTCCACCAGCATTAGTGCAGATGCGCCGCCATATCCTCTTCATCTCGGATGTGATGCTCCCAGAACCGCCTCTGCCAGATGCCCAGTTCGTGCCGCCGCACATGGCTTTCCCGCCGCGCCCCGACCCACAAACCCCGAGAGAACCGTGCCTTGATCAGCCGCCAACGTGTCGAATAATCCGTATCTCCCTCGGGCAGCGTCCAGATGCAATGCAGGTGATCCGGCAGCACCACACATGCGGCGATTCCGAACGGCCGTTCGGCGCGGGTTTGCGCAACCGAGGCCTTCAGAAGGCCGACATGATCCACCAGCAGCGATCCGCCACGCCCGGCCAACGTTACGGTAAAGAAGATCGCAGTTCCGGGCAGGCGTAGGCGGAGGTGGCGGGACATGCCGCAGCCTCGCACACACCCATTAACGTCTGGTGAAGATCACCCCAAAAACTCCGCCACGGTATCTGCAACCAGCTTCGGCTCCTCGGCATGCAGCCAATGGCCGCTGCGGGGGATATAGCGCAGGTCGGCCTGCGGGAAATACGCACGGATCTCGTCCGCCGCCGCACCTGGCGCCGCGTAGTCGGACGCCCCGCCGGCCAGAAACAGCGCCGGGCCGGTGAAGCTCCCCTTGGGCAGCCCCTCCGGCCAACTGGTAATCAGGGCCATCTGGTCCGACAGCACCGCAAGGTTCAGCTTCCATTGCGGCGGCTCGGCTTTCAGATCAAGGCTTTGCAGGAAAAACGCCCGCACACCCGGCTCATCCACCGATTCGGCCAAACGGCGATCCGCCTCGGAGCGCAGTTTTATTCCCGCCAGATCCAGTCCCTGCATCGCATCGACATAGCGCTGCTGGCTGTGGCCATACGCAATTGGCGCTATGTCCAGCACCACCAGCCGCCGAACCAGCTCGGGCCGCGTCAGGGCCAGCACCATCGCGGCCTTCCCGCCCATTGAATGCCCAGCGATGTCGACCACGCCGCCATGGGCAGCGATCACCTCCGCCAGATCACCCGCAAGCGCCGGATAGGAGTGATCCGCATCGCGCGGGGAATCGCCGTGATTGCGCATATCGACCGAGATGACCTTGCGCGTCCCCTCCAGTCGCCGCGCCAACCCGCCGAGGTTCTTGGCCGACCCGAAAAGCCCATGGACCAGCAGCACTGGCGGCTGGGTGGTATCGTTACCGGAAATGATTGTGTTCAGCATCATCCGCGAAGTCTAGCCGCACTGGAACGCCCCCGCCAGCCCGTCTATGCTGCCCCCCGACAGGAGGACTGCGATGACACCCTTGAACGTGCGAAGCTGGGCCGAGGAAGTCGCCGTGCTGATGGCCACGAGGCTCGGCGGTGCGCGCCGGGGCGAGAGCGTGAATCTGGACCGGATGATCCGCCGCAAGGGGGGCGCCCTGCCGCGCGGTTTGCGCAAGAAGGCGATCATCCTGCGCGATGCCGAGGCCGTCACCAATGTCCCCAAGATCGCCCGTCAGACCGATTTCAGCGCCGCAGCCCAGGCCCATGCCGATCTGGTCGCCTATCTGAAACCCTTCGGGCGGATCACCCGCATCCAGGAAAAGGCCACGAATTTCGCCGCCTCGGTGGTGTTCGGCCTGCTGGTGCTGGGAATACTGATCGTCTGGGTGCTGGTGTCGCAGGGGCATCTGTAAGCGCCGCTTTGCTTTGCCGCCGCTTTCGGATATGAGGCGCGCTTGCAGAGGAACGCGACATGGCCGAACCCAAGAAGCTTTTTATCAAGACCTACGGCTGCCAGATGAACGTCTATGACAGCTCGCGCATGGCCGAGGCGATGGGCGAAGACGGCTATGTCCTGACCGAAAATCAGGCCGAGGCGGATATGGTGCTGCTCAACACCTGCCATATCCGCGAGAAGGCGGCCGAGAAGCTGTATTCCGATCTGGGCCGGCTGAAACCCTTCAAGGCCGAAAAGCCCGATCTGAAGATCGCGGTCGCGGGTTGTGTCGCACAGGCCGAGGGCGAGGAGATCGTGAACCGGATGCCGCTGGTCGATCTGGTTGTCGGGCCGCAAAGCTATCACCACCTGCCGGCGATGGCGCGCGGCGAAGGCCCGCGTGTGCTGACCGAGTTCCCGGCCGAGGACAAGTTCGACCACCTGCCGCAAAACCGCGCCACCCGCCGCGCGCCGACCGCATTCCTGACCGTGCAGGAAGGCTGCGACAAATTCTGCGCCTTCTGCGTGGTCCCCTATACGCGCGGGGCCGAGGTCTCGCGCCCGGTCGACCGCATCCTGAAGGAAGCCCGCGATCTGGTCGCGCGCGGCGTGCGCGAAATCACGCTGCTGGGGCAGAACGTCAACGGCTGGCACGGCTTGGGCGATAGCGGGCGGGAATGGCATTTCGGTCGCCTCATCCGTGCGATTGCGGAAATCGACGGGCTGGACCGCATCCGCTACACGACCAGCCACCCCAATGACATGACCGACGATCTGATCGAGGCGCATGGGGCGGAACCCAAGCTGATGCCCTATCTGCATCTGCCGGTGCAGTCGGGGTCGGACCGGATTCTGAAGGCGATGAACCGCAGGCATACGGCGGTGGATTACCTGCGCCTGATTGAGCGTATCCGCGCGGCGCGGCCGGATATTCTGCTGACCTCCGACTTCATCGCGGGCTTCCCCGGCGAGACCGATCAGGATCACGCCGACACGCTGAAGTTGATCGAGGATGTCGGCTACGGCACCGCCTTCAGCTTCAAATATTCGCCGCGCCCCGGCACCCCGGCGGCGGGGCGCGAATGCGTGCCAGACGCGGTGGCCGATGCACGTCTGCAGGAAATGCAGGCGCTGCTGAACCGCCAACAGAAGGCCACGCAGGATGGCATGATCGGGCAGCGCGTCAATGTGCTGTTTGAAAAATCGGGCCGTGAGGCGGGGCAGATGATTGGCAAATCCGACTATCTCCATTCGGTCTTCGTCGCGGCATCGGACATCCAGGCCGGCGATCTGCGCGAGGTTGAGATTACCCATTCCGCGACCAATTCCTTGGGCGGAAGGCTGATCTGATGCCAAGCTGGGTTTGGCTGGGCGGGGCAATCGTCCTTGAGGTGATCGGAACCACCGCGCTGCAACAATCGGCGCAATTCACCCGCATCGTGCCGACGATGATAATGGCGGTCTGCTATGGGCTGGCCTTTTACGCATTGTCGGTCGTGGTCCAGAACATGCCGATGGGGGTGGTCTATGCGATCTGGTCGGGCGTGGGCATTGCGCTGATTTCGCTGATCGGCGCAGTGTTTCTGGGGCAGCATCTGGACCGGGCCGCGGTGGCGGGGATCGCGCTGATCGCCTCGGGCGTGGTGGTAATCAACATGTTTTCGGGTTCCGGCCCGCATTGACGGGCCGGCCAGTCCCGATCAGGTCTTGTCTTCAGTCGGGAGCTTGGCCGCGCGCATCGGCTCCGAGAAGATCGGTGAGGCGGCAGGGCCAGCAGATGATGCCGCTTCGGCTTCGATCTCAGGCTCGGCGCGCTTCGCGGCTGCCTCGGAAAGTCCCCCCCCTGTTGCCGCCGCTGGCGTCGCCGGGGCGGCGATGACGCCCTTGGCCTCGGCCTCGGTCAGCGCGCGGGGTTTCACCGTGGCGGCTTTCGGGCGGCGGAAGATCAGCAGATTGTGGAACAGTGTCGTGCGTCCGGTCAGACCGCTGCGTTCCTCCGATGGCAGAGTCTCGGCGCGCAGATATTCCCAGCCATCCGCCGCCATGCGATTGATTTCCTCGGTTAATGTCAGCGCGTAACGCTCGGACGGGGATTTGGCGGCCTTCGACTTCTCGCTGCGGAGCGGCGCGGGAATGGCGGTATATTCGAACGAGTTCATGCTTCTTGTCCCTGTCCTGTTGCCGTTTTCATAGGGCAGAAGCGCGGGGCTTGACCAGTCCCGTCAGCGCCGATCGGCGGAGTGGCGCATCATCCGGTCGCGGATCCAGACCCCCAGCGACAGGCCAATCTCGGTCTGGATCAGGCAGATGATGAAATTGAGGGCAATCGTCAGGAACAGCGTCGGCAGGGCGCGGGGCAGCATCGTGCCGGCAAGGTTCAGAATGGCGGGCCACGCGGCCGTCAGGGGATGTCCTTCGGCTTGAAGCGCGAGGGCGGCCGTCGCGAGGGGCAGCAGGGCGGTGGCGGCGAACAGAAGATAGGCCATGAGCCGGCTATAGGGCCGGCGGTTGGCCCAGTCTGGCCGCGCGGGCAGTGTGCCCCGCCACAAGGTGCCGACAACGGCGGCCGCCAGAACCGGCACGGCCATGAAGGCCAGACGGCCAGCGATCTGCGGCAGTCTGGCGTCGAAAATGGCGAACCGCCAGACCAGCAGCAGGGCGGGCAGTGCGATCAGCAGGAACAGCCCCGCCCACCGCCACTTGCCGGGTTGCGCGGTTGCCGCCGTCACAGCCCCAGCTTTTTCGCCACCAGATCGTTGACTGCCGCCGGGTTGGCCTTGCCGCCGGTTGCCTTCAGCACCTGACCGACGAACCAGCCGGCCAGCTTGGGATTGGCCTTGGCTTTCTCGACCTGCGCCGGATTGGCGGCGATGATCTCGTCCACGGCGGCCTCGATAGCGCCCAGATCCGTAACCTGCTTCATGCCGCGCGCTTCCACGATCTCGGCCGGATCGCCGCCTTCGGTCCAGACGATTTCGAACAGATCCTTGGCGATCTTGCCCGAAATATCGCCCTTGGCGATCAGGTCGATGATCCCACCGAGCTGGGCGCCGGTCACGGGCGAGGTTTCCACCGTCAGCGCTTCCTTGTTCAGCCGACCGAACAGCTCATTGATGACCCAGTTCGCGGCCATCTTGCCGTCGCGACCCTGCGCCACGGCCTCGAAATAATCGGCATTCTCGACCTCGGCGGTCAGCACGCCCGCGTCATATTCCGACAGACCCAGCACCTGCACGAAACGCGCCTTCTTCGCATCCGGCAGTTCCGGCAGATCGGCCTTGATGTCGTCCACCCAGGCCTGCTCGATCTCAAGGGGCAGCAGATCGGGATCGGGGAAGTAGCGATAGTCATGCGCTTCTTCCTTCGACCGCATCGACCGGGTCTCGCCCTTGTCGGGGTCGTAAAGGCGGGTTTCCTGCACGATCTTGCCGCCGTCCTCCAGGATGGCGATCTGGCGCCGCGCCTCGTATTCGATGGCCTGCTGAATGAAGCGCAGCGAGTTCATGTTCTTGATCTCGCAGCGCGTGCCCAACACGCCGAAATCGCCGGTTTCCATGAAGCGTTCGTAATCGCCCGGCTTGCAGACCGACACGTTCACGTCGGCGCGCAGGTTGCCGTTCTGCATGTTGCCGTCGCAGGTGCCCAGATAGCGCATCACCTGACGCAGCTTGGCCACATAGGCGGCGGCTTCCTCGGGGCCGCGAATGTCGGGGCGACTGACGATTTCCATCAGCGCCACGCCGGTGCGATTGAAGTCCACGAAGGACATGTTCGGGTCCATATCGTGGATCGATTTTCCGGCATCCTGTTCCAGGTGGATGCGCTCGATCCGCACGCGGCGGGCGACGCCGGGGCCCATGTCGACGATGATTTCGCCTTCGCCCACGATGGGGTGATAAAGCTGGCTGATCTGATAGCCCTGCGGCAGATCGGGATAGAAATAGTTCTTGCGGTCGAAGGCCGAGGTCAGGTTGATCGCCGCGTTCAGCCCCAGCCCGGTTTTCACCGCCTGCTCGACGCAGAATTCATTGATGACCGGCAGCATGCCCGGCATCGCGGCATCCACGAAGGCGACATTGCTGTTCGGTTCCGCCCCGAAAGTCGTCGAGGCGCCCGAGAACAGCTTGGCGTTCGAGGAGACCTGCGCATGAACCTCCAGCCCGATCACCAGTTCCCAGTCCGATTTGGCCCCGGCGATGCGCTTGGGTTCCGGCGTGGTGAATTCGAGATGGTCGAGCATGTCATTATCCTGTCTGGTCGCGCCAGTTTCTAAGCCGCGCGCGGCCTGCGGGCAAGGGGCGAGGGGGATCAGCGCAGCTTCAGGATGCGCGCAATCTCCTCCAGCGCGTCACGCTGCCGGTCGTTCAGTCCGCCTGTGCGGCTGCCAACCGTGTTCAGGATCGGCAGAAGCTGCTGGAAAGCGCCCGCGTCCAGCTTGCCCAGCCGTTTCGTCAGCCGGGTGATGGCGGGTTGCGGGCCTTGGCATTCGCCGATCAGCCAGCGGCCGAGGATCAGCATTTCGTCGGCATCGTCGCGGGGCAGGGCCAATTGCTGCGACAGGGTTTTCGCCAGCGCATATTGATCCTCGCGCGCGGGCAGGCCGCCCAGTTCGAGAAAGGCCAGCGAGATCGTGGCGATGGCCAGCTTGGGGTCATCGACGCCGTCGACCGGATGGGCATTGGCGCGTCGGCGAAAGCCCAGACGGCGCGGGGCGTTGATCAGATCACTTGCAACATTGCCAATTTCGCGCGCTGCTTCACGAGCCATGGTCAGGCGCCAGCACCAGACACCTATGGCACTAATGACACCAAGGATAACGAAAAGCATGACGCTCCCCAACTCTTTACCAAATACGGGTATTCACAGCGATAACTATCGTCTAGCGGGTCTGCAAAGGCAATAATTGCAAGCGTGGATGATGCGTAACTTGGTGAAAATGGCCGTTCTGGCTGCGGGCCTCTTGGTGGCGGCGTGTGACAGCGCCAGCATCGGCAAGGCGGCTGTGGATGCGCCGACGCTGAATGCGGGCCAGCCCGGTCTGACCCGCAAGGCGATCTCGAAACTGCCGGGGGCGGCGCCGCTGCCCGCCATGCAGTGGGACGGGCGCGACAGCAGCGCCGAATGGACCGATGCGACGCTGGCGGCGCTGGATGCCGAGGGCGCTATATTGATGTCGCGCGTCCCCTCCGATGTGATGGAGTTCTGCCCCTCCTATGCCAGTCAGAGCCCGGCTAATCGCAAGGCCTTCTGGGCGGGGCTGTTGTCGGCGATGGCGCGATATGAAAGCGGCCACAACCAGCGCGCCAAGGGCGGTGGTGGCCAGCATCAGGGGCTGATGCAGATTTCGACCTCGACAGCGCAGAATTTCGGCTGCGGTGGCTCCATGCTGGACGCCAAGGCGAATATGGCCTGCGCGGTCAGGATCGCGGCGACGCAGATCGGCAAGGACAATGCGATTGCGCGCGGCAACGGCGGCTGGCGCGGCGTCGCGCGCGACTGGATGCCGCTGCGCAACAAGGCCAAACGGGCCGAGATCGCCGGCTGGACCAGCAAGCAGTCCTATTGCAGATAGGTTGAAAAGGGGCGCCGCAGCGCCCCTTTCAGCTTAGCGCAGCTTGGCGAGGATGCGCGCCCAGCTGCGCGCGCCCTTGGCGAAGCTTTCGACATCGTATTTCTCGTTCGGCGAATGGATGCGGTCGTCATCCTTGGCAAAGCCCACCAGAATCGTGTCCATTCCGAGGATGCGCTTGAAATCCCCCGCGATCGGGATCGAGCCGCCCATGCCGATGAACACCGCCTCGCGGTCCCATTCCTCGCCCAGAGCCTGCTTGGCCGCCGCGAATGCGGGGTCCGAGGTGTCCATGACCGCCGCGGGCGAGCCGCCATGCTCGTGAAACTCGACCGTGCAGTCGGTGGGCACGAAGCGGGCGACATGGTCGCGGAAGGCGGCGCGGATCTTCACCGGGTCCTGGGTGCCGGTCAGGCGGAAGCTGACCTTGGCGCGTGCCTCGGCCGGCAGCACGGTCTTGAAGCCGTCGCCGGTATAGCCGCCGCTGATGCCGTTGATTTCCGCCGTGGGCTGGTTCCAGACCATTTCGAGGCCCGTGCGGCCCTTCTCGCCGATGGGCTGCTTCAGGCCGACGCGGGACAGGAACTCCGAGGCATCGAACTTCAGCGCCTCCCAGTCGCGGCGCAGGTCGTCGGACAGGTCTTCGACGCCGTCATAGAAGTCGGGCAGGGTGATGCGGCCGTTCTCGTCCTTCAGCGTCGAAAGCGCGTTGCACAGAATCTGGATCGGGTTGGCGGCGAGGCCGCCGAAGCTGCCCGAATGCAGGTCACGGTCGGCGCCGCGCACGACGATCTCCTCGCCCAGCAGGCCGCGCAACTGGGTGGCGATGGCGGGGCGGCCATCGGCGGCGCGCCCGGTGTCGCAGATCAGCGCCAGCGATTGCGACAGTTCGTCACGGTTCGCCTCCAGAAACGGCACCAGCGAGGGCGAGCCGGACTCCTCCTCGCCCTCGAACAGCAGGGTCAGGCCGCGCGGCAGTTCCCCATGCACCGCCTTCCAGGCGCGGCAGGCTTCCACGAAGGTCATCAACTGCCCCTTGTCATCCGAGGTGCCACGGCCGCGGATGATCGGACCGTCGGGCGTGTCCTCGATCCGGGGCTCGAAGGGCGGGTTGTCCCACAGGTTCAGCGGATCGACCGGCTGCACGTCATAATGCCCATAGAAAAGCAGCGTCTTTTCAGCGTCTTCCGGGCTGTGGGCGACCACCATCGGATGGCCCTCGGTCTCGCGGATTTCGGCGGCGAATCCGACCTCGCGCAGCTGGTCGGTCAGCCAGGTGGCGGCGTCGAATACATCGCCGTCATGGGCCGGATCGGTCGAGATCGAGGGGATGCGCACAAACGCCATCAGCCGGTCGATCGCATTGGGCAGATCGGCGTCCAGGCGGTTCAGAACTTCGTCGAGCTTGGGATCGGTCATGGCTTTCCTGACTGTTTTACTTAGGTATAACCTGCGGAAACATGGGGATAATTTCGGAAATTTGCCCTGTAACTCGCGGCGATTGACCCTTATCAATGTGGGGTCCGCTTGATCTGACATGATCGCCCCCAGCAAGCAAGGCAAGGGACCCCGCGATGAATTACGACGCCGCACTCGACCAGGCTATCGGCAAGCTGCATGATGAAGGCCGCTATCGCACCTTCATCGATATCGAACGCCGCAAGGGGGCTTACCCGCACGCGGTCTGGACCCGTCCCGACGGGACCGAACAGCAGATCACCGTCTGGTGCGGCAATGATTATCTGGGCATGGGCCAGCACCCGGTCGTGCTGTCGGCCATGCATGAGGCGCTGGATGCCACCGGTGCGGGCTCGGGCGGCACGCGCAACATTTCCGGCACCACCGTCTATCACAAGAAGCTGGAAAGCGAGCTGGCCGATCTGCACGACAAGGAAGCGGCGCTTGTCTTTTCCAGCGCCTATATCGCCAATGACGCGACGCTGTCGACGCTGCGCAAGCTGTTCCCCGGCCTGATCATCTATTCGGATGCGCTGAATCATGCCTCGATGATCGAGGGGATCAAGCGTTTCGACGGCGCCAAGCGCATCTTCCGCCACAATGACGTGGCCCATCTGCGCGAGCTGCTGGAGGCCGACGATCCCGAGGCCCCGAAGCTGATCGCCTTCGAATCGATCTATTCCATGGATGGCGATTTCGGCCCGATCGCGGCGATCTGCGATCTGGCCGACGAGTTCAACGCGCTGACCTATCTGGACGAGGTCCATGCCGTCGGCATGTATGGCCCGCGCGGTGGCGGCGTGGCCGAGCGCGACGGGCTGGCGGGCCGCATCGACATCTTCAACGGCACGCTCGGCAAGGCCTTTGGCGTGTTCGGCGGCTATATCGCTGCAAGCGCCAAGATGGTGGATGCGATCCGCTCCTATGCGCCGGGCTTCATTTTCACCACGTCGCTGCCGCCGGCGGTGGCGGCCGGGGCTGCGGCCTCCATCGCCTTCCTGAAAACGGCAGAGGGGCAGAAGCTGCGCGACATGCAGCAGCTGCACGCCCGCATCCTGAAGATGCGGCTGAAGGGACTGGGTATGCCGATCATCGATCACGGGTCGCATATCGTGCCGGTTCATGTCGGTCACCCGATCCATTGCAAGGCGCTGTCCGACATGCTGCTGAATGATTTCGGCATCTATGTGCAGCCGATCAACTTCCCGACCGTGCCGCGCGGCACCGAGCGGCTGCGTTTCACGCCCTCGCCGGTGCATACGCCCGACCAGATCGAAACCCTGGTGCACGGAATGGATGCGCTCTGGGCACAGTGCAAACTGAATCGTTCTGCTGCCGTAGCGTGACCTTGCTGACGGGGTGAACCCCTCTCGCGTCTGTGATAACCTTGTCTTAACTAAGGTGTGCAAAGTTGCGATTCGCGCAACATGCATGAGGCAGAGAATATAGGACAGGCGTTGATGATCGGGCTGCCGGCTAAATCGTCGTCACAACAGGGCCTCGGTTCCGAGGTCGATTTGGAGGGCATGGATTCGCCGTTGGGCGACATCATGCGGGGAGAGCGGGCGACGATGGGCAAGTCGTTGCTGGACGTGCAGCGCGAGCTGCGCATCCGCGCGAGCTATATCGCCGCCATCGAAAATTGCGATGTCTCGGCCTTTGACGCGCCCAGTTTCATCTCGGGTTATGTCCGGTCCTATGCGCGCTATCTGAAGATGGACCCCGACTGGGTCTTCCGCCGCTTCTGCGCCGAATCGGGTTTCTCGCCCACCCATGGCATGGCCCCCGCCGCCTCGGGTCCAAAGCCGCAGCGCCGGCCCTCCGACCCGGCCGAGGCGCTGGCGAATCCGCGTGCGCTGTTCATTCCCCAGCCCGAATCCTTCTGGTCTTCGGTTGAACCACGCGCGATCGGGTCTCTGGTGGTGCTGATCGCGCTGGTGACCGGGCTTGGCTATGGCGGCTGGTCGGTTCTGCAGGAATTGCAGAAGGTGAACCTGACGCCGGGCGATCAGATACCGGGCGTCACCGCCGCGCTCGATCCGGCCGAGGCGACCTCGCAGCCGATCCTGGAGGAGGGGGAGGATCTGGCCCTCAACCTGCCCCAGCCCGAGGGAATCGACC
Source organism: Paracoccus sp. S1E-3 (assembly GCF_013868135.1). Lineage (GTDB taxonomy): Bacteria > Pseudomonadota > Alphaproteobacteria > Rhodobacterales > Rhodobacteraceae > Paracoccus. Next base: position 147,026 of record NZ_JACEMU010000007.1, read on the forward strand.
GCATCTATCGCCCTCAAGTGCTTGAAGTTCCGGTCTTGACGGCGCGGGATGGTCCGATCGCCTCGATCGACCCCGAACTGCCGCCGGCGCCGCCCGGCACCCTGATCGCGGCGCAGGACGCCCCGGCGGGTGGCGTGCCCCCCGTCGCCGTCGAGGGGGCGGGCCGGGTGCTGGCAAGATCCACCGATTACGGCCCGCAACTGCCTGCCGATCAGATGGCGGTGCGCACCGTCGCGCTGGATGCGCCCGAGCTGGAACTTCTGGCGGTCCGGCCTGCCTGGGTGCGCGTCACCTCGGCGGATGGCACGGTGCTGCTGGAAAAGACCATGGATGCGGGCGAGCGGTTTGCCCTCCCCAAGCTTGAATCGCCGCCGGTGCTGCGCGCGGGCAATTCGGGCGCCATCTATTTCGCCGTCAATGGCCGCACCTATGGCCCCGCCGCGCCGGGCGCGCAGGTGGTCAAGAATGTCGAGCTGTCACCCGCCAGTCTGACCGCCAGATATGTCTTTGCAGATCTGTCGAAGGACGAGGATCTGAAGAAGATGGTCGCCATGGCCTCGGCCGATCCGGCGCTGATCCAAGGCGATGCGGCCGATTCGCAGCCGGTCCCATTGGGGCAGCAATAACCCGCAAGCGATGGATATTCATGCAGAAAGGCCCATGCTTCTGGCACGGGCCTTTCTTCCTAAGCGCTCAGCTCGCAGGGGTTCAGATCGCAGTTGAATGCCCGGTTGCCGCCATGTCATAGGCGTCCAGCCGATGGGCGATCATGCGTGTCAGCGGGCGCGCCTGCAGCGGGATCTCCAGACTGCCGTCGGGGGCGATCCGCACCATGGATCCGAAATGAGCGGCGATCGGGGCGAAAAGCTGCGTCAGCGCCTCGGAGCCGAGACCAAAGCGCGCGCCCATCTCGGCAGCGTCGATGCGGAAATCGCACATCAGCGCCTCGATCATGCGGGCGCGCCACTGATCTTCGGCGCTGAACACATGCCCGCGCGTGACCGACAGCCGCCCCTCGCGGATGGCTTTGGTATGGGCGCCGGTGGCGGGTGCGTTCTGCGCGAAACCCTGCGGATAGCGCGAGATGGAGGACGCCCCCAGCCCGACCAGCACTTCGGCCTGATCTTCGGTATAGCCCTGGAAGTTCCGCTTCAGCCGCGCAGCCTTCTGGGCCGTGGCCAGACCGTCATCGGGACGGGCGAAATGGTCGATGCCGATCTCGGCATAGCCATCCGCCAGGAACAGCTTGCGCGCGGTATTGAACAGGTGCAGCCGCGCCTCGGGCGAGGGCAGCGCCTCGGAAGGGATCATCACCTGTCGCTTGGCCATCCAGGGCACATGCGCATAGCCGTAAAGCGCCACCCTGTCGGGCGACAGCGCCAGCAGCTTCTGCACCGAATCGGCGATCCGCGGACCATCCTGATGGGGCAGCCCGAACAGGATATCGGCATTGACGCTGGCCACGCCACGGGCGCGGATCATCTCGACCGCTCTGGCAGTGATCTCGAAGCTCTGGTCGCGGCCGATGGTCTTCTGGATCTCGGGGTCGAAATCCTGCACACCGATGCTGGCGCGGGTCAGCCCGGCCTCGGCCAACGCGTCCATGCGGGCATCGTCGATCTCGTTCGGGTCGATCTCGACCGAAAACTCAGCCCCTTCGGCCAGCGGAAAGGCCGCGAAGACGGCGCCGGCGAGGCGGCGCATCATGTCGGGCGGCATCAGCGTGGGTGTGCCGCCGCCCCAATGCAGTCGGGACAGCCGGATGCCGGGGGCCAGATTGGCCTTCAACAGCTCCAGCTCGGCCAGCAGCACATCTGCATAGGCGCGCACCGGATCATCCGATTGCGTGCCCTGGGTGCGGCAGGCGCAGAACCAGCACAGCCTGCGACAGAAGGGCACATGCATGTAAAGCGAGATCGCCGAACCCGCCGGAATGGCGGCCTGCCAGACGGCGACTTCGTCTGGCCCCACCGCAGGTTTGAACTGGGTGGCAGGCGGATATGAGGTGTAGCGCGGCACACGTGCGTCAAACAGGCCCAGCCGCGAGAGTTGCGATTCCTGTGTCATGGGCGTAACAATACGACTTCCTACAGGATAGCTCATTGATGCATGTCAAGTTGAACCCGGTCGAAAGGCCCTCGACACAGGTAACGCTCAGTTGCGACGACTGCCCGATCCGTTATCGGGCAGTCTGCGCGAATTGCGAAGCGGGCGATCTGGAGCGGCTGGAAGCGGCGAAATACGACCGCAGCTATCAGGCCGGGCAGGTGATCGTCTGGGCAGGGGAGCGGATGGACTTCGTGGCCTCGATGGTCAGCGGCGTGGCCAGCCTGACGCAGGCGCTGGAAGACGGGCGCACCCAGATGGTGGGCCTGCTGTTGCCCAGCGATTTCCTGGGCCGTCCGGGCCGCGAAACGGCCCCTTATACCGTCACTGCGGTGACGGACGTGTCGCTGTGCTGCTTTCGCCGCAAGCCTTTCGAGGAGATGATGGCGCATAATCCGCGCCTTCCCGCCCGGCTTCTGGAAATGACCCTGGACGAGTTGGACGCCGCCCGCGAGTGGCTGATGCTGCTGGGCCGCAAATCCGCGCGCGAGAAGATCGCCTCGTTCCTGTCCATCCTCGCCCGCCGCGAGGCATCGCTGCGGCATGAGCGTCCCAGCGGCGAGATCGAATTGACCCTGCCGCTGACGCGCGAGGCCATGGCCGATTATCTGGGACTTACGCTGGAAACGGTCAGCCGGCAGATGTCGGCCCTGAAGCGTGACAAATTGATCGAGCTGCGCGGCAAACGCGGCGTGGTGCTGGTCGATTACGAACTGTTACTTAGCGAAAGCGGCGACGACGCCGATGGCGGTCTGGTGCACTGATCAGCGCCAGCGACGGCGATTGGCCTCGATCGCGGCGATGCGTTTTTCCACATGCGGGTGTGACAGCAGCCAGGCTGGCGCGACGTGTCCGCGCGCGCCGGTCAGCTTTTCCAGCTTGCGAAACAGCGAGACCTGAGGTTCGACCCCGATGCCCGACTTGACAAGCAGGGCAGTCGCGAAGCGGTCGGCCTCGAATTCGTCCTGCTGCGACAGGCGCGCGGCTATGGCGCTCAGCATCAGACCGATCAGCCACGGCCCGATGAAGGGCAGAAAGCGCCCAACCGTCATCAGCAGGACCGAGCGAATGACATTCTGCCCCGCAAAATCGATCATTCGCCGCTTGCTGTGGCCATGGGCGACATGGCCCAGTTCATGCGCGACCACGCCCGAGATCTCCTCGGGCGTGACCTCGCCCTTTTCCATCCGGTCCAGAAAACCGCGGGTGATGAAAATGCGCCCGTCCGGCGCCGCCAGTCCGTTGACGGCGGGAATTTCATAGACATGCGCGCGGATGCGCGGCAGCTCCATCGCCGCGCCCAGACGATCCAGAAGCGGGTTCAGCCGGGCGTCGTTCAGGGGCGTCGAACGCTCGTTCAACTCGCGCTTCAACCGCCAGACGGAAAAGAACCACATGGCAAGCGCATAGGCGAGGATGAGCAGAAGCGGCAGGAATTTGACCATGTCCCAGATGTGGGCCAGCCGTCGTCGTCGATCAAGGGCAAAGCTTTGGGGATGTTCAGATCTTGGTCCCCTGAACAGCGAGGAGGGGACGAGCGTTCCTCGCCTCTCTCCGGCGCGCAAATACCTTGCCTGCGCGTCAGCCCAGCAGCCGCATCGCGCGGGTCAGGCCGTCCAGCGTCAGCGGCATCATCCGGTGGCCGGTGATCTCGTCGATCATGCGGATCGACTGGGTATATCGCCAGTAATTCTGCGGCACCGGGTTCAGCCAGACATGATCTGGCCAGGTTTCCAGCGCCCGCTTCAGCCACAGCTCGCCCGGTTCGGCATTCCAATGCTCGTTGGCGCCGCCCGGCACGGCGATCTCATAGGGCGACATCGAGGCGTCGCCGACGAAGATGCATTTATAGTCGCGCCCGTAACGGTTCAGGATGTCCCAGGTCGGCGTGGTTTCGGTCCAGCGGCGGCGGGAATCCTTCCAGACCGATTCATACAGGCAGTTATGGAAGAAGAAGTGCTCCATATGCTTGAACTCGGCGCGCGCGGCCGAGAAAAGCTCGTCCACGATGCGGATATGGTCGTCCATCGACCCGCCGACATCCAGAAACAGCAGCACCTTCACGGCGTTTCGCCGCTCGGGCCGGGTCTGGACGTCGATAAAGCCGTGATCGGCGCTGGCGCGGATGGTGGCGGGCAGGTCGAGTTCTTCGGCCGCGCCATGACGCGCCCATTGCCGCAGGCGTTTCAGCGCCACCTTGATGTTGCGCGTGCCAAGCTCGACGCTGTCGTCGAAATCGCGGAACTCGCGCTTGTCCCAGACCTTCGCGGCCTTGCGGTGGCGCGATCCTTCCTGTCCGATCCGCACCCCTTCCGGGTTATAGCCATAAGCGCCGAAGGGCGAGGTGCCCGCGGTGCCCACCCATTTGTTGCCGCCCTGATGACGCCCCTGTTGTTCGGCCAGCCGCTGACGCAGCTTTTCCATCAGCGCCTCGAAACTGCCGGTGGCCTCGATCTCGGCCTTCTCGGCATCGGTCAGCAGCTTTTCGGCCAGCTTTTCCAGCCAGTCGCGGGGCAGGTCGATCTGGTCCACCAGCGCCCCGATGGGGATCTGTTCTACGCCCGCGAAGCTTTCCGCGAAGGCGCGGTCGAAGCGGTCGATATGGCGTTCGTCCTTCACCAGTGCACTGCGGGCGAAGTGATAGAAATCATCGACATTCGCGCCTGTCACCCCGGCGGCCAGCCCGGCCAGCAGGTCGAGATATTCCCGCAGGCTGACCGGCACGCCCTGACGACGCAGGCTGTCGAGGAAGGGCCGGAACATCGTTCAGGCCACGGCGGACCGGGCGAGGAACACCGTCACGATCAGCCCCGCCACCATCAGCGCCAGCATATGCGCGAAGGCCCATTGCAGTCGGTCCTTGGTATTGCCGCCGACGCGCCCGGCGCGGAACCAGCCCAGAGCGAAGCCCAGAATCATGCAGGCGAAAATGATCATTGGGCAGGCTCCGTTTCGGTGTCGACAGGCAGGGCCGGGTCAGCGGCCGGGGCAGGGGTTGCAGGCGTGGCGCCGCTTTCGGCGGGCAGATCAGGCGTTTCGGTCGCCGCGTCGGCAGCTTGCGGGCCGGGTGGCGGGGCAACCCCGGATGCGGCTTCGGATGCGTCGGGGCCGGGGCCTTCGGTGGCGACAGGGCCGGGCTGGCTCAACCGGTTCTGGTCCCATTCGCCCGAGGCGATCTCGCCGGTCGCATAGCGCATGACGCCCTGGCCCTGGCGCTTGCCGGCCACGAAATTGCCGGTATAGGTGTCACCCGTCGCATAGGTGGCGACGCCTTCGCCGTCGATCTCGCCGCCTTTCCAGCCGCCTTCATAGATGAAGCCGTCGGTGGTGGTCAGCTTGCCCTGACCCTCGCGCAGGCCAGCCACGAATTGCCCGGTATAGACGGTGCCGTCGGGGTAGGTGGCCTGCCCCTTGCCATCGCGCTGCCCGGCCTTCCATTCGCCATTATAGACATAACCGTCGGGATAGGTCATCCGGCCCTGGCCCTCGATCCGGGCATCCTTGAAGCCGCCCTCGTAGATCATGCCATTGGCGTAGGCTGCGCGACCCTGACCCTGGATGACGCCCGCCTGCCAGTCGCCTTCATAGGTGGCGCCGTCGGGATAGGTGATCTTGCCGGTGCCATCCGGCTGGTCGGCGGCCATCTGGCCTTCGTAGACCGATCCGTCGGGATAGGTGATCTTTCCCGTGCCCTGCATCTGCCCGGCGACCCACGAGCCGGCATAGACATAGCCGTCCGTGCCGGTGAAGGTGCCGGTGCCGTCGCGCTTGTCGTCGCGGAACTGGCCTTCGTAGACATCGCCATTGGCATAGGTGGCACGGCCCTCGCCCTCGCGCTTGCCGGCGCGCATCTGGCCTTCGTAGCGGTCGCCCGACTGCTGCACCAGCGCGCCCCGGCCCGACATCTGGCCGGCCTCCCAGACGCCATCATAGACGAGGCCGTCCGGCATGGTCAGCTTGCCACGCCCGGCGCGCTGCCCGGCGAGCATCTGGCCTTCATAGACCGCGCCATCGGGATAGGTGATGCGGCCCTGGCCTTCCTTGGCGCCGTTCACCCAGTCGCCGTCATAGCGGTAGCCGTTGGGCTGGGTCAGCACGCCCTTGCCGTGATGCATGGCATTCTGGAAGCCGCCCTCGTAGCTGGCGCCATTGGCGTATTTCGCCACGCCCTGTCCGGTGATCTGGCCGTTCACCCAGTCACCCTCATAGGTGCCCCCATCGGCATAGGTGATCTTGCCCTTGCCGTTGGGTTTGCCCTTGGCGAAGGTGCCTTCATAGACCGACCCATTAGGGAAGCGCGCGCGCCCCTGCCCGAGGATCTCGCCCTCGACCCAGTCGCCTTCATATTCGTAACCCGAAGGCAGCGTGTATTTGCCGCGCCCGTGCTGTAGCCCGCCCCGGAAGGTGCCGGTATAGACGCCGCCATCGTCATAGGGCTTGGTCACGACATTGCCGGGGGCCGCCCCGGTCGGGATGTTCGTGTCCTGCGCCAATGCCGGCGCCGCCATCGCCAGAATGGCCGCCGCGAGTGCTGCCTTCATGCCCGCCTCCGTTCTTTGCCACCCCGTTTAACCGAGAAGGACCCGCAGCGCAAAGCCTGCCGTTCCCCTCGGCTGCGGGCTGCGCTATGGCTGGCGCAGGCGAATGAGGGAATGACCATGACCGACAAGATCCGCATCACCCTGGCGCAGCTGAACCCGACGCTCGGGGATCTGGAGGGCAATGCCGCGAAGGCGCGATCCGCATGGGAAAAGGGCAGGGATGCGGGGGCCGCCATCGTCTATCTGCCCGAGATGTTCATCACCGGCTATCAGACCCAGGATCTGGTGCTGAAAAAGGGATTTGTCGATCATGCCGTGGCCCAGGTCGAGGCGCTGGCACGCGAATGCGCCGACGGCCCGGCGCTTGGCATCGGCACGCCCTGGCGGTCCGAGGGCAAGCTCTATAACGCCTATTTCATCTGCGAAGGCGGCCAGATCACCGCCCGCGTGCTGAAACACGAACTGCCGCACAAGCAGTTGTTCGACGAAATGCGGCTGTTCGATGTCGGTCCGATCTCCGGCCCCTACAGCATCGGGGGCGTGCGTATCGGCAGCCCGATCTGCGAGGATGCCTGGTGGCCGGATGTGGCCGAGGCGTTGGAGGAATCGGGTGCGGAAATTCTGGTGGTGCCGAACGGCTCGCCCTATCACCGCGGCAAGCTGGACCTGCGGATGGGCCATATGGTCGCCCGCGTGGTCGAGAACCGGCTGCCGTTGGCCTATCTGAACTCGGTCGGGGGGCAGGACGACCAGATCTATGACGGGGCGAGTTTCGTGCTGAATCCCGGCCCCGATGGCGGCGCCGAAAAGGTTGTGCAGTTTCCGCCCTTCGACGAGGTGGTCGAGCATGTCGACTTCATCCGCACCGGCAAGGGCTGGCGCGCTCTGCCGGGACGGATGGACGATCAGCCCGACGAATGGGAACAGGATTACCGCGCCATGATGACGGGCCTGCGCGATTATCTGCGCAAGTCCGGCTTCAAAAAGGTCGTGCTGGGCATGTCGGGCGGGATCGATTCGGCGCTGGTGGCGACCATCGCCGCCGATGCGATCGGGCCGGAGAATGTGCGCTGCGTGATGCTGCCGTCCGAATATACCTCGCAGGCGAGCCTCGACGATGCGGCGGATGCGGCCGGACGGTTGGGGGTGCGGCTGGATACGGTGAAGATCGACGGTGCGCGCGATGCCGTTTCGGACGCGCTGGCGCATCTGATGGAAGGCACCAAACCGGACGTGACCGAGGAGAATATCCAGTCCCGCCTGCGCGGGCTGATGCTGATGGCGATTTCCAACAAGTTCGGGGAAATGCTGCTGACCACCGGCAACAAATCCGAGGTCGCGGTCGGCTATGCCACCATTTATGGCGACATGGCGGGCGGCTATAACCCGATCAAGGACCTGTACAAGACCCGCGTTTTCGAAACCTGCCGCTGGCGCAACAGCCATCATCGCGGCTGGATGATGGGACGCAAGGGCGAGGTGATCCCGCCCCAGATCATCACCAAGCCGCCGAGCGCGGAACTGCGCCCCGACCAGAAGGACAGCGATTCGCTGCCGCCCTATGACGTGCTGGATCAGATCCTGTTCGGGCTGGTCGAGGAGGATCTGTCGCTGAAGGATCTGGTGGCGCGCGGCTTCGACGCGGCGACGGTGAAGAAGGTGGAGAAGCTCCTTTATGGCAGCGAATGGAAGCGCTATCAGGCCGCGCCGGGGCCGCGGATCTCGACCAAGGCCTTCTGGCTGGACCGCCGCTATCCGCTGGTGAACCGCTGGCGGGATGAGTTGTAGACCCTCCGCGGGACAGGCCCACGATGGGGACGGCACCCCCGGGGCCGTCCTTTCAGCAATGATCCGTGAAAAACTTCTCCAGATGTCTGGCAACGGCGTCGGGGGCTTCTTCGGCCATATGATGGCCGCTCATGATCCTGGCCTCATAGACCAGTCGGTCGGACCAGTCCGCCCATGGCTCTGCCGGATCGCCGTAGAGATGTTCCATATCGTCCAGGGCCGACCACAAAAGCCCCAATGGACATGCAAGACGACGCCCCGCCTTTTTGTCCGCTGCATCATCGGCATGATCGAATTCCAACCCGGCCCGGTAATCCGCCAGCATGCCGCGCACCACGGCGGCGTTCCGGGTGGCGGCAAGATAATCAGCCCGGTTGGCCTTTCCGCGCGCGGCATCCGGCGGGTACCACAGATCGGGATCCGCGCGGATTGCGGCCTGTGCCTTTTCGCTCTGGGCAAAGAAAAACCAATGCCACCAGGCTTTCGCAAAACGCCAGTCGGCGCGAGTCAAAGCCTCGTAGATCGGAACGCCGTCCATCACGACAAGGCACGTAACACTTTCAGGAAAATCCATCGCCAGCCGGAATGCACGGTAGGCACCACGATCATGGCCGGCCACGCCGAATCGCTGATAGCCGAGGGCGGACATGCAGGCGTGCAGGGCCTTCGCCTTTGCACGTCCCGAACTCTGCGCCACCGTTATCGGCTGATAGCTCTGCCCGAAGCCGGGCAGGTCCGCGCAGACGACGGTGAACTTTCGGGCAAGCGACGGGGCCACCTCATACCAGGTGGTATGGGTTCTCGGATGCCCATGCAGAAGAAGAAGGGGGAACCCGGACCCGCCGATGCGCAGGCGGATCATCCCGGCGGGCGTCTCGACCCGCTTTTCTGCAAAAGTTCGGAAAAAATCGTCAGCCATGGGGTCATCGGCGCTGGGTTTCTCGCACGCGAAACCTCGGATCACCCCAGATGTTCCGCCGCTTGCCAAAGTTCGCCTTGCAATGGGCAAATCGCCGACAACGCGCGAACCCTTCCCTGGAACCGCGCACCGGTGTCAAAGCATCCTGTGTGAAATGCCCCATGCCCCATGTCCCATGTCCCATAATTTTTCGCCGCCTTGACCCCTGCCGCGAAACCCCTCATATCCCCCTTGCGCGGATGGCCGGATGACCGCGGCGAAAGTCGAGGAAAGTCCGGACTCCATAAGGTGACGGTGCCGGGTAACGCCCGGCGGGGGCAACCCCAGGGAAAGCGCCACAGAGAACAGACCGCCTGTGCCCGCACAGGTAAGGGTGAAACGGTGGGGTAAGAGCCCACCGGGGCGGTGGCAACACGGCCCGCATGGCAAGCCCCACCGGGAGCAACGCCGAATAGGGATCTCGCGCCGGCAACGGCAGCGCCACCTTGCGCCAGAGGTCCGGGTTGGCGGCTTGACGCGCGCAGTAATGCGCTGCGCAGAGGAATGGTCATCCAGAGGGGCAACCCTTGGACAAAATCCGGCTTACAGGCCATCCGCGTGTTTCGTTCAGGTCGATGAAAGGTCGTCCATGGACGGGTCATGAGCCGCCGGGCGATCTGTACAACTGAGCAAGGAAAGTCACCAAAAATGTCTGATCAGAAAGATACAATAGATTGGGGAAAGATACTGCCAGAGTACAAGTGGATGGCGCGAAACAGCCAGTTCCGCGGCGTCAACAGAGTAGCACTTTATAAGAAGAAGCCTGTGAGACGCGGAGGGAAGTGGTTTAGTGCGGACGAAACTCGCGGCTGGCGTGATGTAAGAAAGTCAGACAATTTCAGGATGGGAACCTGCGATTGGTCGGAAAGCCTGGTTGAACGACCTGATTCATAAAGCGGCCAAGCGACCATCAAAAATGCGCAAGCCATTGCTCCGCAGCGTGATGGGTGCCGGTCGGTTTCACCTTCCGTGACGATCTTTCGCGCGGTAGGCAATGATATGGGAAGATTTTTGCCCCTGTCCGACCGGACCGCCGGCCCCGGTCCGCCGCTCTGACGTTCCTCCGCAGTTCCCAGCCGTCGCCGCCCTGCCGTCCTCCGTCAGCCACGCCGGGCGCGGCTGTCCTCCGGTGCTTCTCGCGCCGGATGACGCTTTTGCGCAGCGCGAAGTCGTAATTCTCAGGCCCCAACGGATCGGCGCCCAACCGCGCGCGGTCAGCTTCGTATGCCGCAAGACTCGGGATGTTGTGGACGCCTTAAGACAGCGTCGCGGACCCCTCATGCGGGGCGTGATCGCCGATGAGGTCGGGGCCATTTCGTGGAAGGCATCGCCTCAATTACGGGCATGGTGCTCAAACTGGGCCTTCCCCTCGGATCGATCCGATAGCGGATTCGGCAGTCGGCATGGGATCCCCAGAAGCCCATCGCCGGCCTCTAACCCGTTGCCACATAATAATGTTACGACTATCATCGAAATATGAAGGACGGCCCCGACATCGCTCGTATCGCCGCGCTGATCGGTGACCCCGCCCGCGCCAACATGCTGATGGCGCTGATGGAGGGGGGGGCGCTGACAGCCACCGAACTGGCCCAGATCGCGGGCGTCACGCCGCAAACCGCCAGTGCCCATCAGGCGCGTCTGGCCGAGGGCGGATTGATTCGCCAACGCAAGCAGGGCCGCCACCGCTATGCCGAACTGGCCTCGCCGCAGGTGGCCGCCGTGCTGCAAGCGCTGATGGGTCTGGCCGCGGCCAGCGGCCATCTGCGACAGCGCCCCGGTCCGCGCGACGCCGATCTGCGTCGCGCGCGCATCTGCTACGATCACCTTGCGGGCGAGATGGGCACGCAGATGTTCGATGCGCTGCTGGCGCGCGGCCACCTGATCCGCCGCGACGAGGAACTCGACCTGAGCGAGGAGGGCGCGGCTTTCGCGCGGGAATTCCTTGGCTCCGATCCCGAGCCGCAGTCGCGCGCGCCCCTGTGCCGCGAATGCCTGGACTGGAGCGAGCGGCGCTCGCATCTGGCGGGCCGTCTGGGACGGGCGATGCTGGCGCGGATGATTGCGCTCGGCTGGGCGCGGCGCGTCGAGGACAGCCGGGTGATCTGCTTCACGGGCGAGGGAGAAAGGCAGTTTCAGGCGTTGTTTTCCAGTTGACACCACGGGCCGGGACGCTAAAAGGCGGCTTCCAAGACATTTCGCGGTGGCCCTTCCGGCGCCGCCGCAGCAGGAGCAAGAACAATGGCGAAGCCGACGACGATCAAGATCCGTCTGAACTCGACGGCCGGGACCGGGCATTTCTACGTCACCAAGAAGAACGCCCGCACCATGACCGAGAAAATGACGGTCAACAAATACGACCCGGTTGTGCGCAAGCATGTCGAATACAAGGAAGGCAAGATCAAGTAAGATCGCGCCCTCCGTTGGACTGAATGAACCGCGCCCCGGCGCGGTTTTTTCATGTCGACGCGGTGAAGTGGATATTTGTACCAGAGTGAGACCTTCATTCTGGTTCAAATATCCCCGCCGGAGGCAGCTGGCGTCTATGCGGAAAAGCGCTTGCGCCGGCACGCGCTCAGCAGGGCCGCGAATGCCGCCATCAGCACCGGCCAGTTGCCGAGCCGCATCCAGGGCGTTTGCGGCAGCGGCGCGGGCAGGGCGGCGTCGATATGGCCGGTGGCGCCCAGCGGAAGGTCGGCGGTGATGCGACCCAGCGGGTCAATGGCGGCGGTGATGCCGGTATTGGCGGCACGCATCAGCGGCAGGCCCGATTCGATGGCCCGCAGACGCGCCTGCGCCAGATGCTGATAGGGGCCGGAAATGGTCCCGAACCAGGCGTCATTGGTCACCTGCAGCAGCCATTCGGCGCCCGACACGGCGCGCAGGTGCTGAGAAAAGATCGCCTCATAGCAGATCAGCGGCTGCACCGGCGGCAGTCCTTGCGGGGTCATCACCTCCGCGCCCGGTCCGGCGGTGTAGCCAAATCCCTGCTGGGCGGCGAAGGCGCTGATGCCCAGCCGCGACAGCGCATCACCCCAGGGGACATATTCGCCGAAGGGAACGAGGTGGAACTTGTCATAGGTCTGGGTGACGGCGCCGCCCGGTGCGACCTCGACCAAGGCGTTGAAATAGCGGGAACCCTCGGCGCGCTGAATACCCATCAGCACGGGCGCCCCGGCAGCCTCGCTGAGGACGGGCAAGGCTTCCGCCGCCTGATTCAGCAGGAAGCTGACGGCGGTTTCGGGCCAGATCACCGCATCTGGCCGCGGGCCATCCGTGGGCGCGGCGCTTTCCGTCAGCAGCCGCTCCCAGAAGATCTGCGCCCATTCGGGGTTCCATTTCAGCGCCTGCTCAGCATTGGGCTGAACCAGCCGCAGGACGATGCCGCGGTCCGAGACGGGCGTGTCCAACCGGTTCAGACCGGCGACCCAAAGCGTGGCGACCAGCAGCGTTGACAACACCAGTCCCGGCCAGGCGCTGCGCGGTTTGAAGGGCGAAAGCCGCCAGAAGGCCAGCGGCAGGGCGGCCGTGCAGACGGTAATGGCCGACAGGCCGATGGCGCCGATATAGGCTGCCGATTGGGCCACAGGCGTGCCGACCCAGACATGGCCCAGTTGGGCCCATGGCAAGCCGGTGAAAATCCAGCCGCGCAGCCAGTCCGACAGCACCAGACCGGCACCGAAAGCCATGGCGCGGCCCTGCCATCCCGGTGCGAAACGGCCGGCGATCCAACCGGGCAAGGCCCAGAACAGGCCGCCCCCGATCGCCAGAAAGATCAAGGCGAAGGGCGCCATCCAGCCGTAGATTTCGGGTTCGATCAGGAAGGGCTCGACGATCCAGCTCATCGCGAGGGCGAAATAGCCGGCCCCCGCCGCGCCCGCGCGCCACGCGGCGATCCGGCCATTCGCGGCCCGGCCGACCCGCCAAAGGATGGCCGCGAGCGCGAGCAACGTCGCCGGCCACAGCCCCCAGGGTGCCTGCCCAAGCGCGGCAATGGCGCCAAGCGCGATATCGCCGGCCAGGCCGAACAGCACCCGGCGCTGCGGAGCGGCGGCGATCATGGCGGCGTCGTCAGCCTTCGGCCGCGTCCGGCGCCACCTCAGGGGCCGGGGCTGGCGCCTTGCGGGCGCGGGGACTGCGCTTTTTCGGGGCGGGTTTGGCTCTGCCTTCGGCCTCGGCCGGCGCTTCCGCAGGTGCCTCGGCGGCCTCGGCGGCTTTGGCCTTGCTGCTGCGCCGCGTGGCCACCTGTTTGCGCTTGACGGGTGCCTCCTCGGCGGCGGCATCGGCCGCAGTGTCGGTGCTCGCCCGGGCGACCTCGCCCGTTTCAGCCGGCTTGGATGCGGCCGCCTTGCGGGAGCGGCTGCGCGTGGCCTTGGGTTTGGCCGCGACCGTCGGTTCCTCCTCCACCGTTTCAGGCGCGGCGGCAGGGGCGGCATCTTCGGCCGGGGCGATGGTCTCGGCGACGACTTCGATGGCGATTTCGGTCACGACGGGTTCGGAGGTCCCGGCTTTGCGGCGGCTGCGGGTCCGCGTGCGGGCGGGCTTGATCTCCTCCGCAACGGTTTCGGGGGCCGCCTCGATGATCTGCTCGGCCTCGGCCCGCTCGATCGCCTCCTCGGTCGCGGCGAGGGCGGCTGCGAAGCTTTGCAGCATGAATTCGGGTACATGGTCGCCCATGCCGCGCACGGCGCTGCCATGGTCGCGACGGTCGCCCCGGCGCCGATCACTGCCGCGATCCTCGCGGATGTCGGCGGCGCGGCCCTCGGGGCGGCGATCGTCGCGGCCCCCACGACGATCATCGCGGCGATCATCGCGCCGATCATCCCGGCGGGGCTCCTTGCGGTCGTCGCGGCGATCTTCGCGGCGGTCGTCCTGGCGTGGGGCTTCGGTGCGAACCTCCTCGCGCTGCGCATCGCGGGTGATGGCCTCGGCCTGGGTCTCGGCGCGGGGGGCGTCCTCGCGGCGGTCGCCCCGGCGCGAGCGGCTGCGCGATCCCTTGCCATTGCGAACTTCATCGCGGCGCGGGCGGGGCGCCTGCGTGGCGGCATCCGACAGCGCGAAGCCTTCCGGGGCGGCGACGCGGGGCAGGGCGTGTTTCACCAGATGCTCGATGGCGGTCAGATATTTCTCATCCGCGGGCGTCGCAATGGAATAGGCGGTGCCCTGACGGCCGGCGCGCCCGGTGCGCCCGATCCGGTGGACGTAATCCTCGGCATGGCTGGGCAGATCGAAGTTGAAGACATGGCTGACGGCCGGAATGTCGAGGCCCCGCGCCGCCACGTCCGACGCGACGAGGAAACGCAGCGAGCCGTCGCGGAACGCATCGAGCGTGCGCATGCGCTGCGACTGATCCAGATCGCCGTGAATGGGTGCCGCGTCGAAACCGTGCGCTTTCAGCGACTTGGCGACGATATCGACTTCGGTCTTCCGGTTGCAGAAGATGATGGCGTTTTTCAGCGCATCGCCTTCGGCGACGATCAGGGCACGCAGCAACTCGCGCTTCTGCTTGGCGGTCTGGTCTTTGCGCGTAGGCGTGATTTCGACCAGATTCTGGGTGATCGTCTCGCTGGTGGTGGCCTGCCGCGCGACCTCGATCCGTTCCGGCGTGTGCAGGAAGGTGTTGGTGATGCGTTCGATCTCGGGCGCCATGGTGGCGCTGAAGAACAGCGTCTGGCGGGTGAAGGGGGTCAGCTGGAAAATCCGCTCGATATCGGGGATGAAGCCCATGTCGAGCATCCGGTCGGCCTCGTCCACGACCATGACTTCGACGCCGGTCAGCAGCAGCTTGCCGCGTTCGAAATGGTCCAGCAGCCGGCCCGGCGTGGCGATCAGCACATCGACGCCGCGGTCGATCAGCTTGTCCTGCTCGCCAAAGCTGACGCCGCCGATCAGCAGCGCCTTGGTCAGACGGGTATGCTTGGCATAGGTGTCGAAATTCTCGGCCACTTGGGCGGCCAGTTCCCGCGTCGGGCACAGCACCAGCGAGCGCGGCATCCGCGCACGGGCCCGGCCACGCGACAGGCGGGTGATCATCGGCAGCGTGAAGCTGGCGGTCTTGCCGGTGCCGGTCTGGGCGATCCCCAGCACGTCGCGGCCTTCCAGCGCGGGGGGAATCGCACCCGCCTGAATCGGCGTGGGCGTTTCATAGCCCGCTTCGGCCACCGCCTTGAGAACCTTGGGATCGAGTTTCAGATCGGAAAATTTGGTCATTTGCGTCCATTTGCCGCGCGTTTTGCGCAGATGAAAAAATGGGACGCCGTTCCACGCCCCTCGTCTGTTCGCCGGATGCGAACGCGGGTTGCCTAGCGCAATAGCCCCCAGCCGTCAATCTTAACAGAAAAAACCGCAAGCTGCAGCGAGACTTGCATCAAAAGCGGAACAGAATCGGCGCAGTAGTGGTTGCGCCCCGATTGTCGTGCGGATTGACCTAAGGATTTTGAATGGCTGTCTCCTCCGAAACCGGGCTGAGCCCGGTCGAGGCCTTCGCGCTTGTCGGTGTCGTCGGCGTCGGCGCGCAGTGGCTGGCATGGCGCTTCCGGCTGCCGGGCATCGTGATGATGCTGACCGCGGGCCTGATCCTCGGGCCATTCACCGGCATCTTCGTGCCCTCGCGCGATATCGGGCCGCTGGTCGGGCCGATGATCTCGCTCGCCGTGGCGGTGATCCTGTTCGAAGGCGGATTGACGCTGAATTTCAAGCAGTTGGAGGATGCCGCCCCAGCGGTGCGACGGCTGGTCGTGATCGGCGCACCGCTGGGTTGGCTGCTCTCCTCGCTGGCGCTGGCGCTGATCGCGGGGCTCAGCTGGCAATCGGCCATCGTCTTCGGCGGGGTGATGATCGTCACCGGGCCGACGGTGATCGCGCCGCTGCTGCGGGCGGCTCGGCTGCACAACCGGCCCGCGCAGATGCTGCAATGGGAAGCCATCGTGAACGACGCGGTGGGGGCGCTGGTGGCGGTGATCGCCTTCGTCTGGGTGATGGTCAGCCAGCAGGAACTGGGTGCGGTCGAGGCGCTGTGGACCGTGGGGCGCGGCATCGGCTTCGCCACGCTGGTCGGATTTGGCGCCGGGCTTGCGGTGGTCAAGGCGTTCCGGGAATCACTGGTGCCCGAATACATGAAGGTGCCGATGCTCTTCGTGCTGGTGCTGGCGGCCTTCGCGCTGTCGGATTCGGTGCTGCACGAATCCGGTCTGCTGGCGGTGACGGTCATGGGGCTGATCATCGCCAATGCCGATCTGCCCTCCTATACCGAGATCTACCGCTTCAAGGAGCAGGCGACGACGCTGCTGCTGTCGGGGGTGTTCATCCTGCTCGGCTCCAACGTCAAGCTGTCGACACTGAACCTGCTGGACTGGCGCTCGGGCCTGTTCATTGCGGCGGTGATCCTGCTGGTGCGGCCGGCAACGGTGCTGATCTCGCTTGCGGGAAGCCAGATCCCGATGAAGGAGCGGCTTCTGGTCGCCTTCACCGGCCCGCGCGGGGTGGTGCTGCTGGCCATTTCGGGGCTGTTTGCGGAACGCCTCGTCAGCGAGGGGATCGAGGATGGCGCGGTGCTGGCACCGCTCGCCTTCGCATTGGTGGTGGCGACCGTGGTGCTGCATGGCTTTACGCTGAAACCGGTTGCCGCGCGCCTCGGCCTGACCTCGGGCGGGGCGCCGGGGGTAATCATCGTCGGCGGCTCGGCCTTCGCCGCCGGGCTGGGGAGGGCGCTGGAAAATGCCGACGTGAAGGTGCTGGTGACCGACCCCAACCGCGGCCAGCTGCGCGCCGCGCGCGAGGCGGGCCTGCCCACCTATTACGGCGACATCCTGTCCGAGGCCGCCGATCACGGCGTCGAGTTCATCGCCTATTCCACGATCCTCGCGGCCTCGGACAATGATGCCTACAACACGCTGGTGGCGACCGACCTTGCGCCCGAATTCGGCCGCGACGCCATCTGGCAGGTCGCCCGCGCGCGTGAAGATCACGCCCGCCACGCGCTGCCCAGCCAGTTGGGCGGCCAGGCGCTGAATGGCGGCCGCACGCTGGCGCAATATCTCGACCTGCTGGCCGAAGGCTGGACCTTCCGCACCACCCGCCTGACCGAGGAATATACGCTGGAGAAGTGGCATGCCGCACGTGAAGGCGCGCTGCCGCTGGCGGTGATGCGCGATGGTCGGATGTGGTTCGTCGGCCGCGACGAGGAACTGTCGGGCCGCCCCGGCATGCGCATCATCTCGTTGATCCCGCCCGAAATCGCGGAACGGATCCGCCGCGAGGCCGAGGAAGCGGCAAAAGAACGCGAGGCCGCCCGCGCCCTGCGCAAGGGCGAGGATGATCCCGGCGAGTCGGACTGACAGCTACCTCTGACGGTCACGCGAATGTCCGGCGCCGCGCCGCGCGGCGCTTGCCAACCCCCGGCAGCCTGCGGCACTCTCCCCGAAAATGCGGAGGACTTCATGCGTTTTCTCTTGTCCACGGTTGCCATCATCGTCGCCGCGCCCGCGCTGGCGGACACGTTTGAAACCCCCGCTCCGGTGAGGGCGGCGACACTGTATCCCGATGGCGCCAGCGTGACCCGCGAGGCCCGGCTGGACCTGCCTGCGGGTGCGCATCAACTGGTCATTCCGGGCCTTCCCGCCGACACCGACCCCGCGAGCCTGCGCGTGGCGGCGGAAGGGGCTGTGATCGGCGCGATCAGCCTGCAGACGGGCCGGGCATTGCCTGACGGCGCGCCCGAAAGCCAGGCCATCAAGGATGCCCGCGCCGAGGTCGATCGGCTGGAGCGCGTGCTGCGTGACCGCGATGCTGCTGTCGCCGCGATCCGCGCCGAGGCTGACGCGTCGGAGGATCTGCTGTCCTTCCTGCGCACGCTGGCCAGTTCCGACAATGCCGCCACCGGCGATGTGGCGGGGCTGACCGATATGGTGGCGGCGCGGATGCTGGCCGCCCGCCGCGCCGGGATCGAGGCCGAGACCCGCGCCCTTGCCGCCGAACAGGGCCGTGCCGAGGACGAGCGTCTGCTGAATGACGCCAAGGCCCGTCTGGCAGCCTTGCAGACCCCGCAGGGCGATCAGGCCGCGCTTGTGCTGGCTGTTGAAGGGCAGGGCGTGCCTGCCCGGATCACGGTGACCTCGAATGCCTATAATGCCGGCTGGAGACCGGTCTACGACCTGCGGCTGGACCAGCAGGCCGGCACGCTGGTGCTGGAACGCGGGCTGATGGTGGCGCAGAGGACGGGCGAGGATTGGTCGGATGTGGCGCTGACCATGTCGACCAGCCGCCCCTCGGGGCAGTCGACGCCCAGCGAGGTTTATCCGCGCATGGTCAGCGCCTATGATCCCAGGGACCGGATGGCACGGACCGCTGCACCGGCACCGGCGATGAAAGAGGAGAGCTTTGTCGCCCCGGTGACGGAAGTCGAGCCGGTCGTGCTGGATGCGGCCACCGTCGATTTTCAAGGCGCGACAGCTGTTTACCGCTATGGGGCGCCGGTCGATCTGCGCAGCGGCGTCGATGCACTGCGCCTGAAGCTGGACAGCCGCGATCTGCCGCTGGACGCCCTGGTGGCCGAGGCGGTCCCCGCCTATGACGAGGTCGCCTATCTGGTTGCCGACACGAAAAACCCGCTGGCCGAGGTGATCCTGCCCGGCCCCGCGACCTTGTATAATGACGGGGTCATGGTCGGAGAGATGGATCTTGAGCTGACGGCAGCGGGCGACGAAATTCATGTGGGCTTCGGCCCCGTCGACGGGATCGTGCTGGATCGCCGCACCCCCGACCGCGAAAGCGCCGAGGGCGGCCTGATCCGCCGCGATGCCTCGCAGACAGAAACTGCCGTGCTGGAGGCAAAAAACCTGACCGGGCGCGACTACAGGCTGCGGCTGATCGACCGGGTGCCGGTGTCGGAGCAGAAAGAGGTCGTGGTGGATTGGAACGCCTCCGTCGATCCGACCGAACAGGACCCCGATGGCAAGCGGGGTGTGCTGGTCTGGGAAAGCGATCTGGCGGCGGGCGCCACGCAGGAAATCACCCTGGAAACCCGGATCCGCTGGCCGGATGGCTATGTGCTGAGCGACTGATCCCCTGCCCGGAACGGAGGCCATGCCCGGAAGGTGGGCCGCGCATGGGTTCTCGGGGTTGCGTGCTGTGGGTGTCGCGGTCTGGCAGGGCGCGTCCCTGATCAGGCGGGCTTGTCGGCAATCGGCAGCGCGCCGGCCTCAGCGCCGCGCTTTTTCCAGCGGCGGTGAACCCAGAACCACTGTCCCGGATTGGCGCGGATCTGCGCCTCCAGATCGTCGTTCAGCGCCTGCATCATGTCCTGCGGCGTGGAATGGGCGATGGGCTCGCGGACCTCGACCTTGAAGCTCAGCCCATCGGGCTGGCGCACCCCGGCGATGGGGATCAGCAAGGCATCATAGCGCAGCGCCAGCTCGGCCGGGGTCAGCACCGTCCGCGAGGGGATGCCGAAGAACTCCAAAGTCGCGCCGTCATGGATGAACTGGTCGAAACCAAGGGCCAGCATGCCGCCCCCGCGCAGAAATTTCAGCATCGATGCGAAACCCGAGCGGCCGCGCGGAAAGATCGGCTCGGCGATGGCGCGCATGGCGGGGATGTAATGGGCGTTGAAGGCCGGGTTGTTCATCGGCCGATACAGCGCCCCCACCGGCCAGTCGCGCGCCGCCAGTGCCGCCCGCATGGCGTCGTAATTGCCGAAATGCGCGCAGGCGAGGATGACCGGACGGTCGGTGGCGGCGGCTTCCTCCAGCGCGGCAAGGCCGGGGCCGGTCAGCGGATCATGGTCGCGGATGCGGGCGGTGAATTCCTCGCCCGAGTAGATCTCGGCCATGGAGCGGCCGGCATTGTTCAACACCTCGCGGGCGATCCGCTTGCGGTCGGCTGCGGACAGATCGGGCATGGCGAGCGCCAGATTTTCGCGCGCCCGCCGCGACCAGCCCGCGACAGGACCCAGCACATGTGAAAAGAACCAGCCTACCAGCGGGATGCGGCGGTCGTAGGGCAACAGCCGCGCCAGCCCCATGACGCCCAGAAAGGCCGCATTGGCGATACGGTCGGTGAATTCGATCGGGTCATCCTCGGACCGGCGCTTCTTCCGGCGCCTGCCGCTTGCGGGTTGGCTGGGGGCCGTCTGCGTCGGGTCCTGATGCAGCTGGTCGTCATTCATGCCGGGGCACTTCCTTTCGCGCGGTCCTGTTCTCTCGGGACCAGATATAGAGGCCCGCGATCACGATGATAACCGCCCCGGTCACCGTCCAGCGATCGGGCAGGACGCCCCAGAACAGCCAGCCCCAAAGCGCCGCCCAGATCAGACTGGTATAGCCGAACGGCGCAATGGCCCCGGCCTCGGACAGTGAAAACGCATGAACGATCAGCGCCTGCGAGGCCGCGCCCAGCAGCCCGATGATCACAAACGCCCAGAGATGGTCCATCTGCACCGGCTGCCAGAAGAAGGGCACCAACAGGCTGGTGGCGATGCTGCCGACCAGCACCGACCACACCACCGATGTCGCCAGCGTGTCGGTGCGCGCCATCCGCGTCAGCAGCGCCCCCGCCGCATAGGTGAAGGCCCCGATCAGGGGCAGGATGGCGGCTGGGTGGAAGACCCCCAAGCCGGGCCGGATGATGATCATCGCCCCGACCAGCGCGGCGACGATGCCGAGAATGCGCCGCCAGCCGATCTGCTCGCCCAGAAACAGTCCGGCGCCCAGGGTGATGAGCACCGGGTTGATGTCCATGATCGCGGTCGCCTCGGCGATGCCGATATATTGAAGCGATGTGAAAAACAGCGCTGCCGAGGCCAATTGTGCCAGCGCGCGCCCGAATTGCACCCCCGGTCGGCGCGATCGCAGGCTGGGCAGGAAGCTGGCGCGGAAATACAGCGCCACCACCACCAGATTTCCGATATAGCGCGCCCAGATCACCTGCGGGACCGGGTAATACTGGCCCAGATATTTCGCCGTGGCATCCATCAGCGTGAACAGGAAGATCGCCAACAGCAGGAACAGGATCCCCTGTGCCTGCTCGGGGCTGGACGTGCGCATCTGTGTCGCACTGGGCATCAACAGGAGAAAACCGCAGCGATGTCAAATCGCTGCGGTCCTTTTCTGATACCGCTTCGAGTGGAGCGGCTGCCGCTCACAGCAGCGCTTTCGCCTTTTCGACGACGTTTTCGGGGGTAATGCCGAATTCCTTGTACAGCCGTTCCGCCGGGGCCGAGGCGCCGAAATGGGTCATGCCGACGAAATCCGAGGTGGCATCGCTGCCGCCTTCGCCCATCAGCAGCCAGTCCCAGCCCTGGCGCACGCCGGCCTCGATCCCGATGCGGACGGTGCCGGCGGGCAGAACCTCGCGCCGGTATTCCTCGGGCTGATCGCGGAACAGCTCCATCGTCGGGACCGACACCACGCGGGTCGGGACGCCGGCGGCCTCCAGCGTCTCGCGCGCGCTCACCGCGATCTCCACCTCCGAGCCGGTGGCCATCAGGATCACCTTGGGCGCGGCCGAGGCCTCGCGCAGGATATAGGCGCCCTTGGCCGACAGGTTTTCACCGGCGGTTTCACGCAGCAGCGGCAGGTTCTGACGCGACAGCGCCATGACCGAGGGCGCATCCACCGAATCCAGCGCGATTTCCCAGGCCTCGGCGGTCTCGATCAGATCGCAGGGGCGCAGCACGATGGTGTTCGGCGTGGCCCGGCAGATGGCCAGATGCTCGACCGGCTGGTGAGTCGGGCCGTCCTCGCCCAGACCGATGCTGTCATGGGTCATGACATAGATCGGACCCACGCCCATCAGCGCCGAAAGCCGCATCGCGCCGCGCGCGTAATCGGTGAAGGTGAGGAAGGTGCCGCCATAGGGCCGGAAGCCGCCATGCAGGAAGATGCCGTTCATCGCCGCAGCCATCCCGTGTTCGCGGATGCCATAGCGCATATAGCGGCCGGCACGGTTCTGGACGTTGAAATCGCCCAGATCCGGCGTCTTGGTATTGTTCGACCCGGTCAGGTCCGCCGAGCCGCCGAACATTTCCGGCAGCAGCGGGTTGATGACCTCCAGCACCATTTCCGAGGCGCGGCGGGTGGCCACCTTGTGCTTGCCTTCCAACGCCTGCTGTTTCAGCGCATCGATGGCCGGGCCGAGTTTCGGGCTGACCTCGTGCGAGACGCGGCGGGCGAATTCGTTGCGCTCGGCCTCGGGCAGGGCGTCGACCCGCTTCTGCCAGGCGGCGCGGTCGGCGGCGCCGCGCTGACCGGCCTTGCGCCATTCGGCCAGGATGTCGTCGGGGATGATGAATTCGGCGTGGTCCCAGTGATAGGCGCGGCGGGTGGCGGCGATTTCCTCGGCCCCCAGAGGCGAGCCGTGGGCGCCCGCAGTGTCCTGCTTCTTGGCCGAACCGAAGCCGATGATGGTCTTGCAGTCGACCAGCGTCGGGCGGCCGTCGGATTCGGCGGCGGCGGTCAGGGCGCGGTCGATATCGGCGGCGTCGTGGCCGTCACAGGACAGGACGCGCCAGCCCGAGGCTTCGAAGCGTTCATGCTGATTGGTCCTGTCGGCAAGGCTGACACGGCCGTCGATGGTGATGTTGTTGTTGTCCCACAGCACGATCAGCTTACCGAGCTGCTGGGCGCCGGCAAGGGCGATGGCTTCCTGGCTGATGCCCTCCATCAGGCAGCCGTCGCCGGCGATCACCCAGGTGCGGTGGTCACAGATCTTGTCGCCGAATTCGGCGCGCATGGCTTCCTCGGCCACGGCGAAGCCGACCGAATTGGCGATGCCCTGACCCAGCGGGCCGGTCGTGGTCTCGATTCCCTCGGCATGGCCGTATTCCGGGTGACCGGCGGTTTTCGATCCCCATTGCCGGAAATGCTTGATCTCGTCGAGGGTCATGTCCGCGTAACCGATCAGATACAGCAGTGCGTAAAGCAGCATGGAGCCGTGACCCGCCGACAGGATGAAACGGTCGCGGTCGAACCAGTGCGGCGCCGAGGCGTCGAATTTCAGATGCTTGGTGAACAGGACCGTGGCCACATCAGCCATGCCCATCGGCATGCCGGGATGGCCGGAATTGGCCGCCTGCACAGCGTCCATGGCCAGCACCCGGATCGAGGTGGCAAGAGCCCAGTGCTGCGGGTCAGCCTTGCGGCGTGCGTCGAGGTCGATTTCCATGGCGCTATCCTTGCAAAGAAAGTTGGAACCCTGATAGCAGTTGCGGGCCCGGTTTCAAGCGCCAGTGATGGCTGCGGCGCCGATGGTGTTCCGGGCCCCCGATCCGCGGCCGGGGCAGCAAATGCGGGGAAAAACCTTGCTATCTTGTGGAAACGGGCGTTGACTTGGGGCGACGAATCCCTCATATGGACGCTTCCGGCCGGGCATCCGCTTTTGGCCGGTATGTTATTTTCAACCATCACCCTTGACCGGGTGCGCCGTCCGAAGGCGGGCCGAATGCCCCGAAACGCCAGCATATGCTGGGGCCGCAGGATGCGAGATACGAAGGAAGAAGCGATGTTCGCAGTTCTCAAGACGGGCGGCAAGCAATACCGCGTTCAGGCGGGCGACGTGCTGCGCGTGGAAAAACTGGCCGCCAATGCCGGCGACAAGGTCCAGTTCAACGAGATCCTGATGGTCGGCTCGACCGTGGGCGCGCCGCTGGTTGCCGGCGCTGCCGTGCAGGCCGAAGTCATCGACCAGATCAAGGCCGACAAGGTCATCACCTTCGTCAAGCGCCGCCGCAAGCACAGCTCGCAGCGCACCCGTGGCCACCGTCAGCAACTGACGCTGCTGCGCGTGACCGATGTGCTGGAAAAAGGCGCCGAGAAGTCGGGTGTGAAGGAAGCTCTGGGCATGCGCGCCGCTGGCGCCGCCGTGGCTGCCGAAGCCCCCGCGCCGAAGGCGAAAAAAGCCGCCAAACCCAAGGCCGATGCCGCCGAACCCGCTGCGAAGAAGCCCGCGCGCGCCAAGAAGGCCGCCGCCGCTTCGGACGAAGCCTGATCTTTGGAAGGGGTGCCTTCGGGCAACCCGTGAACGGAACATTCGGTCAGCAGGGCTGACCACAGTGCAAGAGGACTAAGTCATGGCACACAAGAAAGCAGGCGGTTCGTCCCGCAACGGCCGCGACTCGGCCGGTCGCCGTCTCGGCGTGAAACTGTTCGGCGGCCAGTCGGCCATCGCCGGCAACATCATCGTGCGCCAGCGCGGCACCACCTGGTGGCCGGGCGCCAATGTCGGCATGGGCCGCGATCATACCCTGTTCGCCCTGACCGATGGCGCGGTGACCTTCAAGAAGGGTCTGAAGGGCCGCACCTATATTTCGGTTCTGCCTGCGAATGCAGAGGCTGCCGAGTAAGCCGATATTAACCCGGCTGTGATAGGGGGGATCGGCGCAAGCCGGTCCCCTTTTGCTTTGGGGGCGGCTCTGCCCCTGTTGGAGGAAGTGTTATGAGTTCATTGGCTTTCGCGCCCGATCTGGCCGCAGAACAGCCCCTCATCGAAACCGAACGGCTGCTGCTGCGGCCGCTGCGCCGCTCTGACGTGGGGCTGATCGCGCATTACACCGCCGATCGCCGCGTGGCCGAGGGTACGCGCGCCATTCCCCATCCGCTGCCGCCGGGTGCGGCCGAGGCTTTCGTGGCCCGCGCGATGGAGCCGGGCCGGGACGAAGACGTCTGGGCCATCGACGGCTCTGCCCATGGTCTGGGCGAAGTGCTGGGCGTTGTCTCGCTGACCCGGATGGAAGACAAGCAGTCCGAACTGGGGTTCTGGGTTGGCGCCGGTTTCTGGAATACCGGCTTTGCGAGCGAGGCCGTGGCCGGGCTGGTGGCGGTCAACCCGCATGGGGCGCGGACGCTTTTCGCCGAGGTGTTTCAGGACAATCCCGGCTCGGCGCGGGTGCTGACCAATTGCGGCTTTGCCTATCTGGGCGATGCCGAAAGCTGGTCGGTGGCGCGCAATGCGCGGGTGCCGACCTGGACCTATCTGCGCCGGATGGCGGAATAAGACGTGAACCGGGGCGGACTGTCTGCCCCGGTTCCGCTTCAAATCCCCTGTGCCGGCCCCTATAAATCGGTATGACCTTCGAGAGGCCCGCGATGGATATGGACCGTTTCCAGATTGCCGATGACGTTGCCATCAGCCGCCTCGCCTACGGGATGTGGCGCATCGCCGCCGATCCGGACACCAGTCCCGCCCATGTGCAGGCCAAGGTCGAGACCTGCCTGGCGCAGGGGATCACCACGATCGATCAGGCCGATATCTACGGCCAATACGGGGCCGAAGAAATTCTTGGCAATGCTCTGGCGACGGCGCCGGGGCTGCGCGAGCGGATCGAGATCGTGACCAAATGCGGCATCGTCGCGCCCGTCGGCCGTCATGCGGGGGCGCGGGTCACGCATTACGACACCTCGGCCGCGCATATCCTGGCCTCGGTCGAGGCCAGCCTGCGGGCCATGCGCACCGACCGGATCGATCTTCTGCTGATCCATCGCCCCAACCCGCTGATGGACCCGGCCGAGACCGGGCGCGTCCTGGACGATCTGCGCGCATCGGGAAAGGTCCGCGCCGTGGGCGTATCGAATTTCCGCCCGTTCGATGTCGAGCTGCTGGCCGACAACATGCATAGCCCGCTGGTCGCCAACCAGATCGAGATATCGCTGGCGGCACTGGAGCCTTTCACCAACGGGGACCTCGCCTTCATCCAGCGCGCCGGAATGCTGCCCATGGCCTGGTCGCCGCTGGCCGGGGGCGCGCTGCTGGCGGGCGGTCGGCCGGCGCTGATCGATGCCCTGCGCGCTATGGCCGAGGCCAAGGGCACGGAAATGGCGGCGCTGGCGGTGGCCTGGCTGTTGGCCCATCCGGCGGGGATCGTGCCGGTGATGGGCACCAACACGATGGAGCGGATCGCCGCGCTGAATGAGGCCCTGCGCATCCAACTCGACCCGGAGGACTGGTTCATCCTCTATACGGCCGCGCTTGGCCATGACGTGCCATGACCGAATTCGTTCCCGATCACACCAATGCCCGTGCCTTTCGTGACGCGCTTGGCAATTTCGCCACCGGCGTGACGGTGGTGACCATTCCGACCCCGGATGGTCCGCAGGGAGTGACCGCGAACAGCTTTGCCTCACTGTCGCTGGCGCCGCCGCTGGTGTTGTGGTCACCCGGCAAGTTCTCGCGCCGGCATGACCTGTTCGCGCAGGCACCCTATTTCAGCGTCCATGTTCTGGCCGAGGATCAGAAGGATCTGGCGGATCGCTTCACCAAGGGTGGCGCGCAGTTCGACGGGCTTGCGGTGGAAATCTCGCCCGAGGGGGTGCCGGTGATTCCGGGCGTGTTGACACGGTTCGACTGCGTGCAGGAGGCCGCCCATGACGCGGGCGATCATACGCTGGTGGTGGGGCAGGTGCTGCGGGTCGCGACCGGGGAAGGGCAGCCGCTGGTCTTTGCGCAGGGCCATTGGGGCCGCCACCGGGTCGATTGACGCGCGGGGGCGGCGGATGGGCCGCTTTCGGGATATTTGGACCAGAATGAAAGCCGGCGCCATCGGCCCCGGCATCATGCGTTACAGGCCGTAGATGGCGCTGAACTTGTCCTCCAGATAGTCCAGCAGCGGATCGGCCGAGACGGGCGCGCCGCTGGCCTGTTCGATCAGCGGCACGGCCGGGATCAGCGCGCCGTGGCGGTGGACATTCTCGCGCAGCCATTCAACGGCGGGGGTCGCATCGCCCCGTTGCAGCGCGGCGTCGAGGTCCGGGACGGCGGCATGCATCGCCCGGTTCAGGCAGCCGGCATAGACATTCCCAAGCGCATAGGTGGGGAAATAGCCGAACAGCCCGATCGCCCAGTGCACGTCCTGCAGCACCCCGTTCGAGGGCTTGTCGACGGCGACGCCGAAATCCTTCAGGAAGCGGGCGTTCCAGGCCTCCTCCAGATCGGCGGTCAGCAGGCGGCCTGCGATCAGATCGCGTTCCAGATCGAAGCGCATCATGATGTGCAGGTTATACTGCACCTCGTCCGATTCGGTGCGGATATAGCCCGGGGTGACGCGGTTCACGCTGGCATAGAAATCATCGGCATTGTCGATATTCAGCCCGTCGAAGGCATCCGACATGCGGGCGAACAGCCATTCCGTGAAGGCGCGCGAGCGGGCGATCTGATTCTCGGCGATGCGCGATTGCGATTCGTGCACGCCAAGCGAGACCCCCCGCCCGAGCGCGGTGAAGGCATAATCGCTGTCGATGCCCAGTTCGTAATTGGAATGGCCGACCTCGTGAATGGTCGAGTAGAGGCAGTTGAACGGGTCCGAGGTCACCACGCGGGTGGTAATGCGGCTGTCCTGCCAACGGCCCGAACTGAACGGATGGACCGCCAGATCCATGCGTCCGCGCGACCAGTCATAGCCGAAGGCGGTGGCGCATTGGCGCGCCAGCCGCAGCTGGGTTTCGGACGGGAACTGCCCGGCCAGTTGAACGGGCTGGCGGTCGGCACCCAGCACATCGTCGCGCAACTGCACCAGACGCGGGCGCATCTCGTCGAAAATGGTGGCGATCGAGGCCGCGGTCGCACCCGGTTCGTAATCGTCCAGCAGCGCATCATAGGCATCGCCGCCATCGGCGATCGCGGCGGCTTCCTCGCGTTTCAGCATCAGGATTTCGGACAGCGCGGGCAGGAAGGCGCCCACATCCTCGTTCGCGCGGGCCTCGGCCCAGATGCCCTGCGCAAGCGAGGTCTGCCGCGCCAGTTCCGTCGCCAGCCGCGCCGGGATGCGGGTCTGGCGGCGATAGTCGCGCCCGATCAGTTCCAGCATGCGGGCGTCTTCCTCGTCCTCGATTTCCGATTCGGCGCCGTCCAGCCATTCGCCGATGCGTTCATCGGTGCGCCGCTCGTGCAGGATCGCCTCCATCGCGGCCATTTCCTCGGCCCGCTGTTCGGCCGCCCCGCGCGGCATGACGGTTTCCTGATCCCAGCCAAGGCGTTCGGCGACCGAGGACAGGGCCTCGGTCGTGCGCTGGAATTCCATCAGGGCGTCAAAATCGCTCATCTCGCAGCTCCGCGGATCGAGGTTTCATAGGGGTAGCGGGCATTGTGGCGCGCGCGGATGATCAGGACGAACAGCGCCACCGCGCCCAATTGGTGCAGCAGCGCGAGCGCCAGCGGCGCGCCGTGGATGACGTTCAGAATGCCTAGCATCACCTGTGCGGCCATGGCCACCAGCATGACGCTGAAGGCGCCCCGTGTCACGGGATGGGGCGAGCGGCGTGCGCGCGCCCAGACCACGATGCCGAAGATCGCCAGCAGATAGCCCACCATGCGGTGGACGAACTGCACCAGCGCCGGGTTCTCAAAGAAATTCCGCCAGCCGAGCGCGGGATCCCAGATCGCTACCGGAATCCACTCGCCGCCCATGGTCGGCCAGCCGGTATACTGGCGGCCGGCGTCGATGCCGGCGACAAGCGCGCCCAGCAGGATTTGCAGGAAGGCGAAATGCATGAGGCCTGTGGACATGGAGAACAGCTTGGATTCGCCTGCACGGCGGGCGCGCAGCAGGTCGGCCTCTGACCGCGACAGCTGCATGGCATACCAGGCAATCAGGCCCAGAATCGCGAAGGCGAGGCCGAGGTGAATCGCCAGCCGGTAGCTGGCGACCGAGGTGAGCGTCGTCGTGGCCACGCCGGAATGGACCATCCACCAGCCCACGGCGCCTTGCAGGCCGCCCAGGACGCCCAGACCAAGCAGGCGTGGCGTCCAGCCCGGCGGGATGCGCCTGGTGGCCCAGAAGAAGACGAAGCCAAGCGCCCAGACGAGGCCCACCAGCCGACCCAGCAGCCGGTGTGACCATTCCCACCAGTAGATACGCTTGAAGCCCGCCAGATCCATACCCGCGTTTTCCTGCGTATATTGCGGGATCTGCTTGTAGGCGTCGAACTCGGCCTGCCAGGCGGCCTGATCCATGGGCGGCAGGGCCCCGGTGACGGGCTTCCATTCGACGATGGACAGGCCCGAGCCGGTCAGCCTCGTGGCGCCGCCAAGGGCGATCATGGCCACGACCATGACGAAGATCAGGATCAGCCACGCCCGGATGGCGCGGCGTGCGCCCTTCGGGCCGGCGTCGATCATCCCGCCTGCGGGCGGGGCCGGGCGTGGGGTATCGGCGGTGACGTCTTGGAAGACCGGGCGCTTGGCCATGGAAACTCCTGCCTTGGACTGGGCCATGGCTTAGCCTGTGGGGGCAGGGGCGTCCAGCGGATCAATCCGGCGGGCGGACCTCAAGCTGATCCATGGGCGCGAATTTCGATTCCGGGCCTGGATTCAGCCTGTCCAGAAGGCAGCCGTTGCGGGCATCGAATTGCGCCTCACCCCCCAGCCGGATGCGGTCGGGCAGTTCGAAGGCGGCGCAGAGACGCCAGTGGCGGTCATCGACGCGGGAATAGCGATAGGTCTCGCCGGTTTCGGGGTTTTGCAGCACGAAAGGCGAGGGGCAGAGATCGGTCATTTGCGGGGCGTCGGGGACGCGCCCACTTTCTTCGGCCTGACAGCGAATATTGGCGCTGATCTGCCGCAGATCCCGCAGCCGGTCATCATCGCGGCCCTCCTTGCGCGAGCGGACGGGACCGCCGCTGACGACCAGCCCTGCCAACACGGCGAGCGCCGCGCACAGCGCGATGGCGAGGGTGGCGGTGCCGCGCTTCTCAGTCATGCATCTCTCCGCGCGCATAGGCGATGACCAGCCCGGCCACCGCCGCCACGATCAGCGCCTTCAGGATGAAGCGCAACGTGATTTCGCCGTCCAGCAGCATATAGATCGCCGTCACCAGATCGCTCAGCAGCACCACCGCCGCGATCAGCAGCGCGATCGAGGCGCACCATTGCCGGACCAGCGAACGGCGCCCCAGTTCGCGTTCCGGCCCGCGCGAGATGATCCGGTTCAGCAGCAGAAAGACCGGGGTGAAGGTGATGAGCGAGGCCATCGGCCCGTTCATGCTGCGCCGGGTGGCACCGTCGACCCCGCCCGGCGGCAGGATGAGATTGTCGACCAGCCCGAAGCCCAGCTGGCACAGCTGGAAGGCCACCACCGCAAGCGAGATGAACAAAAGCCCGTAAAGCAGCCCCTCGCGGGCGGACAGATAGGGGCGCGGGCGGGGAATGGGGGGCATGCCGGAGGCGCTGATCCAGGCGGAGAGCGCTTCGGCCCTTTCGCGGTCCGACCAGCCGGCATCGGCAAGGACCGCATCGATTTCGGCGGGGCTGCGCCCGGCCTCCAACGCGGCATGGACGAAATCGGTGATCTGGCGCGATAGGGACATTATGGGGCCTCCGGGGCGCGATCTGTGCAAAGACCGGGGTTTTCCGCAAGTCATAAAAAAATTCGGAGCAGCCGCATTTTTTCGCTTGCAGCCCCCGGCGGCCTGACCTAAATCGCCCCTCACCGGCGGCAA
Organism: Paracoccus sp. S1E-3; assembly: GCF_013868135.1. Taxonomy (GTDB): domain Bacteria; phylum Pseudomonadota; class Alphaproteobacteria; order Rhodobacterales; family Rhodobacteraceae; genus Paracoccus. The sequence continues at coordinate 177,838 of NZ_JACEMU010000007.1, forward strand.
TGACGCTGGGTCGAGACTGATGCGGGCGTAGCTCAGGGGTAGAGCATAACCTTGCCAAGGTTAGGGTCGTGAGTTCGAATCTCATCGCCCGCTCCAGTTTC
>NZ_JACEMU010000008.1:2500-76767 GCF_013868135.1 Paracoccus sp. S1E-3
CAAGTGTTTCTTCATGTAAGGAACACAGCTTCTTCCGGATGGAAGGAGCGGGAAAGTACATGCTTTTGATCGGAAGCGACGCCGCGTTTTACAAAGGGGCGCGGTGACGGACTGCGGTCTGTCTTCTTCCGGATCAAATCAAGCGCGATAAGGGCGTTTGGTGGATGCCTAGGCAGCAAGAGGCGATGAAGGACGTGATACTCTGCGTTAAGCCATGGGGAGCTGAGAATAAGCTTTGATCCATGGATCTCCGAATGGGGCAACCCACCTGACAGTTTGTTATTGTTATCTTCGGGTAATCAATAACGGGCTGAACCAGGTATCTTCAACCTGAATACATAGGGTTTTAGAAGCGAACCCGGGGAACTGAAACATCTAAGTACCCGGAGGAAAGGAAATCAACAGATACTCCCCCAGTAGCGGCGAGCGAACGGGGACCAGCCGAGCCATGAGAATGACCGGAATGTGCTGGAAAGCACAGCCAGAGCGGGTGACAGCCCCGTATGGGAAGTTCGATTGGACGTATTAAGTAGGGCGGGACACGTGAAATCCTGTCTGAAGATCGGGGGACCACCCTCGAAGGCTAAGTACTCCTTGCTGACCGATAGCGAACCAGTACCGTGAGGGAAAGGTGAAAAGCACCCCGACGAGGGGAGTGAAACAGTTTCTGAAACCGGACGCCTACAAGCAGTCGGAGCCGCCTTGAGCGGTGACGGCGTACCTTTTGTATAATGGGTCAACGACTTGGTCTATCTGGCAAGCTTAAGCCGTTAGGTGTAGGCGCAGCGAAAGCGAGTGTTAAATGCGCGACTTCAGTCAGATGGATCAGACCCGAAACCGAGTGATCTAGCCATGTGCAGGATGAAGGTTGGGTAACACCAACTGGAGGTCCGAACCCACACCTGTTGAAAAAGGTCGGGATGACGTGTGGCTAGGGGTGAAAGGCCAATCAAACTCGGAGATAGCTGGTTCTCCGCGAAAGCTATTTAGGTAGCGCCTCGGACGTATCCTCCTGGGGGTAGAGCACTGCATGGATGATGGGGGCCCACAGCCTTACTGAGTCTAAGCAAACTCCGAATACCAGGAAGGACTATCCGGGAGACACACGGCGGGTGCTAACGTCCGTCGTGGAGAGGGAAACAACCCTGACCAACAGCTAAGGCCCCCAATTCGTGGCTAAGTGGGAAAGCATGTGAGACTTCCAAAACAACCAGGAGGTTGGCTTAGAAGCAGCCATCCTTTAAAGATAGCGTAACAGCTCACTGGTCTAATCAAGAGGTCTTGCGGCGAAGATGTAACGGGGCTCAAGCCACGAGCCGAAGCTTTGGGTGTGCACATCTGTGCACGCGGTAGCGGAGCGTTCTGTGATAGAGAACGCTGCCTCTTTTGTTCCTTCGGGATCAACGGAGGCATTGTTCTGACTGTGAAGCCGGGCCGTAAGGCATCCGGTGGAGTGATCAGAAGTGAGAATGTTGACATGAGTAGCGACAAACAGGGTGAGAGACCCTGTCGCCGAAAGTCCAAGGGTTCCTGCTTAAAGCTAATCTGAGCAGGGTAAGCCGGCCCCTAAGGCGAGGCCGAAAGGCGTAGTCGATGGGAACCAGGTTAATATTCCTGGGCCAGGAGATGGTGACGGATCGCAGGTGTAGTGAGGTCTTATCGGATTGACCTTGCTGCTGAGCGGTTCCTGGAAACAGCCCTCCATGAGACCGTACCCTAAACCGACACAGGTGGACTGGTAGAGAATACCAAGGCGCTTGAGAGAACCACATTTAAGGAACTCGGCAAAATACCTCCGTAAGTTCGCGAGAAGGAGGCCCCGTTGGCAGGCAACTGTTGGCGGGGGGCACAAACCAGGGGGTGGCGACTGTTTACTAAAAACACAGGGCTCTGCGAAGTCGCAAGACGACGTATAGGGTCTGACGCCTGCCCGGTGCCGGAAGGTTAAAAGGAGATGTGCAAGCATTGAATTGAAGCCCCGGTAAACGGCGGCCGTAACTATAACGGTCCTAAGGTAGCGAAATTCCTTGTCGGGTAAGTTCCGACCTGCACGAATGGCGTAACGACTTCCCCGCTGTCTCAAATGTGGACTCAGCGAAATTGAATTGTCTGTGAAGATGCAGACTTCCCGCGGTTAGACGGAAAGACCCCATGCACCTTTACTATAGCTTCGCACTGGCATCAGGATTGTGATGTGCAGGATAGGCGGTAGGCTTTGAAACGGGGACGCCAGTTCCCGTGGAGCCATCCTTGAGATACCGCCCTTCGCACTCTTGATGTCTAACCGCGGCCCGTTATCCGGGTCCGGGACCCTGCGTGGTGGGTAGTTTGACTGGGGCGGTCGCCTCCTAAAGAGTAACGGAGGCGCGCGAAGGTTGGCTCAGAGCGGTCGGAAATCGCTCGTTGAGTGCAATGGCAGAAGCCAGCCTGACTGCGAGACTGACAAGTCGAGCAGAGTCGAAAGACGGCCATAGTGATCCGGTGGTCCCGAGTGGAAGGGCCATCGCTCAACGGATAAAAGGTACGCTGGGGATAACAGGCTGATGATGCCCAAGAGTCCATATCGACGGCATCGTTTGGCACCTCGATGTCGGCTCATCTCATCCTGGGGCTGGAGCAGGTCCCAAGGGTACGGCTGTTCGCCGTTTAAAGAGGTACGTGAGCTGGGTTTAGAACGTCGTGAGACAGTTCGGTCCCTATCTGCCGTGGGTGTAGGATACTTGAGAGGAGTTGCCCCTAGTACGAGAGGACCGGGGTGAACGTTCCACTGGTGGACCAGTTGTCGTGCCAACGGCAGTGCTGGGTAGCTATGAACGGACAGGATAAACGCTGAAGGCATCTAAGCGTGAAGCCCCCCTCAAAACCAGGTATCCCTTGAGAGCCGTGGAAGACCACCACGTCGATAGGCCGGAGATGTAAGCGCAGCAATGCGTTCAGTTGACCGGTACTAATGGCTCGACAGGCTTGATTTGATCCGGAAGTGGCCAGATCTGACACAGATCCCCGCTTCCAAAAGCATCCTTGGACAACTTACGGACCGCAAGGTCCGCAACGCTGAGCGTTTCTTATCTGATCTGGTGGACATAGCACGAGCGAAACACCCGATCCCATCCCGAACTCGGCCGTTAAGCGCCGTTGCGCCAATGGTACTGCGTCTCAAGACGTGGGAGAGTAGGTCACCGCCAGATCTGATAAGAAACGCAGCTCTCGAACGATCCAGATCATCGCGCCAACCCAACAATCGGCGCAGCCGCGCAACAGATCGCGCAGAATGGCGCGGGGTAGAGCAGCCCGGTAGCTCGTCAGGCTCATAACCTGAAGGCCGCAGGTTCAAATCCTGCCCCCGCAACCAGAATCTTGTTACATGTCAAATACTTAAAGGCCGAGCATAACGCTCGGCTTTCGTCATTCCAAATTCTTGTCAACGCCTGGTCAACGTTTATCGAGTCCCCCATCAACGGTTCGGATAATCGTCCGCGGAGGCATGCCTCACTTCGGAAGATCATCCCGAAACCGGTCCATCTGATGCATCCGCTCGTGAAGAATCGTCACGATGCCGACGTCCCCGTTCGACAGACGCCGCCAGTACACGAAATGATGCGCATGGCGGAAGTAGAAGCCTTCGACCCCGAACTCGGCCGGGATGCGGCGTGACGCGACGCCATGGCTTTCGATCTGATCGAACGCCGCGAAAAGCTCGGTGATGTACCGATCCGCCTGCTCAGGGCCCCAGCGGTCGCGGGTGTAACGGTAGATCTCGTCAAGCCTCAGCGACGCGGCCTCCTGGACTCGGACGGCCACGTCGTCAGCCCCGGTTCCGGGCGATCACCTCGGCGGCGGTCAACGAGCGATAGCTTTCCTCCGGCGATGCAAAGGCACGCGTCAGCTCAGCCTTCAGACGATCAAACGCCTCCCGTTCCGCCCGCTCCTTGTCGCGCCGGATCAGGTCCCGCACGTACTCGCTGATGTTCTCGTAGGACCCGTTCTCGCCCACGTTGGAGGCCACAAACTCGCTCAGCGCGCCGCTGATGCGGACCGTCATCGTCGTGGTCTGGGACATGGTGGCCTCCGTCTGGTAGTATTCAAGATAAGCAAAATTGAACACGCAGGCAAGGCGTACCATATGGCCAACCTCCGCGTCGGGTGCGGAGATTGGCATTTCTATTCTCCGCAAGTGAGATCGGCTACGCTTTCAAAATCGCCGCGCTGCGGCTCTCAACCGGTTGAAGCAGCCTGTTCCGGAAGGCCCCAGACAGCGCGAGCGAGCGTAACAAGTGAACGCTGACGCTGATGAACGGCCCCTTCATTCCAAGTGGAGTACGGCTCGATCGAGGTGACCGCCCGGTCAATGCGAGTGTTCGCACCGACCTTTGGCCGTTCGCTCAGCGCCCGTGTCAACAGCAGCTTGGACTGCTGATACACCGGCCTCTTTTCGCTGTACGGGCGGTTCCCGAGCGAGGTGTTTATGGATTTTTCGACAAGGACGAGGTTACCCAGCCTTTGCACGACCTCCGGATCGCTGACGGGACCGAACTCCGCGGCGGCCTCTGCATTCGGTGTTTGCGGGAAGATATGCTCGACCTCGTACCCGCCGCTGACATAGTTCCCAAGCCACCTCGTACCTTCGGTCTCACCATATGCGAGGAGATCCACCTGCTGGGTAAGCTTGGCCAGCACGTACTGGAACCGATACAGCTGCAAGCTACGCAGAGCGAGACGCCCCATGGAGTCATCGAAACGATTCGCCAGGTCTGCCTTCGCCTTGTCGAAGCGTGCGACGATGAACGCATCAAGCTCCTCGTCCGACTTGATGGACCGCAGCTCCGTTGCCCACTTTGCAAAGTTGCGCTCGAAATCCCGCGTCGGTTCACGCGTGATGACATAGCAGAAGAACAGGTTCTCCACTTCGGCGGCCAGACGATCGAACAGCGCCGGACCAAGATGGCGCCCCGCAAGAAGCAGTATCAGGTGCTGACGCGCTGCTTGGCCGCCCAGTAGCCGGATGTTGTCGAGATAGCGGTTGCGCTCACCCTTTTCATTCTTACCCTCGCGAAACCGCTCATAGGCCCGTGCGGCAGACACGAGTTCTTTGGCAAAACCGATTGGATCGCGTCCATACCCGACGAGCGCATCGTTTTTCGTGAACCAGCCATAGATCTCGTCCTCACGCAGGAGATCCACGTCGTACCTGCTGAAGATGAAGTAGCGGAGAAATCGCAGGGGTTTCTCGCCCATGCGAAAGATCGTGTCCTGCAGCTCCTTCCACGTATCCTTCAGGCGGTCGAACTGTCCCTTGGGCGTCTTCATGAATAGCAGGTTCTTCAGAAGGTCCATGGAGTTCAGTCCAACGCCACGATCGTTGATCGTTTCGAATATCTTCAGGGCTTTCGCGACGTCTTCGGTCTCGATGCGGATCAGCTTCACCTTGTTCGTCAGGTACCCGTAGAGTTTGCGGACGGCTGCGGCATCCTGACCGAATTCGGACTCGAGAAACCGGGTGACGACATGATGGGCGTTTTGCATGTTTCGCATCGACTGGGTGGAGGGCGTTTCGATGCGCTTCCCATCAGCGAGGCGAGTCAACGCATCGCCACTGTCTTCATACTGCAGGTCGAGCCGATAGCGTCGACGCTCCTCGCCGGAAACGTCAACCGCAGCATCGGCGATCTGGGAATTCAGCACTGAGGAGGGCTGCGCTCCCAGCTCAGCGAACCGATCCCGGATCGCGCAGAGCGTGATGTAAAGAGTTGTCATCCGCTGTTGGCCGTCGATCAGGTCAAGCACGCCATCGCGGCCAGGGCAGACGACGATGCTGCCGATGAAGTACTCTGGGGCATCTTGCGCGGGGCCGTCGCCCATCTCTTCGCGGACGTCCTTCAGAAGCTGTTCGACCTGGTCCGTATCCCAGACATACTCGCGCTGATAATCGGGGACAGCATAGAAGGACTGGAAGAGGCTGGCGACCGAGCAGTCTTCACTCTGGATCTTCTGAACGGCCATCTGCGCTTTTCCTTCCCGTTGACACAGTTAAGTCGTCGCAAAATCTGCGGAATTCTTCCAGACCAGATTTGCAGCGATCGCATGTCACTCCCGAAAAGTGCTCAGCCAGAGGCCAAGGTGAAATAGCCGTCGACAAGCTGTCTGACGACATCGCATTTCATCTAAGTGCACAATTGTGCCCATCGCCATGCGGGACAGGCATGGCCGCACCTGCCAACAGCGACCTGCGACGAATCCCTGCCGCTCGTTGACAACGTGAATCTATGAACCGGGTCGGGCAATGCGCTGCGGTCGAGGCGTCTGGCGCTTGCCTCGGGGGGGCTTCGCCCGGCCCGGATTTCACCCGCACGCCCGCGCCTGGTCGCGCAGCACGGCGTAGTCGCTCAGCATCCGGACGATGACCGCGCCTTCCGGTAAAGCCTCCACCTCGTCAGCTGCGCGGGCTTGATCGGCGGCTCTGTAGTCGACCACGGGCGGGCAGGGTGCGCGGGTGTCAGAACCGGCCATCGCGCAGCCGGTCAGCCAGAGCGTCACGATCATGAGGGCGGCGAGCGGCTGCGTCGAGCATCTGTCGGTGGATGGCATCGTTTCTCTCTCTGACATCAAGCCTTTCGGCGGCGCGCCCCGCGCGTTCACCGGTTCGGCGCAGGTTGAACAGAAACAGCAGGATCGCTGCTGCGGTGAGGATCAGGCCCAGCGCCTTGCGCGCCGGGCCTTGGTTGAGGAGCCAGCCGATCACCGCTGGCCCCGCTTCCAGTCATCAATCCGCGCATGGATCGTGACGGCGATGCCGATCAGGGCGATGGCGATCAGGACCCAGCGCAGCGTGTCGAGATATGGCACCAGCGGCTGGATGGTGGACTGGGTCTCGGCGAGAACGTCCTGCAGTACCTCGACCCCAGCAGCGCCGACCGTGGCGGCACCGGCCGCCCCGCCGCCACGGAGCGTGCGGCTTTCCGACAGCACTTCGCGCGCCAGTGGCAGTTCAGGTGCAAAAGGCACCGGCCGCGCCGGGAACGGATCGCCCCACGAACGAGCGGGCCCAAGGTCGATGTGCATGAAGCCGGAGCGGGGATAATACCCGAACCCCAGGAAGCCAACCGCCCGCGCTGCTGCCTCGAAAGCTGCGGGATCGTGGTTCGCCATGGCGATGTCGAAGGCGGTGCCCTGCATGTGTTTCGAGGCAGGGGCCCCGCCGACGGCGCGGTTGTGTTCGGGGCTGCGATAGGCAGAGCGGACGATCAGCGGCTTGCCCAACCGGTCGCGCAGGGCCTGCAGCTTGTCCATGGCTTCGGTGTTGATCTTGATCGCGCCGGTGCCGCGGCAGGCAATCTCGGCAGCCGAGAAGTTCGGCCAGCGCCAGGTGTTGGCGGGAACGTTGCGCCAGTGGGGGTAGGTCAGGGTGGGCATGGGATCCTCCAAATGAAAAACCCGCCTCTGGGGCGGGGGATGTGATCTTGGTTGTGTGATCTTCAGTCGATCAGTCGGATCGGCCACGCTGGAAAGCGTCGAAGAGCATGTCCCGCATCGAGCGGATGTCGGTCTCGATCCGGTCGAGACGGTCGCCATCGGCTTTGCGGTCCTCGCTGCGTTGGCGGTCGATCCGGTCCCGTTCGGAAACCAGTTCGCGGTCAAGCCGGTCCAGCAGGGCCTCGTTGGTGAAGGCCTTGCGCGTGATCGCCGCGAACAGGGCGATGGTGCCGCCGATGAGGGCTGTCAGCGCGGCGGTGATCCCATGGTCCCGAAAGGCCCGCGCGACCTCGCTGGTCAGGGTAGTCTGGTCGTTCATGATGGTCCTTTCGCGGTCATGCTGTTCAGAAATCGGTTTCGAGGTAGACCCCGGCGCAGTCGTAGGCGACGGCTGCGGCGGTCGCCCCGGTGTTCATGAACAGCCGTGGGGACAGGAATTGCGTGTTCGCAGGCAGGTCGGCGGTGATTTCCTGCTCGAAGACCGCGCCGGAAACCTCGTCGACGACGCGCACCCAGACGGAGTTGCCGTTGGGCGGGGCGGCGATGAAGAGCGTCAGCACGCCACCAGTGGCGATAGCGAAGGACGCCCCCATGTCTGTCAGGGTCGGTGCGCCGGTGCCGTCGTTCGCGACCAGCTGCCAACGGGTGTGGGTGCCGCGCTGGAAGCCGATGCCGATGCAGTTAATGGCTGCTGCCAGCGTGAGGGTGGTGGCCATCGCCGCCGTCGATCCGTAGAGGCCGAAGAACGCCATCCCGGTCGCCTGCAGCGTTGTCAGCGAAATCCGCGTGACGAAGGTCCAGCCACCGAGGCCCGCCGCATTGCCGCGCCAGCAGGCCCAGCCTGCGGAACGCTGGTCGGCGACAGATTCCGCCACAGCCGCCGAGGTCAGTCGCCAGCGGCGCATGCTGGCGGCCAGGTTCGTGGCGGCGAGGGTCGGGTGCGAGACCGTGCCGACCGAGGTGATCGGCAGGCCTTCGCCGGTGATCGTCGTGCCGGTCGAGGGCGCCCAGTTCGCGATCCGGTTGACGCCGAAGTGCGGCTGCAGAGGGAAATCCCGGCCCGAAGGCCGCATCACATCGACCACGGTGCCCCTGCGCGGTTCCGGGCATAGACGGAGGCCTTGCCTGCCGGTGGAGGCGATGGCGCTGCGGCCAGTCCCGGCAGAACGGTCGGCTGCGGCAGTTCCACCTGGCCGCTCGCGCGGTCGATCCGTATCGCGTCGTAGAAGGCTGAGCCATCCGGGCTCACCTTGAAGCTGAAGTCGTCATTGCCCAAGAGGCCGATCAGCGCTCGGGCGGAGAAGCCGGTCTTGAAGGCGAAAGCTGCGTCGTTCCCGGCGGCGGCCTTGTTTACGGTCGCCTCAATGCCCGCCCCTGCGTTGTTCAGAAGGACCGCAGGCGTATTGACCGACAGCCGGTTGTAGCTGTCAGCGGTTGCCCCGCCGAGGCCCAAGAGCTGCGCGGTCAGGTTCGCCTGGGGCATGCCGACCTGCGTGACGGCATTGGCGAAGGTGACGGTCGGTGTGTTGATCACCGTTGTCCCGCCAGCACCTGCCGTGGCCGAGCCGATGTTGACGACCGTAGTCGATCCGGATGCGCCGCCGGTGCCGAGGTTCACGGTCTTGGTGACGCCCGTGGTCGTGGCCCCGGTGCCCATGCCATAGGTTGCAGTCCCGGTGGACGTACCGATGGTCGCAGTGGCCCCGGATGTCGTCACCGTTCCCGAGGCCGTCAGCGTGCCCGATAATGTCTTGTTCCCGTTGAAGGTTTGGGTGCCTGCGAGGATCGCCAGTTCCGACGAGGTGTTGGACTGTTTTGCCCGACAACGGGCGCCAAGTTCTGGCTCTCGGTAATGAATGAACTGCGCAACCGGGGCGTCCAGGACATTCTGATCGCCATCGTGGATGGGGTGCAGGGCGTCCCGGAAGCAATCACCGCAGCCTTCCGGGATGCTACAGTCCAGACCTGCCCTCGCCATGGTCTCTCAGCGCCGGTGGCCGCCGAGGCCGACGACCAGGCCGAAGCCGCGATGACCACGGTGACCTTCATCGACCTGACTTCGGCCCAGACCTGACTCCGGCCCAGAAAGAGGCTTTCGCGGCCAAGGTCGCGCTGATCGCCGATCTGGTGCGCGAAAAGGCCGGTGCGGATCTGGTGAACGGCCTGTTGGCCGCGACCGGAAAATAACCGACGACCCGGCCCCGGCAACAACTGCCGGTGCCTTTCATTTCCCCGATGCCGGACACGCGCCCCGCGACCGCGCTGCACATGTTGAGCCGTCCGGCCTGAACATCATCATGAGGCTATGACCTCGAAAAGGACCATGACCCCGGCGAGAACTGAAAACAGGCTTGACCAAACCATGCAATCAAAGGGCCGATTGACAATTTGAAGCTGGGCGAGGGGGATGCGCGGGTGAAGCTGCCGCTTCATGTGGTCTGGCCGCGCGACGTGCGTGATCCTGCACGGGATGTGGCCCTGGAAATCCTGCTGTCGATTGCCGACCGCTTCGCCGCATCGGCCTGAACGTGCAATGTCGTGTTGCCCGTGCCGGCAGTGCCGGTTCGTGGCTGGCGAATGGATTTTGCGGTCCTGAATCCACGAGGATAGCGGTTCCATGATGATGGGTCACCCGCCGTTATTCCGCCGGTATGCCTCGCCGCGCTTGTTTCCGCAGTATTTCAGGACTTATCGGTTTTTACCGACACCGTGCTGAACGACATTCGCATGGCTCGTCCGGTCGCGACGGAGGCGGATGTCATCGGCGCCGCGCAGATGGCCGGATGCGACGGGTTCATCCGCGCCCTGCCTTCATCGTTACATGAATGGGACACTGCCCTGCGGGGCCTGCAGGCTCGCTGTCCCGCATGCGCCCGTCGGGTGATTTGCATGGCGGCTCCGGTGGTGGGATCATTGGTATGACCAATTTGGTCACAAACAGCTTTGTCGTCCTGACGTGGTAAAAAATACTTGACTGATCCTTCGCCCGTGCCATCCTGAAATCGGAAGCTGGGATATTTGGTCAGACCAATTTGGCGCGCTTCCAACGGCGACAACGAGGAGGTTGAGCGCATGACTTCGACTGTAATTGAAGCCGTCCCGGTATGCAGGACCAGTTTCCTTGCCATGGCCGGTTGATCCATCTCATCCGAATTACAATGCGGCGCTGACCGAAATCGTCCCCGATGCGGTGCGCGATTCCCCGGCGTTTTCCTGATAACAAACCATCCTCGGTTGCACCGGCCGCAAGCACGGCGTCGATCCGAAATAATCAGCGGAGGCTTTCGAACATGGAAGTTTGGGCACAGAATTACGATCCGGCGGGAAACATATGGCTATCCAGCCTTGTGGCCCTGATCCCGATAGCCTTCTTTTTTCTGGCCCTGGCCGTCTTTCGCTTGAAAGGCTATGTCGCCGGAACGATCACGGTGATCCTAGCGCTGCTGGTGGCGGTGCTGTTTTACGGCATGCCGGTGGACATGGCGCTTGCCTCGGCCGTCTATGGTTTTTTCTACGGGCTGTGGCCGATCGCCTGGATCATCGTGGGTGCGGTGTTCCTGTATAAGATTTCGGTCAAGACCGGCCAGTTCGAGATCATCCGTTCCTCGATCCTGTCAGTGACCGAGGACCAGCGTCTGCAGATGATCCTGGTGGGCTTCGCCTTCGGCGCCTTTCTCGAGGGCGCGGCGGGCTTTGGCGCCCCGGTCGCGATCACGGCGGCGCTGCTGGTCGGGCTGGGCTTCAAGCCGCTTTATGCCGCCGGTCTGTGCCTGATCGCCAATACCGCCCCGGTGGCCTTCGGTGCCATGGGGATCCCGATCATCGTGGCCGGGCAGGTGACCGGGCTGGACCCGTTCGAGATCGGCCAGATGGCCGGTCGGCAACTGCCCTTCCTGACCATCATCGTGCTGTTCTGGGTCATGGCGATCATGGACGGCTGGCGCGGCATCAAAGAGACCTGGCCTGCGGTCATCGTCGGCGGCGGTTCCTTTGCCATCTCGCAATTCCTGACCTCGAACTTCGTCGGCCCGGAACTGCCCGACATCACGTCGGCCATCGCCTCGCTGGTCTGCTTGACGCTGTTCCTGCGGGTCTGGAAGCCCAAGCATATCTTTCGCTTCGCGCTTGATGCCGACGAGGCGGCCAGGGTCGCCGGCAGCCAGGAGCCCGGCATCCATCGCAGCTATACCGCCGGCCAGATCGCCAGGGCGTGGTCGCCCTTTCTGATCCTGACCGTCATGGTGACGATCTGGAGCATCGCGCCCTTCAAGAAGCTGTTCGCCGCCGATGGCGCGCTGGCAAGCTGGGTCATCAAGATCGAGGTGCCCTTGCTGCACAAGCTGATCGAGAAGGTCCAGCCGATCGTGGCAGAGCCCACGCCCTACGACGCCGTCTATCAGTTCAACTGGTTCTCGGCCGTCGGCACGGCGATCCTCATCGCGGCGATCATCACGGTCATCTATCTGCGGATGCGCCCGGCCGACGCGGTCAAGACCTTTGGCGAGACGCTGAACGAGCTGAAAATCCCGATCTATGCCATCGGCATGGTGCTGGGCTTTGCCTTCGTGGCGAACTATTCGGGCCTGTCGTCCACGCTGGCGCTGGCACTGTCCCATACCGGCAGCGCGTTCACCTTTTTCTCGCCGTTCCTGGGCTGGCTGGGCGTGTTCCTGACCGGATCGGACACTTCGTCCAACGCCTTGTTCGGCGCGCTTCAGGCAACCACCGCGAAGCAGATCGGCGTGCATGAGGTGCTGCTGGTGGCCGCCAACACCACCGGCGGCGTGACGGGCAAGATGATCTCACCGCAATCCATCGCCATCGCCTGCGCGGCGGTGGGGCTGGCGGGCCGCGAATCGGACCTGTTCCGCTTTACGCTGAAACACAGCCTGGCCTTCTGCGCCATGATCGGCATCATCACCACCGTGCAGGCCTATTGGCTGACATGGATGATCCCGTGACCTGAACCACGGATCCGGCGGCCCGCAGCGGTCGCCGGGCCATCGCCTTGCCGCCCCGATAATGACGAGCCATCGACATGCCTTCCTCTCGCCTGCCGGACCAGATCGCAACAAGGATCGAAGAACTCATCGTCTCGCGTCGGCTGACGGCGGGCGACCGCCTGCCCGCCGAACGCAAGCTGGCCGAGGAATTGCAGGTCTCGCGTTCGTCGCTGCGCGAGGGCATCCAGCGACTGGCAAGCCGCGGCCTGCTGGTCAGCCGGGTCGGCGGCGGCACCTATGTCGCCGATCTTTCGCCCGTCTGGTCGCGCGAGGCGATCTACAATCCGCTTGAAACGCTGGTCAAGGGCGACCCGGAATATCGCTTCGACGTGCTGGAGATCCGTCATGCGCTGGATGGCACCGCGGCATGGCATGCCGCCATCCGCGCCACCCCGGAAGACCGCGACCGGCTGCGCGAAAGCTATGAACACACGGTGGCCCTGCATGGACACGAGGACCCGATGGAAGAGGCGCGCGCAGACGCCTCGTTCCACCTGGCCATCGCCGAAGCCTCGCATAATCTGGTGCTGGCGCAGGTCACGCGGGCGCTGTTCGACCTGCTGCAGGTCAGCATCTCGCGCAATCTGGAAAAGCTTTATACCCTGCCCAAGGTCTATGAGCCGCTGTCCGCCCAGCACGGCGAACTGACCGAGGCCATCTGCGCGGGCCAGCCGGACCGCGCCCGCGAAGCCGCCTATGTGCATATCAATTTCGTGCATGCCTCCCTGAAATCCATAGACGAGGACATCGCCCGCAAGGCGCGTTCGGCCCGTCTGTCTGCTGAAAAGACCCATATGCCATGATCATTTCTGCCTCGACCGACTATCGCGAAGCCGCCCGGCGCCGCCTGCCGCCGTTCCTGTTCCATTACATCGACGGCGGCGCCTATGCCGAACACACGCTGCGCCGCAACGTGTCCGATCTGGCCGATGTCGCGCTGCGCCAGCGGATCCTGCGCAACATGTCCGATCTGACGATCGGCACCGAGCTGTGGGGCGAAAAGCTGGACCTGCCGCTGGTGCTGGCCCCGGTCGGCCTGACCGGCATGTATGCGCGCCGGGGCGAGGTTCAGGCCGCCCGCGCCGCCGAGAAAAAGGGCATCCCGCTGACGCTTTCGACCGTGTCGGTCTGCCCCATCGAGGAAGTCGCCCCGGCCGTCCAGCGCCCGATCTGGTTCCAGCTTTACGTTCTGCGCGACCGCGGTTTCATGAAAAACGCATTGGAGCGCGCGCAGGCGGCGGGGGTCAGGAATCTGGTCTTTACCGTGGACATGCCGGTGCCCGGCGCGCGCTATCGCGACGCCCATTCCGGGATGAGCGGCCCTAATGCCGAGATCCGCCGCCTGTTCCAGGCCGCGACGCATCCCCGATGGGCCTGGGACGTGGGCCTGATGGGCCGCCCGCACGATCTGGGCAATGTCTCGCGCTATCTGGGCAAGGCCACCGGGCTGAAGGACTATATCGGCTGGCTGGGGGAAAATTTCGATCCCTCGATCTCATGGGCCGATCTGGAATGGATCCGCGATTTCTGGAAGGGCCCGATGATCATCAAGGGCATCCTGGACCCGCAGGACGCCCGCGACGCGGTCAGTTTCGGTGCCGACGGCATTATCGTCAGCAACCATGGCGGGCGACAGCTTGACGGCGTGCTGTCCTCGGTCCGGGCGCTGCCGGCCATCGCCGATGCGGTCAAGGGCCAGATGAAGGTGCTGGTGGACAGCGGCGTGCGGACCGGTCTTGACGTGGCGCGGATGATCGCGCTTGGCGCGGATGCGGTGATGATCGGGCGGGCCTTTATCTATGCGCTTGCGACGGACGGTCAGGCCGGGGTCGAAAACCTTCTGGACCTGTTCGCCAAAGAGCTGCGCGTGGCGATGACGCTGTGCGGCGCGAAATCGCTGTCCGAACTGACGCGCGAGTCGCTGGCGATGGATGGCCACGCGCTTGCTTTGGCCGCAGAGGCCGGATGACCGGTGCTGTCGAACGGTGCCGCTGCGGGCGGCGCGTCGCAGCGAATGACGGGCGGTTTGCCTATCAAGGGGGGAAAGGCAATGAGTGATCTGGGATCGGACATCGACCCGATTGAATCGCGCGAATGGCAGGATGCCATCGCCGACGTGATCGAACGCGACGGGGCGGGGCGGGCGCATTACCTGCTGGACCGGGCGGTGCAGCAGGCGCGCGCGGCTGGCGCGACCCTGCCGTTTTCGGCGACGACGCCCTATCAGAACACCATCCCCGTGGACGATCAGCACGAGTTCCCGGGCGATCTGGAGATGGAATGGCGCATCCGCACCATCAACCGCTGGAACGCCATGGCGACCGTCGTGCGGCGCAACAAGGAATCCAGCGAATATGGCGGGCATATCGCCAGCTTCGCGTCCTCGGCGGTGATGTATGACGTCGGCCTGAACCATTTCTGGCGGGCGCGCTCGGCCATCCATGGCGGCGATCTGGTATTTTTCCAGGGCCATGTGATCCCCGGCATCTATGCGCGTTCCTTCATGGAGGGGCGGATCAGCGAAGACCAACTGATCAACTTTCGTTCCGAAGTGGCGGGCAACGGCCTGTCGTCCTATCCGCATCCGTGGCTGATGCCGGATTACTGGCAGTTCCCGACCGTCTCGATGGGACTTGGACCGCTGATGGCGATCTATCAGGCCCGGTTCATGAAATACATGCATCACCGGGGCCATATCGACATGGCCGACCGCAAGGTCTGGTGCTTCCTCGGCGATGGCGAGATGGACGAGCCGGAAAGCCGCGGCGCCATCGACCTGGCGGTGCGCGAGAAGCTGGACAACCTGATCTTTGTCGTCAACTGCAACCTGCAACGTCTTGACGGCCCGGTGCGCGGCAACGGCAAGATCGTGCAGGAACTGGAAGGCGACTTCCGGGGTGCGGGCTGGAACGTCATCAAGCTGCTCTGGGGCAAGGGCTGGGACCAGTTGCTGGAAAACGACGTCACCGGGCGTCTGCGCCAGTTGATGGACGAAACCGTCGATGGCGACTATCAGACCTTCAAGTCCAAGGACGGCGCCTATATCCGCAAGCATTTCTTTGGCAAATACCCGGAAACGGCGGCGCTGGTCGAGGATTGGACCGACGACCAGATCTGGAGGCTGAATCGCGGCGGTCACGACCCCGAAAAGGTCTATACCGCCTTCCGCAAGGCCACCGAGACCCGGGGCGTGCCGACCTGCCTGCTGATCAAGACGGTCAAGGGCTATGGCATGGGCACGGCGGGCGAAGGCCAGAACACCACCCACCAGCAGAAGAAACTGGCCGAGGATCAGCTTCGCGCCTTCCGCGACCGCTTCAAGATCCCGGTCTCGGACGAGGATCTGCCCAAGGCGCCCTTCGTGTCGCTGAACAATGCGCAGAAAGCCTATCTGGCCGACCGGCGCAGCGCCCTGGGCGGGGCCTTCCCGCAGCGCAACGCCACCGCGCCCAAGCTGCCGATCCCGCCGCTGGAGACGTTCAAGGCGCAGCTTGAGACCACGGGCGAGCGCGAGATCTCGACCACCATGGCCTTCGTGCGCATCCTGACCACGCTGCTGCGCGACAAGCAGGTGGGCAAGCATGTCGTGCCCATCGTGCCGGACGAAAGCCGCACCTTCGGGATGGAGGGCCTGTTCCGCTCGATCGGGATCTACAACCCCGAGGGGCAGAAATACACCCCCGAGGACCGCGAACAGATGTCCTATTACCGCGAATCCATCGACGGGCAGGTGTTGCAGGAAGGCATCAACGAAGCCGGGGCCATGGCCGACTGGATCGCAGCGGCGACCGCCTATTCCAACCACGGCGTGCCGATGATCCCGTTCTTCATCTATTACTCGATGTTCGGGTTCCAGCGGATCGGCGATCTTGCCTGGGCGGCGGGCGACAGCCGGGCGCGCGGCTTCATGCTGGGCGGCACGGCGGGGCGCACCACGCTGAACGGCGAGGGTTTGCAGCATGAGGACGGCCACAGCCACATCCTGGCCGGGACCATCCCGAACTGCATCAGCTATGACCCGACCTTCCAGCACGAGGTGGCGGTGATCGTCCAGCACGGGCTGAAGCGGATGTATGAGGATCAGGAGGATGTCTATTTCTACCTCACCCTGATGAATGAAAACTACGCCCATCCCGACATGCCGGCAGGCTGCGAGGACGGCATCATCCGCGGCCTTTATCGTCTGAAAGAGGTCAGGAAGCCCGGCAAGAAGCACGTCAACCTGCTGGGGTCGGGCACCATCCTGATCCAGGCGATGAAGGCGGCGGACATACTTCAGGCCGATTTCGGCGTCAGTGCCGACATCTGGTCGGCGACCAGCCTGAACGAACTGGCCCGCGACGGCCAGGACGCCGCGCGCTGGAACCGCCTCAATCCGCTGGCCAAGCCGCGCGTGCCTTTCGTCACTGAGCAGCTTTCCAGGGCAAAGGGGCCAGTGATCGCGGCCACCGACTACATGAAGAACTATGCCGAACAGATCCGCGCCTTTGTGCCGGGCCGCTTTTCGGTGCTGGGCACGGACGGCTATGGGCGTTCGGACAGCCGGGCAAACCTGCGCCGGTTCTTCGAGGTGGACGCCAGCCACATCGCCGCGGCGGCCATGGTCGATCTGTTCCGCGAAGGGGCGATAGACGAGGCCACGCTGAAATCCGCGCTGAGCAAATACAACATCGACGGCGAAAAGCCGAACCCCCGGCTGGTCTGAGTCGGAACGAGGGGAGACCTGACATATGGCTATCGAAGTAAAAGTTCCCGATATCGGCGATTTCAAGGACGTGCCGGTGATCAGCATCCTGGTCGCGGTGGGCGACACCGTCGCCGCCGAGGATCCGCTGATCGAGCTGGAATCCGACAAGGCGACGATGGAGGTGCCCAGCCCCGTCGCGGGCAAGGTCGCCGCGATCTCGGTCAAGGAAGGCGACCGGGTGTCCGAAGGCGTGCTGATCCTGACGGTCGAGGCCGACGGCGCTGCCGATGCGCCCGCCGCGGCGGCCCCGGCAGCGGCCCCGGCAGCGACCCCGGCGGCGCCCGCCGCGACGCCGGCAGCCGCCCCGGCGGCAGTGGCGGCCCCGGCCCCGGTGACGGATGCGGGCTTTGGCAAGGCGCATGCCTCGCCCTCGGTCCGCGCATTCGCGCGCCAGTTGGGCATCGACCTGTCCAAGGTCAACGGCACCGGCCGCAAGGGCCGCATCCTGCGCGAGGATCTGGTCAACAGCTTCAAGTCCGGCGCGGCCCCCGCCGCATCGGGCGGCGCGGCGCAGGGCGGCATGGGCATCCCGCCGATCCCGGTCATCGACTTCTCGAAATTCGGCCCGGTCGAGAATGTCGAGATGGCGCGCATCAAGAAGCTGTCAGGCCCGGCGCTGCATCGTTCCTGGCTGAACGTGCCCCATGTCACCCATAACGAGGAAGCCGACATCACCGAGATCGACCAGTATCGCAAGGAACTGGACGACGCGGCGAAAAAGGACGGCTACCGGGTGACGCTTCTGTCCTTTGTCATCAAGGCCAGCGTCTCGGCGCTGAAGACGCATTGGGAGTTCAACTCCTCGATCCATCCCGACGGCGACAAGCTCATCCGCAAGGGCTATTACAATATCGGCTTTGCCGCCGACACGCCGAACGGGCTGGTCGTGCCGGTGATCAAGGATGCCGACCGCAAGGGCATCGTCCAGATTTCCAAGGAACTGGGCGAACTTTCCGCCAAGGCCCGCGCGGGCGAGCTGAAATCGGCGGACATGCAGGGGGCGACCTTCACCATCTCGTCGCTTGGCGGCATCGGGGGCACCTCCTTCACCCCCATCGTCAACGCGCCCGAGGTGGCGATCCTTGGCCTGACGCGGTCCAGGATGGCGCCGGTCTGGGACGGCGCGCAGTTCGTGCCGCGCAACATGCTGCCCATGTCGCTCAGCTATGACCACCGCGCCATCGACGGGGCGCTGGCCGCCCGCTTTGCCGCGACCCTGAAATACCTGCTCGGCGACGTGCGCCGGATCATGCTCTGAAAGGAAGGCACGTTCATGGAAGTCAAAGTCCCCGATATCGGTGATTTCAAGGATGTCCCCGTCATCAGCCTGCTGGTGGCGGTGGGCGACGAGGTGACCAAGGAACAGCCGCTGATCGAGTTGGAATCCGACAAGGCGACGATGGAGGTGCCTTCCCCCGCGGCGGGCAAGGTGGCGTCCATCGCCGTCAAGGTCGGCGACAAGGTGTCCGAGGGCGCGCTGATCCTGGTGCTGGAAGGTGCCGGGGCCGCGACCGCCCCGGCAGCCGCCGCACCGGCTGCGGCATCGACTGCGGGCCCGGCTGCGGCCCCGGCTGCGGGCGGCGGTGATGTGCATGCCGAGGTGGTCGTGCTGGGTTCCGGACCCGGCGGCTATACGGCGGCCTTTCGCGCCGCCGATCTGGGCAAGAAGGTCGTGCTGATCGAAAAGGATCCATCCCTTGGCGGCGTCTGCCTGAACGTGGGCTGCATCCCCTCCAAGGCGCTGCTGCACGCGGCCAAGGTCATCACCGAGGCCGAGGAAATGGCGCATCACGGCGTCACCTTCGCCGCCCCGCAGGTCGATCTGGACGGCTTGCGCGGCTGGAAGGATTCGGTGATCAAGCAACTGACCGGCGGGCTTGCGGGTCTGGCCAAGGGCCGCAAGGTGACGGTGGTGAATGGCTATGGCCGCTTCACCGGCCCGAACATGATCGAGGTGGACAATAACGGCGCGAAATCCACCGTCAGCTTTGATCAATGCATCATCGCGGCGGGCTCGGAACCCGTCACCCTGCCGTTCATCCCGCATGACGACCCCCGCGTGATCGACTCGACCGGCGCGCTGGAACTAGCCGATGTGCCGGGCCGGCTGCTGGTGCTGGGCGGCGGCATCATCGGGCTGGAAATGGCCTGCGTCTATGATGCCCTGGGGTCCAGGGTCACGGTGGTCGAGTTGATGGACCAGATCATCCCCGGCGCCGACAAGGACATCGTCAAGCCCCTGCACAAGCGCATCGAGGGCCGGTATGAAAAGATCCTGCTGAAGACCAAGGTGACGGCGGTGACGGCGGGCGAGGACGGCCTGACCGTCACCTTCGAGGACGACAAGGGCGCGACCAGCACCGACACCTTCGACCGCCTTCTGGTCGCCGTGGGCCGCAAGCCCAACGGCAAGCTGATCGGCGCCGAGGCGGCGGGCGTCGCGGTGGATGATCGCGGTTTTATCGCGGTGGACAACCAGCAGCGCACCAATGTCGCCCATATCTTCGCCATCGGCGACGTGGTGGGCCAGCCGATGCTGGCGCACAAGGCCGTGCACGAGGGCAAGGTCGCCGCCGAGGTCTGCGCGGGCCACAAGCGTTTCTTCGACGCCCGCGTGATTCCCTCGGTCGCCTATACCGACCCGGAAGTTGCCTGGGTCGGCCTGACCGAGGCGCAGGCCAAGGCCGAGGGGCGCAAGACCGGCAAGGGGGTCTTTCCCTGGGCGGCCTCGGGCCGGTCGCTGTCGCTTGGGCGGTCCGAGGGCATCACCAAGCTGGTCTTCGACGAGGCCGACGACCGGGTGATCGGCGCGGCCATCGTCGGCCCCAATGCGGGCGACCTGATCGCCGAGGTGGCGCTGGCCATCGAGATGGGCGCCGATGCCGTCGATCTGGGCCACACCATCCACCCGCATCCGACGCTGAGCGAAACCGTGAACTTCGCCGCCGAGATGTTCGAGGGCACGATCACCGACCTGATCCCGCCGAAAAAGCGGCATTGACCTGTCGGCGGCGGCGGCCCTTCGTGGTCTCCGCCGCTGGCCCGATTCATGGCCACGGGGCGCGCCACCCTCTGGAGCCGGAAGAAGGAAGATCCCGGATGACGACGACAGAACAGATCGCCACGCGTGCCGCGCTGCTGGACCGGCTTGCCGGGATCGTGGGGGCGGGCAATGTGCTGACCGCACCGCGCACCACCCGCCGCTTTACCCGCGGTTTCCGCTATGGCTCCGGTCCGGTCGCGGCTGTGGTCCGGCCCGGTTCGCTGGTCGAATTGTGGCGGGTTCTGAACGCCGCCGTCGCGGCCGGGCGGGCGGTGATCCTGCAAGCCGCGAATACCGGCCTGACGGGCGGCTCGACCCCATGGGGCGAGGATTACGACCGCGAGATCGTGCTGGTCAGCGTCATGCGCCTGCGCGGCATCCATCTGCTGGGCGGCGGCGAGCAGGTCGTCTGCCTGCCCGGCGCGACGCTGGACGCTCTGGAAAAATCCCTGCGCCCGCTGGGGCGCGAGCCCCATTCCGTGATCGGGTCGAGCTGCATCGGCGCCTCTGTCCTGGGGGGCATCTGCAACAATTCCGGCGGCGCGCTGATCCGGCGCGGCCCGGCCTATACCGAGATGACGCTTTATGCCGAAGTCCGCGCGGATGGCTCGGTCGCGCTGGTCAACCATCTGGGTCTTGATCTGGGCGACGACCCCGAGGAAATCCTGGCCCGCGTCGAGGCGGGCGACCTGCCCCCGCCCGCGCCGACCGACGCCTGGGCCTCGGACCGCGAATATGCCAGCCATGTGCGTGAGGTCGATGCGCCCACCCCGGCGCGGTTCAACGCCGATCCCCGGCGGCTGCATGAAAGCGCGGGCTGCGCGGGCAAGCTGGCGGTCTTCGCCGTGCGGCTGGACACGTTTCAGGCCGAAAAGGACACGGCGGTCTTTTACATCGGCACCAACGACCCGGCCGAGTTGACCGAGATCCGCCGCCATATCCTGTCGCAATTCGACAGCCTGCCCATCGCCGGCGAATACATCCATCGCGAAGCCTATGACGTGGCGGCGAAATACGGCAAGGACACCTTTCTGTTCATCCGGAAGGCCGGCACCGACCGGATGCCCGCGCTGTTCAATGCCAAGGCGCGCATGGATGCGCTGACCGAACGGCTGTGGCTGGGCACCACGCTGTCGGACCGGCTGGCGCAGGCGGTGGCCGGGTTGTTCCCGCAGCACCTGCCCGCGCGCATGAACGATTTCCGCGACCGCTATGAACACCATCTGCTGCTGCGCATGGGCGGGGCGGGCATCGGCGAGGCGCGCGCCTATCTGTCGGGGCTGTTCCCGTCGGCCAATGGCGACATGTTCGAATGCACCCCGGCCGAGGGGGCGGCCGCCTTTCTGCATCGTTTCGCGGTGGCCGGTGCGGCGGTGCGCTATCGCGCCATCCATGCCCGGCAGGTCGAGGACATCGTGGCGCTGGACATCGCCCTGCGCCGCGACGACCGCGATTGGGTAGAGGTGCTGCCCGCGGATCTGGATGCGAAGATCGGCAAGAAACTGTATTACGGGCATTTCTTCTGCCACGTCTTCCATCAGGATTATGTCGTGAACAAGGGTCACGACTGCCTGGCAGTGGAACATGAGATGTGGCGCTTGCTGGACGAACGCGGCGCCGAATATCCGGCCGAGCACAATGTCGGCCACCTGTATCGCGCCAAGCCGGAACTGGCGGGCTTTTATCGGTCCATCGACCCGACCAACAGCCTGAACCCCGGCATCGGCCAGACCTCGAAATGCGCGCATTGGTCCTGATATTTCGTCGACCTGGGGCAGATCAGGACGGGTGCCCCCGCTCAAGATCCAGATCGCGAAAGACGTCCTCGCCAACCCGTCTGTAGTCGACAGAGCCATGCAGCTTGTCGAGTTGAAGGACGCCGCCAACGAAGCCCGCGCGTGCGGTGCCGCCACGCCGGGGCAGGATGTCAGGATGCATCGCTGCCGCGCTCTGCGCGAAAATCCATTCTGGGACGAACCGCCGCGCGCATCAGGAAGAAAAGCCGCCGCAGACAACAATCCAAGTTATCGGCCGCGTGGCAGCAGCCATTGGCAGGGGAACCGGCGGCGGTCGGTGCTTGATGCTTTGGCTTCCGTCACCGCAAATCCGGCACGACGACGGGTTCGAACAGCACCGTATCCTTTGGCTGGTTCAATGCCGATTGCGCCCGGCGCGCCTATTGCATCCGGCCGGTCACCCTGGCCTTGCGGCGCGCGGCGCCATATTGCCGCCACAACCCAAGAGAATACAGCACCAGCGCCGCCCAGATCAGCGGAAAGGCGATCCGGCGCGACTGGTCGAACGGCTCGCCAAAGACCAGCACCGCGTAGAGAAAGATCAGCGTCGGGGCGATATATTGCAGGATGCCGACGGTGGACAGGCGCACCAGCTTGGCGCCATTGGCATAGAGCATCAGCGGAACGGCCGTGACCACCCCGCAGCCCGCCAGCAGCAACGTGTCGGCGGCCGTGCCTGTGCCAAAATGCGACTGTCCGGTCAGCCCCAGCCACAGCAGGATGGCCGCCGCAAAGGGGCACAGCACCAGCACCTCAAGCGTGAAGCCCTGGTTGGGGCCAAGCGGCAGGCTTTTCTTGCAATAGGAATAGAACCCCCAGCACAGGGTCAGCCCCAATGCCACCAGCGGCAGGCGGCCCGCCTGCACGGTCATGATGACGACGGCGGCCGCCGCCAGCGCGATGGCCGCCAGCTGTGTCCGGCCCAGCCGTTCCTTCAACAGCACCGCCCCCAGAAAGACGCTGAACAGAGGGTTGATATAGCAACCCAGCGCCGCCTCCATCGCGTGATCGTTGGCGATGGCCCAGACATAGATCAGCCAGTTGACCGAGATCAGAGCCGCCGTCAGCACCGCCATGGCCAGCAGGCGCGGCGCGTGCAGGGCGGCGGTCACCTCGGCCGTGCGTCCTTGCCAAATCAGCACCGCCGCCGCGATGGGCAGCGACCAGATCACCCGATGGGCGACGACCTCGACCGGTGGGACATGCGCCAGCGCCTTCATGTAAAGCGGCAGAAAGCCCCAGAGGACATAGGTCAGGATCGCCAGGACCAGGTGCGCGGACTATATCCGCCTTGTCCGAAACATGCCCGCAGGATGGGCAAGATGAGAAAAGGTGCCGAGATGTCCGCTGTCGAAATGAGCCATAACCGTGCTGCCGCTGGTCTGGGTTCGGTCTTTGCCCGCGTGACGGCGACGGTCGCCGCCTGGAACGATGCCCGCATCACCCGCCGCGAACTGAACCGTCTGACGGATCGCGAACTGAGCGATATCGGCTTGTCCCGCGGCGATATCGAACGCGTTGCGCGCGGCCTATGAAGCCAGCCCGATCAATGAACAGACCCCGCGGCGCAGCCTCGGGGTTTTTTCATGCGCGGGCGGTGGACGTCCGAGGTTCCGCATGTTCGCAGTCCAGGGCAGGAAAGAAACGGCCTGTCATCATGCGCAAGGCTGTGTGAGCGGTCGCAGCGGGTGGATGGCGGCCGATGCGCCCCGCGCCAATCCCGCGCCCAACTGACGGGGCTTCTGCTGTGGCGGGCTATCGCGACCTGGTCAGTGCCGCGACGCCGGCCAGGATGATCAGGCCCGCCCCGGCAAGTGTCCAGATATCCGGCCGCTCGCCAAAGACGGCGATGCCGGCGATCATCGCAAAGACCAGCCGGGTATAGCGGAAGGGCGTGACCGCCCCGACCTCGCCCGTGCGCATGGCGATGGTCAGCGCGGTATAGGCGACGACCCCGCTCAGCGATCCGGCGATCACGCTGGCCGCCGCTGCCTGGCCCGGCCAGACCGGCGCAGGCCCGAAGGGCAGCGCGATCAGCCCCGAGACGATCAGCATCAGGAAACCCAGCACGCCCAGTTGCCGATGCGACATGGACATGGGCGCCGCGCGCGTCGCAAGGTCGCGGCCGGCGAAGCCCAGCGTCGCGATCACCGCGAAGATCGACAGCATGCCGAAGCCCTCGGCCCCCGGGCGCAGGATTAGCAGCACGCCGACAAAGCCCACCGCCACCGCGATCCAGCGGGCAGCGCCCACGCGCTCATGAAACACCAGCGCGGCGCCCGCGATCACCACCAGCGGCGTCGCCTGAAGGATCGCCGAGGCGGTCGAGAGCGGCGTCAGCGCGATGGCGAGCATGAAAAACAGCCGCCCCACGATCTCGAAGGCAGAGCGGGTCAGCATCAACTTCGACAGCATCGCGACCGAGAAAGGCTGCTCGCCCGCCAGGATCGCCATGACGGAAAAGGCCAGAACGCCGATGATCCCGAACGAGATCAGCACCTCGCCCACGGGCAGGGTCTGCGCGGCTGCCTTGAGAAAGCTGTCCTCGACCGTGAAGCAGGCCATCGCCAGCACCATGAACAGCGCGCCGCGCAGGTTCCAGACCGCATCGCGCCGCGAGAGTTGAATTTCCATGCTGCGTTATCCCCGCTGAACATCGACACGCCTCTCATCATCCGTTCATGCAGCCGTTTCAAGGGCGATTGCCGGCAGGGCGTGTTCTGCGTCACAGGACATCCGTTTTGCGGCCTAGCACATTCCTGGCATATCGGGCATTCGCCAAAATCACCTCGGAACCCCGTGCTTCAAGTATCTGGAAGGCCGGGATCCGGTAGACACCGGTGGATTCCATGGCAATGCTGGTCGCGCCGGAGTCCATGGGCCAGTCGGCCATATCATGCAGATCCTGCGTGAAACGTGCCAAATGGCCTGACAGGCATACCGCTGGCCCTTGGGGTTCACTGCTGCCATGCGCATGGTCGAACCGATGTCGATCGCCGCAGCCTTGGGATTGACCATCTTCAGATCCGAGTGGTCTTTGGTCGTAATCGGGTCATGGCATCCCCTTCGAACAGAACGAAGGGCGTGGGTCATGCAAGTCCGTCATCTTGCCTCGATCGCGATCGCTGACAACGCAGCGTCGTCACTCTCAAGTGCGCATCCGCCCATGTTCCACGTTTTTTAACGGGGTCCATCCCACCAATAAGCAGTCGGCATCTGCCCGTCCCCGCCAGCCTGGCACAAGCTGTTGCTACCGCGCACAGGGGCGCTGGGGTCCGTGACGGTTTTTCGGGATGTCCCTCTTGCTGCGCGCAAACAGTCCCCCGGACTGTTTCCTGATCCGTGCAAGTCCTTGAGGATGCGGATCCCGCGCCGGAGCCGTTCGTTCTCGCGCGCCAGTTCACAATCCTCGGCCGATAGCATATCCGTGTCGCGGTCTGCATTCACCCATTTGTTCAAGGTCGGCAAGTTGCCCCCATATCATTCGCAACCCGGCACCGCGTCCTTGCGAAATTCATCCGTCCTGCCTGTGAGGGTCCTGGCGCCCGATTGGCCGCGGGGGGCGTGCAGGGGATTGCTGCACTAAAGGCATGGCGATGGGTAGCCCCAGCACCGTCTGCTCGCCGCGTAGAAGATGCATGATCTTCGGGATTAAGTCGTGCATTTACGCATGGGTAGGTTGCGGCGGTTGTCGGCCCCCGCAACCAAAAATATTCGTAAGATCAAAGACTTCAGAGCCGAGCTAAACGCTCGGCTTTTGTCGTTCCAAATTCTTGTCAACAGCTGGTCAACGTTTATCGAGGCCCCCTACACGGGCAACATGATCGCGCAGAACGCGGCAATCATGCCGCCGCCCTGCATGCCGGTTCAAGCCAAGCCCAGATTTCCGCAGTAACCTCCGCGAGCGGCCGCCCTTCGAGAGCCGTGCCCCCAGAGTAGGCCCGCCACTGCGTCATCTTCGCCGGATCGGTCGAGAACTCCTCCGACAGGCCGACAGGGCAGGAGGCTGGAACAATCGTATAGCGTCGAGCGAAGGTTCCTCGGATCGCGGCCGCGAGGTCGCCCGTGTCGATGTCGATGGATTTCGGCAGCGTCCACAGATCATACAGATCCTTCATCCGGCTGTTCGCCAAGCCCAGCGCCACCACGGCCTGAAGCTTCTCGGCGATGACCGTTGCTGGTGAATAGGCGCGGATCGATGTGGCTGGAAAGTCGAGCAGGGAGCCGTACTCGATCTCGAATTGCGGATCGGCCAACGCATCGCCGAAGCCGAGGTCCACGGTGATCGGTATGCGCGTGTTGCCCAAGCGGGCTTCGGTCCGGAGCCGCATCCCGCCATAGATCTGGTCTTCTCGAATGGCGACGGCCGTCAGGCTTTCAATGTCATAGACCAGCCCGTCATCGCCATCTATGGCGAGTATCTGGGAGAAGGCAGTCTTCAGTTCTGCCTCCTCGTCCGAGCCGAACGCCAGGAAGTCGATGTCC
The DNA here is from genome assembly GCF_013868135.1 of Paracoccus sp. S1E-3. Taxonomy (GTDB): domain Bacteria; phylum Pseudomonadota; class Alphaproteobacteria; order Rhodobacterales; family Rhodobacteraceae; genus Paracoccus. The sequence continues at coordinate 29,045 of NZ_JACEMU010000008.1, forward strand.
CGGGTGAAGCGGCCAGTGTCGGCCGTCCACAAGGTGACAAGCATGCCACCCTTCAGGACAAAGCGGTCGCGATATTCGGAGACCGACAGCCGGTACACCAGTCGTTCGAGGCCGAAGGCCACCAGCACCACGTCGAACAGCTGACCTTCAGCACGGGCAAGGTTCAGCAGACGCTGACGCACGGAGGCCGCGACATCTTTCGGCTGCATAGCCATTGGATGTCAGTGCCTCCAGATAGGGGCGCATCTGGTTCCACGCGCCGTTCTCGCGAGCTGCTGCGGCAAGCTGGCCTGCCGTTGCCTTCCTGGCGCTTAGCGCGGCCTTCATCGCTTCAATGGCAACCGATCGGTCTACAAGCTTCGGGTTCCGAAATGCGTCGGCAATTGTCTTGGCTATGGAGTAGACCCGAACCTCCGCCTCTCCGATCCGATGGACCTCGGTGCCATTGGTCAGGTAGGGCTCACGGAAACGCACGATGCGGATGCGAGGGTATTCGATCTTCGGTGCCCAGTCCTTGGCGCCGATGGCGATCCACACCCGGCGTGGAAGTTGGTCGGTAAGCTGATGAAAGGATAGAGCCGAGGTCAGGCAGATGACGGCCTTGGGTGCAAGCTTGGCGATCTCGATCAGCCCTGCATGAAGGTCTGGCTCGCTGCCTGGCAGCTGATATAGGCCCCGCCCAATCCGTACCACCACGCCATCTGCCACCGCCCTCGCGATGGTGGTTCCGCTCACGCCGATGGACGCCAGATCCCTTGAACGGGCTGGCGCATGAACTTCCATGTAGTCGATCATGCGGGCGCGCTGGCCCTGATCCGTCGCAAGCATGGTTACAAAACCTCGGACACAAGTGCATCCTGTCCTAGGTTTTGTAACATGTCGCTCTGCTTCAAGCAACCTGCGCAGGTCGCCAGTCTCCGCCAGCATGGCCTCCTGGCCCGTGAAGGATTGCCAGCGCTCGACGGCGACATCGACATAGGCCGGGTTCAGTTCCACGCCGAAGCAGACCCGGCCAGTGGTCTCGGCCGCGATCAGCGTCGTGCCGGAGCCCATGAAGGGTTCATAGACCGCCTGACCCGGGCTGGAATTGTTCAGGATCGGCCGCCGCATGCATTCGACCGGTTTCTGCGTGCCGTGGACCGTGTCGGCATCCTGATCGCGGTTGGCGATCTGCCACAGCGTGGTCTGCTTGCGGTCCCCGGCCCAATGGCCCTTGCCCTTGGCGCGGACGGCATACCAGCAAGGTTCATGCTGCCAGTGGTAATCGCCGCGGCTGAGGACCAGCCGATCCTTCGCCCAGATGATCTGCGACCGGATGGCGAAGCCTGCAGCGGTCAGGCTGTCCGCCACGGTCCCCGCATGCAGCGCGCCGTGCCAGACATAGGCGACGTCGCCAGGGAACAGCGCCCATGCCTCGCGCCAGTCGGCACGGTCGTCGTTCAGCACCTTGCCGGTGCGTTTCGTCTTCGCGGCCCCGGCCTGGTTGCGCCAGGAGGGGTCATACTCCACGCCATAGGGCGGGTCGGTCACCATCAGCAGGGGGCGCACATCGCCCAGCAGCCGCCCCACCACATCGGCCGAGGTGCTGTCGCCACAGATCAGCCGGTGCGCGCCCAGCTGCCAGAGGTCGCCCGGCACCGACACCGGCGTGACCGGAAGCTCCGGAACATCGTCCTCGCCCTCGACCGGACCTTCCCCGCCCAGCGCCTCGGGATCCCGCAAAAGCGCGTCGAGGTCATCGTCGCTGATGCCGAGCAGCGTCAGGTCGAAATCTTCGGCCAAGAGCCCAGCGATCTCGTCGCGAAGCATGGCCTCGTCCCATTCGCCCAGTTCCGTCAGCTTGTTGTCGGCGATCCGGTAGGCCCGGCGTTCCGCCGCGTCGAGATGGCTGAGCCGGATTACCGGCACCTCGGTCAGCCCGAGCATGGTCGCAGCCAGCACCCGGCCATGGCCCGCGATCAGCTCGCCGTCGTCGGCCACCATGCAGGGCACGGTCCAGCCGAACTTGGCCATGCTGGCGGCGATCTTGGCCACCTGATCATCGCCATGCATCTTGGCATTGCGGGCATAGGGGCGCAGCTGGGCAATCGGCCAAGATTCAACCTGGCTCGGCGCGAAGACGAGGTCCATGGGATGCGGCTCTGGATGTGGGGGAGGGGAAACGAAAAGCGCCCGCGAGGGGGTTCCTCCGGGCGCAATTCTTCGATGATCAAGGGTTAGGTCAATGGGGGCAGGTCTGTCAACAGGAAAAATGAAGCGGATTCAAGTGCTTCTGTCGATTCCCGGTTTTGGCCTGCCGCGTGGACTCCGGCCCCTGTTATTGTGCCGTGTAGCCGCCATCGACGAGGTGGTAGGAGCCCGTGATGAAGCTGGCCCGTTCCGAAAGCAGGAAGACGATCAGCGCGGCCACCTCTTCTGACCGGCCGAGACGGTTCAGGGCGTGTTTGCCCTCGAGGAACTTGAGCGTAGCCTCATCCAGTGCATTGGCGACCAGCGGTGTGTGGATGAAGCCGGGACCGACGGAATTGACCCGCACCCCGCCCGCGGCATGTTCGAGGGCCGCGTTCTTTGTCGCGCCGACGACCGCGTGCTTGGCACTGACATAAGCAGTGGAATTGGAAAAGCCGACCGAGCCGAGGATGGAGGCCACGTTCACCACCGCGCCGCCGCCTGCCTTCTCAATCTCAGGGATGGCAAAGCGCATGCCGTAGAAAACGCCAGACAGGTTGATGTCGATGACCTTCTGCCAGCCCTCGAGGTCATAGCTGCCGGTCGGGGCTGCAGGCCCACCAATTCCGGCGTTGTTGACGATGCCGTAAAGCGCGCCGGTCTTTGCCACGGCGAAATCGACCATGGCTTTCACCTGATCGGCCTTGGCCACATCGACGGCGAAGGGATAGGCCTTCCCGCCCTTGTCAGTGATGCCCTTCACCACCTGTTCGGCATGCTCGAGGTTGAGGTCCGCGACGACGACGGTTGCGCCACTGCTGGCCAATTCCTCTGCCGTGGCTGCCCCGATGCCTGAGCCGCCACCGGTGACGATCACCGTCTTGCCATCAAAACGCAGATCCATGCTTTCCTCCTTCGCCTGCCATTAGTTCGTAAGCCACAGGATAGCCAGCCCATCGGGAGGATGTCACGCGGTGCGGGTGGCACGATGGAAATTTCGGGCTGGATTCCGTGCCAAGTGGATTCCCAAAACTGGCCAGGGTGGATTCCGGTCGGGAATCCACCTCGCCAAGATCGTGATTTGGCAAGCGCATGACTTGTAATGATTTTTTGTCTGACGGCCCTCAGGGTGGCTTCCAAGTGGATTCCCCGGCTAAGAATCCAGTCGCTAGCGAACTGCCGCGCTGCGCCCCCCCGCATACGTTTGGGGCCGGGGAGGAACCAAAGGAGGGGGGAGGCAATCCCTCCTCGTTGGTCAGTTGCCCTTGAGGAAGTCGTCGACGAACTCCGATACGGGAGTGACGCCCGTCACCAGCAGGTGATCCCTCGCCCTTGTGCAGGCGACATAGAGCAGGTGCCGTTCCGTGTTGTAGACTTCCTCGAGGTCCGCGTCGTCAGCCACTGACTCGATCCGCTCTGATTGCGGGATCACCTCGTCGTCGCAGGCCATGACCACCACTGACCGGAACTCCAGCCCCTTGGCGAAGTGCATTGTACTGATGGCGACTGCCCCGTCCTCCACTTCGACTTTTTCACTCAATTCGACCGCACGAACGCCCGCAGCTTTCACGGCAGAACGCGCACGTTTCAGTTCTGCATCCGACCGGACGAAGACACCAACCTCCCGCGGCGCGCAGCCCTCTTTCAGCCGACCAGTGATCCAGCGTGCAACCGAGCGGCATTCATGATCATCATCGTTGCAGGCCAAGACCATGGGCGGAGGCCCATCGAACATGGACACCGTGCCGCGCCGCCCTTCCGTGTTTCCGTCGACATCCGAAACGGTTGACGGCAGGAGCCGATCGGCATGTGTGCGGATCTGGTGTGATGTGCGGTAATTGATGCGCAGCGTGAAAGAGCGGCCGCGGACATCAAGGCCAAGCGCCTTCCAGGAAAAGGGCTGTTGAAAGATGCGCTGGCCAAGATCTCCGGCGAAGAAGAGACCGTCGCTTCGCCCTGCTGCCATGGCGGCGAAGAACCGCGCCTCGGTCACACCGAGGTCCTGCGCTTCGTCAATCACGGCGAAGTCGTAGGGGCGTGTGCTGCCTTGGCCGAAACTGTCTGCCAGACGGCCGAAGACGTCAGACCATGTCACAACGCCGCGCTCTCTGAGCCCAGCACGGACGCGTTCAAAGATGGTCCAAAGGGTCTCGCGCTGCTTGCCGCCGATCCGGGTCTTCCTGCCCAGCCGCGAGACGTCACGGTAATCTTCCCAGGACCGAAGCTGCCAAGCGTCCACAACGTCGGCCCACTCTCCCATCAGGAACTGCTTGGAGAACCGGTGCCCTTCGACCTCGGCCGCTGCCTTTGTGATCAGCGAGTCCACCAGTGCAGCAGGGGCGATCTGTGGTTGTCCGAACCGCTCGGAATAGAGGTCATACCCAACTGCCGACACCGCCTTCACGATAATCCGCGCCGAAACGAGGGGCTCGTTGCCCACGAGGCTGGCCAACTTGCTGCGCAGGGCATTCGCCAGCGGCTTGGAGAATGTCGTCAGCAAGACCTTGGCAGAAGGATTGGCACGGGCAAGATGGACCGCACGATGCAGCGCCACGATGGTTTTTCCTGTCCCGGCTGAACCCGAAACCCGGGTCGGACCGGAGAAGGATCGCTCGACAAGGTCAGCCTGGGCCGGATGCAGAAAGACCGCCCACTTGTCCCACGGATAGTCGAGCGCCTGCTTCAGTTCCTCGGCGTTGGTCAGAATGCGGAAGCGGCGCTGGGCGTCCGGGTGGGCAAAGGGGTCGGCTTCGGCGGGCACAGGCTCTGGCGGTTGCGGTTTCTCGCCCACAGCCAGTTTCAGCAGAGCCTCCTGCGCCTCTTGCGGCAAGTGCTCGATGATGTCGAACAATGTGTCCTCGGTGGCCGCCCGGACGTCATTCACCCATTCCTCGGGCACGCCAAAGGCCATCAGTTCGAATTTGCGCAGATTGTCGAAAAGGCGGGCCGCGAGCTTTGTGACAGGCGCCGGTGTAGCGGCCACCTCTTTGGGCTTGAAGATTTCCACCTCTTCAACCCGCTCGCGCACCTCGACAAGCTGCATGGCGCCCGTGGTCGGGTGGCGTTCAATCTTGCGGCGTTCGGCCCATTTGTAGGCGTCGTCGTGGTGATCGACATAGACCAGCAGGATGCTAGAGGCCGTGCGGTGGACGATGATCCGGATGTCAGCATTCACCCGCACCGACCAGAAGTTCGCATCCTTTGCGCGATCCAGTTTATGGAAGGACAGTCCGTTCGAGGTCGGGTCCAGTTGCAGGTCGAAAGCGGTGGTCTTGGCCGCCTTCTGCTCTTGCGCAGTCAGGCGGCCAAGGCTGTCGGTGAAGGTGTCGGCGATCCGAAATTCCATGTGCTCGCCAACCCCTATACCCAGTTGCCTGAATGCGGATGCCTAGTGCCGAGCATGTACACGCCCGAGTGCACGTCGATCAGACTCCAGTCCGCAAGCTGAGCGCAGAGCTCAGCAAACAGCCCATTGTTTTCGTAGATTGCGCCAGGTTCGAATGATGCATCGTCCAGTTCGCTGCCAGCCGGAGATTTGCTGAGTATACTGGTACTGTGAAGCAGCTTGAGCCCGGCAAAAATTGGCCCCCCAGGTGGCAACATAGGTGGTGGTGATTTTTGCGAGGTCGCTAGGGCAGGCTGACCGAACAAGGCAGTCATGAACATTGAGGTCGCATTCCACGCGCCGATGTACGGCGGTCGTTCCTTGGGATTCAGTATCGGGCTGAGCCACCGCTCTTGCGCCCTGCCGAGTTTATCCAGCGTATCTGGCAGGGTTTTGGGAAGAGTGACCTTTCCGAACAGCATGTGTGCGCCCGTCAGCGACTGTTCGATCGGTGTCGGGCCCCGCTCGAGGTGGAAGCTCTTGGCGGTGTTCAGGTCAGCTATGTTCCAGTCGGAGAGCACGTTGCAGACAGCTTCCGTGAACTCGAGGTCCAGTTGAGCCAGGTGGCCCCAGGACAGGCCAACGGCGAAGCAGACATGCCAGGGGTTGGCAGAGGGAAAGGCCGCCAGATGAGAGGTCATCTCGGACGTGGCCATCTTGTTGAGAGACTGGCCTGACTCCTTCAGCAGTGCCAATACCTTGCCGCGGGCCGGGCCACCTTTCACCCCACCACCCTTTTCGCAGAGCTCGTTGAACGCGCGCTGTGTATCGTTGACCGGCTTGCTAATCGGCGCCTTCATTGTCTCACTCCACCGCAAACACCTTCATCACCTCGTCGCCAAGGTGGTTGATCACCTTCACCGCGATCCGCCCCGACTTCGGCTTCGCGAACGGGCGCGAGGTGTCACAATACAGGCTCTCCCAAGCCTCCTCGTCGATCTCGGCCTTCAGTGTGGTCTTCAGCGCCTTGTAGGGGTCGTTGGCGCCGAGGAAATAAGCATGGCGGACGAAGAAGGACTCCTCGTTGTAGTCGGTGTCCAGCATCCACAGGGCGATCCCGTCCGTCCCCTCGCTCTGCACCTCACCGGTCTGGGGCTTGAACACGTCCACGCCGAAGACCTGGACCTGCACCATGCCATCCCCGGCATCCGTGATCCGGATATCCGGCTCGCCGAAGATCACGAACAGGTTGCCCGCGCCGGTGGATTTCAGGTCGCCGCCCATGTGCAGGTCGGGGTTCATCCGGGCCTTCAGCACGCGGATACGGCCTAGCTTGTCGAACTCGCTGCTATGGGCGTCGTAGTTGAAGGCGCAGCAGATCAGCACGTCGAAACCGGCGTCGCCTGCCTCGCGCGCGGCGGCGACCAGGTCGGGGCGGCTGACGGTGCCGAACTCCGGGCCGATGAACACGCCCGCGCGGCGCTGGGTGTCGCCTTCCATGAAGGTGCCCTCGGCTGCGATCCAGTTGCCGGGCCACCCCTTCAGGCTGGTAAAGGTGATCCGATCCTCCTTGTGCGCCTGCTGCACGCCTGCGGCTTTCAGGTTTTCCAGGATCATGTGGGCGAAGTCGGTGAAGTCGCGCGGGGCCTCGGCCGCCTTGCGCTTACCCTCGGCGGCCTCGTGCGTGTCGATCAGCTCGTCATCCCAATCCACGGCAAGGGTCCGGTGAGGCGACAGGCTTTCCACCGTGAAGGGGCCTGCGACGCGGACTTTAGATTTGTCGTCGTAGGGTTTGTCGTAAAGGTATTCGAACTCGGCCTTGGCGGCGATGCTGGCGTCGATTTCGCGCTGGCGGGCGATGCGCGCCTCCCAGAACCGTTTTAGGGCGATTTGCGCGGGGGCGGGCCAGCCTGATGGGGCCTCTCGGGGGATTTCCCATTCCATCAGGCCGTTCGCCGGGGCCACTTCGCCGGAGGGGAGTTTGACCTCACCCCTCGCGGTGAAGTCGATCTTCGCGCCCGCGCGACCGCCGATTTCCACTTTGAAGGGGGTTGAATGGCCTGCAAGGGCCGCATTCAGGGCGGCGATGGCATCCTCGACCGCAGGCTGCATCCTATCCCATATCACGTCGATCTCGGCGTTAGATGCGATGTTGCTCAGCATTATGTGAGGCACGCGCTGGTAAACAAATCCTTGGCGGATACTGCGGAAGGTCGGTGCGGTCTTAGGTGGTGTGCGGGTGATCTCGCCTTCCTTCTCCTGACCTTCGGGGCTATCGGCAAGGAGGTAATAGGGGTAGCGCGCACCCATAAGTCGCGTCCTAGCGAGCGCCACGGCGACGCGGGACGTGTCGATTGTAATCCAGCGCCGCCCCCATTGTTCGGCGACATAAGCCGTTGTGCCGGATCCACACGTAGGATCGAGCACCAGATCGCCGGGGTCGGTGGTCATATGGATGCAGCGCTGAACGACAGTTGCAGAGGTCTGAACAACATAAATCTTGGAAGCCATAAAGCTGGCCGAGACGTCATCCCAACGGTTCGTTATTGCCAGAGCGGGGAAGTCATCAAGAAAGCGAACGTATCCTAACCTGGCCTGAGTGGCTTCCAGACGTCCGGCAATCTTTAGGCGCTGCATGCCAGTTTCATTGGTTTTCCATCGGACGCTCATTGATGGCCGAAGGGTTCTGCCGTCGATGTAAACGGGAAACCAAGATGCAGCACCTTCGCCTTTCTCTCTACCCGCACTTTGCGAGGTCAAATTATCGAGCGAATATACTCGCCATTCGTCACCCGCGGCGTCGGCGAGAATATCGCCGACGGGCTGAAGGGTCTGAGCGGGCGCGCCGGGGCGATCGGCATGGTATTCGCGGTAAGCTTCGACATGGGACGAGAACCCCAAGCTTCCACGCGGCGTAAGCCTGTTCAAGCCCATCAGCCTGTTTGTCCTGATTCAATGCCTGGGCCCCAGTCTCTGGTCGGTTGTCATCATTACGCTGATGCGCAATTCTTTTTCGGAAATCGACGAGAGGGGCAGTAAGCGTTGCAACTGACCCCTCCTGACCGACCTATTCTTTATCTGGCCATAGGCCTATCTTGGCGCTACGCGCCAAGATGAAACGCCACCATGCAGCCTCTTCGTCCCAGAGCAGTAGTTCGAATGCGGCACTGCGAACGGCAGCTTTGGAAAAGGGAGAAGCGCTGCTTCGCTGACCTCTAAACGAAGATCTACGCGATGTACCGTCGCGCGTACGACAGTGAGTTTACGTCGAGAGGGTATGAGTTCAGATAGTCGGCGGCCGCCAAATCACTCAACGTGGCCAAGTGGAGACCGTTTTCGTGCAATGAGAATGGTCCCTGCCAATCAATAGCTCTGATCTTTGGCCAAATTTGCTTCCTGATCTCTTCGCGATCCGCCAGCTCTCGCTTCCCTTCATCCTCAAGTATCGCGATGAAGGTAATCGGAACTGCAGCCATACCTGACCAACTCGCGTGCGGGTGTGCGCGGATCTCGCGAATAGAACGAACGGCTTTACCGAGATCAGATTCGCCTTTCGGGTACTAGGAAAGGATCGCATTGCGCAAAGATGCCACCGATGCCACGAAGGCGTCTGGAAAAGCAAATCGACCAAAGAAGGTTTCAAGTGCTCTAGAAAATTCGAGCTGTTGGCTTTCGTCGTGGCACCCGCGTTGCCGCTCCCAAGACACCAGAAGGTCTTTGGTCACACTCATCGTGCGAGAGAAATCGACAACTACTCCGTCTGGCGTTGCGGACAGAAAGCCGAAACGAGGTGCTTGGCCTCGTTCGATCTGCCCTATACGTTTTGCGTCCACAACGACCATCGGGCAAACAGAGACATACCGGATGCGCTCTGGATCCCGCACCACGTCGCAAGTCTGAGATATGACAGCAAATCCGACTATCTCGGAGTCTAATACAGCGCCTCCGTCGTCTTCGCCTTCATCTGTCAGTTTGGAGATGTCGCGAAACAGGAAGTCGCCACAACCAAGAGCGAAATCGCCTTGCTGCCATTCAGCAAGGCGAACCAGAAAACCTTCGTCGCTCTCCGATGATTTCTCGGTCAACCGGCACTTCCTTTATGCCTTGTTTCGACGTGCTTTCGCACGCCGCAACTTCGGTTGACTGAGCGCCAAGATTTCTGTTTCGTCCATTCCGCTCAACGCTTCGATAGCATCTCCCCAATGCCTTGGCGCGTTGAACCTCTCGGCGTCCTGGGTCAATGCAGACCCGAAGGTAGGACGGCCCACACCTTTGCCTGCAAGTGCGCGGACCCTTTCATACTCTCCGCCACACAGCAAATCCAAAAAGGTTTGCCCCGGTCGCGCGTTACCCAGAAGCAGATTGCGGTTCTCTTCGGCCGATCCTCTGTCGATGAAGCTGAGAGCGGTCACGACTTGCCCCAAGCGCTCATGATTTTCAGCGGACACAGTCTTTCCAGACGCCCAGTGATATGGAGCGCGCGCGGACACGTCGAACACCTCCGCAATCTGAGCCCATGTCAGCCCAGAGATCTGCCGAAGTTCGTGGACCAATTCGGCAGGTGTTGTGTTCGCGGTCGGCTCGTTGTTCTCCACGGAGAAAGACACTGGAATGTTCAGTGCAGTACTGCCTTCAAGGTATTCTTGGCGCATGGCGAATGCTTGAATGTCTCGCTCGAACACCTTGAAACTTTGCCCATGTGAGAACGGTGCTGCCACGTCGGGTGCGGCTTCAGCCATCACATCAAATCGAGTTACCCCACTCACAGCCGGAGCAAAAAGGATCGCGGCGGATGCCGCGCCTGCGGAAAGTTGTTTAATCAACATGTCACTTGGCTCCAAAACGTTCCAAGAATTTTTCGGTCACACTCCACCGGAAGAAAGCATAGGCGCGCGCAGCAACCTTGTCGAGTTCGGTACACAGCATTTGGGTATCAAAGTTCCGCCCCTCACAATTTGTGCTGTAGGAGTCCACATCGAGCACCCAGCTCTTCACACCAACGGGAGGTGCCATTTCTAAGTCGTGGCTGAAATTGGGAGGCGCAAGACCGTATCGGGCGATAATTTTTCCTTCTTTCGTCGTGCCCGTGATCTCGGTCATCGAAATATCGATGTGTTGGACCAATCCCGATTGCAGGACATTAAGAAGCTCAGGATGAACCAAATCCGATAAAGCTTCAACGTCGGCGGAATCCTGTATGCGGTCAACGTACCTAAAACCAACGCGCTGAACCAGCTTGGGGCGAATGGTATCGACGAGCTTTCCAAGAATAAACTCGAACCGCGAAAGAAAATCATCTCGGGACACATAGCTTGCCGTTTCTAAAGTGATCGCATCGGGTCCTAAAGACACGCGCAGCACTCTGTCCGCATCGAAAAAGCGCCAGATAACAGTGGTGACTTGCCGCGGCTTAACTTCGTTGCCATTGATAACTATGTCCACGCCTTGGATCATGTCGCTCTGAAAATGCGGGTACTCATCACGGATCGCCTCTTGGAAATCCGCTATGTAGCTTTCTTCCGCGACCTTGATGATCTTAGGGAATTTCACTTGCCCAAGCACGCGCACCAAGGGTGCGTCGCTCAGGAGTACGCGATCAGGAACCTCCCCGAAGAGGGGGTCGTCGCAACGATCTGCCATGTTGTTCGCCCTCTTTTCTTGGCGGAGTATAGCATATGAAGTAGAATGTGAAGTAGCGATTTTTAACCTACGAGGTTAAGAATCCCGTAATGCACCGCGCGTTGCGCGCGTGTAGAAATGTCCACACTGACCGGATAGGTGTAAGCTGGGCTCGCCAAAAGGGGACCCAATCCGCGGCGCGGCGCTCGCGCAGCTTTAAACTGGCCATTCGTCGCCCGCGCAGCAAATGACCGCCCTTTCTGCCTACGGCCCTGCGAAACGGACGTTGGTTGCTCCGTCTCGCGATGCGCAGCACGGATAGCCCGCCCGGCTCTAGCCGGGCAGGTTCATGAGGCTTCGTCACTGTCGCCTCGCGACTACTCGATACCGAAGCGACCCTTCGGACAGTTCCACGGTAGCAGCGTGTCATACTGCGACCGGGCCAAGCCGTTGGCCATCTGCTCGAACACCCAGTTCAGATATGCCCGCGCCGATCTCTACGAAGAGGTCTATCACGTTCATGCGGTGATCATGCCGCGCGTGATGGCCAAGGACGGTCGCCGTCTCCTGCAACCCTCGAAGCATGCCATGATCCGCGATTATGAGGCCGCGCAGGACAGTGTCGGGGATTGGTTCGCCGAGTTGGGGCTGGTGCGTGGCAAATGCGAGGCGGAAGACATCCGCAAGGCCGCCAGGTTCAACACATCCGGCGCGCCGATGCGGCGTCGGGCGCGCCGGATGTGTTGTGGCCAGCCGAGGTCGAGGTGCCGAAACGGCGCCGGCATATCAGCCCACGACAATGGCGCGCAGAACAGGAATCCAAGATCGCCAGGCGCGAGCAGGCGACCTATCGAACTGCCAGCGATCTCGCCGCGCAGGCGGTAGGGTTGACCGGTCGAGAACGCAACGATCATCGCCTCCTTATCCTCGGTCAACACGATGGATCCTGGCTCCGATGGTCCGGTCTTCATATCCTCGACCGTCGCGCGCTTGCGCCACTTCGCAACGGTCTTGGGGTTGATCCCCGCTTCCCGGCTCAGCTGCGCGAGAGAAGCTTGCGATCGCTGTTTCGCTGCTCTGACGGCGTGCGTGGTCGTGGCGCTGCCTTGACGAACTTGTTCCATAGGGCATCCTTCCATTCCAAAGAAAGGATCACACCATCAAACCGTGGGATCAAACACCTAGCTAGTCCGCCGCTCCATGCCGCTGGGATCGGCGGTTCCGTTGTTGCTGATGCTGAAGGACAGGTAATTAAGTGTCGGAGAACAATGCAAGCAGAGGCCGATTCAAGGCGCAATCAGGCCACCAGCGTCGCGATTTCGGCGGCGGATGCCTGCAGCTTTTCGACCAGCAGATCGACTTCCGGCTTTTCGGCGCCGATGCGGCTTGACGGCCCGACAAGGCCAAGCGCACCCGCGACCAGATTTCCAATCAGGACCGGAACGCAGACGGAAAACACATCCTTGTCCAGCTCGCTGTCATTGATGGCGAAGCCGGATTTTCGGATCTCGGCGTAAAGCTGGGACAGGCGTTTCGGATCGACGATCGTATGCGGCTGATAGGCCTGCAGATGGGCGTCGGGTCGGGGCGCGGGGTCCTCGGAAAAGGCCTGGATCACCTTGCCCGCCGCCGTTGCATGGACCGGAAATTCAAAGCCCGGATGGATAAAGGCATTCGCGCCCTTGTTCGGCACCACGAATTCCAGCAGCTGATTGCCGTTTTCCGAGGCCGAGACGTAAAAGCTGGTCTCGCCCGCCTCATAGGCCAGCGCCTCAAGCACCGGAACCAGCACCACCCGTAGCGATTTTTCGCGCGAGATGAACATGCTCAGCCGCCGGGCGCGCGAGCCGACCGAATAGGTCTTGGTGCCGGGATCGAATTTCAGCATCCCGCTTTCGGCGAGGTTCGCGGCCAGCCGAAAGGTCGAGGACTGCGGCAGCCGCGCCGCGTTGACGATTTCGACCAGCGACATTTCCCGGCCCGAACTGGCGACAATATCCAGAATCCTGAAGGCCCGATCCAAAGGGTTCGATTTACTCATAACTGACCTGTTTCAATGTGCGATCATGATATGCCTGTTTACGCTATAATCGTTCAGTGCACTGACAGAAAGATCGCTGCCATAGCCGGATTGCTTCAGGCCCCCATGCGGCATCTCGGTCGCCAGAATCTGATGCGTGTTCACCCAGGAACAGCCGAACCGCAATTGCCCGGTCACGCGCATGGCGCGGCCGATATTCTCGGTCCAGACCGAGGAGGCCAGCCCGTATTTCGTCGCATTGGCCATGGCGATGGCGGCGTCCTCGTCCTTGAACGGGGTGACGGTGACGGCGGGGCCGAAAATCTCGGCATCCGATCCGGCGGGTTCCAGAAGGATGGTCGGGCCGACCCAATAGCCGCCCGCATCCGGCGGCGTAAATCCAGCGGGCCGCAGCGCGCGGTCGCCGGCGGCGTCGATCCGGCGCAGAACGCTTTCCTGCTGGGCCTTGGTGATCAGCGGCCCGAGGGTCGGGCCCGGCGAGGCTGAATCGGCGCTCAGGCCGGCAAGCGCGGTCTGAAACGCGTCGACGAAACGGTCATGGATCCCCTGCGCGACGAGCAGGCGGCTGGCAGCGGTGCAATCCTGACCGGCATTATAAAAGCCGCCGAACAGCAGCCCCTGCACGGTCTTGTCGAGATCGGCGTCCTCGAACACGATGGCCGGGGCCAGGCCGCCGAGTTCAAGATGCGTGCGCTTGATGGTCGGGATCGCAGCTTCCAGCGCGAATTGCCCGGTGCGGATGCTGCCCGTGACCGAAATCATGTCGATCTGGTCATGGTTGATCAGTTGCGAACCGATCACCCCGCCGGCGCCCGGAATGATGTTCAGCACGCCGGGCGGCAGGATGTCCACGACCAGCCCGGCGAATTTCAGGATCGAGAGAGAGGTCTCCTCGGACGGTTTCAGCACGAGCGTGTTCCCGGCCGCAAGGCAGGGCGCCATTTTCCACGTCGCCATCAGCAGCGGATAGTTCCACGGCGAAATGCCCGCGACGACACCGATGGCATCGCGGCGCAGATAGCTGGTGAAGCCTTTCAGATATTCGCCCGCCGCCTGCGCCTGGGTGGTGCGGATCGCACCCGCGTAAAAGCGGAACACATCGGCGACCATCGGGATTTCTTCGCCCAGCACCTGCGCATAGGGCTTGCCGGTATCCAGATGCTCCAGCCGCGCAAGCTCGGCCGCGTTCGCCTCGACCATGTCGGCGATGGCCAGCAGATGCGCGGCGCGGTCGGCGGGGATGCGCGACGACCAGTCGGGGAAAGCGGCGCGGGCGGCGCGGACGGCCTGATCGACCTGTTCGGGGCTCGCGTCGCGGATGGTGGCGATCCGTGCGCCCGTGGCCGGGGCATAGGCGGGGCGTTCGGCCCCTTCTGCGTCGCAAAGCTGACCGTTCAGCAGGATGCGGGTTTCGAATCTGTCAGTCATGGCTGGGGAAGACCTTCCCTGGATTGAAGATATTGCCGGGGTCGAGCGCGTGCTTGATCGCCCGCATCGCGGACAGCGCCGGTCCATGCGCGGCGGCCATCAGGTGGCGCTTGCCAAGCCCGATGCCATGCTCGCCCGAGATCGTGCCCCCCATGTCCAGCGCGGCCTTGGCGAGCCAGTCCTTGAACGCACGGGCGCGCGCGCTTTCCTTGGGGTCGGTCGGGTCGACCAGCAGCGCATAGTGAAAATTGCCATCGCCCAGATGGCCCGAAAGCGGTGCGAGCAGGTTGGCCTTTGCCAGTTCGCCTTCGGCCATGTCGATGATCCGGGCGAGACGGCTGACCGGCACGCAGATATCGGTCACGATCACCTCCGCGCCGGGCCGCAGCGCCTTTTCGGCTTCGGATGCGGCATGGCGGATGCGCCAGATCTTCGACAGATCCTCGGGCCGGGTCACGGCTTCGATGTCGTGGCCGTTGAAGTCCTGCATGACCTGCGTGGCGATACTGACCAGCGAATTGGCGCTGGCGTCCTCGCCGTGAAACTCCAGGCATAGCAGGTGGCGGTCCGGTGGTGCCTCGTGCTGCAGCAGGGCGACGCCGCGCATCAGAGTCGCGTTCATCAACTCGGCCCGCGCGACGGGCATGCCATAGGAGCGCAGGTTGGTCACAACCTCGACGGCGTCGGGCAGCCTGTCGAAATGCGCCTTCAGCGCGATCCGGGTTTCAGGCTGCGGGCGCAGCTTCAGGCGGATTTTCGTCACCAGTCCCAGCGTGCCTTCAGAGGCCACGAAAAGATGGGTCAGATCGTATCCCGAGGATGATTTGGGCGCGCGCCCGCCGGTCTGGATGATGGATCCGTCGGCCAGAACGACCTCCAGCCCCATCACATTGTCCGACATCGACCCGTAAAGCGGTGTCGTCGTGCCCGAGGCACCGGTCGCGACCATGCCGCCGATCGAGGCGTCGGCACCCGGATCGACCGGGAAGAACAGCCCTGTTGCCCGCAATTCGCGGTCCAGTTGCAGACGCGTGACGCCGGCCTCGACCAGACAATCCATATCCTCGGCATTGATTTCCAGAATACGGTTGAGGGCCGAGGTATCGATGGACAGCCCCCCTTGCACCGCCAGAACCCCGCCTTCCTGCCCGGAGCCGGTGCCGAAGGGCACCACCGGAACACCCAGTTCGGCACAAAGGCTGATGGCGCGGGCCGCATCCTCGGCGCTTTCGGGCAGGAACACCGCATCCGGCAGCGCCGGTTTACAGGCGCTTTCATCGCGGCCATGGATCTCGCGGATGCTCTGGCCCTGATGAACCGCCCCGCTGACGCGGGACTTCAGCCGGTCGATGAAATGCGCAAGCTCATCCGGCCGCATCGCCCCACCCGGCGCTCTGATGAACGTGGATCAGGGTCGGGCCGTTCTGGCCAAGCGCGCCTTGCACGGCCTCTGTCACCTCTTGCGGGGTCGAAGCGCGCGTATACTGGCAGCGATAGGCGCGGGCGAGGCTTTCGAAATCGGGGTTCTCCGGGTAGACATCGATCTGCGGGATCTGCCGCGCCTTCATGAAATCGGCGATTTCGCCCAGGGCGTCATTGTCCCACAGGATGATCGGCAGCGGCAGGCGCTGTTCGACAGCGGTGGCCAGTTCCGGCAGGGTGAACTGAAAGCCGCCATCGCCGACGATCACCGCTGTCGCCCGACCGGGACAGGCGATCTGTCCGCCAATCGCGGCGGGCAGGGCATAGCCGAGCGTCCCGAACCCCATCGGAAAATGCCAGCAGGCCGGGTTGTCGACGGGGAATGTCACGCAGCCGGTATAGCCGATCTGGGTCATGTCGGCATAGATCAGCGCGTCCGGTGGCAGGCCCGCGCGCACGGCCTTCAGCACCGTGTCATGGGCTTTTTCCAGTGGCGAAAGCGTTGCCCGATTGGCCTCCTTGATCGCGGCCACGGTTTCGGCCGGGTTTTCGGCATCGGGTTGCTGATCGCCCATTGCGTCCAGAATCGCCTCGGCCGCCAGCCGCGCATCGGCCAGCAAGGCGATTTCGGGATCATAGTCGCGGATCAGCACGTCGGGGTCGATGTCGATGCGCACGAATCTGCCGTTCATCGTCAGCTTGGGTTCCAGCAGCGCGGGATCGATCTCGCCCCCCGCCTCGACATCGGCGGTGACATACAGGTCAGGCTCGCTGATCTCGGTGCCGAAGGCGATGACCAGATCGGCATCGGCGATGTATTTGCAGCTCGGTAACCGCTGCAGGGTCGAGCCGAGCGATTGGGCATGGCTTTCGGGCAGAATGCCCTTGCCCGCGACCGTGCTGACAAAGACCGCGCCGCTCCGTTCGACCAGCCTGCGCAGCGCATCAGAGGCGTTCACGGCGCCGCCGCCGGCAAGGATCACGGGTCGCTTGGCGGCGATCAGCAAGGCGGCGATCTGCGCCGCGATCCGGGGATCGGCGCCCGGCGTCATCGGCAGGCTTGAAACGGGACCGGTGGTGTCGAGCGGCTCCCCCAGCACGTCGATCGGGACCGAGAGATGCACCGGCCTCGGCCGCGCGGCGGAAAACCGGGCGAAGGCGCGGGCAAGGTGCTGCGGCACCTGCGAGGCGCGATAGGCCATGGCGCTCAGCCCGGTGATCGGGCTGCTCAGGCCCCGCTGGTCGGTGATTTCGTGCAGCATCCCGCGGCCCATGCCTTCGTCGCGGGACGCAATCGCCGCCGTCAGCAGCAGCACCGGCACGCTGTCGGAATAGGCCTGCCCGATGGCGGTCGAAGCATTGGTGACGCCGGGGCCGGAAATGATCATGGCGACGCCGGGACGGCGCGATGCGCGGGCATAGCCGTCGGCCATGAAACCCGCGCCCTGTTCATGGCGCACCCCGACATGGCGGATGCCCGCTTCTTCCAGCGTGCGATAGAATTCCAGCGAATGCACCCCCGGCATGCCGAAGACGGTGTCGATCCCGTAGCTGTTCAGAAGATGGGGGATCTGCTCGCCGCATGTCCGGTCAGCCATTGCGCAACTCCTCTGCGAATCTGATGATCCGTCTGGCGGCTTCTTCCATGACGGGAATGTCGGACAGAAAGCCGACACGAACGGTATCTTTCATCGACGCGCCGAAGCCGAAGCCCGGCACCACCGCAACATTCTCGGCATCCAGCAACCGCTCGGCGAAAGCCTTGCCGTCCAGCCCGGTTTCCGACACGTCGATCAGCAGGAACATGCCCCCCTGCGGCACCGAAAAGCTGAGGGTGTTGGTCTTGCTCAGCGCGGCGACAAAGGCATCGCGGCGGGCCTTGAAGATCTCCGAAATGCGCTGCGGGGTGTCGGAGTCGTTCAGGGCGGTGGCGGCGGCTTCCTGCACGAACTGGTTGATGCCGAAATACTGGGCCTGGGCCAGATCGGTCAGCGCCGCGATCACCGGCGCGGGCGCGATCACCCAGCCGATCCGCCAGCCGGTCATGGCATGGGATTTCGACAGGCTGTTGACGACGATCACGCTGTCGCGGGTCTCGACCTGACGATAGGGCGAGCTGTGCGCGCCATCGTAACACAGTGACCAGTAAACCTCGTCCGAGACCAGCCAGATGCCCCGCTTCTGGCACAGCCGCGCCAGCGCATTCAGATCATCCTGCGCAAAGACGGTGCCCGAGGGATTGCCGGGCGAGTTCACCAGGATCGCCACCGTCCTGTCGGTGATCGCGGCCTCGATCCTGACAAGGTCAAGTTGATAGCCCGTGTCCTTGTCCAGCACGACCGGAACCATCTTCGCCCCGCCGATCTGGGCCACGGCAGGATAGGTGGCATAGGAGGGTTCCAGCACGATCACCTCGTCCCCCGGCCCGGCGATGGTCAGAAAGACCGAGAACAGCGCCCCCTGCGCCCCGCTGAGGACCGCGACCCGGCCGGAATCAATCTCGCCGCCATAAAGCGCGCTGCCATGGGCGGCGATGGCGTCCCGCAGCGCCGGCTCGCCGGCCAGCGGGGCATAATGCGTCCGCCCCGCTTCCAGCGCGCTGACCAATGCCGCCTGAATATGCGCCGGCGTGTCCAGATCCGGGTCGCCGACGCCCAGATGGATGATCTGCTGGCCGTTCCGCATCCGGTCATAGGCGTCGTCGCCGACCGCCCATGCCTTTGCCGAGGGGCCGGAAATCCGGTCGGTCAGGGGGGAAAGAGGCCGCATCCCTTACTTCGCTTTCACGACCGCATCGGACATGACGCAAAGCAGTTCGAACATCAGGTTCGCCGCCGTGATCGAGGTGATGCCGGTCGGGTCATAGCAGGGTGCGACCTCGGAAATATCGGCGCCGACCAGATCCACGCCCTGAAGCGCGCGGATGATCACCTGACAGTCGCGCGGGGTGATGCCGCCGATTTCCGGGACCGGCGTGCCCGGGCAGAAGGCCGGGTCCAGCCCGTCAATGTCGATGGTCATATAGGTGCGGCCGGTGCCCAGCACCGACTGGATCTTTTCAATCGCGGCGGCGCGGCCCATCGCTTCGTATTCGTCGAAGGTGATGATGGTGAAACCGGCCTCATATCCGAAGGCAATGTCGTCGGGGCTGAAGCGGCTGCCGCGCAGACCCAGCTGCACGACGCGCTTGGGGTCGATCAGCCCTTCCTCCAGCGCGCGGCGCATGAAGGTGGCATGGTTGACCTTGGTGCCGCAAAGCTCGTCCAGCGTATCGGCATGGCTGTCGATCTGCAGGATGCCGACCGGCTGCTGACGGGCGATGCCGCGCAGGATCGGCGTCGGGATGGTATGATCGCCGCCCACCGCGATCGGGCGGATGTTCAGCGCGGTCAGATCGGCAAAGAATTTCTCGATCGTCTCGATGCTTTCATCCTTGTTCAGCGGATTGACCGGCGCATCACCCAGATCGGCGATATTGCACATCTTGTAGGGCTGCACACCCGAGGTCGGATGCGCCTTGCGGATGATCCGGCTGGCCTGACGCACGGCGGCCGGGGCCTCGCGCGGGCCGCCGCGATAGTTCAGACCGATGTCGAAGGGAACACCGACCAGACCGATGTCGATCTCGTCGCTCATCTCGACCCGCTGGGTGCGCAGGAAGGTGGCGATGTCGGAAAACCGTGCGACCTTAGCGGCGTCAACGGGTTCGTATTTCGGGTTTACCATGTTGTTTTCCTTCGCTTGTCAAACGCCGCCAAAGCAAACGTATTTGGTTTCCAGATATTCATCCATGCCCTCGTGAGAGCCCTCGCGCCCGAAGCCGGATTCCTTGATCCCGCCGAAGGGCGCGACCGTGGTCGAGATCAGGCCGGTATTGACGCCGACCATGCCGCTTTCCAGCTTTTCCGCGACGCGGAAGCAGCGCTGCACGTCCTGCGCGTAGAAATAGGCGGCCAGACCGAACTCGGTCGCGTTGGCCATGGCGATGCCCTCGTCCTCGGTGTCGAAGCGGAATACGGGCGCGACCGGGCCGAAGGTTTCGTCGCGGGCGATCTGCATGCCTTGGGCCGCGCCGGTGATCAGCGTCGGCTCGAACCAGGTGCCCCCAAGGGCGTGGCGCTTGCCGCCCTGCACGACGCGGCCGCCCTTGCCGACGGCATCGGCCACAAGGGTTTCGACCTTGGTGACGGCATTGTCATCGATCAGCGGGCCCTGATTTATCCCGGCTTCCGCGCCATTGCCGACCCGCAGCCCCTGCATGGCGGCCGCCAGCTTTTCGACAAAGACGTCATGGACCCCGCTTTGCACATAAATGCGGTTGGTGCAGACGCAGGTCTGACCGGAGTTGCGGAATTTCGAGACCATCGCCCCTTCGACGGCGGCATCCAGATCGGCGTCGTCAAAGACCAGAAACGGCGCATTGCCGCCCAGTTCCAGACTGATCCGCTTCATCGTCGCCGCGCATTGCTGCATCAGAAGTTTGCCGATCCCGGTCGAGCCGGTGAAGGTGATCTTGCGCACGATGGGGTTCGCGGTCATCTCGGCGCCGATCTCGCGCGCGTCGCCGGTGACGATGTTGAAGACCCCCGCCGGAACCCCGGCCTGTTGGCACAGATCGGCCATCGCCAGCGCCGAGAAGGGCGTCTGCAGCGCCGGTTTGCAGACAAAGGTGCAGCCGGCGGCCAAGGCCGGTCCCATCTTCCGCGCGATCATTGCATTTGGAAAATTCCAGGGCGTGATTGCACCGACCACGCCGATCGGCTGGCGGATGGTGATGATGCGCTTGTCGCGCTGATGGCCGGGAATGGTGTCGCCATAGACCCGCCGGGCCTGCTCGGCGAACCAGCGGATGAAGGACGCGCCATAGAGGATTTCGCCCTTCGCCTCGGCAAGGGGCTTGCCCTGTTCCAGCGTCATCAACAAGGCAAGCTCATCCTGATGCACCAGCAGCAGGGTATAGAGCCGCATCAGGATATCGGCGCGTTCCTCGGCGGTGCGCGCTGACCAGTCAGGCAAAGCCGCCTGTGCCGCCGCGATGGCCGACGCCGTTTCCGAGCGGCCCATATTCGGCACCGTCCCGATGATCTCGCCCGTCGCCGGGTTCACCACGTCACAGGTCGCGCCGCTGTCCGCGCCGATCCACGCGCCGTCGACATAGCCTTGCTGATGCAGGAACGGAATTCGGGTCATCACCGTCATCTTTCGTCATTCGCTGATGGGTCTGTCGGAAGGCATGCTTTGCGGGATTCAGGCATTGGCCAGCCTGACCGCCGCCTGCAGCAGGACGTTGGCGCCCGCCTCGGCCTCCTCCGGGGTGATGGATTCGGCGGGGTTGTGGCTGACGCCGCCCTTGCAGGGCGTGAAAATCATCGCCGTGGGACAGACATGGGTCACATAGACCGCGTCATGCCCGGCGCCGCTGACCAGCTCCATGGACGGATAGCCGCAATCGCGGACCGCCTGACGCACCGCGTCGATGCAGCGGGCGTCAAAGACCAGTTCGGGCGAGGCGCCGAATTCCTCGCGCGCGATCTGATAGCCGCGCGCGCGTTCCCTGTCGGCCGCCGCTTCATAGGTGGCGATCAGCTCCGCCAGAACGCTGGCCTTGGGGTGGCGCAGGTCCAGCGTGAAGTTCAGCCGGTGGGGAATGGTGCTGTGCGAGGCGGGCGTGGTTTCGATCAGCCCAATGGTGAAGCGCGCATCTTCGGTCGCATCGGCCTTTTCATAGCAGGCGGCGGCGATGCGGGTGAAGGCGGCGACCGGGTCCAGACGCATGTTCATCGGGGTGGTCCCGGCATGCGCCTCGCGCCCGATGATCGACACGTTGTTGAAGCTCATCGCCTGCGCGCCGGTCACGACGCCGACCAGAATACCGTTCCGCTCCAGCACCGGGCCCTGTTCGATATGCAGTTCCAGATAGGCGTCGAATTTGCGCTGCCCGACGGGTTCGTCACCCTCATAGCCGATCTCGCGAAGCGCTTCGATGAAGCCGATGCCTTCGCGGTCCTGCCAGCCCTGCGCCTCGTCCATGGTGAAGATGTCGCTGTAAACACCGCTGGCCGCCATCGAGGGGACGAAGCGGCTGCCTTCCTCGCTGGTCCAGTTGATGATGGTCAGGGGGCGCTTGGTGCGGATCCCCGCGTCATGCAAGGCGCGCACCACCTCCAGCCCCGCCAGCACGCCAAGGACGCCATCGAACTTGCCGCCGCAGGGTTGGGTGTCGAGATGGCTGCCCATGGCGACCGACAGCAGGCTGTCATCGGTGCCGGCATAGGTGGCGAACATGTTGCCAAGCGCATCGACGGCAACCTCCATGCCCAGATCGCGGCACCACGCGGCGAAAAGATCGCGGCCCGCGCCATCCTCGGGCGTCAGCGCCTCGCGATTGATGCCGCCATCCGCCGTGCCGCCGATCCGGGCGTGCTCCATCAGTGAGGACCACAGCCGGTCCTTGTTGACTCTCAGCGCCTGTTCCATGCTTCTCCCCCCGCGCGTCGGTCAGTTGGCCGCCGCGTATTCCTGATCCGCGATGTCGAGGCCGTAATCGAGCGCGCTCAGAATCCCCTCCAGTTCCGCCTCGGAGATGATGAAGGACGGGGCGAGGAACAGCGAAATCTGCTCGCCGCTGGTGCCGATCAGCGCGCCCGCCTCAAGGGCGCGGGCCGAGACCTTGGAGGCGATCGGGGCCTCGCCGGTGTTGTTTTCCCAGGTGCGCCAGTCGGGGCCGTGCAGCTCGACCGTCCAGTGCAGCCCGTTGCCGTCGACGCGGGCGACGCTGGGGTGCTTGCGGGCGATCTCGACCAGACGACGCTCCATCAGGCCCTCCAGATGCTTCACGCGGGCGATCAGGTTGTCGCGCTTCAGCACCCGCAGATAGGCGCGCACGCAGGCGACCGTCAGCGAATGGCCGCGGAAGGTCGAATAGGTCTGCCAGCTTTTGTCCTTCATCTCGTCGACGATATCCTGCGACAGCGCGACCGCGCCGACGGGCGAGGACCCGCCGGCCAGACCCTTGCCCAAGGTCACGATATCGGGCCGGGTTTCGCCGCCCTGAAAGGCGAACATCCGCCCGACGCGGCCGGTGCCGGTCACCACCTCATCGGCGATCCACAAGGCCCCGGCGTTACGCGCGGCGCGGGCGACGCGATCCTGATATTCGGCGTCGTAATAGATCCCGCCCTGTGTGTAGTCGATGATGACCGAGGCCGCATCGGACAGCGTGCCCTCAATCCCTTCAAGGCGGTCCGCCAGCGGGCGGTTGTCGCTGATCGTTCCGTATTTCGCGCCCAGCGGTTCGGGGATCTGGCGGATCGGGATGGTGCAGGGCACCGGCCGCGACTGGCCGTTCTGCACCGACAGCCCGCCGTGCCATTGCGGCTGCACGGTCAGGTGCTGGGACACGCCGGCCATGCCGTGAAAGGCGCGGGTGCGGGTCGCCAGCGCGGTACGCCCGGTCAGGGCCTGCGCCAGCGACATGGCCAGATCGTTCGCCTCGCCGCCGCTGAGGAAGAAGCGGACGCCACCGATCCAGCTTTTCTCCTCGGCAAAGGCGATGTCGATGACATCCTCCGCCGCCTGCTCACGCTCTTTCCAGAACCAGCCCTCGTTGATGACCGGGTTTTCGGCCGCCTTGCGCACCGCCTCGACCATGTCGGGGTGACGGTGGCCCAGCGGACCGCCGGTGTTGGAGGCGTCAAGCACCTTGCGGCCATCTTCCAGATGGAAATAGACGCCATCGCCCCCCACGACCTTGAAAGAGGTGCCCTTGCCTGCGTTCAGGCCGGTATAGATCAGTCTGCTCATCTCTCGCTCACCCTTCGAATGTCAGAGCGTTTGCTTGCGGAACGTGTCCTTGACGGCGATCTTGCCGTCGCGGATCAGGAAAACATCGCAGCCGCGTACGTCGACCTTGCTGCCGTCGGTCTTGGTGCCGGTGAAGCGCCATTCGGTGACGGCGCGGTCGCCGCTGACGAAATGGGTCACGTCATTCCAGGCCGCGTCCGGGAAGGTCGCCCACAGCGCCGCATAGGATTTGCGCAACTCGTCCTTGCCTCGCGAGGTCGCACCGTCGGGACCGGTGCCGGCCGAGCCGTAAAACACCCCGTCATCGGTCATGCAGTCCAGCAGGGCATCCACGTCATGCGCGTTCCAGCCTGCCGCGAACTTGTCCAGAAGCTCCAAGGTGGTCATCCTGATTCCCGATATTTATTCCGTTTAATGGATTTAATATCCGAATTATGGAAACACGCAAGCGGATTTCGGCAGGCGCAAAAATCTCAGGTCCGAACGTCCTGCACACTGGCGAGCAGCCCAAGGCAGGCTTCCAGTTGCGAAATCTCGATGAACTCGTCGGGTTTATGCGCCTGCTCGATCGAGCCGGGGCCGCATACGACCGTCGGCAGCCCGGCGGCCTGATAAATCCCCGCCTCTGTCGCGAAGGGCAGTGGCTGTTCCGCCGCCCGCCCGCCCAGATCGCATAGGCGTTGCGCGAAGTGATCGTTGACCCCGGCGGAAAGACCGGCCGCCGAGGTCAGTTGATGATCGCTGCGCGACACGCCGTCGAAGGGCCCGATTTCTGTGATGGCCTGTTGTAGCTCTACCGGGGGCTTCGCCGTCGCGTGACGGATTTCCCATTCGACGGAACAGGTCTCGGCCACGATATTCCGGGCGCTTCCGCCGGTGATGCGGCCAACGCTGATCCGGGTGCCCTCGGGCGCAAAACGCTTGTCGAGCGCGGCCAGACGGCCGACGAAATCGCTGGCCGCATAGATGGCATTGGCGCCGAGATCCTGCCGCGAGGCATGGGCGGCGATGCCCGAGAAGACGCTTTCCATATCGGCAAAGCCGGAATGCGCCCGTCCGACCGCCATCATCGTCGGCTCGCCCACGATGACACCCCCCGGCGCAATGCCCAAATCCCGCAGCTGAGCGGGCAGCGCCTTGGCGCCCTCGAATGCGGTTTCCTCGTCCGGGGTCAGGCAGATGGTCAGCGGGCAGGTCGCGGCGCGGCGGGCGAAAAGCGGCGCCAGCGCCAGCGCGCAGGCCACGAACCCCTTCATGTCCGTGGTGCCACGCCCATAGATCCTGCCGTCGCGGATGGAGGGCTGAAACGGATCGCCGGTCCAGCTCTGCCCGGAAACCGGAACCACATCCAGATGCCCGGCCAGCATCACCCCGCCGGTTTTCGCCGCGCCGAAATGCGCGATGAGGTTCCGACCGGTGCCGAAATCGCACAGATGCAGCGCAGAGGTTACGCCCCGCAACCGGTGCCGGATTTCGTCCTGACAGCGCCGGACGCCTGCGGGCTGCACCGTGTCCATGGACACCAGCCAGGACAGGATTTCCAGCGTGTTCTTGACGGATGGCGCCTGTTCCTCGCCCATCTAGACCGTCATGTGATGCGTCAGCCGACGCTCGACCTGCTTCAGCACCAGGAGCAGCGCATAGACCACCACCAGATAGAACAGCGCGGCCGTCAGATAGAGCTCGTAATGCGCATAGGTCCGGTTGGCGATGACCGTCGCCACCCCGGTCAGGTCGGGAATGGTGATCAGCGACACCAATGCCGTGGCCTGAAGCTGAAAGACGATCTCGTTCATGTAGGTCGGGATCGCATAGGAAAACGCCTGCGGCAGGATGACCATTCGCGTCCGCTGGAACGGGGTCATGCCATAGGCTTTCGCAGCTTCGCGCTGCCCGGTAGGCACCGCCAGAATCGCGCCCCGGATGATTTCCGTCGTATAGGCGGCGGTCGACAGGGTGAAGGTCAGGATCGCGCAGTTCCACGGATCGCGGAAGAACCACCACAGGTTGGCGGCTTCAAGCTGCGGCCGGAACTGGCCTGAACCGTAATAGACCAGATAAAGCTGCACCAGCAGCGGCGTGCCGCGAAAGAAGAAGGTGTAGGCGAAGACAATCGCGTTCAGCCAGGCCGGCCCCGAGGACCGGGCAATGGCCAGCGGCACCGCGATCAGCAGCCCCAGAACCACCGTGATCGCGGTCAGGGTCAGGGTGACCCCAAGCCCGTCGAACAGCTTGGGCAGCGCGTTGATGATAATCTCGAAATTCATCAGCCCCGCGCCTCGTTTCCGCGAAATGCGAACTGTTCGGTTCGCTTGATCAGCGCCAGCGACACCACCGTCACCGACAGGTAAAGCAGCGCCGCGATCAGATAGAAGGTGAACGGCTCGCGCGTGTTGGCCGAGGCGAGCTCGGCCGAGCGCATCAGCTCGTCCAGCTGAATGGCCGAGATCAGCGCCGTCGCCTTGACCAGAACCAGCCAGACATTGCCGAGGCCGGAAATCGCGAAGCGCAGCATCTGCGGAAAGATCACCATGCGGATCAGGGTGAAGCCGGTCATGCCATAGGCGATGCCGGCCTCGATCTGCCCCTTCGGGATCGAGCGGATGGCGCCGCGAAACACCTCGGTCGCGAAGGCGCCGTAGATCAGGCCAAGCGTGCAGACGCCGGCGATAAAGGGATCGAAATCGACCCGGAACCGCGACATAGATTCCGGCCCGAAGGTGCGGACCAGCGTCTGGATGAGGGTAGGCGTCCCGTAATAGATCAGCAGGATCAGCACCAGTTCGGGAACACCGCGGATGACGACGGTATAGATTTCCGCGATCGTGCGCAGCACGCGGCCGCCATAAAGCTTGGCCGAAGCGCCCAGCAATCCCAGAACGAATGCCACCGCGAAAGCCGCCAGCGACACGCCAATCGTCATCGCCAGCCCCTTCAGGAGCAGCGGGCCGTATCCTTGAAGCATTGCGCCCCCGAGAAATGTGAAGTGAGATGGTGCTGCCGCCGCGTCACCGCGGCGGCAGACGGCGATCACTCACCGTAGATATCGAACGAGAAGTATTTGTCGTTGATCTTGGCATAGGTGCCGTCGGCGCGGATCTGGGCCAGTGCCGTGTTCAGCTTTTCCAGAAGCTCGGGATCGTCCTTGCGCACGGCGATGCCGTTGCCGGTTCCGAAATAGGTGGGATCCGAGAACGCGTCGCCGCCGAACCGGAAACCTTTGCCCTCGTCGCGCGACAGGAACAAATTTTCGATCGGGACGGCGCCATCGGCATAGGCGTCGATCCGGCCAGCGATCAGATCCTGTATCGCGTCATCCATTTTCTGATAACCGCGATAGGTCACGGTATCGCCGAACGTGTCGCGGACATAGGGTTCCGCAGCGGTTGCGGCGACAAGGCCCACCGTCTTGCCCGCCAGCGCGGTTTTCTGCTGCTCGATACCCTCGCCCGGCGTTGAGTCGATCTGGTCGGCCAATTCGTTGCTGACCACGAACCGGACCGGAACCTGCGCATATTTGTCGGTGAAGGCAACGACCGCCGCGCGTTCGGGCGTCATGGTCATCGAGGCGATGATGGCGTCGTATTTCTCGGCCAGCAGGCCCGGAATGATCCCGTCCCAATCCTGGGCCACGATCTCGCATTGCAGCTTGGCCGCCTCGCAAAGCGCATTGGCGATATCGACATCGAAGCCGCCCAGCTTGCCGCTTGCATCAACATAGTTGAACGGCGGATAGGCGCCCTCGGTGGCGATGCGGATGGTTTCCTGCGCCAGGGCGCCGGAGGCGATGGCGATGCCGGCCAGCATGCCCATCGCGAAAGTCGGCAGTTTCATGGTTAGCTCCCTGTTTGTGTTTTTTAGTAGCTCGTGGTGGACAGAAATTCCCGGCACCGTTGCGATTTCGGCGATCCGAAAACCTCGTCAGGGGTTCCTTCTTCTTCGACCAGCCCCTGATGCAGAAAGACGACCTTGGTCGAGACGTCGCGCGCGAAGTTCATTTCATGGGTGACGACCAGCATGGTGACATGCTCCTCGGCCAGCTTGCGCATGACCCGCAGCACCTCGCCGACCAATTCGGGGTCAAGCGCCGAGGTCGGCTCGTCGAACAGGATCAGCGTCGGCTTCATCGCCAGCGCCCGCGCAATGGCGGCGCGCTGCTGCTGGCCGCCCGAAAGCTGCGACGGATACATGTCGCGCTTGTTGGCGATGCCAACGCGTTCAAGGACGGACATCGCCAGTTCCTCGACCTCATGCGCTGGGCGGTTCAGGACCTTGCTGGGTGCGGCCATGACGTTCTGCAGGATGGTCATGTGGCTCCACAGGTTGAAGCCCTGAAACACCATCGGCATCCGCGAGCGCTGGCGGGCGGTCAGGCCGCGGTCGCGTTTGGTCGAAAATTTCGGATCCTTCGACGAAAACACCGGCTCTCCCTTGAGGCGGATGTCGCCCGTGCTCGGGGTCTCGAGCAGGTTCAGGCAGCGCAGAAAGGTGCTTTTCCCCGAGCCGGAGGAGCCGAGAATCGAGATCACATCCCCCTTATGCGCTTCAAGGGAAATCCCCTTCAAAACCTCAAGCGCCCCGAAGGATTTGTGCAGATTATCAACGGACAGGACCGTTTCGGCAGTCCCCTGCGACGGGTCGAAGGCGACTTGGCTTTGAGCTTGCATGGCACCCTTTAATCTGAATTTCGGAATAAAATGCCATAAAACAGATTGTGAGTCTAGTAGTTGAATTGATCTGTGCGGGGTAAGTGCGCCGGGCGGCCAGTGGCCACAGGCCATGCCCGCCATCGATGCGCTTCGGAAAAACTGCAAAACGGCAGTTTCGGTCGCGCCTTTCGGGCGCTGATGGAGCTGACGCCCAAGACCGCGCGGCGCATCCTGCCGGATAGCAGCGAATATGACGCGCCGCCGGAAAACATCGTCGCCGGTTATCTGTTGCGCGTGCGGCCGGGCGACAGCGTTCACATCGATGGCAAGGTGGTCGAAGGCCGCCCCGCCGTCGATGAAAGCATGATTGCCGACGAGCCAGTTCCGGCCGAAAGACTCCCGGCGACCGCGTGACCGGCGGCACGATCAACAGGAACGGTGCGCCGACGATCCGGGTGACCAATGTGGGCGCCGACACCGTTCTGGCACAGATCGTGCAGATGGGCGCCGGCGCAAGCCGCTCCAAGGCGCGCACTCAGAAGTTGGCAGACCGGGTCGCGGTGATTTTGGTGGCGATCGCCATTGTCGCCTTTATCGTCTGGCTGATCTTCGGGCCGCAGGCCGCCTTCATCTTTGCCATCGCCTGTCCCTGTGCGCTCGGGCTGCGACGCCGACTTCCATCACCGCAACCGCCGAAATCGGACATGATGATCCAAAAAACTAAGGATATTTTCTGTCTGTTTATCAATTATGTGTATCGGAGAAGACATATCGCCGTGTAGCCTCGCCCGCGCCCCGTCGCGGGCGTCAGGGGCGCCCTGGACCCGAACCTCGTCCAGTATCTCTCTGAGCAACGCATTGGTCGCGACCATCTGGTCGATGGTGCAGGACCTGCGGACGGCAGTTTCGGGTTGCTTTACCGGGCGTCGCGCCCAAGCATAGGCGGGACCATCCCGAAACGGGAGACTGTCATGCACGACAAGGATCACGCCGCCGAAATCGAACGCGTCATGCGCGGCCAGTCGACGGGTCGTGACGGGGCCGTCGCAGAGAGTTGGCGGCGCTGCATCGAGACGCATGGGCTGGACCCCACGCGTCCTTCGCCTGCCCATATCGTCACCGAGGCCGAATTGCGCGACCACTGCGAGCAATCTGGCCAATTGATCGGGATGGCGCGGTCGGGGCTGGATGCCCTGTATCGGCAATTGGCGGGGCAGGATTATGTTTTGCTACTGGCGGATGCGCAGGGGGTGACTGTCGACTTCCTCGGCAAGCCGCAGCACAAGGACGCACTGCGCGCGGCGGGGTTGTATCTGGGCTCGGACTGGAGCGAACATCGCGCGGGCACCTGCGCCGTGGGGGCCTGTCTGTTCACCGGCGAGGCGGTGACGATCCATCAGAGCGATCATTTCGACCTTCACCACACCCCGCTGTCATGCACAGCGGCGCCGATTTTTGACAGCACGGGTGCGTTGGCGGCGGTGCTGGACGTGTCGCTCTTGCGTTCGGTCCTGCCCAAGCCGAGCCAAAATCTTGCGATGACGATGGTGCGCGCCGCCGCCCGTCGGATCGAAATGGCGAACCTGATGGCCATGTCGCGGCGCGACTGGGTGTTGCGGTTGTCGGCGAGCCCCGAATTTCTGGATGTCGATCCCGAGGCCGCGATTGCGCTGGACGCTTCGGGGCGGATCATCGGGCTGACGCACGGCGCGCAGCGGGTGCTCGGGGGGGATCTGCTGGGGCAGCGCATCGACTGGCTGATCGAGATCGGAATCGACGATCTGCCCGACCTGTTGCGCGGCCGCCCGACCGAAGAACGGGTAATCCGGCTGCGCGACGGGCGAGCGTTGTTTGGTCACGCGATTGCCCCGCAGACGCCGCGCGTGGCGCGCAATGCGGGGGCGGTTCTGCCGGGCGGGCTGTCCAGCCTTGCCGGGCCGGACCCCGCGATGCAGCATCTTCTGGCGCGCGCGGCCAAGTTGGCTCGGACACATATACCCTTGTTGTTGCTGGGCGAAACCGGGACGGGAAAGCAGAGGCTGGCCCGCGCCATCCATATGTGCGACCCGCAGGCGCGACCCTTTATCACGCTCGATTGCGCCGGGGCGGAGCCCGCATCCATTGCGGCGCTGCACCCGCAGGCGGCGGCGCATGGGACGTTGTTTTTACAGGGCGCCGATGATCTGTTGCCTGACGCGCAGGCCGCGGTTCAGACCCTGCTGAGCGATGCGAAGCTGCGGGTGATCGCCTCGGCGCGCGCCGATCTGGCGGCGATGACGCAGCGGGGCGATTTCCGCAGCGATCTGTTTTTCCGCATCGCAGCGGTCGCGCTGGCCGTCCCGCCGCTGCGGCTGCGACAAGATTTCGACTGGCTACTCGACCGGATGCTGCGCGCGCGCAACCCCGACGGGCGCCGGCTGACTCCCGCCGCGCAGAGCGCGCTGAAATCGCGCAGTTGGCCGGGCAATCTGCGCGAGCTCGCCAGCACGCTTGATGTGGCCGTGGCCTTGTCCGATGGAGCTACGATAGACTGCGCCGATCTGCCCGACCCGGTGCTGGCGCTTGCGGGCGAACCCGAAAGCCTCGAATCGGTGCTGGACGCTTGCGGATGGAATATGGCGCTGGCGGCGCGGCGGCTGGGGCTCAACCGTTCGACCATTTTGCGTCGGGTGCGGCGTGAAGGGCTGACGCCACCCTAGCAGGGCTGTTGCGCGGCGTTGCGTCTGCAACCGCCGCTGCCAAAACCGGCGCGGCCCGTGACCCAAGGCGTGAAAGTCTTGGCCCGGCGGGCCGTCGCCCTGCATCCTGATCTTCGGAGGAACACGCATTTTCAGGAGGAGGAAAGATGCTTGATGCCCGTGTGACCGATCAGGTGCAGCAGGTTCTGGATGATTTCGGCGCGGCGTTGGCGGCCGCAGATGCCGACCGTGCGGCAGGGATGTTCGTCAGCGATTGCTATTGGCGCGATCTGGTCGCCTTGACGTGGAACCTGCGCACGATGGAAGGTCGCGATCAGGTGGCCGACATGCTGCGCCATCAATTAGCCAGCGCGCAGCCTTCGGGCTGGAAGGTGGACCCGGTCGAGCCCGCGACCGAAGATGGCGGCATTATTACCGCGTGGATCCACTTTGAAACGGCGGTGGGAAGGGGTTACGGCCTGATCCGGCTGCGCGACGGTCAGATCTGGACGCTGCTGACCGCACTCCAGGAAATCAAGGGACATGAAGAAGCCAAGGGCTTTGCCCGGCCTTTGGGCGCCAAGCATGGCGCGGGCAAGAACCGTCCAAGCTGGCTGGAGGAACGCGAGGCCGAGGCCGCCGAATTGGGCTATACCCGCCAGCCCTATGTTCTGGTGATCGGAGGCGGGCAGGGCGGCATTGCGCTTGGCGCGCGGCTTCGCCAGCTTGGCGTGCCCGCCATAATCATCGACAAGCATGAGCGCCCCGGCGATCAGTGGCGCAAACGGTATAAGTCGCTGTGCCTGCACGACCCCGTTTGGTATGATCACCTGCCCTATATCAAGTTCCCCGAAAACTGGCCGGTCTTTGCGCCCAAGGACAAGATCGGCGATTGGCTAGAAATGTATGCCAAGGTGATGGAGCTGAATTATTGGTCAAAAACAGAAGCAAAATCAGCTCATTACGACGAGGCCGCCGGCGAGTGGGTGGTCGAGGTCAACCGCGACGGGCGCGACGTCACCTTGCGGCCCAAGCAATTGGTTCTGGCCACCGGCATGTCGGGCAAGCCGCGCATTCCCGATTTTACGGGCGCTGACAGCTTCAAGGGCGATCAGCATCATTCCTCGGCCCATCCCGGCCCCGACGCCTATGCGGGCAAGAAGGTCGTCATCATCGGTGCAAACAACTCTGCCCATGATATCGCCGCCGCACTCTGGGAACACGATGCCGACGTGACCATGGTCCAGCGATCCTCGACTCATATCGTGCGCTCGAATTCGCTGATGGAGATCGGTCTTGGGGCGCTTTATTCCGAAAAGGCTGTGCAGGACGGCATGACGACGGAAAGGGCCGATCTGGTCTTTGCGTCCCTTCCCTACCGGATCATGCATCAGTGGCAGATCCCGCTTTATGACCAGATGAGGGAACGCGACAAGGATTTCTACGACGGTCTGGAAAAGGCCGGGTTCAAGCTCGACTGGGGCGATGACGGGTCGGGCCTGTTCATGAAGTACCTGCGCCGCGGATCTGGCTATTATATCGACGTGGGCGCCAGCCAGTTGATCATCGACGGCGATGTCAAGGTCGTGCAGGGCGATGTCGCGCGCATCCTGCCCGAGGGGGTCGAACTGGCCTCGGGCCAGGTGCTGCCGGCGGATTTGATCGTCTATGCCACTGGCTACGGCTCCATGAATGGCTGGGCGGCCGATCTGATGGGGCAAGAAATCGCCGACCGTGTCGGCAAGGTCTGGGGTCTGGGATCAGATACCACCAAGGATCCCGGCCCGTGGGAAGGCGAGCAGCGCAACATGTGGAAACCGACCCAGCAGGAGGCGCTGTGGTTCCACGGTGGCAACCTGCACCAGTCACGCCACTATTCGCTGTATCTGGCGTTGCAACTGAAGGCCCGGATGGAGGGGATCGATACCCCCGTTTACCGGCTTCAGGAAGTTCATCACCTGTCCTGACGATTGTGGTCCGCCCGGCGCTGCGGCGAAGCGGGCGGACCCGTCCTGCCCTCAAAGAGGGAGACCTCTCATGACCACTTCCGGAAAACCTCTTGCCGGAAGTGTCGCTCTGATCACCCGCGGCGCGCGCGGCATCGGGCTGGGCATCCCGAAACGCCTGTCGGCGGACGGTGCGAAAATCGCGCTGGTGGACCTCCGCGACGACGTGCTGGCCGACGCGGCGCAGGAGTTCGATGGCCCCGTTGTCACCCGCGCCGCCGACAGGACCGTAGAGCGCGGCTCCGATGGTCCGGTCCTCATATCCTCGACCGTTGCGCGCTTGCGCCCCTTCGCAACGGTCTTGGGGTCGTACCCGGTTCCCGGCTCAGCTGCGCGAGAGAAGCTTGCGATCGCTGTATCGCTGCTCTGACGGCGTGCGTGGTCGTGGCGCTGCCGTGACGAACTTGTCCCATTGGGCATCCTTCCATTCCAAAGAAAGGATCACACCATCAAACCGTGGGATCAAACAGTTCCGGCGCCGCCAAGGCAGGTGCCCCTACCGACAAGCGCAGAAAAGCCAAAGTGATAAGACGCATGATGCCCTCGCGATGCGGTTTCACCGCCATGGGCAACCGTCGCAGGACGCGAGAGAGACGCCACAGAGAGCGCGATTATTCCCGCCGGTTCACACGATTTCGTGAAGCCGTGTGACGCGGTGTTTTTGTTTTTTCCGAATCGGCGTGAGACGCCGTCAAAACGCATTTCTGTCATGGCGTGGCGAGCCGTCTGAATTGCGACAAGGTCGTGAAAAGGCGCCTCCGCCGGTCTGCCGCCGGCCCTTGGGATCTGCGCGCGACGGACGTCATCATAGAGGGTGCCAAGATAAGGGATACTACCCAGATGAAATCAATGGGGACAGACCCCTGATGACGTCAAAGTGTTCGCAACTTTCTGTTATCATATAAAATTCATATAAAAAGTATACTTACCAATATTGACTGAGCGCGGAGAATGGGGCCTTTGTGGTCACGCGGTCAAGCCGAGCAGCTGGCTGCGCTCAATCACCATATCCACCCGCATTCGGGCGGCCAGGCCTATCATTCGATCCGAACCCTCGCGGATGGCGCTCCATGGCTATCGTCCGAAGAAAGGACTCCTATGCGCTCCTTCCTCCCATTATCGGTTCTGGGTCTTTCCAGCGCCGCGCTGCTTTTCACGCTGCCCGCCCACGCTGGACCGACCTATGAATCAGCATCCGAAGGTACGTTTACCTTCTATGGTCAATTCAGCCCGTCCTGGACCCATTTCAACGACGGCGCGGAAAGCCAGGGCGAGCTGGCGGACAACGCAAAGTCGAGTTCCCGTGTCGGCTTCACCATTTTCCAGCCAATCGGGGACTATGAGCTGAACTTCAAATTCGAAACCGCCATCGGTTTCCGTGCGAGCGATTCAATCAGCCAGTTCGGTGAGGACAGGGGCCTGCATTGGGACCGCGAAAATCTTCGCCATGTCGATTTCTCGCTGAAGACCCCCAACTACGGGACATTCTACCTGGGTCAGGGCAGCATGGCCACCGACGGAATCGGCGAAGAAAGCCAGAGCCCGACCACGGTAGTCAATGACGTGGCGATCGGCGATGCAGCGGGCAGCTACTTCTTGCGTCAGACCGACGGCACGCTGAGCGGCATTTCTGTTGGCGATGCTTTTGGCAGTTTCGATGGAAGCCGTCGCGGCCGTATCCGCTATGACTCGCCCTCATACATGGGCGTCAGCCTGCGCACCGCCTATGGCCGCAACATCCTGAACAGCGACGACGGCGACGATTACTGGGATCTGGCGCTGGCTTACGAGAATGAGCTTGCGAGCGGGATCACGATCACTGGCGGGGTGGGGCACAGCGTGCGTGACCGCGAGGACGGAGGCGATGACGTGAAGGACACCTTCGCCTCGGCCTCGGTGCTGCTGCCCTCGGGCTTCAATGCCGCCCTCACGGTGGGTGAGCGCAACGATGCAGGCTCCTATTATTATGGCCAGGTCGGCTATGTCGGCAATTGGGTCGACTGGGGGAAGACCAGTCTCGCCGTCGATTATTACAACGGTCAGGACATGGTCAGCGACGGCGACAGCGCGAAAAGCTGGGGAGTCGCGATGGTTCAGAATGTTGCCAGCCTGAAGACTGACATCTATGCGGGTTATCGCAGCTACGACTATGACGACAACGCGACCAGCTATCAGAAGGCCACCTCCTACATGGTAGGCGCCCGCTGGAAATTCTGAGCAAACGACAGGGGCGGCACAATACCGCCCCTGTCGTCCAGGTAAGCCCTTTTACGTTGCGCAGGGGCAGAGGCCGAAACCCGACCTGTCGGGCAGAAGCGGCGCCGACCTGCGTGAACTTCATTTGTGAAACCGCAGGCTTCGAAGGCTTGGGGGTATTGCGACATGGTTGTCGCCTCCGAACAGCCCCGCTTTGGTGCTCCAGTTTGATTGTTAGTCAAAGGTGGAGGAAAAATCCCCTCGCCGGTCATGTTTCCTGGCCATAGCGGCAGATCACCTTGCGGGGAAGGATATGTGGCCGTGTCGATGTCTTCGAGAACGCGGCATCTTTTCCAGGCTGGTCCAGAGGGAAAGCTGGAACAGATCCCGCAGGAAAGTCACATCTCAGCTATAGATCCAAGCATCGAAGCAGCCAAAATCCTTCATGATTGCCTCCTGCTCGGACTTCCCCAGAAAGCGTCGATATTCGAACGCAATCTCGGGAGAAACCGTTCGAGACCTGACATTATCGTAACGGAGATCGTCGATAATGGCATAGCCAAGGTCAAACCGCTCTCCGACGTGAGCAAACATTCGTTCCATAGTCGCCCGAGAATTCATGGCGAGATCCTCCAGGCTAACTGCGGCGACACGAGGATTGTCACGGTGCTTGATAAACTGGTTGTAACAGTCTTTGACATAGCCCAGCTTGTCGTCACGATAGCCTGCATACCAGGCGTGAAAGTCATCGGTTTTCGCCCGCTTGAAGTCTGAACAGACAATTGCGCGCGGATCCTTGTGACTGACCAGCACCGGACAATCGCAGCGTTCAAGAACCGTCGTCAATTCGGAAAGGTAGCGGGGCGTCTTGTCAAAGATCGCCACGGTATCGTCCGAAATCGCCGTGCTGGCCTGCATCAGTCGCTGGTAAAATTGGACAAAGTCAGGTGCGGCGCAGCAGTGATCAAGCTGTTCTGCAGTTATCCCCCAACCAGCCAACATATGCGATGCGAAAGGTTGCAACTTGCGAAACTCGGATGGAGTTGCACGCAGAAGGACACCACATTCAAAGCCGGAATCAATACCCGGAATTTGCCGGAACAGGTCCGAAATTAGCGTCGTTCCGGTATGTTCCATGCCGCAAATCACAAATTTGGGCGTCATTGTTCTCACTTTCCGAAAAAAGGGCGGGATGAGCGATAATTTTCTCAGCATTGAGGGTCGCGCTATTCAGCCTCAGCTAGAACGTCTTCGTAGATACGAACCAGATCGTCCACCTGATCGGTCGCCGTTCTGAGGGAGGGGGACTCGGCCGGCGCCGCCAGGAACCGCGACGGGTCGCCGTCGATCCGCCAAAGGCAGTCGGCGAGGGCCTGATAGTTGGATATATCGACGCGGAACCCGTCGACTCCTTCGGTAATATCGCCGCCGATCGCACCAATATCCGAGGCGATGACCCAGACGCCCGAGGCCATCGCCTCACGGGTCACCAGGCCATAGCTCTCTGGCCAGGTGGACGGCGCCAGCAGAACATCGACATTGGCATACAGCTCAGCGATCTGGGATTGCGGGACCTTGCCTGCCCGAAGGACCGAGGTGGTGCCCCAGGTTTCATGTACCTGCGCGCCAAAAGGAAGCGAATGATCGATCAACAGCAGCTCCAGGTTCCTGTAGTCATTCGCCATCAAGGCGTTCCGCACGAGGTGCAGCCCCTTGTGACGCGTGGCACCACCTATATGAGCCAGCCGCACTTTTCCAGATCTGGAAGGAACGGAGGGGCGGGTCGCGATGGGCGAAACCCCATTCTCGACCGTGACCACATTCGGAAGGTTTGCCTGCCGATGCAGCTCGGCGAAGCTTTCCGACACCGCAAGAAGACGCGCGGCGCCGGTCAAGGGCCTCAGCAGGGATCGAGCCCGATCCGGGAAATCCGGTCCATTCCGCTTGGAATAATCATAGAAGGCGGCCTTACCCTTGCCGTCGATGATGAACTGATTGGGAGAAATCCACCAGCCGTCATGTAGGGTGATGACGTAGGGAATGGCCCGCAGGCGCACCACATCGACGGCAGCAGCCGTCAGCCGCTGGACGCAGTGGAAATGGACAAGATCCGGCTTTATTTGCTCGACGAGGCGATCAAACGCAGCAGCCATTTGCGGTTGTTGCGTGGCCATGTCGCCCCCGTCGGCAGGCACTGCGGTGATGCCCCAGACTCTGACCCCGTCCTCTGCATAGCTGGTAACGCTGAGGGGAACTTGCCCGCCCTCAATCGTGCAGATCACGTCGATTTCGTATTCCTGCCCATAGCGTTCTCGCAAGAGGGTGACATTGTCGTGGACAACGCGCGTCGCACCGCCGATTGCCTGCGGCGGATAGAAGACATTGACGACCAGCAGTTTTTTCTTGGTGACCCCCGCCGGGCGCAGCGTGTCGAACATCTGGCGCAGATTCCCGCCCATGGCAGCAAGCGAATAGGTCCTTGTCGCGACCTGTCTGGCCGCGTTGCCGATCCGCATACGCAGGTCGCGGTCCTTGACCAGCCGATCCAGTGCCGCGGTGAACTCGGCTGCGTTCCGGCACAGGAGACCGGTTTCGTTATCGACCACGACCTCGCGGTGCGTTGCCGTCGCACTCAGGACCGAGGGAATACCGAACAAGGCGGCTTCCATCCACTTGATCTCGGATTTGGCATCGGTCAGCAGGCTTTCCGTCAGCACCGAAAGGTTGATATCGGCCTGTGCCAGCAAACCGTAATATTCCTCGAAGTCCCAAACTGGTTCGAGGATGGTGACCGGATCGCGGGCAAGATCCAGATGGCTGAACTTGCCGAAATGCCCGACCAGACGGATTTCGACCCGCCCCGGATAGCGCCTGACGATCTCGGCCAGAGCGGGTTCAAGGATGTCGTGGAAATCCTCTTTATGTGCCCGCGTTCCCGAGCCGTAGAACAGGACGAGGGGCGCGTTCGCGGCACGCTCGGGCAGCGTCAGGCGGGCGGCCTTTATGCCTGCCTCGTGAAGGCGACCGATTGCATTATGATGCTCGAAGACTTGGCCGGTGCGCACCCGGTCTTTCATCATTTTCGCGATCGTCGCGGTCGATGCAATCCCATAGTCACAAAGCGACATCGCGTGCTCGAACAGGGGCACACCGCAGGCCATCGACGCATAATGCGCCTCGTCGATCTGACCCGCATAACTTTCGAGGCTGGGGGGGAAGTGGGCAGTATCGAAGACGACATCATCAATTTCATAGAAGGTCAGCAGTCCGCGTTGCGCGGCTGCGGTAATGGTATCGATCATTTTCGGGAAGGCCGGGACGCGGAAAAAGATCACGGCTTCGAAACTGTCCATCTGGGCTGCAAACAGATCCAGATCGCGGTTGGGCGAAAAGATCGTGACCTCGAAGCCGGCGGTCCTTAATTGTTCGGCCTTCTGGTCGATGCGGTAGAGCTTGCATTGCGGCAGATCTTCATTGCCGATCAGCGCCACATGCCGAACTTCGCGACTGCAATCCGCAGTGCTGAAGGTGGGTGTGC
Organism: Paracoccus sp. S1E-3; assembly: GCF_013868135.1. Taxonomy (GTDB): domain Bacteria; phylum Pseudomonadota; class Alphaproteobacteria; order Rhodobacterales; family Rhodobacteraceae; genus Paracoccus. The sequence goes on from NZ_JACEMU010000008.1 coordinate 67,919, forward strand.
AGGCGCGCAGGGCGCCGCGCAACTGCTCTTGCGTCCGCGCGATGCCGTAGGCCGCCACATGATCCGCCAGATTGTCCCAGATCCTGTTAAAAAGCATGTGGGCGAGCTGGCGTTTGCGCGAGGCGATACTGACCACACTCAACGCCGTGTTGGGGATGCCCGAAAGAAGCGCTGCGGCATCTTCGAAGCGGCCGGACGTCAGATATAGCTCTGCCAGGTTCAGCCTGTTCCAACCCGTGGAATGCTGTTCGGGAATCTGGCCGCGCAGGGTCGTCGCAACATCGTTACGCTTTGCCCGCTGCAGCAAGTCCGCAAGATGGCGAGAGGCCCGATTATGTCCGGGCTTTCTGTCGAGAACGTGCCAGTAGAGCTGTTCGCCCTGCGACACCTCACCCGAGACGACCAGGCGATCGGCAATCGAAACCAGCGCTTCGACCGCGTCGTCGCTGGTCAGTTCCAAAGATGCGACACCGGGTAACGGCGCGTGGATCAGCTCCCACACAATACGCCGGGGGGCAGCATCCCGACCCAGGCCCGCGCCGAGCCGAAAGATCGGCAGTTGGGTAAGCAACGCCGGAGGAATGTCAAAGCCGCAGAGCCGCTTTGCGCAAACACGCAAATTCGGCGCCAGCTGCTTGCGCTGCCCGACAGTAAGCCAGTGCAGATACAGCGCCGGTGGCGAGATCGGCCCGTGCGACGCGTTGAGCGGCCAGGCTTCCGTCCGACCAGGTGCCGAGAGAGATTCCTTCCGCTGGGCCTGCTCCAGCTCGCTCGCATAGAAATCAGCATCGAAGGCCATATCCGGGTGGATCGGCAGCATCTCTCTGACACCGACCTTCTTGAAATGCTCGATGCAGATGCCGCGCGCGTATCCCTTCGGCATCAGCCCCGCACGACTCGCCATTGCATGGTAGTATTCATGATCGAAATTTTCGGACATCAATGCGCCCGGAAATCCGTCTATGTCCCATTGCTGGGATTCGTTCAGGACGATCTCCAGCGGATCGGACTCGAGGTCAACGACCGCGGCAAGGACAGCTCGAAGGTCCGGACGGTCCTTCACGGACGACAACCCATATCTCCCAGCTACAAATTCTTCGTCCCAGTCGGTGGGGAGGCCGGTCGCCCCCTCCTCCAGCCCGAATTCCAGGAAATGGAACGCCGCCTTGCGCAGGTCGTCGCCAAGCAGGGCAGTCGCAACATCACCCCTTTCCTGCAGATAGCCCGCAAGCGTGAAGCCGGTTCGCAACCATGCGGCACGCGGATGTTCTGCAAGGACTTCCGTAATTTCCCTGCGCCGACACAGCGCTTCAACGGCACTTATCCAGTCACCGCGCTGCGCGCTGCCAAGCATGCGACTGGCGGGGTGGTTAAGGCCTTGTCCGGGCCGGAACAGACGCCGCAACTCTTTCTGGCCGTATTGACTGTAGTGGCTTGCCCCGTCATTCAGTCCCGCCGCCACCAGGTCGCCGTTAACCTCGAGATACTGCTCATTATCAAAACCAGGCAGGTCGTGGTCCTTGACCTCAACAACACGGGCAATAGCACGGTTCAACCGGAGGATGCGTTTTCGAGGCACTGAAAGCACGGCTTCCTCCGCATTTAAGACCTATCTTGGGTGACGCTTAGCTGCAGGACCAAGTGGCCGCAAGCACCTGAACCCTTAGAGTTTACTGGATACGGATAACATTTTATTGACACTCTGGCCTGCGTGTCGCTTAGGCAGTGTTGTCGAAAAAGTGAACGCACGCCTGACTTCCGGATGGCTGGACACCAGTTTGCAGCTGTGCCAGATGCAACCGGGAGGGAAGAAAACTGCAGATCGGCGACTTAGATGTGGCGCAAAAGACATCTTCCCAACGAAGCGTTTCCATCTACCTTTCCCGTGTTCGGGCCGGGGGGTGAGTTGCTGGCACAAATTGAAAGCGTTGCCGCTGCGGGCGCGGGGATTGAGGTCACTGGTTGGGCCGCCTCCATGGAGGTCGGGCTGTGGTCCGGCAACAGGGCGCTGCAGACCCTGCGACGTCCTTCCCGATTGGGCGCGGCAGGCTCGACCAATCTCGCCGATGCTCGCCTGCGATTCCGGCTGAAGATCGAGTCTCGGGCGACGCCGACATATCTTTATCTGCGAACGAAACAGCACGTGCACTACGTCCAACTCGGAGTGTGACATGCTTTCGAGGCTTCGACGGCTCTTCAATCGGTATCGCTACTGGAACACCAGCTTCGTGGGGCCGAAGCGTGCCTTGACGCTGCCCGACGGACAGGTCGCCGGCTATATTGATCGCTACGAGATCGCAAGGGACACGGCGACCATAAGCGGCTGGTGTCTGTTTGATGAGCTGTCGATCGTGTCGACTGAACGACAAACGAATGTGCGCCGGCGTCTGCATCGTGGGGATGTTGTCGCTGCACTTGGCGACACGCGGATGAGCGAAACATCAAACGAGGACGGTCGGGTCGGGTTTTCAGCTGTGGTGGAGTGGCATGAGGGGCCGGTAACTGTCCGTCTTAATCAGGACGGTGCGACCTACCATTGGCCCCTGTCCGCGCCGACTGCTGGACAAAAGGCGGCCCTCGCGTGGCGCGCGCTTCTACCCTTCGCCGTAACGCTGGTGCGCTGCATGCCGCTGGCGGCCCGCTATATTATGTCAGGACGCAAGCCGTCGCTTCGGGAGGAACTCAGGGCCGGCCTGGGGCTGCTGGCGCCCAGAGCTGAATTCCACACATTGTCGAGAACGTTTTTCGCGGAACCAGAACCTTCGTCCGCAGCGCGGTCCGAATCCTTCACGATCGTCATGCCGGTCTACAACGCCTTCGATATGCTTGAGGAATCGTTGTCGAGGGTTGCCGCGAACACCGACCTGCCATGGCATCTCGTCTTGATCGAAGATGCCTCCACCGATCCCCGCGTCCGTCCCTTTCTAAGGGATTGGGCAGCCTCACAGGGGGATCGTGTGTCTCTCCTGGAAAATAAAGCGAATCTCGGCTTTGTGGGCAGCGTGAACCTCGGTCTGGCCCTCGCCGCAGAGCGCAAAGAGCATGTGGTGTTGCTGAACAGCGACGCGTTCGTGCCCAGCGGATGGGCTTCCAGATTGCTCCGTCCGATCATGTACGATCAGACCGTGGCCTCGGTGACGCCGATGTCGAACGACGCATCGATATTCTCTGTCCCCCTTATCGCCGGCAGGGCCGACATTCCCGCCGGTGCCGTCGATGCCATTGACGCCGCGGCGCTGCTGCTTTCCTCACAGGCGCGTGCTGATGCGCCCTGCGGGGTCGGCTTCTGCATGGCGATCAATCGCCGCGCGCTTGGGATGGTGCCGAAATTTGATACCGTATTCGGCCGCGGCTACGGCGAGGAGGTGGACTGGTGCCAGCGGGTCCGGAAGTTCGACATGAGAAACATCGGCATCGGAAATCTCTTTGTCGAACACCGAGGAGGTGCCTCGTTCGGATATGACGCAAAGATGCGGGCAATGGCCGATGCGGGCCGGATCATCACCGCGCGCTACCCCTCCTTCGATATGGATGTGCAGAGGTTCATCAGGGAGGATCCGCTGTTTGCCGCGCGGCTCTGCCTGTCGATCAGTCTCGCGGCGGCACGGCAACCGAACACTCCCCTACCGGTATATCTGGCCCATTCGCAGGGCGGTGGCGCAGATCATTGGCTGAACGACGAAATTCGGGAGGCGCGGAGATGGGGCCATTCCTGCGTCGTCATTCGCGTCGGGGGCGTCAGGCGCTTTGCGATCGAGCTGCACAGTGGCGACGACCTGATCGTTGGTGAGATCGAAGACATCGCAACCGTCATCGATGTCATTCGAAGCGCTTCAAGGCGCCACATCGTCTACTCCTGCGGCGTCGGTGACACACGACCGATCGAACTTCCACGGCTGCTTTCCGACTTGGCGGAAGGTGAGCAGGCGAGTCTGGAGGTCCTTTTCCATGATTACTTGCCGGTCAGCCCCTCCTATAACCTGCTGGACAGCGCCGGCGTCTATCGCGGTGTCCCAGACATTGACGATCCTGATCCTGCCCACCAGCCGGTCCTTTCGGACGGCCGGCCGGGGTCGTTGCGGGCGTGGCGGGAAGCCTGGGGCGATCTGATGCTGCGGGCTGATACGGTCCGGGTTTTCTCGAACAGCAGTCGTGAAATCGTGGCCGCGGCATGGCCGGCCATGCGCGGCAGGATCACGGTAGCGCCGCATAGAATGAAGCATAAGGTTCCGGTGTTGGCTTCGCCTCCCCCCGCTGGGGGCAAACGCGCATCGCTCGGCATCCTGGGATCCATCGGAGAGGTCAAAGGCGCGCGGTTCGTCAGCGATCTGGCGTCATACATGAACCGCGAACGCGCGATGTTCGACCTGGTCGTGATCGGCGAGTTCGACCGGTCATTCTCGATCCCATCCGATCTGCAGATTACCGGCCGCTACAGCCTCGACGATCTGGCCGCGCTGGCACGTCAACACCGTGTCTCGGCCTGGCTCATGCCCTCCATCGGTCCAGAAACCTTTTCATTCACAGTCCACGAGATGCTGGCGACCGGACTGCCGGTGTTTGCGTTCGATATTGGGGCGCAGGGGGAGGCTGTTGCAGCGGCGCCCAATGGACGAATTGTAGAACAGTCGCCAAAGGCGGTCGTGGCCGCTTTTGCTGAAATCAGTACTCCTTTGAGGCGCGTCGTATAAATGCTTGGTAGCTTTTCATCTGGTGAGTTGTTTCAGGCCCTGTCCCGTCCGGGCCAGCACGAGGTTCGGATCAACGATCTGTTTTCCGGCAATGTCAGATTTGACGGCAAGACACCTGTTTTCGATAGACCGCTGGTCATCATGGCGTTCAGCAATCGCTCCGGTTCGAACCTTCTTGCCGACTACCTTCGGCAGACGCGCCGTTTCGCCGGCTTTGCTGAAGCGTTGAATTGGGACGAGGTTTCGCTTTTCCTGTCAAAGAAGCGGATTTCGAGCTTTCCCGAATACATCGAAACGCTCGCCAGGGGGGCGCCACCCCGTTCCATATGGGGGGTCAAGGCGTCTTGGGATCAGATGGCCATGCTGACGCGCGCCAATATTTTCGGAATGTTTCCCGAAGTTAAAGTGATCCACTCCGTGCGTCGTGATGTCCTCGGGCAGGCCACATCACACTGGATTGCCCATCAGACAGGAAAATGGACGAGCACCCATAACGGCACAAGCGCGGTGCCCGTCTTTGACAGCACGGCGATCGAACGCATCCTGATGGGTATCCACAGATCGAATGGATACGTCGATTGCATCTGTCAGGCCATGCACTGGCCGCGCATCCCAATTTTCTATGAAAACGTACAGCAGAACATGCGGCTGGAAATCGAGCGTATTGCCAAGTTCATGGGCGTTTCGATTGACGACTGGCAACCTGCCAAGCCGCGCATCTCCATGCAGCGCGACGACACCAACGCAACCTTCAAGAGGGAATGCTTCGCTCGGTGGCGCGGAGCGCTCACCGGGCAGCCGTAACGCTATCCGGTTTGTCGAATTGCGAAGATCGCAGCCAGGCCGGACCCGGTCGCCCCTTCGAAAATAAGCCGCCGGGGCCTTATCTTCGACCAGCTATATGCAGGCGCCCCAACCCGCAATTGCACTCAGCAGCTCCGTAACCGCGCTACGCGCGGCGCTGTCAGGAAAGACCTGCGCATGCTGACCAGTAAGCTCCCGGTGAGGACCGTCTGACGCTGAAGGCGGGATGGATGTAGGAGGCTGAAGCTATGGACACCCATAGCTTCAGTTCCCAAGTCGAGGTTCTCTCGGTGACCGATAGTGGTCGGCAGCGTCGCTGGTCGGCTGCCGAGAAGATCCGTATCGTCGAGGAAAGCCTGTCGCGCCCGCGCAGCGTGGCGCTGACGGCGCGGCGTCACGATATCTCTCGCGCGTTGCTGACGCGCTGGCGGAAGGACTATCGCGAGGGCCTTCTCGGAAATGAGCCTGCCCTGACCTTTGCGCCGGTGATGATTGCTGCCGAACCTGTGCCTGTATCGGTATCACCTGCGGCAGAGCTGGAGATCTCCGATGCCGTCACAGTCGCGATCACACTGGTGAATGGCCGGCACCTCGTGGTTCCTGCGGGAATTGACCCGGTCATTCTGGCGCGGCTGCTTCCGGTGCTGGACAGCGCATGATCGCCTTTCCGGCGGGGGCGCGCGTGTGGATTGCAGGCGGGGTGACGGACATGCGGTGCGGGATGAACAGCCTGGCGCTGAAGGTCCAGCAGGGCCTGGGTCGCGATCCGCACGGTGGCGAGATCTTCTGCTTCCGGGGGCGCAAGGGTGACCTGATCAAGGTGTTGTGGCACGACGGGGTCGGCATGTCGCTGTATCTGAAGCGGCTGGAGGCGGGGAAGTTCATCTGGCCGGTGAGCCAGAATGGCTCAGCCGTTCCGGTTTCGGCGGCGCAGCTCGGCTATCTTCTGGAAGGAATCGACTGGCGCAATCCGCGCTGGACGCAGCGGCCTGCCTCGGCGGGTTGATAGTCAAAATACCCTTGTTTTATTGGACTATTCCGGGGTTTCGTGATAGGTCTTCGGCATGTCGGAGACCACCTCGGAGATCGCTGTTCTGCGCGCCGCACTCGCCGCGGCAGAGACTCGCGCATCTGCCGCAGAGGACGCCTTGGTCGCCGCCAAGGGGGAGTTGACCCAGGTTCAGGCGATCGTCTCGGCCTCTGAAGACATGATCCGGCACCTCCGACTGCAGATCGCCAAACTCCGCCGCGAGCAATATGGCCATGGTGCCGAACGCCATGCCCGGCTGATCGAGCAACTGGAGATGCAGCTCGAAGACATCGAGACCGACATTGCCGATGACCGGGCCAAAGCCGAGGCGACGGGCCCGAGGGCGATGGTCGCGGCCTTCGAACGCCGCCGCCCAGCCCGCAAGCCGTTCCCCGAGCATTTGCCCCGCGAGCGCGTCGTGGTTAAGGCGCCGACTTCCTGCACTTGCTGTGGTTCGGCGCGCATCGTGAAGATGGGCGAGGACATCACCGAGACGCTGGAGGTGATCCCGCGGCAGTGGAAGGTCGTGCAAACCGTCCGCGAGAAGTTCACCTGCCGCGACTGCGAGAAGATCAGCCAGCCGCCAGCGCCGTTCCACCCGACACCCCGGGGCTGGGCCGGCCCGAACCTGCTGGCCATGGTGCTGTTCGAGAAGTTTGGCCAGCATCAGCCCCTGAACAGGCAGGCCGAGCGCTATGCGAAGGAGGGCGTCGAGATCAGCCTCTCGACCCTGGCCGATCAGGTCGGGGCCTGTGCCGTGGCGCTGCAGCCGATCCACGATCTGATCCGCGCCCATGTCCTCGGCGCCGAGCGATTGCATGCTGACGACACGACCGTGCCGCTGCTGGCCAAAGGTGGCACGCAAACCGCCCGGCTCTGGACCTATCTGCGGGATGACCGGCCCTTTGCCGGTGGGGCGCCGCCGGCAGCGCTCTATTACTTCTCAACCGACCGCAGGAAAGAACACCCGACCCGGCATTTGACGGGCTGGACCGGCATCCTGCAAGCTGACGCCTATGGCGGTTACAACGATCTCTATCATGCCAGCCACAGGCCCGCGCCGGTGCTGAGCGCGCTGTGCTGGTCGCATGCCCGGCGCAAGTTCTTCGAACTGGCGGATATCAAAGCCACGGCCCGCAAGGGCAGATCGGTGGCCGAGGAGATCTCGCCCATCGCGCTGGAATCGGTCAAACGCTTCGACGCCATCTTCGATGCCGAGCGCGAGATCACCGGCCTGACCGCCGAGGCCCGCCATGACGCCCGTCAGCGGCTGGTGCGCCCGATGGTCCAGGATCTGCACAACTGGTTGCGGACCGAACGCGCCCGAATGTCGAAGCACAACCCCGTCGCCAAGGCGATCAACTACATGTTCGAGGAGGACGGCCGCTGGGACGCCTTCACCTGCTTCCTCGATGATGGCCGCATCTGCCTGACGAACAACGCAGCAGAACGCGCGCTGCGGGGCGTCGCCCTCGGGCGGAAAGCCTGGCTCTTCGCCGGATCTCCGCGCGGTGGCGACCGCGCCGCCTTCATGTATTCCCTGATCGTCACGGCCAAGATGAATGACGTCGACCCGCAGGCTTGGCTGGCCGATGTCCTTGCCCGGCTGCCGGACATACCCCTGTCGCGCCTGCCGGAACTTCTTCCCTGGAACTGGTCGCAAATACCGCAAAGGAGGGCCGCATGACCCTGATCGCCCGCCTCCGGATCCTTCTGAACGACGTCGATCCTCAGCCGATGCGCCATATCGAGGTGCCGCTGAAGATCAGGCTCGACCGGCTGCATGAGGTGGTCCAGGCGGCGATGGGCTGGACGGACACCCATCTCTACGAATTCAGGGCCGGGGGGGCGGGCTGGGGCGTGCCCGGTCCGGACGGATTCTACGACGGCCCGATGCCCGCGAAGAAGGCGACGCTGCAGAAGGTGCTCGAGGATACCGGCGTCAGGACGATCCAGTATGTCTACGACTTCGGCGATGACTGGGACCACAGCATCCGGATCGAGCGGGTCACCGAGGCCACCCCGGGCGTGACCTATCCAAGGCTTCTGAAGGCCAGCGGGGCCTGCCCGCCCGAGGATGTCGGCGGTGCTCCGGGCTACGAGGAATTCCTCGAAGCCCTCGCAGATCCGGACCACGAGCAGCACGACGACATGGTCGGCTGGTCAGGTGCAACCTTCGATCCCGAAGATGCCAGGATCGACAGGATCGTCGAACGCTTTGACCAACTCGCGAAGAAATGGTCCCCGCGGCCCGGCAAGCCCAAAGCACCCAAGCCCACTCCCTGAGCACGGACACCCGTCCGCGGCCTACGCCGGATGGTTAC
>NZ_JACEMU010000009.1:2500-83325 GCF_013868135.1 Paracoccus sp. S1E-3
CAAGTGTTTCTTCATGTAAGGAACACAGCTTCTTCCGGATGGAAGGAGCGGGAAAGTACATGCTTTTGATCGGAAGCGACGCCGCGTTTTACAAAGGGGCGCGGTGACGGACTGCGGTCTGTCTTCTTCCGGATCAAATCAAGCGCGATAAGGGCGTTTGGTGGATGCCTAGGCAGCAAGAGGCGATGAAGGACGTGATACTCTGCGTTAAGCCATGGGGAGCTGAGAATAAGCTTTGATCCATGGATCTCCGAATGGGGCAACCCACCTGACAGTTTGTTATTGTTATCTTCGGGTAATCAATAACGGGCTGAACCAGGTATCTTCAACCTGAATACATAGGGTTTTAGAAGCGAACCCGGGGAACTGAAACATCTAAGTACCCGGAGGAAAGGAAATCAACAGATACTCCCCCAGTAGCGGCGAGCGAACGGGGACCAGCCGAGCCATGAGAATGACCGGAATGTGCTGGAAAGCACAGCCAGAGCGGGTGACAGCCCCGTATGGGAAGTTCGATTGGACGTATTAAGTAGGGCGGGACACGTGAAATCCTGTCTGAAGATCGGGGGACCACCCTCGAAGGCTAAGTACTCCTTGCTGACCGATAGCGAACCAGTACCGTGAGGGAAAGGTGAAAAGCACCCCGACGAGGGGAGTGAAACAGTTTCTGAAACCGGACGCCTACAAGCAGTCGGAGCCGCCTTGAGCGGTGACGGCGTACCTTTTGTATAATGGGTCAACGACTTGGTCTATCTGGCAAGCTTAAGCCGTTAGGTGTAGGCGCAGCGAAAGCGAGTGTTAAATGCGCGACTTCAGTCAGATGGATCAGACCCGAAACCGAGTGATCTAGCCATGTGCAGGATGAAGGTTGGGTAACACCAACTGGAGGTCCGAACCCACACCTGTTGAAAAAGGTCGGGATGACGTGTGGCTAGGGGTGAAAGGCCAATCAAACTCGGAGATAGCTGGTTCTCCGCGAAAGCTATTTAGGTAGCGCCTCGGACGTATCCTCCTGGGGGTAGAGCACTGCATGGATGATGGGGGCCCACAGCCTTACTGAGTCTAAGCAAACTCCGAATACCAGGAAGGACTATCCGGGAGACACACGGCGGGTGCTAACGTCCGTCGTGGAGAGGGAAACAACCCTGACCAACAGCTAAGGCCCCCAATTCGTGGCTAAGTGGGAAAGCATGTGAGACTTCCAAAACAACCAGGAGGTTGGCTTAGAAGCAGCCATCCTTTAAAGATAGCGTAACAGCTCACTGGTCTAATCAAGAGGTCTTGCGGCGAAGATGTAACGGGGCTCAAGCCACGAGCCGAAGCTTTGGGTGTGCACATCTGTGCACGCGGTAGCGGAGCGTTCTGTGATAGAGAACGCTGCCTCTTTTGTTCCTTCGGGATCAACGGAGGCATTGTTCTGACTGTGAAGCCGGGCCGTAAGGCATCCGGTGGAGTGATCAGAAGTGAGAATGTTGACATGAGTAGCGACAAACAGGGTGAGAGACCCTGTCGCCGAAAGTCCAAGGGTTCCTGCTTAAAGCTAATCTGAGCAGGGTAAGCCGGCCCCTAAGGCGAGGCCGAAAGGCGTAGTCGATGGGAACCAGGTTAATATTCCTGGGCCAGGAGATGGTGACGGATCGCAGGTGTAGTGAGGTCTTATCGGATTGACCTTGCTGCTGAGCGGTTCCTGGAAACAGCCCTCCATGAGACCGTACCCTAAACCGACACAGGTGGACTGGTAGAGAATACCAAGGCGCTTGAGAGAACCACATTTAAGGAACTCGGCAAAATACCTCCGTAAGTTCGCGAGAAGGAGGCCCCGTTGGCAGGCAACTGTTGGCGGGGGGCACAAACCAGGGGGTGGCGACTGTTTACTAAAAACACAGGGCTCTGCGAAGTCGCAAGACGACGTATAGGGTCTGACGCCTGCCCGGTGCCGGAAGGTTAAAAGGAGATGTGCAAGCATTGAATTGAAGCCCCGGTAAACGGCGGCCGTAACTATAACGGTCCTAAGGTAGCGAAATTCCTTGTCGGGTAAGTTCCGACCTGCACGAATGGCGTAACGACTTCCCCGCTGTCTCAAATGTGGACTCAGCGAAATTGAATTGTCTGTGAAGATGCAGACTTCCCGCGGTTAGACGGAAAGACCCCATGCACCTTTACTATAGCTTCGCACTGGCATCAGGATTGTGATGTGCAGGATAGGCGGTAGGCTTTGAAACGGGGACGCCAGTTCCCGTGGAGCCATCCTTGAGATACCGCCCTTCGCACTCTTGATGTCTAACCGCGGCCCGTTATCCGGGTCCGGGACCCTGCGTGGTGGGTAGTTTGACTGGGGCGGTCGCCTCCTAAAGAGTAACGGAGGCGCGCGAAGGTTGGCTCAGAGCGGTCGGAAATCGCTCGTTGAGTGCAATGGCAGAAGCCAGCCTGACTGCGAGACTGACAAGTCGAGCAGAGTCGAAAGACGGCCATAGTGATCCGGTGGTCCCGAGTGGAAGGGCCATCGCTCAACGGATAAAAGGTACGCTGGGGATAACAGGCTGATGATGCCCAAGAGTCCATATCGACGGCATCGTTTGGCACCTCGATGTCGGCTCATCTCATCCTGGGGCTGGAGCAGGTCCCAAGGGTACGGCTGTTCGCCGTTTAAAGAGGTACGTGAGCTGGGTTTAGAACGTCGTGAGACAGTTCGGTCCCTATCTGCCGTGGGTGTAGGATACTTGAGAGGAGTTGCCCCTAGTACGAGAGGACCGGGGTGAACGTTCCACTGGTGGACCAGTTGTCGTGCCAACGGCAGTGCTGGGTAGCTATGAACGGACAGGATAAACGCTGAAGGCATCTAAGCGTGAAGCCCCCCTCAAAACCAGGTATCCCTTGAGAGCCGTGGAAGACCACCACGTCGATAGGCCGGAGATGTAAGCGCAGCAATGCGTTCAGTTGACCGGTACTAATGGCTCGACAGGCTTGATTTGATCCGGAAGTGGCCAGATCTGACACAGATCCCCGCTTCCAAAAGCATCCTTGGACAACTTACGGACCGCAAGGTCCGCAACGCTGAGCGTTTCTTATCTGATCTGGTGGACATAGCACGAGCGAAACACCCGATCCCATCCCGAACTCGGCCGTTAAGCGCCGTTGCGCCAATGGTACTGCGTCTCAAGACGTGGGAGAGTAGGTCACCGCCAGATCTGATAAGAAACGCAGCTCTCGAACGATCCAGATCATCGCGCCAACCCAACAATCGGCGCAGCCGCGCAACAGATCGCGCAGAATGGCGCGGGGTAGAGCAGCCCGGTAGCTCGTCAGGCTCATAACCTGAAGGTCACAGGTTCAAATCCTGTCCCCGCAACCAAAAAATACAACACTATCAAAGACTTCAATGCCGAGCATAACGCTCGGCTTTTGTCGTTCCAAATTCTTGTCAACACCTGGTCAACGTTTACCGAGCCCCCCATCGACGGGCAACTTGATCGTGGCCATGACCTTCACACCTTCAACAGATCAAGCAGCGGATCAAAGGCGTACATCGCCGCGCGTCGCCCCGAAGCCGGTTCAATGGTCCGCAGCATGCCAGCCTCGACCAACCGCCGGGACAGCGCGCGCGCGGAGGACGGTGGGATCCCCGAGCGTTCCACGAAGCGGTCGTTGCGGAAGATCGGGCTCGCGAAGACGAAATCCAGCGCCTGATCGTGGAACTGTGAGTTAAGCACTTCGCGGAACCGTTCCCGCATCTCGCCGTGAAGGCGGAAGATGGCGTCCGCCGTCTGGATGTTGACCGTCGCCTGGGCGTGCATCGCCTTGAGGAAGAATACGACCCAGCCGGTCCAATCGCCGATGGCCGAGACCGCGCGCATTCGTTCGATGTATTCGTCCTTGTTGGCTTCGAAGTAGCCCGAGACGAAGAAGTTCGGCTGATGCAGGACACCGAGTTTCCACAGCATCAGCGTGATCAGCATGCGGCCGATCCGGCCGTTGCCGTCTTCGAACGGATGCAGAGCCTCGAATTCGACATGCGCGATGGCGGTGCGGATCAATGGCCGCATCGTGCTTTCGTTGATGTAGCGGACGAGTTCGGCCATCGCCGGGCCCAGTTGCTCGGGAGCGATCGGGACGTAGTAGATCTTTCCTCGCCGTTCGTCCCCGATGTAATTCTGCTCGACCTTGTAGCTGCCGGGGCGCTTGCGGGCTCCCCGTCCAAAGGACAGCAGCTGTTGGTGGGCGGTCCGGATCAGGTGTTCGCCAAGCGGGGCGCCCTCGGCGAGGGCCTGCTGGGCATTCCGCAGTGCGCGGGAGTAAAGGTAGGTCTCGACGTCGTCGTTGCGCGCTTCCCGGTAAGGGTCGGTGCTACCCGCATCTTCTTCGGCCTCCAGCCGGTACAGTTCCTCGATGGTCGAGATCGTCCCCTCCATCCGGGAAGACGTTACCGCGTCCTGGCGACGCAGGGGGGCGAGGAACAACTCGCTATTCACCATGCCTGACATCTTGGTGTCGTACCGCGCGAGGGAGGCGGCTGCCTCCTCGAGCGGTCCGAGCAGCACCTCGTAGTCGAGGGCGGACGGGGGAAAGGTGCCGATGTGATAGGTGACGGCATCCGAAAGATCGTAAGGCTTGATGATCATAGTTGTGCCGATTCTGTCATCAACGGGGTTTGACGCCAACCTAGTCACGACAAGTGCGCTTGGCAACAGAATATGGCTCCATTCTGACACCAAGGGGCGTTGTCGCCAGCAGTCTGCCGTCAAGCCAGATTGGTGACAGAGATTGGCAGGAAAATGGTATCAAAGCATGACCCCCTGCCATTCGCCGCAACTCATGCGGAGAATGTGGGTTCTAATCTCCGCATGAACATTGTGGCGACTTGTTTCCTGAACGACCGGGCGGGGTGGCGTCCGGCCGCTCCCTTGCGTGTCAGGAACCCTCGGACAATTTCCATTCCTGTCCGAGGTTTTGAAACACCAGGTCGCGCGCGGGGCAACCGGCACATCTGTGCTGCCGCGGCTTCTCCGACAGTCGCTCGGCCATGGTCAGGATGGTGATCAACACCGCATCGGAATGCTGCGCGAGCCGGATCAGATGCTCCCCGCTCGGCCCGCGTTCGCCAGACAGCCAGTACTTGGCCGTCCGCTCACTCGCTCCGGTCCAGCGCATCACTGTCTTGATGGCCTGATGTGTGGGCCCCAGTTCGCGCCGCAGGGTGTCGGAAATGGCCTTGCGATAGGCGGCCTGATCCGCGCCCAGGTGCACAGTTGTGCCCATTTTCGGCACAGATGTGCCCATCTTGATCCGCATCGCGGCGTCCTCCTCCGGTAAACCTGTGGAGAAGACAACACAGCGGCAGATTCCATTTTGCGCCCCAGCCAATACCCCGGGTCCGACCAGACGGAGACGCCTGCATGAACTGATCTGGAGACGGGAATGGCAGGCAGAGAGCTGCCCTCAAGAAAAGAACCGGCGAACTCCCCGCCAAAGCGCCGTGCGGCCGAATATGTCCGCATGTCCACGGACCATCAGAAATACTCGACGGAAAACCAGTCGGATGCGATCCGCAAGTACGCGGAGGAACGCGGCTTTGAATTGGTCCGTTCCTATGCAGATGCCGGAAAGAGTGGTTTGAGGATCGAGGGGCGCGAAGCCCTGCAGCAGCTGATCCAGGATGTGCAGGACGGTACTGCGGATTTCGAAGTGATCCTCGTCTATGACGTCAGCCGATGGGGGCGGTTTCAGGATGCCGATGAATCCGCCTATTACGAATACATCTGCCGTCGCGCCAACAAGCAGGTCGAATATTGCGCCGAGCAATTCGAAAATGACGGCGGCCCGGTTGCCACGATCGTCAAGAGCGTCAAGCGCGCGATGGCCGGGGAATACAGCCGGGAACTTTCCAACAAGGTCTTCATCGGACAGTGCCGCCTGATCGAACGCGGCTTCCGTCAGGGCGGTGCAGCGGGTTTTGGCCTTCGCCGGGTTCTGCTTGACGAACGGGGTGACGTGAAGGCCGAGCTGAAGCGTGGTGAGCACAAGAGCTTGCAGACAGACCGGGTGATCCTGGTGCCCGGGCCTGAGACCGAGGTAAGAACCGTTCGCTGGATATACAGCCGTTTCCTGAAACACGGCCGTTCGGAAAGCGAAATCGCGGCCGAACTGAACGAGCGCGGAATCCTGACCGATCTCGGCCGGGCCTGGACCCGCGCCACCGTCCATCAGATACTGACCAACGAGAAATACATCGGCAACAACGTCTACAACCGGCGCTCCTTCAAGCTGAAGCAGAAGCGGGTCGCGAATGGCCCGGAGATGTGGATCCGGTCGCAAGGGGCGTTCGATGCCATCGTCGAGCCGAAACAGTTTCAGAAGGTGCAGGTGATCATCGCCGCCCGCAACCGCCGATTTTCGGACGACGAGATGCTGGAACGGTTGACGCGGCTGTTCCAGCGCCACGGCTACATATCCGGTCTGGTGATCGACGAGGCCGATGGAATGCCGTCCAGCGGCGCCTATGCCCACCGTTTCGGCAGCCTGATTCGGGCTTACTCCCTTGTCGGCTTCACCCCGGATCGGGACTACCACTACATCGAAGTGAACCGCTTGCTGCGGCTTTTCCATGGGGACGAGGTGGAGCGTGTGATCCGCGAGATCAACCGACTCGGCGGAACCGTGGCACGCAATCCGGCGACCGACCTACTGACCATCAACGGCGAATTCACCATCTCCGTCGTCGTCGCCCGCTGTCGCGAAACCTCCACCGGCGCCTTGCGCTGGAAAATCCGTTTCGACACCGGCCTCGCGCCCGACATCACCATCGCCATCCGGATGGAGCGAACGAATACCGCCGCGCTCGACTATTACCTGCTGCCCCAATTCGAGTTGCGAACAAAACCCCTGGGGCTTGCCGAGGAGAATGGCCTGATGCTGGACGCTTTCCGATTTGAAACGCTGGATTTCTTTTTCGACATGGCCCGCCGCGTTCCGGTTGCCGAGGTGACACCATGGTGAGCGAAGTCGAGATGCGGGACGAAGTGCAGATCATCCCGATTTCCGCCATAACGGTGGAGAACCCGCGCGAACGCTCGGAAAAGACCTTCCGCGCGCTTGTCGACAGTATCGCTAGGGTCGGGCTGAAAAAGCCGATCACAGTCGCCCGGGTCGATGAAGAGGCGGGAGTGTCCTATCGCCTGGTCTGCGGTCAGGGTCGGATGGAGGCTTATGTCGCCCTTGGGGAAACCCACATCCCGGCCATCGTCGTAGATGCGAGCGAGGCCGAGCGCCTTCTGCGCAGCGTGATCGAGAACATCGCCCGCCGCCAGCAGCGTCCGCTGGAGCTGTTGCAGGACATCGCCGTCCTGCGCGACCGGGGATATTCGGACCATCAGATCGCCGACAAGACGGGGCTTTCCCTCGCCTATGTCCATGAAATCGGTGAGTTGATCGCCAACGGTGAAGAACGCCTGCTGATCGCGGTCGAAACCGGGCAGATGCCGCTCAGCGTCGCGCTCTACATCACGCGGGCCGAGGAGAAAGACGTGCAGAAGGCGCTGGAGGCTGCTTATGCCTCGGGTGAACTGCGCGGAAAGAAATTGCTGGAGGCGCGGCGGCTGGTTGAGTTGCGCCAGCGCCACGGCAAGCAGCGAGGTGGCGCGCGGAACAAACAGCCACGCGCGCGAATGACATCTGCCGCGCTGGTCAAAGCCTATCGCGCCGAGGCCGAGCGTCAGCAGGACATGGTCCGCAGGGCGCAGTCGACGCGCAGCAGCCTGCTGTTTCTCGATGCTGCATTTCAGTCGCTCTTGAAGGATGAGAACTTCTTGACGCTGCTTCGTGCCGAGGGGCTCGATTCCGTGCCGCGCATGATCGTCGATGGCCTTCAGGAGCCAAGATCATGACACACATGGAGAAAATGCCTCCGCCGAAGAGCCCGGGATTCGAGGCGAACCTGCGCACGATCCAGATCGACGCGATCCTGCCGGTCAAGCAACTGCCGGCCACAGTGCCCAAGAGCCAGAAGTATGGACAGATCGCCGCGTCGATCCGCGAGGTCGGGCTGATCGAACCGCCGGTGGTCGCCCGTGCGGCAGGACAGGAAGGGTCCTTCATCCTTCTCGATGGCCATGTTCGGCTGCATGTTCTGAAGGAAATGGGCGAGACGACCGTCACCTGCCTGGTGGCGACCGACGACGAATCCTTCACTTACAACAAGCGCATCAGCCGCCTCGCCACGATCCAGGAGCATAAGATGATCCTGCGCGCGGTCGAGCGTGGCGTATCGGAGGCCCGCATTGCGGCAGCGCTGAATGTGAACATCGCTCTGATCCGACAGAAGCGCACCTTGCTGAACGGCATCTGTCCGGAGGCGGCCGAACTGCTGAAGGCCCGGCATTGCCCGATCAACAGCTTCCGGGCCCTGCGCAAGATGAAGCCCCTGCGGCAAATTCAGGCGGCGGAACTGATGATCGCCGCAAACAATTACACCGTGCCTTATGTCGAGGCGATCCTCGCAGCATCTGACGCCACAGACCTGGTTGACCCGGCTGCAAAGAAGACACCTGCAGGTGTGACACGCGAACAAGCCGAGCGGATGAAGGCCGAGATGGCCAACCTGCAAAAGAACATCAAGCTGATCGAAGGCACCCTTGGTCCCGATCACCTCCGGCTGGTAGTGGCCGGTCGCTATGTCGAGCGGCTCCTGCAGAATGACCGTCTCGCCCGCTACCTCGACAAGAACCATGGCGAAATCCTTAGCGAGTTTCGGCAGATCGTCGCGGGCCTGGCGCAGCCAGCGCCCACGACGGAAGTGCGGAGCAGTGAGGCCGATTAGTTCGCCGACTGCTTTCTATCGACGATGGGGACCCGGACCCGAAAGCGCGGGGACCGCAGGAGACGCTGGACAGAGGGCCGGATCAAGCGCGGCGGCGGGGATGGCGGCGAACCCGCTCGGAGCCCGCCAGGCTGGCTCGAGTTTTCGCCAGCCCAATGGTCGGCTTCCGGCCATTGAAAGGGGCGGGCGCATCCGCTGGGGGGGGACGAATGCGCCCGCCGCCCTAGAAGTCCGTCTCGAGGTAGACCCCCGCACAGTCGTAGGCGACGGCGGCGGCCGTGGTGCCGGTGTTCAGGAACAGCCGCGGCGACAGGAATTGCGTCGCGGCGGGCAGGTCGGCGGTGATTTCCTGTTCGAAGACCGCGCCGGTGACCTCGTTTACGACTCGGGCCCACACCGACGAACCGTTCGGCGGCGCGGCTATGAACAGGGTCAGCACCCCGCCGGTGGCAATGGCAAAGCTCGCGCCCATGTCGGTGAGCGTCGGTGCCCCGGTCCCGTCATTGGCGACCAGCTGCCAGTTGGCATGGGTGCCCCGCTGAAAACCGATGCCGATGCAGTTGATGGCGGTGGCGAGCGTCAGCGTTGTGGCAAGCGCTGCGGTCGACCCGTAGAGGCCGAAGAACCCCATCCCGGTCGCCTGCAGCGTCGTCAGCGAAATCCGCGTCACGAAGGTCCAGCCGCCCAAGCCCGCCGCATTGCCGCGCCAGCAGGCCCAGCCTGCGGATCGCTGGTCGGCCACCGAGTCCACGACGGCCGCAGAGGTCAGACGCCAGCGCCGCATGGAGGTCGCAAGGTTCGTCGCGGCCAGAGTGGGCGTCGAAACGGTGCCGACCGAAGTGATTGGCAGGCCTTCGGTGGTCACCGTCGTGCCGGTCGAGGGTGACCAGTTGGCGATCCGGTTCACCCCGAAATGCGGCTGGAGCGGGAAGTCCCGCCCGGAGGGGCGCATGACGTCGATCCACGGCGCACCGGCGCGGCTGCGGGCATAGACGGCGGCTTTCCCTGCGGGCGGCGGGGTCGGCGCGGCGCTGAGACCGGGCAGGACCGTGGGTTGGGGCAGTTCCAGCTGGCCGCTCGCGCGGTCGATCCTGATCGCCTCGAAGAAGGCAGAGCCATCCGGGCTGACCTTGAAGCTGAAGTCATCGTTGCCGAGCAACCCGATCAGCGCGCGGGCGGAGAAGCCGGTCTTGAAGGCAAAAGCGGCGTCGTTCCCCGCTGAGGCCTTGTTCACCGTGGCTTCGATGCCCGCGCCTGCGTTGTTCAACAGCACGGCCGGGGTGTTGACCGACAGCCGGTTGTAGCTGTCGGCCGTCGCCCCGCCGAGGCCCAAGAGCTGCGCTGTCAGGCTCGCCTGGGGTATGCCAACTTGTGTGACGGCATTGGCGAAGGTTACCGTCGGCGTGTTGATGACGGTCGTGCCGCCCGCGCCTGCGGTCGCAGAGCCGATGTTCACGACCGTCGTCGATCCGGAGGCACCGCCGGTGCCGATGTTTACGGTTTTGGTCACGCCATTCGTCGTGGCACCGGTGCCCATCCCGTAGGTGGCGGTCGTCGTCGCCGTGCCGATGCTGGCCGACGCGGCCGAAACGGTGACCATGCCTGAAGCGGTCAGCGTCCCTGAAAACGTCTTGTTCCCGGTGAAGGTCTGGGTGCCTGCGAGGATCGCCAGTTCCGACGAGGTGTTGGGCAGCGTGAAACTGCGCGTCGTCCCGGCGCTGATGCCTGCCAGCGCGAAAGTGGCCTTCTTCGTCGGATCGGTGTCGTTCACCAGGCTGAAGACCGCGTCCGACACGTCGCGTGGCTCGCCCACGACCTCCCAGGCACTGCCGGTCCAGACGAGAAACAGCCCCTCGGCTGCGACCCACACCAGCCAGCCGGTGCGTGGGACGAGCCGGATCCACGCGCCGTCGACCCAGAAGGCAATGTTCAGGTCCCACCCGGCCCAGAGGCCAGTGGCGCCGGAGGCCACCAAGTGTCGGTCGCCGTCTGCCGGGCTGGCGGGTGGCGTGGTGCGCATCCGATCAAGGACGGAAAGCTGCACCATGGCGTCGAGCAGGCGCAGCGCCTCGTTGTGCGTGACGTGCTTCTGGGCTTGTGCCGCCAGGAGGTACGGCAGGCTCAGATGGGTCGTGGTGTCAGACATTGGAAATCCCGTCAGAACTGGAGGGACACGGTCGCGGGCGTACCGCGCCCGAGGCGGTTCGAGAGCTGGAAGATGCGGATCGCCAGTGTCTGGCCGTGCCCGAGCGGCGCACCCCAATCGGCGGTCTGCTGAGCAGCGGTGTAGAGGACGGAGGTCGTGCTGCTGGTCAGAATGCGCTTGATTGCAGCGCCGTCGAGGATCTGGACGTCGTAGGATTCCTGGTCCTCGGCGAGCGGCACCTCGACCTGTTCCCAGGCATCCGCGACCAGCGCGCGGGATCGGCGCGTCCAGCGGATGGTCAGATCGCCCGGGCTGCGCGCGATCCGCCACGGCTGTTCGACATGGACCGGGGCGAAGGGGACAAGGCCGCGTCCTGTCGGGGTGAAGCCAAGCGCGGCGTAACTGTCGTCACTGACCGCCCGCGCAGCCGGGCCTACGCGCCAGTTCCACGGAAGGCCAAGGTCTGCCTCGGCGATGGGAAGCGAGGCCAGCGTGGTATCCAGAACCACAACTCGCGCGCCAGCCGGTGCCGGGTTGCCGATGGCATGTTCCGTCCCGCGCTGGCCGCGCAGGAGGCGGGTCAGGCGATAGCGGCCGGGGGCGATCAGTTCGGCTTGGCCAGCCTGGATGATCTCCCACACCCCTGCTGCGGACTCGACCGCCAGCGCATTGGCGCCGCCGAAAAGCGCGACGTCGGTCACGCTTTCCAGCGTTCCGGACAGCAGATCGACCACCAGCGCGTTGCCGAGATCGAAGCGCGAGGTCGGGCCCGGAAAGACGTCGAAGGCCAGCGCCCCGATCCGCGCCCGACTGCCGAAGGTGGTGAGCAGATTGAACCCATCCGTCGAGGCGCTGCGGAACACCGCGATCTCGCCGGGCCAGGGGCTGGCATGTGCGGCGATCAGGGGTCGATGGGCGGGCTGGTTCTCGGAAATCTGCGGCAGGTCCAGCATCACCACCTCCGGCGTCCCGAAGACGACGGGGCTGGCCAGCGAGGCCGGGCGCGGATCGCCGGGCGGCAGATCGTAGGCGGCGCGGTCCTGCCGGACAGCCTCGATCCCGCGCGCCTCAGAGTCGGCGACAGACACCAGGCGGAACTCGACCTCGCGACCGTCATGCGCCAGCCGGATCACGTCGGCCGGATCGAGGGCCTGCCGCGAGGGAGGCAGGCGGAAGGTGGCGCTTTCCCTGCCGATCCAGGCCTCCATCAGCGCACGGCGGCAGCGGCGTTCGGCCTCTTCTGGCGGGATCGCCATCGGGAAGCTTTCCGAGGAGATGCGGGTGGTGTCGACGGTGATGCGCCGTGCCTCGACCAGCGCCGCGTCATAGTCCTCGTCGGCGCGTGCGACCTGCCACTTCAGGGCCTGCGGCAATTCCGTCTCCTGGCCGCGCGTCAGCTCGAAAGCCTCGCCCTCGCGGCTGGCGACGAGATCGTCGATGTCCAGCGTGGCGACCGAGGCGCTGCCGCGCATGACAAAGCGGATCACGCCCTCGGTCTCGATGGCATCGAAGCCGAAATGCCGGGCCAGCGTGGAAATCGATGCGCGAGGGCTTTCGAGGGCCCCGATCACATATCCCTCGACCGCGCCCCAGAGGCCGGAGACGTCGATGAGGTCTTCCGCCAGCCCAGCGCGCAGGCAGAGATGGCGCACGAGCGCGGCCAATGACACCGCACCCAGCCGTCCGGTCAGCCAGTGCCCCAGCCGCCAGTTCGGCCCGTCCGTCCAGACACCAGTCAGCTCGGGGAAGAACGGATAGGGCCGTGCGTCCCAGGTCCAGGCGGCGCATTCGGGGACATGGACCATCCGGCCGCCGTAGATCGCGGACACCGGATTGTTCGCCGCCTCGCCCCACCAGAGGTAGCTGGCCTCGAGATAGGCGCGTTGGATGGCATCGTCGCGCCAGCCCCGCGAGAACCAGGGCGTGAAGCTTTCGGACGACTTCGGGTCGAAGAAGACATTCGGCTGGTTCGTGCCCCGGTCGATGGCGGGGCACCCCAGTTCGGTGAACCAGACGGGCTTTGACTGCGGCACCCATGCGGTCGGCGTGCCACTCTCGACCCCGCCCGGGCGGTTGAAATGCGGGTTCGACCACCAGGCACGCAGATCCTTGTAGCGGAAGACCCAAGGTTTGCCTGCGCTGCCATCCGTGATCGGGGTGCGTAATTGGCCCGACCGGTCAGCGGCCGAGGCATAGAACCAGTCGAAGCCCTCGCCACCGGCGATATTGGCCTGCAGGTAACCGCGGTCATGGATCGCGGGCCAGCCTTGCAGGGCGTCGGCGTGGTCGAAGCCATCGCGCCAGTCCGACAGCGGCATGTAGTTGTCGATGCCGATGAAGTCGATGTTGACGTCGGACCAGAGCGGGTCGAGGTGGAAATAGACATCGCCGCTGCCATCGCCCGGCTGGTGACCGAAATACTCCGACCAATCGGAGGCGTAGCCGACCTTGGTGCCAGCACCGAGGATCGCCTTCGCGTCTGCCGCCAGCGCCTTGAACGCCGTCACGGCCGGATAGGCGCTGGCGCTCGACCGGATCGTCGTCAGCCCGCGCATCTCGGTCCCGATCAGAAAAGCATCGACCCCGCCCGCGACCGCGCAGAGATGGGCGTAATGCAGGATCATTCGGCGCAGGCCCCAGTCGCCCGCAGGGCCGGTCCAGCTGACCGTGTCTTCGGTAACGGCAAACTGCGCCGGTGTGGCCGCGCCGAAGAAGCTAGAAACCTGCGTGGCAGCAGCGGCGGTCTTGTCGGCCGTCCCGGCATAGCCTGCCGCCGGGGAGCAGGTGATCCGGCCCCGCCACGGGAAACTCGGCTGGCCCGGCGTGGCGGCATTCGCGCTGTAGGGGTTCGGATGCGTGTTGCCGGGCGGGACGTCCATTAGGAGGAAGGGATAGAACGTCACCCGCAGCCCGCGCGCCCTCAGCTCGCGGATGGCCTGCACCACCGCGAAGTCGGCGGGCGTGCCGCCATAGACCGGACGGTCCTCGGCGTCACGGCTGACGAGATGAGCGGCGGCCCGCGCCACGCCATTGACCGTCCAGGTCTTGGGGCTGGTGACCTTGGTCGCCACTTCGACGCCGGGCTTGATGGTGCAATTGCCCGCACGCAGATCATCGCCGAACCAGGCGACGACCAGGCTGACGCTCTCGACGGCCGGGGCCATGGCCTGCAGCCGATCGAGGGCCACGACGATATCGGCCTCGTCGGGCAGCGCGTTCAGGTTCTCGGCCGAGGTGGTGCCGCCCGTGGTCTGGCCGAAGATCGTCGTCGTGGCCCCGACTGTCTTGCGGACCGCTTCGGTCGCATAGGTGAACTCGCCCGAGGCCGGGATCATGGTCACGGCCTTGACCAGCCCTTCGGCCGTGTCGGGATCCGCAAGCGGCCGGAACACCTCGAAGCTGAGCTGCGGCAGGCGGTTGCCATAGGTGGAAAGCGGCAGTTCATCGAAGACAACGTAGGCCGTGCCGCGATAGGCGGGTGTGTTGGCCGACCCCATCTTCGCCGAAATGAACGGATCAGCCCCCTGGGTCTCGTTCCCCGGATACCAGCGCCAGGTGATCCCCGTCATATCGAGCGGCTTGCCGTCGGCCCAGATGCGGCCGATGCCGGTGATCGGACCCTCACACAGGGCGACTGCGAAGGACGCGTAATAGAGGTACTCCGTCGTCCGGACCTTGCCGCCCCCGCCGCCCTTGCCACCGCCTTGCGTGGTGGTCTTTGTCTCCTCGCGGAAATCCGTGGCCCAGATGATGTTGCCGCCGATGCGCATGCGGCCGTAGAGGCGGGGAATGATGGCCCCTTCGGTGGCGGAGGTGATGCGCAGGGAATCCAGCCGCTGGCCCTCGATCTTCTGGGCAGGCGTCAGCGAGGACACGATCCAGCTGTCGACCACCGAACCGATGGTCGATCCGATGAAGCCGCCGATTGCAGCGCCAGAAAATCCGAGGATCGCGCCGCCAAACGCCCCGCCGATGGCGGAACCGACAGCGCCGAGGACAAGCGTGGCCATGGGGAAATCTCAGTGTGCAGGAAACAGGAAGGCGAAGGCGATGCGGCGTCGCCATGCGGGCGTCAGCGGTTCCTCGATCACGCCGAGGCGTTCGTAGGCGTGAAGGAATGTGTCGGGACCGGTCAGGATCCCGACATGCTTGGCGATGGCGCGGGGCATCATGCGGAAGAGGATCAGCGCACCGGGCCCGGCCTCGGATCGATCAAGTTCCGGCATCATCCGTCTTGCCCCGTCGGCCAGCACCTCGCGCGGCCCGGTCTCGCCCCAGTCGCGGCTATAGGGCGGGATCGGGAATGGTTCGGGCCCGACGACCTCACGCCAGACACCGCGCGCGAGGCCGAGGCAGTCGCAGCCGACCCCGCGCAAACTGGCCTGGTCGTGATAAGGTGTGCCGAGCCAGGATCGCGCTACAGCGATGACGCGCGCGGGATCGCCCGTTGGGACTGTCGCGGTCACAGAACCGCCCCCTCGTGCCCGCCATCCTTGGTGGCATAGCGCAGGACCGCGTCCTGCCCCGGGATGTGGGGGAACCCCCGGAAGTTGGCCACATTGGCGAACTTCGTCCCGCAGGTCGCGATCCGCTTGTCGCAGCCCGCCCGGACCACGAAGGTATCCGTCGCCGTGATCGGGCGCACTGGGGCTTCCAGCAGAGTCAGGATCGCCACGCCATCGACGAGGTCATGCGACAGCACCTCGACCATCCGCCCGGCGTTCGCCCCGGTCGACCATTCCACCAGTCCGAAGGCAAACCAGCCTGCCGAGAAACTGGCGATGCCCGAGGCCGTGAAGGCCCGGTCCCGCAGCACATCGATGACCGCGCCACTCCCCTTGAAGGTAGGTGCTTCGAGGTTCACGCCGCAGCGCGCATCGCCCAGCGCGGCATCGCAACTTGCCTGGAACGTCCGCCCCACCGTCTGGCCGAGGACATGGGCCAGCGACCTCACCTCCGCCACGAAAGCCAGCCGCCCACGCCGGATCTGGCCGATGGCCCCGCGCCGCAGAAGGACGCGCTGCGCCGGTGCAGACCAGTTCACCCGCCAGACCTCGACCGCCGCGTTGTCCCATCGGCCATCGAGGATGTCGGTCTCGGTGATCCGGTCAGACGACAGCACGCCTTGCGCGTCCTGCGCGTCCACCGACAGATCGGATCCCGACCGGACCTCGGAGGCGGTCAGCCCACTTTCCGGCTCGAACTCGGTCCCGTCGAATGACAGTGTCCGGTCGTGGTCCGTGAAGCCGAAGGTCACGCCATCGGCGCGGGTGATACGCCAGCACCAGGCAAGCGTGGTCGTGCCCTCGTCGAGGTGGGCCTGAAGCGCGGGCGAAAGCGACTTCACTTCCGCCCCCAGCCGCGCAGGAGAGCTACGGACGCGAGGAGCGAAGACACGACGCCTCCGGTCGCGCCGGTCAGGGCATAGAGATTGAAGGGGCGAATATCGAGCGTGCCGGTTGCGAGGTCGAAATCCGCGAGCCCCGCCACGGCGAGGCCGGAGGCGGCAAGGCAGGCCAGATAGACGAGGCCGCGTGCGAGGGTCCAGTTCATGTCGTTTCCTTTCGCGTGAAGAGGTTGGCGAGGCGCTGCCACCAGCTGGGCGCGGTGGTGGATTGGGCGGGAGGCGGCATCGTCGTGCCGGTCGGGCGCAGCAATGCCAGCGCCTCGACCTCGGTCAGCCGACGGATCGGCCGCGAGAAATCCACCTGGCCGTTGCGGTCGACCGACCAGACCGGGATGGTGCCGGTAGGGTAGATGCCCCTCGCGAAGAGATCGCGCTCCGCCTCGCGCCGGGACCGGATGGCCGCGGGCTTGAGCCAGCCCATGAAGGCCGCTGCCGCCGCCGCACGGTTGCCCACGTTCAGAGCCTTAGTCAGCGCGGCCTTGGCGATGCCGCCGGTGTTGTAGTGGAAACTGACCAGCGCATCGAACTCGTGGGGGTCCAGCGGCACCTTCACTGCGCGCAGAACCTCTGCCTCGTAGGCGGCGAGATCGGTGCGGAAGATGCGAAAGGCCTCGCGGATCCCGGCATCGAGATGCGCGGGCATGCCGCGCGGCATCCGCGCCGGATCGGGCAGACCAGCGGCGGCCGTATGGCCGATGCCGACGGTCCAGATGTCCTTAACATCTAGGTAGGGTCCGGGCACGACGCCTTCGTGCCGGATCAGGGCCAGAAGCCCCCGATCAGAGGTTTGCATGGGATTACCCGAGGGTTGAGATAAAAAGGATCAGGACGGCGACTGCGAGGCCGATACGGAGCCGGTGGGCAAAGGCCTGTCCGGGGTCCGCGGGATCGCAGCGCAGCGAGCGGGCAAGGCGAAGGATCTCATGCATCGGCGTCATCCTTCCCGGCGCGGCGGAGCCTGGCGAGGATGAGCTCGATGAAGGCGGCCCCGAAGACGCCGACCAGGTAGGCGGCCGAGCCGACCGCCCCGCCTGCGGCGACGGCGCCATCGGGCAGACCGAGCCAGTCCGCCACGATCACGATGGAAAAACTGCCCATCCCCGCGGCGATCAACCCGCCAAGCAGGACATGCCGCAAGGCTTCACGCAGCGCCATCCGGGTGGTCAGGGCATTGGTGGCACCGCCCAGCGCGCCCCAGAAGGCCAGCATCAGCGCCGTCGAGGCGGCGATCTCGCGCCAAAGGTGGGACCAGAAGGATTCGTCGTTCATGTGCGGAGTTCCACAAGGGGGATCGAGGTGATCGACCCGAGGCGTTCAAGGTCGAGGGTGACGTCGAGGGCGTCGGTGTCGAAGCGGACCGGGACGTCGAACTCGAAGCCCGCGGTGATCGCCACGCCCGCAGCCGGGGCGGTGGTGAAGGTGATGAGGCCCGTGGTCGTGGAAACCGACCAGCCGGAGGCCTGGGGCGTGCCGTTCAGGGCGATGGTCACGGTTCCCGCGACGGGCTTGGTGATCGCCCGCATCCATGACTGGGCGCCCGAGGTGTAGCGATTGGTGAGCTGAAACTGAGTCGTGCTGCCGTTGCCGGTGCCGATGGGTTGATCGTTTGGCCCCGGCGTCTGTGACGGCAGGCAGGACTTGAAATCGGCCCAGTCCTTGAAGCGGAAGCCGTGGAGGCGACCGTTGCGGGCCTCGAAGAAGGCGACGACCGCCGCCAGATCGTCGGCGCGGCGGATGCCATAGGCGACGTCGTAGCGGCGGCGGCTGTTGGCCCAGCTGGCGTTGCGTTCCTCGGCCCCGCTCGCCAGCTCGACGATCTGCGTGCGCCGCTCCGGGCCGCCGCGCGCCCCGCGGCTGATGTTGTCCGGAAACCGGACCTCGTGAAATGCCATGGCTGATCCTCACATGCCCCGCCGCCCGAGCGACACGGCGCGGGCGATGTCGCTCGCAACCTGCGTCCGGGATTGCCGGAAGCTCTCGGCGTCGCGGGCGTTGATCGTGACGTTGACGGTCGAGGGGCTGGCCTGGCCGTACCCCGCCGCCTCCCGTCGCGAGAGCACCCGTTCGCCCCGTTGCAGGATCGCGGGCACCTCGTCCGGCCGCAGCCCGGCCCAGCCCCCATTGTGCATGCGCGGGGCGCCCGCGAAGGCCAAGGCGGGGACCATCCGGCCGGGTGCCGGGGCACCGACCATGCCGCCCGCGTGCAGGATATTGGCAAAGATGCCACCCGCCCCACCCAGCGCGCCGGAGAGGGCGTTCGCGATAGGGCCAAGGATGAAACGACGGGCAGCGAGCTTGGCGAGATCGGCGATCATCGATGTCACCAGATCGCGGAAATCGAGCTTGCCGGTCTTCACGAAGTCGCCGATGGCGTTCTCGGCCGAGGTGAAGCCCCCGACCAGCGCACTGCCGATATCCCCGCCGATGTCGCGCGCCTTGGCGGCGTAGTCGGCGAGTGCGGCGGTGACGGCCTGCCAGCCGGTGAGGGCCGTGTCGGCACCCTCGGCCGCAGCCGCTCCGGCCTCGCGCGCGGCACCGCCCGCACCATCAGCGGCCGTGGCGGTGTCGTTCAACCCAGACGTCAGGGCATCGGCCCCGCCGGCCGCATCCGCCAGCGCGGTTTCGGCCTCCGTCCCTGTGCCAGTCACCGCATCCTTCAGCGCCTGCCAACTGGCCAGCGGCCGACCCGCGGCGTCGGCCAGCATCCCCGCCGCCTCGCGATAGCCATCGGCCCGGGCGCGGGCGTCGTCGGCCATGGCACCGAGGCCGAGGTCAGGCGGCTCGAGGTAAGTCCGCGACAGCGCGGCGGAGAAGGCATCTGCGGCGGCGGCACCGGCTGCGGTCGCGGCCCCTTCAAAGGGATTGCCGATACGCCCCAGTTCAACCGGATCGAGGATGCCGATCCGCACGCCACCTTCGCCCGTAGCCCATTCGGGCAGCAGCGCGAGGGCCGCGTTCAGGGTCTCTATGAAGCTGTTGATGCGGGTGACGACGCCGTTCAGCATCACCTCGACGCCTGAGATTAGCCCGTTCGCAGCCTGGAAGGCGAAGTCGCCGATGGCGCCGGGCAGGCTGCCCCAGATGGCGACGGCCGCATCATAGGCCCCTTGGAAGATCGCCGCCGTCCGGTCGCCGAAGCTGACGACGCCTGCGATGGTCCCTTCCAGCGCCGAAAGACCGGCCGCCTTCAGCCCCTCCCATCCGGCCGCCATCCGCGCGAAGGCCGCGTCCAGCGACAGCCCGATGCGCGACCAGACCTCGCGGGCCAGATCGCCGAGCAGGCGAAACGCCTCGCCCACTCCGCCGACCCGGGCGACCAGCTGCGAAAACTGGTAGACCAGCTCTCCCGCGCCGACGATCAGCGCCCCGATGCCGGTGCGGATCAGCGCGCCGCGCAGAAACACGAGCGCCGTCGCGAGCCCGCGAACCGACAGGGCGGCGGCCGCCATGCCTGCCACCCAGCGCCCGGCCATGACGGCGGCGAACGTTGCCGCATAGGACGCCATGCGCCCGAGGTTGCCGATCAGACCGTCGATGGCCGAGCGCAGGATGCCGCCATCCGAGGCGAGCGCCACGAAGGCATTGGCCAGCGCCTCGATGGTCGGGGCGACGGCGACGGCGATGCGGTTGCGCAGGCCATCGAAGACCAGCGACACCGTGCCGAGTGCGAGTTGCGTACGGCGCAGAGCTTCCAGCGCATCACCGTCCAGAACCGCACCCAAATCGGAGGCCTGGTCGCCAAGCCGCGCCATTTCGGCCCCACCATTGCGTAGGAGCGGCAGGAGGCGGGTCGCGTCCGAGGCCATGGCCTCGAGATAGAAGGTCATCTCCTGCTGGCTAAGACCCGCCCGCTCCAGCGTGTCGACGTAAAGTTGCAGTGCCTCCGGTCCCGACAGCCGTGCGAACTGGTCAGCGGTGACACCGACCCTCGGGGCCACGTTCTCGAAGAAATCCGCCATCGGCCCGCCGCCGGTCTGCAGGAAATCCCCGACCCGGTCGTTCACGTCCTTCAGGATGTCGGCCAGCTTCTCCTGTTCAATGCCGACTGTCCGCGCCCCGGCCGACCAGCGCTGCAGCGCATCGGGTGTTGCATTGGCGACCTGCGCGAACTGCCGGATCTGCGTGGCACTCTCGGCGGTGGATCGGACGATCAGGCCGAGCGAGGCTGTAGCGGCCGCCGCGGCGGCCCCGAGGGCAAGGCCCGCCCTGCGCGCAAAGGCGGCCAGACGGGTGTTCGCCAGTTCCATCTCGCGCGACAGGCGGCCGAAGCCGCGGGCTCCGGCTTCGCCCACGCCTTCCAGTTCGGCTCGCACGCGACGTCCGCCTTCCGCCACGAGGCGGACGGAGACCTTCTTCTCAGCCATTCCGGCGTCCTTCCATCTGCTCGTTCAGTTTGCGAACCATCACCGCCTCGATCTCGGGCAGCAGTTCGGCGGTGATCAGGCGGTTGATGCCCAGCGCTTGCGCCAGTGAAAGCGCGGCACCCATGTCCCATCCGATGACAGCCCCCGGCGCGATCCGCAGCTGCCCGCCGAGGCGCTGGGTCAGATCCCAGACCTGCCAGCCCTCGACCGTCATCGGCCGGTTCAGTCTTGCGGGGCAGTCGGGGCAGGGGCCTGCGCAGGCCGCGCAGTAGCCATCGCCCCCGCCGAAAGACCAGTCGGCGAGGGCGCGGAGACGTTTTTTTCTGCGTCCAGCATTAGGCCGCGGGCGACGTATTGCGCCTGGAAGGCTTCGAAGACCGGCCAGATTTCGAGAAGGGCGTCGATCCCAGCCGGGCTGACCGGCACGAGGTTGCCTTCATCGTCGCCGACCCCCTCCCATTCCAGTACCGCGCGGCGGGCGACAGCCTTGGCCATCGCGAGGGCCATGTCCTCCTGGCTGGAGGTTTCCGACAGGCCGCCGATCATGGGGTCCGCGCGGGCTGAGACCATCAGCGCGGTGGTCAGAGGGGCCACCAGGACGCGCAGGCCGGGCAGCAGGTCCAGCCATTCGGGCCGGTTCGAAAGGTTCAGACGGATCATGGTCAGTATCCCGTGACGGTGTTGACGAGGACGGCGGTGCACATGCGGGCGGGGCTGGTGGCCTTGGCGGCCTGCCAGTCGAAGGTGGCCTGGATGCCTTGCGGCCCAGGGATCTCGATCCGCGGGACCGGCAGGTAGACGGCATGGGCGGTGAAAGTGAAACTGGCGTTCGCCCCGAGGCTGTAGGCAAACTCGAGCTCGCAGGGCGTGCCGTCGATGGCTTGGGTGACCAGTGCGCTATCGGCGAACCGCACCTCAATGCGGCCGGTCAGGGCCGCCATGCCGGGATCGGCGCCCTCGATTTTGCCGTCGTTCCGGATGGTCTCGATCCGGTCGAGGCCGTTGGCATAGGTTATCTCGGCCGAGACGACGTTGCCCAGCGCCGTGCCGTTGCGCTTCACCACTCCGTTGAAATGGCCGAAGCGCTGCAGGCCGAGCGCGGTCGGGGTGCCTGCGGCCGTGGTGGCAGCGATGGCCTCACCTTGCGCGATCAGCCGGGCGGTGGCGGTCAGCAGGCCGGAGCGGTTCATCTGCCAGGACAACTGGTCCATCACGCAGCCCGCATACATCGCGAACCGTGGCACCTCTGGCATGGCCACCTCGATGGCCATGGAGGGCAGGGTCCAGTTCCCCGACTGGAAGGTGTGGGTCTTGGGCGTGGTGCCCGTCGTGGTCGGTGCACCGAAGGCCGCCTTCAGCCAGTAGCCGAAGGCCTCCACATCGATCGGCACCACCACCTCGCCATCGGCGGTGACGGCGTCCTTGATCGGGGCCAGGGGATCGCGGCCGTAGCCGAGCAGTTCGCTGTTCAACAGAGGCTGCTCCGCGCCCAGCGTGGTGCGGGCGAAGGGCATCAGCTGATAGCCGCTGGCGGGCGGGGTGCCGTAAACCGTCTCGAACGCAAGCGCCATCTGCGCCCGCGCGCCGTGTGCGCGTGCCATGGGGTTCTCCTTGGATGTAGGGGAATTCAGGCCAGAGGGCCGGTGGTGGTATAATGCAGGACGACGATGATCACTGCCGCCTTCAGGGCCGCGGCACCCTCAATGGGCAGATCGACCGAGGCTGGGGCATCAGGTTCGACCCAGTCGCAGAGGCCGCCCAGCGTCCGGTCAGCTTCCAGCGCCGCGCCGATGGCGGCGATCAGGTCATCGAAGGCGCTGGCCCTGGCGGTGCCCGCCTGGACGACGACCTCCAACTCGGCCCGGTGCTGGTAGTGATAGCGCAGCGGTGACAGTGTCACCTCTGGCTCGCCCGGCTGGCCGTCGCGAAGGATGATCAGACCGGCTGTGGGAATCCGCTCGGGCAGCACCTCGTCACGCAGGGTGAGGGCGGCAAGCGGCTGAAGCCGCGCGTACAGCGCAGCGAGGACGAGTTCGCGGGTGGTGGGCATGCAATATTCAGTATTCAGTGGCTAGATCGAGCGGTTAGTAGACCTCCAGCCACGAGAGCCACAGACGGGACAGAGGACGGGTTTGGCGCTCGATCATGCTGCTGGTCAACCACAGAGCCAGAATTTTCTTGACCCAACCACCTGAAAAGCCTGTGTTTAACTTTGATTCCATAGTCGGAGATAAGATGTCTGGTTACCGTTTCCGTTGCCTCGGCCCATTTGAGTTTCCTGTCTATAGAAGCACGCGCCATTGGAAAAACCACTACCGTCTGTTCGATCCTAAAGCTGCCACGGAGGCAGTTTTTGAGCTGGCGGCTCAGCAAGAGCGCAGAATTGGGGTCGAGGGTATAGACCAAGCAATCGGCCTTTATATTATCGGCATGAAACCGAGGGGGAAGCTCATCCCCTTCTATGTTGGCAAGGCGGCGCGTCAGACGATTAAGGAACGGCTGTTTCAAAAGCAGGATAAGCTCGCCAAGGTGACTGAGATCCTGAATGTTTACAAACATGCTAAGCCGTTTGTGTTCTTGTTCCCGCTCCTTACGCCCACGGGACGACTTGCTCGGCTTCCGACAGCGGCGCCGGGCGAATCTAGCGCCGAGAAAGTAATCAATAGCGCCGAATACATGATGATCGGTCACGCAATGAATTCGAACCCGTGGCTCCACAACATTTCTACTGTTGTGGAGCGCGAACGGTTTTCAATCGATGGTAGCCCAGGAGCCTCCGGCAAACAAACGAAGGACGCTCAATCCTACAGTGAGATGATGGGCTTCAGAAAAGCGTCCTCAGCGAGCGACAAGCTCCGCGAGGCCGGTGAGGCGCTCGAAGAGGTCAAACCCGATGAAACGCGTCTTATTGAGGACGCACTCGCGCATCCGGAGAGCTTGGAACAAGAAACCGTGGGCCCGGAAGAGTGATCGACATTTCTTTTCCTATGTTTCCACCCACCCTGCCACGATCCGCCCCGGCACGCGGTCGATGGCCCGTTCGGCATCCCGCGCCAGTTCGAGCCGCTTGTGCAGCTTGACCTGCGGCACGAGGAGGAAGATCGGCACGGTTGTCAGCCCGCGGCCGCTCTTCGATCGTGACGCTACCGCCCGTCCCTTGCTGTTCAGCCGCCCCTCGGCCACCAACAGGCTCGGGCCCCGGCGGCGATAGATGAACTGCAGCCGCAGCCCCGTGCGACGTTCCCATGCGCCGGGGGTGATCCGCCCGCCGCGGGTGGATTTGCCTGCGGCGGCGGTAGGGATCGCCAGCCAGAAGCCGTTGCGCGACCGGATTAGCGGCCCTGTGTCGTGGGCCCTGACGATCACCGGGGCGTTCGACCAGACCAGCGCCGCGGCGTTCAGGCTTTCGCCGCCCTTGGGATAGGTGGCGAGCCGGATCGAGTTGCCAAGCCGGGTGCCGAGCCCCGCGCCGGTGATCTGGCCGCGCCAGGCGGATTTCAGGCCCGCGCCCGCCTCGCGCATGGCGGTGGTCACGGCCTTCTCGCCCGCGGCGATTTCCGCCTGCATCAGGGCGGCGAGGTCGGGGCTGATATCAAGCTTCAATTTCATGCTGGCCTCAGGTCCAGCGTCCAGATCAGCCGTTCCCGGTCGCGCAGGGGTTCTCCCTGGATCACATGGCTGTCGGCGCCAATGACGATTACGTCGCCCGGGCGCGGGGCGGGGAGGTCGGACACGCGCACATCCACCACCGTCGTGTCGCTGACGAACCGCCCCGCGCCGAAGTCGGTGACGCGATCCGGCGCGCGGCGGATGATGCGGATCGGGCGTTCCTCCGACGTGGTGGCCGAGATCCAGAGAGCCGGGGCCGCCATGGAGGCATGGGTGAAGATGCGGTCCATGGCGGCGGCGAAGACGGACATGGGTGGGTCCGTCAGTTCGACGTGTGCAGACGGATCGCCAGCCGCGGCCGCTTGTTCACCGGCAGGATCGAGGCCTCGGTCATTACATCGATCCAGCGGCCCTTCTCGTCCAGATGCTGGCGCGCGTAGAGCGGCAGGCCGATGGTGTTGGCGGTTTCCAAGAGGTTCGCCGGACCGCCATAGGTGGTGAAGGTGTCCATCGTGCCGAGCGGGAAGGCGATGCCCTCGTTCGCCGGGACCATCCGTTCGGTGGCCTTGGTGGAGAGGGTGACGGTGCCGGAATATTCCTCGAACAGAATCCCGCCAAAGGGGAAGTTGCGGCGCACATCCTCGCGCAGCGGCTGGGCGCCGGTCGAGGCGTAGAACTTGTAGGCTTCCTCGGTTTTGGGGTGCGCGATCAGCTTGTCGAAGAATTCCCGGCTAACCAGCGCATGGACGCTGGTCATGGCCTCGCCCAAGAGGTTGTCCTCAATGGCGCGAAGCACCTCGCGAACCTTGCCCTGAACGTTCGTGCCCGCGGTGCCGAGGACGAAGTCGACCGAGATCTGCGCCAGGCCGAATTCGGTGAAGTAGTTGTAGAGGGTGGTGCCCGCCCCGTCCTTCACGATGCCGCGCAGCGCGTTCATCTCCATGTATTCCCGCGTCTGGGCATGCTTTCGGCGCATCAGCAGAAGCTTGCGGTTCATCACCTCGACGAGGGGATCGGCTGCGTCGAAGGCGCCCAGCGCGGGGGCGCCTTGGATGTCGGCGGGCAGGACCACGTCGTCATGCGGGATCCACGGCAGGGCGAAGGACCGCATCGAGCGGCCCTCCCGCGTACCGACCGTGGCGGGGCCACCGAGGGGGACGGAGGGCAGAAGGCTCAGGACGCCCTCGTATTGCTCGATGATGACCGAGCGCTGGCTGACCCCTTCGAAGCGGAAGAGGCCGATCTGGGCAAGGCGGGTGTAGAGGTTGGGCAGGATGTTGATGGCCTGCGTCATCTCGGCCAGCGAGTAGCCGCCAGCGTCGAAGGGATTGCGGACGAGGGTCATGGGGATGCTCCGGGGGAATGGGGAAGCGTGATGTTGAGCGTCAGGCGCCGTCGCGGGCGATGATGCCGACGGTGGACAACTGGGTGAGTTTCGCGGCGATCTTGGTGCCGTCATCGACGGTGGCGCCGTAGGCGAGGGCCGCGCGCGACACGATCGAGGGGCCGCGGACCAGCACGATGCCGGTCGCGTCAGCCAGCGTCGCATCGACGGCATAGAGCAGGACGGCAGTGGCGACCTGCGATCCGTCGGCCCCGGTCGCGGGCGACAGGGTGTATTTGCCGCTCGCCGTGATCTTCCCGAGCACCGAGCCCACGGGATAGGGCATGCCCGCAAGAAGCGTCACCACCTCGCGGGTGTAGTTCGGGTTGACCTCATATTTGAGGACATCGCCCATGCTGGGCGGTTCCGTCAGGACGGGCATGGTTCAGTCTCCAGGATGTTGGGGGATGGGGGCGCCCAGCGCGGGCAAAATTGTCAGCGCGAGGCGGCGGCCGATTTCTTCGCGGCCGCGACGATGGGGCTTTCCTTCGCGCCAGTGGCCGGGGCGGTGGCGATGATGCCCGCGGCATCGCTGCGGGCCGCAAGATCGGCGAGGATCTTGGCGCGCAGAGCTTCCGGCTTCACGCCCTTGGCGACGGCATCGGCGGCATCGATCTGGACGCCGAGGCGCGCGGCCTGCGCGCAAACCTGCGCGACCTCGGCCGCCTCGGCGCGGATCGCCTCGGGCGACATGGCGGCCGCCGCGGTTTGCGGCGGCGCGCTTGCCGCGGGCGGGGCCGGTTCCGGCGCAGGACTGATGGCAGGCGCGGCCGGGGGCTGCGCATGGTCTTCGGGGGCAGTGGTCATCATCGGGCCCTTTCCCTTGGGGTTGGATGTGAGGGTGGTTGTGCCGCGGGGTGAGGCGGCGAAAGCGCGGAAGGCGGTGACGGGATCGGCCACCTCATCGGCGAGACCGGCGAAGATCGCCGCCTCGCCGCGGAACACGGCAGCTTCGGTGCCCAGCGCCTGCAATGTGTCGAGGCGGCGTCCACGACCTTCAGCGACGGTTTCGGCGAAGAGTTGACGGAGGTCTTCCAACTCGCCCGCCATCCGGGCGCGTACGACCTCGGGCAGCGGCTGGTATGGATTGGCATCGACCTTGTGCGCGCCTGAGTGGATCAGCGTGACGGCGATGCCCTTCTGATCGAGCGCCCCGCTCATGTCGCTGTGCATCGCAACGACACCGATGCTGCCGACAGCGCCGGTGCGGGTCAGGATGATGCGGTCGGCCTGGGAGGCCAGCGCATAGGCGGCCGAGAGGGCGTGATCGGCGACGAATGCTTGGACCGGCTTCTGCGTCCGGGCGGCTCGGATGCGGTCCGCAAGGTCAAAGGCCCCGGCTACCTCGCCACCGAAGCTGTCAATGTCGAGGGCGATGCCACGAATGGCGGGGTCGGCCAGCGCTGCCTGCAACTGCGCCGCGATCCCTTCGTAGGATGTCAGCCCCGAGGACTGCCCGATCCACGCCCCGCGATGCACCAGCGTGCCCGCGATCTCGATCACCGCGATCCCCTCGACGACGGCGAAGGGCTGGCCGCCGTTTCGCGTCTGTCGCGCGGTCAGGTCGTCGCCAAAGAGCGAGGCGCGGGCGGGAACGGTGGCGCTGGCTTGGTCCTCGGCCGTGACCTCCAGACCATCGACACTGATCTCCCGCCCCGCGATCCGGGGCCCCAGCCCGGTCAGAAAGGCCAGTGCCTTGGCGGGATCGACCATTAGGGGCGTGTTGAAGACGCGCTGGGCGATCTGGGTGTGGTGCATCATGCGTCCTCCGCGGGCCGGGATTCCCGGTCCTCGCCCTCGTCTTCCTGATCGTCGCTGTCCTGCTGTTCCTGCCGCTGACCTTCGGCATCACCCGGACCAGCGCTACCGCCCGCCGCCTGCGCCGGTGACCCCGGACGCCGGAAGTCGAGCCCCAGCTCCGCCTCGCGTTTGCGTTCCGCAGCTATCTCGCGGTCGACCTGCTCGGCGTCGTAGCCGCGCTCCGCGATGGCCTGCGTCCGGGATTTCAGACCCGCCTCGATCTGCAGGATCTCGGCCGCGGCATCCTTGGCCGGGTCGATCCAGTCCCATTTCGTGGGCAGCCAGTCGCAGGCGAGATGAGCACGCCGGTCGGTGGCATAGCCCGGCAGATCGATGGCGCCCGCCAGCACCGCCATCTCCATCCAGCGCGTCCAGACGGCGCGGCAGAGCTGATAGACCATCACCGAATGCTGGAAGGCCGAGATGCGGCGGCGGAAGTCGACGAGGGCGATCCGGGTATTGGAGAAGTTCCCCTTCGCCGTATCGCCGGTCAGATAGCCATAGGGCACGCCCAGCGCCGCGCCGATCTGCAACAGCGTGCGGTACTGGAAGGGCTCGTAGGTGGATCCGGAGTCCGGGGTGGATGGCGTCGTGACATCTTCGCCGGGGTCCAGCCGCACCACCTGGCCGGGTTCGACCTCCAGATCGTCCTCCGCCGGATCGAGGGCGGTTTCGGGGGCGGGGGAGGTGATGAACATCGCGAACATCGCCGCGGTTTTCTTCCGCTCCAGCTCCGCGTCATCGTAGAGGTCGAGGGTGAAGAGCTTCACCACGGCCGCCGCGAAGCGCGACACGCCGCGCAGCTGGCCTGCCTCGACCGGGTCGAGGATGTGGATCACCTCCGAGGCTGGAACTCGGACGGTTTCCCCGGCGAGCCCCGGATCGGTCATGTCGCCCGGATGGCGGCGGAGGAAGTGATAGGCCACACGCCGCCCGATCCCGTCGAATTCGATCCCCTGCCGGATCGACCCCGCGCCGGGCAGGACGCGGGTCATGTCCTGGGGCAGCATCTCCGAGGGCAGCATCTGCAGCTGCATCGGCACCGTCAGACCGTCTTCCGGCCGCCGCGTCCGGATACGCAGGAAGACCTCGCCTGCCAGAAACACCTCCCGCGCCGCCCGCCGCTGCAACCCGAAGAAGTCGGTCAGCCCCTCGGCGTCGGCCTCGTCGGTCCAGGCGAGCCAGAGCTTCTGCAGCTCCTCCTTCTTCACTGCGTCCGCGATCTTCGAGGACGGCTTGATCCCATCGCCGACGACATGGTTGGCAAAGGCGTCGACCGCATTCGAGGCATAGCCGTTGTTCCGAACCAGCCAGCGCGCCCGGGCGGTGATGGTTTCGCCCGAGGCGGCGATCAGCGTGTTTACATGCGCCCGCGTGGCCCGGAACCCGCGCATGCGACGGTGGGACTGTGCGGCGTCGAAGCCACCGATGATGGACCCGAGGCGCGCGCGGAAGGCATCCAGCACCATGGGTCAAAGGCCCTTCGTCGCGACGGTGCCCCATCGACGGCGGCGGGGCGTCGCAGAGGCGGTAGCGATTCGGCTCTCCAGATCCCGGATCGCCGCCGCCAGTTCGGCGTCCGAGCCATAGGTCACGGTCTTGCCGTCGTAGCTGACGCTGCGCAGCCCGGCGAAGCGGGCTTCCTGCAGCGCCGTGAGCAGGGCCTTCATGCGTTCCAGGTCCATCAGTCCCTCATGAAGTTCGGAGTGTAAGCCCGCCGTTTCCGGCGCGGCGTGGTCAGAGTCCCGGCTTTGGGCTGGGCCGGGTCGGGTGGTGTGGGAGCCGCGGGCACGGCTGCGGGCAGGCGCGTTTCCACGCCCGCCTGCGCTTCGAGCCGCCGCCAGGTCGCCTCGTCCCACCGGTCGGCGCCGAGGATCCACGCCGCGGCGCGGGCATAGACCCGGCAGTCCAGCGCCTCGTTCCGCTCGCGCATCTTCTGCCATTCCTGATGGGCATAGCCGCGCTTGTTGCGGATGGTGACCAGCTGCTCGGCCACCAGCTGCTTCAGCCATTCGGTGTCGGCCCAGCCGGGCAGGTGGATCGTGCCGGGGGCATCGAGCACCCCCGTAGCGCGGTCCTCGTCTGAGGGCCGTTCGATCCGCATGAACCGGTAGGTCTCCGCCTTGAACGTCGCCGTGGCCACCGACCAGAGCCGCGCGCCCCGGCGCAGGCGTTTGCCACCGATGGTGGCATCGACGAAGGTCGGGCCAGAGACCGGCGCCGACCGGTTGAACCCCTCGAGGCCTTTCAGCGGCGCCACCTGTTCGAACCCGAGCTTGCGCGACCATGCGTAGACCGCCGCAGCCTCATAACCGGTGTCGATGCCCAGCCGCGCCACGGTCATGAACGCGCCGTTGGCGTGCTGCCAGGACTGGCCGAGCAGCGCTGTCAGCTTGTCCCAGGCGGCCGGATCATCAGGCCCGCCCGGGATCACGATGTGATCGACGAGCCAGGACTCGAGGCCGCGGCTCCAGGCCCAGATGTCGACCTCGATCCGGTCCCTCTGGACGTCGGCACCGGCCGTCAGGAACAGCCCGGCCATCGGCACGGTGCCGGGCTTCCACGCCTCGCGCCGATCCGCCAGCCGCTGCCATTCCGGTGCGTCGCCAGACTCGACCCATGTCTCGCCCAGAAGCGTGTTGCGCGCCGCGCGCAGCGTCTCGTCCGACCCTTGGGCCGCCAGCCATTCCCGCGCGACGTCGGACCAGCTTTTCCACCCGAGCGGCGAATAGAGCGCCGAGAGGTGGAACCCGATAGCCTTCGGATCCTTGGAAACCGCCGTCGCCCGCCATTCGCCGCGGGCGAGCATCTCGGTCTTGTGGTGCTCGGCGATGGGCATCTCGCAGCCCTCGCAGTGATAGGCCGCCGTTTCCGGTCGGCCCTTCACCCAGCGCAGGCGGTCGAACTGCAGCCATTGCATCGCCCCGCAATGCGGGCAGGGAACGAAGTAGCGCCTCTGGTCGGAGGCTTCGAATTCCCGCTCGATCCGGGACAGCCCCCGGATCGTCGGGGTCGAGACCATGAAGACCTTGCGCCGGTGCGAGAAGGTGGTGGTCCGCGCTTCGGCCAGCGTGACAGGATCACCTTCCTCGTCGGCCGAGGCCGGATAGGCATCGACTTCGTCCAGAAACACATAGCGCGCAGGCATCGACCGCAGGCCGGTGGCGGAATTGGCCCCGGTCAGCACCAAGATGCCGCCGGGAAACTCCTTCGACAGCATCGAATTCCCGGCATCCCGCGACCGTGCCGGGTTCACCCGTTCGCGGAGCGCCGGGCTGTCCGCGATCAGAGGGTCCAAACGCCCCCGTGAGGTGCGCTTGGTCAGTTCCAGGCTCGGCAGCACCGCCAGCATTGGCCCCGGCGCGTGATGGATGACGAAGCCGATCCAGTTGTTCCCGGCCTCGGTCGCCCCAACCTGCGCGGCCTTCATGAAGGTGATGCGCTGGGCCGGATGGCTGGGCGACAGCGCATCCATGATCTCGCGCAGGTAGGGCGCGCGGGCGGTGCGATAGCGCCCCGGCTCCGCCGCGCCCCGCGACGACAGCCAGCGATGCTGATCCGCCCATTCCGACACCGTCAGGTTCGGATCGGGCCGCATCCCCTGCCGCCACACCCGCAGCAGGTCTTCAGCACCGTCGAATCCGAGGTCGAGACCTGCGGTCAGATCGTTGTCATCGTACTCATCATGCAAGCGAGACCCTGAGGTCGGCGAGGGCGTCGAGCTGTTCGCGGACATGGGCTTCCAGCACCCTCTGCATGATCGCGGTCTCGATCGTCACCGATGCCCCGGATTGCCGTTCCACCTCCGCCATGATTTGTGCCGCCATCAGCGCGGCCACCCGTCCGGGCCAGGTCACCCAGACATCCCGTTCCTGCCGTGCCAGGCGAAACACCAGCGTTTCCGCCCGCGCGCGGTCGACCAGCGTGCCCTTCTTCTTCTGGACCGCCAGTTGGCGTTCCTGCGCAGCGTAGACCGTCAGCGCCGTGCGGGCCTTGATATACGAAGTCGTATCGCCGGGGCCGCTCGACAGCCCATCGCCACCGAGAGACCGGCGCTGCTGGTCGGGGTCCGTCATCTCCGCCC
This sequence comes from Paracoccus sp. S1E-3, assembly GCF_013868135.1. Lineage (GTDB taxonomy): Bacteria > Pseudomonadota > Alphaproteobacteria > Rhodobacterales > Rhodobacteraceae > Paracoccus. The sequence goes on from NZ_JACEMU010000009.1 coordinate 34,107, forward strand.
GCCGCACATCCGAGGCTGCGGCGTTGATCGACCCGTCGTCATGGACCACCAGCCGCCCGTTCTTGCGCGCCTTCTGCACCCCGCCGCGCGACAGACCGGAATGGGCCGCGTACTCACGTTCGCTCATGCCTTTCATGGCGCGGTGATGCCTATCAAGATATTGAAAATAAACAGGAAAAGGCAATCAATCCCGTTGATTGTCTCCCCCTCCGGAGCGATTCTGTCGTCCATCAACAGGCCGCATCGCGCCGATCCCAGGAGGGCTTCACCGTGTCCACGACCACCATCCGCATCGACTACTCCACCCTTCCCGAGGGGTTCGACCTGAGCCGCCCGGACGCCATCGCCGAGGTCATCGAGCAGGCACTGCGCGAGAGCGGGATCCCAGCCGAGGCCTCCGACGTCCTGTCGCACCTCAAGATCGAGCTGCCCACCGCCCAGCTTGGTGCCGCCAGCCGCGCGCTGGCCGAGATGCGGCTGATCTGACCGGAGCGATTAGAAAGCACTGATATTGCTCCGATTCGCCTACGATCATTCGCCCGACAGAGCGATTGTGTTCGCACCAGAACGATGCAACTCACCGAAGGATGCCCCGCCATGACCACCCGCCGCGCCGTCGACAACTCCAAGGCTCTCGACGCCTTCATCGCAGCCAAGGCAGAGATCGACGTGATGCTGGAGCGCCTGAAGGCCCTCAGCGACGACCATTTCGAGACCCACCCCGATGAGATCCATTGGGGCCATGTCGGCACTCTGAAGCACTACGCGGGCCTGCTGCGCCAGATCACCGACAGCGCCTTCAAGGAAGGCGAACACGCCTGACGCGCCCACACGGCGCGACGGCCGCCCCGTGCGATGACGGGGGTGAGCCCGGACCGTGGCCCCAGTGGGGCCGCGTAAGCCGGGCGAACGTCCGTAGAAGGCCCGCAGATCGCGCGCCCAAAGCCACGGAGGCCCCGATGACCACCCCGTCCGACACCCAGTCCCTGATCCTGTCCCGCGCCGCGACCCGGCCCGGCAACCTCGCCCTGCCGCTGCCCGAGGGGCTGGTCGGCGCCGCCGCCAAGATGGTCGTCGGCAAGATGATCGCCCGCGGCTGGCTTGAAGAGGTCGAGGCCAACCTGCGTCGCGGCGAGACGATGTGGCGCGAGACCGGCGACGGTCACGGCACCACGCTGATCGCTACCGCGGCTGGGCTGGAGGCCATCGGGATCGAGCCGCTGGCGGCCAGCGCTTTCGCCAGCGCGCGGAAGGCCAAGCCGAAGCCGGACCCGGCACAGATACCCGACGACACCGACACCGCGAAACCCGTGGCCATCCGCGCTGGCACCAAGCAGGCCCAGATCATCGCCATGCTCCAGCGCCCCGAGGGGGCGACGGTCGCCGAGATGGTCGAGGCGACAGGATGGTTGGCGCACACGGTCAGGGGCTCGATCTCGGGGGCGCTGAAGAAGAAGCTGGGTCTGCCCATCGCCGCCGAGAAAGTCGAGGGCAGGGGGACGGTCTATCGGATTGGGTACGGCATCTACGGCACATAGCCACCTGTCGGCTGCTCTCCATCCTGTGTCCGCACGTTACGTTATCCTCGTTCTCCAGTGCGACTGAAGACTCCCTGAAGGCCACTGTTGGTACATCTAGTTCTCGGTGTGGACGGCTCCCAAAGCAGCCGAGGGTATCAACGCCAACACGGCGGCCAACTCGGCCTCTTGGACGAGGAAAGGCATGCGTGCCGTTCCATAATGCCTTGCAAGATGGAAGCGGTGCATTCCTCCCTCAATATGAATTTGACCTTGGACCTCCCTGAGCAAGGGCGGTGTCACAGCAGTCCCCTGCAGCCACCGATATGCGATACCGCAGCTCTTCCTTTTGTATTGCGTATGCCATGGACCCTTATCCCTGCTTGCAGCGGTCGTGAGCCTGCGATTCACCTCGTCGATATCGGCTTCGATTATGACGAAAGCGGCTGACGCGTGATCGCCAGGATACGCTCCGTCGAGCGCGAGATAGAATTTTTCTGGGGTCAGGTCCCACACTGCTTTTAGGGCAGTAGGGATGTTCTTTTTTCCACGGCACCAGGTGCGGAGTGTGCGCTCTTCGTCCGCACGGGCTACTTCGAAAGCTTCGTCTCTTTTCCCCACCGCTACTTCTTTGGCGGTGTTCATGATTAGGCCACGTGCCAAAAGCCGCTTGATCTCGTCAAAGTTCCGCTCGTTTTCTGTGTCAGCAGGCATTTCGTTTCGGACCCTTTAGGCCAACATCGCTCTGTCTAAATCAAAATGTATGGGTCCATTATCCGATCTGGTCAATCGATGGTCGCTCTGCCGTCCGCCCCGTCGCCATCTCCCACCTCCGCACCGCGATATCGCAATAGACCGGGTCCAACTCCACCGCGCAGCAGCGCCTCCCGGTGCGTTCAGCGGCGATCAGCTGGGTGCCGGAGCCACAGAACGGCTCGAACACCAGGTCGCCGTGGGAAGTGAAGGCCACCAGCACGGCCTCGACCAGCGCGACGGGAAACACGGCCGGGTGCGATCCGGCCGCACCCAGCCCGCCCTTGTGCCGCATGATCCGGAATACGCTGTCGGGGATGCGGTGGCTCTGGATCGCGTTTCCGTAGCCGGTCTTGCGATGGACCGTGCCGTCGGCCCCGCGCAGACCGCCGCCGCCGAGGGTCTCGCCCGCGTGCTTGCTCTCGACCGTCTTGTTCGGCTTCCGCGGCTTGCGGTTGAAGTGGAAGATGAACTCGTGCGAGGGCGCCAGGCGGCCGTTCCAGTCGCCCGGCAGGCCGGGCCCCTGGTCCCAGACATACCAGCCGAAGCGCCGCCAGCCCTGCGCGCGCATCCAGTCGACCCAGCCCTCCCAATACGGGATCCATTCGCCATCGCGATGGACGAGGCCGAGGTTGACCAGCAGTTGGGCATCGGCGGTGACCGGCGCTGCGGCAAATACGCCCTGCATCAGCGCATCCCAATCGCCGACCTTTTCCTTCGCCGCGCCATAGTCGCGCTGCTGGGCATAGGGCGGCGAGGTAAACATCAGCGCCGCCTGCGCCCGATCCATCAGTCGCGCCACCACGGCGGGGTTGGTCGCATCGCCGCAGATCAGGCGGTGATCGCCCAGCGCCCAGATGTCGCCGGGGCGGGTGATCGGATCGGCCGGGGCCTCGGGGATGGTGTCGGCGGTGTCATCGTCGATTGGCGCGGGGTCGTCGGCATCGTGCAGCAGCGCGTCCAGTTCATCCTCCGGGATGCCGATCAGCCCCAGGTCGAAGTCCTCGGCCATCAGGCCCCGCAGTTCCTCGAGCAGCAGCGCCTCGTCCCACCCGCCCAGTTCGGTCAGCTTGTTGTCGGCGATGCGATAGGCCCGGCGTTGCGCCTCGGTCAGATGGCCCAGCACGATGACCGGAGCCTCGACCAGCCCGAGCTGGACTGCGGCCAGGACGCGACCATGGCCCGCGATCAACTCGCCATCCGCACCGACGAGGCAGGGGACGGTCCAGCCGAATTCCGCCATGCTGGCGGCAATCTTCGCCACCTGATCGGCATCGTGGGTTTTCGCATTGCGGGCATAGGGGCGAAGGCGCGCAAGCGGCCAGTGCTCGATCCGGCCGGGCAGGAGGGGCGCGTTCATGCCGCGAGCCGCTTGGCCTTGAGGGCGGCGAAGGTATCGCCGGTTCCCGCCAGAAGGGCCTCCTGACCGGTGAAGGACTGCCAGCGCTCGATGGCCACGTCGACATACGCCGGGTTCAACTCGACCCCGAAGCAGATGCGCCCCGTCGTCTCCGCCGCGATCAGCGTCGTGCCGGATCCCATGAAGGGTTCATAGACGGCCTGGCCGGGGCTGGAATTGTTCAGGATCGGGCGGCGCATGCATTCGACCGGCTTCTGCGTGCCATGCACCGTGTCAGCGTCCTGATCACGGTTGGCGATCTGCCACAGCGTCGTCTGCTTGCGGTCGCCCGCCCAGTGACCCTTGCCCTTGGCACGCACGGCATACCAGCAGGGTTCGTGCTGCCAGTGGTAATCGCCGCGGCTGAGAACCAGCCGGTCCTTGGCCCAGATGATCTGCGACCGGATGGCGAAGCCCGCGGCCGCCAGGCTTTCGGCCACGGTCGCGGCATGCAGCGCCCCGTGCCAGATATAGGCCACGTCGCCGGGGAACAGCTCCCATGCTTCGCGCCAGTCGGCGCGATCGTCGTTCAGCACCTTGCCGGTGCGTTTGGTCTTCGCCGCGCCAGCCTGGTTTCGCCAGGAGGGATCGTACTCCACGCCATACGGCGGGTCGGTAACCATAAGCACGGGGCGCACGTCACCCAGCAGCCGCCCGACCACATCGGCCAAGGTGCTGTCACCGCAGATCAGCCGGTGCGCGCCCAGCTGCCAGAGATCGCCCGGCACCGAAACTGGCGTGACCGGAAGCTCGGGCACATCGTCCTCGCCCTCGACCGGGCCATCGCCGCCCAGCGCCTCCGGATCTCGCAGCAGCGCGTCAAGCTCATCATCGCTGATGCCGAGCAGGGTCAGGTCGAAATCCTCGGCCAGCAGCCCCGCGATCTCGTCGCGCAAGATCGCCTCATCCCATTCGCCCAGTTCCGTCAGCTTGTTGTCGGCGATCCGGTAGGCCCGGCGTTCCGCCTCGTCGAGATGGCTGAGCCGGATCACCGGCACCTCGGTCAGGCCGAGCATCGTGGCGGCCAGCACCCGGCCATGGCCCGCGATCAGCTCGCCGTCGTCGGCCACCATGCAGGGGACGGTCCAGCCGAACTTGGCCATGCTGGCGGCGATCTTAGCCACCTGGTCGTCGCCATGCATCTTGGCATTGCGGGCATAGGGGCGCAGCCGGGCAATCGGCCAGGATTCTACCTGGCTCGGCGCGAAGACGAGGTCCATGGGATGGGGCTCGGGATGTGGAGGAGGGAAATGAAAAGCGCCCGCGAGGGGGTTCCTCCGGGCGCAATTCTTCGATGATCAAGGGGTAGGTCAATGGGGGCAGGTCTGTCAACCCGAAAAGTGAAGCGGATTCAACAGCTTCTAATGAATTGGCTTTTCGGCGTGGCTTCTGCCCACCTAGCTTCCCCGAAGGTGGCTTCCCTGGCTTCCCGCCGGGAATCCACCCCCGCCAGATCGTGATTCCGCAAGCCGCTGATCTGACTCAGGAATTCCGGCATCAGCGCGCAAGGTGGCTTCCGCCTGGCTTCCCCGGTGAAAATGCCTGACGCTATCGAACCGCCGCGCTGCGCCCCCCCGCATACGTTCGGGGCCGGGGAGGAACCAGAGGAGGGGGGATCAGCTTGCTTTCGATTTAGCCACGAGGGATTTGAAGGCGCTCTCGCCAATAATGCGAATGGGATGCCCCGCCCTCTGCATGTCTTCGGCCTTCCGGTGCTTGCTGCTCTTAGTGTGCCCTGCAAGCACGCTCAAATCTTGGTCACCTACAACCAAATGGGTCGTCTCCTTGGTCACGCCAGCCTTCACGGACATACCTGCGCGGGCAGCAAGCTCGGCTGCTTCGCTTCTGGACATTCCCAATGCGCCGGTGAAGACCACCACAGACCCGGCCAGTACGCCTGTCGGGTCGCCGTCCATGGTGATCGCGGCTGAGTAGCTCTTTCTGGCGGCCGGTTTGATCAGTTCTTCAAACGGAAGGCGAAGATGGAGCTCGGCGTGCAGCACGACCAATGCGGCTGCGCGGGCATCTTCGCCTGCATCATGGTGGTGGAACTGAAGGTTCAGCGTTCGCTTGAGGTTCGCCAATCCGTGCCCGCCGTTACCCTTCAACTCGGGCCACGCCCGTCTCGCGATCTGGACGCTGTCGGCCCAGCGCAGGTCAGGGGCGTCGATGCCGCAGAAACTGCAGGCGGCATTCATTGCCTGCTTGTCGAAGTTGCTATGCTGGATGAGATGGTGGCGCGACAGCAAAGGGAGCAAAGCATCCAAGGCGTCAGGGAACCGCGGTGCATCCGCCACATGGTCCGGGCCAATGCCATGGAGCTGGATGTTGAAGGCGTCGAACCTGGTGCCGGGATTGACCAGCATGGAGAAGGTCTGGATCTGGTTGTCGGGTTGAACGCAGGCCAGGCCGATCTGGCAGATGCTGGCGGCATCACTGCAAGCGGTTTCGACATCCAGCGCGACGAAGCGGAAGCTGCCCTCCGGCACCCTGACCGCGCGCGATAATGCTGGTCTGGCGGGAGCACGGATGATCGGAGATGGCCGAAATTCCTCCAAGGGTGCGGGCTGGTTCTGTTGGGTCGGTTTTGGGGTGCGGCCGAACAGCCAGTTAAAAGGCGCCATGCAGAAACTGCTCCCCAAAATACCGCAACCGACCAATTGTTTCTGCTAGGGGCACGGCTTTCATCGTATGATCATGATCTTCAGCTTCGGGTTCATGGCGCACATCGCTTCGCAGCCTCGAGGGTACTAGCATAGATCAGGCAGCTTTCGATGTCGTCCAAGCGCGCTGCCATTCTCTTGGCAATCTCAAGGTTCTCATTGAAATCGTCGACCAGCTCATTGTGTTTTCGCAGCAGGGAGTCATGTGCTTCGACGCATTCGGTGACGTTTGATTTGCAGGTGAAACCCTCGTAGTTGCACTGATACTGATCGAAGCAGGCTGCGTTACGGTCGACGCACATGCCGCTGCTCGAGCAGACCTTGTCACCGTAGTCCAGGCATGCGGGCTGCGTGCCAATTCGACAGGAGAAGCTCTGTCCAAGCGCAGGGGAAGCAGCCGCAAGGGCCAGAAGTGATAGAAGAACTCGGATCAGCTTGGTATCCACGATTTATGACCCCGACATTTTCGACAGCATCGCCTCGGCCTGCGCCAGAACACCGCGCACTGCGGCATCCTCGAGGTCCGGCGGATAACCATACTTCCTCAAGATGCGCTTCACGAGCACTCGCAATCTTGCCCTAGCGCTGTCTCGATGGGCCCAGTCTATGCTGACATTGGCCTTGAGCCCTTTGAGCAGTTCATGGGCGATGATCTTAAGCTGATCATTACCGAGGATTTCGACCGCGCTCTGGTTATCAGCAAGGGCGTCATAGAAGGCGATTTCCTCGGCGGATAGCCCGGTTTCTTCGCCGCGGTTCCGCGCTTCGCGCACTTCCTTGGCCAGCGCGATCAGTTCCTGCAGAACCTCAACGGTGCTGATGGCGTTTGTGTGATAACGGGCGATAGCTTCCTCAAGCCGCTCCGAGAACTTCCGGGTCTCGATTACGTTGCTCTTGCTGCGCGATCGGATTTCGTCGTTCAGCAGTTTCCTCAGTGCCTCCAGGGCGAGGTTCTTCTTCTCCATCTGGCCGACTTCGGCGAGGAACTCATCCGACAGGATGGAAATGTCCGGCGATGACAGCCCGGCCGCCGACAGAATGTCGACGATCTCGGTCGAGGCGACGGCAGCATTGACGATCTGGCGGATTGCGAGGTCGCGGTCGGCTGCCGACGTACCTGAACTGTCGACCGCCTTGACCATCGCGGCTCGCACGGTCTGGAAGAAGCCCACCTCGTCGCGGACATCGCGGGCCGTATCGCTGGCGGAGCAAAGGGCGAATGCTTTGGAGAGCGCCAGCACTGCGTCCGGGTATCGGCGGTGCGCTGCCTTCTTCGCCTCCTTGTCGGTTTCGCGCTGGGCGGCTTCGTCCTGCCCGGCGAGGATCCAGTTCAACGCCTCTGCCAGGGCGACGAGCCGCTGGTGCGGGGTGCCGGTCAATCCAGCCGAGTAGTCGAAACCATGGAACATGGAGCGCACGACATCCAACCGCTCAAGCAGTGCGGCGACAGCTTCCGCTTCGTCGATCCCCGCCTGTTCCTGGTCCGCCTTGGAATACTGGCCCAGCGCGAACTTCAGGTTCTGGGCGATGCCGATATAGTCGACGATCAGCCCCGCGGGCTTGTCGCGGAATACGCGGTTTACGCGGGCAATCGCCTGCATCAGCCCGTGGCCCCGCATCGGCTTGTCGATGTACATCGTGTGCATCGAGGGGCTGTCGAAGCCGGTCAGCCACATGTCGCGCACTATCACCAGCTTAAGCGGGTCTTTCGGATCCTTCGCCCGCTTGGCCAGCAAGTCGCGCCGGGCCTTACTGCCGATATGGGGTTGCCAAGCTTCCGGGTCCGAGGCTGATCCGGTCATCACGATCTTCACCAGCCCAGCATTGTCGTCGTCGGAATGCCAGTCTGGCCGAAGGGCGACAATCTGGTTGTAGAGGTCGACGCAGATGCGGCGGCTCATGCAGACCACCATGGCCTTGCCGTCCATCGCCTGCACGCGCGCCTCGAAATGGGCGACGAGGTTCTCGGCAACCATGCGCAGCCGCTTCTCTGCCCCGACAAGCGCCTCGACCGTGGACCACTTCCGCTTCAGCCGTTCCTGTTCGCTGACTGCTTCGTCCTCGGTCAGGTCCTCGATCTCGGCATCGACCTTCGGCTTTTCCTCCTCGGAAAGCTCGATGCGCGCGAGGCGGCTTTCGTAGTAGATCGGCACCGTCGCCCCGTCTTCGACAGCACGACTGATGTCGTAGATGTCGATGTAGTGGCCGAACACTGCCGGGGTGTTCACATCGTCCTGCTCGATCGGCGTGCCGGTGAATCCGATGAAGGAAGCATTCGGCAGCGCGTCGCGCAGGTGCTTGGCGAAACCGTAGGCGATCTCGCCGGTCTTCTCGATCCGCGCCTTGAACCCGTACTGGCTGCGGTGCGCCTCGTCGGCGATCACCACCACGTTCCGCCGATCCGTCAGCCGCGGATAGGCCTCGCCCTTCTCCGGTGCGAACTTCTGGATCGTCGTGAACACCACCCCGCCCGAGGCGCGGGACAGCGCCTTTTGCAGATCCTCTCGGCTTTCAGCCTGCACCGGCGTCTGCCTGATCAGGTCGCGGCACATTGAGAATGTGCCGAACAGCTGGTCGTCCAGGTCGTTCCGGTCGGTGATGACAACGATGGTCGGGTTCTCCATCGCCGGGTCGCGGACCAATTGCCCTGCGTAAAATGCCATGAGCAGGCTCTTGCCGGATCCTTGCGTGTGCCAGATTACCCCTGCCTTGCGGTCGCCTCCCGACGTGCTGGCCTCCACCGTGCTAGTCACGGCTTTCCTAACGGCATGGAACTGGTGGTAGCCCGCGATGATCTTGGCAATCCCGCCGGGCGTGTCGCCGAAGACCGTGAAGTCGCGCATCAGCGACAGCAGCCGCCCGCGTTCGAACACCCCCTCGATCAGCACCGGCATTTCCGGCGCGCCCTTGGGCGCCACATCGGCGCCATCGGTCGTGCGCCACGGCATGAAGCGTTCCAGATCGGCAGTCAGCGAGCCGATGCGGGCCTGGATACCGTCGGTCGTCACCAGCACCGCATTGGCCCGGAACAGTGACGGGATCTGCGCCTTGTAGGTCTGCAGCTGGTTGAAGGCCGCACTGAGTGTCGCTGTCTCGGCCCCCGGCTTCTTCACCTCGATCACGCCCAGTGGCAGCCCGTTCAGGAACACCACCACGTCGGGGCGGCGGTTGTTGCCGTTCTCGATGACCGTAAACTGCGCGATGGCCAGCCAGTCGTTCAGCCCGTCCTCCGGGTCCACCAGCCGCACCGCATCGCCGCGGATCGTGCCATCGTCTGTCCGGTATTCGACCGGCACACCTTCGACCATGAAGCGGTGAAGGCGGCGGTTCTCCTCAATCAGCGAGGGTCGGTCGCTGGCCACCATCCGCCGAAGGGCATCCTCGCGCGCGTCCTCGGGGATGTGGGGGTTCAGCCGGGCCATCGCATCCCGCAGTCGCGCAGCCAGGATGGTGTCGGAATACGCCGCCCGCTCGGGTGCGCTGCCATCAGGGCCGGAGACCGCGTCGTTCAGGAGAGCGTAACCCAGCTCTCCGAGCTGATCGAGCAGGACGGCTTCAACTTCGGCTTCGGTCAATGTTGCCATTCCGATTCCCTACCAACGCCCCGGTTTGTGAAACTGGCCCGTGGCGTCTTGCATCACGGCCGGAAACTGCGCGTTCGCCAAGGCGCCTGGCCGGATCGGCTTGATGAAATGCGCCAACGGTTGCAGGGCGCGGCTGACCTTGGCTTGGGGGTTGAGAATCCCGATAGTCTTGCCGAACCGGTTGCGAACCACCGAGATAGGTTCCTTCAGGTCACTGTCGTTGCTGACGATCACTGCCACGTCGAACGCATCATCGAAGGCGTCGATCAACAGATGCGTGGCGATGTTGACGTCCGAGCCCTTCTCCTCGGTCTTCATCACCCGCCGCGGGGTGTATCTTCCGCGCTGCCAGTCGGCGGCGTCGGGCATGCTGACCTCGTGGGTCAGGAAATGGCCGAGGTGGATGCTGACCTGCGGCAGGGTACGCAGGGCCCGGAAATAGGTCTGCTGGCGGGTCGGCTGGTCGGGATCATGCGGGGTGCCGCTGACCTGCGCGGTGAAATAGCGGATGGCACGGATGTCGTTCTGCGGCATCAGCGCGCTACAAAGCGCGTGCAGATTCAACCACTTGTGCGGAGTCTTCTTGAGGCAACCAAAGTAGAGGTTGTAACCGTCGACATAGACATGGGTTCTCATGCGAACCCCCAAAAAAGCAGCAGCGGCCACTGGGGCCGCCGCGCGCCCCGGCACCGAAGCGCCGAGGGAGATATGAAGGCATAAGTGGACATTTTCTCCACCAGGTCAAGAGTCCAGTTGCGAAAAACGCAACGCAGCGGCGTGATGCACGGGCAGGTCATCGTACCGCCTCCGCCATCTGTTCCGACCCGACATCCCGCTCAGGTTTGAAATCACTCAGGCCCGAAACGGCACCAGTCAGGCAGACATCCCCCTGCCATTCAGCGTCATCGAGCGGGGCGGCTTCGACTTCGGTCAAGGTTATCATGCGCGCACCGGTCTCGTAACCCGCGCCAGCACAGCCAGAATCCGGTCCAGGTCCGCCATGCTCCGCAGGGCGAAACAGACCAGGTCCGCCCTCCCAAGCTGCATCATGTCCTCTAGCGCCGAGTGACGTCCGTACTGCTTCTCGCCGGTCTTGCCGACGGTTTGGTACAGCTTCGATGCGGGGGAAATCGTGAACGGGATGCTGCCATCCAGAAGGTCCCGCACGAAATCCTCTTTGACCCACAGATTGGCAGGGGACTTCTCGCCCTTCTCGAACATCAACTCTATCAGGGCGCCGTCGGAGGGTCGCATCGAATAGCGGTTTGCGTAACTCTTCTGGTGGCCCCTGGAATGCTCTTTCGCCTCGCGGTCGAGCCGCATGACGATGGCGCGTTTCAGGTTGGTCAGATCGATCTCGGCTGCGCTCATTCTGTTTGATCTCAAAGGTGGGCGAATTTGTTAGTGTATGGCTTGGCACGCGGCTTTTCAAAGTAGCTCGGACGAAAGCGCTTTGTCCTTTTCCCGTTCCGCTTCGATCTCTTTGCGTGTCTCCTCCAGTTTGCTTTCGGGGTTCCATTCGCCGAAGGTTCTTCTGGGAAGATCATGCGTATCCCGAAGGATGCGGGCGAGTCTTGCGGCTTCCAACCCGAGAAGGGCATACCTGTAGCGCCTCGTTTCGTAATATGCGTCGTAGTCCGGGGGCGACGCGTAGTCGGCCGCCGCATTGATCGCCTGCTGGGCGTCGTGTAGTTTGTTGTCGAGCGAGAGAAGATCATAGGCCAGTTGGTGATCGATACTGCGCCAGTCCACATCATCGGGAAAGCTGATGGGCGAGGGCGCTTCGGTGGTCGCCGTTGCTTCGTCGCGGTTCCCTTCAAGATACCCGTCGTCGAGCGAAACGACCGCGCACTGGTCAACGAACCTGTCCAGCGTGATCACGACGCGCACGGCGAGGTATTTCGCACGCTTGCGACTGTCGGCCGAACTGGCCAGCCATTCGCGAACAACGACGATCCCCGAACCCACAATGGCACCCACCAAGGCGGCAACTGCCTCGCTCATCATGCCACCTCGCCAACGAGGCGCTCGTTCTCGGCCACCCGCAACTCCCCCGACATCAGGCGCGGCAGCAGGAGGTCGCGGGTCTGGGCGAGGGTGCGGGATTCCTCATTCAGTTGCCTTACCAGATCATAAAGTGGAGCGATGGTGGCATCGAAGGCCGAATGAATTGCATCGCTGGCGCGAAGATATGGCACTCGCCGGAGGTTCGCTTGATTCAACTTTGGCTGCACAGCGCCGGTCACGAAGGGTCGGATGTCTATCTGGTCAAAGAACAACTTGAGTTGCTCGACGCTCATGTTGCGCCCTTTGATCACGTGTGCATGGTTGTTTACCCATAGCTTGCCCCAGACATACTGTGTGAAAGGCCGACCGTCTTCCTTTGCCACTGATCCGTCCTCACCAAGCAGCAGGAGCCGTTCATCGAAGAGGTAACTGTCGATGTGATCCATCACAGACGTTGCCCCATGATAGGGATACGGCCCCTGCCGCTTAGCGCGCTCCTGAGAAGACAAAGGCACGCGCTTGTGGTCCAGCAGTTCGATAAAGTCGCCGATGGTTGAAACCTCCCACCCCTCCGGCTTGCCCTCGGCGTCCAGGCGGTCGGGGAAGAGGGACCAGAGGTCGGGGGAGAGGTAGGGTTCGCGGCCTTCCATCTTGGCGCGGGTGGGGCCGAAATCGACGAACCAGTCGCGGAACAGCGCCCGCGCCATGGATTCCAGCGTGGCGTTCATCTTCCGGTTCAGCTCGATCTTGTCATCCAGCGCCCCGAGGGTGGCAGCAATCGCGCGTTGTTCGGGGAGGGGTGGCACGAGCAGCTCAATGTCGGAGAATCTGCTTTTCGACACATTGGTGTAGACCGATCCACCACCTCCGGATCGTTCCAGCACATGACCGATCTCCCGAAAAGCGTAGTAAAGAAATTGGGCATCGACATCTTCGTTTGGGATTACGCTGTTGATCTGTTGATTGGTAAAGCTTGTGCGAGCCGTAATCCCGCACTTCCCAACTGTCGCGATGCACGACATCATCACGGATCCAGCGGGCAGCAATGACGACTTGATTGCGCCTGCGCCTGTTTGGGACAGTGTTCGAGCCGACGAATCAATTACTACACGACCATCGAGATCAGGAATTGTGATAAATGGATAAGGACCGCCGAAGTAATCGTCGTTTGCAGTGCTCGGAGTCTTTCCGGTCACAACACGCCCAAGGGTGCCAATCTTGCGAGTCGTGAACGAGTTCATTCGAACCTAACCCCCGCCAGCCGCGCCCGGATGGTCCCCGTCAGTTCCTCCGCCTCGGCGAACTGCGCCTCCAATTGCTCCTGCAAAGCCGCGAAACGGTCGGCAAAGGGCGTCTCGTCCTCCTCCGCTGCCTCGGCGCCGACATAGCGGCCCGGGGTCAGGACATGGCCGTGGGACCGGATCTCCTCGAGGCTCGCCGCCTTGCAGAAACCGGGCACATCGGCATAGCCCTCGCCCAGACGCCAGGCGTGGTAAGTGTCGGCGATGCGGGCGATATCGGCATCGGAGAACTCGCGGCGTGTGCGATCCGCCATGTGGCCCAGCTTGCGGGCGTCGATGAACAGCACCTCGCCGCGCCGGTCGCGCAAGGATCGGTCCCGCGCGATGCCGTTCGACTTGTCCTTCGCCAGAAACCACAGGCAGGCCGGGATCTGGGTGGAATAGAACAGCTGCCCCGGCAGGGCGATCATGCAATCGACCACCTCGCCCTCGATCATCGCGCGGCGGATCTCGCCCTCGCCCGACTGGGTGGAGGACATGGACCCATTGGCCAGCACCACCCCCGCCGTGCCGGTGGGCGACAGGTGATGCAGGATGTGCTGCAGCCAGGCGAAGTTGGCGTTGCCCGCGGGCGGGATGCCGTATTTCCAGCGCGCATCCTCGCGCAGTCGCTCACCGCCCCAGTCCGAGATGTTGAAGGGCGGGTTGGCCAGGATCACATCGGCGCGCAGGTCGGGCAGTTCGTTCTTGTGGAAGGTGCCTTCCGAGTTCCAGCGGATGTCGGCGTCGATCCCGCGCACGGCAAGGTTCATCTTGCACAGCCGCCAGGTGGTGTAGTTCGACTCCTGTCCGTAGATGGCGATGTCGCCCAGACGGCCGCCGTGGGCTTCGACGAACTTCTCCGACTGCACGAACATGCCACCCGATCCGCAGCAGGGGTCGTAGACGCGGCCCTTGTAGGGTTCCAGCATCGCGACCATGGTGCGGACGACCGAGCGGGGGGTGTAGAACTCGCCGCCGCGCTTGCCCTCGCTGCCCGCGAACTGGCCGAGGAAATATTCGTAGACCCGGCCCAGCAGATCGCGCGCCTTGTCCTTGCCCTCGCCAAGTGCGATGCCCGAGATCAGGTCGATCAGCTCGCCCAGCATGACGGCGTTGAGCGCGGGGCGGCCATAGTCCTTGGGCAGGACGCCCTTGAGGGACGGATTGACCTTCTCGATGGCAATCATCGCCTCGTCGATCAGGCGGCCGATGGTGGGCTGCTTCGCGCTGGCCTGCAGATGCGACCAGCGCGCCTCCTGCGGCACCCAGAAGATGTTGTCGGCCAGGTATTCGTCGGGGTCCTCGGCGCCCTCGGGGTATTCGGCCAGCAGCGCCTGGCGCTTCAGCTCGAACCCGTCCGAGATGTGCTTGAGGAAGATCAGGCCGAGGGCGACGTGCTTGTAATCCGACGGCTCCATGTTGCCGCGCAGCTTGTCGGCGGCTTTGAAAAGGGCGGCTTCAATGCCGAGGTCGGAGCCATTGTCGATTGATGCCATTGTGAAATCTGCCCCCCGGTAAGCCTTTTCCAGACGGTATTTCAGCCGGAGGGCGAAATCCAGCCGCTAACAGCGGCTTGGCGGGGTTCTTTCCCACGGCTTTGCCTTCGGCATCGCCCCTGTCACCTCGACCTCGCGCAGCATCCCGCCTGCGATTAGCCCCTGCCGGACCCAGCCCAGCGCCTGCCACCAGTCGTCATAGCCGCGACGGGCAGCGTCGATCTGCTGCGGGTGGGGCGAGAAGGTGACCGGGCAGGCCAGGATGTCGATGGTCTTCCATGTCGCTCGGGCACCCGCGCCACGCACGCGGATGCGCTCGGTGCCGACGACGATGGCGCCCGCATGCGTCCCATGCTGGTTCTGCTTGACGATGGTCGGCACGCAGCGCGGGATGGCGCCCGGCATCCAGTCGGGGGTCAGACCTGCGCGGGCCAGTTCGGCGACGCGGATCGCCATGCGTTTGCCGCCGAGGATGTCGGGGATCCCGGCGACGGTGGCGGCGATCACCTCGGCGTCCTCGTGGGTGTAGCCGCCGATCTTGTGCTGGCCGCCGTCGATCTTGCAGCCGAGCACGGCGCGCTGCAGCAGGACGTATTCCAGGCCGAAGCCGAACCCTTCCTCGGTGACGTCCGGGGGCAGGGGCAGTTCCAGCTGCGCCTGTTCGATCCGGAACGCCCATTCCAGCGCCGCCTGCACGCCCAGCGCGCGCTTGATCCTGGTGCCTCTGACGCGGCCGTGGAAACTCATCGCTGCAATCCTTCAAGGAAATCCATCTGCGCCGGGCGCTGGGCTGCATCCGTCGGCCGCCAGATCCACGGGCCCGAGGCCATGGGCAGCTGCGAGAGAGCGCCACGCATGTGCTGCTGCCAGAGGGTGAACTCCGTTGCCGAGCAGGCGCACAGCGCGTGCCCGATGGGCCAGCCCATCAGCCATCCGACGAAGAGCGGGTTCAGCCGCCGCCGCGACCGGCCCTTCAGGATCCGCCGCGAGACGGCGCGCCCATGCGAGGCAATCATCGAAGCCCAGAGCGGGCGCGAGATCGGGGCGTGCGGCAAGGACCGCGGCCCATCGGGCGAGGTCGCCGGGGCCGGGGGGGTGAAGCCCTGCTCCGCCCGGTAGTGCAGCAGATCCATCCGGGATTTGCCGTCGCTGCGGGTGACGCTGGCCTCCGAACTGCCCTTCCAGTTCTGTGCTGCCGGGGTCGGCCAATGGTTCGGCAGGGCCTTCGCGATGCACAGTGCCAGCGCCTCCGCCTTCCGCGTGAACCGAAGGTCCGCGACAGCGAATTCGCTGTTCCCGGCCGGGTTGTAGCGGCCGGTGCCGGGATGCAGGCTCATTGGTGTGGGCCAGGATGAAGATGCGCAGCCGCTCATGCGGCGCGCCGACCTCTGCCGCCGAGAACAGGCCCGCCGCAGGCGAATAGCCCAATCCCCAAAGCTCTCGCAGGACGGTTTCAAGGCCGAGAGTGACGTGACCGGCGACGTTTTCGAGGAAGACCCATTCGGGGCGGAGCTCAAAGATGACGCGGGCGACATCAGGCCAGAGATGGCGGGGATCGTCGGCGCCGCCGCGCTTTCCGGCCGCGCTGAAGGGCTGGCAGGGATATCCAGCCAGCACCGTGTCGAAGGCGCCGCGGAAAGGGCGGGCGTCGAAGCTGCGCAGGTCGGTCCAGATCGGGGCCGGGGCGAAGTAGCCTGCGCGCTGGGCGGCAATGAGGACGGCGCGGGGCCAGTCCTCCCATTCGACGAAGGCGCGGGTGTGATAGCCGGGTTCGGCGAGCATGAGGCCCAGATCAAGGCCTCCGCCGCCAGCGCAGAGGGACAATCCGTGCCGGGGACGAAGCACCATGCCATTCACCGCACCCCGCGCTCGCGCAGGCGTTCGGCTGTCACCAGCCCCCGGGCCAGCATGGCATCGCGCATCGTGTTGCTGATCGCGCTGACCGGCAGGTAGCGGTCGGAGTTGACCAGATCGGCGTAGAAGGCGGGCAGGTCGGTGATCGGCTTGGTGGCCGGAGCAGGGGCCACCTTGGGCTTGCGCCGTTTCCGGGCCGTATCCTCGACCTTGCGCTGGGCAGCACGCTGCATCGCCCGGTCCAGCGCCTTCGGCCCATCGGGCGGTTCGGGATGCTCATCGCGGGAGGCCTCGGCCGCGGCGATGATCTCCGCCTCGGTCAGCCCCAGCTCGTCACGCCAGCGCTGGACGTGCAGCCGGGGCGGCCAGCCTTGCCACCAGCCGGGCAGGGCGTCGGGGTCGAGGCCCAGCGCGCCGAGCAGGTCCCCGAAAACCTCATCGGGTACGCCTTCGCGCGCCTGCGCGCCCTCCTCCTCCTTTACTGGTTTACTTAGAGGTTCCCTTACAAGGTTAGTGTCCGAAATCCGGACACGGCTTTCAGCATTTTCCGGACACGGGTCAGCCGGAAAATCGGACACGGCTTCCGCATCGATTCCGTGGCCGAAATCTGGACACGGCAAGGCATCGAACGCGCCGTCCAGGGGCGAACCCTCTGCCATGTCGGCGATTTTCGCATCGGGGCATTCCCCGTGTCCGATTTCCGGACACGGCACCACAGCTACAGGTGTGAAGCCCGGCTCGAACCCCAGGATGTAGCGTGTCGGCAGCTGGCGCTTGGTCACGGGATCGAGCCGCGGAACACGCCGCAGCAGGCCCACCGCCTCAAGCTGGCCAAGGTGGTCGTTCAGCGTGGACCGGCTGATTTCGCAGTCATGCGCCAGCCGATCCTGCGAGGGGAAGCAGCCGAAATCAGGGTTGAACCGGTCACAGAGGTGCCAGAGCACGATCTTGGTCGTGGGCTTCAACCCGCGCTGCTTTATGGCCCAGTTGGTGGCCTCGTGGCTCATGGCGCGGGCCTCCGCGGGGCGGGCGCGATGCGCGTTGTGAAGCCGTGATCCGCCAGCGCGCCCAGCGCGTCGTCGAGACTGCGCACCAGCGCCCAGCCGAAGCCCTGAGCCAGAACAGCATCGCGGAATGATTCCTGCTCCGGCCGCAGCCGCCCTTTCGGCGCTTTCAGCTCGAGGAACAGGACACGGCCGTCGCAGATGACCATCAGATCGGCGAACCCGGCATGGACGCCCATGCCGACAAGGATCGCCTGGCGCTTGGCTCCGCGGGGCCCGGCCTCGGTCACCTCGTTGGCGCAGTGGTGGATGATGGCCGAGCGGGGCAGGGCTATGCGCAGCGCTTGAACGACCGCGCGCTGCAGATCGGCCTCGGGGGTGCCGCGGCGCTTCATCGCGCGGCCCTCCCCTGATCCTCGCGCTGGGCGCGCCGTACCGGCCGCCGCGCGTCAACCACCACCAGCAGGCGCTGCGCCTCTGTTCGCTCGGCCGACGTCTCGCCGTGCTGGACGAGCACATTGCATGCGAGCCGGATGAGGAGATCGCTGTGATGCGCGACATCGGCGATGACGGCACGGGCCTCGGCCACGCGGTCGGCGGGCCAGGCGGAACTGCGGGGGTGGATCTTCATGACCGCCCCCGCGTCTTGCGCACCGGATGGGCCTGTTCCTGCGCCCTGATCCACTCCTGTATGGCGGCACGGCTATAGAAGGTCTTTCGACCTATGCGTGTGCATGGCGGCCCCTGACGGCGGGCTTCCCACCGGGATAGCGTGTCGGTCGTCAGGCCCAGCGCGCGGGCCAACTGCTCCCGGCTGATCCAGTCGGCCAGCAGGTCGGGGATCTCTTCCACCGGGTCATCTTGCATGTCTTTCATGGGCTGTTCCGTTCGCCTTGCGCCCCTCTGCTGGGGCGGTTTCAGCGAAGCAGAGCGCGAGGACCGGAAGACAGGCGGAAGGTGGAACTGGCCGCTGCCATCCAATTCCACCCCTTATTTTATTGGTGCTTCGGCGGCTGGCGCGCGACACGACACGCGTTACGGCAGTCTTCGTGGGGTATCCCTCGCGCCGGTTCCTGGCGACGATCCGCGCTTCGTCGACACCGCTCCGACAGCTTGGGGCTGATTGGGCGGCGCTGAGGCGGTTTCGCCGGTTTCGCAGGGACCGGAATTGCCGGAATGGACCATTCCGGTCGGGTTCCGACGGTTCTGGATGATATCCACAAGTTCTTTTTTTGTTCTGGTGCGCCAGTGCAGGATTCTGGTTGATCGTTCGCCTTCAGGATGCGTAGATTCGTGGTTGAGCAGAACATAAGAATCGACAAGGCAACCCCTGCGCGGGGTTGTCCGTCCGCCATTCCCACTCCATCGCCAGCGTGAACATCTTGCGCAGCACCTCGCCCATGCGGTTGGCGCGGATCGGGGTGGGCTTGTGCCCCTGCAGCTTGCGGGCCCGGTTGTTGGGTTTTGCCTTGCAGGGACGGGGCCGCCCCTCGGCCACGAAATCGAGGAACTTCGCGACGTCGGACTTCGTGATCTCCGTCACCAGCCGGTTGCCCCAGGTGGGTTCTACCATCTTCTTCAGCATCGACACCTGATCGCCCGCATTGGTCTTGGCCAGTTTCGGCAGATGCTCGGCGATGTAGCGGTCGATCATGTCCGTGACGCGCGGGGCCCCGCGCCAATCGTCGCGCGCCGCCAGAGGATCCTGCCCCTCGTCAATGGCGCGGCGCAGTTCCTTGGCGCGCTCGCGCGCGGCCGTGACGCTCCACTCAGGCCAGCGCCCGATGGTCATCCGCCGCTGTCGACCGGAATGCCGGTAGTCGATGGTGAAGGTCCGCGCGCCCGAGGCCTGTACACGGGCGGCGAAGCCAATCACCTCCGTGTCGAAGATCTGATAGCTAACGCCGGGCTTCGGCTCCGCCTCGCGCAGGGTTTTCTCATTCAGTTTCAGTCTCTTGACCATCCATCATGCCTCCTTGCCCGACGACACAGGCGTAGACCCGCGCCACTATCAAGTCGGACCACGAGCAGGGGACCGGAATACAGGCGGAAGGTGGAACTGGGGCGGGGATGAGCGTTCCGGGCCAGAAGACCAAGGGGTTGGGCGAACTGGACCAGTGCGCTGGGATATTAGCTATGTGTTTGCCTTTTGGTTGCGAATGGATCGAGGCTCACTCCGGTAGTTGCAACTCAGATGGTTGCGGCCCATCCTCCGCGGCATGATCATTGGACCAGGAACACCCCTCAATATTCGAGATGTCGATATCCTTTCGGCGGTACTCCGCCCTAAACGAGATGACTGACCACCATGGCAATTGCGCTGACGCCGATCCGAGAGGGTGAGCTATGGACTGGGTCTACCTGGAGGATCGAAGACGAAAATGCTTTGGCTGGGCTGCTTTCTCGAGTGGCCATCGGCCAAGCCCGAGTTGCCGAGCGCATTCTGCACGAGGATGGTCTGGTTCCGGGGCAGGGGAGGTCGAGAGCTGGCGCTCCAGGTCCTTCCGGCGGGCATCCAGTTCTATCATTCGGTCCTTGACCTGTTCCGCGGGAACCCCGGCGATAATCGCGTCGACCAGCTTCTTGTGATCGGTCGAGACCTGCTTCAGTTCTCTCTTCAGTTCGGCCTGCCCTGCGGCGCGGGTCGCCTGCAGCCGGTTCCGCTCGGCGGCATATTCCTCGCAGAAGATGCGGACCGCTTCTTCGTCCATCAGATGATGTTCGAGGGCGCTCAGAACGCGGCCTTCCAGATCCTTCTGCTTGATGACGGCCATGTTAGTGCAGGCGGCGGCGCCCTTCTTCCGCGCGGTCGAGCAGCCGAAACCACCCTTGGACACTTTCGAAAACCCGCCGCCGCAGCATCCGCAGGTCATCAGCCCTGAAAACAAGAACTTCGGCCGCCGCCGGTCCCAGATCGGGACATCGGAGTTCTTGGTCTTCATCGCCCGCTGCCGCGCCTTCACCTGATCCCAAAGCGCGTCGTCGATGATCCGCAGGTGCGGCACGGCGACCGAGGTCACCCGGTCCTCGGAGTTCTGCCGCGAGTTCCGTTTGCCGGTATCAGGATCCTTGCTGTAATGCAGCCGGTTCCAGACCAGGCGCCCGACATACAGTTCGTTGTTCAGGATGCCGGTTCCACGTTCGCGATTGCCGAGGATCGTCGAGGTGCCCCAGAAGCCGCCGCGCGGGCCAGGGATCTTCTCGAGATTCAGCGCTTCGGCGATCTTGCCGGCCGAAATGCCTTGCGCGTAATCCTCAAAGATCCGGCGCACCACCTCCGCCTCGATGCGGTTGACGGCGCGATCGCCGTGCTCAAGCTTGCCGTTCACCGAGATCCCGGGCAGCACGTCGTAGCCATAGGCATTGCCGCCCGCCAGCTTGCCGGCCCTGACCCGGCCCTTCTGGCCGCGATGGGTCTTGATGCCGATGTCGCGAAGCAGGATCTGGTTCATCGTCCCCTTCATGCCGATCAGCATGGCATCGACCTTGCCTTCGGTCAGCGTGTGGATCTCGATGCCCTGATGGTCCATCCGCTCGTGGAACTTGGCAATATCAGCGAGCTTGCGCGATAGCCGGTCCATGGCTTCGGCCAGGACAATCTCGAACCGGCCCGCCTTGGCGTCACGTTGCAGCGCCTCGATCCCGGGGCGGAACATGCTGGCGCCCGAGGTGGCACGGTCGTGGTAGGTGGCGACAACCTCCCAGCCTTCCCGAGCCGCCAGCTCCCGGCAGGAGTCGACCTGATCCTCGATCGAGGCATCGCGCTGTTTGTCCGTCGAAAAGCGCGCGTAAATCGCAACGCGCAGCGGGGGTTGGGTCACGGAAACATCTCCTGATGTGCAGGCGATCATTCATCGGTCGCGCTGTGGTCACGGCGCGCCGCATCTCGCGCCAACTCCCGAATGAAGTGGTGCAGCAGCTCCTTCTGCTCGCGTCCGGAATCGGAAAGCGGTTGCGTCCTCGGCAATGCCCCATCAAGCTGGTCGTGCCGCGATATCCGCTTTTGCGGCGTATGATGTGCAGGGCGAGGCGGCTTTGGCATGGCGACAGGGCTCGATGGTATTGGCTTGCCATCGACCTGCCCTGAAACCGACAGTCTTTTTGGGAAACAAATCCCTGTTTTGCAACTTGTTGTTTTTGATCGATTTTAAGGTATTGCGATGGAGGATTGGTCCCGGCAGTTCGAAAGGCTCTGCCGTGAGAGGATAGCCGAAGAGCGCGCACCGGATTCCGCCTTTGCCGATCTGCAACCGGTGCTGCTGTTTCTGGACCCGGCGCGGTTCGGTGTGGAATGGACGTCTGTGCCAGCCCTGATCCGTCAACGATTCCAGGCGCGGCCGCTCCGTCAGGTGCTTTCGCTCTCGCCGGATGATCCCGAACTC
Organism: Paracoccus sp. S1E-3; assembly: GCF_013868135.1. Taxonomy (GTDB): domain Bacteria; phylum Pseudomonadota; class Alphaproteobacteria; order Rhodobacterales; family Rhodobacteraceae; genus Paracoccus. The sequence continues at coordinate 56,049 of NZ_JACEMU010000009.1, forward strand.
GATCCCTTCATGGACCCCTGGCAGCGCAGGCAGTTCCGCGAATTGGGCTATGCGCTGACGGTGCTGGTTCACCTTCCTTTGCAGCACATCCCGCGCGGCAGGCGGGCGTTGGCCCCGGTTGAACTGGCCCTGCGGGAAGCGCTGCAGCTTTGGGCCTTTGCGCTGATCCCGGCAATCGAGGCGATCTTCGCGCAAAGCAAGGCACTTAAGAGCGGATACGCGTCGCCTTTTGATTGCCTCGCGCAAAATGCGCCGCATCTTTTGGCTTTGGCCGATCACTCCCGTGTCGGGCGGGCCGCCGACGAGATTGCAGTTGATCGTCCCGATGATGCCGAGGACCAGCCCGCGCTGCGCGAGTTCGTTCGTGCGCAGGCCGATGAGGGACGCAAGCATCGGCTCGTCATCGCCGGTGAGGGCAGCCGCATTGGCGGCAATTGCGGAGGCTTGCGGCAGCGCCAGACAGCCCGCGCTGTCGCGGCCTGCGGGACGCATGTGGATCGCGCGGTGATGGCCGGAGAAATTCTGCAGCGCATCGAATTGCTGGACCTGCTGGCCAAGGCGCGCCGAGCGGCGGCGGCGATCATGTCCGCGCGGCCCGGCGAGATGCGGGATTATACCGAAGGCATGGATCGGCTCGACGGGGCGGGCGCGCATGGCCTGCGCCGTGATCCAACGGGGCTGGGCAAACGCAGGCTCGCCGCAGCAAATGCCATCAACGCGGCGCAAAAACCCGATGCGCTGATCCAGCCGCCCATCCCCGATGCCGCCATCCGGTTCAGCCCGCAGGAACTCGCAGCGCTGGCCTTTCTCTGCGACATCGACCCTTTCCATCTCTGCGCCCAGCATCATCTGCTTTGCCCCGAGATCCTTGCCGCCCGTGCGCTCGGTGCCATGCAGTTCCAGCGTAGGGACGAGACGCGCGAGGCGGTCGAGCCGCTGCTGCCCTGGCTGCGGACCAGCAACGCGCCACGGAATCCGGGGGCCGACCCGATTGAAACCGGTGCCCGCGACATTGCCGCCGCCATCATCAGCCTGCGCAATCTGTTGATTGAGGAGTGAGGTAAGCAGTATCACGCTTTTGCCTCCGCGATCATCCGCATGGCGTCCTCCAGAATACTGCTCTGGAACTCAGGCCTGATCTGTCCATCTAGGGAGAGGAGGGTGATCTTGATGTGGAGTTCGGCGCGGTTGTTTGCCGTGGTCTGGGCGATCCTGCCCTCGATGTCGGCGATGCGTGTCGAGAGGTCGGCCATAGCGGTGAAGTGGGCGCGGCCGGTTGCGGTGGCGAACCCGGCGCTGGCGGCACGGCGGTCGTGATGGGCGTGGGCGGTCCAGGCGCGCTGCCAGTCGGCGAGGGCGGTGGTGAAGATCTTGCGCGGGGTTTGGGGCCGGGGTTTGGGCATGGGGCGCCTCGCGGTTGGGGGGCATGATGTGGAAGAAAGCCGAGCCTCCCAGGGGTTCTGGAGCCTTTATCGCTGCGGTGGTCGGGGCGTGGCCACTGCCTGGGCGGCATTCTTCAGCCTGTTCGGCAGGCCGGAAGCTGAGAAGCTTCGGATGGTGATTGCGCGCATTCCGGCTCGGGCGCTGCGGCAACGGTCTCAATCTGATCGAGCCATTTGGCGGCGTCGTTGCCCGAGAGTTCGCGGCGGGTGGCGAGGGTCTGGGCCATGTCCTCGAGCAGAACGCGATAGGGGGTGAGGATCTGCAGGGCCTGCGCCTCGGCGGCTTCGATGCGGGCACGCAGGCGTTGGCGGGTCTCGGGATCATGCAGCCAGTCGGCAGTCTCGCCGAGCCAGAGCGGGCCCTCGGCGCCGAGGCCGAAGCGGGTCTCGATGGCCAGCGCGACGCGAGTGGCCAGCGCCAGATCGGAGTCGTCGGGGCCGCCGGCGCCCGAGGTGACCGTGCCAAAGATCAGTCGTTCGGCGGCGCGGCCGGCCATGAGTTCGGCCAGCAGATCGCTGTGATCGGCAATCAGGCCGGCGCGCGGGGCGCGGCGGATGCGGGTCTGGCCGCCAGCGCGGTCCAGCGCGATGTGCTGGATCTGGCCATGGCCGAGCGCCGCCGTCACCAGCGCGTGGCCGCATTCGTGGATGGCGATGCGTCGCGTCATCATGGGGTCATCATCGGCGCCAAAGGCCGCGTGCAGATCCTCTGCCGTCACCCGACGTCCGGCCCGGCGGGCTTGACCGCGCAAGTCGCGCAGCGTTGCGTCCAAATCGGCCATGCTGTGCCCGACGGCCTGTTGCGCCAGCGCGCGGATCTCGGGCTCCGGCAGGGTCAGATGTCGGCGCAGCACGCCCGCCAGCGCTGCGGCATCGGGCAGCGGCACGGCCAGACGCAGGTCGAAGCGGCCCGGGCGCAGCACGGCCGGATCGATCAACTCGGGGTGATTGCAGGTCGCGACCACGACGACGCCCTCGTCGCGTGCGATCCCGTCCATCAGCGCCAGAAACGCATTGACCACCATGACGCGGTAATTCTGATGCGGGCCGCGATCGGTGCGGGTGCCGACGGCGTCGAACTCGTCGAGGATCAGCATGGCGGGGGCGCGGCGGCGGGCCTCGGCGAAACTCTCGCGCATGGCCTTCAGCATATCGCCCAGATGGCCCGCGGCCTGCCATTCGCTGAAACTGGCCGGGACGGTGGCAAAACCCGCAGATCGTGCCATGGCCTGCGCAAGCCAGCTTTTGCCGGTGCCGGGCGGGCCGTGAAACAGCGCGGTCCGGGTCAACTCGTTCCAACCGAGTTCGCCCGTGCGCCAGAGCTGCAGATCGGCGACCATGGCGCGGGCAGCGCTCAGCGCCGGGCTGTCGCCGCTGATGGCGTCGAGGTTGGGCTGGTCATATTGGTCCAGTTTTTGCGCCGCGCGCAGGGCGGCGAGATTGCGGGCGACATCGCCGACCGTGGCGCCGCGCAGCGCGATCAGCAGATCGGCCATGCCGGGGTGAAACCCGTTCATGGCGATATGCAGCGCGGCGATGTCGCGGGATTTGGCCGCCGGATGGGTGCGGGCCAGCAGTGCCTGCAGGACCTGCGCGTCGACGGGCGCGAAGTCGATGACCTGCATGCGGTCCTGCAGTTGGGGCTCGGGCAGGGCGCCGCCGGCCAGCACGATCAGCAAGGGGGCTGCGCTGTCCAGACCGATCATCAGCAGCCGCGTCAGATCGGCCGGGCGATCCCCGCTGCCGATGGGGATCAGCCGCAGGCAGCGCGGCGGCAGGCGACGGGTCGGAAAGCTGTCCAAAGACTTTTGCTCGCGGATCTGCCAGATCGCGGGCAGAAGGCAGGGAAGGATATAGTGCAGCGCGGGCCAGTCTTCTGCGGTGACGCCGCGCAGCAGCGTGATGGCGTTCGGCGTGATCGCGGCATTGACGGCGGTCTGGCTGCCGAAGCTGGCGGCAAGGCGCAGGCCCATCAGCAGCGTCCGGCTGGTCAGAGCCGGGGGCGTGGGATTTGGCATGCGGGCCGGGTCATCGGTCGCATCCGCATCGGATTCCGGCAGATCCTCGTGATCCTGCAGCCGCTGCAGCAGTTTATGGGCGAGATAGCTCCAGCCGGGTTGCGTGGGACGGACGGCTTTCTTCGGGGCGGGCTGGTGCTGGGTCATGGGCGATTCCAGAGCATGAGAGGACGGGCCGCGCCGCAAGGGGCGGTGCGGATGATGTTTGAGGAGTGGAGACGGGCGGGCTGGTGCCGTGGAGGCCGTGGCCGCTGGCGCTGCCGTTCGGATCGTGATGCAGAGGCAGCAGCCTGGTCGTCGGCTCTTCTCAGCCTGACTTTGCGTCGGCCTCAGCCGCAATGCGGTCGAGTTCGGCCTCGAGCACCGGCAGCAGGGCCGGGCGATAGATCTCGCGCACCACATTCATCGTGCCTGCGAGTTCGGCGGCGGGCACCACCGCCTCGGGATGGGCGCGGGTCAGGCGGCGATGCGCGGCCTGTTCCGCCGCGCAGGCGAGATGGCCCGACGCCATCGCCAGCACCCGCAGCACCTCGACCTGCGCGTCGCGCGGCAGGCCCAGCTGATGGCGGTGGCGCTTGACCGGATGGGCGCTGTAACCGAGCTTCAGATAGTGCCGGGCCGGACGATTCGTCGTCGCCGGCAGAAAGATGCGGAAGAGATAAAGAAAGCTCGGCTTGGCGTTCCAGCCTCGTCCGCAGCCAGCGCAATCGCATTGGCCCCAGAGCATATTGGCCTGCGCGATCCGCTGCACATGGCCGCAAGAGTGGCGATAGAGCCGGTAGTTCGGCCGCCCCGAGGGGCAATACCCAAGCCGTTCCCAGCCAAAGCGCCGCGCCTCGCTGGCTTCGCGGTGCGCATGGCAGGTCTCGCAGCGCAGTCCGGTCGCACCCTTGGCGACCCGTTCGATCAGCTCGAACTGCCGCGCCAGAACATGGCTGCAGGGGGCGCGGAACCGGCCATAGCCGCGCCGATCCGGATCGGGGCCAAGGAAGGTGACGCCCGCCGTCGCGGCCACCGCGCTGCGCCGCGCGGCCAGACAATGCGGGCAGAGCGGCTGGTGGCGCATCAGCGTGAACAGCTTGGCCGTAAAGCCGCCGCCGCAGGTCCGGCAGCGCAGGTGCAGGTGATAGCGGTCGTTGATGCGGGCGATGAGGTCGAAGCCCTTCGCGGCAGCCATCTCGCGCCAATGCGCATGGACCGGGCCGTGGAAGACGGGCGTTGGGTGTGTTGAAGGCATGAGGGATCCTCCCGTGAGGCGGGATGCATGGGGGGCGCAGGGCTGCAGATGTGCAGCCCGAGGCGGGAAACCTGGGAAGGGTGGCAGTGTGGCGGCACGGCGCGCGCCAAGGCAGTGCGGGAAAAATCCGCCGAGTCAGTGCTGTGCTGACCAGAACCCGGCGGGCCGAACTCTTGTCCGGGCCGCGCGGGTTCAGGATGCCGCAGGTCGGGCGCTACACGCCGGGCGCGGCCTGCATCGTTTGCGGATACGCGCCGGAAGCCACAGTGAAACCGGTCTCTGCGACCGCAACATCCTCGGGCATGATCTCGACGCAATTGCTGTCGATCACCAGCGCATGGTCGGGCAAGGCGGCCAGCTGCGCCAGCGCGCGCCGCGCCTCGGACAGCATCAGGTTCACCCGCAGTGCCAGCGGATGCCGCCCCGGACAGCGCAGCAGTGCCCCGGGCGCCGTCACCCGCGCATAGAGCTGGGCGAATTCCGCGCCATCCTCGCTGAGCGCCAGCGCCCGGGTGATGCGCGCAATCCGCAACAGCGGCCGGTCCTCCAGCCGTTCGGCAGGGGTATCGCAGAGCGCATCCAGCGCCGCCCCGACTGCCGCCCGGGCGGCTTCGGCATCGCGCAGCCAGTGATCGCAGGCCGGATCCCAGCTGCCGGAATGCTCCAGATCCCGCTCAGCCTCGATCCACGCCCCAAGCGCCCGCTGCATCACGCCAAAGCGCCGCGTCACCGAGGTATGCGTGAAGCCCGGAGCAAAGGCTTCCAGAACGCCAGCAGAAGGAATAGATTGGTAAACAGTCATGGTCGATCTCCGCTAAGGTTGACCTGATTAGGGCAGGTCGAGGGCGGCAACCCTTGACCATGCCCGATTATATGATACTAAAAAACCAAAAATCAAGACCGGATGTGGCGCGTTGGAAAAAAATAAGAGAGGGCGTCCGTCGGTAGATAGTGAGGCGATCAACCTTCGTCTCCCTCGCGAACTGATCGAAGCCATCGACGATCGCCGCCGCATTGAGCCCGATCTGCCCACCCGCCCCGAGATGATCCGTCGCGCCCTCGTGCAATGGCTGGACCTGACTGCGTCATCTACGGGCAAGTAGCCCGCCCGCGCGCCACCGCAGCGGCATCACTCCACCTCGATCAGCTCATCATCCTCCAGCGGGCGCTGCAGATGGCGGGCTTCGGACCACTCCGCGCTTAGCCAGGTGTCGATCTCGGCCGCCGAGGTCAGGATCACCGGCATGGCCTTGGGATGGATCCGCCCGACGACGCTGTTCGGTGCGCAGGTCAGGAAGGCGAAGAGCTGGTGATCGCCGGCCCGGGGCGTCCTCGCTGAGCCCCGCGTGCCCTGCCACCCCGTCCAGATCCCGGCAAAGAAGAACAGCGGCCGCGTCCGGTCCAGCGCGAACCAGTGCAGCGGCTTGCGCCCGGTCACAGGGTCGGGCCGCTGGCCGTATTCCGAGAAGGTCGTCGCCGGAACCACGCAGCGATGCGCGACGCCAAGCCAGCGCCGCCAATGCGGGCTGGCGGTGTTGCGGATGTTCGTCACGCCGTTGTCCGGCGCATCGGGCGCCTTCAGGAATTGCGGCGGCGTTGGCATCCCCCAAGTCAGCTGCGCCAACTCGCGACCGCTGGCAGTATTGCGCAGCACCGGCGCCGGGCGGTCGGGATAGACATCCAGCGAGGACTCAAGATTGCCGACACTGTCGGTCATGGCCCCGGCAATGTCGCGGATCGCCTGCTGGTTCGTGGTCAGATTATACAGGTTACACATCGGCTTGCCTCCTCCGGTCACGGCATTCCTGTCGATATGGCCCCCGATGGCGCGGATCACAAATCCCCGGCGGCGATTGACTCACGGCCTGAACGGGAACAAAAGTGGAACATACTGCCTTGAGTCCCACCCCTACAGGAGCCCGACACTGCCATGTCTGCGCCTCGTTCAGATCCGGCTCTCGTGGCGCTGCGGCAGCGGATCGCGGCGATCGAGGGCGATCACGGCCCGCCCTCGGCGGTGCTGCCCTTCGGTTTGGCCGAGCTTGATCGCCGCCTGCCCAAGGGCGGGCTCGCGCTTGGCTGCCTGCACGAGGTCGCGGGCGGCGGCAACGGCGCCACCGATGGGGCAGCAGCGGCCTGCTTTGCCGCCGGGATCACCGCGCGCCTGCCGGGGCAGGTGCTCTGGTGTGTGACGCAGGCCGATCTGTTCGCGCCGGGGCTGGAACAGGCCGGGCTGCCGCCGGGCCGGGTGATTCATGTCGAGGCGGGCGATGATACGGCGGTGCTGGCCTGCATGGAGGAGGGGCTGCGCCATGGCAGTCTGGCCGCCGTGGTCGCGGATGTGGCGCGGCTGTCGATGACCGCCTCGCGCCGGCTGCATCTGGCGGCCAAGACCGCTGGCACCACCGGCATCGCCCTGCGCCGCTGGCGCAGGCAGGCGGACGCCAGCGATTTTGGCCAGCCGACCGCGGCGATGACGCGCTGGCGGGTCTCAGTGCTGCCGTCCTCGCCCTTGCCTGTGCCGGGGCTGGGCCGGGCGCGCTGGCTGGTGGAACTGCTGCGCGCGCGGGCCGGGGAGTCGTTCGATCTGGAGCTGGAGGCATGTGATGGCACGGGTCATCTCGGTCTTCCTGCCGATGTGGCCGGTGGACCGGCTGCGGCGGCAGGACGGCACGCCTTCGGATAGGCCACTGGTTCTGGCAGGACGCATCGGTAGTCGCCGCGTGGTAACGGCGGTGGATGCGCTGGCCGCAGGGGTTGGCCTGCGGCCCGGCATGCCGGTCAGCAAGGCGCAGGCGCTGGTGCCGGATCTGCGGATCGCGCCTGCGAATGTGGCCGAGGATCTGGCGAGCCTCGAGCGGCTGGCCTTCTGGATCCTGCAGCGCATCGCGCCCATCGTCGCGGTCGATCCGCCGGACGGGATCGTCATCGACGCGACCGGTGCCGCGCATCTGCATGGCGGCGAAGACCCGATGCTGGAGGCGCTGACCGGCCGGCTTGCGCTGTCGGGTGTGACCGCGCGCGCGGCGGTGGCCGGAACCTGGGGCGCGGCGCATGCGCTGGCGCGGTTCGGTGGCGATCTGGAAAATATGCCGCCCGAGGCGCTGCGGCTGCCCGCCGCCACCGTGGCCGGTCTGCGCGACATGGGCTTTGGCCGCATCGGCGATCTCCTGGCGCAGCCACGCGCGCCGCTGACCCGCCGCTTTGGCCCCGAGCTGATCCGCCGCATCGACCAGATGTTTGGCGATGTGCCGGAACCGATCGATGCCCTACGGCCTGCAGACCTGATCGAGACCCGCCGCGCCTTTGCCGAACCCATTGCCGCGCCCGAGACCATCGCGCGCTATATCGCCAAGCTGGTAGCGGCACTTTGCGCGCAGCTGGAAGCGCAGGGCCTTGGCGCCCGCAGGTTGGATCTGATCTGCCACCGCACCGACCGCGAGATGCAGACCGTGCGCGTGGGCCTTGCCGTGGCGCAACGCGATCCGGCCCGCCTGACCCGGCTGCTTTGCGACAAGATCCCCACCATCGCGCCGGGCTTCGGCATCGAGATCATGACGCTCGCCGCACCCATCACCGAGCCCTTGGCGGCGCGCCAGACCAGCACGCTTGCGCCCGAGGCACCGGATCTGTCCGGTCTGATCGACATTCTGGCCAATCGCGTCGGCGCGCAGGCGATCTACCGCTTCGCGCCCGTTGACAGCGATGTGCCCGAACGGTCCAGCCGCCGGATTTCCGCCCTGGCCGAGGATAGCGGTGCGGGTTGGCCGCATCACTGGCCGCGCCCGTCGCGCCTGCTGCCGCGCCCCGAACCCATCGACACTATGGCGCTGCTGCCCGACCAGCCGCCGGTCTGGATTGCCTGGCGCGGCGTGCGCCGCCGTATCGCCCGCGCTGATGGCCCGGAACGCATCTTCGGCGAATGGTGGACCCGCGAGGCTGAGCGCATCGCCGTGCGCGATTACTTCCGCGTCGAGGATGATGCGGGCGAACGGCTGTGGATCTTTCGCGCGGGCGACGGCGAGGACGCCGCCACCGGCTCGCATCGCTGGTTCCTGCACGGGATCTTTGGATGAGATATGCCGAGCTTCAGGTCACCTCGGATTTTTCCTTCCTGCGCGGGGCATCGGATGCGGAGCATCTGTTCGCCACGGCGGCCGCCTTGGGGATCGAGGCGCTTGGCGTGGTGGACCGCAATTCCGTCGCGGGGATCGTCCGCGCATGGCAGGCGGCCAAGGCCACAGGGGTGCGGCTGGTCGCGGGCTGCCGGCTGGATCTGGCATGCGGCATCTCGGTGCTGGTCTATCCGACCGACAAAGCGGCCTGGTCACGCCTCTGTCGTTTGCTGACGCTTGGCAAATCGCGGGCGGGCAAGGCGGCCTGCCATCTGCACTGGCCGGATCTGGCCGAGCATGCCCAAGGGCTGATCGCCATCCTGATCCCCGACCAGGCCGATGACGCTTGCGCCCTGCACCTGCGCCGGTTGCGCGACGTCTTCGGCGACCTCGCCTATCTCGCCTTGACGCTGCGCCGCCGCCCGAACGACCAGCTGCGCCTGCATGATCTGGCCACGCTGGCCGCCCGCGCCTGTGTGCCCACCGTTGTCACCAATGACGTCCTGTTCCACATCCCCGCGCGCCGCATCCTGCAGGATGTGGTGACCGCCATCCGCCACAATTGCACCGTCGAGGCGCTTGGCCATCGCCGCGAACGTCACGCCGACCGCTATCTGAAGCCGCCGCAGGAAATGGCCCGCCTGTTTGAGCGCTATCCCGAGGCGGTTTCCCGCAGCATCGAGATCATGCAGCGCTGCACCTTCGACCTTGGACAGCTTCAATATCAATATCCCGAAGAACGCGACGATCCCGCGCTGACCGCGCAGGACACGTTGGCGCGCCTGACATGGGCGGGCGCGGCCGAGCGTTACCCCGAGGGCATCCCGCCCGAGGTGACACAGGCGCTGCACCATGAGCTGACCCTGATCGGCCGGCTGCACTATGCGCGCTATTTCCTGACCGTGCACAGCATCGTCCGCTATGCCCGGTCGCAGAATATCCTGTGCCAGGGGCGCGGCTCGGCGGCCAACTCGGCCGTCTGCTATGTTCTGGGCATCACCGCCATCGATCCGGGCCGCAATGACCTGCTGTTCGAACGCTTCGTCAGCGAGGAACGCCGCGAGCCGCCCGATATTGACGTCGATTTCGAACATGAGCGCCGCGAAGAGGTGATCCAGTGGATTTACCAGACCTATGGCCGCGATCATGCTGCGCTGACCGCCACCGTCATCCGCTATCGCGCCAAGGGGGCTCTGCGCGATGTCGGTAAGGCCATGGGCCTGCCCGAGGATCTGATCACCGCGCTGTCTTCGCTGATCTGGGCCTGGTCCGACGAGGGCGTCACCGATGCGCAACTGGCCGAGCTGAACCTGAACCCCGCTGACCGCCGTCTGCGCCTGACGCTTGATCTGGCCCGGCAGCTGATGGGCGCGCCGCGGCACCTGTCGCAACATCCGGGCGGCTTTGTGCTGACCCATGACCGGCTGGATGATCTGGTGCCGATCGAGCCCGCCGCAATGCAGGATCGCCAGATCATCGAATGGGACAAGGATGACATCGACGCGCTGAAGTTCATGAAGGTCGACATTCTGGCGCTTGGCATGCTGACCTGCATGGCCAAGGGGCTGGCGCTGGTGGCCGCGCACAAGGGCGCGCAATATGACCTCGCCAGCATCCCGGCCGAGGATCCGCGCACCTATGCCATGATCCGCCGGGCCGATACGCTGGGCACCTTCCAGATCGAGAGCCGGGCGCAGATGGCGATGCTGCCGCGCCTGAAGCCCCGGACCTATTACGATCTGGTCATTCAGGTCGCCATCGTGCGCCCCGGCCCGATCCAGGGTGACATGGTGCATCCCTATCTGCGCCGCCGCGCCGGGCTGGAGCCGGTGGAATATCCGCGGCCAGAGCTGCAAAAGGTGCTGGGCAAGACGCTGGGCGTGCCGCTGTTCCAGGAACAGGCCATGCGGGTCGCCATCGAATGCGCGGGCTTCACCCCGGGCGAGGCGGACATGCTCAGGAAATCCATGGCCACCTTCAAGTTCACCGGCGGCGTCAGCGCCTTCCGCGACAAGCTGATCGACGGCATGGACGCGCGCGGCTACCCGCGCGACTTCGCCGAGCGGACGTTCCGCCAGCTCGAAGGTTTTGGCTCATACGGCTTCCCCGAAAGCCATGCCGCCAGCTTTGCGCTGGTCGCCTATGCCTCGGCCTGGCTCAAATGCTGGCACCCGGATGCGTTTTGCGCGGCGCTGTTGAACAGCCAGCCGATGGGCTTTTACGCCCCGGCCCAGATCGTGCGCGATGCCCAGGCGCATGGCGTCGAGGTGCGTCCGGTCTGCGTGAACGCCTCGGATTGGGATTGCACGCTGGAGGCCACGGACGGGCGTTTCGCCGTCCGGCTGGGCCTGCGCAGGATCAAGGGGCTGGCCGAGGCCCATGCCCAGGCCATCGCCCGCGCCGCGCCCTTTGCCTCGGTCGAGGATCTCTGGCGCCGCGCCGAGGTGCCAAAACCCGCCCTGATCCGCATCGCCGAGGCGGACGGGCTCTACGCTTTCGGCCTGTCACGGCGGCAGGCGGTCTGGGCGGTCAAGGGGCTGCCCGACAGCGACCTGCCGCTGTTCTCCGCGCTTGAAGGCAACGAGCCCACCGTCCCGCTGCGCCCGATGCGTGCAGGCCGCGAGGTGGTCGAGGATTACAGCCGCACCGGCCTCTCGCTGCGCCGCCATCCGCTGGCCTTCCTGCGCGAGGATCTGACGCGGCGCCGCATCCTGACCTGCGCTGACGCCATGGCGCTGCCCAACCGCCGCTGGGCCGAGGTCGCGGGCCTGGTGCTGGTGCGCCAGCGCCCCGGATCGGCCAAGGGCACCATGTTCATCACGCTGGAAGACGAAACCGGCATCGCCAATCTCGTGGTCTGGCCCAGGGTCTTCGAGGCGAACCGCCGCATCATCCTCGCGGCCAGCATGATCGCCGCACGCGGCATAATCCAGCGCGAGGGCGAGGTTGTGCATTTTGTCGTCCATCGCCTGACCGACCTGTCAGGCGCCCTCGCCAGCGTCGGCAACCGCGGCGCCTTCCCCCCGCCGCATGGCCGGGGCGACGAGTTCCACAACGCCAGCCCCGCCCCCGACGCCCGCCACCCCAAGCCCCGAGACATGTTCATCCGCGATCTGCATCTCGACACGATCAAGGTCAGGACAAAGGATTTCAGGTGAGGGCAAAGCGGGGCATCTCAGCCATCTGCACTCGGCTAAAAACGGCCCTTTGCTGCCGTTCGAGAGGGCGCCGCGCTGTATTGCGGCATTCACCAGACCTGCCGTTCGACACCCAGTGCAGCATTCCCACCGCCTGAATGACGGCAGAGCAGACAAGGTGTGAATTCGCGGCCTCTGTGCTGATTCCGGGATTATGCACGACGCTGCAACTGGGACGTGTTCTACAGGCGGCGACCATGAGCTTTAGGCGTTGGCATCTCTGCTCTGATGTATTGAAGGCCCGCGATTTCTCGCGAGCCCATATTGGTTTCTGTGCCGATCTGACTCACGGGAAGAAGGGAAACAGGATCGGCAGCAGGATCATGGCAACCACGGTCGAGACCAGGATCAGCGGCAGGCCACATCTGGTATAGTCCAAGAAGGTGTATTTGCCCGGCCCGAGAACCATGACGTTCGCCGGCATCCCGATAGGCGTCGCATAGGCCAGTGAACCGCCAATCACCGTCGCCATCAGCACGGCGCGCGGATCGGCGCCGATCTGGGCCGAGATCGACAGGCTGATCGGCACCAGAAGCGCGGTCGTGGCGGTGTTCGACATGAAGTTCGTCATGACCACAGCCAGAAGGAAGATGACCAGCAGGAAGACGAACATCGGCGTCTCGGGACCGGTAAAGCCGAGCACGGTTTCGGCGATCACCTGACCGGCGCCGGTCTTTTCCATCGCGGTCGCCAGCGACAGGATGCCGCCGAAGAGGAAGATCGTCTTGGCATCGATGGACTGATAGGCCTCGTCCTCGCTGATGACGCCGAGCAGGATCAGGGCGATGGCACCGATGGCGCCGGTGATGTGCAACCGGATGCCGATCTGCGCCTCGAAGATCATGCCGAGGATGGTCAGGACCAGAACGACCAGCGAGGCGTTCTTCTTCCATTGCGGAACGGCAACATCAATCGGGTGCAGGCTGTCCGCCGCCATTTCCTCGGTCTTGTGGTCAGGCAGCAGCCGAAAGCCGATGGTGGCCACGAACAGGATACCGATCAGCAGGATCGGCAGGCCGACAAGCCCATATTCGAAGAAGCCGAAGCTCAGCCCCTGCTCTTGCAGAGCGGCCTGTGCGATCATGTTGCCGGGCGCGCCAATGAGGCTAAGGTTTCCGCCCAGTCCTGCAGCAAAAACGATCGGCATCAGCAATCGCGAGCGCGCGAAGCCCGATTTGGCGGCGATGCCGATCACCACCGGGATCAGCACAGCGGCGGTGCCGGTATTCGACAGAACCCCGGACATCAGCCCGGTGATCAGCATGATGGCCACGACCAGTTGCCGCTCGGTCTTCGCGAAGCGCGTGACCAGTCCGCCGATCTCGGCCGCCATGCCGGTCTGGAACAGCGCGCCGCCGATGATGAACATGTCGACGAACAGGATGACGTTGCTGTTGACGAAGCCGTCAAAGGCCTCGCCGGCGTCCAGAACGCCGGTCAGCACAAGGCTGACGCAGACGATCATGGCGGTCAGGGCCAGCGGAATCCGCTCCCACACGAACATGACGATCGCGAACAGCAGCAGCAGTAGGGTAATATTTGCAGGGTCCATGGTCTCCTCCCAGGTTGCCGGTTCTGGCCATTGGGCACAGATCGTCACCGGGATAGGCGCGTGGGACGTCGCAATAAATTCGCCGAAAATTATATTAATTATCGTGATAATTGGCGATGGCCATCAGGCGCTGCCTTCCAGCGCCGCGAGGTTCTCGTCCAGTACGGCCAGCAGGGCGTCGCGCTGAGCGTCCCGCGTTCCACGCGGCCAGGCGGCAGCCAGGATCAGCTTGCCGCGCGTGGTCCCCTCGGGCAGCAGCAGCGAGACGAAGCGGACGCCCGGAATGGCGATGCGCGAGGCCCAACGCGGCACGATCGCGATGCCGGTTCCCGTCGCGACCAGATTGACGATCGTGTGCTTCTCTTCGGCGATCTGGGCGATCCGTGCGGTCAGCCCGGCATCGGTGAAGAGCTTTATGGTCAGGTCATGCGAATGCGGTCGTGACCGGCGGTCGGGAACGATCAGCGGCTCATCGGCGATGTCGCGGACCGTCAGTTCGGCGCGATCCGCCAGCGCATGACCTTCGGGCAGCGCGACAACCGCCGTCTCGAAAAACAATGTCTGAAAATGAATTTTCGGGTCGCGAATGTCCGGCGGGCGGCAGAAGGCGATATCAAGGCTGCCACTGAGGACGCGGGGCAGCAGATGGATGGACTTCTGTTCGACCAGCTGGACTTCGATCTCAGGATGTCGTGCCCGCAGCAGCTGCAACAGCTGCGGCATCAGCCCGGCCGCCGCGCTGTCGATGGCGCCGACCTTCAGCACCGCCGTCTCGGTCCGCCTGACCGCGCGGATGCGCTGCTCGAATCGGTCGGCCTGCGCGACCAACGTGCGGGCATCGTCCAGAATCGCGGTGCCGGCCTCGGTCAGCGCGACATTGCGGGTGGTGCGCAGGAACAGCCGGGTCTCGAACCGATCCTCCAGCAGCCTGATCTGTCGGCTCAGCGAGGCTGGCAGCATGTCCATCGCCTGCGCCGCGCGCCCGAAATGCAACTGCTCGGCCACGGCCAGAAAGCACCTGATCTGCTGGATATCCATGCGCCCCTCCTCCACCGATATTATCTCACTTCTATATATAATTCTACGCAAATTGAGGAATCGCTCCGCCGGGCGCAATTTCGCCTTGTGATCGCTGCAGGGCGTCGCAGGGGAGGAGACTTGAGGGGCCATCTTGGCCCGCCCGGCGACGCGCTCGGCCCCCTTAACCGAATGAGGAGAAAACCCATGAAAACCTACAAGATCGCCTCGATCCCCGCCGATGGCATCGGTCCGGAAGTCATCGCCGCCGGGTTGCAGGCGCTGGACGCCCTGGCCCGCCGCGATGGCAGCTTCCAGTTCGACGTGACCGAATTCGACTGGAGCTCGGACCGCTACAAGAAGACCGGCGCGCTGATGCCCGAGGACGGGCCCGAACAGCTGAAAGCCTTCGACGCCATCTTCTTCGGCGCGGTCGGTGCCCCCGACGTGCCCGACCATGTGACGCTTTGGGGGCTGCGCCTGCCGATCTGCCAGGGCTTCGACCAATATGCCAATGTCCGCCCAACCAAGATCCTGCCGGGCATCCAGTCGCCGCTGGCAGGTGTCGGTCCGGGTGATCTGGACTGGGTGATCGTGCGCGAAAACTCGGAAGGCGAGTATTCGGGCATCGGCGGCCGCGCCCATCGCGGCCTGCCCGAAGAGGTCGGCACCGAGGTCTCGATCTTCACCCGCGTGGGCGTCACCCGGATCATGCGCTATGCCTTCAAGCTGGCACAGTCGCGGCCGCGCAAGCTGCTGACGGTGGTTACCAAATCCAACGCACAGCGCCACGGCATGGTCATGTGGGACGAGATCGCCGCCGAGGTGTCGAAGGACTTCCCCGATGTGACCTGGGACAAGATGCTGGTCGATGCGATGACCGTGCGCATGGTCAAGAACCCGCAGAGCCTGGATACCATCGTCGCCACCAACCTGCATGCGGATATCCTGTCCGATCTGGCAGGTGCGCTGGCCGGTAGCCTCGGGGTTGCACCGACCGGCAATATCGACCCGGAACGCCGTTTCCCCTCGATGTTCGAACCGATCCACGGCTCGGCCTTCGACATCACCGGCAAGGGCATCGCCAACCCGGTCGCGACCTTCTGGACCGCAGCGCAGATGCTGGATCATCTGGGCGAGCCCGCCGCCGCCGACCGGCTGATGCGGGCGGTCGAAAAGGTCTGTGCCGATGGTGTGCTGACCCCGGATGTCGGCGGCAGCGCCAATACCCAGCAGGTTACGGATGCCGTCGTCGAGGCGATCCGCGGCGAGAATATCTGAGGGCCGTGCCATGAGGGAGGAGGACGCGAGAGATCTGCTGAAGCGGATGCTGGATGCGGCGATTGCGGCGGCCGACCCCGCCGCCGTCCTCGCCCCGGCTCTGCCCGAGAAACCTGCCGGCCGCTGCATCGTGATCGGGGCCGGCAAATCCGCAGCGGCGATGGCGCGGGCCGTGGAACTGGCCTGGCCTGATGTTGACCTGTCGGGCGTGGTCGTCACCCGCTATGGCCACGCCGTCCCGACTGATCGGATCGTGGTCCGAGAGGCCGCGCATCCGGTCCCGGACGAGGCCGGGCACAGGGCGGCGGCGGAAATCCTCGCTACCGCGCAGGCGGCCGGACCGGATGATCTGGTGCTGGCGCTGATCTCGGGCGGCGGCTCGGCGTTGATGACGCTGCCGGCGCCGCCGCTGACGCTCGAGGACAAACGGGCGGTGAATCGGTTGCTCCTGGCCTCGGGCCTGACCATCGAGGACATGAACCGGGTGCGGCGGCGGCTGTCGCTGGTCAAGGGCGGCGGGCTGGCGCGAGCCGCCCGGCCCGCGCGGCTGGTGACGCTGGCGATCTCGGATGTGCCGGGGGATGATCCGTCGGCCATCGCCTCGGGTCCGACCGTGCCCGATCCGACGGCGGGCGAGGATCTGTCGCATCTGGTCGTCAGGTTGGGGCCGAACCTGCCTGCGGCGGCGCGCGATATCCTGCTGCGCCCTGCAGAACCGCAATCTGACTTCAGCCCCGATTTCCGCATGATCGCGACCCCGCAAATGTCACTGGAGGCGGCGGCGGAGGTCGCGCGCGCCGCTGGCATCACGCCTCTGCTTCTGGGCGACGCGCTGGAGGGCGAGGCATCCCAGCTTGGCATCGCCATGGCCGGCATCGCCCGCGCCGTCGCAGCGCATGGCACGCCTGCACCTGCCCCCGCCGTGCTGCTGTCGGGTGGCGAGACGACCGTGACCATCGGCGACCGCAAACCCGGTCGAGGCGGTCGCAATACCGAATTCCTGCTGGGTCTTGCCCTGTCGCTCGACGGTCATCCGGGCATTCATGCGCTTGCGGCGGATACGGATGGCATCGACGGCACCGAAGACGCCGCCGGCGCGATCATCGGCCCCGACACGCTGTCGCAGGCCCGCAAGAACGGGCTGAACCCGCGCGACCATCTGGACGGCCATGACAGCTACAGCCTGTTTGACCGCGTCGGCGCGCTGATCCGCACCGGTCCGACCCTGACCAATGTGAATGATTTCAGGGCGATCTTGATCGCCTGAACCCCGAAAGGAACATCCCATGATGCGAGACAGACGCGCCAGGATCGTCGCCACCGTCGGCCCGGCAAGCGCCTCGCCCGAAATGTTGCGGCAGCTTTTCCGCGACGGCGTCGACACGTTCCGGCTGAATTTCAGCCATGGCGAGCATCAGACCCATGCCGGGGTCATCGCCGCGATCCGCGCATTGGAGATCGAGGCAGGCGTGCCCATCGGCATCCTGCAAGACCTTCAGGGGCCGAAAATCAGGCTGGGCAAGCTCGGCGGCGGCCCGAAGATGCTGGAGCGCGGCCAGATCGTTGCTTTTGTGCCCTGCGAAGCCGATGACGACCTGCTGCCCTTGCCGCATCCCGAGATTTTCGCGGCACTTCGGCCCGGCCACCGGTTGTTCATCGATGACGGGCGGGTGCGGTTGACGGCGCGCCGGATTGCGCCTGAGCGGATCGAAGCCGAAGTGCTGGAGGGCGGCAAGATCAGCGACCGCAAGGGGATCAACCTGCCCGATACCGTGCTGGACCTGCCGGTCCTGACCAAAAAGGACCGTCGCGACCTGGAATTCGGGCTGGCGAATGGCGTGGATTGGGTGGCGCTCTCCTTCGTGCAGAAGGCCGGCGATCTGGACGAGATCACACGGATCATCAATGGCCGCGCCGGCTTGGTGGCCAAGATCGAAAAGCCCTCGGCGCTGGACGATATCAAGGCTATCGTTGGCAAATCCGACGCGATCATGATCGCGCGCGGCGATCTCGGCGTCGAGATCCCGCCCGAGGAGGTGCCCGCCCGCCAGAAGGAACTGATTGCGCTCTGTCGCAGCGAAAGCCGCCCGGTGATCGTCGCCACGCAGATGCTGGAATCCATGACCGCCGCGCCCGCTCCGACACGCGCCGAAGCGTCGGACGTGGCCACCGCGATCTATGACGGCGCCGATGCGGTGATGCTGTCTGCCGAAAGCGCGGCAGGCGCCTAGCCGCCGTTCAGTCCCTGGCCGATCGCCGCGGTGCAGCTTCACCAGACCAGCCATTCGTCCATCGCGCAGCATTTTCGGAGGATGAAAGTCGGTAGGGCGGACATACCCGTCATACCGTGCTCCGGATCAACACTCCGAAAGCTGCCATACGTTCAGGCACTCGGCGGCGACGGCAACTGCCCGTTTGGGTTCCTAAATCACCTTCGACCATTGACGCCTTTGCTCTCTGGTTTCACGTTGAGTTAGAGGGAATAATCAGCGCCTGAAGTTTTGCCGCCCAGCCATCTGATACTAGCGGCCTTGGTAAGTCGTCACCGTCGATGGTTCTTGGAAGGGGGGCGACAATAGGAGGGAATGATGGGACAGGATGAAACGGGGGCACCGGAAGAAGCGGCGACTCCCAATATGCTGGAGGCACTGGCCGCGCCACAGGTCGAACAGGCGGAAACGCCCAAAGTGTTCCTCGCGACCCTGTCTGGGACCCTCAAGGCTTCAGACAATGTCGATGTCGATCTTGCCGGCATCCTGTCCGATCACCTGCTGACGGTCACGCCGCATGCCAATGCCGTAGCCAATGCCAAGGCCGCGATCGCCGCGCTCGCGGCGAGGCGCGCCGCACCGGTTGAGGAGCAGGCCGATGGTTGATCCGACGCTTTTTCACTCGCTGACGCTCGAAGGCTTCCGTGCCTATCTTCAGCCCAAGACCTTCAACCTTAGTAAGAAACCGTGCCTCGCGATCTTCGCGCCCAACGGCTTCGGCAAATCGAGCGTCATTGACGCAATCGAGTTTCTGTTTTCCGAACACGGCACGCTCGAACGCCTCGGGCATCGCACTTTGAACAACCAGGCCGGACCGCCCGCCCTCGCGCACAATGCGGCGGAGGCGACGGGCATCGTGCCGATGGTCAAGTTCACAACGATCACCGGCACGGCGACGGTCGAGGGTAGCCGCACCGCCACCGGCAATCGTCGCCCGATCCATCCGGCCGCCACCGCGATGAACGCCGGATTCGTCGTCTCGCCGATCATCCGCGGCTATACGCTGCGCACCTTCGTCGAAACGCATAGTCCCGAGAATCGCTATAGCGACGTGGCAAGTTGGCTGCAGCTTTCACCGCTGGTGGAAGTGCAGAAAAACCTCCGTCTTCTGCGCCGCGATGTGAAGGCGGCTGCCGAGAGTACCACCGAACAGGTCCGCCTTGCTGGTCTGTTGCGGTCGGAAACCGCACAGGCTGTTCAGGCGTGGGATGACGCGACCGTGCTCGGTTTCGTCAACTTGAGCGTCATCGCTCCGCTCGACCCCGAGTTAACGCTCGCAGCGCTCTCCGCCCAGGACGAGGGTTATATAGAGGTCGGGAATCGTGTTGAGGCGGAGGAAAAGCGGCTTGGTCTCGCTGGCCTCAAACAGATTCGTAATTCGCTCGTCGCGCTGTGGCAAAAGATCGTCCCCGAGGACGGCGGCGACTCCGTATATTCGGGCGCCATCGAATCGTTCGAGAAGGCGCTCTCTGCGCTGTCTGACGCAAAGGCCACTGAGGTCGTTGAGCGCGAGAATGCGGCGGGCACGGTCTTCCGGTCAGTGTGGAAGGAAGCAGAGAAGTTGTTTGCTGACGACGCCACCGCGCCCGACGCATGCCCTGTCTGCGCCACGGCGATCGGTAACACTGCTGCCGGAAGCGTGCTCGCCATCCGCGATCTCCTGACGACCCACCTCGAGGATCTGCAAAGCTACAACGAGGCGAAGACCGCGCTGGACGATGCCGAGACCGCCGCCAGCCAGGCGCACAGTCGGCTGATGGCGCGTCTTCCCGCGATGATCGAGCATTTATCCGATGACGATGGCGACGGGTTCAAGACCGCGCTCATCGCCTATCAAGCCGGCGTTAACGGATGGCCGACCGTTGCCGCGCCCGATTCCTCCGCCATCGTCGCCGAGTTGGAGACGCGCCTCTCCAACCTTGATCATGAGATCGCCGACATCAAGGCGAAACAGGGCGAGCATACTTGGGTCAAGGTCAAGGCCAGCATCGACCGACTGCTTGATCTCCAAAAGGATGTGGCGCTGGCAACCCGCACCACCGAGCAGATGACCACGCTGCACGAAGCGCTCGTCGCGCAGGCCACTCTCGTCTCGGGTAAAATCCGGGACAAGGTCCAGTCGCTCCTCGATACGCTTCAGGCGCCGATGAACGACATCTACAAGGAGATCCAAGGCGCCAACGCCAAGCCGATCCGGCTTGAACTGCCTGGTGAGGACGACACCAACCAGCAGCGCATGCAGCTAGTGATCGATTTTGCGGACAATCGTCAAAGCGTCGCGCCGGGCGGCTATCTCAGCGACTCCCAGATCCATTCGGTCGCGCTCGCGCTGCGCCTCGCGGCTATCAAGAAGTTCAATAGTGCCGCACCGGTGATTGCGCTGGACGATGTCGTCACATCCTATGACGCCGATCATCGCCGCGCGATCGGTGCGCTGCTCGCGAAGATGTTCACGGACTGCCAGATCATCCTCGCCACCCACGACGAACGTTTCTTCAATCATCTGAAGGACCAGCTCGCAGCGAAGGACTGGCAGTTCACCCGCATCATCGGACTTGATCCGGCGTTTGGGCCCCGCTTCGCCGACCACAAAGTCACCGATGAGATGATCGCCGATCGCTGGGCCAAGGGCCAATCCGCCGCCAACGAGATGCGTCAAGCGGAAGAGGAATGGCTGCTGGGCATCGCCCGTGGGTTCGGCGTCAATGTCCGCATCCGACAGCTCGAAAAGGCCTATTCCTATGAGCGCTCCGAGCTGGCTTCGGCGATTGGGATGTTCCTCGGCAACCTCAAGTTAACCCCCGCCGATGTGCCGGGTGTCAACAATCGCTTCATCACCAGCCTCATCAAGGGCGATATCGAGAATTTCGGAAGCCATTTTCAGGATGCCCCTTATGGCAACGGCTCGGTCGGGGATGAGCAGACGCGGTGGGACGAGTTCAAGGCGTTCCGCAAGCAGTTCGAATGCGTATGCGGTCGCACCAAGTATCAACGGCCGTTTGGCCTTAACAAACCGGTGTGTGCGCATGATAAATGCGAGACCCAGTTCGCGTTTAAGACGCCTGTGGCGGGAGCAACTGCGGCCGACGCGGCGGGCACATGATGGGAGCGCATGAACTATCGCGATCAAGCGTCATCTATTGCGCGGTGGCCACGTGACAATCGAGGCCGGCCAAACCGAACCTGCGGAGACGAATGTGCGTTGCGCGCATGGCCCGTGGAGCGACCTTGCGCTTCATACGATCGGTTGGCGCGCCTTCCAGGATCTCTGCTCTCAAGTTTGCGAAGTGGTTCTGGGCCGCCCCGTGGAAATATTTCGCGAGGCGCAGGACGGCGGTCAGGACGCGGTATTTCTCATACCTTCGCCAAGCAATGAGCAATTCATCGGCACGGTTCAGTGCAAGCATACCTCGGATGCCGGAAAGGCGCTCAAGGTCGGCGACCTCTCCACTGAGATCGGTAACGTCGAGGAACTCGTTAATGCCGGCCAGGCGGACACCTACGTCTTCATGACCAACATGAGTGTGGATGCGCCAGTTGGGGCCGCCATGCGGGCCAAGCTGCGAGAACTTGGCGTGCGAAGGCCACACATCCTGGGCCGCCAATACATCGTCCGGGTTATTAGGAGTAGCACACGACTGCGCGCGCTCGTCCCGCAGGTCTATGGCTTGGGAGACTTGACCTCAATAGTCGACGAACGGCTGAGCGAACAGAGCCGAGCGTTGCTCGACAGCTGGATTCCGAAGCTTCGCACCTATGTTCCGACGCGGGCGCATCGCGACGCGGTCAACGCCATCTCGGAACATGGCGTGGTGCTTCTGCTCGGCAATCCGGCAAGCGGCAAGTCGGCGATCGGCGCAATCGTTTCGACGATCGCTTCGGAGAATCCGGACAACACCGTCCTTGCCCTGACCAGTCCGCGCGATTTCGAGGCAGGCTGGAATCCCAACGATCCCGGTCGCTTCTTCTGGATTGACGACGCCTTCGGCTCGAACGTGCTGCGAGACGATTACGTGCAGGACTGGACGTCGGCTTTCTCGAAGCTGCGCGCGGCGATCAAGCACGGCAACCGTTTCCTGCTGACTTCGCGCAAGCATATCTATGAGGCAGCTCGGCGCCGGCTGGGGCAGCGCAATCTTGCGCAATTCGCTGATGGCAGCGCCGTAGTCGACGTCGGTGATCTGACCTTTGAAGAGAAGGCGCAGATCCTCTATAATCACATTAATTTCGGTGAGCAGAGCCAGAGCTGGCGTTCAAGCGTCAAGCCGCACCTGGAAGCGGTCGCCGCCGTCGACGATTTCCTCCCTGGAATAGCCGAAAGGCTTGGCGATCCGAACTTCACTAAGGGGCTTGCACCTCGCGAGAGTTCGCTCGTGCGCTTCATGGAGGAACCGACCGAGCATCTTGTCGACACGGTCAGCGCTCTGGACGAGCAGCTCCAGGCCGCGCTGTATCTCGTCTACGTCCATCAGGCCGGCTTCGATCCGAACGATCATGATGCCGGCGCCGCCGAAGCAGTGGCGGAATTGACAGGTTTCAGTCTGTCTAGAATCCAGGATTGCTTTGCCGAGTTGAAGGGCTCGTTCCTAAAACGGTCCGGCGCCAGATGGACCTTCGCGCATCCAACAATCTCCGACGCCTTGACGGAGATTCTGCGGCAAAAGCCGCACATGATGGCTGCGCTCATCCGCGGCGCACCAATCGACACGATCCTCGGCAGCTTCACCTGCGAGGGCTCGCCGCTCATTCGCGACGCACTCGTGATTCCGTCCACGCTGGACGACGCGGTGGTCGCCCGGCTCAGCCGCACGCCCGATGAGACGCATCGCAACTGGATGCTCTTTCACTTCCTGTCCTACCGGGCCAGTGATGCCGTCTTCGTTAAGGTGATCACGCAGTTTCCTGACCTGCTTCCACGGCTCTGTTGGCAGGCGGATCCTGTTGCCAACGATCCTCGTTTTCGAGCCTATGCCCGCGCTCATCAATTCGGCCTGCTGCCGGATGACTTGCGGCGCGACGCAGCTCGCAGCCTGGAATCAATCGCGCTCTCCGACCTCGATACGTCGTTCTTCGCCGATGAGGCGATGCTCGCGCTCATACCGCCGATTTTCCTCATCGGCCTTGGCATGGCGCTGCGAACAATCCTGTTGCCAGCCCTTGAGGAGAAAATCGGCGAGATCACTGCGGATGCCGACCTAGACGAGGAGCCAGACAGCCATTTCAAGAAATTGCTCGGTGCTCTCGAATGTGTCGAAGAGATGGGCGTCGGTCTGGATGACGACGCGGTCAGCTTGATCGCCGACGCGCGAGATCAGGTAAAGCGCGCAATCGAAATGCTTGAAGAGCGCAGGCGGGAGCGGGATGAGGAAACCGACGACGATACGGACTGGACCCACATCGTGACGCAGAAGAGGGCAGAGCCGTCCTCGACCGATGCTGCCGTAAAGCGCTCGATCTTCGACGACGTAGATAAGTGACGACAATTATCTGCCGCAATCGGCTCGAATCGCGAACTGTCGAATAGGTCAGCGGCGTGCCCCACCTGATTTCATGTCCGCTACTAGGATTGCCCCCGACGAGCCGAACGGCGGCAATTAGAGCCCATCGCCGACACTCATGTTGGCGGCAGCAAGGCAGGCCTTTCGCTTGTGCAGCAGAAAACGCGGCCCAGAGCGGACTTTTGCGCTCAGTTCGGCGCTACATTGCAGCAATCACCAGACCTGCCATTGCATGCTTGGCGCGGCATTTTACGTTGGCCCGTTGACGGCAAGCGGCAACCACTTACTTCCGACCACGATTGTTGGTCCCCCAGTGGCAGGAACCGCTCGCGTGGGTTCTCGATCCGGCGGCGTAATCCCGATGCCGAATTGTCCTCACTCCAGCCCAGCTTTGCGCATAGGTGAACATCTTTCGGAGCACCTCGCCGACCCGGTTGGCGCACACCGGCGTTGGTTTCGATCCCTGCAGCTTGCGGGCGCGTCGTAAGCTCCCGGTGAGGACCGTCTGACGCTGAAGGCGGGATGGATGTAGGAGGCTGAAGCTATGGACACCCATAGCTTCAGTTCCCAAGTCGAGGTTCTCTCGGTGACCGATAGTGGTCGGCAGCGTCGCTGGTCGGCTGCCGAGAAGATCCGTATCGTCGAGGAAAGCCTGTCGCGCCCGCGCAGCGTGGCGCTGACGGCGCGGCGTCACGATATCTCTCGCGCGTTGCTGACGCGCTGGCGGAAGGACTATCGCGAGGGCCTTCTCGGAAATGAGCCTGCCCTGACCTTTGCGCCGGTGATGATTGCTGCCGAACCTGTGCCTGTATCGGTATCACCTGCGGCAGAGCTGGAGATCTCCGATGCCGTCACAGTCGCGATCACACTGGTGAATGGCCGGCACCTCGTGGTTCCTGCGGGAATTGACCCGGTCATTCTGGCGCGGCTGCTTCCGGTGCTGGACAGCGCATGATCGCCTTTCCGGCGGGGGCGCGCGTGTGGATTGCAGGCGGGGTGACGGACATGCGGTGCGGGATGAACAGCCTGGCGCTGAAGGTCCAGCAGGGCCTGGGTCGCGATCCGCACGGTGGCGAGATCTTCTGCTTCCGGGGGCGCAAGGGTGACCTGATCAAGGTGTTGTGGCACGACGGGGTCGGCATGTCGCTGTATCTGAAGCGGCTGGAGGCGGGGAAGTTCATCTGGCCGGTGAGCCAGAATGGCTCAGCCGTTCCGGTTTCGGCGGCGCAGCTCGGCTATCTTCTGGAAGGAATCGACTGGCGCAATCCGCGCTGGACGCAGCGGCCTGCCTCGGCGGGTTGATAGTCAAAATACCCTTGTTTTATTGGACTATTCCGGGGTTTCGTGATAGGTCTTCGGCATGTCGGAGACCACCTCGGAGATCGCTGTTCTGCGCGCCGCACTCGCCGCGGCAGAGACTCGCGCATCTGCCGCAGAGGACGCCTTGGTCGCCGCCAAGGGGGAGTTGACCCAGGTTCAGGCGATCGTCTCGGCCTCTGAAGACATGATCCGGCACCTCCGACTGCAGATCGCCAAACTCCGCCGCGAGCAATATGGCCATGGTGCCGAACGCCATGCCCGGCTGATCGAGCAACTGGAGATGCAGCTCGAAGACATCGAGACCGACATTGCCGATGACCGGGCCAAAGCCGAGGCGACGGGCCCGAGGGCGATGGTCGCGGCCTTCGAACGCCGCCGCCCAGCCCGCAAGCCGTTCCCCGAGCATTTGCCCCGCGAGCGCGTCGTGGTTAAGGCGCCGACTTCCTGCACTTGCTGTGGTTCGGCGCGCATCGTGAAGATGGGCGAGGACATCACCGAGACGCTGGAGGTGATCCCGCGGCAGTGGAAGGTCGTGCAAACCGTCCGCGAGAAGTTCACCTGCCGCGACTGCGAGAAGATCAGCCAGCCGCCAGCGCCGTTCCACCCGACACCCCGGGGCTGGGCCGGCCCGAACCTGCTGGCCATGGTGCTGTTCGAGAAGTTTGGCCAGCATCAGCCCCTGAACAGGCAGGCCGAGCGCTATGCGAAGGAGGGCGTCGAGATCAGCCTCTCGACCCTGGCCGATCAGGTCGGGGCCTGTGCCGTGGCGCTGCAGCCGATCCACGATCTGATCCGCGCCCATGTCCTCGGCGCCGAGCGATTGCATGCTGACGACACGACCGTGCCGCTGCTGGCCAAAGGTGGCACGCAAACCGCCCGGCTCTGGACCTATCTGCGGGATGACCGGCCCTTTGCCGGTGGGGCGCCGCCGGCAGCGCTCTATTACTTCTCAACCGACCGCAGGAAAGAACACCCGACCCGGCATTTGACGGGCTGGACCGGCATCCTGCAAGCTGACGCCTATGGCGGTTACAACGATCTCTATCATGCCAGCCACAGGCCCGCGCCGGTGCTGAGCGCGCTGTGCTGGTCGCATGCCCGGCGCAAGTTCTTCGAACTGGCGGATATCAAAGCCACGGCCCGCAAGGGCAGATCGGTGGCCGAGGAGATCTCGCCCATCGCGCTGGAATCGGTCAAACGCTTCGACGCCATCTTCGATGCCGAGCGCGAGATCACCGGCCTGACCGCCGAGGCCCGCCATGACGCCCGTCAGCGGCTGGTGCGCCCGATGGTCCAGGATCTGCACAACTGGTTGCGGACCGAACGCGCCCGAATGTCGAAGCACAACCCCGTCGCCAAGGCGATCAACTACATGTTCGAGGAGGACGGCCGCTGGGACGCCTTCACCTGCTTCCTCGATGATGGCCGCATCTGCCTGACGAACAACGCAGCAGAACGCGCGCTGCGGGGCGTCGCCCTCGGGCGGAAAGCCTGGCTCTTCGCCGGATCTCCGCGCGGTGGCGACCGCGCCGCCTTCATGTATTCCCTGATCGTCACGGCCAAGATGAATGACGTCGACCCGCAGGCTTGGCTGGCCGATGTCCTTGCCCGGCTGCCGGACATACCCCTGTCGCGCCTGCCGGAACTTCTTCCCTGGAACTGGTCGCAAATACCGCAAAGGAGGGCCGCATGACCCTGATCGCCCGCCTCCGGATCCTTCTGAACGACGTCGATCCTCAGCCGATGCGCCATATCGAGGTGCCGCTGAAGATCAGGCTCGACCGGCTGCATGAGGTGGTCCAGGCGGCGATGGGCTGGACGGACACCCATCTCTACGAATTCAGGGCCGGGGGGGCGGGCTGGGGCGTGCCCGGTCCGGACGGATTCTACGACGGCCCGATGCCCGCGAAGAAGGCGACGCTGCAGAAGGTGCTCGAGGATACCGGCGTCAGGACGATCCAGTATGTCTACGACTTCGGCGATGACTGGGACCACAGCATCCGGATCGAGCGGGTCACCGAGGCCACCCCGGGCGTGACCTATCCAAGGCTTCTGAAGGCCAGCGGGGCCTGCCCGCCCGAGGATGTCGGCGGTGCTCCGGGCTACGAGGAATTCCTCGAAGCCCTCGCAGATCCGGACCACGAGCAGCACGACGACATGGTCGGCTGGTCAGGTGCAACCTTCGATCCCGAAGATGCCAGGATCGACAGGATCGTCGAACGCTTTGACCAACTCGCGAAGAAATGGTCCCCGCGGCCCGGCAAGCCCAAAGCACCCAAGCCCACTCCCTGAGCACGGACACCCGTCCGCGGCCTACGCCGGATGGTTAC
>NZ_JACEMU010000010.1 GCF_013868135.1 Paracoccus sp. S1E-3
CGGCTTATATTATCGCTTGGTCGATGTGGCGAAGGGCTCATCAAGCCGCAGCAAGGCAGGCACACCTTCGAAGAAACGTGCAACTGTAATGCTAGGGTCAGGATGCATTGATTTCTGTTTCGCTGCGTGATTCACGCCTCCGAAAACGGAGCGGTGACATGAGCGATCTCTTCTGGCTGACCGACGCGCAGATGGCGCGCCTGGCTCCCTTCTTTCCCAGGTCGCACGGGAAGCCCCGGGTTGATGACAGACGGGTGCTGAGCGGGATTATTTTCATCAATCGCAATGGCTTGCGTTGGCGCGATGCGCCCGCCGCGTATGGCCCACATAAGACGCTCTACAGCCGGTGGAAGCGTTGGAGCGAAAAGGGCATCTTCGCGCGGATGATGGCCGGGCTGGCGGCGGAACACGGCGAGAAAACGACCGTGATGATCGACGCAACATACCTCAAGGCCCATCGAACGGCGACCAGCATGGCCGCCAAAAAGGGGGGCGTGGTCGCCTGATCGGTCGAACCAAAGGCGGTATGAACACCAAGCTGCACGCCATCTGCGACAGTCAGGGGCGACCGATCGACCTGTTCGTCACCGCTGGACAGGTCAGCGATTATATCGGCGCTCGTGCCCTGCTGAGTGGCCTGCCAAACGTCAAATGGCTACTCGGGGATCGTGGCTATGACGCTGACTGGTTCAGAGAAGCGTTGCAGGACAAGGGGATACGTGCCTGCATCCCAGGCCGGAAGAAACGCAAGACGCCGATCAAATACGATAAGCGGAGATACAAGCGGCGTAACCGCATCGAGATCATGTTCGGCAGGCTCAAGGACTGGAGGCGCGTCGCGACCCGCTATGACCGATGCCCCAAGGTGTTCCTCTCAGCCATCGCCCTCGCGGCTCTCGTCATCTATTGGTTATGAATCCTGACCCGATCGCAACGCCTCAGGGCGTTGCGCATTTCAGCAACGCAAAGCTGTCGTTCGGCCCCCCTGCTGAAAAGCCAGACATTCCCGCTGATGCGGCTGAGGCTTTGTGGGCAACCTATTTTTCAAATATCTTCAACCCCGCGCGCCTTCATGTGAAGGCCATGAAGTCGGAAATGCCGGTCAAATATTGGCGAAATTTGCCCGAGGCACGGCTGATTTGTCGATCTGGGACGCATCGACCTGCTTGTGCAGGAAGGTTTTTACGGCAACCGCAGCGATTTCATCCGCACAGCGATCCGCAATCAGCTTGAGACGCAGGGCGATGCGGTCACCAGGACGATCGAACGGCATACGATGGAACTGGGATTGCGTGACTATGGCCGGGCAGAGCTGGAGTCGCTGCGCGACAAGGGCGAAGTCCTCCATGTCCGTGTCGTCGGTCTGGCGCGGATCGGCGCGGATGTGAGCCCGGAGCTTGCGCGCGCGACCATCGGCTCGATCACCGTGCTTGGGGCTTTGCAGGCAAGCGCGGACATCAAAGAGGCGCTTGCCGACCGAATTCGGTAGCGCACAGTAAGGGAAATCAAGACCATGATAAGATTTGACGCCGGCGCGAAGCGCCCGGTGCGGGATGGCCTGCGCGCTGCCCACAGCTCCGCCGCCAATGACCTCGTTCGCCGCACGCTTGCCCAGCACGGGCTGCTTCCCGCGACCGGCCAGCTTCAGCCTGCCGGCCGGTTGCCGGATTTGGGCGCGCTGCTGCGCGGAATTGGCAACCCGTCATCCGAACCGCAACAGCCTCCGCTGCCAATCCCCGATGGCGCGCAGTTCCGTTCCGTTATCCACACATGCGCGGCTGGCAGGAGGCACTACCGCACATATGTTCCCGCCTCGGCCGCCGGTGGTATTGCCGGCGTCGTCGTAATGCTGCATGGCTGCACCCAGACCGCCGAGGATTTCGCGGCCGGCACAGGCATGAACGAGCTGGCCGAGTTGCACAGGCTGGTTATGATCTACCCCCAGCAATCCCGTGGCGACAATGCGCAATCCTGCTGGTGCTGGTTCAACCCCGAAGACCAGCAAAGAGGAAGGGGTGAACCCGAGATCATCGCCGGGATTGCACGCCAGGTTTGCACGGAATTCACCGTTACCGGCGAGAATTGCTTTGTGGCAGGCCTGTCGGCCGGCGGCGCCATGGCCGCGATCCTCGGCCGGACCTATCCCGATGTCTTTGCGGCAGTAGGTGTTCACTCTGGCCTGCCGCATGGCGCGGCGCGAGATGTCGGATCGGCTTTTGCCGCTATGGCAGGTCGGGGCGAAACCCTGCCGCCGGCGGTGTCCCATTGCCCGGCCCATGCCCGGCATCAGCGATGGATACTGTTTCACGGCACCCAGGATGCCACCGTGCATCCGTCGAATGCCGACGCGCTTGAACGTCAGGCGCTCGACGGCGTTTCGCAGACAATCGAGTCCGACGGCCGCGGCGTCGCAGGCGGACGTTCCTATCGCCTGCATATCGCCACCTCCACGAATGGCGAAAGGGTGCTCGAAAGCTGGCGCATCGAGGGCCTTGCGCATGCCTGGTCGGGCGGGCGGCCCAATGGGTCGTACACCGATCCACAAGGCCCCGATGCGAGTGCCGAGATGCTGCGCTTTTTTCTCGGTGAGGGCGAGGTCTGAGCTTTCTGAGAGCGCGCCGTCACACCCGGCAAGCCCTCTATTATAGCCTTGGTGAAAAACTCCTGCGCCCCATCGTCGAGAACGACATGCGCCCGATAATTCTGCTGGCCGTTCCTGCACCCAGCCGTTAGCGCTTGCAAAAATCCAGTTTCCGAAGGTGCATCTGATCGCCCGCAAGGCCGGCCCCTGCTTGTTCTTAAGAGGTTGGCGTAGATCGGATGCGCGAAGCTCGGATCGTCGAGCTTCAGGACCAGGTAGGGCTCTGATAACGTGACCGCCCAACGACGGCATATGTGTGCCAAGGTTGGTCTGCAAATACGCAGAGGGGAACGGTCACATCATCAGAGCACTCCAGATCCGGAACCGCCGGGTTCCGGTGATTTCACGGACGAGGCCCATTGCCTGCATCCGGGTCAGCAGGCGTTCGGCAGTATCGCGGCTGATCCCGGCGGTGGTCTCGATGGTGGCCGTCAACGCCTGGGGATGCGTGATCAGCGCGGCGATGATCTTTCCCGGATCGTATCCCTTGATCGCGGCCGTCATCCGGGCCGCGCGTTCGGCCCAGCCCTGCAGCCGCAAGAGGTCCTGCCGTGACGCCGTTGCAGCGTCGGTGACGGCAACGCAGTGATCGCGGAGCCGGGCCTCCGGAGGGCCCCCGCGCCGCAGGACCCGCCGCCCGGCCCGGCCGAGCGGCGCGAACGGCAGGGTCAGGCAGTCGGCGGCCATGGTTCGGGCAGACCACGCCGCGCCCTCGAGCAGATCGCCCTCAGGGGAAAGATCCGTCAGCGCCCAGGCGGTGCGGGCGAAGGCGCCCTGGGCGATCGGGTGCAGATCCTGCATTCCCGCCATTCTCTCCTGAAACCCCCTCGCTTCCGCATCGAAGTCCTCGCCCTGCAAGCGCAGGCCGAGCGCATCGCGTGGCGCATCGTCGGACTGCACCCGGTGCAGGCCGAGGAAACTGCGCAGGTCCGTCGTGTCTCCCTGCCCTGCCAGCCGCCGCATGGCCCATCGTCCCTGCTGCAGGGCGGCAAGATCAGTCCCGGCCCGGGCCTCGGCGAGATCCCGGGCCAGCTCGTCGGCCGGCACAGGGGTGCCAGCAGTCCAAAGCAGTTCGGTGGTTTCCGAGAGCGCCAGCCGGGCGATTGCCCCCTGCCCCATCCCCGGGCCCATCGCGGCCACCAGCGCGTCCAGGCGGCCCACCGCCATCGCCGCCCGGGCCAGCTCCAGGGCGCAATCGCCCTGGGCTTTCCGCCAGGCCGACGGATCGATCAGGGGCCTGCGGTCCGCGTGCGGCAAGGGCGGGAAATCCCCCTCCCCGTCATCGTCGAACTCAGGCGGGGCCCGGGGATCGTCGTTCGGCGGGGCTGGATCGTAGATCGAGGGCAGCGAGACGCCTTCGATGCCGTCCATGTATGGAAGGGTACATTTCGTCATATCCGCAGCATGAACCTGTCCTGCGGTTCACTCAAGTGTTTTAACGAAGTGGCTATTATTCCCGATAAGGAACCATTATCGACAGTGTTGAAGAAGGACTAACATTCCGCTATCACGGGCGGAGAAACCGGTCAGGGAGAGCCTCAATGCGCCGCGGGATCGCCCAGCAGACGAACGAAGGGCGCGGCCTCGGGCACCGCCGCCGCGGCCCGGACAAAGCGGCGATCCGCGGTCACCACCGGCACCTCCTGCCGCATCGCCAGAGCGAGATAGCTGCAGTCATAGACCGGATGATCCAGGAGCAGCGACAGCTGCAGCGCCCGCTGCGCCAGCGAGGCGTCCTCTGCTCCCTGGCGCAGCGGCGCCCGGGTGATCAGGTCGAGGGCATCGGCCGCCTCTTCCGGCAGCAGTCGCTGCCGCCGTACGGCCGACCACAGCGCATTCGCGACCTCGACGAAGATCAGGGCCGGCGCGTAAAGTGGCCGTCCGTCGAGCAGCGTGACGGCAGCTTCACTGCCCTCTTCCTGCAGCACCCATTTCAGCGCAGTGCTGGCATCGACCACACAGGGTCCGGAGACGGGACCGGCAACGGCGTCGCTCACGCGCGCGCGTCCCGTCCCGCGCGCACCAGCGCCGCGCTGTCGGTGCCGCGATCGAGGCGGGCCCGCAACCGGGCCGCCGCCGCTGCGAAGTCCTCGGACTGGCCGGGCGTGCCCAGCACCTCGCGCAAGAGCATCCGGTGCTCGGCCTCGACCGAGCGGCCATTGGCAGCCGCGCGCAGCCGCAGGGCCTGCGCCGTGGTTTCGTCGACATCCCGCACGATCAGCTGTGCCATGGCTGGTTCTCCATCAGTTCGTTATCAATGATAGCAACCGGATGTCACGACTTCAACCCCTGCCCCTTCCCGCCTCGCTGACGCCCGCCGACCAGGACGCCCTGGCCGAACTCTTTCGCCGTGGCACGGCCGAGAACACGCTTCGCGCCTATGAACAGGACCTGGCCTATATCGGCGCCTGGAAGGCCGCGGCCTTCGGTGCCACACTCGCCTGGCCCGAGGAAGAAGCGGTGGCGCTGCGCTTCATCCTCGATCATGCGCGGGATTTGCGCGACGCCACCGGGCCGGCCCGTGAGGCAGCCGAGGCTCTGGTGGCCGCGGGACTGAGGCGCGGATACGCCGCCCCTGCCCCGTCGACACTGGATAGACGCATCGCCAGCTGGCGCGCCTTCCACCGGATGAAGAACCTTCGCTCTCCCTTTGACGCGCCGCTGATCAAGGAAGCCCGCATCAAGGCGCGGCGGGCCGCAGCCCGGCCGCGCGAGCGCAAGTCCGAAAACCCGATCACTCGCGAGGTGCTGAGGGCGATGCTGGCGACCTGCCGCACCGGCGCGAGGCGCGACCTGCGAGATCACGCCGCCCTGGCGCTGGCCTGGGCCAGCGGCGGGCGCCGGCGCTCCGAGGTCACGGCGTTGAATCTCGACGATATCGACGCCCGGCCAATGGCGGAGCGCGGGCTGATCCGCATTCGCCTCTTGCACACCAAGACTACCACGCCCGATCAGGCTCCCTGGCTGCCGCTGAAAGGGTTTCCGGCACGCTCGGTGCTGGCCTGGATCGAGGCCGCCGGGATCACCGGCGGGCCGCTCTTCCGTCCGATCAGCCAGGCCGATCGGGTGCTGAAACGTCGCCTGACACCCGGCGGGTTCCGCGAAATCGTCGGGCATCGGCTGGAGCTGGCCGGCTATCCACCCGGTTTCGCCAGCCCGCACGGGCTGAGGTCCGGGTTTCTGACGCAGGCCGCGCTGGATGGCGCGCCACTGGCCGCCGCAATGCAGCTGTCGCTGCACCGCGATCCGGCGCAGGCGCAGAAATACTATGCCGATGTCGAGATCGAGGATAACCCGGCCACGGATTTGCTTGAGCGGTTTCAGCCCGATTGACATTCGCTCAGCTGCGCCATTCCTGCGTTCCGCGCGGCCTTGATGTTGCATGTCCGGTCCAACGGCAGCCTGCGCCCTGCCCCGCTGGCGCGCTCATCTGATCGGTAACCGATGCCGGCTGTTTCATGCCGGCCATCCGGGACTTCGGTTTCAGCGCCTATTTCGGAAGGGCTGACAGCCAAGATGATCTCTATCTTCATTCGATCGTCTCTTTGGTGCCGAAAGCAGCCGCGTGACGCAAAGAATCAGCTGGGGCAACCCAGTCGATTCCCGCTGTTTCCCTTCGCACTGACATGCATTGCCTGCATGTTGGCGCGCGGAGGTGCGTGCGCTTGATGGAAGCGACTGATCACTGATGGGCGCAAGGCGATGCCGACGCAATCCGTTTCGGAGGAGACTGTTCTTGGGCTCCTAGCGTTCTGAACGCTTCAAGCCTCTCGCATTTTGACAGCCGTGCAGCGAAGAAAAATAAAATAATAACAAATCATTACGATGTAATTGACGCGAAGAGCAACTCGACTGCCCATCCGAGCATATGACAGCTTTCCCTAGGTATAGTGTAGCAATTTTCCCCGGTCGCAACAGATTGTCGCGACATCTAGGTCAGTTGGCGGATTGGGCAAGATCAAACCGCCGGACGAAAATCGTTGTTAAGCCTTGTTTTTCAGTGTAGATGACACTTTAATGAGCGAAATCGCTGAAAAAGCGATATTTAGAGGGCAGGCGGATGCGAGAACGGTCTTTTGCGGCTGATACGAAGGATCAACCCTTCGACGAGATCATCATGCAGCAAGGAGAGTTGATTTCCGACCGCCTCAATATGTTGCGGCAGGAACAGTATCCGCCGGACGCCCAAAAAGGTCTACGTCAGTTTTCATTGGCCGAAGTTGCCTACTATATAGGCGTGACCCAGTCGACCATTAAGAAGCTTCATCTCGAAGGCAAAGGTCCTGAACCTGAAACATCGTCTTCCGGGAGGCGCAGCTACTCGGCCGAGCAGATGCTGGAACTGAGAGCTTATTTCGACAAGTTCGGTCGCCCCGGAAAGCGCCGCTATGTCCCATATCGACAGCCTGGCGAAGAACTGCACGTTGTGTCTGTCGTGAACTTCAAAGGGGGTTCCGGAAAGACCACTACCGCCGCCCACCT
The DNA here is from genome assembly GCF_013868135.1 of Paracoccus sp. S1E-3. GTDB lineage: Bacteria > Pseudomonadota > Alphaproteobacteria > Rhodobacterales > Rhodobacteraceae > Paracoccus. The sequence continues at coordinate 7,124 of NZ_JACEMU010000010.1, forward strand.
CGCGCAGCACTTGGCGTTGAAAGGTCATCGAGTTCTTGCGATCGACTTGGACCCTCAAGCCTCGCTCACAGCATTGCACGGCATTCAGCCCGAACTTGACGACGTGCCTTCGCTCTACGAAACACTTCGGTATGATGACGAGCGCAAGCCGATCACCGAGGTGATCCGGCCAACAAACTTCCCCAACCTGGATATCGTTCCGGCAAGTCTCGAGCTTCAAGAGTACGAATACGATACCCCGGTTGCTTTGACGAGCAGCGATCCCCATGAGGGCCGTTCCTTCTTCACTCGTATATCGAAGGCGCTTAGCGAGGTTGATGACCGCTATGACGTAGTCGTAATCGATTGCCCTCCTCAGCTTGGCTACCTCACCCTCACTGCTCTGACGGCTTCCTCTTCTGTGATTGTGACAGTCCATCCTCAGATGCTGGACGTCATGTCGATGAGCCAGTTTCTCTTGATGCTGGGCGGGATCATGAAGACGATCCGTGATGCAGGAGCAAACATGCGCCTTAAGTGGTTCCGTTACCTCGTAACGCGTTTTGAACCAACGGACGGCCCTCAAAAGCAGATGGTCGGGTTCCTCCAGGCGATGTTTCCAAGTCAATTGCTTTCAGCCCCTGTACTGAAATCAACGGCGATCTCCGACGCCGGGATCACCAAGCAGACGCTTTACGAAGTTGAGCGGTCGCAGTTCGTGCGGACTACTTACGACCGCGCAGTCACGTCTTTGAATGATGTGAACGACGAAATCGCCGAACTGATCCACAAGGCTTGGGGGCGAGAATGACTGTGGTTTTGACAGCCGTGCAGAGCGCAAGTTTTGACAGCCGTGCAACTGTCGAAATGTGCGCTGCACGTCGAATGGATTCTGACAAAAAGGAGATGGCTTGATGGCTCGCAAAGACCTTTTGAAGAGCGTCATGGCCGGCTCGCCGGAGCAGCCCAAGGATTCCGGTCGCTCCGGATACGCAATGCGCGGCGCTTCGAAATCGATGAAGGTTTCGATTGATAGCCTTGCGGAGAACTCTAAGCGTCTCCTGGAAGGCGAAACCATTGTCGAGATCGAACCGCATTTGATCGATGTGTCATTCGTTTCGGATCGGCTTAGTGATGACGACGTTGCTTTCGACGAACTGAAGGCATCGATCGCAGCCGGTCGCCAGGACACGCCAGTATTGCTCAGACCGCATCCGGAAGCGGATGGTCGCTATATGATAGTCTTTGGGCATCGCCGCGTGCGTGTTGCATCGGCGCTCAGCCGTAAGGTTCGCGCCGTTGTGAAACCGATGGACGATGTGGCCCACATTCTTGCTCAAGGGCAAGAAAACACTTCGCGCGCAGATCTCTCTTTTATTGAGAAGGCCCTATTTGCAAAGAGCCTCTTGGATTTGGGGCAAGAAAAGGATGTGATCCAGTCCGCCCTGACCATAGATGGTACTTTGCTTTCGCGCATGTTGTCAGTGGCGCAGAACGTCCCGCGGCACGTGATCGAACAGATTGGCCCTGCAAAGCAGATCGGGCGTGATCGTTGGGAGGATTTCAAAAAGCTGACTTCGGAGCCCGAGAATGAGAAGATACTCAAGGGAGCTTTGGAGTTTGACGGATTTAAGGGTCTCGACAGCGATTCTCGCTTCGAGTTCCTGCACAGCAAGCTAGCAGGAGCGGGCAGGGCGCCGAAGGGCCGAAGAACGCGTGCCACGCCCAAGAAACGAACCTGGACCGCAGGCAAAGGCCGCATCAAAGGCGTCATCGGTCGGTCCGGAAAAGCATTCAGCATTTCACTTACGGCACAAGATTCAACCGAGTTCGGGGACTTTCTCTCGGGTCGGCTTGATCAGCTGTACGATGAATTCCTCGTGACGAAAGAGGAGCAGTCAGAACAATGATCTAGGCAAAAGAAAAGCCCCCTAAGCAGCGTGGCCTGAGAGCTAATCTGAAAAGTTTGGTCGCTTAGAGGATATCTCTCCCGCGAATCACTGTCAACAAGAACGCCACTTTGGCGAACGGCTTTCTTTTGCCTCCACATAACAGGAGGCGAGAAACAGGCATGAAACATACAGGTTGGCGCAAGCCGACACCGGGTCTTGGCGTTGCAGAGCAACTTGCCCAAGCCGGTGAACAGGTAGCTGTACCCAAAACGCGGGCCTTCGTGGCCGTGAAGCGGGTGGGTGCATATATTGGGCTCAAGGCCGGAGACTTGATGCTCCTCGACACGCTGGGGGCGTTTACCCAGTCCCAGGACTGGGAGGAAGGGCAGCGCCCGATCGTCTGGGCATCGAATGCCTACCTGATGGAGCAGACGGGTTTTTCGCTCTCCGCGCTCAAGCGCTATGCGCGGCGTCTGTCCGAGATTGGCGTGATCTCCTTCCAGGACAGCTCCAACGGCAAACGGTGGGGACACAGGGACGCAGAAGGGCGCATCGTCGAAGCTTATGGCTTCGATCTGTCGCCACTCGCGGCCCGGGTCGAGGAGTTCGAGGAGCTTAATGCCAAATTGCAGGCCGAACGCGAGCTCTGCAAACGTCTGAAGCGCCAGATCACCGTCGCGCGCCGAATGATCCGTGCGCGTATCGAGGCGGCCATCAGCTGCGCACTGCGCGGGCCTTGGACGCAGTTCACGAGGCTCTTCGAGGAACTTCTGGACCGGCTTCCGCGCCCTCATGAAGCTTCTGACCAGCTTGCGCGCGTGCTGGGCTGGTTCAAGGAACTCCAAGCGCGGGTCGAAGCCGCCTATGTCAAGGCAACTGGGGCCACCGTTCCTGTGGAAAACACGCCTCAAACTACGCCACAAGGCGCCAAGAAGACTCAAGAAATGAACCCCAAGGAGGTCATTTCCGACCCTCATATACTAATTACAACCCAACTTAATCCTGTAATCAGTAATTCCTCAGAAGATGAGGAAGTCGCAGCCTTGGTGCCAAATGCTCAGCCCGAAGATCAGGTTGATAGGGAATTGGAAGAGTGGGTGGCCAAAGTGCGCAAGAAGCGAGCGGCGCTGGATCTACCCACCGTTATGCAGGCTTGTCCGGAATTCGCGTCTTGGGCCCGCAATCTGGGTGGTTTCCTGAAGGATTGGGGCGATCTGCACCGGGTTGCCGGTCAACTCAGGCCGATGATCGGAGTGTCCGAGCATGCCTGGAACGTGGCTCAGGATCGTTTGGGCAAACAGGTTGCGTCAGCGGCGCTGGCGCTTGTTTTCGAGAAGCATTGTGCGGGCGAAGTTGCCTCTCCGGGTGGATACCTGCGTGGCATGGTCGAAAAAGCCGGGGCAGGGGAGTTGCATCTCGAGCGCAGCTTCTATGGCAGGCTCAGTGGGCAGGCGGCGTGATGGTGCATCGGAAGGCATTCGCGGTCTTGATTGCCGCGCATAATGACGCTATATGACGTCAATATAAGTGGAGCTTATCATGCAGATCGAGTCCTTTGCCGAAGGTGGTCTCTTTGCCCCGGCCCGTATCGCCGAAATCCTGCGCACGACGAAGGATGAAGTCGCGCGGACCGTCGGCCTTGGGCGTGACGCCTTGATGCGGGCCGACCGGGTGCAAAGTCCGAAAACCCAGAAACGCCTTCGCGAGATGGTTGAGATCCTGAACCGGGTCGAACCGCGCTTCGGTTCGGCCCTGATCGCCTATGCCTGGTACCGGTCGGAACCGCTGCCGGGATTTAGTGGCCTGACCGCCATGCAATTGGTGCGCGATGGGCAGGCTGAGGCGGTCATGGACTATATCGATGCCGTCGATGCAGGCGTCCACGCCTGAGGTCAAATGCGTTATCAAGGACTGCTTTATCGGGCGCTGAATCCGATCTACGCCCGTGACCCGTTGTCGGGGGAGGGCGCGCGGAAACATGGTGGGCGCTTCAATCCCAAGGGCATGCCTGCGCTCTACACGTCGCAATCGGTCATCACCGCCCTTCGCGAGGCAAACCAGGTCGGAACGCTGCAGCCGACGACGCTTGTCGCCTACGAGGCCGATATCGATCCGATATTCGATGCGACCGATGCTGCAGAACTGGCAAGGTACGGATTGAGTATGGCTGACCTTGCGGCAGATGATTGGCGCACGCGCATGCTGGCCAAGGGGATGGCGCCGACCCAGGTATTGGCAGAGCGGCTCAGGGCCGCTGGATGTTTCGGGATGCAGGTTCGCTCTTTCGCAAAGGGGGCAAGTACGGCAGATCTGAATCTCGTCCTCTGGGTCTGGACATCCGGTAGCCCGTCGCGACTGCAACTTGTCGATGATGAAGGCCGGCTTAGCTGAACCGGGCGGTGCTCACGGCCCCAAGTATGGCCCCATAGCGCGGACCTTGGATCATCAAAGTCCTGAATCTGTTTTGAAGGATTGATTCAGCTTTCTGATTGGACAGTGCCTGGCGCCCGGCCCATTTTCAAGACAGGAGGTTCGCATGTCCTGTCAGTTGCTCTACCGAATCGATCCCGATCAGAACATGGCCCGGTTCTACCGGGTGGAGATCCTGTTCGATCTCTTCGGTGACATTATCGTCGAGCGCCGTTGGGGCAGGGTCGGGGGCAGGGGGCAAGGCCGGGTTATCTGCTATGCATCGATGTCATTGGCGGAGGGCGCAGCGACCGAACTGATCCGGGCAAAGATGCGGCGCGGCTATCTGGCCGCCGCCTGAACCTGCCTTTCAACCGAGCGATTGCACCGACTGCCATCGACGGGTCTGCAGTTGACAGCTGGTCATCCGCGAACGAGCCCGTCCGGGCCCATCCCGGCTTCGTAACCCGCAACGCCTTCACCCCTGATCGCGTTCTGCCGAGATCGCGCAGCTGATCTCTTGCCGTTTATCGTCACTCAGACCAGCCATCAATCTGTGGATCATGCGGATCCGTCCGTGCGGCCCGAGCGGATAACGCGCCAGCTTCTGCCCTGCTGCCAGGAACACCGCACGCAGATCCTCGAATGTCGCGGTGTTGGCCCAGAACTCCGCATCATCCATGGCATCAAGTAAGGGCGGCATGGGTGCCCCGGTCTGCCATTCCTCCAGGATGACCGATAGCACATGCTCGGCATCGTCAGGATGGCATGCATGGATCGCATCGATCAGTTCCGCAACACGCGACAGGCGCAGTCCTGAGCTCATCTCCTTGCAATCCCGTCCAGCAGCATCGTCCATTTTCCCCTCCACCGGTATGGGCACTCCGCAATTGGGACAGCCCCGAAAACATTCGTTTTCGGGGTCTGGCCGTCGCCGAGACTGGGGGTAGCTGTGGCACGGGGAATCGGCGGAAGTGGTGCGGCCCGCAGCCGCGTCAGCGGCGAGGACCCGGTTCTGTCGATTCCCCTTGCCAGAGCGAGGGGCAACGCCCCTAAACTTCTTCTGGCCGATTGCCCTGCGCCGGAGGCGCACGATCTTCTGTCCTGGTCTTAATCTGCCACGGCTTCGGTTTCGAACGCATCGGTGCCGGCCAAAGGGCAGGGGCCTCTATACCGTTTTGGGGCTTGCGGCACCGCCGACCTGCAGGCGGCAGTTCCGGCTCTTCGGACAAGCCCTGCGTGAGGACTCAGGTCGCGGCAACGCGATGGCTTATCGATTGAGAGGATCGCCATAGCGGGACTGCGGATCAACACCTGAATTCTTTCTGTCAGGTGAGACGGCGCCAGATTGGCGCCTGCAGCGGTGCCGGCGTGCCGGCGCTGTTTTTCATTGAAGCAAACGGACCATATGTGCCGCACCGAGCATCCCGGCTTTCGCGACAGCGGGCGCAACCCTTGGTTGCGATTTTTGTTTATTATGCTCGCGATCTTGGGTTACTCTGGCACATATGGGGAAGTGGCAGGAAATGCGGAATGTTTACAAAACGTCTCGCGGCCATCGCCAGGAGAATGTTGATGGCGCGAAAATCGCTGACGAAAGACCAGAAAGCAGGGGCAATCCGGCAACTGAAAGCTGGCGGGTCTGTTTCGGCGGTGGCCGATGCTGTCGGGGCCGAGCCGGAGGCGATCAAGAAGGAGAAGGCCCTCAAACTGCGCCAGTCAGAGGCGACAACGACCTATGGCAGCGCCGTTGCGGTGCGCCTCTCGCCTGAAGAATTGCAGCAGCTGGACCGGCTGAAGGATGTTCTTGGCACGGACAGCAGGTCGGAAGTGCTGCGCACCTTGCTGCGTTCAAGCGTCGGGATGCTCGAATTTCCGGCCGAGCAGGCGGCGGAACTTGAAGCGATCAAGCACGAACTGCATAAGATCGGCGTGAACATCAACCAGATTGCCTTCGCCGCGAATACCAGGAAGATCAAGCTGGCGAAGGGTCAGATGCACGCCTTGGACGATTTGCGGCTCACCATGCCGAAGGTCCGGACCTTCCTTCAGGCGGTGGTCAGCGAGCAGCGCCGACGCGGAGTGCGACTATTCAAAGCCTTTGTCGAGGGTGAGGCATGAACCGGGGCGGCCTCGCAAAGGCGCTCATCGGCGAGATCGAATTTCCGATCTGGCAGGGTGGGGCGGGTATGCTGGCGTTTCAGCAGGCCGAGGTTGCGCGCGAGTTCGACAGGTTCATGACGCCGAAACCCAAGGTTTCCGGGCGCGCGGCGGGCCTGTGGCGCGTTGCCCAGGGATCGAGTGCGGCGGTGCTGAAGAAGATCCATAATGGCGGCACCCATACCGGAAAGCAGCTTGGCAATCAGCTTGATTACCTGTTCTCGAAGGCGGCGGCTGTGTTCGGGAACATGGCCGATCTGGACCCACGCGCCCGGACGCTGGACGGGGATCAGCGCAAGGCCATCGTCGATCAGTGGTCTGACGAATGGACCGGCGATCCGAAGAATGGCCATACTACGCATCTGCTGGTGTCTTTCCCTTTCGATGTGAGCGGGGAGCGCGCCCGGACGGTGGTCGAGGAATGGTGCATGGAGATGTTCCAGTCCGGGCTGCATTCGGACGGCGAGGAATGGGCCTATGTCGCGGCCCTGCACACGGATCGCGTCAACCGGCATGTCCATGTCGTCGTGAACAATAGGGGCCTGGAGAACGGCGACTGGTTCTTCATGGCGAAGGACCACGCTTTCAACCTCGATTTTATGAAGGAACGCCTGGTGGAAATCGCCGGCAGCCAGGGCATGTTTCTGGACAAGAGTAGCCGCCTGGATCGTGGCGTTCTGACCTATGGGCCGTCACGGGCCGAGATCGAGCGCGCTGCGCGTGAAGGCCGTGAGCCTATTGAGGCTCGCCGGCAGGGCAGGGCGCTCAGCGATGCGCTTGATCATATCCAGCGCAATATCGAAACGCTGCGCAGCCTTGCAGTCATTGCCACGCTTATCAGCGATGAGGACTTGGCGCAGAAGATCGAAGCCGCGGCCGACCTGCTTGAGCAGGGCGGCATCATCAATCACCGAAATCAGGAGATCGTCATGGACGCAGAAACCATCCGCAATCGCGGCGATCTGGCCAATGCCTTCGGGAACTGGCTGGATGAAAGCGAGAAGGACATTTCGCGCCTGCCCGTGCAGGAGCAACGCGAAATGCGTAAAGAACTATATGGCATCGCCTCGGAAATCGTGCGTGATCTGGGCGATAATCGCGGCGCTCAGTTGATGCACCACGCCCCGCGCACGCCGGTCTATCAGGCGCAGATGGACGGTGATCGCATTACCGTCGAGGGCAAGCACAAGGTTATCGGGCCTGATGGCTCGAAGGAAATGACAGCACAGATTGGCGCAGCCGCAGAGAAGGCAGGTCTCGATCCGAGCGTGATCCAGTCCAGGATGGAGACCGGAGCCGCGAATGCCTGGCAGGAGCGCGAATGGATCAAGGCCGATATTCTGGCTGTGGCCGACGCGAAGAAGATCGATCTTTCCTCCGAGGAAGGGCGGAGTAGGGCGGCCGAGCTGGTAGATACCTTCTTTGCCGCCGCGGCCCGCACGATTTCCCGCGCGGTGCCGATCGAGCAGGAGGTTCAGAACGACAGGCTCACCCGCACCCTGTCTGCAATGGCCGATGCGCACGCCCAGCATGGCAAGGTGGAGTTCCAGAATGACGAGCACGCTGCGCGCTTTGGTGCCGATTTCCGCGAACGTTATGGTGAAAACGCCATGTCGCGGATCGCGGCGGGTGACACCAACGGCCTGGCCATCGATTTCCCTGATGCGGGTCAGCGTCGGGCTATCGTGCGGGCTGTGGCAGCGGCGGGCGAAGCCCATCAGTCGGTCGGCATAACCCTCGCTCAGACCAGGCAGGTCAGTCAGAAGATGGCCGAGCAGGAGGTTGACGAAAAACAAAACCGGCGCAGCAAGGAACATGGGCACGAGTTGTGATCGCATCACCGATTGAACCGCCGATTTTCCTCCCGACTTATTGCTGGTTGGGCGGAACGCTGACTTGCGGCAGCGCAGCATGTCGGCCGCAGCGAAAGCAGCAGACCAGACATTCGCAGACCAAGCCACTAAGGCTGTCGTTCCTGCGTGAAATGCGCACGACGGCTGTCCGTCCGCCTGATCGCCCTCCTACTCTCAAGAACAAGGCACTTTTCCGAGACCAGTCCAGCCATCGCACAGAGACAATCGAGTTGATTGCAATGCAATCATCTTCTATCTTGCCCAAGTCTAAATTCGGAGCAGGCAGGTGGCGAGCATTACGATTCGAAATCTCGATGATGGCATCAAGCGCCGCCTCCGGGTGCGCGCGGCCGAGCATGGGCGGTCGATGGAAGAAGAAGCCCGTGAAATCTTGCGCGAAGTGGTCGGTGATCTGCGCCCGCCGTTGAACCTGGCCCGCAGTCTGCGCGCGCGCGTGGCGTGCACAGGCGGCGTCGATCTGGACATTCCCGCCCGTGACGCGCTGCGCGAACCGCCTGTCTTTGGCCAATGATCATCCTCGATACCAATGTCGTGTCGGAGCTTCTGCGTCCGGCACCGGAAAAGCGCGTCGTTGACTGGCTTGGAAGCCTCGATGGCAGCGGCGTCTACCTGACAACAATCACCGAAGCCGAACTGCGCCTCGGTGTTGCCATCGTGCCCGCCGGCAAGCGCCGTGACCGGTTGGCCGAAATGATCGACCAGATCATTCGCGAGGATTTCGCCCACCGCATTCTGCCCTTCGACAGCCCGGCAGCGATAGCCTTTGCAGCCATTGCTGCCAGCCGCCGTGCCAGTGGGCGACCGATCGCCCATGCCGATTGCCAAATCGCGGCGATCGCGCAGGCGGCTGGGGCGAAGGTCGCCACCCGCAACATGCCTGATTTCGCCGATTGTGGCATCAAACTGATTAATCCGTGGAAGGCCTGAATGAACGCCGTTGAGATCGAACAGGCCGTCACGGACCTTGCCGAAAAGCCCTTTGACGCCGATGAATTCCCCTTCGCCTTCCTTGAAGCCTTCGGGAACCCCACGACCACGATTAGCAACTGTATCTATCAGGTTGCCGGGGCGGCCCATTTCTGGCGGTTCTTGCATAGCGCGTTCGCGATGGTGACCAGCTTTCTGGCGACCGCAGTGATGATGACTTTGTGTGGCTTGCCAGCGTTGCGGAGGCGATCTGCGAAGTGTCTCAGCGTCGGGTTGTGATGTGCTGCGACTAGGGCCGCCTGGAACATCACGTGCCTCAGGGCACGGCGTCCACCGGCGATGGCCCGTTTCCCACGAAGAGTTCCGCTGTCGTGTGCGACCGGTGCCAATCCACTGAGTGCGGCAGCCTCTTCGCCGGTGATGGTGCCGATCTCGGGCATTTCTGCGATCAGCGTAGTGCTAGCATTACAGTTGCATTCTTCTCTCCGCTCTGAATCAATGCGCTACCATGACTAAGTTAGGGATCATGGATGGCGGGGTTGTCGGTCGAAGAGACGCTGGAGCTTTGGGCTTCCTCACTCCGTGAAGTAAAGGCTCGAATTCGGCCGCTGTTTACGCAGGAACGGGTTGCGGCATCGGCCGGTCAGTTTCTCGACGGCTTGTTGGGTGAGGAACGGCGCAAGACGGGTTGGATGCGGGCCGAAGCGGCTGGAGATCCGGGCCCCTGGCGTCAGCAGGCGATATTGGGTCGTGGCCATTGGGATGCCGACGCGCTGCGCGATATTGTGCGGGACTACGCCGTGGAAACGCTGGCTGATCCCGAGGCGGTGCTGGTGATCGATGAAACCGGTTTTTTGAAGCAGGGCCACGCCTCCTGTGGGGTCGCGCGCCAATATACGGGGTCGGCAGGAAAGATCACCAATTGCCAGATCGGCGTCTTCGCCAGCTACGTCTCGCAGCACGGACATGCTTTTATCGATCGGGCCCTCTATCTGCCGAAAGCATGGGCTGAAGCCCCGGTCAGACGAAGCCGGGCCCATGTGCCCGAGGCGGTGGAGTTCGCCACTAAACCTGCCATCGCCCGCAGCATGATCGAGCGCGTGCTCTCGACCAAGGTTCCATTTTCCTGGGTGGCCGCCGACAGCGTCTATGGCGTTGGCGATATCGAAATAGTACTGCGCCGCGCTGGAAAAGGCTATGTCCTGGGTGTCAGTTCCAAGCACGCCTTCAATTCCTGGGGGAAAGCCTATGCCGTCAGCGGGACGGCCGGGAGCATCGCGGAAGACTTGCCGCCCGAGGCTTGGCAGCGTCTTTCGGCCGGCGCGGGCACCAAGGGCGAGCGGCTTCACGACTGGGCCTACCTTGATCTCGCCGATCTCGATGCTGGCGAATTCAATGCTGATCTCAGCGGCGTATGGACCCGGGGCCTGCTGATCCGACGCAATATCTCCGATGGCGAGTTGGCGTTCTTCACCACATGGTGTCCGGAGGGCACGGGCATGGAAACACTGGTGCGTGTCGAAGGGCATCGCTGGGCAATCGAGGACAGCTTCGAGACCGCAAAGAATGAACTCGGCCTCGATCACAACGAGACCCGTTCCTGGCACGGGTGGCACCGCCATGTATCGCTGGTCATGCTGGCCTTCGCCATGATGGCTACCATTCGCCATCACGCAAATGTCGAACCGCCCAAAAAAACGATGCGCAGGCTGCCAAGGAACCCAAGCTGATCCGCTGGTCAATTCAGGAGATCCGACGCATCGCCAATCGGCTGGCCCAACGTCAGATTGAACCGGCTTATATTATCGCTTGGTCGATGTGGCGAAGGGCTCATCAAGCCGCAGCAAGGCAGGCACACCTTCGAAGAAACGTGCAACTGTAATGCTAG
>NZ_JACEMU010000011.1 GCF_013868135.1 Paracoccus sp. S1E-3
CGGCTTATATTATCGCTTGGTCGATGTGGCGAAGGGCTCATCAAGCCGCAGCAAGGCAGGCACACCTTCGAAGAAACGTGCAACTGTAATGCTAGGGTCAGGATGCATTGATTTCTGTTTCGCTGCGTGATTCACGCCTCCGAAAACGGAGCGGTGACATGAGCGATCTCTTCTGGCTGACCGACGCGCAGATGGCGCGCCTGGCTCCCTTCTTTCCCAGGTCGCACGGGAAGCCCCGGGTTGATGACAGACGGGTGCTGAGCGGGATTATTTTCATCAATCGCAATGGCTTGCGTTGGCGCGATGCGCCCGCCGCGTATGGCCCACATAAGACGCTCTACAGCCGGTGGAAGCGTTGGAGCGAAAAGGGCATCTTCGCGCGGATGATGGCCGGGCTGGCGGCGGAACACGGCGAGAAAACGACCGTGATGATCGACGCAACATACCTCAAGGCCCATCGAACGGCGACCAGCATGGCCGCCAAAAAGGGGGGCGTGGTCGCCTGATCGGTCGAACCAAAGGCGGTATGAACACCAAGCTGCACGCCATCTGCGACAGTCAGGGGCGACCGATCGACCTGTTCGTCACCGCTGGACAGGTCAGCGATTATATCGGCGCTCGTGCCCTGCTGAGTGGCCTGCCAAACGTCAAATGGCTACTCGGGGATCGTGGCTATGACGCTGACTGGTTCAGAGAAGCGTTGCAGGACAAGGGGATACGTGCCTGCATCCCAGGCCGGAAGAAACGCAAGACGCCGATCAAATACGATAAGCGGAGATACAAGCGGCGTAACCGCATCGAGATCATGTTCGGCAGGCTCAAGGACTGGAGGCGCGTCGCGACCCGCTATGACCGATGCCCCAAGGTGTTCCTCTCAGCCATCGCCCTCGCGGCTCTCGTCATCTATTGGTTATGAATCCTGACCCTAAGGTCGGCGAAAAAGCGATGATCCACACTCGGCCCGCGACACGGACGCGCGCGACCTGAAGGCATCCACTCCACCAATGAACGCCATGATGAGCTTTGCGGAACCGCTGGTGCCTGCTCTTGTTGCCATGACAGCCGGGCCGCCACGGCGAATCTTGATCCCGATTTGCCGGTATATCCGCAGCGCAGAAGCAATCGACCAGGCGGCGCGCAGCGGCAATGCTGGCAGACCCTGCCAGGCCGAGGCATAGTAAGGTTCGGCCAGGTCCAGCAGACGCAGAACCACGGCATGAAGCTCGGGCGACGGCGCCGTTGCGGCGGTCAGCGGCGGCATGCCGGTCAGCCACTCGGACGGAAGATAGACCCGGCCGATCGCGGCGTCATCCAGCACGTCGCGGGCGATGTTGGTCAGCTGGAACGCGATCCCCAGATCGCAGGCCCGGTCGAGCGCTTGCGGGTCGTGCACGCCCATCACCCGCGCCATCATCACCCCCACGATGCCCGCGACGTGATAGGCGTAGTCGAGCGTATCCTCAATCGTCTTATAGCTGCGCCCCTCGACGTCCATTGCAAAGCCGTCGATCAGCGTCAGCGGCCAGTCGGCCGGAAAGTCGTGCCGCCGGGCCACGCGGCGCAGCGCCGCGAATGCTGGCGACATCGGGTCGTCGCTGTTCAGCGCGCGCAGCGTGTCGGCGCGTAGCGCGGCGAGCCGGCCGGCGGGGTTGTCCACCAGTTCGGGTGCCGATCCCAAGGCCTGCCCGTCGATCACGTCGTCTGCATGTCGGCACCACGCGTACAGCATGACCACATCATCACGGATCGCGCGCGGCATCAGCTTTGCCGCTGCGGCAAAGCTTTGCGAACCCGCGGCAATTGCGACCTCGGATTCGCGTATCGGTGGGGCAGGGGAAGTCATGCGAGGGCCCCGGCGAGGCCCGCATCGGCCAGCATGACCTCGGCGGTCGCCTTGGCCGATCCGACGACGCCGGGGATGCCGGCTCCCGGATGGGTGCCGGCGCCGACGATATAAAGGTTGCGGATCGCCCGGTCGCGGTTATGCGGACGAAACCACGCTGACTGCGCGAGGATTGGCTCGACCGAAAAGGCGCTGCCGTGATGTGCGTTCAGTTCGCCCGCGAAATCGGCGGGCGAAAAGATTCGCCGCGTTCGCAGGCTGGCCCTCAGGCCGGGGATCAGCCGCTGTTCCAGCGCCGCCAGGATGCGGTCGGCATAGGCCGGGCCGTCCGCGGCCCAGTCCACCGCAGCGCGGCCGAGATGGGGAACCGGCGCCAGCACGTAATGCGTGGACATGCCCGGCGGTGCCATCGAGGGGTCGGTGACGCTGGGGCTGTGCAGGTACAGCGAGAAATCCTCAGGAAGGGCAGGGCCGCGGAAGATATCGCTGACCAACTCGCGGTAGCGGGGGCCGAAGAGTACGGTGTGATGGGCGAGGCCCTCGGGCAGATGGTCCAGCCCGAAATGCAGTACGAACAGCGACATGGACCAGCGCTGACGGTCCAGGATGGCCGACTTGACCCGGCCGCGCCGGGTGCCCGCCAGCAGGTCGCGATAGGTGTGCATGACGTCGGCGTTGCTCGCGACCATGTCCGCCGCCAGCCGCTCGCCCGCGGCGAGGACGACGCCGGTGGCGCGCGCGCCGTCCGTCTCGATCCGCGCAACAGCCGCGTTCAGCCGCAGCGTGCCGCCCAGCCGTTCGAACAGCGCCACCATGCCCGACACGAGCCGGTTGGTGCCGCCCTGCGCGAACCAGACCCCGCCGCGGCGTTCCAGCGCGTGGATCAGCGCATAGATCGCCGAGGTCGAGAACGGGTTGCCGCCGACCAGGAGGGTGTGGAACGAAAACGCCTGCCGCAGATGCGGATCGCGGATGAAACGGGCAACAAGGCTGTGGACCGAGCGATAGGCTTCCAGTTTTACCAGCGCCGGGGCCGCCTGCAGCATCTGCCGGAAGTTCAGGAACGGCACGGTCCCCAGCCGCAAATAGCCTTCCTGATAGACCGCCTCGGCGTAATCGTGGAACCGGCGATAGCCCGCGACGTCAGCGGGGTCGAAGGCGGCGATCTGCGCTTCCAACCCGGCGCTGTCGCCGACATAGTCGAACTGGCGCCCGTCATCCCATAGCAGGCGATAGAAGGGCGACACCGGCAACAGCGTCACATCACGCGCCATGTCCTGCCCGCTAAGCGCCCACAGCGCCCGCAGGCTGTCCGGATCGGTGATGACGGTCGGGCCGGCGTCGAAGACATGGCCCTGGTCGTGCCAGACATAGGCCCGCCCGCCGGGCCGGTCGCGCGCCTCAAGCAGCGTGGTCGCGATGCCCGCCGATTGCAGCCGGATCGCCAGCGCCAGCCCCCCGAAACCCGATCCGATGACAAGGGCGGTACGAGTGACTGTCATGCGGTTTCCTTCAGCAGCGGGGCTTCGCGCAGGCAGGGCAGGGCGTCGCGCACCGGGATCGGCGGCTTGCCGGTGACAATCCGCAGCCGGTCGAGCGGGGTCAGCCGGCCCGCGTAGAAGCGTTCGATCAGCGCCTCGGGCAGGCGGTAGAAGCGCGACAAGACGTGGTGCCGCTGCGCGGGCGGACAGCCGCGGAACAGCATGCGGTTCAGCAGGCGCAGGAAACTGTCCGCGCGCGCCTTCGCCAGCGCCAGATCGCGAACGGCGGCGAACGCGGTGGCGCTGTCCAGCGGGTCACACGCGGCGATGGTGTCGGCGACGCGCGCCGCGACGGGCAGGGAATAGCCCGTGACCGGATGGAACAGCCCCGCGCCCAGCCCGACCGGCACAGCGCCGCCAGCGGCTTCGGCCCAGAAGGCGGGCGCATCATGGGCCAGCGCGATTGGCAGCACGCCGCGCTCGCGCCGGATCTCGGTGCCGTGCCAGCCATGGGCTGCGGCATAGACCCCGATCGCAGTGGCCAGCGCGTCGTCATCCATCGCGGCGCCGTCGCTATAGCGCGTATCCTCAATCAGCAGACGGGTCGGGGTAAAGGGCAGCAGGTAGACAAAGCGATAGCCGTCCAGCTGCGCGACGGTCGCATCCATGATCAGCGGGCGCTGGATACCGTGGGGGCGGTCCGTCTCGATCTCGAGGCCGACGAATTTCTGGAATCCGGTGACGAGATGCGGCGTGGTCCGCGCGCCGCGCGCATCGACGACGCAGGGGGCAGTCAGCCGCCGGCCGCCGGCAAGGGCGATCCCGCCTGCGTCGACCTGCGACACCTGATGTTCCCAGATAACGCGCGCGCCCGCATCCGTGACGAGGCGGGCCAGCCCCGTTCCGCCCAGCGAGGCGTAACCGGCGCGCAGGCGACGGGCATGGTCGGGAAAGCGCACCTCCTGACCCTTCCAGCGGGCCCGCAGAGCGGGGTCGAGCCTTTGGTGCCAGACGGGCGTCAGGTCGGGATCGTGGAACGACCATGTATGGGCGTCGGACGGTCCCTCGGCCGCGTCGATCAGCGTGATCTGCAGGCCGGGCCGCGCCGCGGCGCAGGCCAGCGCCACCAGCGATCCGGCCAAGCCGGCGCCGGCGATCAGCAGATCGGCGTCGGCCCGGCTCATGCGACCGCGCCCATCGATTGGGCGGTCGGGACGTTTGCGGACAGCATCCGCTCGACCAGATCAGCCGCCCGGCCCACGCCGCCAGCGGCAGAAAGCGCTGTTGCGCGATCAGACAGTGCCGCCCGCATGGCGACATCGGCCAGCACCTCTTGCAGCGCCGCCCGCAAGTGATCCGCTGTTGCGCGACGGGGCGCCACGACGCGGGCCACGCCGTGATGCGCCAGCCGCGCGGCGGTGGCTGGTTGTTCGAATGCCAGCGGCACGGCCAGCATCGGCACCCGTGCGGCAACGCAATCCAAGGCGGTGTTCATCCCGGCATGGGTAACGCAGGCTGCCGCCCGTGCCAGCACCGCCTGCTGGGGCCACAGCACGCGGGCTTCGGGCCGGCCGGGCAGGGCGCGCACCTGCGCGTCAGTCAGCCCGCCGGCATGGGCCAGCAGCAGCCGCACGCCTGTCCCTTCAACCGCGCTGGCGATGGCGCCCAGCAGGTGCCGCCGTCCCCCTTGCAGCGTCCCGAGCGAGGCAAAAACGATGGGCCGGCCGTCGGGTTCGATATCCAATGTTTCGTCGCCACCATCCCTCAGCGGTCCGACCGGCGCGGCGCCCGCGGCCAGCTCATGCGGGAAATCCAGCTCCGGGACCATCTGGCGCAGGTCCAGATCAGACGAGATCCAGTCGCTGATCCGGTCCCGCCGAGGCAGGCCGTGATCCCGGCAGCCCTTGGCCAGCGCCCGCGATTGCAGCATCATCAGCGCGTCCGCGACGCGCCAGCCGCCGCGATTGCGGCGCATCCCTGACTCGCCATCCTGATACGGCCAATCGACAAAGGGCGGGGGGATCGCATCGTCTCGGTCCATCGGCAGGGCCGAGGCCAGCGTCGCGCTCGGCAGGCCTGCGGCCTCGGCAGCCAGCGAAGCGCCCGGCTCGGCCTGATCGGCAATGACAAGATCCGGGGCCGCCCGACCCAGAAGGTCCGGCCCACACCGCACCCACAAAGCGGTGGCCTGCGCAGTTGCCAATAGCGTCCGGACCAGCCCCGCGCCATGCAGATCCGGCTCGGACCCGCCGAGGGCGAGATGCGGCAGCCGCTCGCGGGCAGCCAGCGGGGCAAACCCGGTGCTGCCGACCATCGTGACCCGATGCCCGCGAGACGCCAGCGCCCGACCGAGCGTACCGTGGACGGCAGCATGGCTAGGCAGCGCGGGCAAGCAAAGGACGATATGTGCCATCAGGCTTCGTCTCGTTCCGGGTGCCAGGCGTCGCGATGCTGCGACTGCCGCCGCGCCAGCACCCCGGAGGCCTTGAGCCGCGCCTTGAGATCATCGACCGGCGGCGCATAAACGAAGCCGAAGCTGACGCAATCGTCGCGGCCCTCGACCGCGTGATGCAGCCGGTGCGCCTGATAGAGGCGGCGGGCATAGCCGCGCTTGGGCACCGCGCGGAATGGCCAGCGCTGGTGGACCAGACCGTCATGGACGACGAAGTAGATTACGCCATAGACGCTCATCCCCACCGCGATCCACCACAGCGGCGGCCACCACCGGCTTCCCAGCGCGAAGAGCGTGATCGCCAGTCCCGAAAAGACGACGGCGTAGAGATCGTTCTTCTCAAAAATCCCAGTATGGTCGTGGTCGTGATGCGACTTGTGCCAGCCCCAGCCCAAGGTTCCGTGCATGATCCAGCGGTGGACGGAATAGGCCACGCCCTCCATCACCGCGACGGTTGCCAGCACGATCAGCAGCGCAATCATGAGCGCCCCTCGCGGGTGCGGGGCAGCGCCCACCACGGCACCGAGGGGTGCAGGTGGTGTTCGTGGTGATAGCCGCCAAAATGATAGCAGGTCAGCAGCGACAGAGGGTCGGCGAGCCGCGTTGACCGGGCCCTGTGGCGGTCGGGGAAGGGCGCGCTGTCCTCACGATGCGGCAGCCAGGTGCCGAAGACGAAGAGCTGGACCGAGGCCAGCAGCGACGGCACCGCCCAGAACGCCACATAGGGCCAGCGCGACCCCAGTAGCAGCGCATAGAGGATCACCGCCCCGCCTAGGACGAAGAACTCGCGCCAGCCGAAATAGGTGCGGACGAAATCGACATACCATGCCACGACCCCGCGCCGGCCATGCCCGAAGTCCGGGTCGTTGTCGGACCCCGGATGGCGATGATGCGCCATGTGGTTGACGATCAGCTTGCGCCACGAAAACCCGGCATAGAGCATCAGCGCGATACGGCCGATTGCAGCGTTGAACGCGGGACGCCCCGGAAATACGGCACCGTGCATCGCGTCATGGGCGACGATAAAAAGGCCGACCGACAGCCAGATCAGGCCGGCTAGGCTCGCGATTGCCAATAATGGTCGAGCACCCGCGTCGAGGTACCAGACAGCATAGATGTGCAGCGCAATCCAGCCGCCCGCGATCAGCGCCGCAAGGGCGAGGCTGGGCAGCGCAGAGGGGCGGGTCGGCGGAGCCATGGCGGACATTCCGGGCTAACGTGGCACACATGCACCAACCTAAGCACTCTTGGGCGCGGATGCCAGCCATGGCGGCGGGTCGAGCAGCGCCGCGCGGCGCAATGCCGCGAGGTCGGCTGAGCCGGTGCAGAACATCGCGATCCTCAGCTGGCCGATGACTGTCTGCAGATGCGCGGCAAGCGCCTCGGTGCTATCGCGCGCGGAGGGCAGGGCGCCAGCGGCCTGACCGGCCAGATGCGCGCCCAGCCGGATGGCGCGCGCGACGTCCAGACCGTGACGTACCCCGCCCGAGGCGACCAGCACCCGGTTATCGGGCACCAGCGAAGCAAGGTCCGCGACCGCCCGCGCCGTGGGAATACCCCAGTCGAAGAACGGCGCTGCAAGATCGTGCAACGCCGGGCCGCCACGTGCCGCCTCGACTCTCGCCCAGCTCGTGCCGCCGACCCCGGCCACATCGAGGATCGTGACATCCGCATCGAGCAGTCGGCTCCCGACCTCGGCCGACAGGCCCGCGCCGACCTCCTTGACGCCCAAAGGCACCGGCAAGGCCTCGGCCAGCGCAGTAATCCGGTCGAGAATTCCTGCGAAATTGCGGTCTCCGCCAGGTTGGATCGCCTCCTGCAAAGGATTGAGATGCAGGATCAGGGCGTCGGCCTCGATCATGTCGACGGCGCGGCGAGCCTCGTCCAAGCCAAAGCCGGTGTTAAGCTGCACCGCACCCAGATTGCCGAGGATCGGCACCGTGCCGGCCCGGGCGCGCAGTCCGGACAGCCCGGCATCGCCCCGCCCCTCGATCGCAATGCGCTGGCTGCCGACCGCGAGCGGCAATCCCAGTTCCTCGCATGCCTCGGCAATCCGGGCGTTGATCGCCCCCGCTTCGGCAGGCCCGCCGGTCATTGCCGAGACCATCAGGGGCGCGGCAATCTGGCGGCCTAGCACCGTCGTGCCTGTGTCGATGGCGTCGAAATCCAGTTCCGGCAGGGCGACGTGGGCAAAGCGGATCGCGTCGAAGCCGGTCGTCGTGCCATCCTGCCGGCCCCGCCCTTCACCGACGATGGTCAGATGCTCGGACTTGCGGGCCGATATGTCGGTCATTTCCCGGCGCTCCGGGCGTCGTTACAATGGACGGGAGCGGCAGGGGGAGCGGTATGAGAGCGCTGGTGCTGGGAGACAGCGGCGGAATCGGGGCGGCAATCGCGGCCGAATTGCGAGACCGCGGCGCCGAGGTCGTTGGCTGCAGCCGTCGCGACGGGCTGGACCTGACCGACGAGGGAACCGTCTCGGCGACCGCATCCGTCCTGGCCGGTCAGAGCTTTGAGTTGATTTTCAACGCGACCGGCGCGCTGTAGATCGGCGACGCCGCGCCGGAAAAGACCATCTTCGCGCTGGACACGGCGGTCATGGCGGCGCAGTTCGCGCTGAACGCGACGGGGGTGGCGCTGGCGCTGAAGCATTTCGCGCCCCTGCTGCGGCGCGACGGCCGCGCGGTCTTCGCCTCGCTCTCGGCGCGGCTGGGGTCCATCGGCGACAATCGGCTGGGCGGATGGATCAGCTATCGCGCGGCAAAGGCGGCGCAGAACCAGATCATCCGCACCGCGGCCATTGAGATAGCCCGCCAGCGCCCCTGGGCCATCGTGGTGGCGCTGCATCCTGGCACGGTCGACACCGCACTGACCGCCCCCTATCGCGGCCGCAACCCAGCGATCACCGCAGCGCGATCGGCGGCTGCGCTGCTGGCGGTGATGGACCGGCTGACGCCGGCCGACACCGGCGGCTTCTTTGACTGGAGGGGCGAGCCCGTCGCTTGGTAGGGGACGACGCATCTATCGCGCCCGCTGCCAGACCAGCGTGCCCAGCATCAGGGCCATTCCGGCGCCGGCCATGATCGCCACCGGGCCGGATCCACCTGTGGCGTTGTCGACCATGATTCCGAACAACGCCCAAGCCACGGCCAGCGCATAGCTCGGCGTGTCCGGACGGCGCGCTTGGACGGCAACCGCGGTGATCAGCACGAAGGGCAACATGACCAGCGCCGCAGTCTGGGCGCCGAGCAGGCCGTACCCACTGAGCAGCACCCCGATCGCGACGCCTGTCGCGGCGGTCAGCCAGCCGGCATAGAGCCCCACCGGCGACCGCTGCCAGAGCGAATCGTCTTGCCCTGCACGCAGCAATGCCAGGACGGCGCCCACCAGCATGACCCCGATCATCAACGTGGCAAGCGGCGGGGACCAGTTCGCCGCCGCAATCCAGAAGACCCCCACCCCTAGACTGGCCGCAAGCGGCGCGCGCATGGGCAACCAGTCGGGCGAGCGGCGCGCGCGCCAGACCCCGTAGACGCTACCGGCGATGAGCCAGGCATAGATAAGGCCCCAGATCGAGAACGCCCAGCCCGCGGGTTCAATCGGCCAATCGGAGTTCACGACCGGAAACTGGTCTGGGGTGAACCCGTTAAAGCCGTCGCTGGCGAGGGGCGACAGGGCGAAGAGAATGCAAAGCAGCAGGATCGCAACCGCCATCAGCGGTGCCGGCCTTTTTCCGGGCAGATCGGCCTTGCCTCGAGTCGATTGAGTTCCATAACCTCTTCCAGTCGTTTACTTTGCGACATACTATGCCCTGAATGAGCGAATTTATTCAAGTTGGGATTGACGGTGGTTGGATACCGGATGCAGGACGCGATGCAGCGGCCCTGCGCGAGCTGGTCAACCGTCGCCTAACAGCGATCGCATCGAAGTTTTCCGGGCACGCCCCTGCATTGGGGGCCGCGATGTCCGAGGCCGTGCTGGCTCCCGGGAAGCGCTTCCGGGCAACGCTGATGCTGATGACGGCCGAGGCAAACGGGGGCGTTTCGGCCGCCGTCCTTGACGCGGCCGCGGCGGTTGAGATCGTTCATGCCGCCTCGCTGATCATCGACGATCTTCCAGCAATGGACAACGCGACGTTGCGGCGCGGCCGCCCCAGCACGCATCTGGCCCAAGGCGAAAGTCGCGCGATCCTTGCTGGTATCGCCCTGGTGGCCGAAGGTTTCCGGCTGCTCTCAAACCTGCCGGAATGCGACGCCGGCTGCCGCGCCCGCGCCGTGACCATCATGGCCGAGGGGATCGGCCATACCGGGTTGTGTGCCGGGCAGGAACTGGACCTCCATGCCCCCAAGACCATGGAGTCCGTGGCACGCGAGCAAGATCTGAAAACCGGCGCCTTGTTTTCGGCAGGTTTTGACATCGTCGCGGCGCTTCATGGTATGGATACGGAGGGTTCGGCCGCGCTCTCTGGACTGGCTAGACAGCTTGGCCGGGTATTCCAGGCCTATGATGATCTGCGTGACGTCGTTGGCTCAGGGGAATCCCTCGGCAAGGATCAGGGACTGGACAGCATGTTCCTCAGAAAGGGGCTACTGTCTGTATCCCGGCAAGCTGACACATTAAGTTATTACCATACACTGCGGAATGATCTCGCCGCGGCACTCAATAAGCTGCAGTTCGACTCAAGGAACCTTTCGAACTACATCTTTACCGTTTTACCAATTCACAACGGGTAGGCCCGCGTCGTGTGCAAGCATGGGGTCGGTGGACGCCCAGGGCTAGGAAATGGTAACGCAGCACATGTTATGTCTACGAACTGCAAGAGACTTTCTATCGGATCATGAGACGCCATGGCACCCGCAACGCGGGCTACGAACAAAGACGCGCCGAATTGCTAGACCGGATTACAGAACGGTTGTGCGATCGCGAAGTCGGTTGGCCTACGCTTCGCGAACTTGCTGCGGCGGCGGGCTGCAGCGTCTCGACCCTCAAACATTATTTCGGACGCCGTGACCAGATCGTCGCCGCTGCCCTGCACAGGGTGGCCGCCCAGCATGTTGCTTGGCGCGAACGCACGCGTCTGCCGCAAGGCGAATTCGTCGAGTCCATTCACGGTGCAGCCGAAACAGCAACCGAAGCATTGTATAGTCCATTTATCTCGCGACTCGTCGCGATGGGCTTTGTCGAAGCCCTAGGGTCAGGACCCATAAACCTGTTTGAGGTTGCGCGGGCTACATGATTCAAGCTCCCAAAGATGGGGGCATGAGATGAGCGAGCACTTCTGGCTGACCGAGGCGCAGATGGATCGGTTGCGGCCGTTCTTTCCGAGATCCCGAGGCAAGCCGCGCGTGGATGACCGGCGGGTGTTGAGCGGGATCATCTACGTCAAGAAGAATGGGCTGCAGTGGAAGGACGCTCCTGGCGTCTACGGGCCGCCGAAGACGCTCTACAACCGGTTCGTACGCTGGTCGCGCCTGGGTGTGTTTGCCCGGATCTTTGTCGAGCTTGCACGCCCGGGGCCGGATGGCGATGTCATCATGATCGACAGCACGCACCTCAAGGCTCACCGGACGGCGGCAAGCCTCTCAAAAGGGGGACTCGGCCGCGGGCCATCGGGCGGACCAAAGGCGGCCTGAACTCGAAGCTGCATATGATATGCGACGGGCTGGGGCGGCCGCTGACCTTCTTCCTGTCACCCGGACAGATGAGCGACGCCAAAGGTGCGCTGGCCCTGCTGCGTGATCTGCCTCCCGCCAGGACGCTGTTGGCCGACAAAGGCTATGACGCCGACTGGTTCCGTCAGGCGCTTGAGGACAGGGGGATCGCAGCTTGCATCCCGGCCCGGCGTGGGCGCCGAAACCCTGCCAGCCACGACCGCAAGCTCTACAGGCAGCGCCACCGGATCGAGAACCTCTTTGCCCGTCTCAAGGACTGGCGCCGCATCGCGACCCGCTATGACAGATGCGGCGAGCTCTTCCTCTCCGCCATCTGCATCGCCGCAACCGTCATGTTCTGGTTGTGAGTCCTGACCCTAAGCACCGACCAGTTGGGCCCCACATTTCTTGAAACGATGCTCGATCCGTATATCGAGGCTTTGGCGCAACGTCTTCAGGACCACATTGATCGGGGCGAAATGCGTCCGACTGATACGCGGATGGCAGCAATGTCGCTGATTTCCCCCATCCTGATCGGCGCGCTTCATCAGCGCCGACTGGGCGGTGCGACCTGCAATCCCGTTGACCAGTCACAGCATTGCCACCACGTGGCAGAAAGTTTCATTGCGGCGTATAGAGTTAGACAGCGGGCTGAAGACGACCCCGAGATGGTGAAGTAGCGCCAGGCCGCCATGCGCGTAAAGATCATCCACCCGATGCTTGACAAAGTTGGGTAGCGCTTTGTTAAAATTAAATAATTCTGGACATGCAACTTTGCGTGTCGTGTCGGTCCGGTGCCCACGATGGCAATCATTGTGATCTCCATAAGCTAGCGGAGAGGAAAAGAGCCCAGGACGGCGTGACTATTCAGGTGTTCCACAATCTTCCAGCGTCAGATCGCCCCTTAGCCCCTTTGTCGCTTTGGAAAGGGCGCTGGCCAGAGGTTGATGGATGCATCTCCCGCCCTCGGCAGGGTCCAGGCCGAGCAAGCCGTTGGGACATAACCGGTCGTCGTCCCAGCCAGGGTGGTTGGCGACGGGATAGACACAGATGCCCTCGACCCGCGCGCCCCGACGACGGGCGCGGGCGGTTTCCGCCGCGACATAGTCGAACCACGCCGCGCGGCGGGCGCCTTCGGTCCCGGTCTCGGCGATGACCAGTGGGCGGTCATAGCGGGCCGCGACTTCGATCAGCAGGTCCGAGAGCGGGCGATAGAACGGATGGTCCATGTCGATCGGCTCGGCCCCGTGGATCCACTGGTTGTTGAAGTAGTAGTTTACCCCCACTAGATCGAGCCAACCCTCGCCGCCGCCGATCTGCGGCCAGATCCGGCCAGCGATCAGGTCAAACGCCTGGAACTGGGAATCGTGGTGGCCCTGCGCCTCCCACAGGGGGCGGCCGGTGGCGGGGTTGTGGTGGATGCCGATCAGCGGCTCGGCCATCAGGAAACGCGCGCGCGGGTCGATGGCACGCAGTTCGGCGGCTGCCGCCAGATAGGCGCGGGCCAGCTGCACCTTCAACTCGAACCCCCGCCCGGCTGCGAAGGGGTTGAGATAGCGCGCGTCGCCCGCTGCCCAGGAAAAGAAGCTGATCTCGTTGACCGGGCACCAGAACGGCACGGTGTCGGTCAGGTCGCGCACGTGCTGGCCCACGGCGCGGGCAAAGGCCGCGAAGCGGGTGACGAAGGCCGGCGACCAGATGTCCAGATCGTCCGGCCAGCCGTAATGCAGCAGGTCCCAGACGACCTGCGTGCCGGTGTCGCGGGCGGCCTCGACCATGGGGGTGAGGCTGGCGAAGTCGTAGCGGCCGGGCGCGGGCTCGATCAGGTGCCAGCGGGCGGCGTCGCGGCAGGCGCGGATGCCGAGGCCCGCAAGCTGGCGGTAATCCTGCGCGGCGTGGGTGTCGTGGCCGGTCGCGGCCAGCACGTCCAGTCGCCGCCCATTCCGCAGCCGGTGGGTCGAGCTTTCCCACCCGCCCAGCACGACACTGGCGAAGGTCGAAGGCGGCGGCGCCGGGGCCCGCTCGGCCAGCACGGCGGTGAACAGCCGTTCCCATTGCGGCACCACCACATCGGCCGAGTAGGTCGCGGTGACATGGTCGCGCAGGCCCTCGCCGAGCCGGCGGCGCAGGGCGGGGTCGGCCAGCAGACGGCGGATGGCCGCGGCGACGGCGGGGGGGTCCTCGTGCGGGACGAACAGGCCGGTCTCGCCATCGCGGATCTGTTGCAGGGCGCCATTGTCGGGGGTGGCGATGACCGGCAGGGCGGCGGCGCCGGCCTCGGCGATGACATGCGGCATCCCCTCGCCGCGCGACAGCCAGCAGAACGTGTCCATCGCGGCCAGTAGGTCGGGCACGTCGGTGCGGTCGCCGGTGAAGATGATCCGGTCGCCCAGCGGCGCGGCCATCCGGCGCAGCTCGTTGGCGTAATCGGGCATGAAGGCGTCCGGGCCGCCGACGATCAGGAAGCGGGCCTTCGGTTCCTGCGGCGCGATCAGCAGGGCGGCGGCGATGAAATCCTCGACCCGCTTCTTGCGGTCCAGCCGGCCGACCCAGCCGACCAGCAACTCGTCGGGCGCCACCCCCAGCGCCGCCCGTACGGGCGCGCGGCGGGCCGGGTCGAACTCGGCCAGGTCCACCATGGACGGAATTTCCAGCGCGTCCTGCGGCCGCTCCATCCGCCCCGCCGCCGCCGCACGGATGCTTTCGCAGACGCCGATATAGCGCGCGGTGTGGTGCTTGGGTCCAGCCAGCGCTTCGCTCACCAGCCCGCCATGCTCAATCAGCGGCGGCCGCAGCGCCAGCCGGTCCAGCGCCGGATAGAGGTCGGCCACGTTCTGCGACGAGATCACGATGTCCGCCCCGCTGAGCTTGCGCCGCAGATAGTCGATCGTGTCCTCGAAGCTGAGCGCATAGGCGGTCGTATCGACGTGGACGCCCAGGGCGCGCAGCTGGTCGTGGCTCTGGTCAGGCATCCCCTCCTTGCGGAAGCAGGGCAGAACCTCGATGCGGTAGCGGGTGCGGTCGAGCGTGCGGGCCAGCAGCCGCACCTCGGTTTCCTCGCCGCCCACGACCAACCAGGCGAAGACCCACAAGATGCGGATCTTGCCGGCGTCCGGGTGGGGTTCGGGGATCACCCCCGAGGCCAGCGCCTCGGCCGCCGCGCGGTCGTCCAGCTCGCGCTGGGTCGGCCCGGTCGCGCCGTGGTGCGGCGGCTGCGCATCGCCCGAGGTGGGGACGTCGGTCAGCTGCGCGGCCTCGGGCTCGGTCCGGGGGTGGTGGTCAGTCATGGGCGAAGACGATCTGCAGGAACTCGGGCCGCGCCTCGACCAGGTGGCGCAGGAAGCCCGGCGCCTCGTCATAGGGCACGACATGGGTGATCATGTGATCGCGGATCAGCTCGCCCTCGGCTTCCAGCAGGTGCAGCGTCTCTTGGGCGAGGCGCCGCTGGTCCCAGGCGTGGGCGACGGCGCGCGGCATCCGGTTGATCTGCGCGCAGCGCAAGCTCAGTCCGTTATGGTGGAACTCTTCCCCCAGCCGCAGCCCGTTGGCGCCGCCCTGGTAGAAGGCGAGGTCGATCACCGTCCCCTGCGGCCGGAGCGCCCGCAGGGCGAGGTTCAGGCTGTCGGACCGGGCGCGGGTCTGGAACACGATCTCGGCGCCCCGACCGCCGGCCTTGTGGTGCCAGCGCGCCTTGGCGTGGCGCCAGGCGTCGTCCTCGCCCATCGCCTCGAACCCCATGCGCCGGGCGAGGTCCTGCCGCCAGGGCGAGGGGTCCACGACGACGATCTCGGACGCCCCGCCCGCCCGCGCGAACAGCGCGCAGAACAGACCCACCGTGCCGCCGCCCCAGACGAGGACCGGCCGCCCCGCGACCCCGGCACCGAGGAACGGGACCGCGGCGCCGAACTGCTCGGCGTCGGCGTGCAGGATGCCATTGGCCGCAATCGGACCCATCTGGGCCACGTAGATGCCCAGCATCGGGTCCATGCCCTCGGGCAGCTTCAGCAGCAGGTCGTGGTCGGGATTGGCGGTGTGGCCGGTCTTGTGGCCCCAGCTGGCGCCCACCACGTCGCCCGCAGCGAACCCGTGGGCGCGGCTGTCGCTGACCCGGCCGACCTCCATGTAGCCGAGGAAGTTGACCGGGAACTGCGCCGAGGCCTCGCCGGGGATGAACACCCCGCGCTGATCGTCCCAGCGGGAATGCAGATAGGGGTTGGTGCCCTTCATGAAGGTCAGCTCGGTGCCCGCCGAAAGCCCGGTATACATCAGGTCCAGCCGCACCTGCCCGTCGCCGGCGGGGCCTTCGTCATAGGCGAAGAAGAACGGCTCGCCCGGGCGTTCGATGCCCAGGCTGCGGATGCGGCGGTGCTGGTGGGGCAGGGTCGGGGCCTTACGCAGAGGCTTGACGAAAGATGGGCTGCGGGTTGGACCGCAGCACCTCCATCTTCACGAGGGCGCCGGCAGCGGCCGATTGCGACACCGCGAGCGCGACGCGGTGGGTTTCCAGCGCCTCGGAATAGGGGCAGCGGATGCGGTTGTCCTTGCCCTGCACGGCCTCGATGAAGTCGCGGTCCTCGCGCCAGACCGGGTCGCCTTCGGCATGGCGCACCGGGCGGCCGCGGCCGACGTCGATCATGATGTCGTGGTCGGTGATCTCCATCGCCAGCGCGTCGGCGAAGACGTGCAGGCCGACGCGGTGGTTCCAGCGCAAGAGGCAGGTCGCGGCCAGGTTGGCGATGGCGCCGCCGGCAAAGCGCAGCGTTGCGGTGGTCGCGGTCGGCACGGTCAGGCCAGGGAAATCGCCGCGGTCGCGGTGCGACGACAGGCCGAACACCTCGGTCACGTCGCCGGCGAGGAAGCGCGCCAGGTCGATGATATGCGTCGCCTGTTCGACGACCTGCCCGCCCGAGGCATCCTCGCGCCACCACCATTCCGGCGGCGGGGTCTGGTCCAGCCAGAAGCCGGTCATCAGCTGCGCCGGGTTCTGGGCCAGCACCGCGCGGGCCTCGTCCACGGTGTCGAGATAGCGCCAGTGATAGCCGACCGCGGTGATGAGGCCGGCGCGTTCCACCTCGGCGGCGATCTCTTCGGCCAGCGACAGGTCCAGCGACAGGGGCTTCTCGACAAAGAACGGAAGGCCCTTGGCGATGCAGGCGCGTTCGGCCTCGCCATGCGCGAAGGGCGGCACGCAGATGTAGACGGCGTCGAGTTCGACCGCGTCCAGCATCGCGGCGTGATCGGCGAAGGCCTGCGCACCGAAGCGGGCGGCGGCCTCGGACGCGCGGGATTGGTCGGGGTCGGCGACGGCGACGATCCGGACGTCTTCCATTTGTTCCAGCACACCGAAATGGCGGTGGGCGATGCCGCCCGCGCCGATGAAGCCCAGCCGTGTCGTCATGTCGTCGTTCCTTGGTCTGCCGCGCAGCACGGCGGCGTAAAGCCGGGCGGTATCCTCGCCCATGCGGGTTGCGGTGTAGAAATCGTCGAAGCGGGTGCGCTGGGTCGCGGCGGTGGCGGCGCGGGTGGCCGGGTCGACCAGCGCAGCGCCGAGCGCCGCGGCCAGCGCGCGGGCGTCTCCCCGCGGGACCAGCCAAGAGTGGTCCGGCCCCAACGCCTCGACCACACCACCAATGCGGGTCGCGACCACCGGCAGGCGGGCCGCCATCGCTTCCAGCAAGACCAGCGGCAGGCCTTCGAAATCCGAGGGCAGGACCAGCAGGTCCGCCGCCGCCATCAGGTCGGGCACGTCGTCGCGCGGCCCGAGGAATTCGACGCCGTCCGCACCCAGCCGGGCGACACGGGCGCGGATCGCCGCCTCGTCAGGGCCTGCGCCGACGAGTTGCAGGCGGACGTCCGGCTGGGTGCGGCGCAGCCGGGCCAAGGCCGAGATCAGCAGCCTATGGTTCTTCTGCGGCGTGAAGCGCGCCACACACAGCAGCGTCGGCGCATCCGACTCGCGGCGCGGCAGGTCGGCGGCGGCGATGCCGTTCGGGATGCAGGCCATCGGCAGCCGCGGCCCCGGCATCCCGGCCAGCGCCGCCCGCCAGCCATGCGCGGCGGCGCGGCTGACGGTGATGACGGCATCGACCTGCGCCACCATGCGCGCATAGGCCTCGCGCTGGTCGGGACAGGTGATGAGCCACGGCAGATGTTCGGTCCGCACCGCCGCCGCCCCGGCCTCGCGGGCGGCGGCGACGAGGTCATGCCCCTCCCATCCGATGCCGGCATGGACGTGGACCAGATCGGCGCCGGCCAGTGCCGCGGGCCAGCCTTCCTCGGGCACGGCGGCGGCGGGCACCCCGGCAGCGACGGCCTCGTCCGCCAGCCGCGCGCCCGCGTCGTGGTCGGGAAACGCCAGCCGCACCGACAGGCCCGGCCGCCCGGCCAGCGCCGCGGCGAGGGTCAGCATGTGCCGCCCGACCCCCGAGGGATCGGGGCTGTCGGTCGCCAGCACGACAAAGGCAGGCGCGATCATCGGCGGCCTCACTCTCCGGCGAGCGTCGCCGCCAGGCCGGGCAGCCGTTCGGCCAGCCGGCGATGGATGGCCAGCGCCTGCCCGACCACCTGGTCCATGTTGTAATAGCGATAGCTGCCCAGCCGGCCGGCAAAGATCACGTTGCGCTCGGCATCCGCCAGCGCCTCGTAGCGCTTGAACAGCGCCTGGTTCTCGGGCCGCGGGATCGGGTAGTAGGGCTCGCCCTCGGCCGAGGGGATCTCGTAGGTGATCGAGGTCCGCGGGTCCACCTGCCCGGTCAGGTGCTTGTATTCGGTGATCCGCGTCCACGGCACGTCCTCGGCCGGATAGTTCACCACCGCGACCTCCTGGAAGCGGCGCTTGTCGTGGGTCTCGTGGCGGAACTGCAGGCTGCGATAGGGCAGCGGGCCGAAGCGGTGGCCGAAATACGCGTCGATCGGGCCGGTATAGACGGTCAGCGGGCCGCGGTCGGCGGCGGGCAGGTCGTGGAAATCCTGCCCCAGCGCGAGGTCGATCAGCGGGTGGTCCAGCATCCGCTCGAACATCCGGGTATAGCCGTCCAGCGGCATGGCCTGAAAGCTGTCGGTGAAATAGCGATCGTCGGTGCTGGTCCGGGTCGGCACCCGCGAGGTCACCGACTTGTCCAGCTGGCTGGGGTCCAGCCCCCATTGCTTGCGGGTATAGCCCTGGAAGAACGTCTCATACAGCCGCGTGCCGACCGCGTTCACCACCACGTCGCGGCTGTTCCGGATTTCGGCCACCGGCTCGGCCAGCGTGGCGAGGAAGGCCGCCGCCTCGGCATCCGAGGACAGGTTCTGGTCATAGAGCGCATTCAGCGTGGTGCGGTTGATCGGCATCGGCACCCGCAGGTCGCCGACCTGCGCCAGCACCCGGTGTTCATAGGGGCGCCAGCGGGTGAACCGGGACAGATAGCCGACCACGTCGTCGCTGCTGGTGTGGAAGATATGCGGGCCATAGCGGTGGACCAGCACGCCCGCGGCGTCGAGATGGTCATAGGCGTTGCCGGCGATGTGGTCGCGCTTGTCCACGACCAGGACGCGCTGGCCAGAGCTCTCGGCCAGCCGTTCGGCCAGCACCGCGCCCGCAAAGCCCGCGCCGCAGATGGTGACGTCATAGCCGCGCGCGCCGCGGCGGATGCCGGGCGCGGGGAAGCGGTCGCCGACGGCCGGGCCGCGGCTGTGGCGGTCGGCGGCCTCGGTCACCAGCCGGTTCATGTGCCGGAAGGTCGCGTCCCAGCTATGCGTGGAGAGCATCCGGTCCGCCGCGTCGCGCCAGCGCCCCGGCGCGGCGGCGTCGGCCAGCGCCGCGGCGCAGGCGGCGACGAAGCTCGCCGCGTCGCCCGCGATCCGCACCGCAGCCAGGTCGCCGTAATGGCGCACCACATCGCGCACCGGGGTCGAGACGACGGGCCGGCCGCCGGCGAGGTATTCCGGCGTCTTGGTCGGGCTGATGAAGCGCGTGGCCTCGTTGATCGCAAACGGCATCAGCGCAACGTCCCAGCCCGACAGCCAGGCCGGCAGGTCGACATAATCGCGCTGGCCCATCCAGTGCAGGTTCGGGGCCTTGGGCAGGTCCTCGGGCGCGATCTTGACCACCGGCCCGACCATCACGATCTGCCAGTCCGGCCGCGCGGCGGCGACCTTGGCGATCAGGTCGAGGTCCAGCCGTTCGTCGATGACACCGTAATAGCCCAGCCGCGGCCGCGGCAGCCGCGCCTGTTCCGGCGGTTCGGCCAAAGTCCCGCGGGCCTGCGCGAAATGCGCCGCGTCGACCGAGGACGGGAAGGCGTGGATATTGTCGTGGCGGGCGCGCTTGGCCTCCCAGATCGACCAGCCGCCGGTGAAGACGACGTCGGCCGCCTGCATCAGCTCAGCCTCGCGCGCGACCAGCTCGGGCGGGGCGAAGCGGAAGGCGGACAACTCGTCCATGCAGTCATAGACCACGGCCGCTGCCTCGACATGCCGGGCGATGGGCCACAGCATCGGGGTGTAGAACAACAGCACCGGGTTTCCGATCCCGGTTAGGCCCAGCATCTGGTCCAGCAGGGCCGACAGGGCACGCTCCTGGGCCTCGGGCGACCAGCGGTCGGGGACGCGGGGGCGGACGGACTGGACGGTGGTGCCGGCGAAGGCGTGGAATTCCAGATAGGGCAGATGGTGGCCAGTGGGGATCGCCTCTTCCCAGAAGATCACCCGCCTTGTGTCTGCAAAGCGCCCGATCAGGTGCTGCGGGCGCTGCAGGACGAAATCCCAGCGCAGATGCGAAAAGCAGATCAGCGGCGGCTCGCCCGCGCCAAGGGGAACGACGGCCGGTCCAACCGGAAGCGCATCATCCAGGCAGGGACTGTCCTCGAGCGGGCGGGCGTCGTTCATGCTGCGTCCTTTCCATGCCGCGCGCGGCGGATCGCCTGGATCTCGGCGCCCAGCCGGGCGATCGAGACGGGCCAGCCCCAGCGCGCCAGCGCGACTGGGCGGGGTTCAAACTGCTCGGCACTGTCCACCAGCCGGCGCAACGCGGCGGCGAAGTCGGTGCCTTCGGCGGCGGTCAGGCCGGTGTCGGGGGTGATGTACTGGCGCCCGCAGACGAGGCCGGCATTGGCCAGCACCGGCAGGCCGGCCAGCATGTATTCGGTGAGGATCGCAGGCGCCCCGTCCTCGATCCCGCAGACGACGCCGACGCGGGCGCGGTTGATCTGGCGGTTGACCTCGTCATGGGGGACCGGGCCCACGATCTCGACGTCGAGCCCGCGGCGGGCGGCGTCGGCGCGTAGCTCCTCGGTCAGGTGGCCATAGCCGACGACCAGCAGCGCGGTCATGCCCGGGTTCGCCTCGAGCGCATCGAAAAGAACCTGGTGGCGCTTGTAGGGCTGGGTGCAGGCCACATAGACCACGTCGCGGTCCTTGTGCGTGCCGGTTGGGAAGAACGTCTCGCCCGAGGCGAACTCGGGCCCGATCGGCAGCACCAGCGTGCGGGCGCCGGGGACGCGGGCGCGGATCTCGTCGGACTGCCAGTCGGCGCCGGTCAGGAACAGGTCGAACCGCGCCGCCTCGGCATCGGCGATGCGCAGCGCCGGGGCGTCGATCGAGTTGTAGATGCGGATCGCGCCGGAACAGGCGTCGAGGATGGCGGCGTCCACGCCCAGCCCCCAGACGCAAAGGATGTCGGGCACGCCGCAGGCGTCGAGATGCGCCAGCAGATCGGCCGATCCATAGGGCGCGGGATGGACGTCGGCGCGGAACACCCGCCGCGTGAGGCCCGGGCGGTCGGGATCGGGCGTCCCGTCCCACAGGCGGCGGTCGCTGTCGGATTCGCCGTCGCGGCCGGCAAAGCTCCAGATCTCGGCGCTGTCGGCCAGACCGGCAACGACGGCCGCCAGCGGCAGGCGTTCCAGGTAGCCGCCGGTAACTCGGACTGATCCGACGATTCCTGGCGGGCTGATGCTAGGCCAGGACGGGCGCTTTCCGCGCGTCGGCTCAGGAGGCACCGCCGAGCAGAAGTCTGAGACGGCTACGATACGACTCACAAAGACCTGCCTTGCAGAGGCGGGCAATGCAACGGGCCAAGCGACGCCCGCCGCTCTGAATGTGAAACAACTCGTTAATTGGTAACTGGAGGATTCTAAGAAGGCAATAGTGTGTCGCAATCGTCACACAAAATCTCCCTTGGGGGTTCCGCCACCTGCGCCAATCCCGGTACTAGCAGGGGTAGAAACCAGTGACCGAAGCTTACGACCTTAACTATGCTGGTCTTCCCGCGGGGCATGATCGAATTGAGCGGACCGGGATCAGCTAACCCGCAGCGGCGTGGCGTCGAACGGGTACCGGTCCCGCATCCGACCAATAGCCAAACCGGCGCCGACGCCCCTGCGGGCTGTCCACCTGGCGCAGCAGCGAGTTACCAATCCGAGTTCCGATCTCGCAGGCGGCGGTGATGCCTTGCACGAAGGGGCGGTCGTGCATGAGGTACGGGAT
This sequence comes from Paracoccus sp. S1E-3, assembly GCF_013868135.1. Taxonomy (GTDB): domain Bacteria; phylum Pseudomonadota; class Alphaproteobacteria; order Rhodobacterales; family Rhodobacteraceae; genus Paracoccus. Next base: position 21,895 of record NZ_JACEMU010000011.1, read on the forward strand.
GGCGCCCATCCGCACCCGGCGATCATAGGGGCCGGCTGCCAGCAGGGTGTAGTCGTCATCAACCTCGAGGATATCAACCCCCTCCGCAAGAAGTGCGCTTCGCAGGGAAGGAAACGGCAGGTCGGCGGCCTCGAGCGGTTTCTGGCCACGCGCATCGATGAAGATGTCGAACTCGAGCGCGACGTCCGCTGTGCGGATGGTGGTGACATTGCCCGTCTCGTCCATGTCCCAAGACGACCCGAGGCCACGAACTTCGAGGAACCCGGCATCGTGCAGCGCCAGCAGCCGCCGGATCGATTCGGGGGGAACAGCCGCATAATTGTCGACGAACATCGTCTTGAGCCCTGAATCGAAGCGCTTATGATCCTGGTCAGAGAACTCTTCGACCAACTCCTCGACCGCCTCGTGCATCCTGAGAATGGCATAGCGCCAGGGAACCGTGGCCTTTGCGGCGCGGTTGGCCTCCACTTCGGCCAGGTTGCGCCGGGCCCACTCGAACGGCGCCGTGGCCTTGCGATTGCGAAAATAGCGTTCGGCGATGTCGTCGGGGGTAGCGTCCGTCAAGCCGATTGTTTCGGCATAGGCGGGATCAGCCAGCGCCAGTTCTTCTCGGAACACGTCGAATACTGCGTCTAGCAGATCGGCCCGGCCAGACAGTTCGGCCAGACGCGCCGGGGTCATGATCGCCAGCGGCTGATAAGGGATCGGGCAGTAGAAGTCTGCCTCTGGCAGCACGCCGGACCGAGACATCATTGTGATCGACAGCCTATGCTCTGCCTGCGCCTCGTTTGGTTCGAACAGCAGGGCGGTGCCGCGACGGGCCACGAAGCGGCCATGTTGGCTCGCCACCGCCATCGCTGCGTCGATGGCGCTGAGAGAGGTGCCAAGAATGCCAACCCGGCATGCAGGCACCACGGTATCCACCAGTCCCGACCAGGGGCTGGGGAAATATTTCCGGCTGTCCTGATCCTCGGGGAAGGCATGGCCGGTGGCGACGACGACCTTGTCGAAAGCTTCCTCGATTTCGCCATGATCGGTGATGAGCCACAGCCGTCCGTCCCCACCCGGGCGGATGTCGGTGACCTCGGTGCGCTCGCGCAACTCGATTCGGTGCCCCAGCGCCTCGGCAGCATGGACCAGCGCGTCGAACTCATCGCGATAATAACGGCCCAGCATCAGCCGCGGTGTAAAGTCCCGTTCGTCGAGATCGTCGGGGTCGATGCCATAGCTGCGCAGCAGCGCGCCGGTCTGGGCACCCAGCCAATCCAGATAGCTCCGCGTCACGGGCGGGATCTCGATGCTGGCGATGTTGGCCAGCATGACCGGACTGGCCGTATCATCCGAATAGGGCATCCCGACGCCGGCATCGGCGCCCTTCTCGAAAAGCCAGATGGTAAGAGGAGAGGTTCCAGGCGCCGTCGCGAGTGCCTTGAACGCATAGACGCCGGTCGGTCCGGTGCCGACGATGGCGATTGTTGTCATGTCATGCGCTTTCAGAAAGGTTAACGGGCTGAAGCAGGCGAAGGTGGGTGACACCTCCAGGGGAATCCAACTGGCTTATGGCTTGGAATGCCAGCAGCAAATGATCTGCTGACGGCATCGTTTTCGTGATTGCGTCAGGTCTGGGAGTCAATGCCGCCATCATCGCCTTCAAACTCTGCGAACGCTTCACGCACTTTCTGAGCCTCGCCAGTATCTTCGATATTGACTGAAACCCTGATCTTGCCGTTATGAGCTCCATCCTCGCGCGCCGACACTTGCGCAGATTCGTCGGCGTTGTCGCCTCCCGACCGCACCTCGCCAGAGGTATTCTCACTGCCCTCCGGCGCAACCAGGATGGTCGAGCGATCCAGCCCGAACTCTTGTACCATACGCTCCACGGCCATTTCCGCATCGCGGCGTGTCTCGAAACTCGCATTCAGGGTCGGCATGTTTGTTCCTCCTCCTGGGTCCTGAGCTTGCCTTCATCTAGGACGCCCTTCGCTAAGGGTTCCAAATTGCGGAACGCAAAAGAGACCAGCGCGGCGGCAGGCCCTTCCATGTCGCGGAACGCGCGTGTCAGGCGCGGATCACTCGGCGTCTTCGCCGGCGGCCATGGGGTTTGCGCGGTCCTCGGCGATCTCGGACAGCAGTTCGTCTGCGGCTTCTTCCTGGTCGAGGATTTCGGACATCAGTTTCGCGACGTCATCCATGCCCAGCAGTTCGGCATAGGCACGCAGGCTGCCGTAACGCGCGATCTCGTAATGCTCGACCGCCTGGCAGGAAAAGATGATCGCCGCGTCGCCGGTCGGCGTGCCGCCGAAATCCTGCAGAAGCGAGTCGCCTTCCTTGAGGATGCCTTCAATCGCGTCGCATTTTTCGCCCTTGGCCTTTTCACCCAGCAGTTCGAACGCCTCTTCCAACTTGGTGATCTGCTGCCCTGTTTCTTCAAGGTGGTTTTCCAGGCCGGACTTCAGTTCGGTGTCCGTGGCCGCCTTGATCATCTTGGGCAGCGCCTTCTGGATCTTGCCCTCGGCGTAATACATGTCCTGCAGGCCGTGCTTCAGCAGGTCTTCCAGACCCATCTGTTCGGTCGCCATCGTGATATCCTTTCAGGTGAATTGATGAAGGCGTAAGTCTGCCCGCGTCTGCACAACTCGCCACAACGCCAAGCGGTTGCATAAGGCTAACAAAAATCATCGGTTGCGGGTCGGCGGGGGGCGCAGCGGGCACAGCCACGGGCGCAGGGGTTCGCCGTTTCCTGCCGAACGGGACAGTTACGCGAACGATTCTTGCGCGTTGAACGAAAGGTTGTGCCATATCCCTTCCGTATTGCGCGGTCTGTATATCCCCGGCTCGATGATCGTCCGCAACGAGCCGCTGGAACAGGTCAAGGCGCGCCGCGATACGGCGTTTGGCGCGCTTGTCTAGGGCAGGCCTTTCGTGCGCTGGCTCTGCTCTGCACCAACTCGCTTAGCCAAAGGCTATCGCCCGCGCCCTTCCAATGCGTTTATTGAGGCATTCAACGGGCGGCCGGACCGAGCGGCTATATCACCATTGGGCTTCGGATCATGAGGAAAGGGATGGGCGGAACAATCTGGTGGATCAGGCGGGACGCACGGCAGGCGGACAACGCTGCTCTGGCAGCGGCGGCGGCGGCTGGACCGGTGACCGCGGTATTTCTTATTGAGCCAGTGCTGAGGGCCCAGGGCGCCGCGACGCGCTGGCGGTTGGGCCGGGCGCTGGCGGCGCTGGACGCCGATCTACGTGCACGTGGTGGCGCGCTGACAGTGCGGACCGGTGCAGCAGAAGATATTCTTCCCCGCCTTGCCGCCGAACTGGGCGCGGCCGAAGTGCATGCGCTGGCTTGGCCCGAGCCAAAGCGCATTGTCGCCGACGAGGCCGCCCGCACCGCGCTTAACGGCGCCGCCGTGCAACTGGTCCTGCATGATGGAGCGACGCTGCTGCCCCCGGCCGCGATTCGGAATGCACAAGGTAAGCCGTTCCGTGTGCAGTCCGCCTTTTCCCGCGCCGCCCGCGCCCTCGGAGTATCGCCGCCCGTCCGGATGCCCGCGCACATCGAGTGGCGCCCCGCGCCGAGCGAGCAGCTGGGCGATCTAGCTCCCGACATGAACCGCGGTGCGGCGGTGCTGGCCGCCCATGCCCGTCCGGCCGGCGAAGCCGCAGCACTGATGCAACTGCACGCATTCCTCGATGGGCCGGTCGAGGATTACGCCCATAGCCGCGAACGGATCGACCGCCCCGGCGGCTGCACTGCCCTTTCCGAGGCCCTTGCGGTCGGTGAGATAGGCCCCCGTACCATCTGGGCCGCCGTTGCAGACCACTCTGGCGAGGGCCCCCAGAAGCTGCTCTCCGAGCTGATGTGGCGCGAATTCGCCTGGTCGCTGCTGGTCGCCCGCCCCGACCTGCCAGTTGCCAATTTTCGTCCCGAATGGGACCGCTTCCCATGGCAGGGCGACGGTCCGGCGGCCGAGGCCTGGCGACGTGCCGTCACAGGTATCCCGCTGGTTGACGCCGGGATGCGCGAGATGTTCGTGACCGGTACAATGCATAATCGGGTGCGAATGGTCGTTGCCAGTTTTCTCTGCAAGCACCTGCTAACCGACTGGCGTGTCGGGTTAGCGTGGTTCGGCGACTGCCTTACAGACTGGGATCCGGCCAGCAACGCAATGAATTGGCAGTGGGTCGCAGGCAGCGGGCCGGACGCAGCGCCCTATTTCCGTGTATTCAACCCAGCCCTACAGGCCGAAAAGTTTGACCCGACCGGCGCGTACCGCTCGCGCTGGCTATCGCCGAACTCGGGCTATTTCGAGGCCGTGCCGCGGTCTTGGGGGCTGCAACCTAGCACGAGGTTGCATCCGGTCATTTCGCTGGCAGAAGGGCGGGGCCGTGCTCTCGACGCACTTTCGCGCATGAAGGGTGCCGGTTAGCTGGACGACGATGGACAGCGCATCGGGCGGCATCTGCCTGGCGCTTGCGAACGCATCGGCGGTAATGGCCCTGTCCAAGGAAACGTTGGTCCCTGCAGTTGCTGACGATTCTGGCATTCGACCTAACCGTGGACCAGCCGGCGCGCCGTAATCTCCAGCCGCGGCTCGAACGCTTCCGCAACAGAGGTTACACCAAGATTCCGAACTCGCCCATTGCACTTTCCTTGAAACAGGTGATCACTTGATGGTGCACCCTGCGTCATGCAGATCACCCTATGGAAAGGATTTCACGGATGGGCCAAAACATGACCCGCAAGGACGTTGCTGCCGTAATGAAGGGAATCGACTTGTGCTTCATGGCCACCCTGTCAGCCGAAGGAGGGATCTCCAGCCGGCCGATGTCTAACAATGGCCAAGTAGAATGGGACGGAAGCAACTGGTTCTTTTCATATGGGGACACTCGCAAAGTACGCGAGCTGGACGCGAACCCGGCTACGACGTTGGATTTTCAGACTGAGGATACGTGGATTTCGCTGCGCGGGAAAGCGCAGTTGCACCAAGATGATATTGCGCTGTTCGAAGAACACTGGGCGTCTGATTTGGATCGTTGGTTCCCAGAAGGAATCGACACCCCTGGTCTGACTCTAATCGAGGTCGTCGCGGAGTTTGCCGAGGTGAACGGCCGTGCCGGCGAGGGAACAGTGGACCTTCGCGGCTGACACTATCTCCCGAGCTTGTCCTAGGTGTTTGATCCCACGGTTTGGTGGTGCGATCCTTTCTCAGGAATGGAAGGAAGCATTATGGGCCAGGTTCGTCACGGAAGCGCCACGACCACGCACGCCGTCAGAGCTGCAATACAACGATCGCAAGCTTCGCTCGCGACGTTGAGCCGGGATCTTGGGATCAACCCGAAGACCGTTGCTAAATGGCGCAAGCGCCAGACGGTCGAGGACCTCAAGACCGGGCCGAGAGAACCGCGCTCGACGATCTTGACCGAGGCCGAAGAGGCGACCATCGTTGCTTTCCGGCGGCACACGCTGCTGCCGCTGGACGACTGCCTCTATGCCCTGCAGCCATCCATCCCGCACCTGACACGCTCAGCGCTCCATCGGTGTCTGCAGCGCCACGGCATTTCTCGGCTGCCTGACGTGGAGGGCGACAAGCCGAAGCGCCAGAAGTTCAAGCGCTACCCCATCGGCTTCTTTCACATCGACATCGCCGAGGTGCAGACTGCTGAGGGCAAGCTGTTTCTGTTCGTCGGCATTGACCGCACGAGCAAATTTGCCGTGACCCAGCTCGTCGACAAGGCAGACAGGAAGACGGCCTGGGAGTTCCTGCAGCACATGCTCGAAGCAGTGCCCTATCAGGTCCACACGATTCTCACCGACAACGGCATTCAGTTCGCCGAGCAGCCTCGGAACCGCAACACCGTTTATTCTCGGCCCATGCGTTTCGACATGATCTGTGAGGCCAACGGGATCGAACATCGCCTCACAAAGCCCAACCACCCGTGGACCAACGGCCAGGTCGAGCGAATGAACCGCACGATCAAGGACGCGACCGTCAAACGCTTCCATTACGACGATCACGACCAGCTCCGCACCCACCTGTCAGACTTCATGGCAGCCTACAACTTCGCCCGCCGGCTCAAGACCCTCGGCGGGCTCACACCGTATGAATACATCTGCAAGATCTGGACATCCGAGCCAGACAGATTCATCCTAAATCCGATCCACCAGATGCCGGGACTGAACACCTAGCATTACAGTTGCATTCTTCTCTCCGCTCTGAATCAATGCGCTACCATGACTAAGTTAGGGATCATGGATGGCGGGGTTGTCGGTCGAAGAGACGCTGGAGCTTTGGGCTTCCTCACTCCGTGAAGTAAAGGCTCGAATTCGGCCGCTGTTTACGCAGGAACGGGTTGCGGCATCGGCCGGTCAGTTTCTCGACGGCTTGTTGGGTGAGGAACGGCGCAAGACGGGTTGGATGCGGGCCGAAGCGGCTGGAGATCCGGGCCCCTGGCGTCAGCAGGCGATATTGGGTCGTGGCCATTGGGATGCCGACGCGCTGCGCGATATTGTGCGGGACTACGCCGTGGAAACGCTGGCTGATCCCGAGGCGGTGCTGGTGATCGATGAAACCGGTTTTTTGAAGCAGGGCCACGCCTCCTGTGGGGTCGCGCGCCAATATACGGGGTCGGCAGGAAAGATCACCAATTGCCAGATCGGCGTCTTCGCCAGCTACGTCTCGCAGCACGGACATGCTTTTATCGATCGGGCCCTCTATCTGCCGAAAGCATGGGCTGAAGCCCCGGTCAGACGAAGCCGGGCCCATGTGCCCGAGGCGGTGGAGTTCGCCACTAAACCTGCCATCGCCCGCAGCATGATCGAGCGCGTGCTCTCGACCAAGGTTCCATTTTCCTGGGTGGCCGCCGACAGCGTCTATGGCGTTGGCGATATCGAAATAGTACTGCGCCGCGCTGGAAAAGGCTATGTCCTGGGTGTCAGTTCCAAGCACGCCTTCAATTCCTGGGGGAAAGCCTATGCCGTCAGCGGGACGGCCGGGAGCATCGCGGAAGACTTGCCGCCCGAGGCTTGGCAGCGTCTTTCGGCCGGCGCGGGCACCAAGGGCGAGCGGCTTCACGACTGGGCCTACCTTGATCTCGCCGATCTCGATGCTGGCGAATTCAATGCTGATCTCAGCGGCGTATGGACCCGGGGCCTGCTGATCCGACGCAATATCTCCGATGGCGAGTTGGCGTTCTTCACCACATGGTGTCCGGAGGGCACGGGCATGGAAACACTGGTGCGTGTCGAAGGGCATCGCTGGGCAATCGAGGACAGCTTCGAGACCGCAAAGAATGAACTCGGCCTCGATCACAACGAGACCCGTTCCTGGCACGGGTGGCACCGCCATGTATCGCTGGTCATGCTGGCCTTCGCCATGATGGCTACCATTCGCCATCACGCAAATGTCGAACCGCCCAAAAAAACGATGCGCAGGCTGCCAAGGAACCCAAGCTGATCCGCTGGTCAATTCAGGAGATCCGACGCATCGCCAATCGGCTGGCCCAACGTCAGATTGAACCGGCTTATATTATCGCTTGGTCGATGTGGCGAAGGGCTCATCAAGCCGCAGCAAGGCAGGCACACCTTCGAAGAAACGTGCAACTGTAATGCTAG
>NZ_JACEMU010000012.1 GCF_013868135.1 Paracoccus sp. S1E-3
GCGCCCGCGACCACCCGGTCGTCGCCGGCGCCCGCGTCGATGCTGTCCGCGCCGCCGAGACTGTCGGTGCCGGCGGTGTCGTCGCCATAAATGATATCGGCGCCGTTGCCGCCGAAGATCGTGTCACTGCCGAGGCCGCCGGTGACGGTGTCATTGCCGGCGCCCGCGACCACCCGGTCGTCGCCGGCGCCCGCGTCGATGCTGTCCGCGCCGCCGAGGCTGTCGGTGCCGGCGGTGTCGTCGCCATAGATGATATCGGCGCCGTCGCCACCCGCGATCGTGTCGCCGCCAAGACCGCCGATGACGGTGTCGTTGCCTGCGCCCGCGACCACCCGGTCGTCGCCGGCGCCCGCGTCGATGCTGTCCGCGCCGCCGAGACTGTCGGTGCCGGCGGTGTCGTCGCCATAGATGATATCGGCGCCGTTGCCGCCGAAGATCGTGTCACTGCCAAGGCCGCCGGTTACGGTGTCGTTTCCGGCGCCGGCGATCACCCGGTCGTCGCCGGCGCCCGCGTCGATGCTGTCCGCGCCGCCGAGACTGTCGGTACCGGCGGTGTCGTCGCCATAGATGATATCGGCGCCGATGCCGCCGAAGATCGTGTCGCCGCCGAGGCCGCCGGTGACGGTGTCATTGCCGGCCCCCGCGATCACCCGGTCGTCGCCGGCACCTGCGTCGATGCTGTCCGCGCCGCCGAGGCTGTCGGTGCCGGCGGTGTCGTCGCCATAGATGATATCGGCGCCGTTGCCGCCGAAGATCGTGTCATTGCCGAGGCCGCCCTGCAGCGTGTCGTCGCCCAGTTCCGCCGCCGATCCGCCGACGGTGTCGCCATAGCCATAGATGACATCGTTGCCCGCGCCGCCATCGACCGAATCGTTGCCGAGGCCGGCATAGACGGTGTCGTTTCCGGCCGCCGAGACGATCGTGTCATTGCCTGCAAAACCCTGCACGACATCGTCATTCGAGAACCGGACACCGCCGGCCGCCCCGGTATTGTCCGCATTGTCGATCCGGTCGCCCTCGGGATCGCCGGCATATCCCGGTCCGATGCTGTCCGCGCCGCTGGTCCCCTCCACGATCCCGTCCGGCGAAAGAAACACGCCGTCAGACCGGTCGACCGCCATCCCCACAAAGCTTGCGCTCCCAAGAGAGTTGAAGGCAATCGAGGTAATCGGCTTTGATGTCAGTGTCGTGTTCGTCGCGGCAGTCGGCGACGGGACCAGAAACAGCTTCCCATCGGTCGTCTGACCAACCACGATAAGCAACGGTCCGCTGGTCGACCCGTCGCTGAAGGTGACGGTGACGTTGTAGGTCGCGGTGGAATCGAAAGGATAGGTTTCGGCCACACCATTCCTGTCCATGTCGACCTGAATGGAATCAGTTGAACCGGTGTTGTTCTGGTCCAGAGAACCTGCGACGTTCCCGCCGTTGTCGACGGCGGTGACCCTGAAAACATTGCTATAAAGCGGCGCTGTCGGGGAGCCGAAGCTCTGATTGACGAGGCTGGCGGCGTTCTCGGCGGTGGTATTCCCTTCGGTCGGATCGATCGAAGCGACCGTGCCCAGATAAATTGCGTTCCACGTCAATGCCATTGCTCTACCCCCTTAGCGATAAGCCCCCGTGATGCAGAACCGTCACCTGCCTGCGATGTAGGCGCCTCGATTCGTAATGCAGAGAGATCTTCAACATAAAATTGTATAAGATTTACATAGATCGCTGCCGACGTGTAAAGCCGGTCCGGCCGTGATGCCCTGAGGAACGCCAGCAGACCCGCAGCAATGGCGGTCTGGCGGGGCGTGCATTGATTCGCCTATATATTCCGCGTCATCCTGTCGGATTCGTTGGCCGCCCGCGTGACGATCCGCTCTGCCGGCAGCCACGCCGCATGGTGATCATCGGCGGCTTTCCGCGCAGGGCGACGGTCGGCGACCGGGCCGGACAGCTTCGGGACGAGATGCCGGGCGGGATCGGGGTCCCGCTGTCATCTCGTGGCGCGTCGCGGGTCTTCAGCCAGCTGGAAGGGCGCGAAGACGGCTGCGGTGCGGGCCCCGAAGCGATCGCCGGACAGGATGAGCGATGGCAGCTCCCGAAGGCAGCCCGCCGCGGCCGAGACAAGGCCCGTCGCCGCACCCAGATCCCCGCCCCCCTGCAGAATCCGATGCCAGGTCGGGCCTTCGGCGACCAGGAAGGGCCGCTCCGTGCGGGCGACGCCCAGTTCCTCGGCCTGCCAGCGCTCCGGGCCGGCATCGCTGATGACCTCCGCCGGGTCCACGCCGGCCATGGCCATCGCCGCATCCATGGCATCCCCGAGCGCGCGGCCGAGAAGACCGCGCGACGGATCGCCGATCCGCTGCATTTCCTGCGCCGTCGCCCAGCCGCGCAGCCGCGTCGCCCCGCCATGGCGCGACAGCAGCAGAACCGCCGCGCCCGGCGCCGATGGCCTCGCGGATCGGCGACAGGATCCAGCCGACGAAAGCCTCGGCATCGAGGTGAAGCCCGCCGGGCGGCAGAACCGCCGAGCCGCCCGGAAACAGCGACACCGCCGCCATGGTGCCGCGTTGCCGATATATCCAGTCCTGGACCAGGATCAGCCCGCTATTCAGCCCCGGCGCGATGAAGCCGCCCAGCCGGCGCAGCGTCTCGTCGAACGGATCCAGCGGCCGGGGCACCTTGAACAGCCGCGTGGGCTTGTTCAGATAGTCGGTGAACAGCCAGGGACGCAGGACCTTGTTGACGATGCGATAGCTTTTCGGGACACCCCCGATATTGCGGTCGCCAAGCTGCGGATAGCGCCCGGCGCGGATCAGCATCCCGCCCTCATAGGGATAAAGGCGCGGCTGCTCGTCCTCGGTCGCCGCCATGTCGCGCGCGGCAGCGGCAAGCAGCCGGGCCAGTTCCTCCGCCCCGCCGATTTCGGCCAGGATGGGTGTGCCGAGGATGGTCAGCCAGTTGATGCATTGAATCTGGTTGACGCCCCGCGCCGCCAGCACGAAGGCGTTCATGTAATCCAGCCCCGAAAACCGGCTGAGCAGCGGCCAGGTCTCATCGGGATAGTTGCGCTGCATCCCGATTTCATAGATCGGGGCCAGTCCCGCAGTGCCGTGCAGCGGCTGGACCTGCCGGCACCAAGCCGACATGCGTGCAATCAGATCGTCCGGGTTTTCCTTGGCCAGCGTGGCGGGCATGGCCAGGTGGAAGACCGACAGATCGACCGGCATCGCCCGCGCGGGCTGCAGCAGCGCCGCACCCTGCCAGCGCGGCGGCTCCTGCGCATCGCTGACATGGGGGCCGTAAATATCGACCTGCGGGTCCAGCCGGTCGACCTCGTCATGCAGCAGCGCGGGCAGGTCCTTGCCGGCGATCGGCGTCATCCGGCTGGCCATGTGCTTCTGATATTGGGTGACATTGCGCGCGGCGGCCTTCGCAAAACCCGCCAGTGCGTCGACCACCCGATGCCGGGTGGCGGGGTCATCGCCCCCGCGCAGGTAAAGCTGCATCTGAAAGCCGATGCGCAGCACCGGCCGCCCGGTCCGGCCCGAGGCGATCACAAGCTTGTCGAGGTTCTGAAAGTCGTTCTTCTCGTCCAACCGCTTTCTCCTCAAGCCTCGGGAACGCCGCCCGCGGGCGGCATATTCGTGCTGCCGACGACCGCGGCGCCGCCGACCACGACCACACCCGCCACAGCCGTTACGCCCGCTGCGGTCGCACCACAGATGATGGTCGCAACGCAGGCCACGACAGCAGCACCAACAGCAACCGTAGCGACGACAGCAACACCCGTTAAGATGCCCTCTCCAACCTTCCCCCAATCGACTTCCCATCCCCCGTTCGATTCGGGCTCCTCCTCCTCCCGGGCAGGGTCGAGCGCACGAAGCCCTCGGACCCCTTGTGGCACATGGACAGCCCGTTGACATTGATGGTGATGGTCATCAGTTCAGCTCGATCGCCGCCCCATCCAGCGTGATCGTGCGGTCGGCGGTCACCACCACCTCGGCCCCTTCACAGCGGATGGTTCCATCGGCGCGCAGGGTCAGCCGGGCGCGCCCGGCATCGATGACGAAGGCCTGCTGACGCGCATCATAGCGGGCGACGGCCAGCAGCTGGCGCAGTTGCGCGACCTCGGCCGCCGTCAGCGGAGGGGCAACCTCGGCCGCGGTTTCGGGCGACATGCCGGTGTCGAATTTACGCATCACAGGATCTCCCTGAAAGACTTGTCCGTCGGGCGGCGGCGCTTCTAGCCGTCATAGCGCTGCATCCATATGGCGAGGACGAGCAGCAGCGCACCTATCCCCGCCGCCAGCCACATCTGACCGTAAAGCCCCCCGGCGACCATCACGAAGCCGATCAGGCCAATCAGGAAACCGGCGATCCGGCGCAGCTCCCGCAGGGCAAAAACGAAAAAATCCTTCACGACCCCCCGCCTCCGCGTTGACCAAAGCCCATCACCTCCCGAATGAGTTTCTGATACAGCTCATAATCGGCGCCCAGGACCTCGGGGGTCAGATGTTCGCTCATCTCCTGCGCGCCGCGGAAGATTTCGCGATAGGCGTCGCGATCCATCTGATATTCCGCGTCGCCGTTGATCCATGCGACGAAAATCTCGATCAGGCCGAAGTCGCCCGGATGCTTGATGGAGGCATGGATCGCGCTGCCCCACAGCAGCATGATGAAATTCGTCGCGACCAGCACGCCGGATCCGACCCTGCCGCCGCATGCGCCAGCACATCGGAACCAAGCGCGGTCGTCAACCGACCCAAGCGCTCGGCCTGCTTGAAGGGAGCGTTCATGAGAACCCCTGCTCGACATCGTAAAACAACACTTTAATCACTATGCTGCATAGTTTCCGTGACGGAACAGGCCAAATGCAAGGGTGCAGGTCGGGGCAATATCACGCGCCGCGATTACGGCGCGATCACCTCCAGCTGCGGGAAATAGGTCTGATACCGCCCCCGGTCGCGGGTCAGCAGGCGGTAGCCGCGGATGGCGGCATGGGCGCCGATATAGAAATCCGGCAGCGGAGAGCGCCGTTCGCCGCCCCGTCGGCGATAGGCCAGAAACGCCTTGCCGGCCAGGAAGGCGGCGGGCCATGGCAGCGGCTCGCGGTGAAAGACATCCTCGGGCAGCACCGCCTCCAGCGTCTCGATGCGGCTGTGCGCGACGGAAATTTCCGCGTAGATCAAGGGGTTGATGACCAGCCGGGCACCCTGCCCCGCCCGCGCCAGCGCCGATGCCGACCACGCGCCCCAGTCGGGGTCGTTGGTGGCGATGTCGATCAGGATGTTGCTGTCGACCAGAACCGGCGTCATTCGCGGGTCAGCGCCATGATCTCATCGGTGCTGAGGCCGCGATCGGCGCTGCCGCGCAGCCCGGCAATCGCCGCATCCAGACGGCTGACGCCCCTGCCCTGCCCGGCCGCGATCACCCGCACGACGCCGTCATCGCCGATGACGAATTCGACCTCGGTGCCGGGGCGGAAGCCGGCGAATTCGCGGATCTCCTGCGGGATGGTGACCTGGCCTTTGATGGTGATGCGCATGGGGGACCTCATGGTAATACCATAAAGTAATACCATGAGGCCGGGAAGGTCAAGCCCCCTTCCCCGCGGGGAAGATCACTCGATCTGGTCCAGAAGCGAGGCGACCGCCGCTTCCAGCCGGCGCCGGTCGATGGCGGAGAAGTCGCGCGGCAGCCGGATCTCCAGCCGCCCATTGGCGGCGGTGCATTTGGCGCTGCCCTGCGGGCGCACCAGCTGGAAGGTGGTCCGGGCCTTGCCCTCGGGCAGGTTTTCCGGCGCCCTGGCGGGGGTGACCGCCGCCCCTGCCCCGGTCTCCGCCTCGGCCCCCGGCGCCGCGTAGCGGCGCAGCACGGTCAGCTCATCGGCGACGGAGCGGTTGTCCCAGCCCTGCAGTTCGGCCTTGATGGCGGCGGCGGTGCCGGGCACGTCCTCCAGCCTCTGAACCAGCGACAGGCCAAGCGCGCGTGGAATGTCCTGCGGGAATTGCAGCGCCTCGCCCAGCCGCTCCATCAGCGGGATGAAGCGGCGGATATAGCTGCGCTTCTGATAGCCGGCCGATTTGAACAGGATGGCGACGGCCTTCTCGGGGTCGTGCTCCTCGGTCTGCGGGTCCATGGCGTAATGCAGGGCCAGCTGCGCCATCTCGGCAAAGCTGATGTCCTTGCGCACCATGTTTTCATCGACCATGCGCCGATACAGCTGGCCGAGCGCCTCTCCCCTCGCGGCGATGCCCGCCGGGATCGTGCCCCACCGCCCGGCATCGCCGGTCTCCTGCAGCAGCGCGCGATAGGCGGACAGCCGGCGAAAACCCTGGATCAGCTCGTAACGCCCCTGCCCGGCCGGCTCGACCTGGATCGGGTTCGACAGGCCGATATCGCGGATCGACTCGACCAGCTCGGCCAGTTCGAAATCCGCCCCCGGCGCGCGGTCGCGCATCAGCTTGCTGCTGTCGATGGCGTCCAGCGGGATCATGTCAGTGATCAGCCCGGCCCGCTTCAGGCGGACATGCTCCTCGGCGAGGGCGTCATTCTCGGCCCGGATCTCGGCCTCGATCAGGGCGCGGTCGCGGCTGGAATCGGCGGTCTCGGCAATGGCGGTCGCCATCGGGCCGCGGCGCGGCGGGGGGGCCGTCTTCCCCGCGGGGAAGGTGTCGTCCATATCCTCGGGCATATCGATATCGAACATGCGGCGCTTGCGGCTCATGCGTCGGCCTCCAGTCGGTTCCATGCGGTCAGCAGATGGGATTTGAATTCCTCGTAAGCCTGATCGAAGCTGGCGCGCGCGCGCCGCCAGGTGCCGCGCGTCATCTCGCGGTAATCGACCTCGTAGATCGAGCTGAGGAAGCGGCCCGACTGTTCGACGGCGCGGGTCAGTTCGATCGGATGTTCGGCCATGCGCGCGCCGAAAACCTGCCGGAAGGCGGACAGCATCGCCTGATGCAGTTCATTCGCAGGTTCAAAGCGGGTCATCAGGAAGCGGACATCGGCAAAGGCCTTGGGCAGGGCGATCTTCCCCGTGGGGAAGGTTTCAAAGCCATGCGACAGGTCTTCCAGCGCCTCGGCCAGCTGGCCGATGAAGCTGGTGGTGCTGTCATATTCCCAGTAACCGGGACCCGAGGGGATATAGAGCATATCGGCGGCAAAGACCGCGTTCATCGACTGATAGCCGATGGCGGGGGGGCAATCGAACAGGATCAGGTCATAGGCATCATCGGCCAGGCTGTCGAGAAAGCGCGACACCGCGCCAAAGAAGGTCCATTCCGGGTTCAGGTGCCGATACTGGGCGCTGGCGAATTCGACGAAGGCGGCATTGGCGCAGCTGGGCACGATGTCGATGGTCGGCCAGGCGGTCGGCTTGATGAAATCGGCCGGCCTGAGCGCGCCGAGACCCATGTCGCGGATCGAGGCCGGCAGCTTGCGTTGGGGCAGGGCGGTCCCGCTTTCGGCCGCGGGCGCGGCGGCGTTCATGCGGTCGGTCTCGCGTTCCAGATCGCGCGCCATGATGCCCCAGACGGTGTGATCCTCGCCCACATCGGTCAGGCCCATGCTGTGCGACAGCGTCGCCTGCGGGTCGAAATCGACGACCAGCACCCGATAGCCGTCAAGCGCCGCGGCATGGGCGAAATGCAGCGCCACCGTCGATTTGCCGGCCCCGCCCTTGAAATTGGCGATGGCGGCGCGGAAGGCGCGCTTGCCCGCCGGACGCTCCGGCAGCAGCGAGCGCTTGCCGATGCGGATGCGGCGGCGCAGCTCGTTGATCTCCTCGAGGCTGAACCAGCGCTGCCGGCCGTCCTCCTCGACTTCCCCGAGGGGAAGGTTCGGGTCCGCCGCCAGCTTGCCGCGGAAGGTCGACTGGTTGATGCGGAAGATCAGCTCGGCCACCTCCCAGCTGGAGAAGCGGCGGAGCGTCTTCTCCAGCTCGGGGCTGAAGGTCTGCCGCCGGATCCAGCCCTGCATCTTGAGCGACTGCGCCTGAAGCTGCGCGAGGTCCTGGTGCGTATACATGTTGTGCCTGTTGTTCTGGACGCAAATCACTGCCTTTCCGCCTTTTACGCCGGATTTGCACTTTTGGCAAAAGCCGATTTCACTGGAAGCGCAGAATACACCAGGACCAGCGGGTGTTGCGCGAATCGGTCTTGCTGCGCACGGAGGCTGGCCTTGTGTTGCGCGCAACGGATAGGGGGACAGGGCAGGGCGCCACACCACGGATTGGGGGACATCCGGGGGCAAATGGGGGACATGCAGGCTGTCACCCCTTACCATATCTTACCCTTATTCAAGACGTTTCAGGGTGCCGAAACACGCAACGCCCGCAGCCTGCTTGACAGAATCGGAATTCTGGACGCTAATGCTGCAAGGATGGCGAAAAGCGTTTGGGGCACCACAAGATCCCGGACCATCCGATATGGGGCAGGCCCCGCAGAAGGGGCCAAAGGGCTGCCGGTTCCCGGCAGGCAGGAGCAGTGATGCAGGTCATCCGACCGGTCGGCCGCGAGGCGGCGGCGAAGAAATACGACATCCTGTCGGCGATGATGGCCCATGCGCTTGCGGGGGACCAGCACCGGCAGCGGCTGGTTCTGCGGCTGATGTCGCTCATCACCACCCGCTATAACTGGCAGCGCAACGAACTGACCATGGGGCAGAAGGACATCGCACGGCTGTGGTGCGTCGACGAACGCACGGTCAAGCGCGACATGGCGCGGCTGCGCGCGCTCGGCTGGCTGCTGGTCAAGACGCAGGGGGCGCGGGGCAGGGTGTCGGTGCTGGGTCTGGATCTCGACCGGATCATGCTGGATACCCGTCAGGAATGGCGGAATATCGGCCCGGATTTCGTCGACAGGGCAGGGGGGCCGGCGCCGCAATCCCCCGCCGATGACAAGGTGGTGCCGTTCCGGCGCGCGCCCTCGGCCGCCGCCGGCGCGCTATGGGGCAGGGCGCGGCAGCTGCTTTCGGCCGAGGACCCGGCGCTGTTCGAGGCCTGGTTCGCCCCGGTCGCCGATGGCGGGGTGCAGGACGGGCGCCTGCAGCTGATCGCCCCGACCCGGTTTCACGCCGACTATCTGCGCACCCATCTGCTGCTGCGCATCGAGGTCGCTGTCCGCCGCGCCGACCTCTCGGTCCTGGGTGTGCAGATCCGCTGCGCGCAGGGCTGAGGCGCAGAGCGGGGCAGGGGTCAGGACGATCACAGCGCCGCGGCGGTTTCGGGTGGCGCCCGGCCCCTCAGCCATTTCCGGCGCATGGGGCGGGATCAAGGTGAAAGACGCGGCCGTCGGCGCGGCGGGCTGGTATGAGAGCACCTATTAAGTCCCTGATCCTGCTTGCTATTACCCTGCTCGGAGGAATGGCCATGGCTGACGACCCGGCGCCGGGCGCGTTTCGGCTATGCGCCGGCCGGCTATCGGATGGAGAAATCCGTCATCGGCCAGCCCTTGCTGACCGGCCAGCTGACCGACGCCGCCACGCGGACCGAGATCGAACGGCTTTCCGCGACGGCCGGTATGAGCGTCGAGGAGGCGAGGCAGACGGATTATGCCCCCTATATCGACAGTTCGATCGGCTTTGAGCTGCAACCTTTCGACGCCGCGAAATCGAATCTGCACATCATGGGCAACGGCAGGCTCGCAACGCTGGTTCCCGCGCCGGTGGTCTTCGAGAATGCCGAGATCAGCGAAACCCTCTCGCCACTGCTGGCCTATTGGCGCGACAGCCGGGGCGAGTGGCAGATCATGCAGTAAGGCAACATCCGGCGGCCAGGTTCCGTCGCGGATTTCGGGATTGCAGTTACATAATCTCCATTATTGGATCGTTGGCTGCGGGCTTGAATCCTTGCGAGGTGTCCCGATCCACGCGTCGCCGCTCATGCGAGCGGACCGGGCGCCGTTGCATTCGCAGCCTGGACAGATCTGCCCTTCCCGGCCGCGCCGGTGTGGCGTCAGCCAGAAAGGATCACGCCTCGAAAGCCGCTCCGAGGGAGCGTCAGCGGAACTCCGCCAAGTTGACTGGTGCGGCTTCCCCCGGCGAGGCCTACTGCACCAGCGGCTGTCCATTCCTGTGATGGCGGTGGACGAGTTGCCTTCCCATGCGGCCCGGAACGAGCTGGCGTGCTGCCGGGTGGGTGCAGCCGGCCTCCAGCTCGGGGAACAGCTCGAAAATCTCGGCCCGCGCGGCCGCGCCGACCGATTTCAGCGCCTCGGCCCCGGTGTAAAGCGATTCCGTCTCGGACCCGTTCGCCAGCACGATCTGATGCGCGTCGAGCAGGAAATGAACATAGGTTACGCCGGTCAGGTCGCTGGCCAGTTCGATCCCCTCCATCTCGATCAGCAGCCTGGCCGCGACCAGGACCTCGGTCGCGCCGAACATCCGCGCCGCGATCTTCGAGCGCACCAGCATCCGGTGCTGCGGCGAGACGATCAGATCGGCCTCGGGCAGCCCGGCGCCAAGCGCGCCCCGGCGGATCCGCACCGGGCACAGCTTCGGGCGCGCCGCCAGATCGGCGGCGTCCAGAACCCGCGACCCGATCCAGCGGATCGGCTGCAGCCCGGCATCGCGGGTCTCGATCAGGTCGCCGATGACCAGATCGCCCGCCGCGACATCGCCCCGCGCGGTGCGGATCAGCGCATCCGCGCCGAAGCAGATGACATTGGTGTTGTCATGGGTCAGGTTCGCCGACGGCGTCGCACCGCCGCCGCTGTTGATCGTCATCGTGAAGTCCGAGCCGAAGCCGTTGGCGATGCTGATATCGTTCAGCCCGTTGCCATCGGTCTGGTCGCCCCGCAACCAGGCCAGCGGGTTGCCATAGGTGGGAAGACCCTGCGCTTCGCGCGCGGCATTGATGATCGCCAGATTGGCTTCGTTGTAATAGCCGCTCAGGTCGACGAAGTCGTTATTCGCCTGATTGCCATCGGTAAGGTTCTGGCCGGCCCCGGTGTTGAAATCGGTGATGGTGTCGCCCGTGCCGGCGATGAAGGTATCAAATCCCTCCCCGCCGGTCAGGGTGTCGGCGCCGGCACCGCCGTCCAGCAGGTCCTGGCCGGCATTGCCGAACAGGCTGTCCGCGCCATCGCCGCCGAAAAGCTGGTCCGACCCCGCGCCGCCGTCGAGCCTGTCATCGCCAAGACCGCCGATGACGGTGTCATTGCCGGCGCCCGCGACCACCCGGTCGTCGCCGGCGCCCGCGTCGATGCTGTCCGCGCCGCCGAGGCTGTCGGTGCCGGCGGTG
>NZ_JACEMU010000013.1 GCF_013868135.1 Paracoccus sp. S1E-3
GTAACCATCCGGCGTAGGCCGCGGACGGGTGTCCGTGCTCAGGGAGTGGGCTTGGGTGCTTTGGGCTTGCCGGGCCGCGGGGACCATTTCTTCGCGAGTTGGTCAAAGCGTTCGACGATCCTGTCGATCCTGGCATCTTCGGGATCGAAGGTTGCACCTGACCAGCCGACCATGTCGTCGTGCTGCTCGTGGTCCGGATCTGCGAGGGCTTCGAGGAATTCCTCGTAGCCCGGAGCACCGCCGACATCCTCGGGCGGGCAGGCCCCGCTGGCCTTCAGAAGCCTTGGATAGGTCACGCCCGGGGTGGCCTCGGTGACCCGCTCGATCCGGATGCTGTGGTCCCAGTCATCGCCGAAGTCGTAGACATACTGGATCGTCCTGACGCCGGTATCCTCGAGCACCTTCTGCAGCGTCGCCTTCTTCGCGGGCATCGGGCCGTCGTAGAATCCGTCCGGACCGGGCACGCCCCAGCCCGCCCCCCCGGCCCTGAATTCGTAGAGATGGGTGTCCGTCCAGCCCATCGCCGCCTGGACCACCTCATGCAGCCGGTCGAGCCTGATCTTCAGCGGCACCTCGATATGGCGCATCGGCTGAGGATCGACGTCGTTCAGAAGGATCCGGAGGCGGGCGATCAGGGTCATGCGGCCCTCCTTTGCGGTATTTGCGACCAGTTCCAGGGAAGAAGTTCCGGCAGGCGCGACAGGGGTATGTCCGGCAGCCGGGCAAGGACATCGGCCAGCCAAGCCTGCGGGTCGACGTCATTCATCTTGGCCGTGACGATCAGGGAATACATGAAGGCGGCGCGGTCGCCACCGCGCGGAGATCCGGCGAAGAGCCAGGCTTTCCGCCCGAGGGCGACGCCCCGCAGCGCGCGTTCTGCTGCGTTGTTCGTCAGGCAGATGCGGCCATCATCGAGGAAGCAGGTGAAGGCGTCCCAGCGGCCGTCCTCCTCGAACATGTAGTTGATCGCCTTGGCGACGGGGTTGTGCTTCGACATTCGGGCGCGTTCGGTCCGCAACCAGTTGTGCAGATCCTGGACCATCGGGCGCACCAGCCGCTGACGGGCGTCATGGCGGGCCTCGGCGGTCAGGCCGGTGATCTCGCGCTCGGCATCGAAGATGGCGTCGAAGCGTTTGACCGATTCCAGCGCGATGGGCGAGATCTCCTCGGCCACCGATCTGCCCTTGCGGGCCGTGGCTTTGATATCCGCCAGTTCGAAGAACTTGCGCCGGGCATGCGACCAGCACAGCGCGCTCAGCACCGGCGCGGGCCTGTGGCTGGCATGATAGAGATCGTTGTAACCGCCATAGGCGTCAGCTTGCAGGATGCCGGTCCAGCCCGTCAAATGCCGGGTCGGGTGTTCTTTCCTGCGGTCGGTTGAGAAGTAATAGAGCGCTGCCGGCGGCGCCCCACCGGCAAAGGGCCGGTCATCCCGCAGATAGGTCCAGAGCCGGGCGGTTTGCGTGCCACCTTTGGCCAGCAGCGGCACGGTCGTGTCGTCAGCATGCAATCGCTCGGCGCCGAGGACATGGGCGCGGATCAGATCGTGGATCGGCTGCAGCGCCACGGCACAGGCCCCGACCTGATCGGCCAGGGTCGAGAGGCTGATCTCGACGCCCTCCTTCGCATAGCGCTCGGCCTGCCTGTTCAGGGGCTGATGCTGGCCAAACTTCTCGAACAGCACCATGGCCAGCAGGTTCGGGCCGGCCCAGCCCCGGGGTGTCGGGTGGAACGGCGCTGGCGGCTGGCTGATCTTCTCGCAGTCGCGGCAGGTGAACTTCTCGCGGACGGTTTGCACGACCTTCCACTGCCGCGGGATCACCTCCAGCGTCTCGGTGATGTCCTCGCCCATCTTCACGATGCGCGCCGAACCACAGCAAGTGCAGGAAGTCGGCGCCTTAACCACGACGCGCTCGCGGGGCAAATGCTCGGGGAACGGCTTGCGGGCTGGGCGGCGGCGTTCGAAGGCCGCGACCATCGCCCTCGGGCCCGTCGCCTCGGCTTTGGCCCGGTCATCGGCAATGTCGGTCTCGATGTCTTCGAGCTGCATCTCCAGTTGCTCGATCAGCCGGGCATGGCGTTCGGCACCATGGCCATATTGCTCGCGGCGGAGTTTGGCGATCTGCAGTCGGAGGTGCCGGATCATGTCTTCAGAGGCCGAGACGATCGCCTGAACCTGGGTCAACTCCCCCTTGGCGGCGACCAAGGCGTCCTCTGCGGCAGATGCGCGAGTCTCTGCCGCGGCGAGTGCGGCGCGCAGAACAGCGATCTCCGAGGTGGTCTCCGACATGCCGAAGACCTATCACGAAACCCCGGAATAGTCCAATAAAACAAGGGTATTTTGACTATCAACCCGCCGAGGCAGGCCGCTGCGTCCAGCGCGGATTGCGCCAGTCGATTCCTTCCAGAAGATAGCCGAGCTGCGCCGCCGAAACCGGAACGGCTGAGCCATTCTGGCTCACCGGCCAGATGAACTTCCCCGCCTCCAGCCGCTTCAGATACAGCGACATGCCGACCCCGTCGTGCCACAACACCTTGATCAGGTCACCCTTGCGCCCCCGGAAGCAGAAGATCTCGCCACCGTGCGGATCGCGACCCAGGCCCTGCTGGACCTTCAGCGCCAGGCTGTTCATCCCGCACCGCATGTCCGTCACCCCGCCTGCAATCCACACGCGCGCCCCCGCCGGAAAGGCGATCATGCGCTGTCCAGCACCGGAAGCAGCCGCGCCAGAATGACCGGGTCAATTCCCGCAGGAACCACGAGGTGCCGGCCATTCACCAGTGTGATCGCGACTGTGACGGCATCGGAGATCTCCAGCTCTGCCGCAGGTGATACCGATACAGGCACAGGTTCGGCAGCAATCATCACCGGCGCAAAGGTCAGGGCAGGCTCATTTCCGAGAAGGCCCTCGCGATAGTCCTTCCGCCAGCGCGTCAGCAACGCGCGAGAGATATCGTGACGCCGCGCCGTCAGCGCCACGCTGCGCGGGCGCGACAGGCTTTCCTCGACGATACGGATCTTCTCGGCAGCCGACCAGCGACGCTGCCGACCACTATCGGTCACCGAGAGAACCTCGACTTGGGAACTGAAGCTATGGGTGTCCATAGCTTCAGCCTCCTACATCCATCCCGCCTTCAGCGTCAGACGGTCCTCACCGGGAGCTTACTTCAGAAATCGCGGTCCAGCGGCAACGACTGTCACCGATGGCCGTGCCGATACCGCAGTGTAGCCATTCAGAAATCGCGGTCCAGCGGCAACGCCCGCCTTGTTCCAGCGCGGCAGTTGATCAGTGTAGCCATTCAGAAATCGCGGTCCAGCGGCAACTTCCTGAACCGCGCGAACGGCGGAGGCATAAGTGTAGCCATTCAGAAATCGCGGTCCAGCGGCAACGCCTGCTCCACGCCGCGCTCAGGTGCGGATGCGTCGCCCTCATGCGGAGGGGCGACGCACCCGGATCCTGCATAATTCAGTCGCGCAGGCTGCGGCCGAGCTGTTGCAGGCGGACGAAGGCGTCATAGCGGCGTTGATGCACCGTCTCGGCCCCCGGTTCCGGCTGGTAGACCGAGGATTTATGCGTCATCTGCGCCATCGCCTCGGGCATAGAGGCGAATGCCCCCGCCGCGAGCGCGCCGAGCATGGCCGAGCCGAGCAATACCGGCTCGTCGGCGCTGACCGCGACGACCGGGCGGCCGGCGGCATCGGCCAGCAGCTGCCGGATCAGCGGCAATTGCCCCGCCCCGCCCGAGATCACGATGCGATCGACCGAAGCACCCGCCTGGTCCTGCGTCTCGATGATCTGGCGCAGACCGTAGCCTACACCGCAGAGGCCGGCGATATACAGCGCGACGAGGCTGTCCACGTCCCGCGCCATGCCAAGCCCGGCGATGATGGCGCGGGCATGGGGGTCAGCGAAAGGCGCGCGGTTGCCCAGAAACTCGGGCACCACATGCAGACCATGGGCCAGCCCGACCACGCCCCCTGATCCGGACAGCGTTTCGGCGCGCGCCGCCAGCCAGACCGGCAGGGACTGACCCGCAGCCGCTGCGGCCTCGCGCGCCTCGGCGGCGGCGGGGTGGAAGGACAGCAATTGATCGATGGCGGCCCCGGCGGCGGACTGGCCGCCCTCGTTCAGCCACAGTCCGGGCACCATCGCCTGATAATAAGGCCCCCAGACGCCCGGCACGAAGACCGGCTGATCCGTCGAGGTCATCGTGCAGGAGGAGGTGCCGAAGACATAGGCGAGGTTGGATTGCGGGCTGCCCTCGGCGCCCACCGTGCCGATGCCGCCGGCATGCGCGTCGATCAGTCCGGCCGCAACTGGGGTGCCGGGGCTCAGCCCCAGATCGGCGGCGGCCTGATCGGTCAGCCCTTCCCCGAGCGGGGTGCCCGGCGCCACGACCCGCTGGCCGATCCGGGCGAAATCCTGATCGGCCAGATCATTCAGCCCGATGGTGCGGAAATAATCCGGGTCCCAGCGGCCTTCATGGGCGAGATAGGTCCATTTGCAGGTGACCGTGCAGGTGGACCGCGCCAGATCACCGGTCGCCCGCCAGGACAGATAATCTGCGAGATCGAAGAACTGCCATGCCCCGTCATAGGTCTCGGGCAGGTTCTCCTTCAGCCACAGCAGCTTGGGCGTCTCCATCTCGGGCGAGATGACGCCGCCGACATAGCGCAGCACCTGGTGGCCGGTGGCGTTGATCCGTTCGGCCTGATCGACGGCGCGGTGATCCATCCAGACGATGATGTTGCGGGCATCGTCGCCCGCTTGGCTGACGGTCAGGGGCGCGCCACCCGGCCCCAGCACCACCAGCGAGCAGGTGGCGTCGAAGCCGATCCCCTTGACGCGGGCGGGATCGATTCCGGCCATGGCCTCGCGCACCGCGGCGCAGATGGCGCCCCAGATATCGTCGCTGGACTGCTCCGCCACATCGCCCGCCTCGCGCCACATGCGGATGTCGCGCTTGGCTGCGGCAAGCATGGCGCCATGTGCATCGAACAGGCCCGCACGGGCGCTGCCGGTGCCCACATCCACGCCCAGGAAAACGGCGTCACTCATGGCGGTCTCCTTCGCTGAGGGGCGTCACAGATCGACGCTGTTGGGCAGGATCACCAGATCGCGGATGACCACGTTGCGCGGCCGCGACAGCATGAACAGCACCGCATCGGCGACCTCTTGCGGCTGCATCAGCGAGCCGTTCGCCAGCGCCTCCTCCATCTTGGCCTTGGGCCAGTCGTCCAGCAGCGCCGTCACCACCGGGCCCGGCAGAACCGCGCCCATGCGGATGCCGTGCGGACTGACCTGCCGGCGGGTGGCGTGCAGAAAGGCCTGAACGGCGAATTTCGAGGCGGTATAGACCGGCTCCCACACCACCGGGACGACACCAGCGACCGAGGAGGTGAAGATCACATCGCCGGTCTTCCGCTCGATCATGCCGGGCAGGACGGCCCGGACCGAACGGAAGGCGGCGTTGATGTTCAGATGCAGCATCCGGTCCCAGGCATCGGCGTCGCCCTCGGCCGCCGGGCCGCCGATATAGGCGCCGGCATTGGCGTGCAGAATGTCCAGCGGTGCGCCCGCCAGCGCCTCGATCTGCGCGGCGATGCCGTCGACCTGCGCGCCGTCCATCAGGTCGATGACCAGCGGCTTCGCCTTCGGCCCCAGCTCGGCGCAGAGCGTGTCCAGCCGGTCGGCGGCGCGGTCGATCAGCACGACGGTTGCGCCCTCGGCCAGCAGGGTTTTTGCGCATGCAAGCCCGATCCCCGAGGCCGCGCCGGTGATCGCCGCGACCTTGCCCTTCATCAGATCCGTCATATCGAAATTCCTTCCTTCTTAGCCACGGCCGTGGCTGGCACGGGACTGGCGGGCCAGGCTGTCGACAATGACCGCGATGGCCAGAACAGCGCCGGTGATCATGTAGCGCAGCGACGAGCTGAGGTTGAGCAGCGTCAGCCCGTTCGAAATCGCCTGAATGACCAGGATCCCCAGAAGCGCCGACCAGGCCGAGCCGCGCCCGCCGAACAGCGAGGTGCCGCCGATCACCGCCGCAGCGATCGCGTTCAGGTTCACGTCACCCGTTCCCGCCTGCTGGCTGGCGGTGGCGAGGCGCGCCGAGGCCAGAACGCCGCCCAATGCCGCCAGCGAGGAGCACAGCATGAAGGCGCTCATGCGGATGCGGTTGACGTTGATGCCGGAACGCCGGGCCGCCTCGCGGTTGCCGCCGACCGCGAACATCGAGCGGCCCCATTTCGTACGCGTCAGCAGATAGTTCATCACCACCACCAGCAGCACGAACAGCCCGAACATATAGGGCACGCCGCGCCCCTGATTCAGGTAGACCACCGCAATCAGCAGCGCCGCGGTCAGCAGACCGGCCTTGGCCAATAGCACGCTGAGGCCGGGGCTGGACAGGTTCGCGGCGGCCCGGCGGCGCATGACGGACAGCCCGTTCACCACCATGACGACGCCCGGCAGGATCGCCAGCAGAAGGCTCAACCAATGCGGCATGATCAGGATCTGGCCGAATTTCACCAGCGCCGAATTGTAGCTGAGGTTGATCGAGCCGGTCGGCCCGAGGATGTAAAGCTGCATCCCCAGCAGCGCCAGCAGCCCCGACAGGGTGGAGACGAAGCTGGGCATGCCGAACCGGTTCAGCAGCGTGGCATAGATCATGCCCATGACCGCGCCCGCCGCCAATGCGGCGAGGATCGCCACCGCCACCGGCAGGCCCATATTGGCCCAAAGAACCCCGATCAGCGCCGAGGCAAGCCCGCTCATCGATCCGACGGACAGGTCGATCTCGCCAAGGATCAGCACGCAGACGATGCCGAGCGAGATGCAGCCCACGGCGGCAGCATCGAACAACAGGTTCACCAGGTTGTTCGGCGCCAGAAAGACAGGGTTCAGCGAGGCGAAGACGGCGGAAATCAGCACCAGCCCGACAGCGACGGGCAGCATGCCCAGATCGCCCGAACGGACGCGGTCGACAAAGGCACGGATGGCGCCGCCAATGCCCTCGTCATGGCGGACGCGGCTGTCGGACCGGTCGAGCGCGGCGGGTTTGTTCGGATCGCTCATGCGGGCTGCTCCAGTTCTTCCTTGCGGGCGCGACGGCGCGAAACGGCGTTTTCGGTGGCCCCGGTGATGGCGGCGACCAGTTCGGAATTCGAGGTCTCGGCGGTGAAGATGCCGTTGTTGCGACCCAGACGCAGCACCACGATGCGGTCGGCGACGGCGCGCACGTCTTCCATATTGTGCGAAATCAGGACGACGCCGTGCCCGCGATCGCGCACCCGCTCAATCAGGTTCAGCACCTCGGCGGTCTGGGCCACGCCAAGCGCGGCGGTCGGTTCATCCAGCATGATGATCTTGGGGTCGAGCAGCAGCGAGCGGGCGATGGCGACGGTCTGGCGCTGCCCGCCCGAGAGCGACGCGATGGGCTCGCGGACCGAGGGGATGCGCGCGGCCAGCTCGCGCAGCAGGGTCCAGGCCCGGACCTCCATCTGCACCTCGTCGAGCGCCCAGGGCTTCAGTTCGTGACCCAGAAACAGGTTTGCGACCACGTCGAGATTCTCGCACAGGGCCAAGTCCTGAAACACTGTCGCGATGCCCATTTCCAGCGCCTTGCCGGGGCTGTCCAGCGTCACCGGCTGACCCATGAATTCGATGCTGCCGGCGGTCGGCTGATGCACACCGGCCAGCACCTTGACCAGCGTCGATTTGCCCGCGCCGTTATCGCCCACGAGGGCCACGACCTCGCCCGCGTTGATGTCCAGATCGATATCGGTCAGCGCGGAAACCGCCCCGAACTGTTTGGACACGCCGCGCAGTTTCAGGATCGGCTCGCCCTTGGCGGCATGCGTGGTCGGTTGGCTGGTGGCCATTCGCTGTCTCCTCCCCGGATGATGGCGCGCGGCGCGGAGCCGCGCGCCCGACGGTTACTGGGTGATGCCCAGTTCCTTGCAGGCATCGGCATAATCGGCGGTGCAGATCTGTTCGGGGGTCTGGATCCCCTTGTCGAAGATCTCTGCCTTGATGTTCTCGCGCGTGACGACGGCGGGCACGAACAGCTCGGACGGCGTGTTGTACAGCGTCGTCTTGGCCTCGGGCGTTTCGCCTTTCAGGAACTTCACCGCCACTTCGGCAGCGGCCTTGGCGACGATCTCGGACGGTTTCGAGATGGTGTTGTACTGGTCGCCCGCGATGATCAGCTGCAGCGCCGCAATGGTCGCATCATTGCCGGTGACCGGGGGCAACGGGTCCACGCCCGCCGCTTTCAAAGCGGCGATCGCGCCACCCGCGGTGCCGTCATTGGCCGCGACGATGCCGGTGATTTCATTGCCGAAGCGGGTGATCTGCCCTGCGGTCCATTCCTGCGCCTTCGGCGGCGCCCAGTCCGGCGTGTCGTATTCGGCCAGCGTTTTATAGGCCGATGCATCCAGCGACTTGTCGATCCCGTCCCGGATCAGCCCCGCTGCCGCATCGGTGGGCGAGCCATTGATCTGCAGCACGCCCGCGCCATCGGCCACGCCCTCGGCCTTCAGGTGATCGACCAGCGACTGGGCAATCGCCGCGCCGATCCCCTCATTGTCGAAGGAGACATAGTAATCCGCCGGCATGTCGGGGATCGGACGGTCATAGGCAATGATCTTGATGCCCTGGCTTTGGGCCATCTGCACCAGCCCGGCCGCCGCCGCGCTGTCGACCGGGTCCAGCACGATGACCTTGGCGCCCTGCGCAATGACCGAGTTCACCTGCTGCTGCTGCAGCGACACATCGGCATTGGCGTTCTGATAGATCACCGTGCAATCGGCGCAAAGCTCCTTCATCGCGGCCTGAAAACCGGGGAAGTCATGCTCCTCGTAGCGGGTCGAGGCCTGATCCGGCATCAGGAAGGCCACGGTCGCGGCCTCCTGCGCCAAGGCGGCGCCGCCCAGCACGCCGGCCATCAGGACCGATGCGGCGGCAATGGAATATCTGGTCTTCATCCTCAAGAAACCTCCCTGTTTGACATGCGCAGGCGACTTGGTGCGCCCGGCTGAAAGTCATGACAGACCACCCCGCCAAAGCGGTCGCGATGCCTGCAACAGATGACTTTCCTCCGCGCGCCCTCCCTGCAGCGCAACCGATGCAGCATGGATGCTCAATCGATGCAGCAAGATTGCCTTAGCCCCGCGAGGCTGTCAAGATGGCGGCATGTGGCGCGGTTTTCTCGTCGCGGGGGATGGGATCACATGGCCGAAAACAGCAGCAATTCTTCACGGCGGCCCACGATCTACGATCTGGCGCAGATCGCCGGTTCCAGTCCCAGCGCCGTCAGCGCGATCCTGAACGGCACCTGGAAGAAGCGCCGAATCAGCGCGGCGACGGCTGAGCGGGTGACCCGGATTGCGACCGAACAGGGCTATGCGGTGAATCTGCAGGCCAGCCTGCTGCGACGCGAGCGGTCGCATATCATCGGGATGATCGTGCCCAAATATGACAACCGCTATTTCGGCGCCATTGCCGAGCGGTTCGAAACCATGGCGCGCGCGCGCGGCCTGTTCCCCGTCATCACCTGCACCCAGCGCGATCCCGACCTGGAATTCGAGGCGGCGCGCGAGATGATCTCCTATCAGGCCGAGGCGCTGGTGGTGACCGGCGCCACCGACCCGGACCGGATCGCCGATTTCTGCGCAGCAGCGGGGGTCAGGGTCATCAATCTCGACCTGCCGGGCCGCAGGGCGCCCTCGGTGGTGTCTGACAATTTCGGTGGCGCCCGCGACCTGACCCGGCTGATCCTGTCGCGGCTGTCACAGGATTTCGGCGCGCCCTCGCCCCTGTGGTTCATCGGCGGCCGGCCGCAGGACCACAACACGCTGGAACGTCTGCGCGGCTTCCACGCCGCCCATGACGAGGCCGGGCTGACGGTGCCCCCCACGCAGGTCATCATGCCCGGCTATTCGCCCGACAAGGCCGCCACCGCGCTGATCGGGCGGGACTTCCCGGCGCGTTTCGGCATTTTCGTCAATTCCACCATCACCATGGAGGGCGTGGTCCGCTGGCTCAGCGAGACGCTCGACATGGACAGGGTGCGGCTGGGCTGTTTCGACTGGGACCCTTTCGCGGCACTTCTGCCGCAGAATGTCGGAATGGTGGAACAGGATGTCTCCAGCATGCTGCAACAGGTCTTCGACGCCATCGCCGAGGGCCGCGACCAACCCACCCGCATCAACGTTCCCTGCATCCTGCGCCCCCTGCCCGCACGCGTCGGCCAGCCGTAATCCCGTCAGCGCTGATGTCGACCCAGCTTGAAAGTTTCCGCAATGATCGCACCCCTGAGCGAGGGCAGAGGTGCCGCTTTGGCCTGCGCGTTTCTTCTTTCATGCCTTCCCCGCTTCGCGGGGTCAGCCCGCGCATGTGTGGCGCGATGCCGGGGCGCTGCGGGGGGACGGCGTCTGCGCTGTCCCTGCCGCAGCTAAAGCGACAGAACGCACGCTGCGGGCGTTCTCTGTGTGGCCTTCAGGTTTCGGCAGTTGCGGGCATGGTGTTTGCATTGCTGCGAATGCATCCCCGCAAGCAAATTATGCCATCCCCATCAGACACGGCGCGTGCAAGTACAGCCACGATTGAGGCTCGGCCCGTTCATCCGGCCCGCATCTCGGCCAGCACCCCTTGCGCACCTTTCAGCAGCAGCCCGAGATCGACGGCGCCCGCGACGAACTGATAGCCCCAGTCGCGATAGCGGCGGGCGTCGGTGGCATTGGTGGCGAGGATGCCGGGCGCCTTGCCAAGTGCGCCCAGCCGCGCTGCCGTATCGCGCAGCATCGCCTGGACCTCGTCGGCGCCGGTGCGGCCCAGATGGCCCATTGAGGCGGCGAGGTCCGAAGGCCCGATGAACACCCCGTCGACGCCGGGCACCGCCGCGATCTCCTCCAGCCGTTCCAGCGCGCTGCTGGTTTCGATCTGGACCAGAACCGCGATCTGGTCGTTCGCCACCTCGAAATAATCGCTGGTCAGCCCGAAGCGGCTGGCCCGCGTGCCGCCCGCCACGCCACGGATGCCATGCGGTGGATAGCGCGTGGCGGCGACGGCGGCAGCGGCTTCCTCAGGCGTTTCGACAAAGGGGATCAGCAGCGTCTGCGCGCCCATGTCGAGCGCGCGCTTGATCAGCACCTTGTCGTTCCACGCCGGCCGCACCACCGCCGCCGAACGACCAGCGGCGGCGGCCTGCAGCAGCGGTTGCAGCGCCCCCAGATCGACCGGCGCATGTTCGGTGTCGAACAGCAGCCAGTCGAAGCCGATCAGCGACAGCGCCTCGCTGCTGATCGGGCTCGCCAGTGACAGCCACAGCCCGTCCAGGGCCTCGCCCGTCAGCAGCCGGCGTTTGAACTCGTTACGCGGAGCTTCCATGGCGCCCCCTCACACAAACTGCACGGCGACGCTGCCGAGCGGGCCGAAATCGGCATGCAGCGTGTCGCCTTTCCTGGCCCAGACCGGGCGGGTGAAGCTGCCCGACAGCATCAGATCGCCGGGTTTCAGCGTCACATCGAAAGGCGCGAGCTTGTTCGCCAGCCAGGCGATCGCCATCGCCGGATGGCCCAGCACGCCCGCCGCCAGACCCGTCTCCTCGATCTCCGAATTGCGGTAGAAGACTGCGCCGATCCAGCGCAGATCGACCTCGTCGGGGCGGACCGGGCGGCCGCCCAGCACGATCCCCGCCGCCGCACCATTATCGGCGACGGTGTCGAAGATCTTGCGCGGCTCGGTCACGCGGGCATCGATGATCTCGATCGAGGGGACCACATATTCGGTGGCGCGCAGCACATCGACCAAGCCGACATTCGGGCCCTTCAAAGGCTCCTTCAAGATGAAGGTCAGCTCCGGTTCGACGCGGGGCACGCAGAAACTGTCGAAGGGCACCTTGGCCCCGTCCGACAGCACCAGATCGTCAAACAGATAGCCATAATCCGGTTCGTCGATCTTCGAGGCCGCCTGCATCGCTTTCGAGGTCAGGCCGATCTTGTGGCCGATGATCTTCGCCCCCGCCTTCACCTTGGCATCGGCCACCGCCGAGGAAATCGCATAGCTGTCGGCGATCTCGATTGCCGGGAACATCTCGGATGGGCGCATGCCCTGCACCTTGGTGCGGTGACTTTCCAGCAGGCTTGAAACCGCGCGCGCGCGTTGGTCTTCGGTCAGCATATCGGGGCCTTTCAGAGTTTGACGCAGACGTTGCGAAGTTCGGTATAGAATTCCAGCGAATGAACCCCGCCCTCGCGCCCGATACCGCTGGCTTTCGAGCCGCCGAAAGCGGTGCGCAGGTCGCGCAGGAACCAGCTGTTGATCCAGCTGATGCCCACATCGACGGCCTTGGCGGTGCGATGGGCGCGGCCCAGATTGGTGGTCCAGATCGAGGTGGCGAGGCCGTAAGGCGTGTCATTGGCCAGCGCTGTCACCTCGTCTTCGCTGTCGAAGGGGGTGAGGTGCGTGCAGGGGCCGAAGATTTCCTCGCGCACCACAGCGCTGTCCTCGGGCAGACCGGTCCAGACCGTGGGTTCGACCCAATAGCCGTTCTCATAGCCCTGCATGTCCGGCACGCCGCCGCCGGCAAGGATGGTCGCGCCGGCCTCGCGGGCCTTGGCGTAATAGGACAGAACCTTGTCGCGATGCTCGGCGCTGATGACGGTGCCCATGGTCGTCGCCGGATCGAAGGGGTCGCCGAAGCGATAGCCCCGCGCCTTCTGGGCCAGCCCTTCTGCGAAGCGGTCGAAGATGCCACGCTGGACATAGACCCGCTCGGTCCCCAGACAGACCTGCCCGGTATTAGCGAAACAGGCGCGGCCGATGCCTTCCAGCGCCGCATCCAGATCGGCGTCGTCAAAGACGATGCCCGCATTCTTGCCGCCGAGTTCCAGCGAGACCGGGCGCACGCCCCTGGCGGCGGCGCGCATGATCGCCTCGCCCGTGCGGGTCTCGCCGGTGAAGGTGATGCCGTCGACGCCGGGATGGCTGGTCAGGAACTCGCCCGCCGCATCGGGGCCAAGCCCGTGGACCACGTTATAAACGCCGGGCGGGATGCCGACCGCATTCATCACCTCGCCCAGCAGCGTGGCGGTTGCGGGGGTTTCCTCGGACGGTTTCACCACCACGGTATTGCCGCAGGCGAGCGCGGGCGCGACCTTCCAGGTCATCAGCAGCAGCGGCAGGTTCCACGGGCAGACGACGCCGATCACGCCGCGCGGGCTGCGCAGGGCATAATTCAGCGCGCCGGTGCCGTCCTGCGTCGCCATCTCGAAGGTTTCGGTCGAGGCGGTCAGTATCTGGTCGGCGAACACGTTGAAATTCGCCGCGCCGCGCGGGATATCGATATGGCTGGCAATGGAACGCGGCTTGCCGGTATCGCGGATCTCGGCCGCCAGAAACTCGTCGAAACGGGCGTTGATGCCATCGGCCAGCTTGCGCAGCAGCGCCACGCGTTCGGCTACCGGCATCCGGCCCCATGGACCTTTCAGCGCCGCGCGGGCGGCACCCACGGCGGCATCGACCTCGGCCCGGCCGGCGGCGGAGACCTCGCCGATGACCTCGCCCGTGGTCAGGAAATGGTTGGCGAAGGGCTGGGCCGAGCCTTTGACGAACTGCCCGTCGATGAAATTGAGATAGGTGGTCAACGCGAAGTCCTTTCAAGAAACCAGTTCGGGGTCGCCCGCGGTCAGGTGATCCCACATGCGTTCGAAAATCCGCCCGGCGCGGGTGGCGCGTCTGGCGGCCTGATCGGGCGGAATGACCGGCGCGGTCTCGGCCAGACCCGAGGCGAGCGCCGCCAGTTCGATCCGGCACATATCCTCCAGATAGAAGGCGAGGCCCGTCGCCTCCTGCAGGCTCGCACCGG
Source organism: Paracoccus sp. S1E-3 (assembly GCF_013868135.1). Taxonomy (GTDB): domain Bacteria; phylum Pseudomonadota; class Alphaproteobacteria; order Rhodobacterales; family Rhodobacteraceae; genus Paracoccus. The sequence continues at coordinate 13,873 of NZ_JACEMU010000013.1, forward strand.
CCACCACCGCGCCATTGCCGCGCATCAGCAGCCCGGCGCTGCCGCCCATGGCGTCAATCGCCGCCGCCGCGCCGGCATCGTCGCGCAGCAGTTGGATATCGTCCCACAGGCCCGGCGCGGGCGCGAAATAGGTGCCGAAGCCGTGGCGCATCTTTGGCACAACGCCAAGCGCCGCCAGCGCCATCACCGAAGGCCCCATGAAGCGGATCACGCCGCCCGCCTCGGGGCGCCGCGCATAGATCTGCTGGTGCAGCCGCACTTCGCCCAGCACGCCTTCGGGCAGCGGGCCGTCAACCGGGACCACGGTGCAGGCCTCGCCCTTGGCGACCTGCGCCATCGGCCGGGCCGGGCAGACCAGAAAGCTGTCCTGATTGATGCGGGCCGAGCAATGGCCGTAGGCATGGACCAGCCCGGCGCGGCCAAGCGCGCGGGCGGCGATGCGGACGGTGCGGGCAAGATCTTCCATCATTCGTCCTTGAAGGCGGCGATATTCGGTTTCGCGCCCCAGTGGCAGAAGCCCTTGGGTTCGAAATGGAACTGTCGGTCGCGCCACAAGGGCTCGTCATGGATCTCGCAGACGCCGGTGGAATATTCGAAGGTCATGCCCTCGGGTCCGCTGAAATACAGGAACTGCGCCGATGAGGTCGGATGCCGCCCCGGCCCGAAGGTGATGTTCACCTGATTTTCGCGCACGAAGTTGAAGCTGCGCTGGATGTCGTCGGCGCTTTCGACCTGATGGTTGATGTGCTGGATCCCCGCCTTGTGATAGGGGAACAGCGCGATCGAATGATGGATCGTGCCCAGCCGCATCAGCGGCGCATCGCCGATCCGGTCGGAGACACGGGCATTGCAGACCTGGGTCCAGAAGGCCTCGTCACGCTCGGCATCGGTGGTGCAAAGACCGACATGCGAAAAGCCGGTGATGCCGGCATCGCGGGTGCCGTGATAGCGGATCCCCGAAGTGGTCGGGCGGACGACGAATTCGATGCCGTTGCCGGTCGGGTCGTTAAAGCGGATGAAGGCGCCGACATGGCGCGCCTCGCATTCGGCGCGGGTGCCGACATGGACCCGGTGGCCGAGGTTTTCCAGCGTCGCCGCCGCGCGTTCCAGATCGTCGGCCGAGCCGATTTCAAAGGCAGTCACCTGATCGTCGGGATTGCCCTCGAAATAGCAAAGGGTGTGTTCGCGCTGATCCGATTTGAAATAGGTGGCGCCCTTGCGCCGCTCGCTGACCTGAAGGCCAAGGATGTTCACCGCGAACCATTCGGCCCCGGCCAGATCGGTGGTGCCGAGACGGCAATAGACCACGTCCTTGAGTTCGATCATCTCTCCCTCCCTGAAAATTCGGGGGCCTCGCTTTGCGATCCCCAGACATCGTGAGATTGCGGCGTACCGGGAAACTGGCGCGGGCCGCGCGCCGCGATCTGCGGCCCCTGTTCGGTTTCGGCGGCATAGCTGAAAAGGATGGCCGAGGGTCCGCGCGCGGTCACGAAAACCGCGCCGGAGGTGGGTTGCCGCCCCGGCCCGTGAACCACGGGCACCTGCCGGTTCTGGAAGTGATACCAGTTCTGCATCACGTTATGGATGCTTTCGACCGCCCAGACCGCGCCCAGAAGCCCGTCCCGATCCGAGGGATAAAGCGCGATCCGGTGATGGGCATCGTCGATGCGCAAAAAGACCGCATCACCCACCCAGTCCGAGACTTCGGCGCCGATGCCTTCGGTCCAGAAGGCTTCATTGGCGGCAATATCTGTGCAGGCCAGTTGAACGGCCTGAAACTCGGTGATCCCCGCATCGCGCGGCCCGTGATAGCGCCAACCCGAAGTCAGCGGGCGCCAGACCAGTTCCACCTGGACCCCGTTCGGCGCCGTCACCACCAGACCCGACTTGACCTGACGGCGCGCGCAGTCGGCACCTTCCAGACGGCGCGGGCTCCAGCGCGCCAGCCGTGCCTCGGCCACGTCCAGATCCTCGCGTCGGGCCACGGTCAGCGCGACCGCCTGCCCCGGTTCGGTCGAACAGCACAGCGCATAGTTCCGCGCATCGGGTCGGAAGCGGGCATCGGTCTCGTCCCGGTCGCCGGGTTGCAGGCCGAACACCTCAGTTGCGAAACGGGTGGCACTGTCGAGATCGTCAACGGCGATGCGCAGATAGCGCAGGTCGCGATAGGCGATGGTCATACGGTTTTCCTCCGGTTCGGGCGGGGGCAGGCCCGCCCGCGCCCTGTCATTGCGCCAGCGCGGCGGCTTCGGCTTCCAATTCGACCAGCAGCGGCGTGCGCTCGCGCCAGCTTGCATACCAGTCATCGACGGCAGCCCCGAAGAAGGCCCGATCCGCCTCGATGATCGGAACATTGGTCCCCTGCAGTTCCGCCAGATAGGTGGCGTCGATCCCGGCATAGCGGCCGACCATGGCGTCGACCTCCTCGGTCATGGCCTTGCTGACGATGGCGCGGTCCTCCTCGGACATGGTCTGCCATTTCCGCCCCGAAGCGACCGAGATCATCGGAAACATCATGTGGTTGGAATGGATGATGCTTCCGGCATTAGCGTAGTATTTCGAATTCCAGGTGCCTTCGAAATCGATCTGCATGCCGTCGATCTGGCCATTGGCGAAAGCGTCATACAGCGCCGGCAGGGGCATCGGCGTCGGCGCGGCGCCGAGCCGGGTCCAGAAATCCAGTTCCTGCGCGAAGGGCACCGTGCGCACCTTCTTGCCCTTCAGGTCGGCGACCGAAGCCGCGTTGCCGCGCATGACGATCTCGCGCATGCCGGCCATGCCCCAGGCCAGCCCCTGCAGGCCGAATTTGCCTGCGCCGGACAGAAGCTGGCCGGCGACCTCGCCCTTCAGCAATTCGCGGGCGCCCTCGGGTCCGTCGACAATATAGGGGGCCAGAAAGATGCCATAGCTTTCATCGCGATTGGCCAGCTCGCCCAGCGTCAGGAAGGCGAAATCCAGCGCCCCGGTCTGAAGCTGCTGCAGCATCTGCGCCTCGTTGCCAAGCTGGCCAGAGGGGAAGACGAGAATGTCCACACGGCCCTCGGTCTCGGCCTTGATCCGTTCGGCGATGGCGGTGGCGGTCTTGGTCCATTCATGCGGCGGCGGGGTGATCAGGCCGATGCGGTATTGTTCGGCCTGCGCGGTTACCGCCCCAAGGCACAGCGCCAGCGCGGCCCCGGCGATGTTGATGAATTTCATGGTTTTCCTCCCTTTCATTTTCTTGATTTCCCCCTCAGCGACCGATCAGGCTGGTCGACAGCGCCGGAAACACCACCAGCAGCAGCAGCACCGCCAGCACCGCCAGAAAAAAGGGCGTAAGCAGCACGGCCAGCCGTTCGGCGCGGACCTTTCCCATCACCGAGGCGATGAAAAGCCCGGTCCCGACCGGCGGCGTCAGCAGCCCGAGCGTCAGGTTCAGGCAGACGACGACCCCGAAATGGAACGGGTCTATCCCGTAGATCCCGGTCGCCACCGGCAGAAAGACCGGCACGATCAGGATGATGGCCGGGATGGGATCGGTGATCATGCCCAGAACCAGCAGCAGCACATTCAGCATCAGCAGGAACACAATGGGCGATTGCGTCATCGCCTGCATGGTCGCGGCAACCAGCGCCGGCAGATTCTCGAAGGTGATGACCCAGCTGAAGACCTGCGCCGCCGCGATCAGGAACAGCACCGTGGCCGAGGATTTCCCGGCATTCACGAAAGCCTTGGGAATGTCCGACCATGTCATCTCGCGATAGACGAAGCGGCCGATCAGGATGGCGGCAAGACTTGCCAGCGCGGCGGATTCCGTGGGCGTGGTCAGGCCGCCCAGAATGGCGCCGACGATGGTGACCGGGATCACCGCGGCGGGCAGCGCATCACGGATGGCGTGCAGGCGCTGGCGCATCGTCATCGCCTCGTTCCGAGGGAAGGCATGGCGGTGGCCCAGCCAGGCGATCACCGCGATGAAGGCCAGGAAGATCAGCAGGCCGGGGATGATCCCGGCGATGAACAGATCGCCGATGGGGATCTGCGCGATCACCCCATAGATGATGAACAGCATCGAGGGCGGGATGATCGGCGCCAGCAACCCGCCGGCCGCCGTGATCGCCATGCTGACATCGCGGGGATAGCCGGCTTTTTCCATCTCGGGCACGGCCAGGCGCGACATGATGATGATCTGCGCCACCGTCGAGCCGAGGATCGAGGCCATCATCATGTTGGCGCAGAGGTTCACATAGGCCAGCCCGCCCCGGACCCGGCCCAGAAAGGCCATGGCCAGCGACATCAGCCGCCGACCGATGCCGCCGGCATTCATGAACTCGCCCAGCAGGATGAACAGCGGCAGCGCGATCAGCCCGTAGTTTTCAAGGCCGCCGTAAAGCTGCTGCGGAAAGCTTTGCAGCATGATCGTGTTGCCCGAGACGAAGATGTAGATCAGCGCCAGAATCGCCAGCGTGAAGGCGATGGGCACCCCGATGGCCAGCAGCGTCAGAAACGAGGCGGCGACGATCATGCGGGCTGCTCCTCGCCCCCGGCCAGCCGCGCGGTCAGCGAGACGAGGACATGCAGGATGCCGGTCAGGCAGAAGACCGGCAGCACCATCCAGAACCACACCTTGCGAAGGGGCAGCGTCACCATCGGCTCCTGCCAGATGAAGTTGAAGCTGGCCTGCGCATAGGCGTCCGCCGAGCCGGCGCGGATCAGGCCGGGTAGATCGAACCAGCGCCACAGCAGTACGGCCAGCGTCAGGAAGAAGGCCAGAAGCACCAGATCGACCATCACCGCCAGCACCGCGCGGCCGCGCAGTGGCAGGACATCGGGCAGCAGCGTCACCGCGATATGCTGGTGCTGCGCCAACCCCAGCGAGGTGCCCAGAAAGGCGCCGAGGATCATCAGATTGATTGCCAGCTCATCACTCCAGATCAGCGGGCGGCCGATGGCGCGCGAAGTCACGTTCAGCACCAGAAGACCGAAGACGGTGGCCGTCAGCACCCCGACCGCCACCATCTCGACCCGCATCACGCCCTCATTCAGCCGTTGCAGCCGCCCCAGAAGGCCGGCTTGCGGCGGCGCGCCGAGGTCGGGCGGCCCGGCAACCTCTGGCAGCTCCTGTGATAGCTTCATCGGTAATCCTCCCTCTCGGCATTAAATATCGATATTTAAGGCCAGTCAAATAGGAAAATTGATTTATTTGCAGAAACCGCTATACAGGGGTGAGAGAGAAAGAGAGACGACGCCATGAACACACTGGCTATCCGAGAGATCGCGGACGCGGCGGCCGAGAAAACCCAGGCCGAGCGGGCCTATCGCCTGATCCGCGAAGAAATCCTGTCGGGCGCTCTGGAAGCGGGGCTGAAGCTGAAGATCGACATGCTGCGCGAACGCTTCGGCATCGGCGCGGGTCCGTTGCGCGAGGCGCTGGCGCGGCTTGTGGGCGATAATCTGGTGCAGGCGCTCGGTCAGCGCGGCTTCGTCGTGCCGCCTTTGTCGATTCAGGAGGCGCGCGAGATCGGCGATCTGCGCAAGCTGCTGGAAGCCGAAGCGATCGCCAGTTCGATCCCCGCAGGCGACGTTGCCTGGGAAGAACGGGTCATCACCAGCTATCACCGGCTGGAGCGGCTGGAGACCTCGGAAAATCAGGGGGTCGCCCATCTGGCGGATTGGGAGGTGCTGAACCTGACCTTCCACGATGCGCTGGTGTCAGCCGCGCCTTCGGTCTGGCTGCTGCGGCTGCGCAGCCAGATGTTCAAGCATCACGAGCGCTACCGGCGGTTTTCGCGCAAGGCGACCGCGATGACCCGCGACATTCATCTGGAGCATCGCGCGCTGATGAATGCCGCGCTGGATCGCGACGTTGCCACCGCGGTCGAGGTGATCCGCACCCATGTCCAACGCACCACCGACGTGGTGGTCGAACAGCTTGCCGGGCGGTTGTGACCCCACCCGGCTGCCGGGCGATTGTATCGCGCGGGAAGCCGGAACCGCCGCTCAGGCGGCGGCACCGGTTCCGGCGCGACGATCCTCCTGCACCATCCGGGCCAGCTTGGCACCGATCATCATCGCCGGGGCGTTGGTATTGCCCGAAACGATCTCGGGCATGATCGAGCAATCGGCGACACGCAGCCCCTGAACGCCACGCACGCGCAGGCGCGGATCGACCACGGCGCGGTCGTCAGGCCCCATGCGGCAGGTGCCGGTCGGGTGATAGATCGTCGTTGAGTTCATCCGCGCCCAGGCCAGCACCTCGTCATAGCCCTGAACCTCGGGGCTGGGGCGGAATTCCTCGGAAATGGCGGATTTCAGCGGCTCGGTCCGGGCCAGCTTGCGGGCGATCTCGATCCCGGCGACCAGCGTATCGCGATCGGTCTGGGTGGCCAGATAGTTCGGATCGATCCGCGGCGCCATCAGCGGATCGGCAGATTGCAGAGTGATCGTGCCCCGGCTTTCGGGGCGAAGCTGGCAGACCGACTGGGTGAAGGCCGAGAAGGGATGCACGCCCTCCCCGGGGCTGTCGGCGGACCAGGGCTGGATGTGGAACTGGATGTCGGGCGTGGCGAGGCCGGGCCGGGTACGCATGAAGCCGAAGACCAGACTTGCCGCCATCGTCATCGGGCCGGTGCGGAACAGGGCATATTCCATCCCGATCCGCGCCTTGTTGAACATGCTGCGCACTTCGTCGTTCAGCGTCGCCTCGCGCGTCTTGAAGACCAGCCGGGCCTGCAGGTGATCCTGCAGGTTGCGCCCGACCTCGGGCGCGTCATGCTGGACGGCGATGCCGTGGTCGCGCAGATGCGCCTGATCGCCGATGCCCGACAGCATCAGGATCTGCGGGCTGCCGATGGCACCGGCGCACAGGATCACCTCGCGCGCCGCCCGGATCACCTGACGGCTGCCATCGGGGTGCTGCAGCTCGACCCCGGTGGCGCGGCCATCCTCGATGATGACGCGGCGGACCTGTGACTTGGTCACGACCTGAAGGTTCTGCCGGTTGCGGATCGGCTTCAGGAAGGCCACGGCCGAGGAACAGCGCCGCCCCTTGTTCACGGTCAGTTGGAAATGGCCGACGCCGTCCTGCACCGGGCCGTTATAATCGGGATTATAGGGATAGCCGTTGGCCTTGGCGGCCTCGATCCACAATTCGCAGATGCGGCGGCGCAGGCGCGGATCCGAGACCTGCAGCGGGCCATGTGTGCCACGCCCCTCGCCGCCGCCCGGACGCTGGAAGGTCTCCAGCTCCTCGAAGATCGGACCGACCTCGCGCCAGGACCAGCCCTCATTGCCCATCTGTGCCCAATGATCGTAATCCTCGCGCTGACCCCGGACGTAAAGCAGCCCGTTCAGCGAGGATGACCCGCCCAGCACCTTGCCGCGCGGCCAGTGCAGCGAGCGGCCGTTCAGCGCCGGATCGGGCGCGGTTTCATAACACCAGTCGAAATTCGGGTTGTGCATGGTCTGGAAATAACCGACCGGGACGTGGATCCACGGGCTGGTATCGCGGTTGCCGGCCTCCAGCAGGACAACGCGCTGCGAGGGATCGGCGGACAGGTGATTGGCGACCACGCAGCCGGCCGATCCCGCGCCGACGACCACATAATCCGCCACATCCGGTGCTTGGCTCATCTCTGCATCCTTGTCGGGCGAAGCCCGTATGTTCCCAGGGGTTCGGAAAACCGGGCGGCGGTGGACCGCCGCCCGTATATGTTCAACGGCGCGCGCGGCGCCCGATCAGAATGGCGCTGATCATCGATACGATCCCGGCGAAGGCGACATAGACGCACAGCCAGAACGGGTCGTTACCATTGGCCGCCATCAGCGCCGTCGCGATCATCGGCGTGATCCCCGAGGCGAAGATGCCCGAAAACTGATAGACGAAGGACACCCCGGTATAGCGCACGGTCGGATCGAACAGATCGGCGAACAGCGCCGCCTCGGGACCGTAGCACATCGGATAGATGATCCCGAAGGGCAGCACGATCCCCAGCACCACCAGCACCGGGTTGCCTGTCGACATCAGCGCAAAGGCCGGAAACACGCTGAGCGCCAGCAGCAGTGAACCGATGGCATAAGTTTTGGGCCGCCCGATGCGGTCCGACAGCCGCCCGAAGAAGGGGATGCAGAAGACCATCACGATGGCGGCGGCGGCCACGGTCCACAGCGCGAAGGAACGCTCCATCCCGATATCGCGGGTCAGATAGACGATCGAGAACACCGCGAAGACGTTGAAGAACACCCCGTCAATATAGCGCGCGCCCATGCCAAGGGCCACATTGCCCGGATAGCGCTTGAGCATCTGCGTGAATGGCAGCCCCTGATCGCGGCCGCGCGATTCCGCCCGTGCTTTCTTGAATTCCGGGCTTTCGCCGATATTGCTGCGGATCCAGGTGCCCAGCACCACCAGGATGATCGAGGCGATGAAGGCCGCGCGCCAGCCCCAGGCCATGAAGGCCTCCTCGGGCAGCATGGTCAGAAGCGCCATCACCCCCGATGCCATGAACAGGCCCAGCGACAGCCCGATCTGCGGGATCGAGGCGTAGAAGCCGCGTTTTCCCTCGGGCGCGAATTCATAGGCCATCAGCACCGCCCCGCCCCATTCACCGCCGATGCCGATGCCCTGCAGCACGCGCAGCACCAGCAGCAGGATCGGGGCCAGGATGCCGATGCTGTTATAGGTCGGCAAAAGGCCGATCAGCACCGTCGCACCGCCCATCAGAAGAAGCGTCAGCACCAGCATGGTCTTGCGCCCGATGCGGTCGCCGAAATGGCCGAAGATAAGACCGCCCAATGGCCGGGCGACAAAGCCCACCGCAAAGGTGGCATAGGCCAGCAGGATCGAGACGGTCGGGTCATCCGACGGAAAGTAAAGCTTGTTGAAGACGATCCCGGCGACGACGCCGTAAAGAAAGAAATCGTACCATTCGATGGTCGAGCCGACGAGGCTGGCGAATACCACCTTTTTGACATCGTTCTGCGGGCCGCCAACCGCGTTGGTATGGGCCATCGTTACCGCCATGACATCCTCCCTGATGCTGCGACGCTGTCGAATTTTTTCGGCTTTCCCGGCGACTCCTCCTTGCGCCGGTGTTTCGAAGCTTACCCAGCGGTATCGATTTGTGTCAAAGTGTTTTTGATAGTTAAATTCTCATTTTTAATATTCTTGCGAAGCCATGAGCAATTGGAGCGGCGCGAGCAACAATGTAAGATCCTCTCCGAAACGACGGAATTGATGATGATGAAAACCTTTCAGGACCCACAATCTTCTGCCCCAAGCTTTCGAAATCTGCAGATTCTTGAAGTGCTTGCCGCGCATGGGCAACCGCTGACCGCGACCGAGATCAATGCCAGCCTGAAACTGCCGGTCCCCACCATCCATCGGCTGGTCGGCAATCTGGAGGCCGAGGGCTATCTGATCCGACATATCGACGGGCGCAGCTATCAGCCGGGGCCGAGACTGCAGCAGATGATGCGCGGCGTGATCCGCTTCTGGCATCAGGATCTGCCGCAGCGCGACATCCTGATTCGCCTCAATCAGCGCATCGGCGAGACCTGCAACCTGTCGATCCCGGATGGCGATGCGATGCTGTATGTGGATCGGGTCGAAACCCAGTGGCCGCTGCGCATTCAGCTGCATGTCGGCTCTCGGGTGCCGCTGCATGCCACGTCGGCGGGCAAGATGTGCCTGTCGCAGATCAATGATGGCAAGCTGCAGCGCTATCTGAAACGGGCGGAATTGAAGGCCTTTACCCCGCAGACGATCACCGATCCGCAGCGCCTGCGTGACGCGCTGCGCCAGATCCGCGAACAGGGATATTCCACCGATTCCGAGGAATTCGTGCCGGGCATGATCGCGCTGGCGGTTCCCGTTCTGGACCGCGCGGGCGAATTGATGGCGACGGTTTCGTTTCACGCCCCCATCCAGCGGCTGACGCTGGAGGCGGCGATGAAATACCTGCCCGACCTGCGTGCAGCGGCCGAGGAACTGTCGCAACTGGCCTAGAGCTTGCCGCTCACCGGTTCAGGCGCGGTGACAGGCGACGACGTGGCGGGGGCCAAGCTCGCGCAGGCGGGGCATCTCCTGCCGGCAGATGTCGATGGCGATCGGGCAGCGCGAGGCGAAGCGGCAGCCCTTCGGCAGGTTGACCGGGCTGGGCGGGTCACCTTGCAAGCGCGCCCCGCCGCCACGGCGGCGATGTTCGGGCGCAAGCGAGGGCGCGGCGGCGATCAGCGCCTGTGTATAGGGGTGCAGCGGCCGCGCGAAGATCTCTGCCGCCGGTGCCTTTTCGACGATCTGACCCAGATACATCACCGCGATCTCGTCGCAGATATGGTGCACGACGCCCAGATCGTGGCTGATGAACAGATAGGTCAGCCCGGTCTCGCGTTGCAGCCGCCGTATCAGGTTCAGCACCTGCGCCTGCACCGCCACATCCAAGGCCGAGACCGGCTCGTCGAAGACGATCAGGTCGGGCCGGGTCGCAAGCGCTCGCGCCAAGCCGATCCGTTGCCGCTGGCCGCCGGAGAACTGGTGCGGATAAAGCGATTTCAGCTCGGCCCGAAGGCCCACCTGCGTCAGCAGTTCCTCGACCCGCGCGTCGCGGCCCGAGGCCTCGCCCAGTCCCAGCAGGTCCATCGGCTGGCGGATGATCCGCCCGACCCTTTCGCGCGGGTTGAGTGACGAGAACGGGTCCTGAAACACCATCTGAAAGCGCGGGCGGGCGCGGCGCAACTCCTCGCCCTCGATACGACTGATCGGCGTGCCGTCAAGATCGACCTCGCCGCCGGTGATCGGGGCGAGCCGCATGACCGCCAGCGCCGTCGTGGTCTTGCCCGAACCGGATTCGCCGACGATCCCCAGCGTCTGGCCGCGCCTTATGTCGAAGCTGACGCCATCGACGGCATGGACGGTGCGCCCGTTCGGGACCGGGAAATGCACCTTGAGGTCGCGGACGGAAAGAAGCTGGTTCATGCCGAAACCTCCTGGGGTTCAAGCCGGATGCAGGCGGCGGAGTGATTGGCGGATATGGCGACATGGCGCGGCTGGGCCGCAAGGCAGGCGTCGATGGCCATCGGGCAGCGCGGCGCAAAGGCGCAGCCCCGGCCCAGATCGGTCAGCGCAGGCACGATGCCGGGAATTTCCGGCAGATCGGCGTCGGGATCGGCGTCGATGCGGGGAATGCTGGCCAGAAGGCCGCGCGTATAGGGATGGCCGGGATTGTCCAGCACCGCATCGGCCGGTCCACGCTCGATGATCCGGCCGGCATACATGACCGCCACCTTGTCGGCCATTTCCGCCACCGCGCCCATGTCATGGGTGATCAGGATGATCGCGGTGCCGGTCCGCTGGCGCAGATCGTCCAGCAGGGTGAAGATCTGCGCCTGCACGGTCACATCCAGCGCGGTCGTGGGTTCATCCGCGATCAGCAGCTTCGGCTCGCAGGACAGCGCCATCGCGATCATCACCCGCTGCCGCATGCCGCCGGAAAGCTGGTGCGGATAGGCGTCCGCGCGCAGTTCCGGTTCCGGAATGCCGACGGCGCGCAGCATCTCGACCGCGCGGGTCCGGGCGGCGGCGGGGCTGGCCTTCTGATGAAGGCGCACCGCCTCGGCGATCTGCTCGCCGCAGGTAAAGACCGGGTTCAGCGAGGTCATCGGCTCCTGAAAGATCATGGCGATATCGCCGCCACGGATCCTGCGCAGGTCCGACTGCGGCAGCCTGGTCAGGTCGCGGCCCTGAAAGCCGATGCTGCCGCCGACGATCCGGCCGGGCGGTGACGGGATCAGCCCCAGGATCGACAGCGCGGTCATGCTTTTGCCGCAGCCGGATTCGCCGACGATGGCCAGCAACTCACCCGGCGCGACGGTAAAGGACACATCGTCCAGCACATGGGCCACGCCCCGGCGGGTGGTGAAATCGACCTTGAGGTTACGGATGTCCAGAACGGGATCGGCCATGGCTCAGCGCTCTCTCAGACGGGGGTTGAAGGCATCGTTCAGGCCGTCGCCGACAAGGCTGACGCCCAGCACGGTCAGAAAGATCATCACGCCGGGCAGCGTCACCACCCACCATGCGTCCAGCAGATATTCCCGGCCCGAACCGATCATCAGGCCCCATGACATGACGTTCGGATCGGACAGGCCCAGAAAGCTCAAGCCCGCCTCGAACAGGATCGCCATGCCGATGGTCAGCGTGGCCGAGACGATCAGCGGCGGCAGCGCATTGGGCAGGATCACCCGCCAGATGATATTGCCGTCCCCTGCCCCGATGGCGCGCATGGCGCTGACATATTCCAGCGTGCGGATGCGGCGGAACTCGGCCCGGGTCAGGCGCGCGGTCTGCGGCCAGCTGACGATGCCGATGGCCAGCGCCACGTTCATCAGCGTCGGCTGAAACAGCGTCACCACCACCATTGCGAACAGCAGGGGCGGCAGCACCTGAAAGAACTCGGTGACGCGCATCAGCAGATCGTCGACCCAGCCGCCATAGAACCCGGCATAGGCGCCGATCACCACCCCGATCACCATGGTGATCAGCGCGGCGGCAAAGCCCACCGCCAGCGTGGCGCGGCCGCCCGCGATCAGCCCAGCAAGAATGTCGCGACCGAGGTTGTCGGTGCCCAGCGGGATCGTCGGGTCGTCACCCGGCGGCGACAGCGGCGCCCAGACGATTTCGAACGGGTCGACGTGATACAGAAACGGCCCGGCAAAGGTCATCAGCACGACCAGCGTCAGCAGCAGCAGCCCCAGCATGGCGGCGGGGCTGCGGCGAAAGATGTCCCAGGCTTCGGCCATCGGGCCACGGGCGGCTGGAACCGAGGTTCTGGCTTGCGCGGTCATGGGCTCAATGTCCTTTGGCAAGGCGCGGATCCAGCAGACGCGAGACGAAATCGGTCAGCAGGTTCGCGATGATGACAAGCAGGGTGGAGAAGAACAGGATGCCCAGCACGGTCGGATAGTCGCGGGCAAGGATCGACTGAAAGGCCAGCGTGCCAAGACCGGGCCAGCTGAACACCGTCTCGACCAGAACCGCGCCGGAAATGATGGCGCCGAACTGCATCCCGGCCACGGTGACGACCGGCAACAGCGCGTTGCGGAAGGCGTGATGGTTCAGCACCCGCCTTTCGCTGACGCCCTTGGCGCGGGCGGTGCGGATATAATCGGCGCCCAGCACTTCCAGCATCGAGGCGCGGGTCAACCGGCTGTATTGCGCCAGATAGACCAGCCCCAGCGTCAGCGCAGGCAGCACAAGGTGGTGCGCGATGTCCAGCGCCCGCACCAGCGGGCCGCCCTGTTTCACGATGTTGATCATGCCGGCGACCGGGAACAGCGGGATTTTGGCCGCGAACAGGATCACCAGCATCAGCCCGGTCCAGAAGACCGGCGCCGAATAGCCGACCAGCGACAGGACCGTGACCAGCGTCGAGGCGATGCCGCGCGGTTTTCTGGCCGCCATGACCCCCAACCGGGTGCCGACGATCAGCGCGAAGGCCAGCGCGGCGGTCACCAGCAGCAGCGTCGGCCCCAGCCGCGACAGGATCAGTTCGACCACCGGGCGGTTGTAGAAATACGAGGTGCCCAGATCGCCCTGCAGCGCCCGGCCCAGATACAGGCCCAACTGCGTCAGGATGGGCTTGTCCAGCCCGTATTGCTGGCGGATGGCGGCCATGACCTCGGCATTGGCGCCGCCCATCTCGCCCGCGATCACCTCGGCCGGGTCGCCGGGGGCAAGCTGGATCAGCAGGAAGTTCAGGACCAGCACGGCAAGGATCAGGGCGGCTGCGTAAAGCAGCTGCCGCAGGATACGATAAGCCATCGGAAATCTCCGCCTATTGCTTCAGCCAGACCTCGTCCATCGGTCCCATCGGACCCCAGATCGAGATCGGCGGGTTCTGCACGGCCTGATTATAGACCGTATGATAGGGCACTTCGTTGATATAGTGGATCGGGATGTCGTCGGTGATCTGCTTGAAGGCCTGCGCATAAAGGTCCTTGCGGCGGGCCTGATCCGCCTCGACCCCGGCTTCGTTCAGCAGCTTGTCGACATTCTCGTTGCAATATTGCTGGGTGTTCGACCAGATAATGCCCTCGCGGATGTTCGAGCAGAGATAGGTCCGGTTCACCCCGATCACCGGGTCACCCCAGTTGAAGACCTGATCCATGGTCATGTCGAAGTCGTAATTCGAGATACGCTGCGCCCAGGTCGGAAAATCCGGCGAGGCGCGGACGCTGACCGTGATCCCGATCTTGGCCAGCGCCGCCTTGACATATTCCGCGACCGCGCGCTGCTGTTCCTCGATATCGGGGATATAGTCGATCTGAAGTTCCAGCTTCTTGCCGCCATCACCATAACCGGCTTCGGTCAACAGCGCCTTGGCCTTGTCCAGATCGAAGTCATAGCGGGCCACATCCTCGGTGAAGAAGGGGCTGCTTTCCACCACCGGCTCGATCGCCGGTTTCGACAGCCCGGCATGCAGCGCCTTGGTCACGAAATTGCGGTCGATAGCATAGCCGATCGCCTGACGCACGCGCACATCCGACAGCGCCGGGTTCTTGGTGTTGAAGGCCAGCCAGTTGATCGGGCCGATACCGGCATAACCCTTGTCGGTCAGACCCATGCCCTGCGCCTTCTCCAGACGCCGGATCAGCCGGGTGGAATCGAGCAGCGGATAAAGCTGCGCCTCGCCCGATTCCATCGCCAGAACGGCCGAGTTCGCGTCCTGATATTGCCGGATCACGATGCTGTCGAGATAGGGCTTTCCTTCCAGAAAGAAGCCGTCATAGCGTTCCAGAACGATATACTGGCCCGGCTCGAACTTGGTGACCTTGAACGGGCCGGACCCGACCGGCAGGTTGTTCTTGGGGTTCGACTTGATGTCCTGACCATCGTCAAAGACATGCTTGGGCAGGATCGGCGTCAGCGCCGAGGACAGCGCCAGCAGGATCGCCGGATGCGGCGTCTTCATGCGGATGACCACGGTCTGCGGATCGGGCGCCTCGAAGGCCTCGACCGGTTCCAGCATCGACGAGAACGGGTGATTGTCCTTGACCACGTTCAGCGACCAGATCACGTCCTCCGACGTGATCGGCTTGCCGTCATGGAAGGTCGCGCCCTGCCGCAGCTTCAGCGTCAGCACCTTGTTGTCGGGGCTGAATTCCCAGCTTTCGGCCAGATAGGGCTGCGGGGTGAAATCCTCGCCATAGCGCAGCAGCGTGGCGAAGATCTGGGCGGCGGGCACGGCGGTGGCGATGCCGGACTGCACGGCGGCGTTCAGGTGCCGGGGCTTCTGGGTCGAGGCCATGACCAGCGTGCCGCCGCGCTGCGGCTCCTCCTGGGCGAAAAGCGGCGACGAGCAGGCCAGCACGATCAGGGCCGCCACGCCGCCAAGCAGGGTGCGACGGCTGAAGATGGGGGTAAGTTTCATCGGTCTCTCCTGTCGGGACATGCGCCGGATTTTTGTGCCGGTCGCGGACAGGTTCATGAATCCGTCACAGCTTACCTTGCGGCAAATGCATTTTTGCTGCCGAATTCCTCAGAAATCCTGTGGAATATAGGGCCGCACGAAAGCGCGGTCGAATTCGCCGCGCATCGCCTGCATCTCGCAAGTAGCGATAATCGCTTCGGAAACCGGAGACAATTTGACATCTCGTCGCGTCAGAAAGCCGGCGCGGGGCGCATCGTGATCGCCCGCAAGGGGAAGCCGGACCAGATCGCCGCTGGCATAGGTCTGCTTGCTCATTGGGCGGATGTTGAACACGCCATAACACATTCCCGCCGCGATCAGCGCCCGCATCATGTCGGTCGAGCGCGCCGAATAGACCACGTTCGGCGTCAACCCGCGCGCCGCGAACAGGTCCATCAGATAGCGCCGCGACAATTCCAGATCCAGCACCACCAGCGGCTCGGGCGCCAGCTGTTCCAGCGTCACGAATCGGCCGCTGGCCAGTGGGTGCGACGCCGGCAGCGCCGCATGGGGATAGCCCACGAACAGCGACAGGAAACGATAGGCCAGTTCATGCACCGGGCCGTAGCACAGCGCAAAATCGGCATCGCCGCTGTCCAGAATCCGCACGATCTCCTCGGAATTCCCCTCGATCACATCAATCTTCAGATTCGGGTAACGCTGCCGGACCTCGGACAGGATCGTCGGCAGCAGGATCGGCGCCAGTGGCGTGAAACAGGCGATCCGGGCCGTGCCGTCCACAATCTGCTCGAGATCGGTGATCTTGCTGTCGAACCGTGCCTGCGCCGACAGCAGAAGGCGGATTTCATCCAGGAATTTCCGCCCGAACACGGTGACCGCGATCCCGCGCGACGGCACGCGGGCAAAGATCGGCTGCCCGGCCTGCGCCTCGATATGGTCGATGGCGGCGGCGATCGAGGATGGCGAGACCGCCAGCGCCTCGGCCGCCGCGGTGATCGACTGATGCCGCTCGGCCGCTTCCAGATAGCGCAGGTGCTTCAGCGTGTAATGCATCTCATCCTCAGCGAAATAGAGGAATTACCCCGCAATTATGCATTTCACGCAGGATATTTGTCACGATTATTCTGCATCGCAGCCCCATCCGACGGAGAGTTGCATGACCCCGACCCTTTTTTCTGCCCGCCGCATCATCACCATGGACCCGTCCCGCCCCGAGGCCACGCATGTCCTCGTCTCCGGCGACGGCCGGATTCTCGCCGTGGGCACCCCGGATGAGATGGGGGACTCGGGCGAGGCGACCCGTGACGACCGATTCGCCGACAAGATCCTGATGCCGGGCTTTGTCGAGGGGCACGCGCATATGATGGAAGGCTCGGTCTGGCGCTTCACCTATCTGGGCCATTACGCCCGCATCGCCCCCGATGGCCGCCACTGGGACGGCATCACCAGCACCGATGCGCTGATCGCGCGGCTGCGCGAACGGGCGGCGGAACTGGGCGACGGGCCGGTGGTCGGCTGGGGTTTCGATCCGCTGTTCGTCCCCGGCGAGCGGCTGTCGCGGCTGGATCTCGACCGGGTTTCGACCACCCAGCCGGTGGTGGTGCTGCATTCCAACATGCACCTGCTGACCGCCAACAGCGCAGCGCTGGAACTGGCGGGCTATGACGAAAACACCGATGTGCCGGGCGTGCTGCACAGCGCCGACGGCCAATTGCACGGCGAATTGCACGAAATGGCCGCCATGTTCCCGGTCATGCGCCGCGTCGGCGCCAGTTTCCGCAATCTGGGCGGCGATCCCGAATCGATCTGGAATTTCGCCCGCTCGGCCTGCCGGGCCGGGGTGACGACCTCGACCGACCTCTTGAACGATCTGGCCGAGGAAACGCTGGCCGATCTGCTGGCGACGACTGGCGAGGACGGCTATCCGCTGCGCGTGGTGCCGATGCTGTCGGCGCTGGCGATGCCCCCGACCGAGGTCGGTCCGCGGGCGCTGGAACTGCGCGCGCGTTCGACCGACCGGCTGCGGATGGGCGGCGTCAAGATCATCACCGATGGCTCGATTCAGGGCTTTACCGCCCAACTGCTGGCGCCGGGCTATTATCGCGGCACCGATAACGGCATCTGGAACATCGCCCCCGAGGCGCTGAACGCCATGGTCGACGACCTGAACCGGCAGGGCATCCAGATGCATATTCACGTCAATGGCGACGGCGCCAGCCTGGCCGCGATCGAGGCGCTGGAGGCCGCGCTGGCGGGCCATTTCCGCCCCGATCATCGCCACACGCTGCAACATTGCCAGATGGCCGACCGGGCGCAACTGCGCCGCATCGCCGCGCTGCAATGCTGCGTGAACCTGTTCGCCAACCACCTCTATTATTTCGGCGACAAGCATTATGAAATCACCATCGGCCCGGAACGCGCCTGCCGGATGAACCCCTGCGCCAGCGCGCTGGAACTGGGCATTCCGCTGGCAATCCATTCCGATGCCCCGATCACCCCGCTGGCGCCACTGGTCACCGCATGGTGCGCGATCAACCGCCTGACCGACGGCGGACGGCAGCTTGGCACGTCCGAGCGCATCTCGCTGGATCAGGCGCTTTATGCCATCACGCTCGGCGCCGCCCATACGCTGAAGCTCGACGCCGAAATCGGCTCGGTCGAGGTCGGCAAGCGCGCCGATTTCGCGGTGCTGGAAGACGATCCCCATGCCCTCGGGGCTGAGCGGCTGCGCGAGGTGCGGGTCTGGGGCACGATTTTCGGCGGTCAGCCGGTCCAGACGGGATCGTTCTGAATGGACGCGGCACTGCCGGTCAACCTGCTCTGCGGCTATCTGGGCGCGGGCAAGACCACGCTGCTGAACCGGCTTCTGGAACAGGACGATCAACGCATTCTGGTCATGGTCAATGATTTCGGCGACATCGCCGTCGACGCCACGATGATCGCGGGCCGTTCGGCCGAAACCATCCAGCTCAGCAATGGCTGCATCTGCTGTTCGATGGGCGGCGGCCTGTTCGAGGCGTTCGAACGCGCGCTGGCGCTGCGCGAGCACGTCGACCGGCTGGTGATCGAGGCCAGCGGCGTGGCCGAACCCGACCGGCTGGCCAATTTCGCCCGCGCCGAACCCGATCTCGATTGCCGCGCCGTCATCGCCGTGGTCGATCCGCCAAGCCTCGCGGACCGTCTGGCCGACCCGAAAATCGGCAAGGTGGTGGAGCGCCAGATCGCCGGCGCCGACGCGGTATTCCTGTCCCGCGCCGATGTCGCCGACGCTGCCGCGATGCGGCAGGCTGCCCGGCTTGTCGGCGGCATCAACCCGCTGGCCAGCCAGCACCAGCACCTAGATGGCGGCTTTCTGACCGCATTGGCCGCGCGGCACGACGCAAACAGCCTGTCCGCAATGGGGGCACCCGGCAACCACCAGCAGCTTTTTGCCAGCCGCACCATTGCGGTTGACGCAGTCCCGAATGCGCATGACCTGACCGCGCTCCTGACCGGGCACGGGGGCGCGATCCATCGCCTGAAGGGCTATGTCCAGTTGCCCGGCCTGACCCAAGTTCACCTGCTGCAACTGGCCGGCGGGGTGCTGTCGTTGGAACCCGTCGACGCCCCGGAAGGTATCGCCATCAACCAGCTGGTCGCGATTTCACCCGATGCAGGGGCGCTGGCAACACTGGCGGCAGAGGTGGCGGCGTCTCACGACATTCAGCGCAGATCCTGAACCGTCGCCGGTCTGGCTTAGGCCCAATCCTGCGCTCCTGCGCCGCACGGCGCAGGAGATGAAAGCCGCTTCGCTGCTGCCTCGGCGGCCCGTCAGACCGCCTGAACCGAGGTGACGGCGGCGGCGGCGATGATGTCATCGACCGACGCGCCCCGCGACAGGTCGTTCGCCGGTTTCGCCAACCCTTGCAGGATCGGCCCGATGGCGGTCAGGCCGCCCAGCCGTTGGGCGATCTTGTAGCCGATATTGCCCGAACTCAGATCGGGGAAGATGAACACATTCGGCTGGCCGGTCAGGCGGCTGCCCGGCGCCTTTCTGGCTCGGATGGCGTCATCAAGCGCCGCGTCGAACTGCAATTCGCCATCGACCTCCAGATCGGGCTCGGCCTCGCGGATCATGGTCAGCGCCTCGCGGATCTTGGTCAGCGAATGATGCTCGGCCGATCCGGCGGTGGAAAAACTCAGCAGCGCGACGCGCGGCGTCTGGTTCAACAGCTGCCGGCAGGATGCGGCAGCCGACCGGGCGATGGCGGCCAGTCCCGCCGCGTCGGGGTCGATCACCAGCCCGCAATCGGCGAAGATCATCCCGCCCTTGACGCGCGCGTCCGGGGCGCAGGCCAGCATCAGGAAGAAACTGCTGACGATCCCGGCATCGGGGGCGCGTCCGATGATCTGCAGGGCCGCGCGCACGGTATCGGCGGTGGTCGCGACCGCGCCCCCGACGGTGCCGTCCGCCTGCCCCAGCCGGACCCGCATCGCCGCCTGCCGGATCGGGTCGCGCATCTCGATCAGCGCCTGTTCGGCGGTCATGCCCTTGCTGGCGCGCATGGCCTGCCAATGGGTCGACAGCTCCACCAGATCGGGGGCCTCGGCCGGGATCAACGAGGTGACGCCGGGCAGGTCGGGACCGTTCATCAGAGTGACGCGGGCCAGCCCTTCCTCGGTCAACCGGGCGGCCGCTTCGGCGACGCGCGGGTCGTCGCCCTCGGGCAGGATGATATGGCGCGGCGTGGCGCGGGCGGCGTCGAAGATACGGTCAAGCGGTGTCATGGCGGCGGCCCTTTCAGAAGGCAACGGCTGTTGAGGGTTGCGCGCAACCGCGCAACGAAGGGTGTGTTTCGTCCGGGCACGACTTCTCTGTGCCCCCGCCCGTATGCGGTGGTTTCGGGTCGTTTCGGTGGCCTCGCCTCAACCCAGGAAGTGCAACCCGGCGACGACGAAGACGCCAAGGAAGATGGTCTCGGCCACGATCAGCGCGATGGCGCCGCCGCCGACTTCCAGCATCTTCTTCAACGAGGTCTTGATGCCGACCGCCGCGATCGAGATCAGCAGCGCCCAGCGCGACAGATCGCCCGCCGCGTCCAATACCACCTGCGGGATCAGCCCGAAGCTGTTCAGCGCCGCCAGCACCAGAAAGCCGATGACGAAGCCCGGCAGCAGCGGCGGCGCCTTGCCGCCATCGGTATCGGCCAGCCCGCGGGCCCGGATCACCAGCGAGAAGCACAGCACCACCGGCGCCAGCATCGACACCCGGATCAGCTTTACCAGCGTCGCCGTCTCGCCGGTTTCCGGACCGATGGAAAAGCCCGCGCCGACCACCTGCGCCACGTCGTGGATGGTGCCGCCCAGGAACACCCCGCTGTCACGCGGCGTGAAGCCGAAGGCATTGGAAAGCATCGGATAAAGCACCATGGCGATGGTCGAGAGCACGGTCACCGACAGCACCGTGAAGACCAGATCACGCTCGGATTTCTCGTGCTTGGGCAGCACCGCAGCGATGGCCATGGCGGCCGAAGCGCCGCAGATCGCGACCGAGCCGCCGGTCAGCAGCGCAAAGCGCCAGCCCCGCCCGACGAAGCGGCTAGCCCCCAGCGCGAACAGGATGGTCAGGATCACCCCGGCCACCACCAGCGCGATCGAGGCCCCGCCAAGCGCGGCCAGCATATCGACCGAGATCCGTGCGCCCAGCAGCGCCACCCCCAGCCGCAGCACGGTGCGGGCGGTGAAGGCGATGCCCGGCGCGGTGCGGGTGCCCTCATCAGCCAGAAAGTTCAGCGCCAGCCCCAGCAGCAGCGCCAGCAGCATCGCCGGCGCGCCGTAATGGTCGGACAGGAACTGCGCAGTCGCGGCCACCAGAACCGAGACAGCAAAGCCCGGAAAGGCATCGGCCAGCGTGCCGCGCGAAGGGATCATGGTGGTCAGCATTGTCGTCTCCGGTCAGGGTCGGAACCTTCCGGCGATGAGAGCGCCCGCGCCGGAAGGAAGGTAATGGAACCGCAGCGACCCAAGGGAATTGCGGCTGTCGCCAAAAGCAGGCGACCCGCAGGTCGGCGCAGCATGGGCGGGGCGCGTCGCGCCCTGCCCGTCTTTTCTCAGGCCGCGCCTTTCTGCGGGCGCATGTCGGCCTTGTCGATGCCGGCCACCGGGACCGGCTTCTTCATGGCGTCGCGGCGGAAGGGCTCGCCCAGTTCCTGATTCAGCAGAACCTCGATGAAGGTGGTTTCCTTGTTCTTCATCTGGCGTTCGACCGCCTCATGCAGGGCGTGGGTCAGATCCTCGGAGGTTTTGACCTGCACCCCGCGCACGCCGCAGGCCTCGGCGATGCCGGCATAGGTGGTCTCGCGGTTCAGCTCGGTGCCGACGAAGTTGTTGGCATACCACAGCGTGGTGTTGCGTTTTTCGGCGCCCCACTGATAGTTGCGGAAGATCACCATGGTCACCGCCGGCCAGTCCTCGCGCCCGACCGAGACCATCTCGTTCATCGAGATCCCGAAGGCACCGTCGCCCGCAAAGCCGATCACTGGCGTGTCGGGATTGCCGATCTTGGCGCCGAGGATCGCCGGGAAGCCATAGCCGCAGGGACCGAACAGGCCCGGCGCCAGGTATTTCCGCCCCGCCTCAAACGTCGGATAGGCGTTGCCGATGGCGCAGTTGTTGCCGATGTCCGAGGAGATGATGGCATCGGCCGGAACCGCCTGCATGATCGCCCGCCAGGCCTGACGGGGCGACATCAGATCGCCGTCACGCTCGCGCGCTTCCTCGTTCCAGACGGTGCCCGGATCGTCCTGCTCGTGATCGAGGCTGGACAGCTCCTGCGCCCAGCGCGATTTGGTCTGCGCGATCAGGTCGCGGCGTTCCTTGCGTCCGGCATCGCCGGCATCGGGGGAAAGCCGGGCCAGAATGCCGCGCGCCACCTTGGCGGCGTCGCCCTGAATGCCGACCGTCACCTTCTTGGTCAGCCCGATCCGGTCGGCATTGATATCGACCTGAATGATCTTGGCCTCTTTCGGCCAATAGTCGATGCCATAGCCCGGCAGGGTCGAGAACGGGTTCAGACGGGTGCCGAGGGCCAGCACCACATCGGCCTTGGCGATCAGCTCCATCGCCGCTTTCGAGCCGTTATAGCCCAGGGGGCCAACGGACAGCGCGTGCGAGCCGGGGAAGGCGTCATTGTGCTGATAGTTCGAGGCGACCGGCGCCTCCAGCCGCTCGGCCAGCATCCCCACATCCGGGATCGCTCCCGACAGGACCACGCCCGCACCGGCGAGGATGACCGGGAACTTGGCTTCGGACAGCAGGCGGGCGGCCTCGGCCACGGCTTCCTCGCCGCCCGAGGGACGCTCGAAGGCCACGACCTGCGGCAGATCGACATCGATCACCTGCGTCCACATATCGCGCGGGATGTTCATCTGCGCGGGCGCCGAGTTGCGCCAGGCCTGCATGATGACCCGGTTCAGCACCTCGGGGATGCGCGAGGGGTCGCGGACCTCCTCCTGATAGCAGACCGAATCCGCGAACAGGCGCATCTGCTCCATTTCCTGGAAACCGCCCTGCCCGATGGTCTTGTTGGCGGCCTGCGGCGTCACCAGCAGCAGCGGCGTGTGGTTCCAGTAGGCGGTCTTGACGGGCGTGACGAAGCCGGTGACGCCCGGCCCGTTCTGCGCGATCATCATCGACATCTTGCCGGTCGAGCGGGTGAAGCCATCGGCCATCAGCCCGGCATTGGTTTCATGCGCGGTATCCCAGAAGGTGATCCCGGCCTTGGGGAACAGATCGGACACCGGCATCATCGCCGAGCCGATAATCCCGAACGCCTGCTCGATCCCGTGCATTTGCAGAACCTTGATGAAGGCTTCTTCAGTGGTCATTTTCATCGGCGTCGCTCCTTATTTGCGCTCGTCGCGGTAATGGTAAAGGTGGTAGAGGCCCCATTGGCCCAGCCGCCGGAAGGGTGTTTTCCAGCCCTCATGCGGCAATTCGGTGTTGAAGATCGGCAGGTCCGGCACCGCCTCTCCGGCCACAAGCTGAGCCATGCGGCGCCCGGCCATGGCGGAATACATGACCCCGTTGCCGCCATAGCCAAGCGCGTAGAAGGCGCCGGGCATGTCGGGCAGGCCGGTGATGCGAGGCATCATGTCATGGCTGACATCGACCCAGCCCCACCAGGAGTAATCGAGATCAATGCCGCGCAGGGCCGGGAACTTGCGGGCCATGCCTTCGCGCAACGCGTTCAGATGCGCCGGATTGGCGGCATCCTTGCCGGTGATCGCGGCGCGCGAGCCGATCTGCAGCCGGTTGTCGGGCAGCAGGCGATAGTAATGGCGCAGCGTCCGCGTATCGGTCAGCGGCGACAGCTTCTGGATGCCGACCTCGGCCAGTTCGCTGTCGGTCAGCGGCCGGGTGACGATGCTGTTCGACATGATCGGCATCAGCCGGTCGCGCACGCGCGGGTTCAGCCCGCGCGGCGCATAGGCGGCCGTCGCCACCGCCACGCGCTTGGCGCGGACGGTGCCGCGCGGGGTGCGCAGCAGATGCGTGCCGTTCTTGTATTCCCAGCTTTGCACCGGGCTGTCGGTATGAACCTTCGCTCCCAGCGACCGTGCCAGCTTCAGATAGCCGAAGGCCAGCTTCGCGGCATGGATGCCAAGCCCGTCCGCCTCCCACATGGCGCCATGGGCCTCCATGTCGCGGGCGACGGTGGCGTGCAGCTCGTCGCGCGACAGCATCCGGGCGTCATAGCCGAAGGTGTCGCGCAGCAACTTAGCCTCGGATTCCAGCGACGGCATGACCGAGGCCTTGTGCGCGATATAGTAATGGCCGCCTTCCTGCGGGTCGCAGTCGATCTGCGGATCGCGGATCAGGTCGCGGAACAGGGCGAAAGCCTCGGACACCTCGGCATGCATGCCCTTGGCCACGTCGAGGCCCCAGCGTTCGATCCACTGGCTGCGCTTCAGCCGCCCCGAACTGATCTGCGCCTGACCGCCATTGCGGGTCGAGCAGCCATAGGCGACGCCGTTCGCTTCCAGCACCACGGCCTTGATGCCGTGCATCCTGGCCAGATGGATCGCGGTCGAAAGGCCGGTATAGCCCGATCCGATCACCACCACATCGGCATCCATATCGCCGGTGACCGGGCCGTCGTCCTCGGGCGCGGGGCCAGCGGTGCCGATCCAGTAGGTCGGGGCATAATCGCTGCCCGGACCCAGCGCGCGCGCCGTCATCGGGTCGTAATAGGGATCGAAAGGCACCGATCCGGGGCGTTTGTCGATTGCCTGCATGGCAGACCTCACTTGGCGGGGATGGCGGGGCGTTGCTTGCGGATCGCCTGTTTCTCGACGATCTGGCCGTCCCTGATGCGGAACAGGTCCACGCCCTGCACTTCGGTCCGGGTGCCGTCGGGATTGGTGGCGCGGAAGGTCCACTGGCTGACGCCGCGGCTGCCGTCCTCGGACATGAAATGGCTGTGGTCGGCCCATTGCACGTCGGGCATCGTGGTCCAGACATTCACGAAGGCCTTGGCGATGGCGTCCTTGCCCTCGATCCGGTTGCCGTATTCGTTGTCGCCTGCCACGGTGAAGAACACGCAGTCATCGGCGAAATTGGTCATCACGGCGTCGATGTCGTGGCGGTTGAAGGCGTCGAAAGTGGCCTTCAGATTATCGGCGGTCAGAGTTTTCGACATGGAATTGGTCCTTTCCTTAGTAACCCATCATCCGCGGCAGCCACAGGGCGATTTGCGGGAAGATGGCGATGATGAAGATCGCGCAGACAGAGGCGATGGCGAAGGGAATGGCGCGCAGGCTGATGCGCTCGATCGAGACGCCCGAGATGCCCGAGGCGATGAACAGGTTCTCGCCCAGGGGCGGGGTCTGGAAGCCCACGGACAGCGTGCAGATCATCACGATGCCGAAGTGGATCGGGTCGATCCCCATCATATAGGCGACGGGCAGCATCACCGGGACAAGGATCATGATCGCGGCCAGCGTTTCCATGAACATGCCGACGATCAGCAGCAGACCGATGACCAGCGCCCAGATGATGTAAAGGTTGTCTGTCAGGCCAAGGATGCCGCCCGCGATCACGCCGGGGACGTTGTTCTCGACCAGCACCCGGCCGAAGATCGTCGCGGCGAACAGCACCAGCAGCACGCGCCCGGCCAGCCAGGTGGTGGTGTCAAGCGATTTGACGACCTCGGTCACATCCAGTTCGCGATAGATGAAGATGCCGACAAACAGGGTATAGAAGATCGCGACGATGGCGGCCTCGGTGGGCGTGAAGGCGCCGGAATAGATGCCGCCGAGGATCACCACCGGGGCCAGAAGCGCCCAGAAACCCTTGTAGCAGGCGCAGGCGATCTTGTGCAGCGACAGCGGTTCATCCGAGCCGTGGAAGCCGCGCATCCGGCAGCGGATGTAGTTCATGATCAGCAGACCGCCCGCCATGACCACCCCCGGCAGGAACCCGGCGATGAACAGCTTCGAGATCGAGACCGACTGGAAGGGGCCATAGGTTTCGACGGCGGCCGGATCGGGCGCGATGCCCATGGCCGAAATGCCGTAGATGACCATCGGGATCGAGGGCGGGATGATGATGCCCAGGCCCCCGGCGGCGGCGGTGACCGAAGCCGCATAGCCCGCGCCGTAATTCTGGCGCACCATGGCCGGGATCATCAGCATGCCCACGGCGGCGGTGGTGGCGGGGCCCGACCCCGAGATCGCGCCGAAGAACAGGCAGGCGATGATGGTGGCGGCGGAAAGACCGCCGGTGAAGGGACCGGCAAGGCTTTCGGCGACCGCGATCAGGCGGCGGCTGAGGCCCGCGGCCTCCATCAGCGCGCCGGCCAGGATGAAGGCGGGCAGCGCCATCAGCGGGAAGGACCCGACCGAAGACCACGCCATCTGCACCATCTTGATCGGGTTGTCGCCCAGATACAGCATCGCCGCCAGCGCCGAGACGCCAAGCGCCACGGTGATCGGCGCGCCAAGGATCATCAGCCCGAAGAATGAGCCGAACAGGATTTCGATCAGCAGGCTATCCATCAGTGGTTCCTCCGCTCATAGGCGCGCTGTTCGTCTTCGGCCAGTTCCATGACGGCCTCGACGGTGACGCGGTCGGGATCGGCGGGATCGACGCCACGGACAAGTTTCAGATAATTCACCTGGATGATGCGGATGGTCATCAGCGTGAAGGCGATGGGCAGCGCCAGATAGACATAGCGCATCTCCCAGCCGAGGGTCTGGGCCTTCACGAAGGGCTTCAGCCGGCTGATGAACTCGATCGCATACCAGATGAAAACGATATTGAAGACGATCCAGAAGGCATCGCCGATGGCCTCGATGATGCGGGCCTTCTTGCGGGGCAGCATGTTCAGATGGAACGTCACGCGGTTGTGCGCGGCCATCCGGGCGGCGTAGGACGCGCCGAAATAGGCGAACCAGACGAACAGGATGACGGAAAGTTCCTCGATCCAGGTGATCGAGAAGCCGAAGATCTGGCGGGCGACGATCTGCACGAACAGCAGCGTCACGAACACGGCCAGCATGATCCGGCACAGATGGCTTTCGAACTTGTCCATGAAGGACCAGAACGCAGACATGGCGGACCTCCGAAAAGGGTTTGCGGGAAGGGCGGAATGGCGGGCGAAAAGCGGCGCGCGGGACAGGCCCGCGCGCCAGTCGGGGAGGAACCTTACGGCGCCGCCGGACGGCCGAGCGAGGTCAGGACGTTGTCCAGAACTTCCTTGCCGCCGATCTGGTCATAGAATTTCGGCCAGACCGCCGTCGTCGCCAGTTCGATGAATTCCTTCTCGCCATCGGCGGGTTCGGTGATCTCCATCCCGCGCGAGACCAGTTCATCGCGGATCTTCGCTTCCTCGGTGCGCAGGAACTCGGCCGAGGCCTTGGTCGCGGCCTCGCCCGCGGCCAGCACCTGCTGCTGTTCTTCCTCGCTCAGATCCTGGAACACCGCCTCGGAGATGATCAGCGGCTCGATCGAGAAGATGTAACGCAGGTTGGTGATGTATTTCTGAACCTCGTCGAACTTCATCGCGGCGATTGTCATGTAGGGGTTGTCCTGACCGTCCACGACCTTCTGCTGAAGTGCTGCAAAGGTTTCGTTCCACGACATCGGCGTGGGGTTCACCCCCCAGCTCTTATAGGTCTCGATCATGATTTCATTCTTCGGCACCCGGATGACCAGCCCTTTCAGATCGGCCACGGTCGAGACCGGCTTTTTCGAATTGGTCAGCACCCGGAACCCCGAATAGGTCCAGCCGACGATGCGGACACCGGCGTCCTCAACGGTCTGCGCGATCATCTGCTGACCGATCTCGCCCTGGGTGATCTTTTCCGCATCCTCCAGCGACAGGATCACATAGGGCAGCGTCAGTGTGCCCACGGTCGGCGAATAGGGAGTGACGTTGTTGATCGCGAGGATCGAGAAGTCGAGCGTTCCGGTCGCGGCGGCGGTGACGGTGTCCTCCTCGCTGCCAAGCTGGCCGTTCAGGAACAGCTTCGCGGTCATGTTGCCGCCGGACTGTTCCTCGAGCGCGGCGGTGAAGGCCTTGCCAAGGGCTTCCTGGGTGCTGCCGGCGCCGTCGCCCACGGCGATGCGGTATTCCTTGGCGGCGGCGGGCATGGCCAGCACCAGCGCGGTTGCGGCGGTTACCCAGAAGCGGCTCATCATGGTCATCGTTTCTCCTCCCAGAGTATGGCCGCGGCTCTCCCGGCTGCGGCTACTTGACGCAGGGAAATGTTGCAGATGGGAGGAATCATTGATATGTCCAGTTCAGCGCAAACTTAGGTCCAGATGCCGCCCAGACTCTCCGTCGAAACGATTTTCCTCCGCGAGGCCGAGGCGCCGACGCTGCAAGGTCGTCTGGCGGCGGCGATCGTTCGCGCCATTCTGGAAAGCCGGGCACGTCCGGGCACGCGGCTGCCCTCCAGCCGGCGATTGGCCGAGGCTTTGGGCATTTCGCGGATGACGGTGACGCTGGTCTATCAGGAGCTGGTCAGTCAGGGCTATCTGACCACGGCGCCACGTTCCGGGGTCGCCGTGGCCGAGACGGTGCCGCATGCGCGTCTGCGCCCCGCACGTCGCGACGGGTCTCAGGCGCGCAATCACGCCCAGCAGCCCGACTGGCAGGACTGGCTGTCCAGCCACCACATGCCGCGCCGGGTGATCCGCAAGCCGGTTGACTGGAGCAGCTATCGCTATCCCTTCATCTATGGGCAGGCCGATCCGGCGCTGTTCGATCACAACGCCTGGCGCGACTGCGCGCGGCGCGCGCTCGGCACCCGCGACTTCGCCGATCTGGCCGCCGACCGCTATGGTGCGGACGACCCGCTGCTGGTCGACTACATCTGTTCCAACACGCTGCCCCGGCGCGGCATCCATGCCCGCCCCGATGAAGTGCTGGTGACGCTCGGCGCGCAGAATGCGCTGTTTCTGGCGGTCGAGTTGCTGTCGCGCGTGGACCGGCTGGCGGTGTCGGAGGAGCCGGGCTATCCCGATTTCGCCGAGACCCTGCGCCGGGCGCAAAGCCCCACGACCTTTCTGCCGGTTGATGAGAAGGGGCTGAACCCGGCCGATCTGCCGGAAAATACCCGGCTGGTCATCATCACCCCAAGCCATCACATCCCGACCGGCGTGACCATGCCGCTGGAGCGCCGGCGTGACCTGATGGCGCGCGCCTCGGCACAGGATTTTCTAATCATCGAGGACGACTACGACTTTGAGATGTCCTATCTCGCACCCCCCGCCCCAGCCCTGAAATCGCTGGATGAGGATGACCGCGTGATCTATCTGGGTAGCTTCTCCAAGTCGCTGTTTCCGGGGCTGCGCATCGGCTATATGGTCGCGCCCGCGCCGCTGATCGCGCAGGCGCGCGCGCTGCGCTCGATCATGCTGCGCCACCCGCCCAGCCATCTGCAGCGCATCACCGCCTATTTTCTGGCGCTTGGCCATTACGATGCCCACATCGCCCGGCTGCGCGAGGCGTTGCGGGGCCGGCGCGAGGCGCTGGAGGCGGCCTTGCGCGACACCGGCCTGCGCATTGCGGGGGCGCCGGTCTCGGGCGGCTCCAGCGTCTGGATCGACGGCGGCGCGGGCATCGAGGCGTCGACCCTGGCCGAGGCGCTGCGCGAAGACAGCGTGCTGATCGAACCCGGCGCGGTTTTTTTTGAAACGCCACCCGCGCCCTGTCCGTTCTTCCGTCTGGGCTATGGCTCGATCAGCGAGGCGGACATTCCGGCGGGCATCCAGCTGATCGCCAACCGGATCAACACCGCGAATGTCGGGCGCAATTAGCGCGCCCCTGCTGCGTAGCGTGGCGGCGCCCCCCGCCTGTCGTTTTTGGACCGCCTGACACCGGGGCTGCCCCCCGGAAAGTACGGAATGGTGCTCGCACATCGCCAGTGGGGCTTGGCCGGCGCTGTCGGTCGTCACCATTCTGCGGCGGGCGTTGCGGCCAGAGGCACCGGCATGTGCAGCACGATCTGGGTGTCCTTGATGACATCAAAACGCAGCAGCCAGTTGGCACCGAGTCCGTTGAGGAGCTGGGTCAGCGGGCCGCCATGGCGTTCGAGCCTGACGTACTTCGGCATGGTTTCATGGCCCAAATTCAACTTGTTCGACAATGCCGTGGTTTGCCGCCAGACCCCATCCACGCGGTTGATCAGCGTCGATGTCCCGATGCGAGATTGCGAGGGCACCTGTTCCATGCGCGGCAAGGGCGCCTGCAGCGTCAGATCCGCGGAACCGCCGCCAGCGGAAATCGATGCCCGCACATCCTTGCCGATCTGCAGATCGATCGGCGCCAGCCATTTCGGCAGGTGATAGCCATAGACGCCGCGCACCCGCGCGATTTCGGTATCGACCGGCAGCGCCAGCACATGGGCATGAAAGCTCTCGCTGCGCATGGCTTCAGCCAGTTCCCGCCAATGCGAGCCGCGCTCACCGGGACGGCGGATCACGACGGCAACGGAAACCTCGCCATAGGGGTTATTGTCGCAGAGCGCGTAGTGAAAGAAGGTCAGCGCCACCAGACCATGCCCCGGCAGCGGGCTGAGCGGTTGCAGAGGTTGGGGCAACATGCGCCGGATCCTCGCCAGCGGCGCCAGATACAGCAGCTGGACGGTGCTGGCCCGATAATAGAAATTCGGCGTCCAGGTCGGCCCGATGCGGCTGTCCATCTCGATCTTGGGAAATCGGCGGAAGAAGTCGATATTTCCGGCCAAAGGATTCTTCGCGACCTCGGCCAGATCGGGGTTCGAGCGGAAGCGATCGTAAAACCCGCCCGTGATGACATTGACCTTCTGCGCGCCGAACTGGATTTCGGTAAACCTGCTGTCGTTTTCCATATCACCTGTTCTCCGTAAAATTCAGCTTTCCATCAGCTTCGTGAACGCCTCCGCCCCGGCCTCGGCAAAACCGGCCTGCCGAAGCGGCCTGCGGCGGACGCCGCGCATCACGCTAACCCGCGCCGCCTTCCCCTGACGCTCGCGTCACAAGCAGCAGATCGTCGGGCGAGGAACAGCCGGCCGGGCGGCGCTTCCCCGCCCGCAACCCGCCATGGGGTGGCTGCATCTTCAACAGCCCGCAATGATGGTGACGAACCCCACCGATTTTCTGGCCGCCCTGCCCGCCGTCGCTCGCGACCGGTGGGGCACCTGCGCTGTCCGAGAGATCCCACCCCCCGCATGGCTTCCGGCGAAACAGAACGCGTCACAATGGCCGGAAGCGCGCTGACCGGCATCGGGGAACGGCTTTTCAGCGCGCGGCTTGCCGTCCGCCCGGCCGCCCCTGCGACTGGCCGACCGCCACTCCCTGTCTTTCACGACTGATCCCCGTCACGGGTCGCGCGACCGCCAGCGGCCAGCCGGACGCGCGGGATCGCCGAAATGCGCGACGATGTGGACCAGATCACGA
The DNA here is from genome assembly GCF_013868135.1 of Paracoccus sp. S1E-3. Taxonomy (GTDB): domain Bacteria; phylum Pseudomonadota; class Alphaproteobacteria; order Rhodobacterales; family Rhodobacteraceae; genus Paracoccus. Next base: position 45,201 of record NZ_JACEMU010000013.1, read on the forward strand.
TGCGCATAGTCATGGCGGCCCCCTTCAACCGCGATGGGCCAGCCAGCGGCGATAGTTCCGGTTCAGCCGCCGCGTCCGCAACTGATCGCGGACCAGAACCCCAGGCGCCCAGGCCCGGAAGGTCGGCGGCTTGCCACGGCCCATCCGCCGCAATTGCAACTTGGTCAGCGCCATCGTGGCCAGACTGGCGAGGCTGCTTTTCCAGCGGATGCTGGGCAGTTGGACCGCATCCTCGGCCAGTTTCCAGCGGTTCGGCAGGTCGGGCGCATAGGCCAAAGCCTGCGCGATCCCGACCATGGCGACGCCCGGCCGGCAGTCTTCAGGGGCAAGCGCGTGCTCGGCGGTGGCGCGGCTGCGGATGCCGCCGGTCACCATGATGGGCATTTCGGCGACGGCGACAATCTCGCGGGCGAAATCGAGGAAATAGGCTTCGCGTCTGGCGGTGCTGGCCCGCTTTGCCTGCTGCTGCGGCCGTCCGTGCATGGCGGGGCTTTCATAGCTGCCGCCGGAAATCTCGACCAGATCGACCGCCTGACGGTTCAGCAGGCGCACGACCGCCGCCGCGTCCGCGACGTCGAATCCACCCTTCTGGAAATCTGCCGAGTTCAGCTTGACACCCACCCCGAAGTCCTGGCTGACCCGCGCCCGCACCGCCCGCACGATCTCGATCACGATCCGGGCGCGGTTCTCCAGCGTGCCACCCCATTGATCGGTGCGCCGGTTGGTCAGCGGCGACAGGAACTGACTGAGAAGATATCCATGCGCGGCGTGGATCTCGACCCCGTCGAAGCCGGCTTTTTCCGCCAGTTCGGCGGTCGTCGCGAATTGGCCGATGACGCGGTCGATGTCGTCCTCCGTCATCGCGCGGGGCTGGGTGAACAGCTTGGAAAACCTCCCCATCTCAACCGGTACGGCCGAGGGCGCTATCGCCTCGGGGTTGGTTCCTGCAAAGACCTGCCGGCCCGGATGGTTGATCTGCATCCACATCCGCGCGCCGTGCGCATTTCCGGCCGCGGCCCAGTCACGGAACGGATCCTGTGGTTGGCGCGCATCCAGAACCACTCCCCCCGGCCCGGTGACGGCATCGGCCGCGACCATGACATTTCCGGTCAGGATCATCCCTGCCCCGCCTGCGCCCCATTGCCGGTAAAGCCCCAGCAGCGCCGCCCCCGGCAACTGCCCGCGGTCCGCCATGTTTTCCTCCATCGCGGCCTTGGCGATGCGGTTGGGAATGATCTGCCCGTTCGGCAGGGTCAGCGGCTGAAACAGCCGCGCTTCATGTGTCTGATCGAACATTCTCGCGATCCTTGGTTTCGGTTCGCGGCAGATATAGACTTTTAACCTAGGTTTAAGGTCAAGAGCCGGATTCGAGAAAATCGAAAAAACGGCAATGCGACCTGCCGTGGGGTTCAAGTCGTTGCACAGGCGACCATCGCTCTTGGACATCGGGACGATCCGTCGTGCGCACGTGCAACCGTGATGATCGGCGCGGCGCAAACGCAGGAAAGGTCGCGGACGGTCGACAGCCGCCAGAAATGGCGCGGCTGAGCAGGCATCCTTGCACGGATCATGGCGGGTGGCGCTTGTTTCGATCCCGGCGCGCGGCCCGTTGAGCAAACATGTTCAGAACCGTCACTTCGGCGATACGAGATGCAGATAGTCGGGATTGAATTCGGCAAATGCCATCAGCCGGTCGAAGTCGATGATCGTGACAGCGCGGCTTTCCAGCGCAATCATGTTCCGGCTGCGAAGCGACGCCAAGACGCGTTGCGCGTGCACCGGCGTGATGCCAAGTGTGTCGGCAAGCTGTTCCTGCGTCAGCGGCAGCAGGAACGGGTCCGCCAGTCCGACCGCGCGGAAGCGCATGAACAGCTCGCAGAACAGATGCGCCATCTGCCGGTCGGCGCGCCGCTGGCCCATGTTGACCAGCCATTCCCGCAGCACGGCCTCATCCACCAGCGTCGCCCATCGCAGGGCGCGCGCGATCCGGGGGTGGTGGTTCAGAAGCTCCATGATCTGCTTGCGCGGGATGTCGACCATGGTGCAGGGGGTCAGGGTGCCGATACTGTGATCCATAACGGGCAGGATGGCGATGTCGAGGTCGCAGAAATCGCCGGGGATCAGCAGCGCCATGATCGAACGGCCGCCATCGGGCAGCACCTTATAGCGACAGGCGATCCCGTCGAGGATCAGGTGGACGTTTTCGGGATCTTCCCCCTGCCGGATGATATCCTGCCGCGCGCCAAGGGCAATCGGGTCGCGGACGATCTGGTTCAGACGCTTGATATCTTCGGGACCGAGGGGGCCACCACTCGCGAGTTTCCGCACCAGCAGGTTTGTTTCCATCGCATGCGCTCCGCACTTGGCATGTTCCAGATGATCCGCCGCAGGGTATCGCGTCCGCGCGACCGGGCGTGCCAGACGCCGCTCTGGCTGGAACGCTGAATGATAGCCGAGTTTCGGTAGGATTGCCCGAGAATATCGATCAGCACGATGGCCTCGCGCTCGCGGGCGCCAAGGCAGAAAAGCCCGAAATGGATCGGGTCGTCGTCGGCCAGAACGACGGTGCGGCGTGCGCGCCGGCGCCGAAAAGCCGGTTCCGTCAGATAGGCGCGATGCATAAGGGCCAGCATCCAGACCAGCACATCGGCATCCGGCGGCTTCTGCCAGGACAGGCGGATGGCCTCGCTTAGGCAATGTTCCAGTAACGCATCGCCGCGCGTGCGATCCATGCAGATGAGGTGAGCATAGGTGCGCAAACTGTGAAGATGGCGGGTGACGATCATCCCGCGGAAGCTGTGATGAGGGCGAATTTCATAAGATTATTCCCTGTGTTTAAATCTTCCGATACTGAAATTCTCGTCCGTCTTGTGCCATAACGACACAACCTTTGTAGGTATTGACCAAAATCTTGATGGCCGCCGCTGCCGACGGCGGAGTTCCGCTGACCCTGCGCGGCCGCAGCCCTCAGCGAAACCGAAAGGCGAAGGCGTCGGGATCGGTCTTGCCGGCGATCCGCGCGGCCACGATCTGCGCGCCGATGATCGAAAAGGTGATGCCGTTGCCGCCGAAGCCCATCACCGCCTGAATACGTTGGAAACCCGGCACATTGTCGATGATCGGCAGCCCGTCCGTGGTCACGCTGAAGGGGGCGGCCCAGCTGTAGGCCGGTTTGCCGATATCGACGCCCGTCAACGTTTTCAGCTTCTCGGCGATGATCTTCGCCTTGCGCGCCAGTTTCGCGGGGTCGCTGTTGGTGGTCGCGGCATCCTCGTCCTCGCCGCCGGCGATGATGCGCCCCGTCGGCGTGGCGCGGAAATAAAGATAGGGGTCCGCCGCCTCCCAGCCGATGGTGCCCAGCATCCATTCCGGCAGCCCGGTCAACGGGCGCGACGCCAGCGCCCAGGTCGAGGTGACGTGATGGGCGCGGGTCTTCATCTGCGGCAGATATTCATAGCCGGTGCAGAAGACCGCATGATCGGCGGTGACGACCTCGCCCTTGCGGGTGGCAAGCGCGACGCCGCAGGACATTTCGGCCATATCAGTGATCTCGACCCCGGTGACGATCCGCGCGCCGCGCGCGATGGACGCCGCCAGCAGCCCTGCCGTCAACTGCGCCGGATTGGCCGAAGCGGAAGCCGCCGACAGGATCGCCGCCGTCCGGTCGATCCCGAACCGCGCGCGCAGATCGGCGGCGGCGATATATTCCGCGCCGATGCCGATGCGGTTTCGCGCCTCGGCCTCTGCTTTCAGCGCCCGCGAACCCATGGTGTTGCCGGCAATATAAAGCGCTGGTTTCGGCTGCATGTCGCAGTCGATTCCCAGTTCCGCGACCAGCCCGATCAGATCGTTCACCGCCCGGACCGAGCGCCGCCATGCCGCATTGGCGGCTTTCGGGCCGATCTGGCGTTGCAGCTTGGTCAGCGGAACGTCGATCTCGTGCTGGATCATCGCGGTCGAGGCCGGGGTCGAGCCGCGCACCGGCGGGCGACGGTCGAGGATCAGCACCGATTTTCTCGCCCGTGTCAGCGCCTCGGCCGTCAGTGCGCCGCTGATGCCCGCCCCCACCACGACCACATCCACATGGCCGCCGGGCAGCTGCGTGTCGGCGTTCACGGTGATATGCGGGGTTTTCAGCCAGAACGGCGTACCGATCCGCAGATCGTCCTTGCGCGTCCGCGCGTCCAGATCAGCCATGCGTCTCCTCCTCGATCGCCCGTGGCTTGAACGGTGTCGGATGAGAAGGGTTCCAATGACGGGCAATGTCGTCCCTGCCCCGCCAGACCACCGCCTGCCGAAAGATCCGCAGCCGCTCAGTTCCCGGCGGGGGCGGCACCCTCCGGCGCGTAGTCCGGCCGGGCTTCCAGTTGCGCCCGGCTTTGGGCGACATAGACGCGCGTATCCGGTCCGTTGCGGTAAACCGTCAGTTCGGCAAGCGGCAATGCGATGAGACGCTGATCCAGAGAAATGACGACCTCGCGGATGTCCTGCGCGCTGGTGTCCTGTGCCGCTGGCGCGGTCTGATCGGCGGTTTGCGCTGTGTCCGCCATCTTCGTATCTGTCGCACCAGGCATCGTCTCGTCCGCCTCGTCCTGCGCCTTTTCGTCGGCGCTGCCACGCGAGTTTCCGAGCTCGTCGGCGGCGACGTCATCATTCGCCGCGAGACCGGAAACAGCACCCTCGTCTTGGACCGTGCTGGTTCCATCGGCAAGGACCGCGCCCTGCACGCGACCGATCTGGGTTCCCCCGGCATCAAAGACCGCCGCGCCCTGAAGATCCGCCGGCGTCGGCGCGGCGGGAATTTCGGTAAAGCCTGGCGGAACAGTGATCGCAGGCTTGGCCGTGGTTTCGGCGCCGCCGCCCTGATTCGGGGATGGTGCGGTTTGCGCCTGCGCGGCCGAGAGGCCAAGCAGGACCGCCGTGATCGTGGCGGGAAACGTGATCCGAGCGGTAAATTGGTCTCGCATGTCTTCCTCCTCTGATGCCGTATTGACGGGTTGGTGAACCGGCCGGGCGTGTGAATGTTCCCGACCGTCCGCTCACGCGACTGTGAGGGAACAGACACCCCCCATGCCGGTTAACGCGGCCCAATCAGCCAGAGAGGAGTGATCGGAATGGACCACACAAATCATGTTCGACTGAGCGAGACCGAGATGACCGATGCGGAACTGAACGGTGCCGCCGTCTATGGACCCAACGACGAAAAAATCGGGAACGTCTCGCAGGTCAGCGGCATGGGCGCAGGCGCCCAAGTGGTGATCGATGTCGGCGGTTTTCTGGGCATCGGCTCGAAACCGGTCATGGTTTCGGCGCGCGACCTGCAGTTCATGCGCGACGATGACGGCGAAGTCCATGCCGTCACGAGTTGGACCAAGGATCAGCTCAAGGACATGCCGGAATACCGCAGTTAGAATCCATTTGACCGGCCCTTCGGGGCCGGTCTTTGCCATCATCGTTGAAGGAGGCTCCGATGCCAGCCAAGTCGAAGGCCCAGCAACGTGCAGCGGGCGCTGCCCTGTCCGCGAAGCGCGGCGAGACGAGCGTAGACGAACTGCGCGGTGCGTCGAAGGAAATGTACGATTCGATGACCGAGGACGAACTGGAGGAGCTGGCGAGCACACCGTTGAAGGGCATGCCCGAGCACAAGGGCTGAGGGGCCCGATGAGGGCCGACTGAACCGGACGGAGACGCGAGGTCTTCGTCCGTTTTTTTGTCAGTAGGTTGCGGGTGGATCACTGGCCGGGAAGGATTCATCGACCTGCTCATCGACAATGTCCCATGTCGGCGGAGGTGCGGCCATCTCGCGCCGTCCGGCGGCGCGGATATGCTGGTCGGCCGACGCCTCGCGACGCGCCGCCGCATCGCGCAGCCCCTTCAGGACAAAGCCTGCGGCCATGCCACAGAAAAGAATGAGTAGCCGGGTGCTCATATCGTCTTCCTTTCAGATCATCGGTTTTCCGCCTGTGACGGCAATCGTCGCGCCCGAGACGTAGCTGGAGATCGGCTCGGCCAGCATCACATAGGCGGATGCCAGTTCGACCGGCTGGGCGGGCCGGCCCATCGGATAGTCGGCGCCGAACGCGGCCACCTTGTCCGCAGGCATGCTGGCCGGGATCAGCGGCGTCCAGACCGGACCGGGCGCCACCGTATTCACGCGGATCCCCCGTTCCGCCAGCATCTGCGCCAGCCCGGTGCTGAAATTCTGGATCGCACCCTTGGTCGTGGCATAGGGCAGAAGCTGCGGATTGGGCTTGTCGGCATTGATCGAGGCGGTGTTGATGATGGCGCCGCCCTGCGGCATATGCGGCACCGCCGCCTTGGTCAGATAGAAGATCGCGTCGAGATTGACCGCGAAGGTCCGGCGCCATTCCGCGTCCGAAATATCCTCGATATCGTCGAAGACTTCCTGATGGGCTGCATTGTTGACCAGGATGTCGATACGGCCGAAACGGTCCACCACATCGGCCACGATCTTGCGGCAATGGTCGGGATCGGCGATGTCGCCCGCGATCGACAGGCACTCCCGTCCGGCCGCGCGCACCAGATCGGCAGTGCTGGCGGCATCCTCGGTCTCGCTCAGCCAGGACAGGGCGATATCCGCCCCCTCGCGCGCATAGGCGATGGCCACCGCGCGGCCGATGCCGCTGTCTCCGCCGGTGATGAGCGCCACCTTGCCCTTCAGCCGATCGGCGCCGCGCCAGCTTTCCTCGCCGTGATCGGGGCGCGGGTCCATCTTCTGGAAACTGCCGGGCAGATCCTGCTGCTGTTCCGGGAAGGGAGGTTTCGGATAGTCGGTCATCGCCCATGCCTTTCCAGTTCGCTGATCGCGGTGGTTTCGTCAGGGGGCGCCGCGCCTCCGGTCACCTTGCCGGCCGGATCGATGCGCTGCTGGCGCTGATCGATCACATGAGGGGCGGGATGCCGAAGACGTTCCACTTCCGAAAGAGGCGGCTGATCCGAAACGGCGGCGAAGGTGCCGGTGGCGGGGACGCTGCGGGGCGGTGCCTGCTCTGGCGCAGTGTCCGACGCCCCGGCCACCGCGGGGATGGTCCGCGGTGCAACCCTTCTGTCTGCGTCAATCGAATGTGCGGCTATCAAACCCAGCGACAGACCGACCCCGAGCACCGCGAGCGCCGCAATCACGGCGAGCGGAGACAGCACCAGTTCCCATCCCGGCCGCAGCATCCGCGGCAGCAGCGCGTAATCCACCGCTCCTGCCGCCGCTGCGGTTCCCAGCCCGGTGATCCATGCAATCGCGATGCGCCCCTTTCGTGCGCTGCGCATCATGAAAACGGCAACCGCCGCCCAGAAGAAACACGCCGCGACATTGATGATGACGCCAAGGCCGGTATGCGCCCAGTCCACGCCGTCGAATCGCGCTGCATCCGGACCATGGATGATCTGGGTCGAGGCATTGACCGGCGCCCAGAAGGCCGTCCCCTGAAGCCAGGACAGAAGGCCAAGTGCCAGAAGGGTAAGACCGGCAGCCATTGCGCCGGCCAAGGGCCAGGCGCGATCATATCGGGCCATTGCAATCGGGGGAGACATGGCATCCTCGGGGTTATCCGTTGGCGCCCCTAACCTGTGGATGCCGGCTTTGTTCCCGGGAACATTCGGCGCGGTCGGCGGTTCATGGGCCTTGCGAAACCATCGCTTCGACAACCGGGAAGGAGATATCCAATGGCAGACAAACTGCTCGACGATCTGTTTCACGAGACCCTGAAGGACATCTATTATGCCGAGCGTCAGCTTCTGAAGGCCTTGAAGAAGATGGCGCGGGCCGCCCAGTCGGATCGGCTGAAGCAGGCGTTCGAAGATCACCGGGCCGAAACCGAAACCCATGTCGAACGGCTGCAGAAGGTGTTCGAGATCATCGGCAAACCGGCGCGCGGCAAGACCTGCCAGGCGATCGACGGGATCATCGAGGAAGGCGACGAAGTCGCGTCGGAGTTCAAGGGCACGCCCGCATTGGACGCCGGGCTGATCGCCGCCGCCCAGGCCGCCGAGCATTACGAGATCGCGCGCTACGGCACCCTGCGTCAATGGGCCACGCAGCTTGGTCTGGACGACGCCGCCGCGCTGCTGGAGGAGACCTTGAACGAAGAAGCGGCAGCGGACGAGGTCCTGACCGAGATCGCCGAAAGCGAAGGCAATCAGGAAGCGATGAACGCGAAGGATGGGTAATTTCCGGCCGGACCATGGGCGCGCCTGCTATACGGCGTGGGTGCATGGTCCGGCCGCCGGAATGGACATCTGTCGAGGGCGGGTTCGGGGCCGATGACCGTCACAGCATCGGCTCCACCGCCACGCGCAGCATCGCGCGCGCACGGTTCACGCGGCTTTTGATCGTGCCGATATCGCAATCCAGAATGCGCGCCGCGTCCAGATAGCTTTCACCCAACACGCCGACCAGAATGATCGCCTCGCGGTAATGCAGGGGAATCCGCTCCAACGCGGCCCACATGTTGCGGGCCTGCAAATGCCATTCCTGATCGGCCTTCACCCATGGCACGGTCGAGGCGCAATCCGCCGCTCCGGTGCGCTCGCGAGCGCTTTTACGGCAATTGGTCAGGAAGCGGTTGCGCATGATGGTGAACAGCCATGCGCGCATATTCGTGCCGGGTTCATAGCGGTGCGCATTCTCGATGGCGCGCAGCAGGGTTTCCTGAACCAGATCCTCGGCCTCTGCGACCGTTCGACATAACGCACGCGAATAAGCCCGAAGTGCGGGGATATGGGCCAATACGTCATCCGACATAGGTTCAGTCCTCCCGACCAGTGTTCTCTTGGCAAACCATGTGGGCAGTCAGGAGTTCCGCATCCAGTCCCTTCATGCAGCAGGCCGGACGCGTCGCGGATCAGCAGGACTCTTCGCTCAAACCGTCATGGGCGATTCGGGCCTTGTTCAGCGCCGCCTCCAAACGCGCGGCCAATTCCCGCAACTCTTTGGAAACAGGTTCTTTTCTGGTCTGGGCCATCAATTCTGACAATGCTGCGTCCAGCTCTGATGCGGCAGCGGGGTCACTTTCGTCACTGGGCATATGCGCCTCCATGCCGCAATGCTGTTCACTTATATTAACCGAATTTTCTCACGCGACGAGTATCCTCTTGCCGTTTTTCAGCCCCTTTCTTGCATGAGAGGTTCGAAATTTCGTCACAGTTGCGTGACGCGCGTTCCGTCGGCCTTCGACGGGCACGAGACAGGGAAGAAAGACCCGGCGCGGCAATCCCACCACCGACACGGCGGGCAACGAAGACGATGTTGTCACGGGCGGAGTGGAGGAAGTGCATCATTCGCCGGCGTGGCGTCGGCTCCCCGAACGAATGGTCGCCGCTCCTGCCGCGCGGGGGCGCCACATACAAGCACCTGCGGCGATGGCCGCAGGCCGCCTCGCGCGGAAGTTTCCGCCTGACGCTGATGGACCCAAAGGGGCTTTTGCCCCCTTTGGTCCGGGTGCTGAACAGATGGACTCGGAACGCGCGGCGCGACTGGGTCAATCGGGCGGCTGTGCGGTTGTGGTTTCGGGCTGCGACGGCGTGATTTCCTCGATCGGCCCGGTCACCTCGCCGGGCATCTCGGGATCGTCGGTTTCGTCGCCGACCCACCACAGGAACCCCAGCACCACGAGCACCACAACGATGATCATGCCCAGAATGGGAACGATATGGTTTCGGGCCTGCTTTTCCGGGTCGGTCTGAGGGGCGGACATGCTCTTTCCTCCTTTGGGATCGCGATGCGGTCGGTGAGGAGAGGCAACCGTTTGAGCGGAAAGATGTTCCCGGCATCTTTTGAACCGCGCCGAAGATCCGATTATGGCGCGCCATGCCCCCCGCGTGTGGGCGCCCTTCCAAAGAACGGCAACCGAAACGGCGGCCGGTCGATACCCGACCGGCCGCCGTCCCGCGCGGCACCGCAAAGGCTGCGCAAGCTGCGCCTTTGCGGTGCCCCTTTACCGATTACCGCCGATGCAGCCAGAACCGGCCGCTGTCGCGATCCTGTCCGCCCTTGATCGCGGCGACGAAGGCCACGGCTGCTGCGACAATCGAGGATGCGGCCAGCAGAAACGCCGTCCAGACGGCCGTCTTGCGGGCGGCCTCGGCGGCGTCGATGGCGGCCTGCTTGGCCTCTTCCAGCCTCGTCTGCGCCTCGGTCTGCAGGCGCTCGGCTTCCGCTCTGGCCTGCGTGGCCAGTTCCTCGGCCTGTGCGCGGGCCTCGTCCAGCCGCTGCTGCGCCTCGTTGCGGAGCGTGGTGACGGTTTCGACCGCCTGATCGATGCGCTGATTGATCTCCTGCTCGGGCAGTTCGGTCCGGGCCGCCAGCGCCTGCACCAGATAGGCCCGATCGGCATCGGACAACTCGCCCGTGCGGACGACATTGCCGAAGATGTTGCCAATCTCGCGGCGGATCGCCTCATTGGAGAAATTGGTGGTGGTGACGCCCGGCTGCGGACGCAGAAGCTGATCGGTCAGATAGTCGATCGGATTCGCCTGAAACCCGCCGGGAAGCATATTCTGCATGCTGTCGCCCCCGGCGGCCTCACCGGCACCCTGTGCGATACCGCCGATGGCCTGCCCGGCGCCGCTGATCGCGCCACCGGCAACCTGACCCGCGCCGCTGACCACGCCGCCCACGACCTGACCCGTTCCCTGCAGCGCGCCCCCGACGGCGGATCCGCCGGCTTCGGCAAGGGATGCGGCGGTATTGCCGACCGTGCGCAGGCCGCTGGTCGCGACCATGACCGTCAGCAAGGTCGCCAGAAGCGTGCCGACCGCCCAGACGGTCAGACCATGCGTGCCGTCGCGCGCGACGGTCTCATCCGTGCTGATCCCCGATGCCGGGGTGCGCATGCGCCCGGCGACATAACCGCCGAGCGCATAGGCCAGAAGCATTCCCAGAAACGCGAACAGTGCGATCAGAGTGCCCATGAAACCGCCGCCTTGCTGTCCCGGCTCGGCCGAGATCGCGCCAAGGCCCAGCGCCGTGGTGAACCCGGTCAGGACTACCGTGACCCCGGCGGCAATCGCGGCGCCCGCAAAGACCGCGGGCCAGTCCATGACCCTGCGCGGCCTATCCTCGACATCCGGCGTATCAACCAGAAGGACTTCAGTATCGGTCATGAGAATCTCCTTTCCTTCGACAAATTGGTCGGCGTGCCCGCCTGCGAAGCGGTTCTGTCGCGGGAATACCGAGCGACGCGCGGGTCCATCGTTTTCCCGAAAGCTGAAAACCGCGAGGTCGCGATTTTGTTCCAGAGTATCAGTGGATACCGACGCATCTGCCGATGCGGCGCATGCGGGCAGCCGGAGGATCCTCGTCTTGCGAGGATACCGGCAAGGGCATCGCCGGGGCGCAGAAGGACGCGATTATTGAACTCGACCATATCGCGAGCAGGCATCAGCAAGCAGGGTCGAAGACCCCGATGCTGGCCGCGCTTCTCACCTTCTCAGACATGTCGTCAGCGCATGCGAGCGGGCGCATTCAGATTGCCGCGCTGCGGTCATCGGCCTGCCTCGTCAACCGACGGCTGCCCCTCGGCGCAAGAACCATGTCATCGGGGATAAATCGACCTTCCAGCGGGGCGTGCTTCGCGCGGGCTGGGTCTGCCTGTGGTGACATGCTGGAAACGGTCGTGCACTCGTCCCGCCGGAAGATTCGCCCGTTCCTGACGGCGCCACATCAGCGCGCGCCTATGAGCCGCGTTGGAAATTCCAGGTCCGGCTGTCCGAAATCGCAAGGGAAATGCAGATGGACCGACCCGGCGCCACGGCAAGGCAGTTCTCCGGCAGGACAGGTCACGGATGCTGCAACACACTCAATCCGCCATCCACGATCAGCGTCGCCGCGTTCATGAACGGGCATTCGTCCGAGATCATGAACACCGCCGCCATGGCGATCTCGGACGGCTGGGCGATGCGGCCGCCGGGATGCAGCGCCATGGTATCGGCGCGGGCCTGAACCGGATCGGGGAAGCTGTTCCACCAGTCGACATTCTTCTGGGTCTCGACATAGCCCGGTGCAAGCGCGTTCACCCGCACCCCCTGCCCGGCATATTCCAGCGCCAGCGCCTTGGTCAGCCCGATCAGCGCGTGCTTGGCCAAGGGATAGGGAAAGGTATGCGGAATGATGGTGAAACTGTGGGTCGAGGCGATGTTCAGGACCGACCCGCCCCCGGCCGCGATCATGCCGGGCAGCGCGGCCTTGCAGCAGTTCCAGGCGCCTTTCAGGTTCACGTCGAAGGTGCGCCGCCATTCCTCGTCGGTGGTTTCCAGCGGCGTGTTGAAGACGTTGATCCCGGCATTGTTGATCAGCCCGTTGACCGGACCGATCTGGCGTTCGGCGTCCGCCATCGCCGCCTGCACCCCGGCCGCGTCCGAGATGTCGCCGGCGGCGAAGGCGACGCGCGGGCCGGCCCCCAATTCATCCACAGTCCGTTTCAGGAAGTCGCCGTCCATGTCCAGCAGGAACAGCGAGGCACCTTCCTTCAGGCAGGCTTCGGCGATGGCCCGGCCGATGCCCTGCGCCGCGCCGGTCAGGAAAATGCGTTTGCCGTTCAGACGGTCGGTCATGGCCGAGACTCCGAATTGTGAATGGTGAGGGTCATCGTCCCGCCAAGGCTCTCGCCGGGACGCAGCGGGCGCATTCCCGGCTGGCCGGGCATATTGAGGGCGTTGGGCAGATGCGACATCGGCTCCAGACAGAAGAAGCTGCGATCCTCGGCGGGGGCGTAGACCATCAGCGCGCCGAACAGCGGATCGGCCTGCATCTGAACCTCCAGCCCTCGCGCCGGCAAGTGGATCGCGGCCACACCGTCCCAGCCGTCATAGGCGTTGTTCAGCGTCCAGTGGGGCAACCCGCGCGGCTCGCGGAAATCGGCCTCCGGCGGCGGCGTCTCGCGGGCGACCGGCAGATGATCCGGACCGGCCCTCCACCATTCGGACGCGCCAAAGCGGATCTCGGCACCGTCGCGCGGGAAATAGGGATGAAAGCCCAGACCAAAGGAAAGCGTGACCGCGCCCTGATTGGTGACATTCAGCGTCAGCGACAGCTGATCGTTCGACAGGGCAATATGCTGCTCGGCCCGGTATCGATAGGGATCGGCGCCCTCGTGCTGAAAGGCCATCGAAGCCGCGTCGGTGCCGTGATCCGTCAGCGACCAGCGACCCTGCCAGCCGTCACCATGCAGATAAAGCGGCTCGTCCCGGTTGGGTCGCAGGGCGTAGTCCTGCCCGGCAAAGGTGAAGCGATTGCCGCCGACCCGGTTGCACAGCGGCACAAGGGGAAAGCAGGCGCTGACTCTCGGATCCTCGCCGCTGCCGGTGCGGCCGCGTAGGAACGGTCTACCGCCGCGGGTTTCCCCGAAGGTCAGCACACCGCCCTGCAGGTCGATGCCGACCCGCAGCCAGTCGTTTTCCAGAACCAGCGCCTGTCCCATCAGCGCCGCCCCAGGGCGCGCGAGCGCAGGTTATCCAGCAGCACCGCCAAGAGCAGGATCACGCCACGCACGATATACTGGTAGAAGGCCGGGATGTTCAGCAGGTTCATCGCGTTTTCGGCGATGCCCATGATCATCACGCCGACGATCACCCCGGTCATCGTCGCCCGGCCGCCGGCCAGCGAGACGCCGCCCAGCACGCAGGCCGAGATCACCGACAGTTCCAGCCCGACTGCGGCGTTGGGTTGCCCCGAGGTGATGCGCGAGGCCAGCAGGATGCCGGCGATGGCGCAGACCAGCCCCTGCAGCGCGAAGATATAGATGCGGGTGCGGTCGACCTTGACGCCGGCCAGCCGCGAGGCCTCGGGGTTGCCGCCGATGGCCAGCACGTTCTTGCCGAAGACGGTGTGGTTCAGGATAAAGCCGAAGATGACGAACAGCGCGACCATCACCCAGATCGGGGTCGGGATGGTCAGGAATTTCGACAGCGCGATGTTGAAGAAGGCCGGATCGTTGATGCCGACCGCCCGCCCGTCCGACGAGATCAGCGCCAGACCGCGCACGATCTGCATGGTCGCCAGCGTGGTGATCAGCGCGTTGATGTGGAACTTCGCGATCACGAAGCCGTTCAGCCAGCCGACGACGGTGCCCGCGGCCAGGGCCGCCGCGATGCCGAGAAGGATCGAGCCGCTGCCGTTCGAGACCATCACCGCCACCATGCCGGTGAAGGCCACGGTCGAGCCGACCGACAGGTCGAAATCGCGCGCGGCCAGGCACAGCATCATGGTGCAGGCGACGATGCCGACCGTCACCACCGATTGCAGCAGCCCGAGCATGTTGCGCTCGGTCAGGAAATTCGGCACGAAAATCGCGACGAGGGCGAAGGCCACCACGAAGATGACCAGCAAACCCTGTTCGCCAAGAAGCAGTTTTTTCATCACTCGGTATCCTTACGAAAGGGTCATGGATTGGGGGACGGCTTTGTCGGGCAGCGCCGCGGCGAGGATCTGGTTTTCGCGGAAATCGTCGCGCGCCACCTCGGCATTGATGCGGCCTTCGCACATCACCATCAGCCGGTCGCAGATGCCCATCACCTCGGGCAGTTCGGACGAAACGACGACGATCGCCATGCCGTCCTCGGCCAGTTGATACAGTAGGTCGTAGATTTCGGATTTCGCGCCCACGTCGATGCCGCGCGTGGGCTCATCGATGATCAGCACCCGGATGCCCTGTTCGGACAGCCAGCGGCCCAGAATGACCTTCTGCTGGTTGCCGCCCGACAGGTTGATGATGTCCTGATGGCGCGAGGGCGTGCGCACCCGCAGCTTCTTGATATAGGTCTCGGCGGTCTCGACCTCCTTCGCGCGGTTCAGGATGCCCGCGTGCGCGCTGTGGCGGCGCGAGGAGATGTTGATGTTCTCGGCGATCGACCGGCCCTGAATGATGCCGTCATGCTTGCGGTCCTCGGTGCACAGAACCAACCCGGCGCGGATCATGCCATGCGGGTCGTCCGCCGCGACCGTTGCGCCGTCCAGCGTCAGGACGCCGGTATGGCGCGGATCGGCGCCATAGATCAGCCGCATCAGCTCCGATCGGCCGGCGCCGATCAGGCCGAAGAAGCCCAGGATCTCGCCCGCGCGGACCTCGAAACTGGCCGGCGCCTTCAGCCGGCTGCCCGACAGGTTCTCGACCTTCAGCCGGACATTGCCCTGCACGCGCGGGCGATAGCCCCAGATGTCGCTGATCTCGCGCCCGACCATCTCGGCCACGATCTGTTCGCGGGTCAGCCCTTCCATGCTGGGATGATGGGCGGCCATCCTGCCGTCGCGCAGCACCGTCATGCTGTCGCAAAGACGGAAGATTTCATCCATCCGGTGCGAGACGTAAAGGATCACCTTCCCCTCGGCCCGCAGCTTGTCGATCATTTTGAACAGCACCTCGCTTTCATGCGAGGACAGCGACGAGGTCGGCTCATCCAGCGCGATCACGCGGGCATCCAGCATCACCGCCTTGGCGATCTCCACCATCTGGCGTTCGCCGATGGACAGGGATTTCACCTTGCGGCGCGGATCGACTTCGATGCCGGCCGATTTCAGCCGCGCCGAAACCTCGTCGATCATCCGCCGGCGCGAGATCACGCCGGAAGTCGCGGGAAAGCGCCCCAGCGTCAGGTTCTCGGCCACCGTCAGTTCGGGAACCAGTTGCAGTTCCTGATGGATGACGATGACACCATTGTCAAAGGCATCGCCGGTCGAGGCGTATTTCTGTTCCTGCCCGTCGATGCTGATGCGCCCCTCATTGGCGTGAAGATCGCCCGACAGGATCTTGATGAGCGTGGATTTTCCGGCCCCGTTCTCGCCCATCAGGCCGTGAACCGCGCCCTTCTCGACGCCGAAGCTGACATCGGACAGCGCCTTCACGCCCGGATAGGTCTTGGTAATGCCGGTGAATTCAAGATAGGCCATGGCTCCCCCCGCCGATGCCGGTTGCGCGCGGGGGCGACACGATCGCCGCCCCCGCCGGAGATCATTCGATCCCCAGATCCTTGCGGACCTGTTCGTAATTGTCGCGCGTGGCCAGCGTGCCCGAGGTCAGGATCAGCGGCTCGGGCGCCTTGTCATTGGCGATCCATTCATACATGTTCAGCGCCGTTTCATAGCCGTGACGGCGCGGCGAGATGATGACGGTGCCTGCGAAGCCGGTCGGATCGGGCTTCTTGAATTCGTTGATTGCCGATTCCGCGCCGCCGATGCCGATGGCGATGACGTTTTCGGCCGGGATGCCGACGCTTTCGGTGGCGCGCACGGCGCCGAGCGCGGCTTCGTCATTCAGGCCGAAAGCCACCCAATATTTGATGTCGGGATGGGCGTTCAGGACCGTGGTGGCGGCGTTCAGCGCCGCTTCGGTATCGGTCTTGGCCTGCGGGGCGTCGAAGATGTTCGCCTCGGGGAAGCCGCCTGCCTTCAGGACGGAGATCGCGCCCTCGACCCGGTCGGTCGCGGTCGGCAACTGGTCGTAAGACACCCGGATCGCGCCCACATCCGCGATGTTCCAGCCGCGATTCTTGATCTCGGCCATGATCGCATCGCCCACCGTCTCGCCGATCTTGGTGGCCGAGATGCCCATATGCGGGACCGATTCGATCGGCGCGCCCGAGGCATCGACCAGACGGTCGTCGACGGTCATCATCTTCATGTCATTGGCCGCCGCCTTGGCGACCATGCCCGGCCCCAGCTTCACATCCGGGGTGCAGACGATGAAACCCTGCACGCCCTGCGCGCCGAGGTTGTCGATGGCCGCCATCAGCTTTTCGCCATCAACCGCGCCGATCTTGACCAGTTCGAAGCCTTTTTCGGCTGCGGCCTGATCGGCGAATTTCCATTCGTCCTGAAACCACGGTTCTTCGGGTTGTTTCACGATGAAGCCGATCTTCACGTCCTGGGCCTGTGCCGCGCCGAATCCCATCAGCGGGGCAGCCGCCAGCGCGCTGACCAGCAGCGCCTTTTTCAAGAAACGCATGATTCTCCTCCTCCTGCGTCGGACGGCCTGCAGGCTGCCCTGACGAAACGCTAGCTTCATTCATCATACCAGTCAACACCATTGACATGATGAATAAGGCACTGTCTTATGGACAGAGGAGGAGCCGTGATGCCTGACCAATCCATCCGCAACGATCGCGCGCCGGCCGGACCGCGCCGGCCGCGGGTGCTGCCCGATGTGGTGCGCAGTCTTGCGGCGGGCATCCTCTCGGGCCGGATCGAACCCGGCGCGGCGTTGCCGCGCGAGGCCGATCTCAGCGTGGAATACGGGGTCAGCCGTACCGTCATCCGCGAGGCGCTGAAGACGCTGGCCGCCAAAGGGTTGGTCAGCATCCGCTCGCGCGTGGGCACAGTGGTCAATGACTCCGACGAGTGGAACATCATCGATCCGCAGGTGCTTGAATGGTATGGCCCCGATGCGCTCGATCAGAGGTTGCAGGCGGCGATCCTCGAAACCCGGATCGCGATCGAGCCGCTGATTGCGGAACTTGCCGCCAAGCGCGCGACCCTGCAGGAAATCGCCAATCTGGAAGCCGCGTGGCGCGGTATGGCGGACGCCGGGGCCGATGTCGCGGCTTTCGTTCAGGCGGATATCGAGTTTCACCAAATCCTTTACCGCACTAGTCACAACCCGGTGTTCCGCCAGATCGGCAATATGATCGACGCCGCGCTGCGCTCGACGCTGGAGGTGACGGCGACGATTTCCCCCGATCAGCGCGCCGAGGCGGTTCGCGTCCATGGTGAACTGGTCGAGGCATTGCGCCTGCGCGATCCCGACGCCGCGCTCAAGGCGGCCAATGCCATCCTTCGCCTCGCCAGACGCGATCTGGCCGCATCGACCCAGAAGACACCCGTTTCGCAAGAGTGAGCAAACATGAAAATTACCGCGCTCAAGACCTTTATCGTGCCACCGCGCTGGCTGTTTCTGAAGATCGAGACCGATGAGGGCGTCTCGGGCTGGGGCGAGCCTGTCATCGAGGGCCGCGCCCTGACCGTCGAGGCCGCCGTCCACGAAATGTCGGATTACCTGATCGGTCAGGACCCGCGCCGGATCGAGGATCACTGGCAGGTCATGTATCGCGGCGGCTTCTATCGCGGCGGCCCGATCCTGATGAGCGCGATCGCCGGCATCGATCAGGCTTTGTGGGACATCAAGGGCCGCGCGCTTGGGGTGCCGGTCCACGAACTTCTGGGCGGCCAGTGCCGCGACCGGATCAAGGTCTATTCCTGGATCGGCGGCGACCGCCCGGCTGAGGTGGCGCAGGGGGCGAAGGACGTGGTCGAGCGCGGTTTCACGGCGCTGAAGATGAACGGCACCGAGGAACTGCAGATCGTCGACAGCCACGACAAGATCGACGCCGCCGTCGAACGCGTCGCCATGGTGCGCGAGGCGGTCGGCCCGAATATCGGCATTGCCGTCGATTTCCACGGCCGCGTCCATCGCCCGATGGCCCGCGCCCTGGTCAAGGAACTGGAACCCTATCGCCTCATGTTCATCGAGGAACCGGTGTTGAGCGAGAATACCGAGGCTTTACGCGATATTGCCTCGCTTTCCTCGACCCCGATTGCGCTGGGCGAACGGCTGTTCAGCCGCTGGGATTTCAAATCGGTGCTGGAACAGGCGGTCGTGGACATTCTGCAGCCTGACCTGTCCCATGCCGGCGGCATCACCGAATGCCGCAAGATCGCCAGCATGGCCGAGGCCTATGACGTGGCCATCGCCCCCCATTGCCCGCTGGGTCCGATCGCGCTGGCGGCCTGCCTGCAACTGGATGCGGTCAGCTATAACGCCTTCATTCAGGAACAGAGCCTCGGCATCCATTACAATGCCTCGAACGATCTTCTGGATTACGCGCAGAACAAGGACGTGTTCCGCTATGAAAACGGCATGGTCGACATTCCCTCCGGTCCGGGGCTGGGCGTCGATGTGGACGAGGAATATGTGATCGAGCGCGCGAAAGAGGGGCATCGCTGGCGCAACCCGATCTGGCGTCACGCGGACGGGTCTTTCGCCGAATGGTGATTCTGGACGATCACCGCCTCGAACTGGGCGAGGGACCGGGCTATGACCCGGCGACCGGCCTCGCCTGGTGGTTCGACATTGTCGGGCGCCGGCTTTTCACCCGCGCCGGTGCCGATGACGGGCTTGGCACCGAAACTCAGGTGTTCGATCTGCCCATCGCCGCCAGCGCCCTGGCCTTTGTCGAGGATGGCAGCCGCCAGTTGCTGCTGGCCGAGGACGGGCTCTACCTGCGCGATCCGGTTTCGGGCGCGCTGGAATCGCACCTGCCACTCGAAGCCGACAATCCCGCCACCCGCTCGAACGACGCGCGCGTCCATCCCTCGGGCGCGTTCTGGGTCAGCACCATGGGCTGGCAGACGGAACCCGGCGCGGGCAGCATCTATCACTATCGCGCGGGTCGGCTGCAACGGCTGTTCGAGGGCGTGACGATCCCGAACGCCATCTGCTTTTCGCCCGATGGCCGCATCGCCTATTACGCCGATACCGCGCGCAACACCGTGTTCCGGGTCGCCACCGATCCGGCGACCGGCCTGCCCGGCGGTGCGCCCGAGGTTTTCCTGACCGATTTCGACGGCGGCCCCGATGGCGCGGTGACCGATGCCGCCGGCAATATCTGGATCGCGATCTGGGGCGCGGGCCGGGTGGCGGGTTTTGCCCCCGATGGCCGCGTGATCGGCAGCATTGCGGTCGGCGCGGCCCACGCCAGTTGTCCCGCCTTCATCGGCGCCGACGCGCGGCGGATGCTGGTCACCAGCGCCCGGCTGGGCCTCGACGAGGCGCAGTTGCGTGCCGCGCCTGATGCTGGCGCGACCTTCTGCATCGACATCGATTTCGCGGGAAAATTCGATCCGAGGGTGATGCTATGACGGCGGATTTTGCGGCGGTTGACTGGGGCACCTCCAGTTTCCGGCTGTGGCTGATGGGATTTGACGGGCAGGTCTACGGCGAAAGCCGGGGGTCCGAGGGGATGCAGCATTGCACAACCGCCGGCTTCGCCCCGGTGTTGGAAGACCATCTCGACCGTGCGGGCGCAGCGCCGGGTCTGCGCGTCCTGATCTGCGGCATGGCCGGCGCGCGGCAGGGTTGGGTCGAGGCGCCCTATGCCGATCTGCCCGCGCCGGTCACCGCGCTGGCTGCGCAGGCGGTGCAGCTGGCCGCTGACAAGGCCGGGGACCGCGAAATCCGCATCCTGCCGGGTCTGGCGCAGCGCGACCCCGCCGCGCCGGACGTGATGCGCGGCGAGGAAACCCAGCTTCTGGGCATGGCCCGCGACGGGATCGAGGGGCTGGTCTGCATGCCCGGCACCCATTGCAAATGGGCGCGCCTGGAGGGCGGCGCGGTGACCGGCTTCAAAAGCTACATGACCGGCGAGCTGTTCGAACTGCTGCGCCGCCAGAGCATCCTGCGCCACGCGATGCCGGATGAGGGGCGCTTTGCTCCCGACGATCCGGCCTTTGTCGCCGCGCTGGATCAGGCCATCGCCGATCCGGCCATGCTGCCGGGCGCGCTGTTCGGCCTGCGGGCCGGGCAACTGCTGGACTTCAGCACCCGCGAACAGGCGCTGGCACGGCTTTCCGGCCTGCTGATCGGGGCCGAGGTCGGGCGCGAGGCGGCGCTGGCGGCCCCCGCCCATATCACGCTGGTCGGGCAGGAAGGCCTGGGCGCGCTTTACGCCGCCGCGCTGGAACGGGCCGGCTATGCGCTGAACATCACCGATGCGGAAACGGCGTCACGTCAGGGTTTGCTGGCGGCCGCCATTGAAATCTGGGGGAAGAAATGACGAAACATGTTCCATGGCCCAATCTGAAGCGCGGGCTGGTCGCGATCCTGCGGGGCATCACCCCGTCCGAAGCCGAGGCTGTGGCCGAGCTGCTGGTCGAGGAGGGCTTCGAGGCGCTGGAAATCCCCTTGAACTCGCCCGAGCCGCTCCGCTCGATCGAGCGGGTGGCCGCGCGCGTGGGCAAGCAGGCCCTTGTCGGCGGCGGCACCATGCTGACCACCGGGGATGTCGATCAGGTCGCGGCGGCGGGGGGCCGGCTGATGGTCAGCCCGAACATGCGCCCCACCGTCATCAGCCATGCGGCGCAGGCCGGAATGGTCACGATGCCCGGCGTGCTGTCCCCGACCGAGGCGTTCGGCGCACTGGAAGCCGGAGCATCCGGGCTGAAATTCTTTCCCGCCTCGCTGCTGGGGCCGGGCGGACTGGCGGCCATCATGACCGTGCTGCCCAAGGGCACCGTGGTCGGCGCTGTCGGCGGGGTCGGACCCGACAACATGGCCGAATACATGCGTGCGGGCATCACCACCTTCGGTATGGGCACCTCGGTCTACCGGCCCGGTGACGGCATCGCCGAGGTGCGCGAAAAGGCACGCGCGCTGATCGCGGCCTATGACCGGGCACGGGGGTAGCAGCACCGCTCCTGACCATATTGCGCGCCAGACCTGCGGCTCTGGTCGCGGGTGACGCGCGAAAATCGTTGTTTGTCATATAAACATACATTATCAGGATACGCAGTCGAATCATGGGGAGGACAGGATGTCGACACGTTTCCAAGCTTTCACGCCGCTCGGGCCGGCCATTGTCGCGGCGGCTTTCGCCGGGGCGTTCCCTGCCGTCGCGCAGGAGTTTTCGTTCAAGTTCCAGTCCAGCGATCCGGCCGGGAACCCGACCTTCATGGTCGAACAGGAATGGGCCAAGGGGATCGAGGAGGCCTCGGGCGGCCGGCTGAAGATCGAGGTTCTGCCGGTCGATTCCGTCGTCGCCTATAACGAGACGCATGACTCGGTCGCCGCCGGCATTCTGGATGGCCACATGACTTCGGTCGAATACATGGCCGGCAAGGATCCGGCCTTCGGCCTGATCGGCAATACGGTCGGCGCATGGTCGTCGCCCGACGAGATGATCGGCTATATGAAGAATGGCGGTGGCACCGATCTGATCCGCGAAATGCTGGGCGAATACGGGCTTTACTTCATCGGCGGCGTGCCGGGCGGGCTGGAAGCCTTCGTGTCGCGGGTGCCGATCGACACCGTCGAGGATCTGCGCGGCGTCAAACTGCGCGCGCCCGAAGGTCTGGTGCAGGAGGTCTTTGCGGCAGCGGGCGCAAGCCCCGTCAACCTGCCATCTTCCGAGGTGTATACCTCGCTCGACAAGCATGTGATCGACGCGGCCGATTATTCCACCTTCGCCGCCAATCAGGCCGGCGGCCTGAACAAGATCGCCCCCAACCCGATCTATCCGGGTTTCCATTCCATGCCTCTGGTCGAGGTGTCGATGAATCAGGCGAAATGGGACGGCCTGCCCGACGACCTGAAAACCCTGCTGACGACAGAGGTCGAGGATCTGGCGGTATCGCTGAACGAAACGCTGCGCGAAAAGGACAAGGCCGCCGTCGCCGAAGCTATCGCCGAAGGCGTGACCATCCATGACTGGTCCCCGGAGGAGCGCAAGAAGTTCCGTGCCATCGCCCAGTCGAAATGGAAGGATGTCGCCGCACGCAGTCCGAATGCCCAACGGGTCTATGATTCCGTGACCGCCTATCTGACCGCGCAGGGTCTGCTGGAGTGATGCCGTTGCGGGGCCGGTGCATCCGGCCCCGCCAACCTATGCGAGGGGAGAGACGCATATGGAAGATCCGCTGCCACCCGTGGCGCCCGCGCCGGCACCGCCAGAACACGATCACGGGCTGTTCGCCCGTGTCATCACCGCCATCGGACGGCCATTTTCGCTGGTTTATGTCTTCATCATGGCGATCCTGATCTACGAGGTCGTGCTGCGTTATGTCTTCAGGCTGCCGACGCTGTGGGTGCATGAAACCTCGACCTTCCTCAGCGCCGTGGCCTTCCTGGTCGGCGGCGTCTATTGCGTCGCCACCAACCGGCATATCCGCATCGTCCTGCTTTACGATGCCGTAGGACCCCGCATCCGCCGTTGGCTGGACGTGTTCA
This sequence comes from Paracoccus sp. S1E-3, assembly GCF_013868135.1. Taxonomy (GTDB): domain Bacteria; phylum Pseudomonadota; class Alphaproteobacteria; order Rhodobacterales; family Rhodobacteraceae; genus Paracoccus. The sequence goes on from NZ_JACEMU010000013.1 coordinate 68,144, forward strand.
TCTATGCCATCTGCGCGGCCTCGACGCTGTTCTTCAGCTATGGCGCCTGGCTTTCGGCCAAGCGGGCCATCTTCGCGCCTTCGGGCCAGTTCCGGCTGGAAACCAGCGGCACCGCCTGGAACCCGCCCTATCCGTCGCTTCTCAAGCTGCTGATGGTTGCCGCACTGCTGGCGATGTCGGTGCAGTTCCTGATCTTCATGCTGCGCGCGCTGCGCCGGAAGGAAACCCATTGATGTTTGATCTGCAGAGCCTTGGGATCGAATATGGCACGGTGCTGATGCTGGTCATGCTGCTGGTGCTGCTGATCACCGGCATGCCGCTGGCCTTCGTGACGCTGCTGGTGGCCTTCATCTTCGCCATCGGCTGGTTCGGGCCGACCTCCGTGCCGCTGATTACCAGCCGCATCTATACCTTCGTGTCATCCTTCGTCTTCGTCTCGGTGCCGATGTTCGTGATGATGGCCTCGATCCTCGACCGGTCCGGCATCGCCCGCGACCTGTTCGACGCCATGCGCCTGATCGGCGGTCGCATCCGCGGCGGTGTCGCGGTGCAGACGATCTTCGTCGCCGTCATCCTGGCTGCCATGTCGGGTATCATCGGCGGCGAGATCGTGTTGCTGGGGCTGCTCGCCCTGCCCCAGATGCTGCGGTTGGGTTACGACCGGCGGCTGGCCATCGGCGTGGTCTGCGCCGGCGGCTCGCTGGGCACGATGATCCCGCCCTCGATCGTGCTGATCATCTACGGGCTGACGGCCAATGTCTCGATCGGCGACCTGTTCACCGCGGCCTTCGTGCCCGGATTCCTGCTGGCGGCCCTCTATGTCGGCTATGTGCTGGTGCGCGCCTGGCTGGACCCGCAGGCGGCGCCGGCGCTCAAGCCCGAGGACATTCCAAGCGGCGAAAAGGCACGACTGCTGAAAGGGCTGGTCGCGCCCATGGCCATCGTCTTCATGGTCCTCGGCTCGATCTATGGAGGCATCGCTTCGGTCACCGAGGCGTCGGCAGTGGGGGTGCTGGGGGTGATCCTGTCGACCATGATCCGCGGCGAATTCAGCCTCTCCATGCTGAAAGGCGCGGCGATCCAGACACTGGAAACCTGCGGCATGATCGTCTGGATCGGCGTCGGTGCCAGCGCGCTGGTGGGTGTGTTCAATCTGATGGGCGGCGTCAATTTCGTCTCCGAACTGATCACCGGCGTCTCTGACAACCCTACCGTCGTGATTCTGGTGATGATGCTGATTCTGTTCGTGCTGGGCATGTTCCTCGATTGGGTCGGTATCGCCCTGCTGACCATGCCGATCTTCGTGCCGATCGTCATCCAGATGGGCTATAGCCCGGTCTGGTTCGGGGTGGTCTTCTCGCTCAGCATGCAGGTGTCCTATCTGACGCCCCCCTTCGGCCCGGCGGTCTTCTATCTGAAAAGCGTGGCGCCCTCGGACATTTCGCTGGGTGAGATCTTCCGCTCGATGGTGCCGTTCATCCTGCTTCAGATCCTCGCCCTGGCGCTGCTGATCGCCTTCCCGGCCATCGCCATTCACTGACAGCGGGGCGCGGCGCGCAGCGCGCAGCCCCCCACCACCTGCCCCGCGCCCTCGCTGCGCGCATCCAAGGATTCCGTCATGAAAATCACCGCGCTGAAAACCTTCGTCGTGCCGCCGCGCTGGCTGTTCCTGAAAGTCGAGACTGACGAGGGGCTGTTCGGCTGGGGCGAGCCGGTGCTGGAAGGCCATGCCGAAACGCTGGCCGCCAAGATCCACGAACTGGAAACCTTCCTCATCGGCCGCGATCCGATGCTGATCGAGGACACCTGGCAGATGATCTATCGCAACGGCTGCTATCGCGGCGGCCCGGTGCTGATGAGCGCGATGTCGGGCGTCGACATGGCGCTGTGGGACATCAAGGGCAAGGCTTACGGCCAGCCGGTCCATGCGCTGATGGGCGGCAAGGTGCGCGACCGCATCCGCAGCTATCGCTGGATCGGCGGCGACCGGCCGGACAACCTGATCGCCGAGGCGAAAGATCTGATGGCGGCCGGCTATAATGCCTGCAAATTCAATGCCACCGAGGAGCTGCAATATATCGACAGCTTCGCCAAGGTGGATGCCATCGTCGCCCGGATCAGCGCGCTGCGCGATGCCGTCGGTACCGATCTGGATCTGGCGCTGGATTTCCACGGCCGTGTCCATGCGCCGATGGCCCGCATCCTGCTGAAAGAGCTGGAGCCGGTGCGCCCGATCTTCGTCGAGGATGCCGTTGTCTCGGCCCATATCGGCGCGATGGCCGATCTGGCCCGCGAAACCAGCATTCCGCTGTGCATCGGCGAAAGGCTGCATTCGCGCTATGACTTCCGCGAGGTGTTCGAGAAACGCGCGGCGGGGATCATCAACCCCGATACCGCCCATGTCGGCGGGATTTCCGAGATGGTGCGCATCGGTCACATGGCCGAGGCCTATGACATCCCGATTGCCCCGCATTGCCCGCTGGGCCCGATCGCGCTGGCAGCCTGCCTGCAGGTCGACGCCATCTGCTATAACGCGGTCATTCAGGAACAGAGCCTCGGCATCCATTACAATCAGGGCGGCGATCTGAACGACTATCTGCGCCCCGAAAGCCGGTTCAAGGTCGAGGACGGCTTTCTGCCGATCCCGCAGGGTCCGGGGCTGGGCATCGAAGTGGACGAAGACGTAGTGCAGGACCGCGCCCGGATCGGCCACAACTGGCGCGCGCCGGTCTGGCGTCATGCCGACGGCTCGATCGCGGATTGGTAAGCGCCATGACCGGTGATGCGAAGCTGTATCGGGGCGTCCATGCGGTGCTCTATGCCCTTTTCGACGAAAACGAGCGGCTCGATCACGGTGCCATGGCGGCGCAGGTCGATTACTGCATTGCCGCGGGTTGCCACGGCATCACCGTGCTGGGGCTGGCAACCGAGGTATTGAAGCTGAGCTTCGACGAGCGCATGGCCCTGCTGCGCGGTGTCGGACGGGCGCTTGACGGTCGCCTGCCGCTTTCGGTCACCATCGCCGGCAACAGCGTCGCCGAACAGGCGGCGCTGGCGCAGGCGGCGGCAGATGCCGGCGCCGACTGGCTGATCCTGCAGCCGCCGATGGTCGGCAGTTATGGCGCCGACATCTATCTGGACATTTTCGCACGCGTGGCGGCGGCGACCCCGTTGCCGGTCGCGGTGCAGAACGCACCACAATATCTGGGTCGCGGCCTCTCGGGCGAGGATCTGGCCCGGTTGCGGTCACGCGTCGGCAATCTGCGCGCCGTCAAGGCCGAGGATGCCGCTTTGGGCATCCGCCGCATCATCGAGATCGCCGGCGCCGAATTGCAGGTTCTGGGCGGGCGCGGCGGGTTGGAAATGACCGATTGCCTGCGCGCCGGCTGCAACGGATTTGTCCTGGCCCCGGACATCGCGCCGGTCGCCGCCCGCATTTTCGATCTGTGGGACAGCGGGCGCGAGGACGCGGCGGAAAGGCTTTATGCCGATGCGCTGCCCGCGGCGACGTTCGTGATGCAGTCGCTCGAACACCTCATCACCTATGGCAAGCGCATCTTCGCGGAAAACGCGGGACTGCCGGTACATGACCGTGCCCCCTGCCTGCCGCCAACCCCGTTCGGCCTGGATATGGCCGGTCGTTGGGCCGCATCCCTGCGGGAACTGTCCCACAGGGCGGCTTAGTCATCCCGACAGCCGGGCGCGAAATCAGCGCGCGTGCCGGTCCAGCTCCTCGGCCCGCGCCAGACCGCGCCTCGCATCCTCGATGGCAACTTCGATCAACTCGCGCATGGCGCGCTCGGCCCCCTTGGCATCGCCGGCACTGAAGCGGTCGAAGACCTGCTTGTGCATGCGATGGGCGTCCTCCATCCCGGTCAGTTCGGTGTCATAGCCGCGCGTCCGCATCTGCAGGTCAAACAGCATCGTCAGCGCCGCCTCGATCACCGAAAACAGCTGCGTCAGCAGCGGTGATTCCGTCGCCAGCAGGAAAGCCCGGTGAAATTCCAGATCGGCCTCGATGAAGTCGTGACGGCGGGCGACCTCGTTTTCATAGGTATCGTCATAGACCGCCAGCATCGCCGCCCATGCCGCATCGATCCGCGCCCGCGCCTGCGCATCGGCGCGTGTTGTCGCAAGCCGGACCAGACCCGGCTCCAGCACCAGTCGGACGTTGAAAAGATCGGTCAGCAGATCGCGGGTGTCACCGCTGAGAATCCGCCAATGCATCACATCGGGGTCGAGGAGCCGCCATTCGTCGCGTGGCGTCACCCGCGTCCCGTCCGAGGTGCGGCTGCGCAGCAACCCCTTGGCGCTCAGGATTCGCAGCGCCTCGCGGATGATCGAACGGCTGACCCCCAGGGCCTCGGTCAAATCCGCTTCGCGCGGCAGCGCCTCGCCGGGTTGCCACTCGCCACCCACGATCCGCTCGCCGAGTTCGGAAATCGTGTCGCCGATGATTCCGCGAAATTCAATGGTGCCGACAAGGCGCGGGGCGCGGCGCCGTATCAGGCTGGAGGAAGGCAATTTTCGGGACATCATCACATTATCTTATGAACTTCAGGCATATTTACAAGAGATCCCGAACCCCTCTCCGCGCCGCGTCTCGGCGCGCGCAATCTGGCGGCAAGGTCCGCGGGCCCTTGGTTGAACCCGGGATCCTGTCCGGGAAGGGCCGGGCGCGACGCTCCATCCCGCACCGCCCTTCTCGCGTCCCCCTGCTGGGATGCGTTTACAGCGCCGATTTGTAGACAATCCCGTCTTTCATCACGAAACCAACGTTGCGCATGCGCTCGATATTCTCCAGAGGATTCCCGTCTACGGCGATGATATCGGCGAGTTTTCCGACCTCGAGCGTCCCGACCTGGTCGGCCATCCCAATATGCTCGGCTGCGTTCACCGTTGCCGCAGTCAATGCCTGTTGCGGGGTCATCCCGGCTTCGACCATGAGCACCAGTTCGGTCGCATTGTCGCCATGGATCGACACGCCACTGTCGGTGCCAAAGGCGATCTTGACGCCGCCCGCATGGGCCTTGCGCAACATGTCGAGCATCAGCGGGCCGGCCTCAAGCGACTTGATGCGCTGCGCCTCCGTCATCCAGGCTGCGTCCTTGGCAGTCTTGGCGACATAGTCGCCGGCCATGACCGTCGGCACCAGATAGGCGCCTTTTTCCTTGAACAGCGCGATTGAACTGTCATCCAGATAGGTTCCGTGCTCGATCGACATCACGCCCGAGGTCAACGAGGAATTGATGCCGTCCAGCCCGTGCGCATGTGCGGTCACCTTGCGGCCCATGCTGTTCGCGGCATCAACGATGGCCTCTATTTCGGGATTGGTGAATTGCTGGTTGAACCCAGCAAGCGTGTTCGACAACACGCCCCCGGTCGCAGTGATCTTGATGATGTCCGCGCCCTTGCGGATCTGTTCGCGGGCCGCGCGGCGGCAGTCATCGGCGCCATTGCAGATCGAGTCCTTGTGCAGCACCTCGGCCACATCGTCGTTATAGCCCTGTCGCCCGTCACCATGGCCGCCACTGACCGAGAGAGAGTATCCGGCGGCCCGGATTCGCGGCAGCGGCAGGTCATTCTTCTTCGAGGCGTCGCGCAGCGCAAAGACTGCATCCTGACCGCGTGCCCCAAGGTCCTGAACGGTGGTGAAGCCGGCTTCGAGCGTGCGCTTGCCGTGTTTCGCGCCCTGTATCGCCCAGTCGGCATCCGAGTTCTCGACGGTCTTCAGACGTGCATCCGGGGCAAGTTGAGAGGTGATATGGACATGGCTGTCGATCATGCCCGGCATCACAAAAGCGTTGCGGAGATCGACGATCTCGGCGCCGTCGCGCTGCACGAAGCCGGCTTCGATCGCTTCGATCCTGTTGCCGTTGAGAATGATTGACCGTTCCGTCAGCGGGGCTTCACCCGGATTGGCCAGAAGCGTCCCGGCGTGAATGATGACGGTTTTTGCCTCGTCCTGTGCCAAGGCTGGCGACGCCAACATGGTCGTCGTCAAAAATGCCGCCATCAGATATTTCGTCAGTGACATGGTTTCCTCCCCTCCCATTAACATACCCGAAGTCTGCACATCGATCGCGGGATTGCTACCCCTCGGCTCCGCGTTGCGCCGCTGATCAGACGCCCATGCTGCGCAAGCTGATTGAGCCGAAACCGCGCGGGGAAAACACGCCGTTCGGATCGCCGGCGGTATCAGAGGCAGGAGAGCAGCGACCACAGAACGGCCGCCGTGTTTATCAGTAGGCCGGAAGCGGGCCGAGGTCTGCCCCGCCATTACCAGAGAAGCGCACGCCGATGCCGCGCCATGACCGCCGGAAACGATCGGCGGGATCTGTCCCGGAACCCGCACGCGGCCCCGGAAGTCGGCCTATGACCCCTACGGGTCAATGCGCTTGATTTCGCGCCCGGCGGAACGTCCGGACGCAAGATGCGCCAGCCGGTGTCCCGACCGCCTGCAGCGACTGCGTAAACTTTCTGCCTGATATCCCGCGCCATCCATGGGGGCGGTCCTGTCGGCACCTCTGTACAAGCCGGCGATGGCCGCAGGCGCCGTGCGTTTTAGTGACGGTCGACGCCTGCAGCCTTATTGAGCGGACGCGCTTTCCGGGGGTTCAGCCGGCTCCAGCGTGCCGCCGGCTTCCTGCCAGCCCTCGATGCCGTCGGGGAGCCAGCGGATGCCCGTATAACCCCACCCGACCGCGCGTTTTGCGGCATTCCAGCTCAGCCAGCAGTCGCGGCGGCAGAAAATCACCATCGGCGCGGCCATGTCCCCGTTGCTGGCCAAAGCAAGCCCGTCGCGCAGCCGGGCTTCCTCGACCGGGTTGAGCCCCTCGTAACCGGTGTCGTGCAGCCAGATTGCGCCGGGGATGGTCAGATAAGGTTCCTCGCGGAAAATCGTTCCCTCGGGCAGGTTTGCCGGCCGCTCCTTGCGCGGAAAGACATCGATGAAGGGCGTGCCCGCGGCGTGCAGTTTCCGGGCCTCTTCGGCGTCGATGACGGTCGCACCAGCAAGCGTCGCCGGGGTGCGTTCGCGATAGGGCGGGGCGCGAAAGCCGTCCGGTTCCGGGACCGTCGCGGTGGGGGGCGTTTCTGCGGCCGCCGCCGCTTTCGTTGCGGTCGAATCCTCTCGTGCAGAAGGATCGGGGGCACCAGAGATCGGGGCAGCTTCCCCGGCAGAAGCCTTGGGCGGCGCGGCGGAAGCATCCGGGGGGACTTTCAACGCCTTGCCGTAATCATCGACCAGCGGGACGCCGGCATCGGTCAGGATGGTGTCGATCTCGGCCTGGTTACGGCGGATGAAGCTGTTCAGCTGGCGCTTCCACTCCTGCTCGCCCGGCCGCACGCCCATGGTGATGCGGAAGAACAGATGCGGGCCACCTTCCTCCTGCAAAAGCGGTGTGAACTGCAGATCCGGGTCATCCTTGACCAGCGGTCCCGCGATCGGTCCCCAAAGCACCGCCGCATCCAGCCTGCCGTCCCGGACCTGCGCAAGCATGTCCCCGGCCGGATCTTCGACCCGGCGATCTACGAACAGGTCCCAACCACGCATATCCTTGGCAAGTCCGGCCCGCGCCATATGTGTGGCCGGAGGCGTCCCGGCCACGACGCCCAGATTGCGATCGCGCAAGGCGGGATCGGTCAGCCGGTCGACGCGGGCAAGATCGCCGTCGCGCCGGGTCACGATCCCATAGACCGACGTGTAGTAGTGGTTGGTGTTCTGCACCAACTCGTCGCCCTGCGCATAGCCGATCACCACATCGCAATTCCCGTCGCGCAGGGTTTTGCGAATGAACCCCATGCCCTGCGGAAACCAGAAATATTCGACCGGAAGCCCGAGTTTCTGGCCGAGAAGTTCGGCCAGCCTGTTTTCGAACCCCGCCCCGTCCTGTGACGACATCGGCTTCGCCGCGGGGTCGGCGCAAACCCGCAACGCGGTCCGGGAATTCAGGTCCGCGACCTGTGCGGTGGCGGGCTGCGCGGCCAGTGCCGCCAGCGCAGCCAAGGCCGCGTGCACAAGGCGCAATCGAGGACAGGGGCCGGTCATCAGCCGCTCATGCAGGAATCTTCCTGCGCGGTGAATTCCGGGGATTTTTCGGCCTTCTTCGCAGGACGCCCGCGGGCGAGGGAATCGGTGCCACGCACCAGCAGATAGACATAGATGTCATCAATGTAGCACCAGACATTCCTGTTGGTACCGAAGGCCGGCATCACCTGATTGGCCGTTCCGGTCCCGGTATCCTGCTTGCCCGAGGCGACGATTTCCTGGAACTTGTAATAATCCATGTTCAGCACTGATTTCTTCAGCGCCGGTGCATAGGTCGAGCCTTCACCATCCGGCCCGTGGCAGACATGGCATTCCGCCGAATATCGCCGATAGCCCGAGAAAACCGCGTAATCCACGACGCCATCCTCGATCTTGAAGGTCGGAATGCCCTCAGCGTTATACCAGCGGCCGTTTTCCATATAGGCGGCAGTGATATCCATGCCATTTGGCAGGATGGTGCCGCCCGCAGCTATCTCGGGCGGGGGTTCATCGGCTTCCGTCGGCGGTGGCACGTTATCCGCACTACCCGGCGTGGCGGGGGCAGCGGTCTTACCGGAGGTCGCGGCAGCAGCGCCCGCCCCGGCCTGCGCGGGTGACGCCGGCGGCGTAACCGGCGCCGCAGTTCCGGATGTCGCGGCCGCAGCACCCGCCCCGGCCTGCGCGGGTGGCGCCGGGGGCGCAGCCGGCGCCGCAGTTCCGGATGTCGCAGCAGCGGCACCCGCCCCGGCCTGCGCGGGTGGCGCCGGGGGCGCAGCCGGCGCCGCAGTTCCGGATGTCGCAGCAGCGGCACCCGCCCCGGCCTGCGCGGGATCTGCCGGTGCGGGCGCGGGAACAGGAACCGGGGCTGGCGCATCCTGTGCCGCGAGCGGTCCAGCGGACAGGCAAAGCAGGGTGCAGATGATCGACTTGGTTCTGTGCGGCATTCCTAAACCTCCCGAGAAAAGCGCCGTCCCGACCTGTCCGGCCGGGACGGCTCTGGTCATCATCCGAGTCCGATCGCGATCACGCAGATCGGCCCCTTTTCAGTTCGCCGGCGCCGGGGCGGCAGGCGCCTCGGCCGCGGGCGCTGCCTCGGCTGTGGCAGGCGCCTCCGCAGCAGCCGGCATTGCGGCGGCATCGGTTGCGCCCATGGCGCCATCACCCGGCAGTTCGAACACCGTCAACTGGCCGCCAAGCTCAGTATACTGGCTCAGCGCCGCATAGCCGCCGACCGCGCCCAGACCTTCGTTCGGGTTGGTCAGGCCGGCCGCAAGACCGATACCCGCCCAGCCGCCGACCCCGGACAGAACCGCGATATACTGCTTGCCGCCGGATTCGTAGGTGGTCACGTTGCCGATGATGCCCGAGGGCGTCTTGAACTTATAAAGCTCTTTGCCCGTCTCGGCGTCGACGGCCTTCAGATAGCCTTCGAGCGTGCCGTAGAAGACGACGCCGCCCTTGGTCGCCAGCGCACCCGACCAGACCGAGAACTGCTCGGGCAGGGACCACTTGATCTCGCCCTTGATGTTGTCCCAGGCGATGAAGTTGCCCATGCCGCCATGGCTGTTCGGCGCCGGGAACATCGACAGCGTGGCCCCGACATAGGGCTGGCCGGCGGTATAGGCGACGCGGAACGGTTCATAGTCCATGCAGACGTGGTTGGTCGGCACATAGAAGGTCTGCGTATCCGGCGAATAGGCCGCCGGCTGCTGGTCCTTCGTCCCCAGCGCGGACGGACAGACGCCGGTCGTGTTGGTGTCTTCCCCGTTCTGCTGGGTCGAATACTGTGCGACCACCTGCGGCCGACCGTATTGATCGCTGGCCGGATCCATGACGACTTCCGTGGCCCAGTTCACCACCGGGTCGTATTTCTTCGCCACCAGCAACTCGCCGCTCTCGCGGTCCATCGTGTAGCCGAAGCCGTTGCGGTCGAAATGGGTCAGCAGCTTCCGCGGCTTACCTTCGAACTCCTGATCGGTCAGGATCATCTCGTTGACGCCGTCATAGTCCCATTCGTCATGGGGCGTCATCTGATAGAACCACTTCGCCATGCCGGTATCGACATCGCGCGCCATGATCGTCATCGACCATTTGTTGTCGCCCGGCCGCTGCGACGGGTTCCATGTCGAGGGGTTGCCGGTGCCGTAATAGACCAGGTTCAGTTCCGGGTCATAGGAATACCAGCCCCAGGTGGTGCCGCCGCCGATCTTCCACTGATCGCCTTCCCAGCTGTTCAGCGAGCTGTCCTTGCCGATCGGCTTGCCCAGCACGGTGGTCTTTTCCGGGTCGACCAGCATTTCCTCGTCCGGGCCGGTCGAATAGGCCCGCCACACTTCCTTGCCATCGGCGAGGTTATAGGCCGTCACCCTGCCCCGGACGCCATATTCACCGCCCGACACCCCGACGAGAACCTTGTCCTTCACCGGCAGGACCGTCGCGGTATTGGTCTCGCCGATCGCCGGATCGCCGGTCTTGATCGACCATTTCACCTCGCCCGTCTTGGCGTCGAGCGCGGTCAGCGTGGTGTCGGCCTGATGGGTCAGGATCATGCCGTCGGCATAGGCCAGACCCCGATAGACGGTATCGCAGCACATGACGGCAATCACGTTCGGATCCTGCTGCGGCTTGTACTGCCAGAGGATCTTTCCGTCGTTCTTCAGATCCAGCGCCATGATATTGTTCGGAAACGGCGTGTGGACATACATCACGTCGTCGATGACCAGCGGCCCACCTTCATGGCCCCGCAGAACCCCGGTCGAGAAGGTCCAGGCGACACGCAGATCGCCGACATTGTCCTTGTTGATCTGATCCAACGCGGAATAGCGCGTATTGGCATAGTCGCCGGTCTGGATGCCCCATTGCTTGCTGTCGTCGATGATGGCAGTAAGCGAATCGTTGGCATAGGCGGTGGCTGCGCTGGCCAGAAGCACAGACGCCGTTATCGCTGCGGTTTTCATGTATTAGCCCTCCCAAGCTGTCCGCCGCGCAATCGTCTCCCCCCGATCCTGCGGCGCCTGCGATCAGGCTAGGGGAAATGCCTCGCGGGTCAATGCAACCTTCGAGGGCCTAGGCGGAAAGTATGGTGTCGGAGGAGTTTCCCCATGACAGGCCCGGATGCGGAACGCACTCCGCATGATGCGCCGATCCCTGCGCTTTCGATCCGTTTTTACCGGCAAAGGCGGGCGCGCCGCGCAATCGGGGCTGCGATGGGAACTGTTATCGAAGAGGATGCGGCTGCGCGGCGGAACAGGCAAATCGTGCGAGACCGCACGCAGCCCGGATATCGCCAGTCTGTTCTCTGCAAGAAAGAGAGAGGCCCGGCCCTGATGTGAAGGGCGGGGACATCGCCGCAGCGGCCGGGCTGCGGCGGTGCTTCCCGGAATCAGGCCGCTGAGGGCGGCCAGACGAAATCGGGCCGCAGCCCTTCATAGACGGGGCGTCCATCATCCGGCTTGGCATAGCCTTTCGACAGATCCCAGAAGGCGTGATAGGTCGCCACAGGAAAATTGGCGTCGTCATAGCCCATCACATTGGGCACCGCCACGCGGATCCGATGCTGCTTGTCGTCCAGCAACAGCGCCGCGCCGCATATGGAGCAGGTGCACAGCTCCAGCGGGCCGTCGGGGTTGTCCTTGTTGAAAGGCTGCCGGTTCATCCTTTCGGGATGATCGACCTTCAGATCGTCATAGTTGAAAAAGGCGACATGCGTGGTGTGCTGCCCGGTCACCGACTTGCAAACATTGCAATGACATTCGTGATTGTCGATCGGCTCGGCATCGGACGTGACATGGACGTGCTCGCAGCCGCCCTCGTATTTGGCCATGGTGAACCCTCCCAGATTCGTGCGTCGCTGACGCAGGATTGTTAAAGGATAGTCGGGTGGCGAAGGATGACAACTCGGTCAAAGGAACTAGGTGACCGCGGGCCCATACGGCCCGATGCCCGTCATCCGCGTCCGCCTTCACCCCCTCGAACCGCCATCAATACACCACCACCGAGCGGATGGATTCGCCCGAATGCATCAGGTCGAAGCCCTTGTTGATGTCTTCCAGCTTCAGCGTGTGGGTGATCATCGGGTCGATCTCGATCTTGTGGTCCATATACCAGTCGACCAGCGTCGGCACATCGGTGCGGCCGCGCGCGCCGCCGAAGGCGGTGCCTTTCCACACCCGGCCGGTGACCAGCTGGAACGGCCGGGTGCTGATCTCGGCCCCCGCCGGCGCCACACCGATCACCACCGAGACCCCCCAGCCGCGATGGGTGCATTCCAGCGCGTCGCGCATCACCTTCACGTTGCCGGTGCAGTCGAAGCTGTAATCCGCGCCACCGATCTGGTCGAAGGGCGTCTTGGTCAGATCGACGATCGCCTGCACGACCGAGCCCTCGATTTCCTTGGGATTGATGAAATGGGTCATGCCGAAACGCTCGCCCCATTCCTTCTTGTCGTTGTTCAGGTCCACGCCGATGATCATGTCGGCCCCGGCCATCTTCAGCCCTTGAATGACGTTCAGCCCGATGCCGCCCAGACCGAAGACCACCGCCTTGGCGCCGATCTCGACCTTGGCGGTGTTGATGACCGCCCCAATGCCGGTGGTGACGCCGCAGCCGATATAGAAGATCTTGTCGAAAGGCGCGTCGTCGCGCACCTTGGCCAGCGCGATTTCCGGCATCACCGTGTGGTTGGCGAAGGTCGAGCAGCCCATGTAGTGATAGATCGGCGTGCCATCCAGCATCGAGAACCGCGTCGTGCCGTCGGGCATCAGCCCCTGGCCCTGGGTCGACCGGATCGCCGTGCACAGGTTGGTCTTGCGCGACAGGCAGGACGGGCATTGCCGGCATTCGGGCGTATAAAGCGGGATCACGTGATCGCCCGGCTTCAGCGAGGTGACGCCCTCGCCCACCTCCAGCACCACGCCCGCGCCCTCATGCCCGAGGATCGAGGGGAAGATGCCCTCGGGATCGGCGCCGGACAGGGTGAATTCATCGGTGTGGCAGATGCCCGTCGCCTTGATCTCGACCAGAACCTCGCCCTTCTTCGGGCCCTCGAGGTTCACCTCCATGACGGTCAGCGGCTTGCCGGGCTCCAGGGCGACTGCGGCGCGGGTTCTCATCTGGATTCTCCTT
>NZ_JACEMU010000014.1:0-47500 GCF_013868135.1 Paracoccus sp. S1E-3
GTAAGCTCCCGGTGAGGACCGTCTGACGCTGAAGGCGGGATGGATGTAGGAGGCTGAAGCTATGGACACCCATAGCTTCAGTTCCCAAGTCGAGGTTCTCTCGGTGACCGATAGTGGTCGGCAGCGTCGCTGGTCGGCTGCCGAGAAGATCCGTATCGTCGAGGAAAGCCTGTCGCGCCCGCGCAGCGTGGCGCTGACGGCGCGGCGTCACGATATCTCTCGCGCGTTGCTGACGCGCTGGCGGAAGGACTATCGCGAGGGCCTTCTCGGAAATGAGCCTGCCCTGACCTTTGCGCCGGTGATGATTGCTGCCGAACCTGTGCCTGTATCGGTATCACCTGCGGCAGAGCTGGAGATCTCCGATGCCGTCACAGTCGCGATCACACTGGTGAATGGCCGGCACCTCGTGGTTCCTGCGGGAATTGACCCGGTCATTCTGGCGCGGCTGCTTCCGGTGCTGGACAGCGCATGATCGCCTTTCCGGCGGGGGCGCGCGTGTGGATTGCAGGCGGGGTGACGGACATGCGGTGCGGGATGAACAGCCTGGCGCTGAAGGTCCAGCAGGGCCTGGGTCGCGATCCGCACGGTGGCGAGATCTTCTGCTTCCGGGGGCGCAAGGGTGACCTGATCAAGGTGTTGTGGCACGACGGGGTCGGCATGTCGCTGTATCTGAAGCGGCTGGAGGCGGGGAAGTTCATCTGGCCGGTGAGCCAGAATGGCTCAGCCGTTCCGGTTTCGGCGGCGCAGCTCGGCTATCTTCTGGAAGGAATCGACTGGCGCAATCCGCGCTGGACGCAGCGGCCTGCCTCGGCGGGTTGATAGTCAAAATACCCTTGTTTTATTGGACTATTCCGGGGTTTCGTGATAGGTCTTCGGCATGTCGGAGACCACCTCGGAGATCGCTGTTCTGCGCGCCGCACTCGCCGCGGCAGAGACTCGCGCATCTGCCGCAGAGGACGCCTTGGTCGCCGCCAAGGGGGAGTTGACCCAGGTTCAGGCGATCGTCTCGGCCTCTGAAGACATGATCCGGCACCTCCGACTGCAGATCGCCAAACTCCGCCGCGAGCAATATGGCCATGGTGCCGAACGCCATGCCCGGCTGATCGAGCAACTGGAGATGCAGCTCGAAGACATCGAGACCGACATTGCCGATGACCGGGCCAAAGCCGAGGCGACGGGCCCGAGGGCGATGGTCGCGGCCTTCGAACGCCGCCGCCCAGCCCGCAAGCCGTTCCCCGAGCATTTGCCCCGCGAGCGCGTCGTGGTTAAGGCGCCGACTTCCTGCACTTGCTGTGGTTCGGCGCGCATCGTGAAGATGGGCGAGGACATCACCGAGACGCTGGAGGTGATCCCGCGGCAGTGGAAGGTCGTGCAAACCGTCCGCGAGAAGTTCACCTGCCGCGACTGCGAGAAGATCAGCCAGCCGCCAGCGCCGTTCCACCCGACACCCCGGGGCTGGGCCGGCCCGAACCTGCTGGCCATGGTGCTGTTCGAGAAGTTTGGCCAGCATCAGCCCCTGAACAGGCAGGCCGAGCGCTATGCGAAGGAGGGCGTCGAGATCAGCCTCTCGACCCTGGCCGATCAGGTCGGGGCCTGTGCCGTGGCGCTGCAGCCGATCCACGATCTGATCCGCGCCCATGTCCTCGGCGCCGAGCGATTGCATGCTGACGACACGACCGTGCCGCTGCTGGCCAAAGGTGGCACGCAAACCGCCCGGCTCTGGACCTATCTGCGGGATGACCGGCCCTTTGCCGGTGGGGCGCCGCCGGCAGCGCTCTATTACTTCTCAACCGACCGCAGGAAAGAACACCCGACCCGGCATTTGACGGGCTGGACCGGCATCCTGCAAGCTGACGCCTATGGCGGTTACAACGATCTCTATCATGCCAGCCACAGGCCCGCGCCGGTGCTGAGCGCGCTGTGCTGGTCGCATGCCCGGCGCAAGTTCTTCGAACTGGCGGATATCAAAGCCACGGCCCGCAAGGGCAGATCGGTGGCCGAGGAGATCTCGCCCATCGCGCTGGAATCGGTCAAACGCTTCGACGCCATCTTCGATGCCGAGCGCGAGATCACCGGCCTGACCGCCGAGGCCCGCCATGACGCCCGTCAGCGGCTGGTGCGCCCGATGGTCCAGGATCTGCACAACTGGTTGCGGACCGAACGCGCCCGAATGTCGAAGCACAACCCCGTCGCCAAGGCGATCAACTACATGTTCGAGGAGGACGGCCGCTGGGACGCCTTCACCTGCTTCCTCGATGATGGCCGCATCTGCCTGACGAACAACGCAGCAGAACGCGCGCTGCGGGGCGTCGCCCTCGGGCGGAAAGCCTGGCTCTTCGCCGGATCTCCGCGCGGTGGCGACCGCGCCGCCTTCATGTATTCCCTGATCGTCACGGCCAAGATGAATGACGTCGACCCGCAGGCTTGGCTGGCCGATGTCCTTGCCCGGCTGCCGGACATACCCCTGTCGCGCCTGCCGGAACTTCTTCCCTGGAACTGGTCGCAAATACCGCAAAGGAGGGCCGCATGACCCTGATCGCCCGCCTCCGGATCCTTCTGAACGACGTCGATCCTCAGCCGATGCGCCATATCGAGGTGCCGCTGAAGATCAGGCTCGACCGGCTGCATGAGGTGGTCCAGGCGGCGATGGGCTGGACGGACACCCATCTCTACGAATTCAGGGCCGGGGGGGCGGGCTGGGGCGTGCCCGGTCCGGACGGATTCTACGACGGCCCGATGCCCGCGAAGAAGGCGACGCTGCAGAAGGTGCTCGAGGATACCGGCGTCAGGACGATCCAGTATGTCTACGACTTCGGCGATGACTGGGACCACAGCATCCGGATCGAGCGGGTCACCGAGGCCACCCCGGGCGTGACCTATCCAAGGCTTCTGAAGGCCAGCGGGGCCTGCCCGCCCGAGGATGTCGGCGGTGCTCCGGGCTACGAGGAATTCCTCGAAGCCCTCGCAGATCCGGACCACGAGCAGCACGACGACATGGTCGGCTGGTCAGGTGCAACCTTCGATCCCGAAGATGCCAGGATCGACAGGATCGTCGAACGCTTTGACCAACTCGCGAAGAAATGGTCCCCGCGGCCCGGCAAGCCCAAAGCACCCAAGCCCACTCCCTGAGCACGGACACCCGTCCGCGGCCTACGCCGGATGGTTACGCTGACCATGCCATGCGGTTGTTTTCGGTATCACGGTGCTGATTTTGTCTGGTGACGATCCGCGCACATTCGGTTTAAATTGCGTCAGTTTGTGCAGCAGGTCTGGTAGTGTCGATCCTGATTGATGATTTCGCGAATGCCGATACGCTTCGGCCTTTTGTCGACGGCCGCCTCAGGGCTTATGAGGACAAGGCTGTCGCCCTTCTCCGCAAGCATTTTCAGCCCGCGGCCGGAATAGCCGACGATACCGACCTGCGCCGTTTTGTCTCACTTTGTCATGATCGCGCGAAGGCGCGTGGCATTGTCTCAGAGAAGGAGCTGCTGCATTACCTGACGATCGCGTTCCGCTGGGGCGCCGGTTTCGAGGAAGATCCGCAATATCGCCCCTATCTGCGGCGGGCCATGTGGCTGGTCGAGGAGGATCGCGCGGTCACGCTTTCAGATACGGCGCTGCTGCGCGAGGAAGCTGCGCATTGGGACGCTGTGATCGCGGACGACCTGGCGAGCCCGGCGCATATCCGGGACGGGCTTTTCAACCTCTATCGGCGCGGGGTCCCGGATCCGGGCTATGCGCATGTGCTGCGGCTGTTGCAGCGGGTCTATCCGCAGCGCTTTCAGACGGTGCCGGAGGCCGATTGGATTGCCTTCTGCGACGACGTCAATGCGCGGATCAGCGACATCCCTCTCGAGGTTGTGGATATCTATTGCTGTATCGTGCTGGCCGTTTATTTCGGTGCCGACTTCATCAATGACCCCCGCTTTCCCTGGATGCGCGCGACGCTCGCCAGCGGGACACGCAATCTGGAGGAACGGCGTATCGCGTTCGGCGAGGCTGTTCTGGGATATTATCAACGTCTGACCGGCGCGCAGGCCTGAGGGAGAACGTCCATGGCGCTCGCATTGAACAGATTCACCACCGACTGTGAACGCTTCTGGTCGACTGCCATGTCCAGCCTCAGCCAGGCGATCCCGGCCCCCTCACCGGTCACACCGCTGACCCGAACCGGCGCGGCGACCGCGCCGCCCGGGGTGGCGGAGGAGGTCGAGGAATATGGCAGCATGACCGACCCCGAATGCACCACCGGCACCTGTTGCGACCATCCGGTATGGCTGAACACCGCCAGGGGCGAACTTGGCACCCGAGAGGTTTCCGGCCGCAAGGGCAGCAATCCCCGGATCGATGAATATATGCGCTCGACCGATATCGCGGCGTCTTACCACCATGACGGAACCGCCTGGTGTTCGGCCTTCGCCAACTGGGTGTTGGAAAACACTCCCAATCCCAAGACGCCCGGCAAGAACTTCACCGGCTCGAACAGCGCGGGTTCCCAGGTCTGGATGAATTGGGGCAGCGATACCAAGGCGGAGCCTTTTGTCGGGGCGCTGATCGTGATCCGATGGAGTTCTACCGGGACCGCCGGCCATAACACTTTCATCGTCGGTGAGACGCCCGACGGTAAATATTGGTGGGGGCTTGGCGGCAACCAGGGTATCGCCAATGACGACAGCGACGAGGGCCTTGTGGTAAATGTGGCGAAATACCGCAAAAACAGCACCATCCGCTCGATCCGAAAGCCGCCGAATTTCAACCCCTGCGATAAATACAAGAAAATTCCCCAATATACCGATGATGAAGTCATGGCGAAGTTCGGAAAGGAATCGGGCAGTGCGCAGGACTATAATTCGACTCGCTAGGCTGTGTTTCACGGCGCTCCTGCTGACCGGCTGTCCGGCATTCGCGGATCCGCCCGGAGAGGAAGAATGCCTGAATGAAGGCGCGGCCTATTCGGATTGTGTCTATGCCGTGCAAGAGGCGAAAACCGTTGTCAGCACCGAACGCCAGATCCCGGGTTCGTCCTCGCTGGGGCTGCTGAACATCACCTATATCATCGCTGAATTTGGCGGTCTTCGCGACGGCATGGACCCGAATGTCGCCGCCTTCCTGAAGTTCGATTACCGGATCGACGGGCAGCTTGTGCGCAGCGACCAGAAGAAGGTCGGCGACTTTCTCGGCTTCGATGCGTTTTCGCGCGGCCAGGCGGGCATATACAGTTTCGCTGGCAAGGTGTTTTCGGACGAGAAGGGCTGCCTGGTCGCGGTCACCTATGATGTCGATGCGCAAGATTACACCGTCGCCATGCGCCGCAATAACGGCCCGCTGCCCGATCTGTGGGTGACGAAGCGGACCGGAAACTGCGACTGAGGCGGGGCGGGCCGGGCGGTCTGTTCGGGCGCCACGCATATTCCGGCAACCGGTCATTGACTACCTCGACCGAGGCGGCTTCCGCCCCGAGCAATCGCTGCAGCGCGCATGAAGCATTGGATGCGCATCCGATGGCCTCCGCTTGCCATGATGCCGCCCATCGCTGATAGTTTGCATCATCAGGGAATGTGAACGCATCATGGACAGACCGACGATCGCTGATCTCGCCAAGGCTGCAGGCGTCGGAACGGCGACGGTCGACAGGGTCTTGAATGGCCGCGCGAATGTGCGTGCCGAAACCGTCCGGCGTGTGCATGAAGCGGCCGAGAAGATCGGCTATCACGGTGCGAATGTCATCCGCCACCGGATGCTTGCCGACAAGGCCGAGTTCCGACTTGGCCTTATCCTGCAAAAGCCCAACCACGCCTTCTATCAGGAAACGCAACGGATCTTCGAGGCGCAGGCCCGCGCCTGCACCTTGCGTCGGGTGCAGGTCACCACGAAATTCATGGAAGATCCAAGCCCGGAGGAACTGGCCCGCCTCTTGGCCGCGATGAAGGGGCGGGTCGATGCCGTGGCCGCGACCGGCATCGATCACCACGCCGTCACACGGGTGGTGCAGGACCTGCGCAGCGCCGGCATCCCGGTCTATTCCCTGCTGTCGGATTTCGCGCAGGGGGTGCGGGAAAGCTATTTCGGCACCAACAATATCCGGGTCGGGCGCATTGCCGGATGGTTCATTTCGCGGCTGGCGCGGCGCCCGGGAAAAGTGGGGGTGTTTATCGGCGGCCCCCGGTTTCATGGCCACGAATTGCGCGAAACCGGCTTTCGCAGCTATTTCCGCGATACCGCGCCGCAGTTTCAGATGCTGGAAACGCAGATCAATCTGGAAACCCGCAAGCTGACTTATGAGGCGACCGCAAATCTGCTGTCGCGTCATGACGATCTGATCGGTCTTTACTGTGCCGGCGGCGGTATGGAGGGCGCGATCCAGGCCGTCCGCGAGATGCGCAAACCCGGCGCATTTGTACTGATCGTCAACGAATTGACGCCGGATTCGCTGGCCGGGCTGCATGACGGAACGCTCAGCGTGGTGCTGGCCACGCCGGTGCGCCAGATCGCGGCGGACCTGATCGTGCAGATGATCGAGACCTCGGAAAAGGGGTTTGCGGAAGTGCCCGGCCAACGGTTTTTTCCCGCGCTGATCTGGACGCCGGAAAGCGAAATCATGATGTAACCACATCAATCATCGGACATGATTGCATCAGGAATGATGCAATCTGCGGTCCGAATGTGTTGATTGCAGCGATCTGATGCCGAATCCTTTCCCTACCTCCCGGGGAGGGGAGGAAGCCAGCGACAGCTGCGACCCAGGCTCGCTTCCGCTTTCAGCGGAGGGCACAGCTGCGGCCGGGCGGCGGGGCTGAACAAACAGCGGCACCCGCAACGCCGCACAGGGAGGAAAATGAGATGAAAAATCTGTTGCTGTCGACCGCGATGGTCGTGGGTATGGCGGGCGGGGCATCCGCCGAAACCGTCGGGGTTTCGATGGCGCTGTTCGACGACAACTTCCTGACCGTTCTGCGCAACGGGATCCAGGAAATCGCCAAGGGGATGGAGGGCGTCGACGTCCAGATCGAGGATGCGCAGAACGATGTCGCCCGGCAGCTGGACCAGATCAACAATTTCATCGCCAGCGGCGTTGATGCGATCATCGTGAACCCGGTCGATACCTCGGCGACGCAGGCGATGACCGATGCGGCATCCGCGGCGGGCGTGCCGCTGGTCTTCGTGAACCGTCAGCCGGTCAATGTCGATACGCTGCCCGACAATCAGGCCTTCGTCGGCTCGGACGAGGCAGAATCGGGGACGTTGGAAACCATTCAGGTCTGCGAATTGCTGAACGCCGCCGGCAAGACCGAGGCGAATGTCTATGTCCTGATGGGCGAGCTGTCGAACCAGGCGGCGGTGCAGCGGACCAAGGACATCCATGACGTGATGGACAGCGGCAAATGCAAGGTCACGTTGAATATCATAGACGAGCAGACGGCGAACTGGCAGCGCGACGAAGCGCAGAATCTGATGACCAACTGGCTGTCCGCGGGCACGCCCTTCGATGCCGTCATCTCCAACAATGACGAGATGGCGATCGGCGCCATTCAGGCGATGAAGGCATCGGGCCTCAAGATGGAGGACGTGATCGTCGCCGGCGTCGATGCCACGCGGGACGCGCTGCAGGCGATGGCGGCGGGCGATCTGGATGTCACCGTCTTCCAGGACGCGGCGGGGCAGGGCAGCGGCGCACTGGACGCGGCCCTGAAGCTGGCGAAAGGCGAGGCGGTTGAGCAGAAGGTCATGGTGCCCTTCCAGCTGGTGACGCCGGAAAACATGGTCGACTTCGCCGAGAGCAACTGACTGAGATCGCAACGCATTCGGGCGGCGCGTCGCGTGTCGCCCGCAGACTGGCCAGGCGGGACGCGTCCCGCGAGGGGGATGAAACATGTCGCATACACCAGACGGAGTCGGAGGACTGAGCTTTGACGGATCAGGACGCAGCCTTCCCGCCGAGGCCGGTGTCGCCATCGCGCTGGTCCTGATCGTCCTCGCGTTCGAATTGCTCGGCCGGTTGCTGATGCATGACAGCTTCCTGCTCAACACGCGCGACAATGTTCCGGGCCTCTTCAACCAGGCGCGTCTGCAGATCATCATCCTGCAGGTTTCGATCATCGGGATCATCGCGCTGGGGGTGACGCAGGTCATCCTGACCGGCGGGATCGACCTGTCCTCCGGCTCGGTCGTGGGCATGACCGCCATGATCGCGATGAGCTTTGCCCAGGTGGGCGAGATCAACGGCCTGCCCAATACCCGTGCCGTCTTCCATGACCGGGGCTGGGTCGATCTGCCGGTCATCATCCCCGTGGTGATCGGACTGCTTTGCGGTATCGCCTGCGGGCTGATCAACGGGCTGCTGATCGCATATACCCGCATTCCGCCGTTCATCGCGACGCTCGGCCTGATGGTCTCGGCGCGCGGGGTGGCGAAATGGTGGACGCAGGGGCAGCCGGTGTCCTTTCCGACGCCGGGCTATGCCGCCATCGGCGCAGGCATGATGCCGGTCATCATCTTCACCTGCCTGGCGATCCTGTTCCACCTGATCATGAAATACACCGTCTATGGCAAGCACACCTATGCCATCGGTTCGAACGAGGCGGCGGCGCGGATGTCGGGCATCGATGTCGCCGGTCACAAGGTGCTGGTCTATACCATCGCCGGGTTGCTGGGCGGGATCGCCGCCATCGTGCTGAGCGCCAAGAACCTCACCGCGCAGGCCGGAATGGGGGTGATGTATGAGCTCGACGCCATCGCCATGGCGGTGATCGGCGGCATCTCGCTGTCGGGGGGGCGGGGGACGATCCTTGGCACCGTGCTGGGGGCGCTGATCTTCGGGGTCATCATCTCGGGTTTCACCTTCCTGCGGCTGGACGCCTATTATCAGGAAATGGTCAAGGGCGCGATCATCGTCGGCGCCGTGGTGCTGGACCAGTGGCGTCAGCGCCGCTCGGCCTCAAGATTCTGAAAGCGAGGGGATCATGGCAAGCGATCTGCAGACGGACATCTCGGGCGGCGATGCGCCCCGACCGGGCGACGCGCCGGGCGATGTCATCCTGCGCACCGAAGGGCTGACCAAGCATTATGGCGGCGTTCACGCCCTGGTCGATTGCAATTTCGAGATCCGCAGGGGCGAGCATGTGGCGATCATGGGCGATAACGGGGCCGGGAAATCGACCTTCGTGCGCCAGATCACCGCGGTCGAACAGCGAACCTCGGGCAGGATCTGGTTCAACGGCGATTACGTCGAATTCGACGGCCCGCTGGCCGCGCGCGAGGCGGGGATCGAGACTGTGTTCCAGACGCTGGCGCTGGCCGATCATCTGGACGTGCCGGACAACCTGTTCCTGGGGCGGGAAATCCGCAAATTCAACCTCGGGCCGTTCTCGATCCTCGATTACAAGGCCATGCACGCGGCGACCCGGCGCGGGCTGGAAAAGACCGGGGTGAAGATCCCCAATATCCGCAACACCATCCAGAACATGTCGGGCGGGCAGCGCCAATGCGTGGCCATCGCCCGCACTGCGACCTTTCATTCCAAGCTGACCATCATGGACGAACCCACGGCGGCGCTGGGCGTGCAGGAGACCGCGCAGGTCGAAAACATCATCCGGGCGCTGAAACAGCAGGGCGAGCCGCTGATCCTGATCAGCCACAACATGCGGCAGGTGATGGATCTGTGCGACCGCATCGTGGTTTGGCGGCGCGGCCGCATCTGCGCCAACCTGCGCAAGGAAGACACCGATGGCGAGGATGTCGTCGCCTATATCACCGGCGCCAAGACGCAGCCGGAATACGCATCCGCCGCATGAACCCGAAGGGAGAGGGCTTGAGCATGATCCGAAACTATGTGGCGTTCCCGTTTCTGATGGCCGGTCTGGGGCTGGGGGGCGCGGCCATGGCCGACACACGGGTGGCGGTGTCGATGACGGCCTTCGACAACCCATTCCTGACCATCATCCGCGAGGGCATCGCGGCCGAGGCGGAAAAGGAAGGCGATGTGGAACTGGTGTTCGAAGATGCCCAGCTTGACGTGGCGCGGCAGCTGGATCAGGTGCAGAATTTCATCGCCGACGGCTACGACGCCATCATCGTGAATGCAGTCGACGGCAGTTCCACCACCGCGATCACCAAGGCTGCGGTCGATGCCGGCGTGCCGCTGGTCTATGTGAACCATCCTCCCGGCGATGTGGACAGCCTGCCTGAAGACGTGTCCTTCGTCGGCTCGAACGAGGTCGACAGCGGCACCATGCAGACCCGGCAGGTCTGCGCCCTGCTGGGCGGCAAGGGCAAGGTTCTGGTGATGATGGGGCCGCTGGAAAACCATTCTGCCATCACCCGCACCAAGGATATTCACGACGTGATCGCCACCCCGGACTGCGCCGGGATGGAGGTGATCGAGGAGCAGACGGCGAACTGGAACCGTGGCGAGGCGCAGGATCTGATGACCAACTGGCTGACCTCGGGCGTCGATTTCGATGCGGTCATCGCCAATAACGACGAAATGGCGATCGGTGCGATCCTGGCGATGAAGGCTGCGGGCATGTCGATGGAGGATGTGGTGGTCGCTGGCATCGATGCCACCCCGGACGGCTTGGCCGCGCTGGCCTCGGGCGATCTGGATGTGACCGTCTATCAGAACGCCGTGAAGCAGGGCGAAGTCGCCTTGCAGACCGCCGTTGCCATGGCGGGCGGCGCCAGTGCGGATCGCAACATCTGGATCCCGTTCGAGCCGGTCACCCGCGAGAACATGGCCGATTACCAGTAACGCCCACGCCGGCACGGCTTTAGGCGGCCTCCGCGCCCGTCCGGTTGCGCCCCGCCCCCGATCTGGCCACCGCTGATGCAAAGGACAGAAGATGAAGATCGCTCTCGACCCGTTCATGCACCGTCATCTGACGCTGGAACAGCTTCCCTCGAAGGTTGCGGCGCTTGGCTATGACTGGATCGAACTGTCGCCCCGCGCCGATTTTCTGGAATGGTTCAAGGCGCCCCGCGTTTTTCCGGGCCGGGTGAAGGCGTTCAGGCGGGCGCTGTCCGATGCGCAGGTCGGCATCGCCTCGCTGCTGCCGATGTATCGCTGGGCCAGCAATGACGAGGCCGAGCGGCAGGCCGCCATCCGCCACTGGAAACGCGCCATCGAGATCGCGGTCGAACTGGGCGTCGACACCATGAACAGCGAATTCGGCCGCGGTCCCCATCCCGACAAGGGCGGCTGCTATTGCTGCCACACCGGCAGCATGATCGAGGCCTGCGAGGACGCCTGGTGGCGCAGCATGGACGAACTGGTGCCGATCCTCGAGCGCGAGGGCATCAGCCTGCATATCGAACCCCATCCCGAGGACTGGACCGAAACGCTGCAACCCTCGGTCGATCTGATCCGCACGGTGAACTCGCCGCGCGTCAGGTTTCTGTATTGCACGCCGCATACCTTCTATTTCGGTGATGATACGGTGGCGATGCTGCGCGAATGCGCCGATGTGCTCGCCCATGTCCATGTCGCCGATACCTTCAACCACAAGGCCAGCAGCGGCCTGCGCTATATCGTCAATCCGCCCGGCGCGACCGCGCGCGTTCACCAGCATCTGAATATCGGTCAGGGCGAGGTGCCGTGGGATGATGTCTACCGCACGCTGGCCGAGATCGGCTTTGACGGCATCATGACCGCCTGCGTCTTCGCATGGGAGGACAAGGCCGACGCCTCGGGCACATTCATGCGCGCTGAAATGCAGCGCTATGTCGACGCATACTTCAGGTGAGGACAGGAATATGGCCGTGAGAATTGGCGTGATCGGGACAGGCATGATCGGCCGCGATCATACGCGGCGCATCCAGCAGGTGCTGGCCGGGGCAGAGGTCGTCGCGCTCAGCGACTATCATCCTGCGGCGGCGCGGGCCGTGCGGGCGGATCTGGTGCCGGCGGCGCAGGTCTATGACCTGGGCGAGGATCTGATCGCGGCGGCGGATGTCGATGCGGTGCTGGTCACCTCGACCGGATCGACGCATGAGGCCTATGTTCTGGCCGCCATTGCCGCCGGCAAGCCGTGCTTCTGTGAAAAGCCGCTGGCGACCACGGCCGATGGGGCGAAGCGCATCGTCGATGCCGAGGTCGCACAGGGCCGGCGGCTGGTTCAGGTCGGCTTCATGCGGCGCTATGATGCGGGCTATGTGGCGCTGAAACAGGCGACGGGCCGGATCGGCGCGCCGATCATGGTCCATGCCGCGCATCGCAACCCCACCGTGCCAGCGGCTTACGGGACGCCCATGGCGATCCATGACACGCTGATCCACGAAATCGACGTGCTGCGCTGGCTTCTGGATGACGACTACGTCTCGGCCCGCGTGCTGTTCCCGCGCAAGGCGGCGCGCGCGCATGACGGCCTGCGCGATCCGCAGGTGGTGGTTCTGGAAACCGCCAAGGGGGTTCTGATCGATGTCGAGATCTTCGTGAACTGCCATTACGGCTATGATATTCAATGCGAAATCGTGGGCGAGGACGGCATCGCCAGACTGCCCGAGCCGATGGCGATCCAGACCCGTCTGAACGCCATGCTGCAAAACCCGATCCTGACCGACTGGAAGGATCGCTTCGTCGACAGCTATGACATCGAACTGAACGACTTCATCAGGGCGGCAGGCAGGGGCACCGCTTCGGGACCGTCCAGCTGGGACGGCTATGTTGCCGCGATCACCTCGGATGCCTGCGTGACCGCGCAAGGCACCGAAGGCGAGGCCGTGGCCATCACCCTGCCGGATCGTCCGGCACTGTATGATTGAGGGGCAGCGATGCGTTTTGCCATCAATCATATCTCGGCGCCGAACCTGCCGCTGGCGGAGTTTTTCGCCATGTGCCGCCGCATCGGCGTGTCCGAGGTGGAGATCAGGAATGACATTCCCGATGTGCTGGGCGGCATGACACCGCAGGCCGTCCGCGCCGAGGCCTGTGCCCAGGGGATCACCATCCTGTCGATCAACGCAGTCTACCCCTTCAACCTCTGGTCGGGCGATATGCCCGATCGGGCGCGGCGCATGGCCGATTATGCCAGCGAATGCGGGGCGCAGGCGCTGGTCATGTGCCCGCTGAATGACGGCAGCAAGGTGCCGCATTCGGCGGTGGTCGCGGCGCTGGATGGGATCAGGCCGATCCTGATCGAGCATGGATTGACCGGACTGGTCGAGCCTCTGGGCTTCCCCATCAGCTCGCTGCGGACCAAGGCCGAAGCGCTCGCCGCCATGACCGAATCCGATGAGAACGGCGTCTTCAAGCTGACGCATGATACCTTCCATCACCATCTGGCGGGCGAGACGCAACTTTATCCGCACCGCACCGGTCTCGTGCATATCTCGGGCGTCACTGATCCGACGCTCGCGGTGGAAGATATGCTGGACGCCCATCGGGTGCTGGTCGACGGCGCCGACCGGCTGGGCAACCGCGCGCAGATCCGCGCGCTGCTGGCGGGCGGCTATGACGGGCCGTTCAGCTTCGAACCCTTCGCCGAGGACATCCACGCGCTCGCCGATCCCGAGGGTGCGCTGCGCGCCAGCATGGCCTTTGTCGCTGCACAGATCGAGCCGCGCACGGAGGACGGATAGATGATGGATCACCCGCTTGGCGTCGCGCTGATCGGCACCGGGTTCATGGGCAAATGTCACGCCATGGCCTGGCGCAATGTCGCCACGGTCTTCGGCGGCGCCCATCCGCGGCTGGAGGTGCTGTGCGACATGCCCGAAACCCGCGCCCGCGATTTCGCCAGCCAGTTCGGTTTTGCCCGCGCCAGCGCTGACTGGCAGGCGGCCATCAGCGATCCGGCGGTGGATGTGGTCTCGATCACCACGCCGAACGGGCTGCATCGTCCGATGGCCGAGGCTGCGCTGCGGGCGGGCAAACATCTCTGGCTGGAAAAGCCGATGGCGCTGACGCTGGCCGATGCGCAGGCCATGGCCGATCTGGCGGCCGCACATCCCGGACAGGTGACGATCCTGGGCTATAACTACCTGCGCAGTCCGGCCTTTCAGGCGGCGCGCGAGCTGATCGCATCGGGCAGGATCGGGCGCCCGCTATCCTTCCGGGGCGTCTATGACGAGGATTATTGCGCCGATCCGGGCCTGCCCTGGAGCTGGCGGATGACCCATGAAGGCGGCGGCTTGGGTGCGCTTGGCGATCTGGGCTGCCATCTGGTCAGCCAGATGGTCGCGCTGATGGGCCCGGTGGCCGAGATCACTGCCATGACCCAGATCGCGGTGCCGCAGCGCCCCTCGCCCGAGGGGCCGCGTGCGGTCGAGAACGAGGACAGCGCGTTTGCGCTGATCCGCTTCGCCAGCGGCGCGCAGGGATCCTTTGCCACCTCGCGGGTGGCGCATGGCCGCAAATGCCGGCTGCAATGGGAGGTGCAGGGAACCGAAGGCACGCTGGTCTTCGATCAGGAAAACATGAACCAGCTTTGGGTGCACCGTGCCGGGGATGCAGGCTTTAGCCGCCACCTGACCGGCCCCGATCAGCCGGATTTTGCCGCCTTCTGCCCCGAACCGGGGCATAATTTCGGCTTCAACGAACAGAAGGTGATCGAATGCCGCGATCTGCTGCGCGCCATTGCCGGCGGTGCGCCGGCGCGGCCCGATTTCGCCGAAGGCTTGCGGATCGAACGCATCATCCACGCCATGGCGGCATCGCAGGGCCAGCCCGTGCGGATCGAGGAGGATCTGCATGAAGCCGCTTGACCTGATCACCATCGGCCGATCCTCGGTCGATCTTTACGGAAACCAGATCGGCGGCCGGCTGGAAGACATGGGGTCGTTCAGCAAATATATCGGCGGCTCGCCGACCAATATCGCCTGCGGGACGGCGCGGCTGGGGTTGAAATCCGCCGTCATCACCGGCGTTGGCGACGAGCATATGGGCCGCTTCATCCGCGAGCAGCTGATCCGCGAGGGGGTCGATGTACGCGGCGTCAAGACCGACCCCGAACGGCTGACAGCGCTGGTGATCCTGGGCATCCGTGACGAGGACAGCTTTCCCCTGATCTTCTATCGCGAGAATTGCGCCGACATGGGTCTGACCGAAGCGGATATCGACGAGGATTTTATTGCCGAGACGCGCAGTCTGGTGGTCACCGGCACCCATCTGTCGCATCCGCGCACACGGGCGGCGGTGCTGAAGGCGGTGGATCTGGCGAAGAAGCACGGCGCGCGGACGGCGCTGGATATCGACTATCGCCCGAACCTGTGGGGGGTGGCAGGCCATGGCGAGGGCGAAAGCCGCTTTGTCGAAAGCGCCGAGGTGACGGCCCGGCTGCAATCGGTCCTGCCGCTGTTCGATCTGATCGTCGGCACCGAGGAGGAGTTCCACATCGCCGGCGGCAGCACCGACACGCTTCAGGCGCTGCGCAACGTGCGCGCGATCAGCGATGGCACGCTGGTCTGCAAGCGCGGTGCGCAGGGAGCGGCGGCTTTTGAAGGCGCCATACCGGACAGCCTCGATGACGGGCAGACCGGGCCCGGTTTCCCGATCGAGGTGTTCAATGTGCTGGGCGCCGGAGACGGGTTCTTTTCCGGGCTGATGAAGGGCTGGCTGGACGGGGCGGATTGGCCGACCGCGCTGACATACGCCAATGCCTGCGGCGCTTTCGCGGTCAGCCGGCATGGCTGCACCCCGGCCTATCCCTCGCTGACAGAGTTGGAATTCTTCCTTGATCGCGGGGTGACGCGCCCCGACCTGCGCCATGATGCCGCGCTGGAACAGATCCATTGGGCGACGAACCGGCAGGGCCGGATGGGCGGCGACTGGTCGACGATGCGGGTCTTCGCCTTCGATCACCGCCAGCAGCTTGAGGAGATGGCGGGCTATACTCCTGCGAAGGGCGGGGCCTTCAAGGAACTGTGCCTCAAGGCCGCGTTACAGGTGGCGGATGGCGGACGGGGCTATGGCATCCTGTGCGACAACCGCATCGGGCGCGCGGCGCTGCACGCGGCCAGCGGGTCCGGCCTGTGGATCGGGCGACCCTGCGAATGGCCGGGCTCGCGTCCCTTGGAACTGGAGCTGGAACTGGGCCCCGACTGCGGCGGCCTGCAGGAATGGGCGCGCGAGGAGGTGGTCAAGGTGCTGTGCTTCTGCCACCCTGACGACGACGCGGCGATGCGTGCACGGCAGGAAGCGAAGGTGAAGGAATTGTTCACCGCCGCGCGCCGGAACGGGCTGGATTTCCTGCTGGAGATCATCCCCTCGAAGGTCGGGCCGGTGGATGACATGACCACGGCGGCGCTGATCGGGCAGTTCTATGCGGCAGGGATCTATCCCGACTGGTGGAAGCTGGAGCCGATGCAGACCCGCGCCGGCTGGCAGAACGCCATCGACGCCATCGAAGCCCATGACTGCCACACCCGCGGGATTGTGGTACTGGGCCTCGATGCGCCCGAGGCGGAACTGGCGGCCAGTTTCAGGGTCGCGGCGGGTTTTCCGCTGGTGCGCGGCTTTGCCGTCGGCCGGACGATCTTCGGCGCGGTGGCGCGCGACTGGCTGGCCGGGACGATCGGCGACGAGGCGGCGGTGGCGCAGATGGCGGTGCGCTATGCGCGGTTGTGCGAAATCTGGGATGCGGCGCGGGCGGCGGCGTAAGCGACCGGGGGCTGCGCGCCCCCGGACCCGGCGGGATATTTGCGCCAGAATGAAAAGGGCGGAGCAATGGGCGAGACGATCAGGTTGACGGCGGCGCAGGCGATGGTGCGCTGGCTTGCGGTGCAGATGACCGAAGGTGGCGAGCGCTTCATTGACGGCGTCTGGGCGATTTTCGGGCACGGCAATGTGGCCGGTCTGGGCGAGGCGCTGCACGGAATTGGCGACGCCCTGCCGACATGGCGCGGCCAGAACGAGCAGTCGATGGCCCATGCCGCGATCGCCTATGCCAAGGGCAAGGCGCGGCGGCGGGCGCAGGCGGTGACCAGTTCGATCGGGCCGGGCTCGACCAATCTGGTGACCGCCGCCGCGCTGGCGCATGTGAACCGGCTGCCGCTGCTGATTGTCGCCGGCGATGTCTTTGCCAGTCGCCGCCCCGACCCAGTGCTGCAGCAGGTCGAGGATTTCGATGACGGCACCGTCAGCGCCAATGACTGCTTCCGCCCGGTGGTGCGTTATTTCGACCGGATCACCCGGCCCGAACACCTGCTGACCGCGCTGCCGCGCGCCCTGCGGGTGATGACCGATCCGGCGAATTGCGGGCCGGTCTGTCTGTCCTTCTGTCAGGACGTGCAGGCCGAGGCCTATGACTGGCCGGCAGCTTTCTTTGAACCGCGCGTCTGGCGGATCCGCCGGCCGGCGCCCGATGCGGCCGAACTGGCCGAGGTAGCCGGTCTGATACGCGCCGCGAAAGCGCCGGTGATCGTGGCCGGTGGCGGGGTGATCTATTCCGGGGCGGAGGAGGCGTTGGCCGATTTTGCCAGCCGCCGCAACATCCCGGTGATCGAGACCCAGGCCGGCAAATCCGCTTTGCCGCAATCCCATCCGATGAATTACGGCGCGACTGGCGTCGATGGCTCGGCCGCGGCAAATGCGGTGGCGGCGGCGGCGGATCTGGTGATCGGCATCGGCACGCGGTTGCAGGATTTCACCACCGGCTCGCGCACGCTGTTCGGCGATGCCCGGATGGTGGGGATCAATGTCCAGCCCTATGACGCGGCCAAGCACGGGGCGGTCTCGCTTGTCGCGGATGCGCGGGTGGCGCTGGAAGCGCTGACGGCGGCGCTGGGCGATCACCGCGCGGCGGGTGCGGACCCGGCCCTGCGCGCGGGTTGGCTGGCCGCCGTCGATGCCCATTGCGCCGCGCCTGCCGACGGCAACGAACTTCCGACCGATGCGCAGGTGATCGGCGCGGTGCAGCGCGCGACCGGCGATGACGCCATCGCCATGTGCGCGGCGGGAACCATGCCCGGCGCGCTGAAGCTGCTGTGGCAGCCCGGCTTGCATGGCTATCATATGGAATACGGCTACAGCTGCATGGGTTACGAGATCGCCGGCGCCATGGGGCTGAAGCTGGCCCGGCCGGATCGCGAGGTGATCTGCTTTGTCGGCGATGGCAGCTACATGATGATGAACAGCGAATTGGTGACCGCGGTGATGCGGCGCATCCCCTTCACCGTCGTGCTGACCGACAATCGCGGTTTCGGCTGCATCAACCGCTTGCAGCAGGGTACGGGCGGGATGCCGTTCAACAACCTCTATGTCGACAGCCGGATCGAGGTGCAGCCGCAGATCGATTTTGTGGCGCATGCCGCGAGCATGGGCGCCCATGCGGTGAAGGCGGCCAGCATTGCCGAACTGGAAGCCGAGATCGGGGTGGCGCGCGGCCGTGACATCCCGACGGTCATCGTCATCGACACCACCGCCGCGCCCGGTCCCGGCGACGGGCTTGCCGGGGCCGGCCACTGGTGGGACGTGGCGGTCCCGGCGGTGGGCGACAGCGCGAAATTGCGGGCGGCCTATGCCGATTATCTGGAAAATGCCGCGCGTCAGCGGCTGGTGAATTGAGGCCATCATGATCTTTTACGGCACCAATCCCATCGCCTGGGCCAATGATGACGACCCGTCCATCGGCGCCCATATCCCGACCGAACAGATCCTGCACGAGGCCGGAACGCTGATCGGCTTTGACGGGATCGAGAACGGCCATCGCTGGCCGGACGACCCGCAGGCGCTGCGTGAACTGCTGGGGCGCCATGGGCTCCGCTTCATCTCGGGCTGGTATTCGACCGCATTGCTGACCCGCTCGGTCGAGGACGAGATCGCGGCCGTGCAACCGCATCTGACCAAGCTGAAGGCCAATGGCTGCGAGGTCTGCATAGTCTGCGAATGCTCGAACACGGTGCATGGCCGTGCTGATGTGCCGGTGAACGACCGGCCGCGGCTGAACGCCGACGAAATGGCCGCCTTTGGCGCGAAGATCGAGGCTTTCGCGGCCTATCTGGCGACCGAGGGCATGACGCTGGCCTATCATCACCACATGGGCACCGTGATCGAAAGTCCCGCAGATATCGACGCCTTCATGGCCGCGACCGGACCGGCCACGCATCTGCTGTTCGATGCCGGCCATTGCGCGTTCGGGGGCGGCGATCCGGTGGAGGTGCTGGCGAAGCACGCCACCCGCGTGGCCCATTTCCATGCCAAGAATATCCGGCCTTCGGTCACCGCGCGGGTCCGGGCGGAGAATCTGTCCTTCCTGCAGGGCGTGCTGGCCGGGGCCTTCACCGTGCCGGGCGACCCGGAGGGGGCGATCGACTTCGTCCCTCTGCTGCAGATTCTGGCGAAGGCTGGCTTTGACGGCTGGCTGGTGATTGAGGCCGAGCAGGACCCGGTGCTGCGCGATCCGCTGCAGTATCAGTCCATGGGCCTGAAGGCGTTGAAGGCGGCGGCGGCCGAGGCCGGGCTGGACGGGGGGCAGGCGGCATGAAGCTGTTCGACCTGCAGCAAGAGGTCTACCGCCCGCTCTGGCTGAGGACCGCCATCGTGGCGGCCTGCCTCGGCTGGGCCGGGTTCGAGTTCGCCAGCGGCGCGCCCTTCTGGGGCATATTGTTCGGGGCGCTCGGGATTTACGCGGGGCACCAGTTCTTCATCGCCTTCGATCCCAAGCCGCCCGCAGGCCAGAAGACCGACAACAGAAAGGACGATGCATGAGCCATCTTCTGAAGAAGCCCTTCGGCAGCCATGGCAAGGTCCATCAGATTAACCCCGCCGATGCCGGCTGGCGCTATGTCGGCTTTTCGCTTTACCGGCTGCGGGCGGGCGAGAGCGTGGCCGAGACGACAGGCGGGAACGAGGTCATTCTGGTCATGATCGAGGGCAAGGCGCGGATCAACGCTGCCGGACAGGACTGGGGCGAATTGGGCCAGCGGATGGATGTCTTTGAAAAGACCCCGCCGCATTGCCTGTATCTTCCCGATGGCAGCCACTGGCAAGCGACGGTAAGCACCGATTGCACCATCGCTGTCTGTTCCGCGCCGGGCAGGGGGGGCCACCCGGCACGCCGGATCGGCCCTGAGGGGATCACCCTGACCGCCCGCGGAGAAGGCACAAATACACGATATATCAACAACATCGCCATGGAGAACGAGGATTTCTGCGACTCGCTTCTGGTGACCGAGGTCTTCACCCCCGCCGGCCACTGGTCCAGCTATCCCAGCCACCGCCACGATGAGGACGACTTTCCCCGCATCACCTATCTGGAGGAAACCTATTATCACCGCCTGAACCCCGGCAATGGCTTCGGCATCCAGCGCGTCTATACCGATGATCTGACGTTGAACGAGACCATGACCGTCCATGACGGCGATGTGGTCTGCGTGCCCCGCGGCCATCATCCCTGCGGCGCGCCCCCCGGATTCGAGATGTATTACCTGAATGTCATGGCCGGTCCCCGCCGCAACTGGCGCTTCCTGCCCGCCCCGAATGTCGCACATCTGATGTGAGATCGCCGGTGACGGTCGCCGGCTCAGGCCGCGAACCTGATGGCGATGCGCAATCCCGGCGCGTTATCCGCCAGCGTGACCGTCGCGCCATGCAGGTCGGCGATCGCCTTGACCAGACTCAGGCCCAGCCCGTTGCCCGGCGTGGTGCGGCTTTTTTCCAGCCGGTAGAACCGGCGCAGCACCTTTTCGCGTTCACCGGCGGGGATGCCGGGGCCGTTATCCGCCACTTTGACCAACACGCCACCCGGCTCGCGGGACAGCGTAACCGCGATGCCGGTGCCGCTCGGGCTGTGGCGCATGGCGTTTTCCATCAGATTGGCGATCATCTGCGTCAGCAACTGTTGATCGCCATGAACGGTGGCGTCGCCGTCGGTTATCGTCAGGCGCAGGGTCTGCCCATTTTCTTCGGCCACCGGACCATAGGCATCCTCCAGCCGCGCCAGCAGGGGGGCAAGTGCGATGTCGGTAAAGCGCTCGCGCCGCCGCCCCGATTCGATTTCCGCGATCCGCAGCAGGCCGTGGAAGGTGTCGATCAGGTCGTCGACCACCTCGATCGCGCCGGCAAGCTCGTCCTCGGACTGGGGGGACAATTGACCGGATTGGGCGATGGCGTCCAGCCGTTGACGCAGCCGTTGCATCGGCGTGCGCAGATCATGGGCGATATCGGCCGAAATCTGCTTCTGGCTTTCGACCATATGCTGCAACTGGTTGATGGTGCGGTTGATTTCCGTGGCAACGCGGGCGAGGTCATCGGCTTCGTGGCCGGCGGCCGGGACGCGCGCCTCCAGCTGTCCCAGCGCGACCGATTTCAGCGTGCCCGAGATTTCGGCCAGGCGCCGTTCGGTCTTGCGGCCGACGATGACGCCCGCGACCAGCCCGGCCAGCAGCAGCAGGATGAAGCCAACGGCCAGACCGCGTTCCAGAACTTCGCGCAGTTCCTCGAGGAAATAGGTGCTGGTGCCGAGGGTCAGCCTGTTCGGACCAAGCTGGACCGTGTGCAGCAGATATCCCGCCACGTCATCGTCGCGGGGGTGCAGGGCGCGCACATGATCCAGCGGAACATAGCCGCTGCCGCCCTGCCAATCGATGCCGGCCACATTGCCGGCCAGAACGGTCCCCTTGGCATCCTGCAGAAGATAGATGCGATAATCCTCGAAGTTGAAGCCGGGATAGCCGTTCAGCTTCTGCAGCGTTGCGTCCGGCCCCTCATGTTCATAGAGCGCCGCAAAGCCCGCGGCGTCGTCGGCCAGTTGCTGAGCCACCCATTCGGTAATCTCGCGGTCGGCAAAGTGATAGGTCAGGCCGAAGATCAGCGCGGTGACGATGGAATAAAGCGCCGCAAAGCGCAGCGACAGCCGCACCGAGGTGGAGCGCAGGAACCGCATGACGGCGGCCATGTCAGCCATGCAGGCTGTATCCGGCGCCACGAACGGTATGGATCAGTTCGGTCGCGAAGGGCTTGTCCACCTTGTTGCGCAGGCGCGAGATATGGGTCTCGACCACGTTGGTCTTGGGGTCGAAGTGGAAATCCCAGACCGATTCCAGCAGCATCGTGCGCGTCAGCACCCGGCCGGCATTGCGCATCAGATATTCCAGCAGGCTGAATTCGCGCGGCTGAAGATCAAGCGGCACGCCGCCGCGCGTCACGGTGCGGCGGATCAGGTTCATTTCCAGATCAGCCACCTGCAGCACGGTTTCCTCGGTTTTCAGCGGCGGCCGCCGGGTCAGGGCGGCAAGCCGGGCGGACAGTTCCTGAAACGAGAAGGGCTTGACCAGATAGTCGTCCGATCCCGCTTCCAGCCCCTCGACCCGGTCGTCGATGCCGTCCATCGCGCTGAGGAACAGGATCGGCGTTTCCACGCCTGCGCCGCGCACCGATTTGATCAGCGTCAGCCCGTCCAGCCCCGGCAGCATCCGGTCAAAGACCATGACATCGTAATCATTGTCCAGGGCGTGCAGAAACCCGTCCCGGCCGTTGGCGCAGTGATCGACCGCATGGCCCTGCGCCCGCAGGCTGGATGTGATGTATTCCGCCGTTTCCGCATGGTCCTCGACCACAAGAACGCGCATATGCCCTGTCCTGCCCGGTTATGCCCGCGGCTGTGATAGCCCGACGCCGCCTCGGGTCAAGATATTGAAAGATTACGGATTGGTATAGTCCCGGCAACGGTGCCGAGAGGTCCTGCCGGATAGCTGGGCGATGACGTCAACCAGAAACGACCGGGCAGGACTGTATCGAATGGCATCAAGCGAAGCCTATCTGGGCCCGCAAGGCGCGGCATCTTCGGTGCCATCCCGCAGCCTGTATCCGGCGGCGCGCGACCTGATTCTGGGCGCGCGCGCCAGGGCGGTGCTGATCGCCATTGCCGCGGCCTTTGTGCTGCTGCGGCTTTGGGCCGTGTTCACCGTGCCCTTCACCGACACCACCGAGGCCCGCTATGCCGAGATCGCCCGCAAGATGGTCGAGACCGGCAATTGGCTGACCCCGCAATTCGACTATGGCGTGCCCTTCTGGGGCAAGCCGCCGCTGCATACGTGGCTGTCGGCCGCCGGGATGCAGCTTTTCGGCGTGAACGAGGCCGCCGCGCGCCTGCCGATCCTGCTGACCGCGCTGGCGGTTCTGGCGCTGGTCTGGCTGTGGATGCGCGATCTGGTGGGACGCAACAGCGCGCTGGTGGCGACGGTTGCCTTGGCGATCACGGCAATGTTCTTCGGCGCTTCGGCCTTCGTGATGACCGATATGCCGATGGTGCTGGGCACGACCCTTGTGATGGTGGGGTTCTGGAACGCCGTGCACGGGGCCGCGAACAGCCGGACCTGGGGCTATGCGATGGTCGTGGGTCTTGCCATCGGGCTGCTGGCCAAAGGGCCGGTTGCGACGATCCTGTGTGGTATCCCCGTCCTTTTGTGGCTGGTCCTGACCTGGAACTGGCGCTTGCTGAAGCGCCTGCCATGGCTGGGCGGGGCGGCGCTGCTGCTGGTGCTGGTCGTGCCGTGGTATACGGTGGCTGAAATCGCCACGCCCGGCTTTCTGCGGTATTTCCTGATCGGCGAGCATGTGCAGCGCTTTCTGGTGCCGGGCTGGCAGGGCGATCTTTACGGCACCGGGCACGCGCAGCCGAAGGGCATGATCTGGATCTGGTGGCTGATCGCCGCCCTGCCATGGAGCGTCGTGCCCCTGCTGCTTCTGTCGCGCGTCCGCAGCACCTTCGGCGCCTTCCGGGGGGACCGCGCGGGCTGGCGGCTGTATCTG
The DNA here is from genome assembly GCF_013868135.1 of Paracoccus sp. S1E-3. Classification (GTDB taxonomy): domain Bacteria; phylum Pseudomonadota; class Alphaproteobacteria; order Rhodobacterales; family Rhodobacteraceae; genus Paracoccus. Next base: position 23,684 of record NZ_JACEMU010000014.1, read on the forward strand.
CTGCTCTGGGCGCTGTCGCCGCTGCTGCTGTTCACGCCGGCGTCGAACATCCTCGCGGCTTATGTGCTGCCCGGCCTGCCGGCGGCGGTGATCCTGATGGTGGTTCTGGCGACGGACGTGTTCGGGACCGCGCCGGGACGCCTGCTTGGCGTGGGCTTTGTCGCGGCATCGCTGGTCGTGCTGACGCTGTTCACGGCCCTTGCGGGCATGGCGGTGTTCGCGCCCGCCCAGATCCGGCTGAAATCCGACAAGGGGCTGGTCGCGGCAGCCGAAACCGCCCTGCCGGGCGCGCCGCTTTACACCGTGGGCAGGCGCAGCTTCTCGGCCGAGTTCTATTCGCGCGGCAGGGCAAAGACGATCAGCGCGGAAAACTTTGCGCAGATGGCGGCGGGTGCCCCGGCGGCGTTCTCTGTGTCGCCCGACATGGCCCCCCGGGCCGAAGGGTTGGGGCTACAAAACCTCGGCGCCTATGGCCGTCACGTCCTGTTTTTGGGGCCAGGCAAAAGTGAGATGAACTGATGAGCAAGATGGGCGAAATCTCGCTGGATACGGTGGATATTCTGACGCGCAAGACGGCTCTGGGCCTGACGCCGCCCGATCTTTCCTTCGTGATCCCGGCCTATAACGAGGCCGACACCATCGCCGAGACCCTGCGCCGTGTCGCGCGCAAGGCACAGGAACTGGCCGCGCGTTCCGAGATTCTGGTCATCGACGATGGCAGCGCCGATGACACGGTCGCCATCATTCAGGGCGGCCATTGGGAGCTGCCGGTCCGTCTGCTGCGCCTGTCGCGCAATTTCGGCAAGGAACAGGCGATCATGGCGGGGCTGCGCCACAGCACCGGTCGCGCCGTGGTGATCCTGGACGCTGATCTGCAGGAACCGCTGCATTACATCGACACCATGCTGGAGAAATATCGCGAAGGCTATGAGATCGTCTATGCCGTCCGCGCCCATCGCGATGATGAAAGCTGGCTGAAGCGCCGCTTCACCGCCGCCTTCTACAGGTTCCTGAACACTGGCAGCGAGGTGCAGATCCCCGCCGGCGCCCGCGATTTCCGCCTGATGGATCGCAAGGTCGTCGACGCGCTGTGCGCGCTGCCGGAAAGCAACCGCTTCATGAAGGGGCTCTATGCCTGGGTCGGCTTCCGGTCCCTCGCGATCCCGGTCGAACTGGCGCCGCGCGGCGGCGGCAACAGCAAATTCAACTTCGCGCGGCTTCTGCATCTGGGCATGACCGGGCTGACCGCCTTTACCGACTGGCCGCTGCGCATGTGGACCGGAATCGGCATGGTGCTGGCCAGTCTGTCGATCCTGTACGGGCTGTTTCTGGCCGTCCGCACGATGATCTTTGGCCATGACATCGCCGGCTGGTCGACGCTGGCGGTGGCCATCTTCTTTTTCAGCGGCATCCAGCTGGTCTCGATCGGGGTGCTGGGCGAGTATCTGGCGCGGGTCTTCAACGAGGTGAAGGGGCGCCCCGGTTATCTGATCGCCGAGAATGTCACCATTCCAGCCGAGGCCGAGTGTTAGGCGCGGGCCTGCGCTTTGCCCTGACAGGCGGGGCGGCGACGCTGACCCATCTGGTGGTGGCGCTTCTGCTGATCCGCGCCGGCACCCCGCCGCTGATCGGCAATGCGCTCGCCTTCGCGAGCGCCTTCATGGTCAGCTTCTGGGGGCATCACCGGTTTTCCTTCGCCGGTCACGGGGCAGCCGTCGGTCTGGCGTTCCGCCGGTTTCTGATCGTGTCGGGGCTTGGTTTCGTGACCAATGAAACCGTCCTGTTCCTGCTGCTGCAGCGGCTGCCGCGCCATCCGTCGGTGGCTTTGCTGGTCTCGACCGCGGTGGCGGCATTGCTGACCTTCGCGCTGTCCCGGCATTGGGCGTTCCAGCCCGGCCCTTTGGCGCAGGCCTCACCGGCCCCGGCCCGTTGATTTCGGGGCGCCTGAACGATACGCAACTGCAGCGTCCGAAGCTGGTATTTCCCTGAACCCGCGGTCGGCCGCCCGGCGTGGCAAGCACAAAACCCGATTCTGGTCGGGGTGATCCCGCCGGCCCTGTGCGTCAGGTCGTTGCCTCGGCCTTCGGCAAATCCCGGAACGAGACGAGGTCCAGGGCCCCGCTCAGCTTGCAGGCGATCAGGCCTTCGCCTTTCCGACGACCGTCGACCTTCAGGGCGCGCTCCGGCAGTTGCCCCACCCCGCCGGGATCGACCTCAGTTTCGACGGCGCCGGCGGCGACGTCTGGATGTGGCGCCGGCGCCCGGTCGGTCGTCCGGCCCTCGCGGACTGGCCGGAACTGTGTAAGATTGTCGCGGCAGGAGCGCCTTTCCGGCGCATCGCGAGGACCAGGGTTTGGATCAGGGCCAACCACCACAGGGATCGAACGACATCGTCATCTCGGCCGGGATCGTTCTGGCGACCACTCCGCCGCGAGAGCCGCAGCGCCTGCTGGACCGGCCCCAGTTGGGGCTGGCCGAGGGGCGTCTGCGTAATGCCTCCGTGTTGCTGCTGCATGCCCCGCCGGGCTATGCAAAGACTGCGATCCTGTGCCAATGGCGGCGCGAGGCGCTGCGGCACGGGCGGGTGGTGCTGTGGCTGTCGGCGCGCGCCGACGACACGCCCGCACGGCTGATCCTGGCCCTGACCCATGCCTTTCGCACCGCCGCCTGCCGGCCCAACTTTGGCCACACGATCCTCGAAGCGCTGGATTCTGCACCTGAGGACAGCCTTGGCGCGCTGACCTGCTGGCTGGCCGCCGTCGCCGAAGCGGCGGTCGAAACCGTCGTCATCATCGACGAGGCGGAAAAGCTGCCCGGCCCGTCGCGCGGGGCGGTGGAATATCTGCTGCGCAACCTGCCGGTCAACCTGCGGGCCTTCGTGGCGCTGCGCAGCGATCAGCCCGGCAGCGCCACGGATCTGGCGCCATTCGGTCAATGCGAGATGCTGACCGCCGCCGATACCGGTTTCACCCTGGACGAAACCGTCGCCATCCTGCGTGATCGGACCAGTCCGGCGCTGGACCACGAAACCGCCGCCAGGCTACACGACCTGACCGAGGGCTGGCCGCTGGGAATCCAGCTGGTGCTATCCTTGCTGCAACGCGGACCGGATGCCGCGCTGGCTGCCAAATCGCTGCTGGATCGCGGCGGGGTCGAGCGCAGCCAGCTGCTGTCGCGCCTTCTTGGCGATCTGGACCCGGCCGATGATTGCCTGCTGAGCCAGCTGTCGATGCTGGAGGTGATGACGCCGGAACTCGCCGCCGCCATGACCGGCGATGGGGGCGCGGCAGACCGGCTGCGGCGGCTGGCCGCGCAGACCTCGCTGGTGATTGCGCTGGAAGGCGGGGATTGGCTGCGGCTGCATGCGCTGGTGCGTGGCGAATTGCGCAAGCGCTTCGACGATCTGCCCGAGACGGAGCGCAGGCAACTGCATCGCAACGCGGCGCGCTGGCTGGCCGAACACGACCTATCGGCGCAGGCCGCACATCACGCCCTTGCCGCCGGCGACATCGACTGGGCCTGCGACCTGGCCGAGCGCAAGCTATATGACACAGTGATGCGCAAGGGGCGCCTGACCGAGGCGATGCCCTGGCTCGACATGATGCCGCGCGAGCAGCTTGATGCGCGCCCGCAACTGCTGGTCGCTGGCGCCTGGTGTCTGGCGCTGGGCGAGCACCATCAGGAGGCAGGCCGGCTGATCGACCGCATCCGCGCGCAAGGTGCGATCGACCCGGAACTGGATTGCGAATGCGACCTGATCCTTGGGGCTGCGGCGATCTTTGCCGACCTGCCCGACCAACTTGCGGCGCTGTATGACCGCTGGGGGGCCGATCCGCCGTTGCGTGATCCGATGCTGTTGCAGGTCCATGCCAACCGCTCGGCCTATCGCGATTTCATCGCCGGGCGTCCGGCCCATGCGCGGCTGCACCAGCACGGTGCGATGCCGCCCGGCTTTCGCCCGCCCGCCTTCCTGCAGCGGCTGAATGACGGCATTGTCGGTCTCAGCTATCTGTGGGAGGGGCAGGTCGGACTGGCCGAGGTCATCCTGCGCCCCGCTTCGGTCCAGTCGGATGTGGAACTGGGGCGGCGGCATCCCTTCTCGACCATTCTGGCGGCGCTGCTGGCGACGACGCAATGGGAACAGGACCAGCCGGATCAGGCCGTCATCACGCTGGCGAACCGGCTGGACGTGCTGGAACAAAGCGGGATGCCCGAGGCCCTGCAACTCGGCTATCGCACGCTGGCCCGCGCGGCGCTCGCCGAAGGAGACGAACACCGCGCCCTGCAACTGCTGGAGGCGCTGCATGCCATCGCGCAACGGCGCAACCTGCCGCGCCTGCGGGTGGTGGCGCTGACGGAACAGATTCACCTGCATGCGCGCAGCTTCCGCGCCGTGACCTGCGCCGATCTGCTGGACCGGATCGAAACGCTGCTGGAGGGGGATGTGCCGGACGGCCCGCTGTGGCAGGCGGCTGTGCGCCAGCAGCACCAGATCGCGCGCGGGCATGTCGCCGTGGCCGCGCGCGAATGGCGCGACGCGATCGCGCCCTTGCAGGCGGCGCTGGATCTGGCGCGCGACACCCGAAAGGACCGGCTGCGGATCGAGCTGATGGGGATGCTGGCGCTGGTGCGCGAGCGGCTGGGCGATCCCGGCGCTTCCGCCATGCTGGAGGAAGCGCGCGGGCTGGCGCAGGCTTACCGGTTGCACCGTGTGCTGACCGATGCCCATCCGCTTCTGGGCGATTGGGTGCGCCGGCTGGATCAGCGCGACCAGAAGGTTGCCGAGCCGGTGCCCGCCACCCCGGCGCCCAAACCCACCGCGCTGCCCGATGCCAGCCCTGCCGATGCCGTCCGCTCCGGCGTGCTGACCCCGAAAGAGGCGGAGATCATCGAACTGCTGGCCCGCAGCCTGTCGAACAAGGAAATCGGCCGGGCGCTGAACATTCACGAAGATACCGTGAAGTGGCACATGAAGAACCTGTTTTCCAAGCTGAATGCCGGATCGCGCAAGCATGTGGTTGGCCGCGCGCGGCTGATGGGTTTCCTGCCGCCCGAGGGCTGACGCCCCCTCTGCCCCCCCTCTGCGAGGGTGGGGCGGGACCCGATTCGCTGCCGTAAACCCGTTCATGCGCAGCGCCGATGAGGAGATCGGCGCCGCTCAGGAGGAGGAAGGCATGAACCATGTTCGGGATGGCATTACCACGGCCAATCAGATCGCGGCCGCCGCGATCATCCGCAATGTCCAGGTCAAACCGCTGACCTGCGCCATCGGGGCGGAGCTTTCGGGCGTCCAGCTGGGTGCGGCCGCGCAGGATGCGGCCCTGCGCGAAGCTATCCGCGACCTGCTGCTCAGCCACAAGGTGCTGTTCTTTCGCGATCAGGACCTGTCTCGCAGCGATCACATCGCCTTCGCCCGCCATTTCGGCGCGCTGGAGGATCACCCCGTCGCCGGCAGCGATCCCGATCATCCGGGTCTGGTGCGCATCTACAAGACCCCCGACACGCCGAATGACCGTTACGAAAACGCCTGGCACTCGGATGCCAGCTGGCGCGAAATCCCGCCGATGGGCTGCGTGCTGCATTGCGTCGAATGCCCCGAGGTCGGCGGCGATACCATGTGGGCCAACATGGTGCTGGCCTATGAACGCCTGCCCGAGGACATCAAGACCCGCATCGCGGGCCTGCGCGCGCGTCACAGCATCGAGGCCAGCTTCGGCGCCGCCATGCCCCTCGAAAAGCGGCTGGCGCTGAGGGCGCAGTTCCCCGATGCCGAGCACCCGGTGGTCCGCACCCACCCGGAAACCGGCGAAAAGATCCTGTATGTGAATGCCTTCACCACGCATTTCACCAATTACCACACCGATGCGAATGTGCGCTTCGGGCAGGATTACGCGCCGGGCGCCAGCCAGTTGCTGCACTATCTGATCGCCCAGGCGCAGGCGCCGGAATATCAGGTCCGCTGGCGCTGGCAGCCGGGCAGCGTGGCCTTCTGGGACAACCGTTCGACCCAGCATTACGCCGTGATGGATTACCCGCCCTGCCACCGCAAGATGGAACGTGCAGGCATCATGGGCGACGCCACTTACTAGGCCAGCCACCTTTCAGGCAGCCAGCCCCCCTTAAGACGACCAACCAACCACGAAAGGAAGACACCATGAATTTCATGGACGGATCGCTGTTTCCCGAAAACCAGGAAAAGCTGGTCATCACCGCCGCCCCCTATGGGCCGGAATGGGAGATCGCGGATTTCCCCGAGGATATTCCGCTGACCATGCAGCAGCATGTGCAGAAGGCGGTCGATTGCTACAATGCCGGCGCCACCGTGCTGCACCTGCATGTGCGCGAGGAGGACGGCAAGGGCTCGAAACGCCTGTCGATGTTCAACGAGTTTCTGGACCGCCTGCGCACCGCCGTGCCGGACATGATCCTGCAGGTCGGCGGCTCGATCTCCTTCGCGCCGGAAGGCGAGGGGGCCGAGGCCAAATGGCTGAGCGATGACACCCGTCACATGCTGGCCGACCTGCTGCCGATCCCCGATCAGGTCACCATCGCCATCAATACCAGCCAGATGAACATCGTCGAGCAGATGTGCGAGGCCGATATCGCCGGCACCTCGATTGCCGAACCGGCACTGTATCGCGCCTATCGCGAGATGACCGTGCCCGCCGGCCCCGAATGGGTCGAGGAACATATCCGCCGCCTGTCGAACAGCGGCATCCAGACGCATTTCCAGCTTGCCTCGATCAGCCAGCTGGAAACGGTCGAGCGGATGATGCGCAAGGGCACCGCCAATGTGCCCCTGATCCTGACCTGGGTCGCCATCGGCGGCGGGTTCGATGCGCCGAATATCTACAACCTCGCGAATTTCGTCCGCGCGGTGCCCGATGGGGCGGTGCTGACGCTGGAATCCTCGATGCTGAACGTGCTGCCCCTGAACATGATGGCCATGGCCATGGGGCTGCATGTCCGCTGCGGGATCGAGGACAATATCTGGCGTCAGGACCGCTCGGCCAAGATGGGCACGGTGGAACAGATCGAGCAGCTGGTCCGCATCTCGCATGAGTTCGGGCGCGGCATCGCCAGCGGTCAGGAGGCCCGCCGCATCTACCGTCTGGGCGAGTTCTACGGCTCGGCCGATGAGACGCTGGCGCGGAACGGCTTTGCCCCGAACCGGGCGCAGGGTCAGCGTGGCTTCCTGAAATTCGCGGCCGAGTGAGGCATTGATGACCAAAAGCCCGACCATCCTGATCGTTCCGGGGCTGCGCGATCACGCGGCCGGGCACTGGCAGACGCTGCTCGCGCAGCGTCTGCCGAAGGTGGCCCGCGTGGCGCCGATGGGGCGCGAGGATCTGCATTGCGCCCGCCGCGTCGCCGCCATCGAAACCGTGGCGCAAAGCATCGACGGGCCGCTGATCGCCGTGGCCCATAGCGGCGGCTGCATCATGCTGGCGCATTGGCTGGCGGGCACCAGCCGCAGGGTCACGGCGGCCCTGATGGCGACGCCCCCCGATTTCGAAAGCCCGATGCCGGAAGGCTTTCCGACCATCGCCGCGCTTCAGGCCGGCGGCTGGTTGCCGGTGCCGCGCCAGCCCTTGCCGTGCCCGACGCTTGTCGCCGCCAGCCGCAATGATCCGCTTGGCGCATATACCCGCGTGGTCGTTCTGGCCCGCGACTGGGGCGCGAAACTGGTCGATCTGGGCGCGGTCGGCCACCTGAACCCGGCCTCGGGCTTCGGTGACTGGCCGATGGCGGACGGGCTGATCGCTGAATTGCACAACATGGCCGGCCAGCCGGCCGCCCACTGACAGACGAAGGAAGTTCTCCATGTCACGCATGTATCGCATTCACGAACTGGGCGGCCCCGAGGTTCTGAGCCTTGTCGATGCCCCCTTGGGCAATCCCGGTCCGGGCGAAGTCCGGCTCCGCCACGCCTATGTGGCGGTGAATTTCATCGACATCTATTTCCGGACCGGGCGCTATCCGATGCCGTTGCCGAACGGTCTGGGGTCTGACGCAGTCGGCGTGATCGAGGCGGTGGGCGACGGCGTGACCGAATTCCGCCCCGGCGACCGGGTCGGCTATCTGCTGGGGCCGCAGGGCGCCTATGCCGATATGCGGATCATGCCCGCCGAGGTGCTGATCCCGATCCCGGACGGGGTCAGCGATAGCACGGCGGCAACGCTGATGATGCGCGGCATGACGGCGCAATATCTGTTCCGGCAGGTCTATCCGCTGAAGGGCGGGGAAACGATCCTCTATCATGCGGCCGCCGGCGGCGTTGGCCTGATCGCCTGCCAATGGGCGCGGGCGCTTGGGGTCGAGATGATCGGCACCGTCTCGACCGATGAGAAGGCCGAGATCGCGCGCGCCAATGGTTGCGCCCATGTCATCGTCACCAGCCGCGAGAATATCGCCGAACGCGTGCGCGAGATCACGAACGGCAAGGGCGTGCCGGTGGTCTACGACTCGGTCGGCAAGGACACGCTGATGGCCTCGCTGGACAGTCTGGCGCCGCGCGGGGCGCTTGTCAGCAACGGCACCTCGTCCGGTCCGGTCGAGATCGACACCACCCTGCTGGCGGTCAAGGGATCGCTGTGGGTGACGCGGCCGGCGATGATCCATTACGCCACGCCGCGCCCGCATATGCTGGCCATGGCGCGCGAGATGTTCGATCTGGTCGAGGCCGGAAAGATCGTCAGCGAGCCGGGCCAGGTCTACGACTTCGCCGATGCCGCCGAGGCCCATCGCGCGCTGGAAGGCCGCCGCACCATCGGCTCGACCGTCCTGAAAATCTGACACGCACCCGCGCCGCCATCGGGCCGCGCGAAAAAGGGGGAGGACCACCATGCACGGACAAATGATGCAGATGCCGCTGCTGATCTCGTCGCTGCTGACCCATGCAGAGCGAAACCACGGCGACCGCGAGATCGTCTCGCGCCGGGTCGAGGGCGACCTGCACCGCTACGACTATCGCGGGCTGGGGCGTCGGGCGCGGCAGATGGCCAATGCCCTGAAGGCGCATGGCATCAGGCACGGCGACAGGGTGGCGACGCTTGCCTGGAATGGCTACCGCCATATGGAGCTGTATTACGCCGTCTCCGGTTCGGGCGCGGTGCTGCACACCATCAACCCGCGCCTCCATGCCGAGCAGGTACTGTGGATGCTGGAACATTCCGGCGCGCGGGTGCTGTTCTTCGACCTGACCTTCATGCCGCTGATCGAACAGATCGCGGCGCGCGCCACCAGGATCGAGGCCTTCGTCGCCATGTGCGACCGCGCGAATCTGCCACGGGTGTCATTGTCGAAACCGCTGGTCAGCCATGACGGCCTGATCGCCGCCCATGACGACGATTTCGAATGGCCGCCGCTGGACGAAAATACCGCCGCGACGCTGTGCTATACCTCGGGGACGACGGGCAATCCGAAAGGGGTGCTCTACAGTCACCGCTCGACCGTGCTGCATTCGCTTGCGGCGGCGCAGCGCGATGCGTTCAACTGTTCGGCCATGGATGCCATCCTGCCGGTGGTGCCGATGTTCCACGTCAACGCCTGGGGACTGCCCTATGTCGCCTGCATGGTGGGCGCCAAGCTGGTCTTTCCTGGGCCGTGGCTGGACGGTGCGTCCCTGCACGAGCTGATCGAGACTGAGGGCGTCACCCTGTCGGCCGGCGTCCCCACTGTCTGGCAGGGGCTTCTGGCGCAGGTCGAGGCCTCGGGCGCGGGCTTCAAGACCATGCGCCGCACCATCATCGGCGGCGCGGCCTGCCCGCCGCCGATGATCGCGGCCTTTCAGGATCGCCATGACGTGACAGTGCTGCATGCCTGGGGGATGACCGAACTCAGCCCGCTCGGCACGGTCTGTTCGCCCAAGCCCGGTGTCACGGTCGACAGCGCGGAAGACCAGCTGGCCTTGCAGGCCAAGCAGGGCCGCGCGCCCTTTGGTGTCGAGATGAAGATCGTGGGCGCGGATGGCGCGGACCTGCCGCATGACGGCAGGTCGGCGGGGGAACTGCTGGTGCGCGGGCCCTGGGTCGCGGCGTCCTATTTCCGGCGCGCCGATGAGGGGATGTTGCGCGACGGCTGGTTCCCGACCGGGGACATCGCCACCATCGACGCCGACGGCTATATGCAGATCACCGACCGCAGCAAGGATCTCATCAAGTCCGGCGGCGAGTGGATCAGCTCGATCGACCTGGAAAACATCGCCGCCGCCCATCCGGCCGTCGCCATGGCCGCCTGCATCGCCGTGCCGCATCCGAAATGGGACGAACGTCCGGTGCTGGTCATCCAGCGCAAGCCTGAGGCGCAGGTCGCGCCCGAGGAACTGCTGGCGCTGTATCACGGCCGCATCGCCCGCTGGTCGATCCCCGATCAGGTGTTCTTCGTGGACGCGGTGCCCGTCGGCGCGACCGGCAAGGTGCTGAAGGCGGAGTTGCGCGCGCGTTTCAGCGACCCGGTCGCTGCCGTCAACTGACAGCCCCACCCCATAGGTGGGGGGCGCCCGACCCGCTGCGGACCTAACATCAACGAAGCCCGGCGCGGAGGAGCGGTCATGGACCGCGCGCCGGGCAGCTTTGCGAAGGAGAGGACAGCATGTGCTTTTACTTTGAGAACCCGGCCGACAACCAACAGCAGAACAAGTTCCGTTTTGTCACCCCGGATTGCCCTGAACAGGCCCGGACCTGCGCCGCGCGTCGCCAGGCCTGGCAGCAGGGTGTGGGCGACGCCCTCCAGCGCCGGTCGTCTTGTGAAAGCACCTGCGGCGCGGTGCCCGAATAGGCCCTCAGCGCCTGCAACTTGCCAGCTTGCCGGCCAGCACCACAGCAGACCGGCAAGCATCGACATCTTTGGGAGGAGATTGATGAAATTCTTGCTGGTCGCCGCAGCCGCGGCCCTGTCCGTGCCCGCCTGTTACTCCGTTGCCGCCGAGGAGCTTCGGATGGGCATGGCCGTCCCCGAGCAGACCCCATGGGGCGTTGCCACCCGGAAATTCGCCGAAGATGTTGCATCGCGCACCAATGGCGAACTGACCGTCAACATCTATTACAACAACGAATTGGGCGACGAGCAGACGATGGCACGGCAATTGGCGCGCGGTCGGCTGGACATGGCGGAACTGTCAAACGTCGCGTCCTCGCTGCTGGTGCCGGAATATGGGCTGCTGCAAGCGCCTTATATCTTCGACACCTCGGCCCAAGCCGATTGCGTCACCGATTCCGGGCTGGCCGCAATCTTCGGCGACCTGTTCCGGGCCGCGGGCACCGTCTATCTGGCACCGGTGGACATCGGCCATATGACCATCATGTCGAAATCCGCGATCCTGTCGCCGGAGGACCTGGAAGATGTGAAGATCCGCACCTCGCCCACGCAGAGTGATACCTATTTCATTCGCGCCGCTGGGGGGGCCGCTGTGCCGCTGGGCACCGTGGACAGCATGCCGGCGCTGAAGACCGGACAGGTCAGCGCGGTGACCACGCCCATCGTCGTTGGCGTCGCGGGCGGTTATGCCGCCGCCGCGCCCCAGATCACCCGCACCAATCACGGCCAGCAGATCGGCGCGCTGCTGATCTCGGCCAAGCGGTGGGTGACGCTGTCCGAAGAACACCGACAGGCGCTGACCGAGTCCGCCCGGTTGATGGCCGATCTGCGCCCGATGCTGCGCCAGACCGAGAATGCGATGCTGGACAAGGTTCGCGCCAGCGGCGGCACCGTCCATGACCTGTCGGCGGACGAACTGGCGGCATGGCAACGCTTCGCGCCCTCGGTCCGCGCGCAGCTGATCGCCGAAACCGGCGGTCTGGCGGCCGAAAAATGGGCCGCGATCGAGGCCGCCAAAGCCGCTTGCGAAGTGACGGGGGGATGATGACCAGAACCGTCCTGTTGACCTTGCAACGGATTGAGGAAGCGGTCGCGTCGCTCGCCTATATCACCGTGGCGGCCCTGCTGATCGGCGACGTGCTGGGCCGCGAGCTGCTCGGAACCTCGCTGCTGGGCGCGCAGAAGCTGGCGATCTATGCCGCCATCGTCGCCAGCTTCCTTGGCCTGTCGCTGGCCACCTCGGCGGGTGCGCATCTGCGCCCCGAGATCTTCGATCGCCTGTTTTCCGCCCGGCATGACCGGCTGGTCAACCGCCTCAGCGATCTGTTCGCGGCGCTGTTCTTCGCCGGCATGGGGATGGTTGCGATCCATTTTGTTGCCCAATCGGCCGAATTCGGCGACAGGGCGGCGATCTTCTATTTCCCGCTCTGGCCGATCCAGCTGGTGATGCCTTACGCCTTCTTTTCCTGCGCATTCCGCCATCTGGCCTATGCGCTGCACCCGGAACTGCGACCGCAGGGGGCACCGGCATGATCTGGCTGCTTCTTCTGTGCATCGCGGCGCTGCTGGTCCTGCGCCAGAGCGCCATCGTCATCCTGCTGTTCGGCACCGCCTTCGTGCATCTGGTCTGGGGCGACGGGCATCTGGAATATCTCATCGAGGACATGTGGATCAGCCTCGACAACGATCTGATGCTGGCGATCCCGATGTTCCTGATCGCGGGCAACATCATGACCCGCGGATCGATTGCGCGCCGCCTGATCCGCATCACCACACTGCTGACCGATCCCCTGCCGGGCGGCCTTGGCGTGGCCGCGATCCTCAGCTGCGCGCTGTTCGCGGCGATCAGCGGGTCGTCCCCGGTGACGCTGCTGGCGGTGGGGGCGATCCTGTATCCGGCGTTGATCGAGAACGGCTATTCCAAGCGCTTCGCGCTCGGGGCGATCACCTCGGGCGGGACGCTGGGGATCATCATTCCGCCGTCGATCCCGCTGATCGTCTACGGGCTGGTGACCGAGCAATCCATCGCCGATCTGTTCGTGGCCGGGATCGGTCCGGGGATCCTGCTGACGATTGCGCTGGCGGGCTATGCGCTGTGGGTGAACCGCAAGCGCCCGGCGCGCCCGTTTCAGCGGGCCGAGTTCCTGCGCGCGCTGCGTGAGGGCATCTGGGCGCTGATGCTGCCGGTGGTGCTGCTGGGCGGGATCTATTCGGGCTATTTCTCGCCGACCGAGGCCGCCGCCGTGGGCCTTGCCTATGGCCTGCTGGTCGAGATGTTCATCCACCGCGAACTGACGCTGGCCGATTTTCACCGCACCATCATCGACGCCGCCAAGATGCTGGGGATGCTGTTTCCGATCATCGCCGTCGCGCTGAGCCTGAAGTCGGTGCTGACCATCGAACGCATTCCGCAGGAGATCGCTGTCTGGGTGACCTCGATGACCGACAGCCCGATTGCCTTCCTGCTGGCGGTGAACCTGCTGTTGCTGGTCGTGGGCTGCTTTCTGGATGTGGTCTCCGCCATCGTCATCCTTGCACCTTTGCTGCTGGCGCCGGCGCTGGCTTACGGCATCGATCCGATACATCTGGGCATCATCATGGTGGTCAACCTGGAGATCGGCTTCCTGACGCCGCCCATTGGGCTGAACCTGTTCGTTGCCATGTCGGTCTTCCGCGAGCCGTTCAAAGAAATCTGCCTCGCGGTGCTGCCCTTCATCCTGATCATCATCGCTGTGCTGATGCTGATCGTCCTGATCCCGCAAATTTCGCTGTTCCTGCTTTAAATCGGATCCGCCCCATGCGCCTGTTGTCCTCGCCGCGCTCTCCCGTCACGGCCCTGCCATTCACCCAGCAGATCGGCCGGCTGGCGCGCGGCTTCCTGCTGGCCTGTCTGGTCGCGGCGGCGGCGCGGTTCCTGTCGGATCATTACGGCGCGCCGGCGATGCTGATGGCGCTGCTGATCGGGATGGCCTTCAATTTCCTTGCCGCCGATCCGCTTTGCGCGCCGGGGCTGGCCGTCACCTCGACGACGCTGCTGCGCGCCGGCGTGGCGCTGCTGGGCTTCAAGCTGAGCGTGGCCGAACTGGCCGAGCTTGGCTTTCGCTCCTTCGCGGTGGTGCTGGGGCTGATGGCCCTGACCATCGGCTTCGGCGTCGCCGTGGCGCCGCTGCTGAAACGGCGCTGGCGCTTCGGGCTGCTGACCGGGGGATCGGTGGCGATCTGCGGGGCCTCGGCGGCGCTGGCGATCTCGGCCCTGCTGCCGAAGGGCAAGCAGCTGGAACAGGACACGCTGTTCACCGTGGTCGCGGTGACGGCGCTGTCGACGCTGGCGATGATCTTCTATCCGGTGCTGTTTTCCATGCTGGGACTGAGCGATGCGCAATCGGGCTTCCTGATCGGGGCCACCGTGCATGACGTGGCGCAGGTCGTGGGCGCGGGCTATTCGATCAGCGAGACCGCCGGCAATATCGCCACCATCGTGAAGCTGCAGCGGGTGGTCATGCTGCCGGTGGTGCTGCTGATCGTGATCCTCGTCTCGGGCGAGGGGCAGGCGAAATCGCTGCGCCTGCCGGGCTTCGTGGTCGCATTCCTGGCCTGTTTCGCGCTGAACAGCACCGGGCTTGTCCCGGAACGCGCCGCCGCCCTGGCCGCGCAGGGCTCGCAGTGGCTGTTGCTGATCGCGATCTCGGCACTGGGGGTGCGGACCTCGCTTTCGGCGGTGTTCAGCCTTGGCCCGCGCCACCTGCTGCTGATCGTGGCCGAGACCGCGTTCCTGCTGCTGATGGCGCTGGTTGCGGTGCGGTTCCTGTGACCTGCCGATGTGATTCGCGACGCGCCAGGCCGCCCGAGCGGGGCCTTGCCGCAGTCCGGCCGTGCAGGGCACGGGACAAACTCGTCCGATATTCGGTAGGAGGTGCGGATATGCGGTCCGGCCCCTAAATGCCGAGGCCATCTAGTCTATGAAATTCTGTAGGCCAATTGTGGCGCGAATTGAAATTTCTAATCGTTTGTATCGACGCGAAGCGGGGTCCGTTTCGCGAGGAGATTTTTATTTGCTGATGAATATTATTCCTGGCTTTTGCATTTTGCATCTTCCGATTATTTTATGTGTATAAATCCGAGCGAATTACGAGGCGATGGTTTGCGCCATTTTTTATCTGCAAGCATTTGATTCTAATCATGAAAAGGTGACCTATCGGCAAATGGTGCGCCAGCACGTCACTGCTGGAGATAAATTCATTAATTTCAGATAGTTATTTTGATCAACCTGTCCTGCGCTGGCGGTTGGGCAGGACGCAGGACCGGCAGGCAGGCGAATATCCGCTGCTGCGACGTTGATTTAAATCAAAGTCACGCGTGATTCCGGGAATAGATTGCGCAGCGTTTCTGACGCAATTATCGAATGGAGATTAACATGCCGTCACGATTTAAGTTGAAATTGCCCATGAAGGTGCTGCTGGTTCACAAGCCCATTTCGCGGGATTCGGCCGGTTGCCGCGCCGTCTCGGATCTGGTCGAAGAACTGGACCGCCGCGAGATCGACGTGGTGCATTCCTGCCGCGCCGACGATGCGCTGGCGATCATCAATTCCGATCCGACCATTCAGGGGCTGCTGCTCGACTGGGAACTGCAGGACGCTGATCACGTCGAACCGGCCCTGACCGTCCTGAACGCGATGCGCGAGGTGAATGCCGATCTGCCGATCTTCCTGGTGGCCGAGCGCAGCGTGGCCTCGGCGCTGTCGGCCGATGTCATGACCAAGGCCGACGACTTCATCTGGCTGCTGGAGGACACGACCGACTTCATCGGCGGCCGTATCATGGCGGCGATTGCGCGTTATCGCGCCACCGTCCTGCCGCCGATGTTCGAAGCTCTGGTCCGGTTTTCCCGCACCAACGAATATTCCTGGCACACGCCCGGCCATACCGGTGGCACCGGCTTTCTGACCTCGCCCGCAGGTCGCGCCTTCTTCGAGTTCTTCGGCGAAAGCCTGTTCCGTTCGGACCTCTCGATCTCGGTCGGCGAACTGGGGTCGCTGCTGGACCATACCGGTCCCATCGGCGAGGGCGAGAAATACGCCGCCAAAGTCTTTGGTGCCGACCGCACCTATTACGTGACCAACGGATCGTCGACCTCGAACCGGGTGATCCTGATGGCCAGCGTGACCCGCGATCAGGTGGCGCTTTGCGACCGCAACTGCCACAAGTCGGTGGAACATGCGATGACCCTGTCTGGCGCGATCCCGACCTACCTGATGCCGACCCGCAACGCGCTAGGCATCATCGGCCCGATCCCGCCCGAGCGGCTGACGCCTGCCGCGCTACGCCGCATCGTCAGCGACAACCCCTTGGCCGGTGGCGGCGCCAAGCCCGTGCATGCGGTCGTCACCAACTCCACCTATGACGGGCTGTGCTACAATGTTGCGCGGGTCGAGGAATTGCTGGGCGAAAGCGTCGACCGGCTGCATTTCGACGAAGCCTGGTATGCCTATGCCCGCTTCAACCCGATCTATCGCGAGCGTTACGGCATGCATGGAGAGCCGGGCACCCGCGACCGCAGCAAGCCCACGGTCTTCACCACCCATTCGACCCACAAGCTGCTGGCGGCGCTGTCGCAGGCTTCAATGATCCATGTCCGCGACGGCCGCAACCCGATCGACCATGCCCGCTTCAACGAGGCGTTCATGATGCATGCCTCGACCTCGCCCTCCTATCCGATCATCGCCTCGAATGATGTGTCGGCGGCGATGATGGAAGGTTCGGGCGAGAAGCTGACCGGCGAATCCATCCGCGAGGCGATTGCCTTCCGCCAGATGATCGCCCGCCTGAACGCCGAGATTTCGGACGAAGGCGGCTGGTTCTTCGACATCTGGCAGCCTTCCGAGGTCAGCGATGCGCGCGGCACGAAGGTGGCATTCCACGAATGCGACCCGGCCTGGCTGGCGCAGGAACAATCGGCCTGGCATCTGGCGCCCAATGCCAAATGGCACGGTTTCGGCAATATCGAGGCGGGCTACTGCATGCTCGACCCGATCAAGGTGTCGATCCTGACGCCGGGCATGGATGCGCAGGGCGACATGAAATCGGTGGGCATCCCCGCAACCGTCGTCACCGCCTATCTGGGCGCGCGCGACATCGTGGTCGAAAAGACCACCGATTTCACCATCCTGATCCTGTTCTCGCTGGGCGTGACCAAGGGTAAATGGGGCACGCTGGTCAATGCGCTGCTGGATTTCCGCAAGGATTACGACGCCAATACGCCGCTGGAGCGCGCCATCCCGCAACTGGTCGCCAGTCATCCCGAACGTTATCGCGGCATGGGTCTGCGCGATCTGGCCGACCGGATGTTCGCGACCATGGGCGAGCTGAAGACCACGAAAACCATGTCCGAAGCTTTCGAGATCCTGCCGACCCCCGACCTCAGCCCGGTCGCGGCTTACGAGGAACTGGTGCGCGGCAATATCGAAAAAGTGGTGCTGGACGATCTGGCCGGGCGGACGCTGGCGACCGGGGTTGTTCCCTATCCGCCGGGCATCCCGCTGATGATGCCGGGCGAGAATGCCGGTCCCGCCGATGGTGCGCTGATCGGCTATCTGAAGTCGCTGGAAGCCTTTGACGAGCGGTTCCCCGGCTTCGGCCACGACACCCACGGCATCGAGATCGAGGACGGTGTCTATCACGCCCTCGTGGTCCGGCAGTAAGGAGGGCGGAACATGGCTGACGTTCAAACCGCTGCCTCTACGGCCAGCACGGCTGGCAAGATGGGGCTGGTCCCGGCGACCCTGATGGTCGCGGGCAATATGATGGGGTCGGGGGTGTTCATGCTTCCGGCCAACCTTTCGGCCATCGGCAGCATCGCGCTGATCGGCTGGCTGATCACCGTGGTGGGGGCGGTGGCACTGGCCATCGTCTTCGCCAAGCTCGCATCCATCGACCCGGCGGCGGGCGGGCCTTACGCCTATACGCGCAAGGTCTTTGGCGATTACATGGGCTATCAGACCAATCTGGTCTATTGGCTGGCCAATGTCATCGGCAACGTGGCGCTGGCGATTGCCGGCCTTGGCTACCTGTCGCATTTCTTCCCGGCGCTGAACCAGCCCGTCATTCTGGCCTTCGCGGCCATCGCGGTGATCTGGTTCTTCACCTATGCCAATATCCTCGGGCCGCAGCTGGTCGGGCGGGTGCAATCCGTCACCACCATCTTCGCGCTGATCCCGATTCTGGGCACGGCGCTGTTCGGCTGGTTCTGGTTCAGCGGCGAGATCTATGCCGATGCCTGGAACGTGTCGGGCAAAAGCGACACCAGTGCGGTGATGGCGACGCTGACCTTCACGCTCTGGGCGTTCATCGGGGTGGAAAGCGCCTCGGTCTCGGCGGGGGTGGTGGAAAACCCCAAGCGCAACGTGCCCATCGCCACCATTGGCGGGGTGGTGCTGGCCTCTGTCGCCTATGTGCTGAGTTCGTCGGTCATCATGGGGATGATCCCCAATGCGGAACTGGTCGTGTCCTCGGCCCCCTTCGCCGATGCCGCGCGGCTGGCGCTTGGCGACATGGCGGGCGGCATGGTGGCGCTGTGCGCGGCCGTCGGCTGCCTCGGCTCGCTGGCGGGCTGGACGCTGCTGGTCGGGCAATCGGCCAAGGCGGCGGCCGATGACGGGTTGTTCCCCGGCATCTTCGCCAAGGTGAACCGGCGCAACGTGCCCTCCATCGGGCTGGCCATCGTCGCCGGGCTGATGAGCCTTCAGGTGCTGGCCACCATGTCGCCCACCGCCAGCGAGCAGTTCGGCAAGATCGCCTCGATCTCGGTGATCCTGACGCTGCTGCCCTATATCTACTCGATGATCTCGGTGCAGATTCTGGGTTATGGCAAGATGAGCCACAACCAGTACACGTTCATCGTGGCGGCGGGGCTTGTCGGCGCGGTCTACTGCCTGACCGCAATGGTCGGCTCGGACGGCCAGCAGGTGCGTTGGGCGCTGATCTTCGTGATCGCGTCGGTGGTGTTCTATTCCTCCTCGATCGCGCGCAAACGCGAGATGGAAGAACAGCATCTGCATCCCGGCGGGGTGGCGCCGGTCTGGGTGCGCTATCTGGCGCTCGGGGTGACGATTCTGGCGCTGATGATGACCTTCTGGCTGTCCATCGGTCAGGACCGCGACCTGAACCTGCGCTTCCGCGATCCGCCGCCGCCGGCCGTGGCCGAGCAGCTGGCCCCCGCGTCTGCACCTGCACCCGCGCCTGCGCAGTAACGGCGATCCGTCGCCTGCGCGCCGGCTGAACGCGGCGCGAAACGACCTGAACCGGCGCCCCTCGGGTGCCGGTTTTCTCATGCCTGCGATTGCGACTGGTGGCGGCCCGAAAACCCCTTGACCTTCCAACGGTGGGAAACCCCATATCCGGTGCCGGACACGCAAAGAAGGAGGTTTCCGATGAAACTGCATGTCGAGAACATGACCTGCGGCGGCTGCGCGGGCGCGGTCAGCAAGACGCTTACCCGGCTGGATGAAAACGCCAAGGTCTCTGCCGATCCGGCCAGCCGGACCGTCACCGTCGAGACCTCAGCCGCGCCGGCCGAGGTGCTGAAGGCGCTGGATGCCGCCGGTTTCCCCGCCGTCGCGAAATAAGGAGCAGACCATGAACAAGCTGACACCGATCTTCATCGCCGGCGCCCTCGCCATCTCGGCCGGGCTTGCCATCGCGCAGGGGCAAGCCACGCAGGAGACCGCCCCGATGGAAGGCCATGACATGAGTGCGATGGCGGCCGAGAGCCCTTCGACTGCGGCCTATCAGCAGGCGATGGACCGGATGCACAAGGACATGATGGTCGATTACACGGGAAATGCCGATGTCGATTTCATGCGCGGCATGATCCCCCATCATCAGGGCGCCATCGACATGGCGAAGGTGGCGCTGGAATATGGCTCTGACCCCGAGGTGCGCAAGCTGGCCGAGGAGGTCATTGCCGCGCAGGAGGCCGAGATCACCATGATGCAGGACTGGCTGAAGGCGCGGGGCGAGTAACGGCCGCCCCCTCAAGACGACCAAGGCCGGCGCCCGCGCCGGCCTTTTTTTCGCGATCACGGCTGCCTATTTTCCCAATGTTCCAGTCATGGGAAGGTTTTTCACCGAAACGCCGTTTTGGTCCTTGACCTTCCCACGATGGGAAGCCCCATATCCGATGCCGGACCTTGAATCTGAAGGAAAGGAAGCGGCCATGAACGCCCCCGCCCGCAGCCCCGCTGCCACCGTGACCCTGCCGATCGAGGGCATGACCTGCGCCTCCTGCGTGGGGCGCGTCGAACGTGCCCTGAAAGAGGTGCCGGGCGTAACCGGGGCCGTGGTCAACCTTGCGACCGAGCGCGCGGCGGTCTCGGGCGACGATCTCGACCGGTCCCGGCTGGTCGCCGCCATCGAGAAGGCGGGCTATGAGGTGCCCGCTTCCGCCACCGGCCCGGTGGAGCTTTCCGTGCAGGGGATGACCTGCGCCTCTTGCGTCGGGCGGGTCGAGAAGGCGCTGAAGGCGGTGCCGGGCGTCACCGGCGCGGCGGTGAACCTCGCCACCGAGCGCGCGACGGTGCAGGGCACTGCCGATGCCGCCAGCCTGATCGCCGCCATCGAAAATGCCGGCTATGAGGCCGCGCTGGTCGACAGTTCCGAAAGCGATCGCGACGATGCCGCCGCGCGCAAGGATGCCGAGGAACGCGCCCTGAGGCGCGACTTCACGCTGGCGCTGGCGCTCACCCTGCCGGTTTTCCTGCTGGAGATGGGCTCGCATCTGATCCCCGGCGTCCATCAGCTGATCGACCGCAGCATCGGCATGCAGAACAGCTGGTATCTGCAATTCGCGCTGACGACGCTGGTGCTGTTCATCCCCGGCATCCGCTTCTATCAGAAGGGCCTGCCGGCCTTGCTGCGCGGCGCGCCCGACATGAATTCGCTGGTCGCGGTCGGCTCGCTGGCGGCTTACGGCTATTCGCTGGTCGCCACCTTCGCGCCCCGGCTGCTGCCGCCCGGCACCATCAATGTCTATTACGAGGCCGCCGCCGTCATCGTCACCCTGATCCTGCTGGGCCGCCTGCTGGAGGCGCGCGCCAAGGGCCGCACCTCGGAGGCGATCAAGCGGCTGGTGGGCCTGCAGCCCAAGACCGCGCGGGTGCGCAGGGCAGGGGGGACGGCCGATCTGGATCTCGCCTCGGTTCACCCCGGCGACATCGTCGAGGTGCGTCCGGGCGAGCGTATCCCCGTCGATGGCGAGGTGATCGAAGGCGAGAGCTATGTCGACGAGGCGATGATCACCGGCGAGCCGGTGCCGGTCGCGAAAGCCCCCGGCGCGATGGTGACCGGCGGCACGGTGAACCAGAAGGGCGCCTTCGCCTTTCGCGCGACGGCGGTTGGCGGCGACACCGTGCTGGCCCAGATCATCCGCATGGTCGAGGAGGCGCAGGGTTCGAAACTGCCAATTCAGGCGATGGTCGACCGGGTGACGATGTGGTTCGTCCCCGCCGTCATGGCGGGGGCGGCGCTGACCTTTGCGGTCTGGCTGGTCTTCGGGCCGTCCCCGGCGCTCAGCTTTGCGCTGGTGAATGCCGTGGCGGTGCTGATCATCGCCTGCCCCTGCGCGATGGGGCTGGCCACGCCGACTTCGATCATGGTCGGGACCGGGCGCGGGGCCGAGCTGGGGGTGCTGTTCCGCAAGGGCGAGGCGCTGCAGCTGCTGAAGGACGCGCAGGTGGTCGCGCTCGATAAGACCGGCACGCTGACCGAAGGCCACCCTGCCCTGACCGATCTGGATCTGGCGCAAGGCTTTGACCGCGCCGATGTGCTGGCCCGCATCGCGGCGGTCGAGGCGAAATCCGAACATCCCATCGCCCGCGCCATTCTGGAAGCCGCCGAAGCCGAAGGGCTGGTGCTGCCGCCGGTTTCGGGTTTTGAATCGGTGACCGGATACGGGGTGCGCGCCATCGCGGGCGATCAGCCGGTCGAGATCGGGGCTGACCGCTTCATGGCGCAGCTGGGCCATGACGTTTCGCCCTTTGCGGCGATTTCCGGGCGGCTGGCGTCGGAAGGCAAATCGCCGCTTTATGCCGCCATCGGCGGCAAGCTGGCGGCGATCATCGCCGTCGCCGATCCGATCAAGCCGACCACGCCCGCCGCCATCGCGGCGCTGCACGCGCTTGGCCTGAAAGTGGCGATGATCACCGGCGACAATGCCCGCACGGCGCGCGCCATCGCCGACCGGCTGGGCATCGACGAGGTGGTGGCCGAGGTGCTGCCCGACGGCAAGGTCGACGCGATCCGCCGGCTGCGGGCGCAATACGGCAAAGTGGCCTTTGTCGGCGACGGCATCAACGACGCCCCGGCCCTGGCCGAGGCGGATGTCGGCCTCGCCATCGGCACCGGCACCGATATCGCCATCGAGGCCGCCGATGTTGTGCTGATGTCGGGCAGCCTGCAAGGCGTGCCGACCGCCATCGCGCTGTCGCGGGCCACGATCGGCAATATCCGGCAGAACCTGTTCTGGGCCTTCGCCTATAATGTCGCGCTGATCCCGGTGGCCGCCGGGGCGCTGTATCCGGCCTTCGGCATCCTGCTGTCGCCGATCTTCGCGGCGGGGGCGATGGCGCTGTCCTCGGTCTTCGTGCTGGGCAACGCCCTGCGCCTGCGCCGCTTCCACCCCGCCAGTTGAGCGTTCTGTCCGGCTTCCGCTATGGGGCCGGACCCAGCAACAGGAGATCTCCCATGAATATTGGTCAGGCCGCGAAATCCTCGGGCGTGTCGGCGAAGATGATCCGCTATTATGAACAGACCGGGCTGATCCCGCCGGCGGATCGCCGCGCCTCGGGTTACCGCGATTATGCCGACACCGACGTGCATATGCTGCGCTTCATCCGCCGCGCCCGCGATCTGGGCTTCTCGGTGGCCGAGATCGGCGAGCTGCTGGGGCTGTGGCGGGACAAGGATCGCCACAGCGCCGATGTGAAGCGAATTGCCAGCGACCATATCGGCGCGCTGGAGGAAAAGATCCGCGACATGCAGGACATGGTGGCGACGCTGAGCGATCTGGTCGCCTCCTGCCGGGGCGATCATCGCGCGGAATGCCCCATCCTCGCCCGGCTGGAAACCGACCCGCCCGACGAGGACCTGACCGTCCTGCCGCGCAGGGGGGCGGTGTGATCGGGCGAAATCGGGCCGATCCTGCGATAGGAACGGATCAGCCTGCGGATGGATCGGCGATAGGCGCAGGATGTCCTTACCGCGTGCGACTCGTGCGTGCGGGCGGCGAATCGCGCCTCCAATCGGGGTCGAGGCGGATGGCGGGACGTCGACATCCAGGCCCTTCCAGCGATTCCCGCCTGTCTGTGCTGGGGTTTTTGCTGGTTTGGCCCTCGCGCAGTCCGGTCTTGCTCCTCGTGCTGATTCTCGAAATGGCCGCGCGGTCGAGGGAAATATCATCGGGCGCCGCAAAAATATATCATCAAAATCAATATGTTGTAAGATTGTTAAACAATTATGTCGGAATCCTCTTGCGGCTTTGTTTTTGTCGTCCTAGATAGCCGCTCACCGAAACGGACTGGCGGGAACGCTGGGAGGGATCGGGGGGCCTTTGGGGGTCACGGAAGAAAAAGTTGAGATTGTGTCTTGACGGATTTGGATGTGGTTCTTAAGTAGGGCTTCTGCTTCGGGAACGGGGCGACAATCTTTGGAGCATCGGCTTTGACGGCGCCGGAAGTAAGGGCGCGGTTGGGGTTGTTTTGCTTCGCTGCTATTTGACATTGTGACGTATACTTGAAGAGATATGCGGGCGGTTTGGTCGATACGACCGGAAGACCTGTATATCGGCCTACTAGGGGCTTGCCCCGATGATGTAGGTGTCAGCTTCACTGTTTGGCGGTTCTACGGAAGTAGGAACGACAAGCAGAAGCATCCTTCCTTCAGGGGAAGGATGATGTGCAAGGTCTTTCTGTCAAGGACATCTTCGGATGTTTCAACTTGAGAGTTT
>NZ_JACEMU010000014.1:50000-52842 GCF_013868135.1 Paracoccus sp. S1E-3
GCCAGAGCGGGTGACAGCCCCGTATGGGAAGTTCGATTGGACGTATTAAGTAGGGCGGGACACGTGAAATCCTGTCTGAAGATCGGGGGACCACCCTCGAAGGCTAAGTACTCCTTGCTGACCGATAGCGAACCAGTACCGTGAGGGAAAGGTGAAAAGCACCCCGACGAGGGGAGTGAAACAGTTTCTGAAACCGGACGCCTACAAGCAGTCGGAGCCGCCTTGAGCGGTGACGGCGTACCTTTTGTATAATGGGTCAACGACTTGGTCTATCTGGCAAGCTTAAGCCGTTAGGTGTAGGCGCAGCGAAAGCGAGTGTTAAATGCGCGACTTCAGTCAGATGGATCAGACCCGAAACCGAGTGATCTAGCCATGTGCAGGATGAAGGTTGGGTAACACCAACTGGAGGTCCGAACCCACACCTGTTGAAAAAGGTCGGGATGACGTGTGGCTAGGGGTGAAAGGCCAATCAAACTCGGAGATAGCTGGTTCTCCGCGAAAGCTATTTAGGTAGCGCCTCGGACGTATCCTCCTGGGGGTAGAGCACTGCATGGATGATGGGGGCCCACAGCCTTACTGAGTCTAAGCAAACTCCGAATACCAGGAAGGACTATCCGGGAGACACACGGCGGGTGCTAACGTCCGTCGTGGAGAGGGAAACAACCCTGACCAACAGCTAAGGCCCCCAATTCGTGGCTAAGTGGGAAAGCATGTGAGACTTCCAAAACAACCAGGAGGTTGGCTTAGAAGCAGCCATCCTTTAAAGATAGCGTAACAGCTCACTGGTCTAATCAAGAGGTCTTGCGGCGAAGATGTAACGGGGCTCAAGCCACGAGCCGAAGCTTTGGGTGTGCACATCTGTGCACGCGGTAGCGGAGCGTTCTGTGATAGAGAACGCTGCCTCTTTTGTTCCTTCGGGATCAACGGAGGCATTGTTCTGACTGTGAAGCCGGGCCGTAAGGCATCCGGTGGAGTGATCAGAAGTGAGAATGTTGACATGAGTAGCGACAAACAGGGTGAGAGACCCTGTCGCCGAAAGTCCAAGGGTTCCTGCTTAAAGCTAATCTGAGCAGGGTAAGCCGGCCCCTAAGGCGAGGCCGAAAGGCGTAGTCGATGGGAACCAGGTTAATATTCCTGGGCCAGGAGATGGTGACGGATCGCAGGTGTAGTGAGGTCTTATCGGATTGACCTTGCTGCTGAGCGGTTCCTGGAAACAGCCCTCCATGAGACCGTACCCTAAACCGACACAGGTGGACTGGTAGAGAATACCAAGGCGCTTGAGAGAACCACATTTAAGGAACTCGGCAAAATACCTCCGTAAGTTCGCGAGAAGGAGGCCCCGTTGGCAGGCAACTGTTGGCGGGGGGCACAAACCAGGGGGTGGCGACTGTTTACTAAAAACACAGGGCTCTGCGAAGTCGCAAGACGACGTATAGGGTCTGACGCCTGCCCGGTGCCGGAAGGTTAAAAGGAGATGTGCAAGCATTGAATTGAAGCCCCGGTAAACGGCGGCCGTAACTATAACGGTCCTAAGGTAGCGAAATTCCTTGTCGGGTAAGTTCCGACCTGCACGAATGGCGTAACGACTTCCCCGCTGTCTCAAATGTGGACTCAGCGAAATTGAATTGTCTGTGAAGATGCAGACTTCCCGCGGTTAGACGGAAAGACCCCATGCACCTTTACTATAGCTTCGCACTGGCATCAGGATTGTGATGTGCAGGATAGGCGGTAGGCTTTGAAACGGGGACGCCAGTTCCCGTGGAGCCATCCTTGAGATACCGCCCTTCGCACTCTTGATGTCTAACCGCGGCCCGTTATCCGGGTCCGGGACCCTGCGTGGTGGGTAGTTTGACTGGGGCGGTCGCCTCCTAAAGAGTAACGGAGGCGCGCGAAGGTTGGCTCAGAGCGGTCGGAAATCGCTCGTTGAGTGCAATGGCAGAAGCCAGCCTGACTGCGAGACTGACAAGTCGAGCAGAGTCGAAAGACGGCCATAGTGATCCGGTGGTCCCGAGTGGAAGGGCCATCGCTCAACGGATAAAAGGTACGCTGGGGATAACAGGCTGATGATGCCCAAGAGTCCATATCGACGGCATCGTTTGGCACCTCGATGTCGGCTCATCTCATCCTGGGGCTGGAGCAGGTCCCAAGGGTACGGCTGTTCGCCGTTTAAAGAGGTACGTGAGCTGGGTTTAGAACGTCGTGAGACAGTTCGGTCCCTATCTGCCGTGGGTGTAGGATACTTGAGAGGAGTTGCCCCTAGTACGAGAGGACCGGGGTGAACGTTCCACTGGTGGACCAGTTGTCGTGCCAACGGCAGTGCTGGGTAGCTATGAACGGACAGGATAAACGCTGAAGGCATCTAAGCGTGAAGCCCCCCTCAAAACCAGGTATCCCTTGAGAGCCGTGGAAGACCACCACGTCGATAGGCCGGAGATGTAAGCGCAGCAATGCGTTCAGTTGACCGGTACTAATGGCTCGACAGGCTTGATTTGATCCGGAAGTGGCCAGATCTGACACAGATCCCCGCTTCCAAAAGCATCCTTGGACAACTTACGGACCGCAAGGTCCGCAACGCTGAGCGTTTCTTATCTGATCTGGTGGACATAGCACGAGCGAAACACCCGATCCCATCCCGAACTCGGCCGTTAAGCGCCGTTGCGCCAATGGTACTGCGTCTCAAGACGTGGGAGAGTAGGTCACCGCCAGATCTGATAAGAAACGCAGCTCTCGAACGATCCAGATCATCGCGCCAACCCAACAATCGGCGCAGCCGCGCAACAGATCGCGCAGAATGGCGCGGGGTAGAGCAGCCCGGTAGCTCGTCAGGCTCATAACCTGAAGG
>NZ_JACEMU010000015.1 GCF_013868135.1 Paracoccus sp. S1E-3
GTAAGCTCCCGGTGAGGACCGTCTGACGCTGAAGGCGGGATGGATGTAGGAGGCTGAAGCTATGGACACCCATAGCTTCAGTTCCCAAGTCGAGGTTCTCTCGGTGACCGATAGTGGTCGGCAGCGTCGCTGGTCGGCTGCCGAGAAGATCCGTATCGTCGAGGAAAGCCTGTCGCGCCCGCGCAGCGTGGCGCTGACGGCGCGGCGTCACGATATCTCTCGCGCGTTGCTGACGCGCTGGCGGAAGGACTATCGCGAGGGCCTTCTCGGAAATGAGCCTGCCCTGACCTTTGCGCCGGTGATGATTGCTGCCGAACCTGTGCCTGTATCGGTATCACCTGCGGCAGAGCTGGAGATCTCCGATGCCGTCACAGTCGCGATCACACTGGTGAATGGCCGGCACC
Source organism: Paracoccus sp. S1E-3 (assembly GCF_013868135.1). Lineage (GTDB taxonomy): Bacteria > Pseudomonadota > Alphaproteobacteria > Rhodobacterales > Rhodobacteraceae > Paracoccus. The sequence continues at coordinate 405 of NZ_JACEMU010000015.1, forward strand.
TCGTGGTTCCTGCGGGAATTGACCCGGTCATTCTGGCGCGGCTGCTTCCGGTGCTGGACAGCGCATGATCGCCTTTCCGGCGGGGGCGCGCGTGTGGATTGCAGGCGGGGTGACGGACATGCGGTGCGGGATGAACAGCCTGGCGCTGAAGGTCCAGCAGGGCCTGGGTCGCGATCCGCACGGTGGCGAGATCTTCTGCTTCCGGGGGCGCAAGGGTGACCTGATCAAGGTGTTGTGGCACGACGGGGTCGGCATGTCGCTGTATCTGAAGCGGCTGGAGGCGGGGAAGTTCATCTGGCCGGTGAGCCAGAATGGCTCAGCCGTTCCGGTTTCGGCGGCGCAGCTCGGCTATCTTCTGGAAGGAATCGACTGGCGCAATCCGCGCTGGACGCAGCGGCCTGCCTCGGCGGGTTGATAGTCAAAATACCCTTGTTTTATTGGACTATTCCGGGGTTTCGTGATAGGTCTTCGGCATGTCGGAGACCACCTCGGAGATCGCTGTTCTGCGCGCCGCACTCGCCGCGGCAGAGACTCGCGCATCTGCCGCAGAGGACGCCTTGGTCGCCGCCAAGGGGGAGTTGACCCAGGTTCAGGCGATCGTCTCGGCCTCTGAAGACATGATCCGGCACCTCCGACTGCAGATCGCCAAACTCCGCCGCGAGCAATATGGCCATGGTGCCGAACGCCATGCCCGGCTGATCGAGCAACTGGAGATGCAGCTCGAAGACATCGAGACCGACATTGCCGATGACCGGGCCAAAGCCGAGGCGACGGGCCCGAGGGCGATGGTCGCGGCCTTCGAACGCCGCCGCCCAGCCCGCAAGCCGTTCCCCGAGCATTTGCCCCGCGAGCGCGTCGTGGTTAAGGCGCCGACTTCCTGCACTTGCTGTGGTTCGGCGCGCATCGTGAAGATGGGCGAGGACATCACCGAGACGCTGGAGGTGATCCCGCGGCAGTGGAAGGTCGTGCAAACCGTCCGCGAGAAGTTCACCTGCCGCGACTGCGAGAAGATCAGCCAGCCGCCAGCGCCGTTCCACCCGACACCCCGGGGCTGGGCCGGCCCGAACCTGCTGGCCATGGTGCTGTTCGAGAAGTTTGGCCAGCATCAGCCCCTGAACAGGCAGGCCGAGCGCTATGCGAAGGAGGGCGTCGAGATCAGCCTCTCGACCCTGGCCGATCAGGTCGGGGCCTGTGCCGTGGCGCTGCAGCCGATCCACGATCTGATCCGCGCCCATGTCCTCGGCGCCGAGCGATTGCATGCTGACGACACGACCGTGCCGCTGCTGGCCAAAGGTGGCACGCAAACCGCCCGGCTCTGGACCTATCTGCGGGATGACCGGCCCTTTGCCGGTGGGGCGCCGCCGGCAGCGCTCTATTACTTCTCAACCGACCGCAGGAAAGAACACCCGACCCGGCATTTGACGGGCTGGACCGGCATCCTGCAAGCTGACGCCTATGGCGGTTACAACGATCTCTATCATGCCAGCCACAGGCCCGCGCCGGTGCTGAGCGCGCTGTGCTGGTCGCATGCCCGGCGCAAGTTCTTCGAACTGGCGGATATCAAAGCCACGGCCCGCAAGGGCAGATCGGTGGCCGAGGAGATCTCGCCCATCGCGCTGGAATCGGTCAAACGCTTCGACGCCATCTTCGATGCCGAGCGCGAGATCACCGGCCTGACCGCCGAGGCCCGCCATGACGCCCGTCAGCGGCTGGTGCGCCCGATGGTCCAGGATCTGCACAACTGGTTGCGGACCGAACGCGCCCGAATGTCGAAGCACAACCCCGTCGCCAAGGCGATCAACTACATGTTCGAGGAGGACGGCCGCTGGGACGCCTTCACCTGCTTCCTCGATGATGGCCGCATCTGCCTGACGAACAACGCAGCAGAACGCGCGCTGCGGGGCGTCGCCCTCGGGCGGAAAGCCTGGCTCTTCGCCGGATCTCCGCGCGGTGGCGACCGCGCCGCCTTCATGTATTCCCTGATCGTCACGGCCAAGATGAATGACGTCGACCCGCAGGCTTGGCTGGCCGATGTCCTTGCCCGGCTGCCGGACATACCCCTGTCGCGCCTGCCGGAACTTCTTCCCTGGAACTGGTCGCAAATACCGCAAAGGAGGGCCGCATGACCCTGATCGCCCGCCTCCGGATCCTTCTGAACGACGTCGATCCTCAGCCGATGCGCCATATCGAGGTGCCGCTGAAGATCAGGCTCGACCGGCTGCATGAGGTGGTCCAGGCGGCGATGGGCTGGACGGACACCCATCTCTACGAATTCAGGGCCGGGGGGGCGGGCTGGGGCGTGCCCGGTCCGGACGGATTCTACGACGGCCCGATGCCCGCGAAGAAGGCGACGCTGCAGAAGGTGCTCGAGGATACCGGCGTCAGGACGATCCAGTATGTCTACGACTTCGGCGATGACTGGGACCACAGCATCCGGATCGAGCGGGTCACCGAGGCCACCCCGGGCGTGACCTATCCAAGGCTTCTGAAGGCCAGCGGGGCCTGCCCGCCCGAGGATGTCGGCGGTGCTCCGGGCTACGAGGAATTCCTCGAAGCCCTCGCAGATCCGGACCACGAGCAGCACGACGACATGGTCGGCTGGTCAGGTGCAACCTTCGATCCCGAAGATGCCAGGATCGACAGGATCGTCGAACGCTTTGACCAACTCGCGAAGAAATGGTCCCCGCGGCCCGGCAAGCCCAAAGCACCCAAGCCCACTCCCTGAGCACGGACACCCGTCCGCGGCCTACGCCGGATGGTTACCATAGTTGCCGCTGGACCGCGATTTCTGAATGGCTACACTGCGAAACGCCGCGGCCGAGCGATCAGAATAGTTGCCGCTGGACCGCGATTTCTGAATGGCTACACTGGTCAAGACTATGGAAATCGAACGCGACCGGTTGCCGCTGGACCGCGATTTCTGAATGGCTACACTCAGCGCAGCTAACGCCCGCGCGATCATTCTGTTGCCGCTGGACCGCGATTTCTGAATGGCTACACTTCACGCTGCGCGCATTTTATTATATATATTGTTGCCGCTGGACCGCGATTTCTGAATGGCTACACTGCACGGCGCAGGCGGTTGCTTCCCAATCAAGTTGCCGCTGGACCGCGATTTCTGAATGGCTACACTTACCAAGCGCAGCACTCGTCGCAGCCAGCAGTTGCCGCTGGACCGCGATTTCTGAATGGCTACACTCAAGACCGGATTGATGCCTAGCTGCATCCAGTTGCCGCTGGACCGCGATTTCTGAATGGCTACACTACGCTATCCAACCGGGGATCGACGAGATTAGTTGCCGCTGGACCGCGATTTCTGAATGGCTACACTCATGTCTTTTCATTCAGCGACCGCAGCGAGTTGCCGCTGGACCGCGATTTCTGAATGGCTACACTGATCGAACGGCACCTGACGCGCGTCCAGCAGTTGCCGCTGGACCGCGATTTCTGAATGGCTACACTGCCCGGACTGGAAGCCCACGGAAGAATGCGTTGCCGCTGGACCGCGATTTCTGAATGGCTACACTGGGCGTTCGAGACCGTGCGCCGCGACGTGCAGTTGCCGCTGGACCGCGATTTCTGAATGGCTACACTATAGCGCATTTCCGTGCCGCCGCCAGCCAAGTTGCCGCTGGACCGCGATTTCTGAATGGCTACACTACGCTGGCGCTCATGGACGAGCGGGCGGCAGTTGCCGCTGGACCGCGATTTCTGAATGGCTACACTTCGTCCTTCTACAATCCATTGAAATACTTATGGAAAGCAGAAGGGCGGGTGTGGTGAAAATCATCGAATCGCATCAGAAAAGCACCAGTTGCGATGGATTTTCCCGGGCTCGTCGTCGGCCCTGGTCCGAAAAATGGACGATATCCCGATACTGACGGTCGGTCATGCTCAGGATCTGGACGTCGCCTTGTGAGGGCAGGCACCGCTCGATTCGGCGGATGCGGGCCTCAAAGGCTTCCTTGCCGTTCACGAAACGCGCGTAGATCGAGAACTGGCTGCGCTCGAAACCTTCGTCCAGCAGGAAGTTGCGGAAATCCCCCGCCGCCTTGCGCTGCGGTTTGGTGTCGGTCGGCAGGTCGAACATGACGAGGATCCACATGAGGCGATATCCGCTGAGAAAGGTGGCGGGGGCGTTCATCGACCAAGCCCCGCCAGCACAAGCGGCGCGGGGGATTCCGGCAGGGCAAGCGCCAGCCGCCGGGTCTCGAAGCTTTGGGCCAGCGATGTGGCCAGCCGCGACAGGGCGACCGAAACCGGGCTGGTCTCGCCGGTCAGCGGCAGATCGAGCGCGATCAGCTCTGCCATCCGGCGTTTCGCGTCAGAGGTGACGTCGGCGCCGTCACGTGCGGCGATTGCGCGGGCGGTGAGGTCGACGAGGGGCCGGAAGGGCTCCATCAGATCGTCGGCAAGTGCGAAGGCGTTCGCGCGGTTCGAGTGAAACAGCCCGATGGTCGGGTGCAGTCCGGCGGCCGCGACGGCGCGCGCGGTCGCGGCGCGCAGCACCGTATAGCCATAATTCAGCAGCGCATTAATGTCGGGCAGATCGGCGTCGCGCCGAAAATCCTTGCCCATCATCATCGGCCAATAGACCCTCGCGGCCTGCGCCTCGGCATTGCCGCTGTCGCCCGACTGCACGCCGCGGGCGATCTGCTCAAGCCGGGCGGGAGGTTGACCGATGGTGGCCAGTGCGGCGGCCTGCATCCTGATCTTTGCGATGACGATCTGCTTCCAGGCCTGCTTGATCAGCGGCGCGGGCGCATCCCATTGGGCGCGCATCCGCGCATTCTGTGCGTGGTGGCCGTCCAGCGAGCAAAGCACCGCGCGGGGCTGATGATTGGCCGCGCAAAGGATGACAGGCGCGCCGCGATCCGCCAGCTCGACCAGCAGCGAATTGCTCCAGGTGACGCCATGGGTATGGACGATGACCGCGGCAATCTGGTCCAGCGGCACACGGCCCAGCAACACGCCCTCGGCCTCGACCTTCAGAAAGCCCCTTTCGCGGGACAGATGTCGGCCTTCCTGGCTGATATCTATGATCTGGTCCAAGCCGGTAACTCACCACGAAAACACAAGAAAATGCTAACGTGACGGGCGATTCGCTCCTAACGGATTCTGTCCGGCGGCCGACCGGGGTCGCGGAAGCGGCCCATCTCGTCGACAACCACGCGCCGCGCCCCGGCCCTGATCAGCGCCGAGGGCTGCATGCGGATGAACACATCCTCCTTGTCCTTCCGGTAGCGCTGATCGGCATTGCTTTCGTTATGGGCAACCAGAGAAAGACCGCCGTTGACATCGAATTTTCTGACCGTGGCGATCACCGGCCCGAACTTGCTGTCATCAAGCTTGACCATGTCGTCCTTGAACAGCCGGATCAGCCGCTTCGCCGCCGGATGCGGGCGGGATTCGCCGCCCTGATGGGCGTCGAAGGTCGAGACGACGTGATGGGTCAGGCGACCATCGGGCAGGCGCCAGACCTCATAGCACTGGTTGCTGTCGCCCTTGTAACCCTTGTAGGCCTTGCCGTTCCGGTCACGGATCTTGATGACATCGACCGGTTCGATCAGGCGAAGATGGCGGATGCGATGATAGGGGCCGGGGCGGCCACGGAAGGCCTCGATCGCGGCCTTCAGGTCCTTGCCTTCCTTGCCCTCGATCGCGTGACGCAACAACCCAGCCAGATGCGAGTCACGGATCTTGTCCAGCATCGCCGGGGTCAGGCTGTCGATGGGTTTGCGGCTGACCACCAGCGGCACGCCGTTCAGGGTTTCGCTGGTCAGGCCATAAGCGGTGTCGTTGTGCAACTGCCCCGAGGTGCTGTCGCGCCCCTGCTTGCGTGCCTGCGCGTCGATCCGCCCGTGATCGGCGCGGTGGCTGACGATGGTGCGGTCGAGCTGCGTCTTCAGGTCATCGCGAAGGCCCGGCCATGGCGGCAGGATCGTGCCGGCTAGCGCCTCCAGCCCATTGGCGATATTCGCGGCGGACATTTTCGAGATGCGCTGAACCATGCTGTGGTCCGTCGCGCCGACGACGGCCGCGTCGATCATGTGATGGCGGTGATCCTGACGGTTCTTGGCCTTGGACGTGCCGCGATGCGCGTCGGGCAGCAGCCCGTTCAGGCCCCAATGACGCCGCAGCAACTCGGTCAGCTTGCCCGCGACCACCCAGATCGGGCGGCGGCCAGCCGCCAGCGCATCGGCGTAGAGGCTTTCCAGATATTCGCGGGTGAGACGCGACAGATATTGCGTATCGACAAGCGCCCGCGCCTCGAAGTTGCGCTCTCCTTCAAAGCGGGTCATGGCGTCGGGCTGGAACCGCCAGGCCTTGTTCCCGGGCAGGTTCTTCAGGTTCGCCTCGATAACGGGCCATTTCGGCGTGTTGCCCCAGGCCTCCCACGGGGTCTGATTGCGCTTCTCGCGGTTGGCGGATTTCAGACAGACCACCCGGTTGGGGAAACTGTCGTCCAGCGTGCGCGAATAGGGCAGGATATGGTCGATATCGCAGCTGCCGTCGAACAGCATGGCGGGGGTGATCTGCGTGCCCGTATAGGGGCAGACGCGGTTCAGCACATCGGACGAGCTTTCCTTCCAGATGCGCAGGATGGCGCGGCTGGCGCCATTATCGACAATGGCCGGCTGCCCGGCGGCGCGGGTGTCGTTCAGGATGGCGATATCGTCGCTGTTGGCTTCGGCGGCGCGCTGGTTCTTGGCGTTGGTCTTGGCCAGTTCGCGCTTCTCCTCCTCGCTCATCTTCAGGTTGCGGGCGAGTTCCAGCACGATCTGGTCGGGGCGGCCATGGGTGTCGATGATCAGGTTTACCAGCCGTCGCACCTGACCGAGGCCGATATGCACCGTCGGGTTGGTGATGCGGCCGAAGCGGGTGACCGGGTCGTCATCGGGCTCTCCGGTGCCGGGAAGCACATGACGGTCCAGCACCTCGCCGTAATAGGGCAGGCGTTCCAGCGCCTCGCCCTTGCCGAAGCGCGAATGGTCCCAGCCGCAGAAGGCCACCGCCTCATTATAGGTTGCCACCTCCTGATCGGCGGTGCCCCCGATCAGCACCTCAAGGATGCGGCGGGTGGCGGTTTCGCCGAGGCGACCGAAGCCCTCGGGCAAAGGCGCATCGGCGATGGCGCGGGCACGGTTGCGGTCGAAGCCGGTGCGGTCCATGATCCATTGCACCAGTGCTTCGCCATCCTGCTGTTCGCGCAGCTGCTGGATCAGCTCCCATTGCTGTTCAATGGTCAGGGTCGACCATTGCGCGCCGTAGCGGCCCTCATAGCCGAGGCTCATCCGCACCGGGTCGCAGGCGATCGAGTCGCGGTTGGCGGTTTCCAGAGAAAAACTCTGGTCCGGGCGCAGTTTGATGTCCTTGCCGAGCGCGGCGAGCGTCATCACGTTCTTGCCCGGCCCGGCGAGGATCTTGCGATTGTCGAGGGCATGGATGACGATGTCGCGTTCCTCGCGCGTCAGTCGGCGTTTGGCCTCGCCCGGTGTGACCACACGCAGCATGTTCACCGTTTCGTAAAGGGTGCGGCGCTGGGTCAGCGGATGCGCCTTGGGCAGGCGCGGTTCGGGCAGGAACAGGCAGCGCCCGACAGCCGGGGTTTTCAGGGGGCGCTGGTAAAAGATCGTCTCGAACAGGCTGTCGCGCAATTCGTCGGTCAGGGCCGCATGGTGCTGCGCCTGCGCCTGCCAGAGCTTGTGGAATTCCTCCTCCAGATGCCGGCGTTCGGGATAGAAGTCGTAGCCCGGCTGCTCCTTGCCGTCCTCGCCGGTCAGATGCGGGTTGATACGGGTGCGAACGGCGGGAACATCGCGCGCGTCGCCCGCCTGCTGACGCAGCATGTGCAGGAATTCACCATAGCTGCGCGCACCCGCAGCCATCATCGCCTGATCCAGCCGCGCGGTCGCGTCCTTGATCAGGCCGCCTTCATTGTCGCCCTTGTCGGTGCGCCGGTTCGACTTGAAGCCGCGCCGCTGGTTCAGGTGGAACAGCGCCCGCCCCAGATGCGGCAGCGGCAGCCGGTGGTCGAGGCCGAGCGCGCGCAGCTCGTAAGGGTCGATCGCGTTCAGCGCGGCGGCTTGGGCCGGATCCGAGGGCATCAGCCCGGCGGTGCCCAGACGCTTCATCAGCGCGGCGCGTCGGCGCAGATAGCGGTCGCGGCGCCGGCGCATCCCGCGGGCCGTGCGTCGCCCCACTGCCAGCGACTGCCCGGTCTTCGCCTCGCGGCCATCCCCGAAGATTCGCACGCCGCCATCGAGGATTCGGGTCGGGCGGTCATCGGTAATCTGATAAAGAATCCAGCCGATGGAGGAGGTGCCGATATCGAGGGCGAGGCGTGTGTGCATGGCATGACCGTAAATTTGGAACATTTGCATTGAATGCCGACCGATATGCGCTTGTCCATGGGATTTATTCGATAAGGGAATGCATTTGCTGAGAAATATGCTCTCGATCCGCGCCAGTTCCTTAACCGTAGTGAGAGCCGCGCCTTCTCCGATTCACTTCGGCAAAGGTCTGGTTCGCCCCGGCGGCGCTCCCGGTTCTGGACGAGCTTAAACGCTTCAGAGGGACGACGCAGATTCGATCTTTGCCGCACGCCGCGAGATTATCCACAATGTGCAATGATAGTGTTTGCGACGTATTTGCGTTGCGGCTGGACCGCGATCTCTGAATGACGAAACGCTCTTGACGTTTCGTTCCTGACGCGATTATCTGAGAACATTCAGAAATCGCGGTCGAGCGGTTAACAAGCTCGACAGAGCACCACATTGGAACACGGGCTACGGCCCGTGTTTCCTTTTGGTGTGATCGGATCGGCGCTGACTTAGCCCAAGGCAGAATTTCTGGTCAGAACTCCGGTTTGCGGGCTGTCCAGAAAACAGCCGGGAAAGAACTGCCCTAGATACCCATTTAACGTCGCAGACGCTTCGGCAGCGATATTCATCGCTGGTCGGGCAATCGGCGATGCCTGTTCTGCAGAGAAGTCGCTGCGGGTGGTGATGCGGATTCCGTTGGCGACCCGGAAAATGCCGGCAATGGGTTGGGGAATGCGCCGGCAACCTATCTCGCTCTGTTGGAAGGCGCTTTCAAACCTGCCGATCGGCGTGTCGCGCGGGCGAGCCGGGAAAGCAGTATCGACAAGCGATTTCCCTCTCCGTCATGACCGGCACGTCAATCAGGAACGCCGCTGTGGGAAACAGGTCACCAAGGGCAGTGCCACAGGGTCGGTGCCGATGAAGCATCGCCTTGCTGCCGTTGCGGTGAGGGGCAGACAACCCCACCGCAACGGCCGCGAAGACGGCCGACCCGATGGCCGGTATCACCGCGTCACGCCTCGCGTTCGGGATTGAAGCGCAGCAGGCGCAGGGCGTTCAGGGTGACCAGAACTGTGGCGCCGGTATCGGCCATGATGGCGATCCACAGACCGGTCAGCCCCAGAACCGAGGTCACCAGGAACACCGCCTTCAGACCCAGCGCCAGGGTCACGTTCTGGCGGATATTGGTCATGGTGGCGCGGGCGAGGCGAAGCAACGCCGGAATGTCCGTCACCCGGTCGCGCAGGATCGCTGCGTCGGCGGTTTCCAGCGCTACATCGGTGCCCGAACCCATCGCCGCGCCGACATTGGCCTGCTTCAGCGCCGGAGCGTCGTTGATGCCGTCCCCGATCATCATCACGCCGCCCTGTTCGCTCATCCTGCGGATCGCGATCAGCTTGTCTTCCGGCATCATGTCGGCCTGAAACTCCATGCCCAGGCCGCCGGCGATGGCCGCTGCCGTGCGGGGATTGTCCCCGGTCAGGATGACCGAGCTGACGCCCATCCCGGTCAGCTGGCGCACCGCCTCGGCCGCGTCGCCACGCGGTTCGTCACGCATGGCGATCAGGCCGAGCGGGGTCTTGTCGCGGAAAACGGCGACGGCAGTCTTGCCTTCGTCTTCAAAGCCAGCCGCCTGCCGCAATCCGGCTTCGTCCAGCCCCCCGATTTCCAGCGCGTGGCGCGGCGAGGCGACCCAGGCCGGTGCATCGCCGACGGTGGCGGTCGCGCCCTTGCCCATCAGCGCCCTGGCATCGCGCGAGGGCAGGGGCTGGACGCCCGCCTCCTGCGCCTTGTTCAGGATGGCCACGGCCAGCGGGTGGCTGGATCCCGTTTCGACGCCTGCGGCGACGGCCAGCAGGTCGACCTCGGTCACCTCGCCGAAGGTGACGATATCGGTGACGGCCGGGCGGCCATGGGTCAGCGTGCCGGTCTTGTCAAAGGCGACGCGGCGCGTTCGGGCCGCGGCCTCGATCACCGCGCCGCCTTTCATCAGCAAGCCGCGCCGCGCGCCGGTTGAGAGGGCCGACGCGATCGAGGCCGGAACCGAGATCACCAGCGCGCAAGGGCAGCCGATCAGCAGCAGCGCCAGTCCGCGATAGATCCATGTGTCCCAGGGCTGCCCGAAGGCCAGCGGCGGCACCACGACGACCAAGGCCGCGACGGCGACGATGGCGGGCATGTACCAGCGGCTGAAGCGGTCGATGAAACGTTCGGTCGGCGCGCGCGCGTCCTCGGCTTCCTCGACCAGCCGGATGATGCGGGCGATGGTGTTGTCCTCGGCCGCCTTGGTGACGGTGATGCGCAGCGCCGCCTCGGTATTGATCGAGCCGGCGAAGACGGGATCGCCCGGCCCCTTGGTGACCGGCACGCTTTCGCCCGTCACCGGACTGTCATCGACGCCCGAGGTGCCCTCGGCGATCTCGCCATCTGCCGGGATGCGGTCGCCGGGACGGACAAGGACGGTTTGTCCGACCAGCAGGCTCGATGCCGGGACCTCGCGCGTTGCCCCGCCCACCTCCAGCAGCGCGGTCTTGGGGACCAGGTTGGCGAGCGCGCGGATACCGTCGCGCGCCTTGCCGGCGGCGACGCCTTCCAGCACCTCGCCCACCGCGAACAGAAAGACGACGAGCGCGGCCTCCTCTGCGGCATTGATGAACAGGGCGCCGATGGCGGCGACCGTCATCAGGCTTTCGATGGTGAAGGGCTGGCCCATGCGCAGCGCCGCGAAGGCGCGCCGGGCGATGGGGGCGACCCCGATCACACAAGCCGCGACAAAGGCCCATTTGCCGATCTGCGGGGCAAGCAGTTCGATGATCCAGGCCGCAGCCAGCAGGATCGCGGTGAAGATCACCAGTTTGCCCTTGGCGGTCTGATACCATCGCTTGCCACGGTCGGCGGGGTCATCATGGACATGGCCGGGGCTGCCATGTCCAATGTCGTTGCGGGCTACAGCGGCCTTCTTCGGCCCATGGTCATGGTCATGGTCATGGTCGTGGTCATGCGCGTGGTCGTGGTCATGGTCATGTCCGGCATGATCGTGCCCATTCCCCGCCGCGGGGCCGTCCCCCGACAGGACGAAGTCCTGTTTTGCCCCCGCCGTGCGCGGTGCGATGCCATAGCCAAGCGATTTCACGACCGCCTCGACCTTTTCGCGGCCTGTCTGGGTTTCGTCCAGCGTCAGGCGCAGCCGCTCCGACATGATGCCGATCTCGACGCCGCTGACCCCCGGCAGGCGCCTCACGGCGTCCTTGATCTTTGTCGCGCAGGACCCGCAATCCATGCCGGAAACCGTCCAGTCACAGGCGGCGGCGCTTTGTTTTTCGGATGTCGTCATGCTGTTCCCTCGGCCCCGGACAGGGCAATTGCCTTCATCGAATCGAAATCTAAGGTCTCTAGCAACTAGAGGTTCAAGGGGAATCCGCGGCTGAAAACGGGTAAATTTCTCGCCGGCGCACGGTAAAGGCGCCGCCGATCCCTCAAGGAGGGGAGGTCGACCCTCTGCGCGACCCGCCGGCGCTCGGGTGGCTATTCGGAACGCGGATGCGCCGCGCCCTCCCAACCGGGGGGGCTGAAACTCGATCTGCACGGCAGCAACGCAAGTCGCAGAAGATTGACATATTGCCGATGCAACAAGGTCTTGCACAGACACGCGGTACCGTTTCCAATAGCGTCCAGACCCGTTTCTGACCCTTTCTCTCGTTTCCCGAGGATTTCATGAGAGTCATTGTTCTCGGCGCCGGCATTATCGGCGTCACCTCGGCCTACCAGCTTGCCAAGGCGGGGCACGAAGTCACCGTCGTCGATCGTCAGCCCGGCCCGGCGCTGGAGACCAGCTTTGCCAATGCGGGCGAGGTCTCGTTCGGCTATTGCTCGCCCTGGGCCGCGCCCGGCATTCCGATGAAGGCGATCAAATGGCTGCTGATGCAGCACGCGCCACTGATCCTGCGGCCCAAGGTCGACCGGGCGATGATTTCCTGGATGCTGCAGATGCTGACCAACTGCACCTCCAGACGCTATGCTATCAACAAAGGCCGGATGCTGCGGCTGGCCGATTACAGCCGGATCGCGCTTGCGGAACTGCGCGCAGAGACCGGCATCTCCTATGACGAACGGGTGAAGGGCACGCTGCAGCTGTTCCGCACCGAGGCGCAGCTGGACGCCTCGGCAAAGGACGTGAAGGCGCTGGCGGCGGACGGGGTGCCCTATGAAATCCTCGACCCGGAAGGTTGCATCCGGGCCGAGCCCGCGCTGCGCCATGCGCGCGAGAAGATCGTCGGCGGTCTGCTGACCCCGCAGGATGAAACCGGCGATTGCTTCAAATTCGCCAATGCGCTGGCGGTGCAGGCCGCCGCCTTGGGCGTGCAGTTCAATTATGACAGCATCATCCGCAGCATCGAGGTCGAACGCGGCGAGGTGCGCGCCGTGGTCACCGCGAATGGCAGGCTGGAAGCGGATGCCGTGGTTGTGGCGCTTGGCAGCTTCTCGCCCCTGCTGGTCAAGTCGCACGGGATCCGGCTGCCCGTCTATCCGGTCAAGGGCTATTCGCTGACCATTCCGATCGTCGATCCGGCGCTCGCCCCCGAATCGACGGTCATGGACGAGACCTACAAGATCGCCATCACCAGGTTGGGCGAGCGTATCCGCGTCGGCGGCATGGCCGAAATTTCCGGCTATACCAACGATCTGGGAGAGCCGCGCCGGCTGACGCTGCAACATTCCGTCACCGATCTGTTCCCCGGCGGCGACGTGTCGCGGGCGCGCTTCTGGTCGGGGCTGCGCCCGATGACGCCGGACGGCACCCCGGTGATCGGTCCCACCAGGGTCAAGGGTCTGTTCCTGAATACCGGACACGGCACGCTCGGCTGGACGATGTCCTCGGGTTCGGCCCGGGTGATCGCCGATCTCGTTTCCGGCCGCGCGCCGGAGATCGACGCGACCGACCTGGCCGTGGCGCGCTACAGCTAGCCTCGCCCGAGTCGCCGCCAGGCTGCGACGCTGGCGCCGGGCGCCGCGCGAAGCGGCTGACCCGCGCTGAAACGGGACCGCGACAGCGACAGTGACAGCGGCGGCGGTTTCCGCTGCTGCCCACAGCCCGCTCGGCTTTGGATCGGCCGCCCATGCGGACGCACCGCGACGGGGGGCCGCGCCTTGCAGATGCGGGCCGCCTTCGGGGGGCTGCTCGACAGTTTGGGGGCGCGCGGTTACTTTGACGGCAGAGCGCGAAGGGAGAACGGGGATGAGGATAGGCGAGCTTTCCCGGCGGACCGGGCTCTCGCAATCCCGCATCCGCTATTACGAGCGGATCGGCCTCTTGCGGGCGGTTGAGCGGTTGCCGAACGGCTATCGTGTCTATCCCGAAAATGCGGTCATCATCATCGGCCTGATCCTGTTGGCGCAGGATGCGGGCTTCACGCTGGAGGAGATGCAGATGCTGGTCCCGCGCGATCTGGCGGTCTGGGACCACGACCTGCTGACTGCGACGCTGAGCCGGAAAATCACCGAGATCGAGATCGCGCAGGCGCGCCTCGCAGCCAGCAAGGCGCATCTGCTGGCCATCAGCGAAGCCCTTTCCAGCCGCCCAGACGGCATGGATTGCGCCAGCAATGCCGAACGGGTGATGTCGCTGGCCATGCTTGGCAGGGCGCATATGGTCCAACGCGGGGGGCATGCCGCAGCTGCGGCGGATATGTAGATTACCGGCTGCAGGCCGCCCCGGCCAGCGGCATTTGGCCCGATCCTCCCGGCGGTCAGCGGAGGTGCGAATGGCCTTCTTCAGGGCGCTTGACCCTTAACTCCGGTTCAATGTTAGCCTTGGCTGGCATCCCCGCGAATCGTCCTGAAAAGAGGAGGTCGTCAGCTTTCGGATACCGAATCTTCCTGCCGTGCCGCCTTTCGGCAGAAGACTGTTTGTGAACGATTATTTGCGTTGATGTGTTGAAGACGCTGCGTCTGTCTGCCGGGTATTCGATTCCTTCGGCCGCGTGCTGAAACCGTCCGACGACGCCATCCTTTCCGGGAAAAATTCGCCGTGGTGCCACAGTCATTGAGATATATCGGAGTAATATAAATGGGTTACGTTACCACGGATGATGGCGTCGAAATCTACTTCAAGGACTGGGGCCCGAAAGACGCTCCGGTCATCTTCTTTCACCATGGCTGGCCGCTGAGCGCGGATGACTGGGACGCCCAGATGATGTTCTTTCTGGGCGAGGGCTTCCGCGTCATCGCCACCGACCGTCGCGGCCATGGCCGTTCGCAACAGGTCTGGGACGGTCACGACATGGATCATTATGCCGATGACACCGCCGCCGTGGTCAGGCATCTGGGCGTGCAGGGGGCGGTCCATGTCGGCCATTCGACCGGCGGCGGTGTGGTCGCGCGCTATATCGCGCGGCACCCGGAAGACAAGGTCGCCAAGGGTGTGCTGATCAGCGCGGTGCCGCCGCTGATGGTCAAGACGGCGGATAACCCGGACGGGATCGACAAGTCGGTCTTTGACGACTTCCAGAAGAACACCAGGGAAAACCGCGCGCAGTTCTTCCATGACGTGCCGGCGGGACCGTTCTATGGCTATAACCGTCCGGGTGCGAAGGCGTCGGAGCCGGTGATCGACAACTGGTGGCGTCAGGGCATGATGGGCGGCGCCAAGGCGCATTACGACAGCATCGTTGCCTTCTCGCAGACCGATTTCCGCGACGATCTGAAAAGCATCACCACGCCGATGATGGTCATGCACGGGTTGGACGATCAGGTTGTCCCGTTCGAGATCTCGGGCAAGAAATCGGCCGAACTGCTGCAGAACTGCGTGCTGAAGACCTATCCGGGCTTCCCGCACGGCATGCCCACCACCGAGGCCGAGACGATCAACAGGGATCTGCTGGCCTTCATTCGCGGCTGAAGATTTTCAGCGGGTCAGCGGGTCAGTCCGCTGACCCTTTTCCTTGAAGCGGTGGAGCGACGGCCGGGGCATGCGCTTCGTGGCTACAAGGCGATGGTGGGGCCGGCAGCCACGCGCCGATCCGGGCGAGGCTCCACGTCAAGCTCGGACCCGGCGCAGATAAAGGCTATTCCGCGGCGCGCCTGGGCAGAACCCAGTTCGGGCGCGGGAAGTGGCAGGTATAGCCGTTCGGGATGCGTTCCAGATAGTCCTGATGCTCCGGCTCGGCCTGCCAGAAATCGCCTGCCGGCTTCACCTCGGTCACCACCTTGCCCGGCCACAGGCCCGAGGCATCCACATCCGCGATCGTCTCCAGCGCGGTCTGATGCTGCGCGTCGGAGGTGTAATATATCCCCGAGCGATAGCTGGTGCCGCGGTCATTGCCCTGCCGGTCGCGGGTCGAAGGGTCGTGGATCTGGAAAAAGAATTCCAGCAGCTGGCGATAGCTGATCTTCGCCGGATCGAACAGGATCTCGATCCCCTCGGCATGGCTGCCGTGATTGCGATACGTGGCGTTCGCCACATCGCCGCCGGTATAACCCACGCGGGTCGCTTCGACCCCCGGCAACTTGCGGATCAGATCCTGCATGCCCCAGAAGCAGCCCCCGGCCAAAACAGCACGTTCGGTCATCAGCTCTCCTCCACCTGATCCAGATAGTCGCCATAACCTTCGGCCGCCATCTCTGCCTTGGGGACAAAGCGCAGGCTGGCCGAGTTGATGCAGTAGCGCAGGCCGCCCATCTCGCGCGGGCCATCCGGGAAGACGTGGCCCAGATGGCTGTCGCCATGGGCGGACCGCACCTCGGTGCGGATCATGCCGTGGCTGGTGTCGCGCAACTCGTTGACATTCGCGTCGACGATGGGTTTGGAAAACGACGGCCAGCCGCAGCCCGAATTGAACTTGGAACTGGAGGCGAAGAGCGGCTCGCCCGAGACGATGTCGACATAGATACCGGGTTCGAAATGCTCGTCATATTCGCCGGTAAAGGCGCGCTCGGTGCCGTTCTGCTGGGTCACGCGGAACTGTTCGGGCGTCAGGCGGGCAATCGCATCGTCGGATTTCGTATAGGTCATCCTTGGTCCCCCTATATGCTTGCTGCTCGCATGTAGGCAGGCGGGGATGCATTTCCAATGGCGTCACGCGTTGGTATTCGGCTTTTGGCCGCCGGTTCCTCAACCCGTCGCGCGCCGCGCGGCCCTGCTGGCTTCCAGTTCCGCCATCAGCGCTTCGATCCGTTGCTTGCGGTCCTGGGCTTCGGCGATCAGGGCAGTGATCGAGTCGCGCTTGCCGGCCAGCAGTTCCAGCGCGTCCGCGCAGGACACGATATGTTCGCCGGTGCCGATTCCGACACCCGAGATTTCGCGCAGCGTAAAGCCGAGGCCCTGCGCCTGTTCGATGAAACGCAGAAGCGTCACCAGTTCGGCCGGATAATCGCGATAGCCGTTGGCGCTGCGGTCGGCAGCCGGGATGATCCCCTCGCGTTCATAGAAACGGATGCGCGACGTGCTGACGCCGGCGGCCTTGGCGATTTCGCCGATTTTCATGGCGCAGGTCCTTAACCTTCAACTTGAGTTAAAGCCTTATATGCCCTGCACACCGAATTCAAGGATCACGGCAATTTCCACCCGTGAACCGTGAGCGCCATTGTTTCGGGCCTCGATACGGCCGAGCCGTGATGAAGGCGCGAAGATGCCTGATCTTCTCTCTGGCGTCCGCTCGCCAACAGGGGGACGCCAAGTTGAACGGACCGGTCGGTCATTTGACTTGGCGCAGGCGATCAAAAGGCGATAACGGCATCCGCTGGCCCGGCGTGACGTTGCATGTCGGATCCTGGGTGGAAATGGTGCCGGCGGTCCCGGCGCAGCGCCGACACGGATCAAGCAGAGGAGCGGATGTGACCCGGATGCCTGCCGAACTGTTAGCTGCGGCCTTGCGTGGCCTGCATCTGCCGCCCGGCGCCGGGCTGGCCGTGGTGCCGCTGGCCGCCACGGAGCAGATCACGCTGCCCGCCCGCATCCGCGCCAGCGCGCCCCGGCGACGGGCGAGCTTCACCGCAGGTCGCCTCGCCGCACGGACGGCGCTGCGCCGGGCCGGGCTGGCCGAAGCAGAGGCGCCCGGCATGGACGCGGACGGCCTGCCGGTCTGGCCCGCCGGCTGGCGGGGAAGCATCAGCCATGGCGGCAGCCTCGCCGCAGCCATTGCCGCACCTGCCGGGACGGCGCGGCTGATCGGGCTGGATATCGAGCGGCTGGTGACCCCGGAGACCGCACGTCGGCTGGCCCCCGATGTCATGCCCGAACTGCCGCCCGGCCGGTCCGGCCTGTCCCTGCATCACGAGGTCACACGGGTTTTCTCGGCGAAGGAGGCGCTTTTCAAGGCGCTTTATCCCGCCACCCGGCAGTTTCGCGCCTTTTCCGCCGCCCATGCCGACTGGTTGCCGGAGGGGATGGCCCTGACACTGGCCGAGGATTGGGGGCCGGACTGGGCCGCCGGCGCCCGGTTCGAGGCAATCCAGAGGGTTGCCGCCGATCACGTTGCGACGATCCTCTGGCGCTGATCCTCCGACCTGCCAGACGACGGCGCCGGCTGTATCCTGTCGGCGCCGTCGTCTTCTGCGATACACAAGGTCACGCCGCTGGCGGTCGAGGGCGAGGTGACCGAGATCGCCGCGCGGTCGAAACCTCGTTCGGGCCGATGGTCCCGCTCGACCGGGGGAGGGGGGCAGCTTCCTGCTGGGCCAATATGCTACCCGTGGCGATGGCGGCGGGCATCGGCGTGGCAGTTGCCCTGGCCCGGATCATCTGGGCGGTCTGCGCGCACAGCCAAGGCATCTATTTCTTCATGGCAACGCTGGCCTTTGGGCAGACGGCCCATTCCTGTGCCTTTGAACCGCTTGGGCGCGATGACTGGCTGTCGGGACTGGAGTGCAGCCTGAGCGGCATCATGCATAACGAACAGCGGATGCGCGCCGTGGGTCTGGTGACCTACTTCGTCACCCTCGCCGAGGAATTGCATTTCGGGCGTGGCGCCGAACGGCTGGGCATGGCGCAGTCCCCCCTGTCGCGCCAGATCAAGCAGATCGAGGACGAACTGGAAGCGGTGCTGTTCAACCGCGGTCAACGCGCCATCACCGTGACCCAGACCGGTGAACGACTGCTGGAGCGCGGGCGCAGCATCCTGCAGCAGCTCGACGATGCCAAGCTGGAGGTGCGCCGGATCGGGCAGGGCGCGGCGGGGCGGCTGAGGATCGGTTTTGTCGGCTGGGCCACCTTCGGGATCGTGCCCAATATCATCAAATCCTTCCGCGCCAATTACCCCGGCGTCGCGCTGAGCCTGATCCCAATGAACAACGCCCAACTCTATCGCAGCCTGATCCGCCGCGAGATCGACGTGGCTTTCGCCCGCCCCACGCTGGTCGACAAGGAGTTCATGAGCCGCAAGCTGCGCGAGGAGCCGCTGATCATCGCCGCCCCCGATACGATGGTGACGGGCAGCGCCACGAATTGCGACCTCGGGCAGCTGACCGGCGAGAACCTGATCCTCTATCCCGAATTTCCGCGACCGAACTATGCCGATTTCGTGCTGGAGAAATGCAAGCTGCGGGGGCTGGAATTCGAACGGCGCGTCTTCAGTCAGGACCTGCAGACCGCGCTGAGTCTTGTCGCCATCGGCGAGGGATTCTGCATCGTGCCCGAATCGGTGCGCGGCGCGCAGCGGGCCGGGGTGCGCTTTTTCGATATTCACGCGCCGCTCGGCATCACCGAACTGTCGGTGAACTATCGCATTGATGAGCAGGGTGTGCTTGTCCATAATTTCGTGAAGATCGCCCAGTCGGTGGCGCGCAAGCTCATCTGGCTGGCCACGCGGGCGGCAGGGCTGCACCGGCCCGGCGCGCAGGTTTCAAGGCGGATTTCGACAAGGATGTTGACCATGACCGAGACACGCGACAGTTCGCTCGCCGTCAAGCGCGGCGCGCTCGGCCGTTGCCCCAATTGCGGCGACGGCCGGATCTTCGACGGCTATCTGAAAGTGGTGGACGCCTGCCATCACTGCGACGCGCCCTTGGGCCGATACCCGGCGGCGGACGGTCCCGCCTTCTTCACCATGACCTTCGTCATGCTGCTGCTCATCCCCGCAATCGGCTTTGGCTGGGTGTTGTTCCAGCCCGATCCGGTCACCTTCCTGACCGTGCTGACGGTTGGGATAACGCTGCTGACGCTGGTGCTGCTGCGCATCGTGAAGGGTGCCTTCATCGGATATCTGTGGGCCAAGAACGAGATGGACCGCGGATCGTGACCGGGCGGCCGCCACTAGATCCGGTACGGTCGCAGCCAGAGCGGGCCGCTGGGGCGCAGGGTGATCTGCGGGCGGATCTGGCAGGGGTCGGGATCGCGGGCGGTGAAGCGGAAGTGATCATAACTGGCCGCGATGATGCGCCCCGCAATCAGCCGCGCCAGATGCAGGCCGATACAGCGATGCGGCCCCAGCCCGAAGGGCAGGTAGGCGTGGCGGGGGCGCGCCCCGCTCTGACCGGGGCCGAAGCGTTCGGGATCGAAGTGTTGGGGGTCGGGCCAGAATGCGGCGTTGCGGTGCAGAAGCCAGGGTGAGATCAGCACCGTGCTGCCGGCGCCGATCCGGTAGGGGCCGATCCGGTCATGCGCGATGGCGCGCCGCTCGATGATCCAGATCGAGGGGTAAAGCCGCAGCGCCTCGGCCAGCAGTTTCTGCGGATCGGTGGTTTCGAGGCCGCGCGCGGGTTCGCGGGCGACCAGCCAGAACATCCAGGCAAGCGCATTGGCGGTGGTTTCGTGCCCGGCCAGCAGCAGGGTGACGGCGGCGTCGCGCAATTCGGTATCGGTCAGCGCCGCCGCGCCCTCGGCTTCATGCGCGGCGATCAGGCGGGACAGGACATCATCGGGGCGCCGGTCGGATTGGCGCCGGTCGCGGATCATCTGCATCACCACGGCGTCGATCTGCGCGCGGGCATCCTTGAAGGCGCGCCGGTGAAAGGCGGCCGAGATCACCGCTGCATCGAAGGGCGCCTGCAGCCGGCGCCAGGTATCTTCCAGTAGCACCGCCAGCGGCGCCTCGATCCGGGCCACGTCGATCTCGGTCGAGAACAACAGCCGCGCGGCCATGCCGATGACCAGCGACATCATCTCGGCGACGATGTCGATCTGGCCGCCGGTCTGCGCCACCGCATCCCAGCGGGCCAGCACGGGCTGCATCCGGGCGTCGATCAGCGGCGCCCAGGGCGCGACCGCGCCGGGTTGGAAAACCGGCGCCAGCAGCTGGCGGTGGCGCGCCCAGGCCGTTTCGTTGCCCGACAGCAGACTGTCGCCGCAGGCGTCGCGGATCAGCGCGGCGCTGCGGGTGTTCTTGTCGTAATTCGCTGCGTTGCGCGACAGCACCTGCGCGATGTGGTCGGGATCGTTCAGCAGATGCGCGGTGATATGGGCGAAGCGGAAGCGCACGATATCGCCATGCGCCCGCAGCGCGCCCGCCATCAGCCCCAGCGGATCGTGCCGAAAACCCGCCAGCGAGCCAGTGATCGGGTGGCCGCGCGGGCCGGGGGCGCGGCTCATGTCGGGTAACCCCAGGTCTCGAAACTGCGCCGCCAGCGGCTGGCGACCACGGCGCGGGTGGGCGCGTCCAGTTCGGGGAAGCGGTTCTTTTCATAGCCGCGCAGGCCGTCCAGATAGGCCACAAGATCCGGTCGCATCCGGTCGAACCCGTCCAGCCCCAGCCGGTCATAGACTGTGGCGATCTGGCCCACCGGATCGGCCTCCAGCGCGTCGAAGCGCAATTCGCAGAAACGGCCTTCCGGGATCAGCGGCAGATCGTCGAAATAGGCGTCATACATGGTTTCGTGACGGGTCAGGATGCCGTCGTCGATGGCGGCCGGATCGGGGCGTTGCAGATAGGTATACCAGCCCGCCGTGTCGAAGAAATGCCGCTGCGACTGAAAGACCCGGTAAGGATCGCGGTGAATATGGACAAATCGGGCCTCGGGGAAGATCTCCAGCAGGGTGCGGATACGCGCAGTGTGGGGCGGCGATTTCAGCAGCAGCGCCCGGTCATCCCGCAGCGACAGTTTCTTGCAGAAGGTCAGCAGGGCGTGTTTCCACGCGGCGACCTCGGCCGGATCGGCGCCGCGAAAGCTCAATTGCCGTTCGTAATGATCCTGCCGGGCCGGAAAGCTGATACCCAGATAGAGCGAACACAGGCTCATCAGCAGGGGCGCGAACTCGTCCTCCTGCGGCGAGGCGAGGCTGAGCGCCATGTTGTCCATCGGCCGCTTCGGCGGCACCAGCCAGGAAAACAGCCGTGCGGCGACGGTTTCGGTAGTCAGGAAGGTCAGCGGGTTCACCACCCGATAGGTGTTGGCGAATTGGAACTGCGCCCGGTCGCAGGCCAGCAGGTCGTGCAGATGGGTCGTGCCGCTGCGCCAGTGGCCGAGGATGAACAGCGGCGGCCGGCTGATCTGCGCGGCCTCGATCGCGCTGCCGAAGCGCAGTTTTTCAATGGCGGCGAAGGCGGAATTGGGCAGGCTGGCGGCGGTGATGAAGGCTGCCCGGTGCAGATAGGCCGGCGAGATGCGGAAGCCGTTCTGCGCCAGCAGCCGCATCCATCGCCCGAAGGTGATGCCGGTCAGGTAATTGTGCCCGACGCTCCACCGATGCTTGAGTTTTGTGCGCATACCTGATCTTTTCCAACAAAACCCGCCATCTGCGGGAATGTGGTAGCATCAGTCCGTCGGGTTTCGAAACCGCCAAATGACCATTCCCTCGCATGTCCAGGAGATGCTGCGCCGTGTCCGGGCGCGCTTCCAGACCGAACCGCTGGAAGCGCGCATGTTGCCCAGCGACGAGGAGTTCACCACCCTGCGCCCGGTCCGGCAGGCCAGTGCGGCCTCGGTCGGGCGCTATTGGGCGCGGCTGATCGGTACCGCCACGGCGGCGGATCAGGCGGCGCTGGCGGACCCCGACACCATGACCGCGCCCGAGGTCTATTCCGCCAATATCGAGAATTTCATCGGCACCGTGAAACTGCCGGTCGGTATCATCGGCCCGATGCGGGTCAATGGGCTGAACGCCAAGGGCGATTTCCACGTCCCCATGGCCACGACCGAAGCGGCGCTGGTGGCGTCTTACGCGCGGGGGGCCTATGTCGCCACCAAGGCGGGCGGAATCAGCACAGCGCTGCTTTATGAAGGGGTCATCCGCACGCCCGCCTTCGTCTTCGGCGGCCTGTTCGATGCCGGGCGCTTCGTCGAATGGGTGGTCTGCCATATCGACGATCTGATCGGCGCGGCCGAGGCGACGACGCGCCATGGCAAGCTGACCGCACTGGAACCGATCATCGATAATGATGTGGTCTTTCTGATCTGCCGCTATACGACCGGCGACGCGGCCGGGCAGAACATGGTCACCATCGCCACCCATGCGCTGTGTCAGGCGATCCTGGCCGAATGCCCGGTCCCGCTCCGCGCCTGGTATATCGAGGGCAATTTCTCGGGTGACAAGAAGGCCTCGTTCCTCGGGTTGATCACCGGGCGCGGGCGCAAGATCAGTGCCTCGGTCACGCTGCCTGCGGTGGTGGTCGAAAAGCATCTGGGCACCAGCGTGCAGGCGATGCTGGACTATGGCCGGGTCGCCGATCTGGGCGCGCATCTGTCGGGCCAGATCGGCGCGCAGGCGCATTTCGCCAATGGCCTCGCGGCGCTGTATCTGGCGACCGGGCAGGATGCCGCTTGCGTGGCCGAAAGCGCGGTCGGCATCACCCGGATGGAGGCGCGCGGCCCCGACCTGTTCGTCAGCGTCACCCTGCCCAACATCCTCGTTGGTTCGGTCGGCGGGGGCACCGGACTGCCCAGCCAGACCGCCGGGTTGAACATTCTTGGCCTGAAAGGTGCGGGCAAGGCCGCCGCCCTGGCCGAGGTCGCTGCCGCCACCTGCCTCTGCGGCGAGATCTCCATCGTCGCCGCCATTGCGGCGGGCGAGTTCGCCCGCGCCCATGAAACCCTGGCGCGCCACCGATGAGCCTGCGCAACCTGTGGATCTATCAGGCCGAGCGGTTTCCGCTGGCCAGAACGGCGCCGCTGCTGGGGGTGTTCTCGGCGGCCAGCATCTCGGCCTCGGCCCAACTGGCGGGACGGGGGTTGCCGCATTGGCCGGCCTTTCTGGCTGGTTTCGTGATCGCGATGACGCTGTTCTTCCAGATGCGCGCCTGCGACGAATGGAAGGATCTCGATGACGACCGTCACTATCGCCCCGACCGGCCGATCCCGCGCGGGCTGGTCTCGCTCAGGCTGATCCTGACGCTGGGGGGCGCCAGCATGGCGCTGACGGCGCTGGCGGCGGGGCTGTGGTATCCGCCGGTGCTGTGGCTGCTGGGGCTGGTCTGGATGTGGCTCGCGGCGATGACGCTGGAATTCGGCGCGCCGGCATGGCTGAAGGCGCGGCCGGTTCTGTATCTGGTCAGCCATATGGCGATCATGCCGCTGATCGACCTGCTGCTGACCGCGCTGGAATGGATGCCCCATGGCCGCGCGCCCGCCGGGCTGTGGCTGTTTCTGGGGCTGTCCTTCGTCAATGGCTGCGTGCTCGAGATCGGGCGCAAGCTGTGGGCGACCGATCATGAAATCGCCGGCGTCGACAGCTATTCCCGGTTGTGGGGGCCGGGATCTGCGTCGCGGGTCTGGACACTCGCGGTCGGGCTGTCGGCGCTGCTGCTGGTTGGTGTCGGCGCCTGCACCGGTGCGCTGTGGCTGAGTGGCATGGTCGCCCTGCTGGGCTTTGCCGCCTGCGCCGGCGCGGCGCGGCGCTATGCGGCCGCCCCCACGCCCGAGGCGCAGAAACTGGTTGATACGCTGTCCGGCCTGTGGGTCTTTCTGTGCTATGCCACCGCGGGTTTCGCGCCCTTCCTCGTCCGGGCGCTGACATGAGGCTGGTCGTCCCCCAGCACACGGCAGGCGATCCGGCGCAGGTCGGCGGCAAGGCGGCCAGCCTGCACCGACTGGCCGCCGCCGGCTTCGCACCGCCCGACTTCATCGTGATCCGCGCCGAAGCCTTCACCGATGGCACCCCCGATCCCCGGCTGGCCGAGGAGCTTGCCGCCGCGATGGCGGGGCTTGGTCCGGCCCCTTATGCCGTGCGCAGCTCCGGCCGGGGCGAGGACGGCGCCGAACACAGTCATGCCGGCCAGTTCGACACCCGCCTGAACGTCGCCGCAGCGGATGTGATCGCCGCCGCCGCGGCCGTCTGGGCCTCGGGCTTCACCGACGGCATCCGGACCTACCGCGCCAGACGCAGCGGCGGCGCAGCCGAGGCCCCCGCCATCATCGTTCAGCGCATGATCGACGCGCGGGCGGCCGGGGTGGCCTTTTCGGCCAATCCGGTCTCGGGGCTGCGGGGCGAGGTGATGATCTCGGCCGTTGCGGGTCTGGGCGAACGGCTGGTCGCGGGTGAGGTCGACGGCGAGCCTTGGGTCTTCGGCGCGGCGGTGACCGCGCCCGCGCGGCCGGCGGTGCTGACCGCCCAACAGGCCGCCGCGATTGCCGATCTCGCGCGCCGGGCCGAGGCGGCCTTCGGCGCGCCGCAGGACATCGAATGGGCCATCGATGCGGACGGGCTGCACATCCTGCAAAGCCGCCCGATCACCACCCCCCTCCGGCCTGCGCCCGCCGCCGACGACACTTTGACGGTCTTCGACAATTCCAACATCATTGAAAGCTATCCGGGCATTGTAAGCCCGTTGACCTACAGCTTTGCCATGCATGTCTATGACCGGGTCTATCGCGCCTTCGTGGACCTGCTGGGCGTGCCTGCCGCCACCGTCGCCGATCATGCCGGGATATTCGCCAACATGCTGGGCCGGGTGGACGGGCGGGTCTATTACAATCTCGGCAACTGGTACCGGGCGCTGGCGCTGCTGCCGGGTTTCGCACTGAACCGGGGTTATATGGAAACCATGATGGGCCTGTCCGAGCCGCTGCCGCAGGCGCTGACCGCCAGCATCGGGCCGCCCCCGGCGCAGGGATTCGCAAGGGTGACGGAATACCTGCGGGTCGCGCGGGTCGGGGCCGGGCTGCTGTGGCAGGCGGCGTGGCTGCCGCGCACGCGGGCGCGCTTCTACGCCCGGCTGAACGCCGCTCTTGGCAGCGATCTGGACCTTGCCACCGCCGGCCCGGTCGCGCTTGCCGCGCAGTTCCGCCGGATCGAGGCCGATCTGCTGGACCGCTGGGACGCGCCGCTCGTCAATGATTTCCTGTGCATGATCGGCTTCGGCGCCTCGCGCAGGATGCTGGAGAGATGGCTGGGGCCGCAGGGGCTGGCGCTGCATAACGACGTCATGATCGGCCAGGGCGACATCATCTCGGCCGAGCCGGCGCGCCGCATCGCCCGGATGGGCGAGATGGTGCGCGCCGCCGGGCTGACCGCGGCGCTGGAGACGCAGGGGGTCACGGCACTGAACGGCCATCCCGAGATCGTCGCCGAGCTGGATGCCTATCTGCAGAAATTCGGTGATCGCTGCACCGAGGAGCTGAAGCTGGAAAGCATCCCCCTTATGCAGGACCCGGCGCCGCTTCTGGCCGCCATCGCCGCCAGCGCCGCGCAGGGCCCGCGCAGCCCTCTCCCCTCCGGCGAAGCGGACTGGCGGGCGCTGTTCCCGAAAAACCCGCTGCGCCGCCGGGTGGCGCGGGCGCTGACGAACTGGGCCCGCGCCCGCGTCCGCGACCGCGAGAATCTGCGCTTTGAACGCACCCGCATCTTTGGCTATGCGCGGCGGGTATTCCTGGCCCTCGGCCGCGAGTTTCACGCCCGTGGGCTGCTGGACGAGCCGCGCGATATCTTCTGGCTGACCACGTCCGAGGTGCTGGGCGCGGTCGAGGGGTTTGGACTGTCCCCGGACCTTGCCGCCATCGCCCGGCTGCGCAAGGCCGAGGATGCGGTGTCAAGCCGCCGTCCCGATCCGCCGGAACGGATCGAGATCTACGGCCCGGCCATTGCCCCCGTCTGGACCGCCACCGCCACCGGCGCGCCGCCGAGCGATGCGCGGGTGAAAATGGGCACCGGCTGCTCGGCCGGGCGGGTCACGGCACGCGCGCGCATCATCCGCGACCCGCGCCGCGAAAGCCTTGCCCCCGGCGATATTCTGGTCGCGCGCCACACCGATCCGGGCTGGATCGCGGTGTTTTCCAATGCCTCGGCCATTGTGGTCGAACGCGGCTCGCTGCTGTCGCATTCGGCCATTGTCGCGCGGGAACTGGGCATCCCCTGCGTCGTCGGGCTGAAGGGCGCGACCGACTGGATCACCGATGGCGAAACCCTCGGCGTCGATGGCGCGACCGGCAGGGTGGAGCGGCTGGATGCATAGTTCCGACATCGCCGCGCGGGCACGCTTCGACCACATCCGCTACGCCCAGCTGTGGGAGGATGCCGATGTCCTGACCGAAGCCCTTGGCGATC
Organism: Paracoccus sp. S1E-3; assembly: GCF_013868135.1. GTDB lineage: Bacteria > Pseudomonadota > Alphaproteobacteria > Rhodobacterales > Rhodobacteraceae > Paracoccus. The sequence continues at coordinate 27,138 of NZ_JACEMU010000015.1, forward strand.
AGCGGGGGGCCACGCTGGTGTCGATCTGCTCGGCCGGGGACAATGCGCTGGCGATGCTGACGCTGGATCCCGAGCGTGTGGTGGTGGTGGATCTGTCGCCCGCCCAGATCGCCTGCCTCCACCTGCGCATGGGCGCCTTCCGGGCGCTGGATCACGCCGAGTTTCTGGAGCTGATGGGCGCGCGTCCAAGTCCGCGCCGCAAGGCGTTGCTGGAGCGCGCGACCGCTGATCTTGACCCCGAAACCCGCGCCTTCTGGGCCGCGCTGTCGCAGGAGGTGGCGGCCCATGGCGCTGGCGGCGTCGGCAGGTTCGAGCGCTATTTCCGCATCTTCCGCACCCGCCTGCTGCCCTTCGTCCATTCAAGGCGGACCATCGACGACACCTTCATTCCGCGCCCGCGCCCGGAACGCGAGTTGTTTCTGAACCAGCGGTTCAACAACCTGCGCTGGCGGCTGCTGGTGAAGTTGTTTTTCTCGCGCTTCGTGATGGGCCGCATGGGCCGCGACAAGGCGTTTTTCGACCATGTCGAGGGCAGCCCGGCCCGGCATGTCGCCAGCCGCATCCGCCATGCGGGCGTAGATCTCGATCCGGCGCAGAACCCCTATCTGCATTGGATCCTGAAGGGCGGCCATGGCGCCGCGCTGCCGATGAGCTGGCGTCCCGAGCATTACCGGACCATCCGCGACCGTCTGGAGCGGATCAAGATCCGCCCCGGCGCGCTGGAGGCGTTCGTCTCCACCGGCGAGCGGGCGGATGGCTATAACCTCTCGGACATTTTCGAATACATGCCGCCGCAGGTCTTCTCGCAGGTCTATGGCCGCATCCTCGATGCCGCCAATCCCGGCGCGCGGCTGGTCTATTGGAACATGATGGCGCCGCGCCGGGTGCCACCGGAACACGCAGCCCGCGTGCGAACCCTGAGCGCCATCGAGGACCGGTTGAAGGCGCAGGACAAGGCCTTCTTCTATTCCGATTTCGTGGTCGAGGAGGTCATCGGTTGAGCGCGCCTTTGCAGATCGCCATCGCGCTTTGTTCAGTCCTGGTGCTGCTCGGGCTGATGGCGCTGCTGCGTCGCATGGCCGCCGCCCATCACATCAGCGCCGAGATGCAGCGCAAGCTGATCCATATCACCACCGGGCTTTACGCCCTCACGCTGCCCTGGCTGTTTCCCGACCGCTGGCCGGTCTATCTGCTGGTCGGGGTCACGCTGGTGGTGATGGGGGTGCTGCGGCTGCCGAAGGTGGCGACCACGGGCCTTGGCGCGACGCTACACGGGGTCGAGCGGCAGTCCTATGGCGATCTCATGCTGGCTATCGCGATCGGCATGTGCATGTTCCTGTCGGGCGACCGGCCCTGGCTTTACGTCCTGCCCATTGCCATCCTGACGCTCGCCGATGCCGCCGCGGCGCTGGCGGGCAGCAGCTATGGCCGCAGGTTCTTCATCGTCGGCGAGGGCCGCAAAAGCATCGAGGGCAGCGTCGTCTTCTTCACGCTCAGCTTCCTGATTTCGCTGGTCTGCCTGATGCTGATGACGCCGCTGCCGCCCGTGAACATGCTGCTGATCTCGGCCATGGTCGCGGGCTTCGGCACCATGGTCGAAGCGACCAGCTGGCAAGGCTTCGACAACCTGTTCCTGCCGGTGGGGTTGCTGATCTTCCTGACGACGCATGCCCAGAAGGATCCGTTGTCGCTGGCGGTGCTGGCGGTCGGGTTCGCGCTGTCGGTGCTTGCCTTCCTGTCGGTCGCGGGCCGCTTTGGCCTGACCAGGCACAGCGCGCGCGTTTACGTCATCGCGCTGTTCCTGCTGCTGGCCGCGACCGCCTTCCACAATGCGGTGGTCCCGCTTCTGGTGCTGTTCATCCATGTCTGGGCGCGCGACGCCAATCCCGGAGCGGGCCGCTTCCCCGATCTCGATGTTGTGGCTGCGGTGGCGCTGATCAGCTTCGGCTCGCTGGTGCTGGGGCAGGCTACGGGCTGGAACGCGATCTCCTTCTATGGCGCGGCGATGATGGGGCTGGCGACCGGGCTTGCGGCGCTGGCGCTGGTGCCCCAGCCGGTGTGGCGGCGCGCAGCGGCGCTGATCGCGATCACCGCCGGGCTGGGCCTGCTGCGCCAATGGGCGCTGATGGCAAATCCGGCCGAGGCGAACTGGGCCGGTCCGCTCTGGCGCATGGTCCTGCCCAGTCTGGCGCTGACGGCGCTTGTTCCCAGCCTCGCACCCCGGCATTTCCACCAGCGCCGGATGACAAAACTGTCGGTGCTGGCGCTGATCCTGCCCCTCGGCGCTTATCTTCACGCCATCGCCACGATCGGAGGCTGACATGGACCCCATCCTCATCCGGGCCGGGGGTGGCCGCCTGACCCTCTATCCCGAGGGCCCCGAATGGCAGGGCGCGCCCGCGGCCACGCTGGGTAACTTCGTCTGCCCCGACGCCGCCGCCGGCCGCGCCCTTCTGGCCGAGGCATTGGCGCAGGCGCGCGCCTTCGGCATCCGCCAACTGATCGCTCCGATGGATGGCGACACCTGGCACAGCTATCGCTTCGTCACCGAAAGCGATGGCAGCCCGCCCTTCCTGCTTGAGCCCAGCAACAAACCCTTTGCGCCGGATCTGTTCGCCGAGGCGGGCTTCCAGCCCATTGGCCGGTATTTTTCAGCCCGCGTGGCACTGGACCGGACCGCGGCCGCGCCGCCCCCGCCCGCCGAAGGCTTCACCATCACCTCCTGGTCGGGGGAAGACCCCGCGGCGTTGTTCGGGCAGGTTTTCGACCTCTCGGTCGAGGCGTTCAGCCGCAATGCCTTCTACAGGCCGATCCGGCGCGCGGATTTTCTGGCCATGTACATGCCCGTCCTGCCCCTGATGAAGCCCGAGCTGATCTTCTTTGCCACCACGCCAGAGGGACGGCTGGCAGGCTTTCTGTTCGGCATCCCGAACTATGCCGAAGGGCCGCAGACGAAGACCGCGATCCTGAAGACCTATGCCAGCCTGATGCCCGGCGCCGGACGGCATCTGGCCCATGCCTTCCACAGCCGTGCCCGCGCGCTGGGTTACGACACCGCCATCCACGCGCTGATCCATGACGACAACCTCTCGGCGATGCGCAGCGCCGTCGAGGGGGCCGAGGTCTTTCGCCGCTACACCTTGTTCGGCCTGCGGCTGGCATGACCACGCTGCCCGAACAGTTCGCCGCCGCCGCCCGCCGCTTTCCCGATCGCATCGCCATTGTCGACGGGCGCGGGCGCGAAACCAGCTTCGCCACCCTGAAAGCCCGCGCCGATGGTTTTGCCGTCCGCTGGCAGGCACAGGGGATCGGCCCCGGCGACCGGGTGCTGATCGCCCGCCCGGTCGATGCCGACCTTTACGCCAGCCTGGCCGCGTTATGGGCGCTGGGGGCGGTGGCGGTGCTGCCGGAACCTGCCATGGGTCTGGCGGGTCTGCGCCATGCAACCCGTGTCACCCGGCCCAAAGGCTTCTGCGCCGGCGGCTGGTATCGCGCCCTTGGCATCCTGCTGCCCGAGTTGTGGGGCGTCACGATCCTCGGCGGACAGGCGGCCGCCATGGCGCCGGCGCCGGCGCCCTCGGCGGCGGATACCGCGCTGATTTCCTTTACCTCGGGCAGCACCGGCCAGCCCAAGGCGATCCCGCGCAGCCACGCCTTCCTGATGGCCCAGCATGCCGCCATCGCGCCCCTGCTGCACAGCGACCGGGCCGAGCGTGACCTGGTGGCCTTTCCGGTTTTCGCGCTGATCAATATCGCCGCCGGCCGCACCTCGATCCTGCCGAACTGGCGGATGTCGCGGCTGGACCGACTGGACCCGCAGCGGCTGCGCGACTGGATGGTCCGCCAGCGCGTCACCCGTGCGCTGATCCCGCCGGCGCTCTGCGAAAAACTCGCCGAGGCGGGACTGCCCCCCGATCTGGGTCATATCTTCACCGGTGGCGGCCCGGTCTTCCCGGACCTGCTGGCGCGGCTGCAACGCCGTGGCAATGCCCGCATCACCTGCGTCTACGGCTCGACCGAGGCCGAGCCCATCGCCCATCTCGACGCCTGCGACATCACCGAGAACGACCGCGCGGCCATGTCGCAGGGCGCGGGGCTGCTGGCAGGGCGTCCGGTTCCGGGGTTGCGGTTGCGCATCCGCGAGCACGAAATCCAGGTCGCTGGCGCGCATGTCAATCCCGGCTATCTGAACCCTGCGCATGATGCCGAAAACAAGCTGCCCGAGGGCGGCATCATCTGGCACCGCACCGGCGATGCCGGGCGGTTGGACGGGCAGGGGCGGCTGTGGTTGCTTGGCCGCCTCGGCTCTCAGGTGGTGATCGGCGGCGTCACCCGCTTCCCCTTCAATGTCGAGATCGCGGCCCGCCAATGGCCCGGCGTCACGCAGGCGGCGCTGATCGGGCGGCGCGGAACCCCGGTGCTCGCGCTTGCCGGCGACGCCGCGCATCTGCCCGAGTGGCAGGACGCGGCGCGCAGCCTGAACATTTCCGTCATCCGCCATTTCGACCGCCTGCCGATGGATCGCCGGCACGGCTCGAAGATCGACCGGCAGGCGCTCGGCGATATGCTCTGAAGGGTCAGAACACCGCTTCTCCCACGAAGGGTCCGTTCAGCGGCATGCGTTCGTTGCACAAGGCGGTCAAGTCAGGGGCGCGAAAGCCGCCGTCCACGATCGGCGTGGCCGATAGCGGGGGGACTGTAGCAGGCCATGGGTGGAAAAGCCGTCGGCGAGTGTGAAAGTGTTCGCCTCGGGGTGAAAACCCACGATGCGGTTATGGTCCCGCATGTCGTAATCGTCATGCCCGATCCGGCATTGCTTGACCCATTGAATCATGTCGCCATCGGGCTTTCGGTGCCGATGTCCTCGGCCTTGATGGCGGCGCAGGGGATCAAGATGATCGTGCTTGGCATTGACGAGCCGGCTGTTCCGGCGGCCACGCATCGTGCCGGCGCAGCCCGGAAGGCGGCGCGGGCAAAGAGGACACTCGCCCCGCGCCAAGCGGTGGCAGATAAATTCCGGCGCGGAAACCGACTCGATGATACTCCCGTTCAGCGCGTCATCGCCGGAGAGGCCACGCAGATCATCTTCAACGCGCTGCTGGCAAGGTTGAAGGCCGGCGATGACGTGACCGGGGCCACGGCCGAGGTCGCCTTCGCCGCCGCAATTCCTTCGCCGCCGCAATTGTCGGCGCCAAGCCGGGCAGTTGCCAGCGCAGGGCCGGGCGCTGAGACAGAGATGTGCCGGATTACCTTCTGGCCGAAGCTCATATAGGATCCCCCCGGACCGGCAGTCGGGGCGCCGCCCCTCCTCCGTGCGCCCGCCGTCACAAGGGGGATGCTGGCGTGCACCGGCTGCGCATGAAACCTGTAAGGGAGACCGCCTTATGAGCCCGCGTTTCGACACCATCCTGATCACCGGCGCCGCCGGCCGCCTCGGCACAGAACTGCGCCGCGGTCTTGCGCCACTGGCCCGCAAGTTGCGGCTGGCCGATGTCGCGCGGATCACCGATTGCGGACCGAACGAGGAGGTGCTGACCTTCGATCTTGCCGATATGGAGGCGGCAATGGCCGCCTGCGCGGGTGTCGATGCCATCGTCCATTTCGGCGGCGCGCCCCATGAACGCCCGTGGGAAGAGGTCCTGAACGCCAATATCCGCGGCAGCTATAACATCTATGAAGGGGCGCGGAAGCATGGCGTTCCCCGCGTGATCTATGCCTCCTCGGTGCACGCCATGGGCTATAACGAGCTTGAGGAGCATGTGAATACCGCCGCCCCGCACCGGCCGGACACCCTTTACGGCCTGTCGAAATGCTTCGTCGAGGATCTGGGTCGGCTCTACTGGGACAAGTTCGGCATCGAAAGCGTGATGATCCGGATCTTCTCGTCCTTCCCCGAGCCCGCCGACCGGCGGATGCTGTGGTCCTGGCTGTCCTTTGACGATTGCGTGCGGCTGGTGACGGCGGCGCTGACCGCGCCGCGCGTGGGCTTTACCGTCACCGTGGGCATGTCCGACAACAAGGTGAAGCCGGTCGACAATTCCCGTGCCGCGCATCTGGGCTATCACCCGCAGGACAATACCGAACGCTTCCGCGCCGGGATGGAGGCGCGCACCGATACCCCCGATCCACGCGCCCCTGCGGTGCGCTGCCTCGGCGGCTGGTTCGTCGATATCGGCCATCCCGACGATGAGGCGCGGGACTGAGCGCCCGTCGCTGCTGCTGCGCAGAAAACCGAGCCGGCGGCCTCAGGGCGGCAAGCGTCGCCGGCCAGGCAAGGAAATGCGGCGGGGGACGGACGGGGGACGAGGGCCTGTCCCGCGTGGCGGGGGCAGGGGCGTTTGCATTCTCGGCGTGAGGGCTGCGCGCGCCGCCCCGCGCGGCCGGCGGTCGCGACGCCAGGTGCGCGACCGCTGGCTTCTGTCAGGCGCCGAAGCCGGTGTTGACCGGCGTCTCGGCCGGCTGGCCCGCCAGCACGGCGGCGATGTTGCGGCGCTGCAGGGCGCCCATCTCGGCGCGGGTTTCAACTGTGGCGCTGCCGATATGGGGCAGCAGCAGGACATTCGGCAGCGCCAGCAGGCGCGGGTTCGGGTTCGGCTCGTTCAGCATCACATCCAGCGCCGCGCCGCGGATGCGACCGGCTTCCAGCGCCGCGATCAGCGCGTCCTCGTCCACGGTCGAACCGCGCGAGATGTTGACGACCACCGCATTGTCCGGCAGCGCCGCGATCACCTGTTCGGACACCAGCCCGGCGGTCTCGGCCCCGCCGACAAGCGCGATGACCAGAAAATCGCTGTTGGCCGCCAGCGCCTCGGGCGTTGGGTGCCAGGTCCAGCCTTCGGGCGTGTCCTTCGGCGCGCGCGACCAGTAATGGACCGGGCAGTTGAAACCGGCCATGCGCTGCGCGATCTGCTGGCCGATCCGGCCGAGGCCCAGAATCCCCACGCGTCGGCCCGAGACCTTATGCGCCAGCGGCAGCGCCGCCCCCCGCGCCCAGTCGCCATCGAGGACATATTGCGCCGCCGGCACGACCTCGCGCGCCTGCGCAAGGATCAGGGCGACCGCCAGATCGGCCACATCCTCGGTCAGCACGTCGGGCGTATTCGTCACCAGCACCTTGCGGGCATTGGCTGCGCTCACGTCGATGGCGTCATAACCCACGCCGAAATTCGCGATCACCTGCAGGTTCGGCAGCAGGTCCATCTGCGCCCCGCCAAGCGGATCATGGCCCTTGTAGGCAAGCGCACGGACGCTTTGACGGTCGGCTTCGGGCAGGGCGGCAAGCACCGACAGATCGGGCAGGGGCCGCGCGTCCAGTTCCTCTGCCAGAGCCGCGCTGTCGGTGTCGGTATAGGCGCCGATGGCGATGGTCTGGCTCATTGCTTGGGTTCCTCGGTCTGGTCGAAAACGATCTGCGCCTTGATGGCGCGGCTGCGGTCGGCGGCGACCTGAAACGCCTCCAATGCCCTGGACAGGGGCAGGCTGTGGGTGATGAGCGGGCGCACGTCGATCAGGCGCTTCTGCATCAGACTGACGGCGGTGGCGAATTCCTCGTGGAAGCGGAAGGCGCCGCGCAGGTCGATCTCGCGCGCCGTCAGCAGCCCCAGCGGAATGGTCATGTCGCCGCCGAGGCCAAGCTGCATGATGATCCCGCGCGGCCGCATCGCCGCGATCCCCGCATTCAGCGCCGCATTCGCGCCCGAACATTCATACATCACCCCGAAAGTGCCCTTGCCGGCGGCGAAAGGCGCCAGACCGGACGGATCGCGGGCGAGGTTCACGACCTCATCGGCGCCCAGCTGCCGCGCCAGCGCCAGGGTGAAATCCGACAGATCGGCGGCGACAATGCGGTCCGCGCCCGCCCGCCGCGCGGCCAGGATCGACAGCAGCCCGATCGGTCCGCAGCCCGTCACCAGCACGGATTTGCCCAGCATCCCCCCCGCCCGGCGGGTGGCGTGAAGGGCGACGGACAGCGGCTCGGCCATCGCGGCCTCGCCCGGCGTCAGCCCGTCGGCGGGGACGCATTGGCGGGCATCGGCCAGCAGGTATTCGCGGAACGCGCCCTGAATATGCGGGAAGGGCATGGCGCTGCCGTAGAAGCGCATGTTCTCGCAATGATTGGGCAGCCCCTCAAGGCAATACTGGCAGCTGCGGCAGGGCCGCGAGGGCGAGACAGAGACCAGCTGGCCCGGATGCAGCCCTTCGACGCCCTCGCCAAGCGCCTCGACATGGGCCGAGACCTCGTGCCCGAGGATCATCGGCTCCTTCAGGCGCACGGTGCCGAAGCCGCCATGCTGGGCGTAATGCAGATCCGATCCGCAGATGCCGCCGGCGGCCAGCCGCAGCAGCACCTGCCCTGGCTGGGGTTCCGGCGGCGCGGGGCGATCCTCGATCCGCACATCCTGGGCGGCATGGACGACGACGGCTTTCATCTGTTCCGGCATGGACGACTCGCTTGACATGGCTTGTTAACGATAACATACAGAAGCCAGAGGCGTTTGAAAAGCGGGGAGTTGAGGCGATGTCTGAAGCCGGCGGCATGTTTGATCTGACGGGGCGGCGGGCGCTGGTGACCGGATCGACGCAGGGGATCGGCCTGGCGCTGGCGCGCGGGCTGGCGCAGGCGGGCGCCACGGTGGTGCTGAACGGGCGCGATGCGACCCGGCTGGCAACGGCTGCCGAGGCCTTGCGCGCCGAGGGCTTCGACGTCGAGACGCTGAGCTTCGACGCCACCGACCACGAGGCCGTGCGCGCCGCCGTCGACACCTTCGAGGCCGGGACCGGCCCCATCGACATTCTGGTCAACAATGCCGGCATGCAGCACCGCGCGCCCTTGCAGGATTTCCCGGCCGAGGCCTTCGAGCGTCTGCTGCAGACCAATATCGCCAGCGTCTTCCATGTCGGGCAGGCGGTCGCGCGCCACATGATCGGGCGCGGGCGCGGCAAGATCATCAACATCGCCAGCGTGCAGACGGCCTTGGCCCGGCCCGGCATCGCGCCCTATACCGCGACCAAGGGGGCGGTGGGCAACCTGACCAAGGGCATGGCCACCGACTGGGCGCGGCTGGGGCTGAACTGCAACGCCATCGCGCCGGGCTATTTCGACACGCCGCTGAACGCCGCCCTCGTCGCCGATCCGGCCTTCAGCACCTGGCTGGAAGGGCGCACCCCCGCCGGACGCTGGGGCAAGGTCGAGGAACTGGTCGGCGCCTGCGTCTTTCTGGCCTCGGATGCGTCCAGCTTCGTCAACGGGCATACGCTGTTCGTCGACGGCGGCATCTCGGTGTCGCTGTGACCCTCGCACTCATCGGCGCCGGGGCCATGGGCGGGGCCATCGGCGCGCGGCTCTGCGCCGTGGGACAGTCGCTGCGGGTTTTCGATCTGGACCCTGAAAAGGTCGCGGCGCTGGTGGCGCTCGGGGCCGAGGCCGCGCCCTCGGCCGCCGCTGCGGCGCGGGGGGCGGATGCGGTCATCCTCAGCCTGAACAGCCCGCGAATTGTCGAAGCGGCGGTGTTCGGCCCGCAGGGCGTGGCGGCGGGCGCGGCGCCGGGGACGCTGATCATCGATATGTCCTCGATCGATCCCGCGGCCACCCGCGATCTGGCGGCACGGCCCGAAGCGGCGGGGCTCGCCTGGGTCGACAGCCCGCTCTCGGGCGGCGCGCCGAAGGCCGCGACCGGCGAATTGACGCTGATGCTGGGCGGGACCGCGGCCAATGTGGCCCGCGCCCGCGAGGTGCTGACCCATGTCGCCAGCAACATCACCCATATGGGGCCGGTCGGGGCCGGGCAGGCGACCAAGCTGATCAACCAGGTCCTCTGCGGGCTGAACTTTCTGGCCGTGGCCGAGGCGACCGCGCTGGCCGAAGCCGCGGGCATCGCCGTCGACCGCATCCCGCAGGCCCTGCGCGGCGGGCGTGCCGACAGCGCCATCCTGCAGGAATACATGCCGCGCTATGCCGCACGCGATTACCGGCGCACCGGCCGGATCGACAATATGGTCAAGGATCTCGACGGCGCGCTGGCGGTGGCCCGCACGACGGCCACGCCGATGCCGCTGACCGCGGCCTGCGCCGAGGTGCACCGGATGCTGACCCGCGCCGGGCTGGGGGCCGAGGATCAGGCCGCGCTCATGGAATATTTCACCGCAACCCTGCCCATCCCGGAGGTATCCTGATGCTGACCCGTTACGCGATTTTCGAAGGCCATCTGTTGCCCGGTCAGGAAGACGCCTTCCGTCAGGCGGTGGTGAACGATCTGGTGCCGATGTGGCGACAGTTCCCCGGCCAGACCGGGTTGCGCATCACCTTCGGCCAGGAACGCGACGAGGGAGCGCCCGAATATCCGCTGATCCTCGCCATCACCTATCCCGACCGCCCGACGATGGAAGCGGCGCTGGAACACCCGATCCGGCTGTCCAGCCGCGCCGCCACACAGGCCGCCATTGCCGGCCGGTTCGACGGCAAAATCCACCACCACGTCACGGAGATGCTGGATTTTCCCGCCTGATCGGCCCTATTCCTGCCCGGAAGGAGCCGGGATGAATACGAAACCGACAATGAAGGAAGTGGCCGCTGCAGCGGGGGTGTCGGTGATGACGGTGTCGCGCGCGTTTCGCAGCGATGCCTCGATCAGCGATGCCACGCGCGAGCATATCCGCAAGACTGCGGATGATCTGGGCTATGTCTTCGATTCGGTCGCCTCGAACCTGCGCTCGCAGCGCAGCGGCTTTGTCGCGGTGACGATCCCCTCGATCAACAACGCCAACTTCGCCGATACGGTGGCCGCGCTGACCTCGCGGCTGGACGCGGCCGGCCTGCAGGTGCTGCTGGGCCGCACCAATTACGACATGGCCGAGGAGGAGCGCCTGATCGGCCAGCTTCTGCGCCGCCAGCCCGAGGCGCTTGTCGTCACCGGCGGCCACCATACCGAGCGCGCCCGGCGGATGATGCAGAAGGCCGGCGTGCCGGTGGTCGAGACCTGGGACCTGCCCAAGGCGCCGCTGGGGCATGTGGTGGGCTTTTCCAACACCGATGTGATGCGGTTCATGGTCGCGCATCTGACGGCGCGGGGCTATCGCAGGATCGCCTTCATCGGCGGCGATTCCGCCTATGATACGCGTGGCGCCGACCGCCGCCGGGGCTTTGTCGCGGCGATGGAGGAACGCGGGCTGGACCCCTCGCGGCTGATCACGGTGGGGCGTCCGCCGGTGTCAATGCGCGAAGGCGCGGCGGCGATGGCGATCCTGCTGGACACGCTGCCCGATACCGAGGCGGTGGTCGCGGTCGCCGATCCCGCCGCCTTCGGGGCGCTGACCGAATGCGCGCGGCGGGGGGTAAGGGTGCCCGATGACATCGCCATCGCGGGTTTCGGCAATTTCGAGATCTCGGGGGTGGCGGTTCCGGCGCTGACCAGCATTGACCCGTTTCCAGCCCGCATCGGCGAGCAGGCGGGCCAGCTGATCGCCGATCTGCTGCGCGGCGATGCCACGAAAAACGGCCCGACCCTGATCGAGGTCGAGCCGCAGCTGGTTGCCCGCGCCTCGACCGGCGCAGGATAGGCGATCACTTGGCGGTTTCGAGAACCTGGTTCAGCAGCACGTCGCCGTTCTCGGCCACGTAATTGTCCCAGACCGGCTTGATCGCGGCCTGGAAGGCAGCGGCGTCGACATCGCGGTTGACCTCCATCCCCTCGGCTTCCAGCCCGGCGATCATTTCTTCTTCCTTGGCCTGCACCAGCCCGCGCTGCAGGTCGATGGCGGCCTTGGCGGCCTCGGTCACGGCGGCCTGCTGTTCGGGGGTCAGGTTGTCGAACTTGGCCTTGTTCATGGTCAGCCCCAGCGCCGAATAGGCGTGCTGGGTCAGGCTGAGGTATTTCTGCACCTCGTTGAACTTGAAGGACACGACCACGCCGATGGGATGGTCCTGCGCATCGACGACGCCGGTTTCCAGCGCGGTATACAGCTCGGCCACCGGCAGTTGCTGCGGGTTGGCGCCCAGAAGTTCGAACATGTCGTTCAGCGCCTTGGAGTTGTTGACCCGCATCCGCAGGCCCTTCAGGTCGTCCGGCACCCGGATCGGGCCGCGATTATTGGTCATGTTGCGATAGCCGTTCTCGCCATAACCCAGCAGTTTCAGCCCATGGGTTTCCATCTGCTTGGCGACCTCCTGCCCCGGCGCGCCGTCCAGCACCTTATAGGCGACCTCGCGCGTCGGGAAGATGAAGGGCAGTTCGAACGCGCCGGCTTCGGGGACGAGGCCGGTATAGTTGTTCAGCCCGATCAGCGACACGTCGATGATGCCGGCACGGGTCCCGTCGATCATCTGCTGGTCATTGCCAAGCTGGCCGTTCGGGAAAATCTGGACGGTGACCTCGCCGCCGGTCTTTTCCTCCACCACGCGCTTGAACTCCAGCGCGAGGTTCTGCTGCAGATCGGTCTCGGGCACCGGATGGGCCAGCTTCAGCGTGGTCTGCGCCTGGGCGGCGAAGGCCGTCAGCGCCAGCACGGCCGCCAGTCCGGCGGTGCGGAAAAATGTGGTCATGGGGTCCTCCTTGTTGTCGTTTGTGTTGGATTACTTGCCGGTCAGCAGCGCGAGCGGCACGGTAATGAGGCCGGGGATCAGGATGAACAGGCCCAGCAGGATCAGATAGGCGGTTACGAAGGGCAGGGTGCCACGCACCACTTTCGATACCGGCGCCTTGCCGACGCCGCAGACGACGTTCAGGACCGAGCCGACCGGCGGCGTGATCAGCCCGATGCAGGAGTTGATGATGAACATCAGCCCGAAATAGACCGGGTCGATGCCCGCCTGTTTCACCACCGGCAGCATCAGCGGCACCAGGATCAGGACCGAGGGCACAAGGTCCATGACCATGCCGACCAGGAAGACCACGATCATGATCACCAGCATCAGCAGGCGCGGATTGTCGACCAGCCCGCCAAGCATCACCGCCAGCTGCTGCGGCAGTTGTGCGATGGTAATCAGCCAGGCCGCGACCATGGCCGACCCGACGAGGAACATCACCATCGCCGTCGACCGCCCGGCCGAGATCAGCGTGTGGAACAGCATCTTCCATGTCATCTCGCTGTAAACCAGCATCGAGATCACGATGGCATAGACGGCGGCGACGACGGCGGCTTCGGTCGGGGTGACGATCCCGGACCGGATGCCGCCGATGATGAGGATCGGCATGATCAGCGCCCAGACCCCGTCGCGCAGCGCCGCCCAACGCTCGGCCGCGCTGGCGCGGGGGGCGACGGCCAGATCCTCGTTGCGGGTGGTGATGGACCAGGTGATCATCAGCGCCGCGCCCATCATCAGGCCGGGCACGATGCCCCCGATGAACAGCTGCGCGATCGAGATATTGCCAGCCACGCCCAGCACGATCAGCGGCAGCGACGGCGGGATCACCGGCGCGATGATGCCGCCCGCCGCCAGCAGGCCCAGCGAACGCCCCTCGGGATAGCCCGATTGCTTCATCATCGGATAAAGGATCGACACCAACGCCGCCGCATCCGCCACCGCCGAGCCCGACAGCCCCGCCAGCAGCACCGAGGTGAAGATGGCGACATAGCCGAGGCCGCCCTTGCGGTGACCCAGCAGGCTGGTCGCCAGCCGCACGATGCGTTTGGACAGCCCGCCCGTGGCCATCACCTCGCCCGCGACCAGGAAGAAGGGGATGGCCAGCAGCGGAAAGCTGTCGATGCCGTTGATGAGCGACTGCGCCATGATGTCGACGCTGAACGTGTCCAGCTGCAGCATCAGCGCGAGCGAGGACAGCAGCAGCGCGAAGGCCACCGGCAGGCCCAGCAGAATGGCCCCGATCAGGACCCCCAGAAACAGTGCCAGCGTCATTCGATCGGCCTTTCAGCATGGGCGGCATGGGGCGGCGGGGTCAGCAGCTGGCCGATGGCCACGACGATCATCAGGCCGCCCCCGACCACACCGGCCAGATAGAACAGGGCTGTGGGAAGACCCGTGACCTGGCTGATATTCACCCAGTTCAGCATCATCTGCCGCCAGCAGCCGATCACGAACATCGCCAGCAGTCCGATGATGACCAACCGTGTCAGCACCCAAAGAGGGCGCAGCGCGCCGGGCAGAAAGGTCTCGACCAGTTCGGTGACGGCCAGATGTTCGTTGCTGCGCAGCGCCAGCGCCGAGCCGAGCATGGCGATCCAGACGAAGGCTAGCCGCGACAGTTCGATCCCCCAGCGCAGGCCCGAATCGAAGCCATAGCGCATCACGACGTTGGTGAAGACCATGACGATCATGCCGGCCAGAAGAAGCGCCAGAAGCGCCTCGATCAGGACCCAGATCACGGCGGTGCCGCGTGTGACCATCTGCCGATTCCTCCCGTGGTTGCCGGATGCTCGGGCCAGGAAATGACTTGCCCGAATCCTCCTCCTCGCATAATGATAACGTTAACATTCCGACGCGTCAACGCGGGATGATGAAGGGGGAGAAGATGGCGGAAACGATCCTGATCACGGGCGCCGGCAGCGGCATCGGGCGCGAAACGGCGCGGCTGTTTCTTGAAAACGGCTGGAATGTCGCGCTGGCAGGCCGGCGCGCCGCCGCGCTGGAGGAGACGGCACAGGGCCATGGCCGCGCGCTGGTGCTTCCAGTCGATGTCACCGACGCCGAGGCGATCGGGGCAGCGGTCACCGAAAGCGCGGTGCGTTTCGGGCGGCTGGACGTCCTGTTCAACAATGCCGGTATCTCGCTGCCCACCGCCATGATCGACGAGATCGCCGTCGCCGACTGGCTGGCGCTGGCGAATGTGAATATCACCGGCATGTTCCTGACCGCGCGGGCGGCCTTTGGGCAAATGCGCCGGCAGACCCCGCAGGGCGGCCGGATCATCAACAATGGTTCGATCTCGGCGCAGGTGCCGCGCTATGGCTCGGCGGCTTACACGATGTCGAAGCACGCGGTGACCGGGCTGACCCGGTCGCTGTCGCTGGACGGGCGCGCCTTCGACATCGCCTGCGGCCAGATCGACATCGGCAATGCGATGACCGACATGGCCGAGAAGATGACCCGCGGCGTGCCGCAGGCCGACGGCCAGTTGCGGATCGAGCCGGTGATGCCCGCCGCCGAGGTCGCCCGCGCCGTCTGGCACATGGCGACGCTGCCCGGCGGGACGAATGTGCAGTTCATGACGGTGATGGCCACGGCGATGCCCTATATCGGGCGCGGCTGACGCCGCGTGCCGCCGGGGTGACGCTGCGGCATGACCGGGCGCGGATCGCGACAGCACGCCATGGCCGCGATATGAAGGTGCTGGAAGCGCATCGCTGCCCGCTGGCCGGTCCCCGGCCCATGGCGCGACCGCGCAGCAGGAGGAGTTGGCATGATTCACGGACCCGAAGGCGGCCCTGCCGCCGAACGCAGCCTGCCCGGTGCAGCGATTCCCACCGGCGCAGGGGGCGGATCATGCTGAACCTGTCCTCATTGCTGGAAGATTCCGCGCGCAATTATCCCGACCGGGACGCGCTGGTGCTGGGGGCGCAGCGGCTCAACTATGGGCAGGTGAACGCGCAGGCGAACCGGGTGGCGAACCTGCTGGTCGCGCGCGGCATCCAGCCCGGCGACCGGGTGGCGCTGAGCTGTCCGAACCTGCCGGCCTTCCCGATCATCTATCACGGCATCCTGAAGGCGGGGGCGGTGGTGGTGCCGATGAACGTGCTGCTGAAAAGCGGCGAGATCGCCTATCACCTGAACGATGCCGCGGCGCGGGCCTATTTCTGCTTCGAAGGCACGCCCGACCTGCCGATGGCCGCCGAGGGGCACGCGGCTTTGACACAGGCGCCCTCGGTCCGTGATTTCTTCGTCGTCACCGCCGACCCGGCCGCGTCCGGGCCCATCGCCGGCGCGGAGACGCTGGCCCAGGCCCTGGCCGCGATGCCCGGCGACTTCGATTCTGTCGTGACCGAGGCCACCGATACGGCGGTCATCCTCTATACCTCGGGAACGACCGGCCAGCCCAAGGGGGCCGAACTGACCCATGCCAATCTGATGATGAACACGCTGGCTGCGAACCGGCTGTTCGGCAATCTGCCGGCGCGCGACACCCATCTGATCTGCCTGCCGCTGTTTCACAGCTTTGGCGCCACCGTGCATCTGCATTGTGGCTTCTCCACTGCTGCCACCCTGCATCTGCTGCCGCGCTTCGATGCCGCGCAGGCGGTGAAGATCATGGAAAGCAACGATATCACCTATTTCGCCGGGGTGCCGACGATGTGGTGGGGGCTGCTGCAGGCGCTCGGCGCGAATGTCGATGTCGGGCGGATCGCGGACAGGCTTCGCCTCGGCATTTCGGGCGGTTCGGCCATGGCGGTGGAGTTGACCCGGCAGATCAGCGCCCGGCTGGGGGTGACAGTGCTGGAGGGCTACGGCCTGTCGGAAACCAGCCCGGTCGCCACCTTCAGCCGACCCGGCGAGCCGCCGCGCGAGGGCTCGATCGGGGTGCCGATCTGGGGCGTCGAGGCCAAGCTGATCGACGCCGACTGGAATGACGTGACCGCGCCGGGTGAGGTGGGCGAAATCGCCATCAAGGGACCCAATGTGATGAAGGGCTATCTGAACCGCCCCGAGGCCACGGCGGCCGTCATCCGGGACGGCTGGTTCCGCACCGGCGATCTGGCGCGGCAGGACGCGGACGGGTATTTCTATGTCATCGACCGCACCAAGGACATGATCATCCGCGGCGGCTTCAACGTCTATCCGCGCGAGATCGAGGAAGTCCTGCTGACTCACCCGGCGATCTCGATGGCCGCGGTGATCGGTGTGCCCCAAGACAGTCATGGCGAGGAGATCAAGGCCTTCATCATCCTGCAGGCGGGCGCCGAGGCGGACCCCGCCGAGATCATCGCCTGGAGCAAGGCGCGGATGGCGGCCTATAAATACCCCCGCATCGTCGAGATCGTCGCCGCCTTGCCGATGACCGCCACCGGCAAGATCCTCAAACGCGAGCTGAAATAGCCGCGCGGAGCTTCTTGTTTCGCGCGCATCGGCGGCGGCGGCGAGGATCGGCAAGACGATGATGGTGGGCGGCTTGTCGTTGCGCGGGCGCAGCAACGCCGAGGTATTGACAACGCACAGCCGCAACTGCGCGGCGGCTGACCGCCGCGCCACGGGCGTTGGAACGTGTCGGGGCGCGGCCTGCACCGGATCGGTGATGATCGGGGCGCCTACGTTACCGGGTAAGGCCAGACCTCCGGGCTTTCGACGGCGCACAGCCGAGCTTACGCACCTGCCGTCCTGTCGGTTCGGCTGCTTGCGGCAGTCGCCAACAGGCTGAGGGCGGGCGGTGGCACTGGGGCGTTTCCTGTTGCGGCTTCCCGTTTGATGGCGTTCCCTTGGTGGAGGAAGGGACGCGCCATGACCAGCATCACCTCTGCCCTAGCCGGGTTTGCCGACCGGCATGCGGGCGCCATCCTCCCATCCACCGCCGCCACATTGGTCGATCAGGCCGGACCGCTCTATAACGTGACCGGCAGCAGCCGGGATCCTGACATCGACGGGCAAAGCTGGAAGCGCCTGCTGATCGTCAGGGGCATTGACGCGGGCGCGCCCTGCTATGTCGCCCGGCCCCCGGCAGGGGGCAGCTCGCATCCGGGCTTTGATCTCGGCGGCCATATGACCCCGGACCCCGGCGGTCGGGCGGCACGGGGCGGAACCAGCTATCTATGCCCCTCTGCGCCGGGCATAACAGCACCGCCATGAACGGCCGACCCTTCACGTTGACCCGGACGAGGATGCTGGAACTGTCGGGCTTCATGCTGGACGATCTGGCGCTGACCTTCGCAGCGCGGATGACCGCCGCGCCCTATGCGCTCATCCACAGGGACGGGAACGCATGGCGCGTCAGCGCCGCGGGCGCCCCGCCGGAGGCGGCGCGAAGTCCCGGCCCGTGCGCGCAGGCTCACCTGCTGCTGCGGCGGAAAGGGACCGGCTTCGTCATCCTTCGCACCCATCTGCCGCCATCGCCGTGACGCCGGCGCGGCGTTATCACCTATCACGGATGCCGAATTTCACTGCGGGTCCTTGACGCTGGCGCTGTCGGGTTCATCATGGGGGCGTAACCCAGCTTTTGAGGCCAGGTCATGACAAAATTCACTGTGAACGGGCGTGAAGTCGATCTGGATATCGACCCCGACACGCCGCTTCTCTGGGCATTGCGCGACGAATTGCGCCTGACGGGCACCAAGTTCGGCTGCGGGGTCGCACAATGCGGCGCCTGCACCGTGATGCTTGACGGGATGCCGCGCCGGTCCTGCGTTACCCCCATCTCGATGGTCGAGGGCAGCGAGGTCACCACCATCGAAGGCATGGAGGGTCCCGAGATCGCCGCTGTCCAGGCGGCATGGGAAGCGATCGACGTGCCGCAATGCGGCTGGTGTCAGTCGGGCCAGATCATGTCGGCGACCGCGTTGCTGCAGCAGGTGTCCAGCCCGACGGACGGGGATATCAACAACGCCATGGCCGGAAATGTCTGCCGCTGCGCCACCTATGTGCGCATCCGGCAGGCGATCCATGACGCCGCGAAAACGCTGGAGGGCTAGGCCATGACCGCAATCGAAACCTCTCGGCGGGGCTTTCTGGCCGGCGGGGCCGGGCTGATGCTGGGCCTGATGCTGCCTTTGGGCCGGGCGCGCGCGCAGACCGCTGCCGCTGCCGCCGCCCCGTTCGCCCCCAATGCCTTCATCCGCATCGGCACCGATGATCTGGTCACGGTGATGATCAAACATCTGGAGATGGGGCAGGGTCCGTATACCGGCCTTTCGACGCTGGTGGCCGAGGAACTGGACGCCGACTGGGCGCAGATGCGCGCCATGGGCGCGCCTGCCGATAACGCGCTTTACGCCAATCTGTTTTTCGGGATGCAGGGCACCGGTGGGTCGACCGCGATCGCCAACAGCTTCATGCAGATGCGCAAGGCAGGCGCCGCCGCGCGCGCCATGCTGGTCGCCGCCGCCGCCGAGGAATGGGGCGTGCCCGCGTCTGAAATCACCGTAAAGGCCGGAGTGGTGTCGCATGCGGCCTCGGGCAAGTCCTCGGGCTTCGGGGCGCTGACCGAGGCCGCCGCGCGGCAGCCGGTTCCCGCCGACCCGCCGGTGAAAGACCCGAAGGATTTCGTGCTGATCGGATCGGACCGGCCCAAACTGGACACGGTCGCCAAATCGACCGGCGCCGCGGTCTTCACCATGGATGTCTATCGCGACGGCATGCTGACCGTGGTTGTCGCCCACCCGCCGAAATTCGGCGCCACTGTCGCCAGCTTTGACGATAAGGGGGCCCTGGCGGTCAAAGGGGTCGAGATGATTCGCCAGATCCCCTCGGGCGTGGCGGTCTATGCGACCAATACCTATGCCGCGCTGAAGGGCCGCGACGCGCTTGCAGTCACCTGGGACGAAGCCGGCGCCGAAACCCGCAGTTCGGACGAAATGTTCGACGCCTATGCCAGGGCCGTGGCCGAAGGCGGTGTCACGGTCGAGGAGGAGGGCGATCTGTCGGCCCTCGCCAATGCCGCGCAGGTGCTGGAGGCAGAATACCGCTTCCCCTATCTGGCCCACGCCCCGCTGGAGCCGCTGGATGCGGTGATCGAGCTGAAGGAAGGCAAGGCCGAGATGTGGTTCGGCAGCCAGTTCCCCGGCCTCGACCAGCCCACCGCCGCCGCCATTCTGGGGGTGCCGGTGACGATCAACGTGCTGCTGGCAGGCGGATCTTTCGGGCGGCGCGCGCAGGCGAGCGCCCATATCGCC
This sequence comes from Paracoccus sp. S1E-3, assembly GCF_013868135.1. Lineage (GTDB taxonomy): Bacteria > Pseudomonadota > Alphaproteobacteria > Rhodobacterales > Rhodobacteraceae > Paracoccus. The sequence continues at coordinate 46,905 of NZ_JACEMU010000015.1, forward strand.
GCCGAGGCCGCCGAAATCGCCAAGGCCGCAGGCCGCGACGGCGCCTTCAAACTGGTCTGGACCCGCGAGGACGATCTGAAGGGCGGCTATTACCGCCCGATGAGCCTGCACAAGCTGCGGGCCGGGCTGGACGCGGAGGGGAATATCGTCGGCTGGGAGAACATCGTCGCCAACCAGTCGATCCTGGCCGGCGGCCCGATGGAGGCGATGCTGAAAGGCGGCCCGGACACGACCTCGTTCGAGGGGTCGAGCGGGTTGCCTTACCGCTTCGGCGCGCGCCGGATCGGCTGGGCGAAGATGGAAAACCCGGTCTCGGTGCTGTGGTGGCGCTCGGTCGGGCATACGCATACGGGCTATGCCGCCGAAACCTTCCTCGACGAGGTGCTGGCCGCGGCGGGCAAGGATCCCGTGCAGGGCCGGCTGGACCTGCTGCCGCCCGAGGCCCTGCGCGAGCGCGGGGTGATCGAAAAGGTCGCCGAGATCTCGGGCTGGACCGGCCCCACGCGCGACGGCAAGGGTTACGGGATCGCCTATGTGAAAAGCTTCGGCACCTACGTGGCCGAAGTGGTCGAGGTCGAGGACCGCAACGGGCTGCCCCATGTCACTCGCGTCTGGTGCGCGGTCGATTGCGGCATTCCGGTCAATCCCAACGTGATCCGCGCGCAGATGGAGGGCGGCATCGGCTTTGCCCTTGGCACGGCGCTGCACGACGCCATCACGCTGGCGCCCGGCGGCGAGGTCCAGCAATCGAATTTCGACACCTATCCGATGCTGCGCATCGCCGAGATGCCGGCCGTCGAAGTGGCGATCATCCCGAGCGGCGCCGATCCGACCGGGGTGGGCGAGCCGGGCGTGCCGCCGCTGGCGCCCGCGCTTGGCAATGCCTGGCGCGCCTTGACCGGCAACAAGCAATATCAGCTGCCCTTTGGTGGAGCCATCGCATGAAGCATCTGCCCCTTCTGTGTATCGCAGCGCTGATGGCTGCTCGTCCGGTATTGGCGCAAGACACTCTGTCCGGGCCTGATGCGTTCGAAAACATTGCCGATGAATCACAGCGTTCGGCAGCAATGTTCACCGAGATTGGCAAGGTGCTGACGAATCCGCGCTGCCTCAACTGTCACCCGGTCGGGAACAGCCCGACGCAGGGTGACGACATGCACCCGCACTCGCCGCCGGTGGTGCGCGGCGATGCCGATTTCGGTGCGCCGGGCATGACCTGCAACACCTGTCACGGGCCGCAGAACGTCACCCTGACCTCGGGTGAAGGCAGCATTCCGGGGCATGAGCCGTGGTCGCTGGCCCCCGTCTCGATGGGCTGGGTTGGCAAGTCGCTGGCCGAAATCTGCACCCAGATCAAGGACCCCGAGCGTAATGGCGGCCGCGACCTCGAAGCCATTTACGAACATATGGCGACGGATGGTCTGGTCGGCTGGGGCTGGGATCCGGGCGCGGGTCGCAGCCCGGCGCCGGGCTCGCAGGACGTGCTGGGTCAGTTGACCCGCGCATGGATCGACACCGGCGCGGTCTGTCCGGGCTGAGGGGATGAGCCGCCCGACGCCTGACCTGTCCTGTCCCGACAGCGCGGCCCGCGTGGTCAGCCTGTGCGAGAGCGAATTGCCGCTCGGCCCGTTGCTGGCGGCCGACCGGGCCGCGCTGGCGCTGATCATCGGGGTGGAGGGGCCGTCCTATCGTCCCCTCGGCGCGGGCATGGCGATCCGTGCCACCGGCGAAAGCTGGGGCAGTCTGTCCTCGGGCTGTATCGAACGGGATGTGGTGATCCATGCCCGCGCGGCGCTGGCGGACGGGCAGGTGCGGGCGCTGCGCTATGGCGCGGGCTCGCCCTTCCGCGATCTGGTGTTGCCTTGCGGCGGCGGCCTGGACATCCTGATCCTGCCCGCGCCGGACCGGCGGGCGCTGGCGCAGGCGCAGGCCAGCCTGCAGGCGCGGCGCCCGGCAATGCTGCAACTGGGGCCGCTGGTGTTGAACCTCCAGCCGCAATTGCGGGTGTTGGCCTTCGGCAAGGGCCCCGAACTGCGGGTCTTCTCGGCGCTCGCCGCGGCGGCCGGCTATCCGGTCGAAAGCTTTTCGCCGGATCCCGAGACACTGGCGGGGCTTGAACGCGCGCGGCTTCTGTCGGGCAAGGATTGGCCTGCGGGACTGACGGCCGATGCGCGCACGGCGGTGACGCTGTTCTTCCACGATCACGACTGGGAGCCGGGATTGTTGCAGGCCGCGCTCGATTCGCCGGCGCTCTATGTCGGCGCGCAGGGCAGCCTGCGCGCCCACCGCGCCCGCTGTGCCGACCTGCTGGCGCTGGGGGTCCCGCCCGAGGCGACGGCGCGATTGGCGGCGCCCTTCGGGCTGATCCCCTCAGTTCGCGATCCGCGCATGCTGGCAGCCTCGGTGCTGGCGCAGGTGCTGGAGGCGGCGCGGCTCTCCTGACACCCATTTGCGGCGGCCGGCGCGTGGTGGCTCTGCGGTTGTGGCGGCGTCAGGACCGGCGGATGAAATCCCGCACGGCGCCCTCGGTCGGCATCGGGGCCACGGCGCCAACGCCGGTCGTGGACAGCGCGGCGGCGGCATTGGCGAAGCGCGCCGCCTCCAGCGGGGGATCGCCCGCCAGCAGGCGCGCGAGGAAGGCGCCATCGAAGGTATCGCCCGCGCCCGTCGCATCCACGGCCTGCACCACCCGGCCCGGCACCGGGTCGCGGCTGTCGGGGGTGGCCAGGATCGCCCCCTCCTTGCCCATTTTCAGCAGCACCAGCCGGGCGCCCGCCGACAGGTAATGATCGATGATCGCATCGGGATCGGTCAGGCCGGTCAAGGCCTCGGCATCCTCCATGCCGGGCAGCAGGATGTCGCATTGCGGCACGGTCGCGGCGCTGATGGCGCGCGCACGCGCCAGCGGCCACAGCTTCAGCCGCAGATTGGTGTCGTAGGAGACCTGCACCCCGGCCCGGCGCGCAATCTCGATCGCCGCGAAGACAGTATCACAGGCCGAGGCGCTGATCGCCTGGCTGATGCCCGAGACATGCAGGATCCGTGCCCCGGCGATGTAATCGGCAGGAAGGTCCTCGGGGCGCATCCGGCTGGCGGCGGAACCCGAACGCAGATAGCTGAAGCTGTGGCCTTGCGGGCCGTGGGCGACGAAATAGATCCCGGTATGGGCGGCCGGGTTGCGGATGACACGGCTGGCATCGACGCCCTCTGCCTGCCAGAGGCGCATCAGCTCGTCCCCGAAGTCATCGGCGCCGAGCGCGGTCAGATAGCCGACCTTCGCGCCCAGCCGCGCGGCGGCAATGGCGCTGTTCGAGGTGTCGCCCCCGTGCCCCAGCCGCCAGTTGCCGGCCCCTCCGTCCGAGAGTTGGTTGAATTCGATCATCGGCTCGCCCAGGGCGATGAGGTCAGGTTGCATCAGGTCCGTCCATATTTCGCCAGCCCCCTCCGCGCAGCGATCCGCTGGCGGCAATCGATCTGGCCTGTTCCCCAGCACGTTGGTCGATTTTCCGCGCCAAGGCCAGCCCAAGGCGGCCTGCTCATCGGTGCAGGGCGACCATGGCGTCGATATAGCGCGGGCTGATGTCGCCGGGATGAACAGTGAGACGGTCGTTACGCGCCGCTTGGTTATTGTGATGGCCTTGTGACGGCGCGGCATCGTTTCAGGCGACGCCGAACGGGCGAGCGCCGCGAAATCATGGTTGCGCCGTCCGCGGTGGCCGCAGACAAATGGCGGCCGCGGCTCAGCCCCCGGCTACTTCACCGCACATCCGCACCTCGGTGCCCCAGCCGGCGCAGCGGTCCATCAGTGGCGTGGGCAGGGGCAGGTCGGTGAAGACCGTGTGGATATCGGACAGGCTGGCGATGCGTGCCGGGGCCGAGCGACCGAGCTTGGAATGATCCGTGACCAGAAAGGACTGCCGCGCCTGGCGCAGGATGGCGCGGCTGACCCGCACTTCGGCCAGATCGTAATCCAGCAGATCGCCGTCCAGATCCAGCGCCGAGGTGCCGATCACCGCGTAATCGACCTTGAACTGTTCGATGAACTGGGTCGCCAATTCCCCCACGAGGCCGCCGTCGGATCGGCGCAGCGCGCCGCCGGCCACCATGATCTCGCAGCCCGGATTGGCGGCAAGGATATTGGCCACGTTCATGTTGTTGGTGATGACGGTGATGTTGGAATGCTGCAGGAGCGCCTGCGCCACGGCCTCGGTCGTGGTGCCGATGTTCAGGATCAGGCTGGAATTGTCGGGAATCGCCGCAGCACAGGCCACGCCGATGGCGGTCTTGGCGTCGGAATGAAGCCGCCGCCGGGCCTCGTAACCCAGGTTGACCATCCCCATGCGCGGCACCGCCCCGCCATGAACGCGGTCCAGCAGCCCCGCCTCGGCCAGATCGCCGAGGTCGCGGCGAATGGTCTGCAGCGTCACCTCGAATCGCTGGGCCAGATCGTCGACCAGCACGCGGCCCTCGGCGCGGGCCAGTTCGACGATTTCATTCTGCCGGATGCTCAGCGCCATGGTTCCTCCGTCTGTCCTGATGCTGAGGGTGACCCAAGGAAAACGCGCATTCAAGGGGCTATTCATGCTGCAATTGCAGCATATCCCCTTCGCTTGGTGCTTTTTATTGGGAAAAGAATGTTCGCTTTTGTCAAAAACGAACATGAACGAATAATTTTTCTTGACCGGATAGGCGAAAGCTTTACTGCTGAGGGCAACAAAAACGCGAGCCTATCGCGTGAGGAGGAAACGTGCCTGCGACCGCATCATCAGCACCGGCCGATCTGTTCATCATCGGCGGCGGGATCAACGGCTGCGGCGTTGCCCGCGACGCCGTCGGGCGCGGCCTTTCGGTGACGCTGGCCGAGCAGGGCGATCTGGCGCAGGGCACCTCATCAGCCTCGACCAAGCTGTTTCACGGCGGCCTGCGCTATCTGGAATATTTCGAGTTCCGGCTGGTCCGCGAAGCGCTGGAAGAACGCGAGACGCTGCTGACCGCCATGCCGCATATCAGCTGGCCGATGCGTTTCGTGCTGCCCTATTCGGCCGACATGCGCTTCGAAAGCGATACGCCGACCTCGCGCCTGCTGGGGATGGTGATGCCGTGGATGAAGGGGCGCCGCCCGGCCTGGCTGATCCGGCTGGGGTTGTTTCTGTATGACAATCTGGGCGGGCGGAAGATCCTGCCGGGCACCGCCAGGCTGGACCTGAAGACCGATCCGGCCGGGCGGCCGCTGAAGCCGGGCTTCGGGCTGGCCTATGAATACAGCGATTGCTGGGTGCAGGATTCGCGTCTGGTGGTGCTGAACGCCCGCGATGCCGAGGCGCGGGGCGCCCGGATCATGACCCGGACCCGCGTCACCGCCGCCCATCGCGAAGGTGATCTGTGGAGGGTCGAGGTCGAGGGCCCGGACGGCCCCGCCACCCATTACGCCCGCGCATTGGTGAATGCCGGCGGCCCCTGGGTCGAGGACGTGATCCGCAACGTCACCCATATCCAGTCCAGCGAAGGGGTGCGGCTGGTGCGCGGCAGCCATATCGTGGTGCCGAAGCTTTATGATCACGACCGCTGCTATTTCTTTCAGGGTTCGGACGGAAGGATCATCTTTGCAATCCCTTACGAGCAGGACTTCACCCTGATCGGAACCACCGACAAGGACCATCACGGGCGCCCCGATCAGGTCCATTGCACCGATGAGGAGCGCGATTACCTCTGCGCCTTTGCCAGTCAGTATTTCGCCCGGCCGGTGACGGCCGCCGATGTCGTCTGGACCTATTCCGGGGTCAGGCCGCTGTATAATGACGGGGCGAAATCGGCCACGGCGGCGACGCGGGACTATGTGCTCAGCGTCGATGACAAGGGCGCGCCGCTGCTGAACGTCTTTGGCGGCAAGATCACCACCTATCGGCGGCTGGCCGAAAGCGCGCTGGAAAAGCTGAAGCCGTGGTTCCCGCAGGCCACGGGCGACTGGACCGCGCGGGTGCCGCTGCCGGGCGGCGATTTCCCGGTCGACGGCGTGGAGGCGCTGACGGAAAACCTGCTGACCGCCTATCCGTTCCTGACCGTGGATTGGGCGAGACGACTGATCCGCACCTATGGGACCGAGGCGTTCGACCTGCTGGGCGCGGCGCGCAGCGGCGCTGATCTTGGGCCGGATTTCGGCGCGACCCTGACCGGGGCCGAAATCGACTGGCTGATCGCCCGCGAATACGCGCATGCTGCTGATGATATCCTGTGGCGGCGCACCAAGCTGGGGCTGCACATGACCCCCGAACAGGTGGCCGCCATGGACGATTATGTGCGGCAGGCCCGGATGGCCGCCGCCGCGCAATAAGGCGCGATGCCGCCCGAGAGAGAGCAGGCGCGCGCGACAGGAAAAGGGGAGGCCGAATGGCGCTGGAATTGCAGGGCGTGTCACGCGCGGTGGGGGGCAGGGTGCATATCCATCCCACCAGCCTGACATTGCAAAAGGGGACGATGAACGTGCTGCTGGGGCCGACCTCGGCGGGCAAGACCAGCCTGATGCGGCTGATGGCGGGGCTGGATCAGCCCACAGCCGGGCGCATCCTGTGGAACGGTCAGGACGTCACCGGCCAGCGGGTGCAGGACCGGGGCGTGGCCATGGTCTATCAGCAGTTCATCAACTATCCGGGCCTGACGGTTTACGAAAACATCGCGTCGCCCTTGCGCATCCTCGGCCGCCCGCAGGACGAGATCGACCGCGCGGTGCGCGAAACGGCCGAGATGCTGCGCCTGACGCCGATGCTGAGCCGCAAGCCGCTGGAGCTTTCGGGCGGCCAGCAGCAGCGCTGCGCGCTGGCGCGAGCCTTGGTGAAGGGTGCGGGGCTTGTCCTGCTGGACGAGCCGCTGGCCAATCTCGACTACAAGCTGCGCGAGGAGCTTCGCGTGGAAATTCCAAGGATTTTCGAAGCTTCCGGCGCGATCTTCGTCTATGCAACCACTGAGCCCGAGGAGGCCCTGCTTCTCGGCGGTCAGACCGCGACGCTGTGGGAGGGCCGGGTGACGCAGTTCGGCCCGACACCGCAGGTCTATCGCCAGCCGCAGGACGCCACCACGGCGCGGGTGTTCAGCGATCCGCCGATGAATTTCATGGCGGCCGAAAAGCAGGGCGCCCGGATGGTGCTGGGCGGCACGCCGGTCGCGGGTTTCGCCGATCTCTCCGATGGCCGCTATCAGGCCGGGTTCCGCGCCAATCACCTGCATCTGTCGGAGCACAGCGCGGCGGCGATACCCTTCGACTGCACGCTGGCCGTGACCGAGATCACCGGGTCCGAGACCTTCATCCATGTCGATCACGCCGGCGACCGCTGGGTCGGGCTGGTCGAGGGCGTCCACGCCCTGCAACCGGGGCAGCCGCTGACCGTCTGGCTGGACCCGGCCCATGTCTATCTGTTCGACGCCGAAGGCCGGCTTGCCGCGCCCGCGTCCTATGCAATGGCGGCCTGAGGCGCATGGCACAGATCACGCTGAAAAACCTTGCCCACAGCTACAATCCGCATCCCGCGTCGGAGCAGGATTACGCGCTGAAGGAAATCGACCATGTCTGGCAGGACGGCGGCGCCTATGCGCTGCTGGGCGCCTCGGGCAGCGGCAAGACCACGCTGCTGAACATCATCTCGGGGCTTTTGCGGCCCAGCCATGGCCGGGTGCTGTTCGGCGACCGCGACGTGACCGATGCGCCGACGGCGGAGCGTAACATCGCCCAGGTCTTCCAGTTCCCGGTCGTCTACGACACCATGACCGTGCGCGACAACCTTGCCTTCCCGCTGCGCAATCGCGGCATGGATGCGGGTTACATCAAGGCCCGCGTCGATCAGATCGCGGCCATGATCGGCATGGAGGGGATGCTGTCGCGCAAGGCGCAGGGACTGACGGCGGATGCCAAGCAGAAGATCAGCCTCGGCCGCGGCATGGTCCGCGAGGATGTGAATGCGATCCTGTTCGACGAGCCGCTGACCGTCATCGACCCGCATATGAAATGGGAATTGCGCACCCAGCTGAAGCAGCTGCACCGCGAATTCGGCCATACCATGATCTATGTCACCCATGATCAGACCGAGGCGCTGACCTTCGCCCAGAAAGTCGTGGTGATGCATGACGGGCGCGTCGTCCAGATGGGCACGCCCGAGGAACTGTTCGAGACCCCCGCCCATACCTTCGTGGGCTATTTCATCGGGTCGCCGGGGATGAATTTTCTCGATGCCGAGGTGCAGGGAAACCGCGCCGTTCTGCCCGGCGGCGAAAGCGTCGATCTGGGGGCGCACTACGCCCCCGCTTCCGGCAGGGTGCAGATCGGCATCCGGCCCGAATATGCCCGCCTCAGCGCCGATCAGGGGCTGCCTTTGACCATCAGCCGCGTCGAGGATGCGGGCCGGCACCGGCTTCTGCGCGGCGCGGTTCTGGGCAAGCCCCTGAACATCGTGCTGGCCGAAGGCGAAGCCGTCGAGGGCCGCAGCCGCGTCCTGTTCCGGCCCGAAAAGATCAATGTCTATGCCGATGACTGGCGCGTCGCGCCCGAGGAGAGGGCCGCCTGATGGAAAAGACCCAGAACAACAGGGCGTGGTTCCTTGTCCTGCCGGTGCTGGTGATCGTGGCCTTTTCCGCCGTGATCCCGCTGATGACGGTGGTGAACTATTCCTTCAACGACACCTTCGGGAATAACGAATTCTTCTGGGCCGGTCTCGAATGGTTCGACGAGATGGTCCATTCCGACCGCCTGCATGCCGCACTTGGCCGGCAGATCCTGTTCTCGGCCATCATCCTCGCCATCGAGGTGCCGCTGGGGATTTTCGTCGCCCTGAACATGCCGAAGAAGGGCTTCTGGTCCAGCTTCGTGCTGGTGGTGATGTCGCTGCCGCTGCTGATCCCCTTCAACGTCGTCGGCACCATCTGGCAGATCTTCGGGCGCACCGATATCGGGCTTCTGGGCCATACGCTGGCCGCGCTCGGCTTCGACTATAACTATACCGCCGATGTGCTGGACGCCTGGGTCACGGTCATCGTGATGGATGTCTGGCACTGGACCTCGCTGGTGGCACTGCTGTGTTATGCGGGTCTGCAATCCATCCCCCAGGCCTATTATCAGGCGGCGAAGATCGATCAGGCCAGCCGTTGGGCCGTCTTCCGCTATATCGAACTGCCGAAGATGTCGGGCGTGCTGCTGATCGCCGTGCTGCTGCGCTTCATGGACAGCTTCATGATCTATACCGAGCCTTTCGTCGTCACCGGCGGCGGTCCCGGCAATGCCACCACCTTCCTGTCCATCGATCTGGTGAAGATGGCGGTGGGGCAGTTCGATCTCGGCCCGGCGGCGGCGTTCAGCCTGATGTATTTCCTTGTCATCCTGCTGGTCTCCTGGGTTTTCTACACGGTGATGACGAATATGGACCGTTCGGCATCGGACATCCCGGAGGAACTGTGATGCGCATCAAGACCTCTGCCGTGGTGATGGCGCTGTATCTGCTGTTCCTGATGGTGCCGATCTACTGGCTGGTGAACATGAGCTTCAAGACCAATGCCGAGATCACCGGCGCCTTCACCCTGTTCCCGCAGAACCTGACCCTGCGGAACTACCGGATCATCCTGACCGATCCGAGCTGGTATATGGGTTACGTCAACTCGATCATCTATGTGGTGATGAACACGGTGATTTCCATCACCGTGGCGCTGCCGGCGGCCTATGCCTTCTCGCGCTATAATTTCGTCGGCGACAAGCATCTCTTCTTCTGGCTGCTGACCAACCGGATGGCGCCGCCTGCGGTCTTCGCGCTGCCCTTCTTCCAGCTTTATTCCTCGATCGGGCTGTTCGACACCCATATTGCTGTGGCGTTGGCGCATTGCCTGTTCAACGTGCCGCTGGCGGTGTGGATTCTGGAAGGCTTCATGCGCGGCGTGCCCAAAGAAATCGACGAGACGGCCTATATCGACGGCTATTCCTTCCCGCGCTTCTTCGTGAAGATCTTCATGCCGCTGATCGCGAGCGGCATCGGCGTCGCCGCCTTCTTCTGCTTCATGTTCAGCTGGGTGGAACTGCTGCTGTCGCGCACCCTGACATCGGTGAACGCCAAACCCATCGCCGCGACCATGACCCGCACGGTCAGTGCCTCGGGCATGGACTGGGGCGTGCTGGCGGCGGCGGGCGTCCTGACCATCATTCCGGGGGCCTTGGTCATCTGGTTTGTTCGCAACTACATCGCCAAGGGCTTCGCCCTGGGGAGGGTGTGATGACTGACACCGCAATCACCGCCCGCCGCACCAACTGGCCGGCGATCTATGCCGCCGCCATTCTCGTGCTTGGCGCCGCCCTCGGCTTTCTGATCTGGGTCACCCCGATGACCGAGGACGGCGCGAAAGCCTGGACCGATCCGATGATCCCCGGCGGCTGGATGGCCTGGACCTTCCCGGTGGCGCTGTTCTTCTGGATCATCGCCAGCCTGCTGGTGCTGTTCACCATCCTCGCCATCCGCTTCCCGGAAACCCCGCGCCGGGGCATCCTGCGGATTGACACCACGCGCGGGGACCGGCTGTTCATCTCGCTTCTCGGCTCGGCCTTCATCTGTCTCGGCTGGCTGTTCTTCTTCGGCGCCCCGGTCTGGTGGGGCCTCGGACTGTGTTTCGTCTATGCCGCGGCGGTGTTCCGCTGGGTGTGACGGCCTGACATTTCCGGGGGCGGGCGCCCGGCCCCGGACCGATAACCAAGTCTCAACGGGAGGATCACATGAGACTGAACTACACGACTGCCATGGCGCTTGCGCTGATGGTCACAGGCGCGCCCGCCTTCGCCGATATGGAGGCCGCGAAGGCTTTCCTCGACAAGGAAATCGGCGACATGTCGACGCTGACCCGGCCCGAGCAGGAGGCCGAGATGCAGTGGTTCATCGACGCCGCCGCGCCGCTGGCCGGGATGGAGATCAAGGTGGTCTCCGAAACCATCACCACCCATGAATATGAATCGAAGGTGCTGGCGCCGGCCTTCACCGCCATCACCGGCATCAAGGTCACTCATGACCTGATCGGCGAGGGCGATGTGGTCGAAAAGCTTCAGACCCAGATGCAGACCGGCGAGAACATCTATGACGGCTATGTCAACGACAGCGACCTGATCGGCACCCATTGGCGCTATCAGCAGGCCCGCGACCTGACCAAATGGATGGCCGAGGAGGGCAAGGATTTCACCAATCCCGGCCTCGATCTGCCGGATTTCATCGGGCTGAAATTCACCACCGCGCCGGATGGCGACCTGTATCAGCTGCCCGACCAGCAATTCGCCAACCTCTACTGGTTCCGCTATGACTGGTTCAACGACCAGAAGACCAAGGACGATTTCAAGGCCAAATATGGCTATGACCTCGGCGTGCCGGTGAACTGGTCGGCTTACGAGGATATCGCCGAATTCTTCACCGGCCGCGACATGTCCTATATCGAGGGCGGTCCCACCAAGGCCTGGGGCAACATGGATTACGGCAAGAAGGACCCCAGCCTCGGCTGGCGTTACACCGATGCCTGGATGTCCATGGCCGGCATGGGCGACAAGGGTGACCCGAACGGGTTGCCGGTCGATGAATGGGGCATCCGCGTCGACGAGAACTCGCGGCCCGTCGGTTCCTGCGTGGCGCGCGGTGGCGCGACCAACGATGCCGCTGCCGTCTATGCCGTGACCAAGGCCATCGACTGGCTGAAGGCCTATACGCCGCCGGAGGCCATGGGCATGACCTTCGGCGAGGCGGGGCCGGTGCCGGCGCGCGGCGACATCGCCCAGCAGATGTTCTGGTATACCGCCTTCACCGCCGACATGGTCAAGGAAGGCACCCCCGTCGTGAACGCGGACGGCACGCCGAAATGGCGCATGGCACCCTCGCCCCATGGCGCCTATTGGTCCGAAGGCACCAAGATCGGCTATCAGGACGTGGGGTCGTGGACGCTGCTGAAATCGACCCCGGTCGACCGCGCGCAGGCGGCGTGGCTTTATGCGCAGTTCGTCACCTCGAAAACGGTCGATGTGAAGAAATCCGATGTCGGGCTGACCTTCATCCGCCAGTCGACCATCGACAGCGAGCATTTCACCGAACGCGCGCCGAAACTGGGCGGTCTGATCGAATTCTACCGCTCGCCCGCCCGTGTGCAGTGGTCGCCGACCGGCACCAATATCCCCGATTATCCGAAGCTGGCCCAACTGTGGTGGCAGAATATCGGCGATGCGCTGTCGGGCGCGAAAACCCCGCAGGAGGCGCTGGATGCGCTGTGTGCCGAGCAGGAGAAGGTGCTTGAGCGGCTGGAGCGTGCGGGCGTGCAGGGCGATCTCGGTCCGAAGATGAACGAGGAGAAGGACCCGCAGGAATGGCTGGACGCGGAAGGCGCGCCGGTTGCCAAGCTGGAAAACGAGAAGCCGCAGGGCGAGACCATCGCCTATGACGAGCTGATCAAGTCCTGGCAGTAAGCCCGGATCTCGGGCGGGCGGCTTGCGGGCCGCCCGCCGTCACTTTCTTTTCACGTCGGGACCATCGCCATGACCCATATCCTCGCCATCGATCAGGGCACCACCTCGTCCCGCGCCATCCTGTTTGATGCGGAGCTGCGCCCCGTCGCCGTTGCGCAGGAGGAATTCCCCCAGCATTACCCGCAATCGGGCTGGGTCGAGCATGACCCCTCGGACATCTGGGCCACCGTCGCCGCCACCGCCCGCGCGGCCATCGAGAAGGCCGGGATCACCGCCGCCGCCATCACCGCCATCGGCATCACCAATCAGCGCGAGACCACGCTGCTGTGGGACCGTGCCACCGGCCAGCCGCTTCACAATGCTATCGTCTGGCAGGACCGCCGCACCTCCGGGATCTGCGCCGACCTGAAGGATCAGGGCCATGAGGCGATGATTACGGCCCGCACCGGATTGCTTCTGGACCCCTATTTCTCGGGCACCAAGCTGAAATGGCTGCTCGATACCATCCCCGGCGCCCGTACCCGCGCCGAAAAGGGCGAGCTGGCCTTCGGCACCGTCGACAGCTGGCTGATCTGGAACCTGACGGGCGGCCGTGTCCACGCGACCGACGCCACGAATGCCGCCCGCACCCTGCTGTATAACATCGCCGAGAACCGCTGGGACGACGAGATCCTGGCCCTGCTGGACATTCCGGCGGCGCTGCTGCCCGAAGTCCGCGACTGCGCCGATGATTTCGGCACCACCCGCGCCGATCTGTTCGGGCGCGAGATCCCGATTCTGGGCGTCGCCGGCGACCAGCATGCCGCCGCCATCGGGCAGGCCTGTTTTCAGCCCGGCATGATGAAATCGACCTATGGCACCGGCTGCTTCGCGCTGCTGAATACCGGCGATCAGATGGTGCCCTCGACCAACCGTCTGCTGACGACCATCGCCTATCGGCTGGACGGGCGGACCACCTATGCGCTGGAAGGCTCGATCTTCATCGCGGGCGCGGTGGTGCAATGGCTGCGCGACGGGCTGAAGATCATCCGCCATGCCTCGGAAACGCAGGCGCTTGCCGAGGCGGCCGATCCGACGCAGGAGGTGGTGTTGGTCCCGGCCTTTACTGGCCTCGGTGCGCCCTACTGGCACCCCGAAAGCCGGGGCGCGGTCTACGGGCTGACCCGCAATTCGGGGCCGGCCGAATTCGCCCGCGCGGCGCTGGAGAGCGTGGGCTATCAGACCCGCGACCTGCTGGAAGCGATGCGCGCCGACTGGAGCGCCGGGGCCGAGGGCGTGTTGCGCGTCGATGGCGGCATGGTCGCCTCGGACTGGGCGATGCAGTTCCTGTCGGACATTCTGGGCGCACCGGTCGACCGGCCTGTGGTGACGGAAACCACCGCGCTCGGCGCGGCCTGGCTCGCCGGGATGCGCGCGGGCATCTATCCGGGGCCGGAGGGTTTCGCCGAAAGCTGGGCGCTGGAACGCCGCTTCGATCCGGGCATGGATGACGACACGCGCAGCGCGAAATACGCCCGCTGGCAGCGCGCCGTCCAAGCCACGATTGCCGCGACATGAGCGCCTTCGGTTTCGCGCTGCCCGGACAGGTGCTGTTCGGACGTGGAGAGGCCGCGAAAGCCCTCGGTCTGATCGCCGCCTTCGGGGGCAGGGGCGTGGTCGTGCATGGCGCCTCGGCGGCGCGCGCCGCATGGCTGGTCGAGGCGCTGCGCGACGCGGGACTTCGGGTCGCGACCATCAGCTGCGGGTCGGAACCGACGCTGCCGATGCTGCTAAAGGCGCTGGATCAGGCCCGCGCTGCCCGTCCCGACTGGGTCGTGGCCCTTGGCGGCGGCGCGGTGATCGACATGGGCAAGGCGCTGGCGGCGCTGATCCCCGCGCCTTCCGAGCCGATGGATCATCTTGAGGTGGTGGGGAAGGGTCTGCCCTTGACGGCGCCCCCGCTGCCCTTCGTGGCCATCCCCACCACCGCCGGCACCGGGGCCGAGGCCACGCGCAACGCCGTCATCGGCCTGCCGGAACATGGTCGCAAGGTCTCGCTGCGCGATGCGCAGATGCTGCCCCGCATCGCCATCGTCGATCCGGCCCTGACCGATGGCAGCCCGCGCGCGGTGACGCTGGCCTCGGGTCTCGACGCGCTGGCGCAGGTGATCGAGCCTTATGTCTCCGCCAAGGCCACGCCCTTCACCGATGCGATCGCGCTTCCGGCCATTGCGCCGGGCCTTGAAGCGCTGGCACGGTTGATGGAGGCCGAGGACCCGGCCGCGCGCGATACCATGGCCTGGGTCAGCCTGTCGGGCGGCATCGCGCTGGCGAATGGCGGCTTGGGCGCGGTGCATGGGCTGGCCGGGGTGATCGGTGGCGTGACGCCTGCGGCGCATGGTGCGATCTGCGGCGCGCTGCTGGGGCCGGTGCTGGGAATGAACCGGCTGCGCGCCGACGGTGCGGCGGCGGCACGCATCGCCACCGTCTGCGCCATCATTGCCGAGGCGCTCTCAGTGCCCGAGGCCGAAGCGCCCGCCGCCCTCGCCAACTGGACCCGAAAGGCAGGACTTCCGGGTCTGCTGGCGCAGGGGCTGGCCCCGGCGCTGCACCATCAGGTGGCGGTCGCGGCGATGCAAAGCTCCTCCTACAAGGGGAATCCGGTGACGCTGACGGTGTCGGATCTGGAACAGGTGCTGGGCGCAGCGGCCTGAGGGCGGCCTGATCGTCAGTTGCCGTTATCGCCCTGCCGCACCCGCGCCAAAAGGATCACCGGCAATACCCCGACGATGACGATGGCGAGCGCGGCGAGTGCCGCCTCCTCATAGGTGCCGCGTGCGGCCTCGCCGTAAAGATGGGTGGCGAGCGTTTCGAAGTTCAGCGGCCGCAGCATCAGCGTGGCCGAAAGCTCCTTCATGCAGTCGACAAAGACCAGCAGGCCCGCTGCCGCGATGGTGGGGCGCGACAGCGGCAGGTGAATGCGGCGCAGCGTGGCGCCCGCGCCATGGCCCAGTGTGCGGGCGGCGTTGTCATAGCTGCGCGGGATTCGGCTGAGGCCCGCCTCGACCGAGCCGATCGAAATGGCCAGAAACCGCGCCAGATAGGCATAGCCAAGCGCCGTCCCCGAGCCGATCAGCAACAACCCGGTCGACACCCCGAACCAGTCCTGCGCGCTGCGATCGATCAGCCGGTCGAGATTGGCGACCGCGATCAGCACGCCCAGCCCCAGCACGGTCCCCGGCATGGCATAGCCCAGCGAGGCGATGCGTTGCAACGCCAGCATCCCGCGATGCGGCAGGAGGCGGGTCGCATAGGCGACGATCAGCCCGCAGATCAGCACCGCCACCGTGGCCCCGGCAGAGAGCAGGAAGGTGTTGCGCGCTTCGACCAGCAGCCGGTCCGAGAGGCCGGCGAACTGAAAGCGCTTCCACGCCTCGACGGCCAGAAACAGGGCCGGGGCCAGAAAGCCGAAAGTGACGGGCACCAGCCCCGCCATCAGGGCGGCGGCGGCCTTCACGCCATGCAGGCGCTGGGGCCGGAACTGCCGCGCCCGCCGCGCGCCTGCGCTGTAATGCTGGCGCCGCCGCGCCCAGCGTTCCAACGAAACCAGCGCCACGACCAGCAACACCAGCGCGAGCGAGATCTGCGCCGCACCCGGCAGGTCCGAGCGCGTCACCCAGGTGGTATAGATCGAGATGGTCAGCGAGCGGACGCCCAGAAACTCCGATGCGCCGATGTCATTCAGCGTTTCCATCAGGGCCAGACTGACGCCGACGGCGATGGCCGGGCGCGCCAGCGGCAGCGCCACGCGCCAGAAGATCTGGTGCGGGCGGGTCCCGAGCGTGCGCGAGACCTCGACCAGACTGGCGGCCTGGGTCATGAACATCGCCCGCGTCGGCAGGTAGACATAGGGGTAAAGCACCAGCCCCAGCAGCAGGATCGCGCCGGGCATCGAGCGGATGTCGGGCAGCCGGAACTCGCGCGGGCTGGTATAGCCCAGCAGATCGCGGATCAGCGATTGCACCGGCCCCAGGGGGTGCAGCAGGTCCAGATAGGCATAGGCGACGATATAGGTCGGCACCGCCAGCGGCAGCAGCAGCGCCCATTCCAGCACCCGGCGGCCGGGGAAATCATAGGCGGTCACCAGCCAGGCCGCGCCGGTGCCCAGCACCGTGACCATCAGGCCGACCCCCGCCATCAGCATCGCCGTCTGGCCGAGCGCGTGGGGCAGAACATAGGCCGCAAGGTGGCGCCACAGCCCGTCCGAGCCTTGCGCCGCCTGCCAGATCAGCGCCGCCACCGGCACCATGATCAGCGCCGCGATCAGCGCCGAGGCCAATATCCATCCGGCGCCGCGGATCGCGATGCGGCGACGAGGGGGCGGGGCAGTGGCGGCGGCTTCTGCGGTCTCGGTCATGGAAAAAGGGCCGGGCGGAGCGTGACCGCCCGGCCTCTGATCCTCAGTTGTCGAAGCCGACCTTGTCGACGAGCGCGCTCGCCTCGGCCCGGTTGGCAACGATTTCGGTCAGCGGCGTCGGGTCGACCTTCAGTTCGCCGAACGAGGCGACGATCGGGTCGAGCGCCACGCCCGGCTTGACCGGATATTCGAAATTGGCCTCGCCATAGATCTTCTGCGCCTCGTCCGAGACCAGGAATTCCAGCAGCTTGACGGCTTCTTCCTTGTTCGGGGCATATTTGGCGACGGCGGCGCCGCTGATGTTCACATGGGTGCCGCCATCTTCGAAGGTCGGCAGGATCACCTTGATGGCGTCGCCCCAGGCGCGCTGTTCGTCACCGCCCTTGCCCGACCGCATCAGCCCGACATAGTAGGAATTCGCCACCGCGATGTCGCAGATGCCGCCCAGAATGTCCTTGGCGCCGTCACGGTCGCCGCCGCCGGCCTTGCGGGCCAGATTGGCCTTCACGCCTTCCAGCCAGGTCTCGGTCTGTTCGGCGCCGTGATGCGACAGGAAGGCCGAGAACAGGCCGGTATTATAGGGGTGCTGGCCAGAACGGATGCACAGCTTACCCTTCCAGGCCGGATCGGCCAGCTGTTCATAGGTGATGCTGTCCAGTTCCAGATCCTTGGCGGCATAGACGACGCGGGCGCGCATCGACAGGGCGAACCACTGTTTCCCCGGATCGCGCAGGTTTTCGGGAACGGCGGCGGTCAGCACCTCGGATTCGACCGGCTGGGTCAGGCCCTTGTCGACCAGATCGGCCAGGTTGCCGGCATCGACCGCCATCAGCAGGTCGGCGGGCGAGGCTTCCCCTTCCGAGGCCACGCGCTCGGCCAGACCGTCCTTCAGGAAGACGGTGTTCACCTTGACGCCGGTTTCCTTGGTGAAGGCTTCCAGCAGCGGCTCGACCAGACCCGGTTCGCGCGAGGTGTAGAGGTTCAGCTCTTGCGCGGCGACGCTGGTGCCCAGAAGGGCCAGCGTGGCGGTGCACAGCGTCAGGCGGGTCTTGGTGTTGATCGTCATGGTCAGCCTTTCGGAGGACAGGGCCGTTGGTCGGCGTGGGTTCCTGACCTGCGCTATAGAAACTGATTGTTTCAGTCAAGTTTCTTTGGCGGGGGCGGAGTGTCGGCTTCGGCGAAGACATGGACCTGCGCGCCGTTGAGGTTCAGCTTGACCTGCTCTCCCACGGCCATGGGGCTGCGGGTATGGCTGTGGATGCGCAGGGGCTGGGCCAGCGGGTGGACGCTGATATCCATCTGCTCGCTTTCGCCGAGAAAGGATTTGCCCAGGATGCGCGCGGTGATCCCTTCGCCGTCGCGCATCACCGCCAGTGTCTGCGGGCGGATGCAGGCCACCGCCAGCGCCCCTTCGGGCAGGTCCAGATCGGCGGGGAAACGACCGATCGGGGTCTCGATATTGCCCTTGGCCCAGATGCCGTTCAGCCGGTTGCAGGGGCCCATGAACTCGGCCGCGTAGGACGAGACCGGGCGGTCGTAGATGTCATAGGGCGAGCCGCTCTGTTCGACGCGGCCGTGCCGCATCAGCACCACCTGATCGCCCACCGCCATGGCCTCCTGCGGGTCATGGGTGACGATGATGGCGGTAGTGTCCAGCGATTTCAGGATTTCGACGGTCTCGCGGCGCACGCGTTCGCGCAGGCCCTGATCGAGGTTCGAAAACGGCTCGTCCATCAGCAGGATCGCCGGTTTGGGCGCCAGCGCCCGCGCGAGCGCCACGCGCTGCTGCTCGCCGCCCGACAGCGAATGCGGATAGCGCCCGATCAGATGGGCCACACCGATCCGCTGGGCGACCTCGGCGATGCGGGCCTTCTGCTCGGCCTTCGGCAGTCCGCGCAACCCGAAGGCGAGGTTGTCCTCGACGCTGAGATGGGGGAACAGCGCATAATCCTGGAACATGAAGCCGACATTGCGGGCCTCTGGCGCAACGAAGGTCTGCGGCCCCGAAACCTGTTGTCCGGCCATCGCGATGCTGCCGCCATCGGGGCGGTCGATGCCGGAAATCAGCCCCAGCAGCGTCGATTTGCCGCAGCCGGATTCCCCCAGAAGGCAGGTGATCCCCCCACGCGGCACTGCCAGCGAGACATCCACCAGCACATCCTGCCGACCGAAACGGCGCGACACCCGGTCAAGCTCAAGCGCGATTGGCTGGCTGGCTGACATTTTCCTCGCTTTCGTACAGGGCGGCGGCAGTTGGGCTGCGGCCGTGTGACCTTGCAGTTAATCAGCACAGGCCGCGCCGTCCAGTCGATCCGTCCCACGGCAGCGTGATCAGCCCCCAGCAGCCGCAGCCGCGGCATGCGCCCAGAGCCGGTCCATTTCGGCGCTGGCGGGGGTGCGCATCCGGTAAAGCCTGACCGCGACCTGCAGACCGAATTCGGGTGGCCCGACCGGCAGCAATGTGCCCTGCGCCAACTCGTCACGGATTGCCAGTTCGGGCAGCCATGCCACGCCCGCGCCGGCAAGTGCGGCAGGCTTCAGCGCCTCGGCCATGGAGTTTTCATAATGAAAGATCAGCCGCTGGTTCAGCCCATGGGCCTCGACCAGGGGCTGAACCAGCCGGCCGAGGAAGCTTTCGGGCGAATAGCACAGATAGGGCACCGGCCCGGAGCCGCCCAGATCGTGGCGCGGGCGTCCCTGCGCATCGGGCGCGCTGACCGGCACGATGCGGTCCTGCGCCAGTTCGACCGAGGGGAAGCTGGCGCTGTCCAGCGACATCTGCACGCCCGGATGGCTGTAGCACAGCATCGCGTCGCAGCTGCCCGAGATCAGCGCCTCGACACAGCCCGACAGGTTGTCGGGCACGACGCGGGTTTTCTGCTTGCCGAGCGCCGCCTCGATCCCGGCCAGCCAGCGCGGGAAGAAATTGATCCCCAGCGTGTGCAGCGCGGCGAAGCTAATGACCTCGTCGGGGCGGGCGACCATGCCGCGGGCCTCCTCGCGCGCATATTGCAGGCTGCGCAGCACGTCTTCGGCGCGTTTGCGGAAGGCCTCGCCCGCCGGGGTCAGGGCGATGGGAAAGACGCTGCGATCCAGCAGCGGCGCGCCCACCCAATATTCCAGATTGCGGATGCGGCGGCTGAAGGCGGGCTGGCTGACATTGCGGGTTTCCGCCGCGCGCGAGAAGTTTCGGGTGACCGCCAGCACCATGAAATCTTCGATCCAGTTGATTTCCATCCCCGGCCCCCCTCAGCGCAGTCCACAAATGCGGGCGATTCGCGTTGTCATGCAATTTTTGCATAACGCATTCGCGGATGGCATTGGGAATCGCGATTCCGGTTTGCTAGGGAACCGCCAGCCGGGCCGGGCAGAACTGTTCCGCCCCCCGAGGCCGAGATTGACGACCGATGCATTCATGGGCCGGCAGGACGCGATTCCGCCGGATGGGAGAGGATTGACCAATGACCGAGATGCGCACCGAACATGACTCGCTGGGCGAGATGCAACTGCCCGCCGATGCCCTTTATGGCGTCCATACGCAGCGGGCGTTGGACAATTTCCCGATCACCGGGGTCGGGCTGAACCACTTCCCCGAACTGGTCCGGGCGCTGGCGATGGTCAAGAAGGCCGCCGCGATGGCCAACCGCGATCTGGGCGAACTGAACCCGGCCCTTGCCGCGACCATCATCGAGGTCTGCGACGAGATCATCGGCGGTCAGCACCATGACAGCTTCGTTGTCGACATGGTGCAGGGTGGCGCCGGCACCTCGACCAACATGAACACCAACGAGGTCATCGCCAATCTGGGGCTGGCCAAGCTGGGCCATGATTATGGCGACTACGCGCATCTGCATCCGAATGACCACGTCAACCGCTCGCAATCGACCAATGATGTCTATCCGACCGCCATCCGGCTGGCGGTGCTGGCCAAATGTGTCGATCTGGCCGCCGAACAGCGCCGGCTGCGCGACGCTTTCGCCATCAAGGCCCGCGAGTTCGGGCATGTGATGAAGGTCGGCCGCACCCAGCTGCAGGACGCGGTGCCGATCACGCTGGGATCGGAATTCGCCTCTTTCGCGACCACCGTGAACGAGGATATCGACCGGCTGGAGCAGCTGTCGCGCCTGCTGATGGAGGTGAACCTCGGCGGCACCGCAGTCGGCACCGGCATCAACTCGCCCGATGGCTACGCGGCGGCAGCGGTGGAAAACCTTGCGGCGGTCTCGGGCTATCCGCTGGTCGGGGCCTCCGACCTGATCGAGGCCTCGTCGGATCTGGGCGCCTTCATCACCTTCTCGGGCGTGCTGAAACGCATCGCGGTGAAGCTGTCGAAGATCAGCAACGACCTGCGACTGCTGTCCAGCGGTCCGCGCGCCGGGATCGGCGAGATCATCCTGCCGCCGGTTCAGGCGGGATCGTCGATCATGCCGGGCAAAATCAACCCGGTCATCCCCGAGGTGGTCAACCAGGTCGCCTATCAGGTCGTGGGCAACGACATGACCGTCACCATGGCCGCCGAGGCCGGCCAGCTGCAACTGAACGCGATGGAGCCGGTCATCATCTTCAAGGTGCTGGAATCCATGCGTATGCTGACGCGCGCCATGCAGGTGCTGACCGACCGCTGCGTCAGCGGCATCCGCGCCGACGAGGTCCGCTGCGCCCAGCTTCTGGACGGAAGCCTGATCTTCGCCACTGCGCTGGCGCCCAGGATCGGCTATGAGAAGGCCGCCAAGATCGCCAAGACCGCGCATGCGCTGGGTCTGACCATCCGTGAGGCAGCGGCCATTGTCGGCGGCGTCAGCGAGGCCGACCTGGACGCGGCCTTCCTGCCCGATGTAGTGCTGGGTCCGCAGGCGCTGCGCGCGAAGGCGTCATAATCACCACGAATGCAGGAGGGCGGCGCAGTCCTGCGCCGCAGCATTCACCCTGAGGGAGGGGAAATATGACCGAAGACACCGTGAAACCGCGCGGTCTCTGGGGGCGCTGGCGCGGGATGATGCTGTGGAAGCAGATATTCATCGCGCTGGCGCTCGGCGCGGCCCTGGGGATCGCGCTGAATCAGACCGGCCATGCCGATATCGCACTGGCGATCAAGCCGATCGGCACCATGTTTGTGAACGCGATCAAGATGCTGATCGTGCCGCTCATCTTCGTGTCGCTGGTGGTCGGCATGATGTCGATGCAGGATCTGGGCAAGATGGGCCGGGTCGGGCTGAAGACGGTGGTGTTGTATCTGTTCACCACCGCCATCGCCATCACCATCGGTCTTGCGCTGGGAATCCTGCTGCAGCCGGGCGCCGGCATCGACATGTCCGCCGCCGCCAGCGCCGTCGAAGCCGAGGCTGCGCCGAGCGTGGTCCAGATCATCGTCGATCTGATCCCGACCAACCCGATCGCCGCGGCGGTCGATGGCAATGTCCTGCAGATCATCGTCTTCGCGATCCTGTTCGGCATCGCGATCAACTTGGCGGGCGAGAAGGCCGCGCCGGTCCGTGACTTCTTCGAATCGCTGTCCGAGGTGATCTATAAACTTACCGCCATCGTCATCGCTTTCGCGCCTTACGGTGTCTTCGCGCTGATGGTCTGGGTGGCGGGAAGTTACGGCATCGACATGCTGCTGCCCCTGGGCAAGGTGATCTTCGCGGTCTATCTGGGCTGCGTCATCCACGCCCTGCTGGTCTATGGCGGCATGGTCCGGCTGCTGGCGCGGCTGAACCCGCTACGCTTCTTTCAGGGCGTATTCGAACCCGCCATGGTGGCCTTCACCTCGACCTCCAGTTCGGGCACGCTGGCGGTATCGATGACGGCGGCGGAAAAGAATCTGGGCGTGCCGCGCGGGATTTCCAGCTTTGTGCTGCCCCTGGGCGCGACCATCAACATGGACGGAACGGCGCTCTATCAGGGGGTCTGTGCGCTGTTTGTGGCGCAGGCCTTCGGGATCGACCTCAGCGGCACCGATTACCTGACGATCATCCTGACGGCAACGCTGGCCTCGATCGGGACCGCGGGGGTGCCGGGGGCAGGGGTGATCATGCTGTCGCTGGTGCTGGCCTCGGTCGGGCTGCCGCTGGAAGGTGTCGCGGTGATCGCGGGCATCGACCGGATTCTCGACATGGCGCGCACGGCGCTGAACGTGACCGGCGATTGCGCGGTGGCCGTGGTGGTGGCGAAAAGCGAGGGCGAGCTTGACCAGCAGGCCTATGACACCCCCCATGTCATGGACTCGCCTACGCTGAAGGCATTGCGGCAGGACTAGCGCCGCATCTCCTTACCAGACAAAACGGCCCGCAAACCAATCGGTTGCGGGCCGTCTTTCATTTGGCGCCGATGTCAGCCGCGACCCTTGGGCTTGCGCGGCGCGGCGCCGGGCCTGGCCCCGAATTTCGCCGGTTTGCCGGCGGGTTTGCCGGCGGGTTTGTCGGTGCCCCAGCTTTTCGCCTTGGGCTTGCCGGCGGGCTTGCCGCCGAATTTCGCCGCTTTGGCCGGGGCGCCGTCCGAAGCCGCCGCTTTGGCCTTGGCGCTTTTCTGTGCGGCGGTCCAGCGGACCTTTTCGCGCGGCGCTTCGGCGGTGCCGTCGGGATCGCCCTTCGGCGTCCAGCGGGGCTTCGAAGGCTCATCACCGATGGTGCGGCGCTGCCCGGCCTTGAAATCCCGCGCCGGTTTCGACGGGCGCGAGTTCGGGCGCGGTTCGCGCCTGCTGCTGTCCAGCGACGGCTCGCTATGCATCCGGGTCATCATCAGGCCCGGCTCGATCTCATAGGCCTCGCCGAAGCGGGGGGCGTCGGCGGTGGCGATCTGGACGTAGCTTTCGTTCTCGCGGATGCGGATCGCGCCGATGGCGTCGCGGGTGATATTGCCCGCCTCGCAGATTTTCGGCAGCAGCCAGCGCGCTTCGGCCCGCCCGGTATGGCCGACCGAAAGCTGGAACCAGACGGAATCGCCGAATTCGCGCGGGGCGCGCGGGGTCGCGGCGGACGGCGTGGCGGTGTCGGTCAGTTCTTCCGGCGGCGGCCGGCCTTCGCGCCACAGCTGCACGAAGGCGGCGGCGATCTGTTCCGGTCCCACCCGCGCCAGCAGATCATTGGCGATGGTCATGTCCTCAAGCGAGGTTTTCAGCGCCGGATGGTCGAGCATCCGCACATCGTCGCGGGCGCTGACCTCGTCGGCGGACGGCGCCTGACCCCATTCGGCCACGACCTTCGCCCCCGCCAGCAGGCGCTGCGCCTTCTTGTTTTCCGAGGGCGGCACGATCAGCGCCGAGACCCCCTTGGCGCCCGCACGCCCCGTCCGGCCCGAGCGGTGCAGAAGCGTTTCCGAATTGGTCGGCAGATCGGCATGGATCACCAGTTCCAGCCCCGGCAGGTCGATGCCGCGCGCGGCCACATCGGTGGCGATGCAGACGCGGGCGCGGCCGTCGCGCAGGGCCTGCAGCGCGTGGGTGCGTTCCTGCTGGGACAGCTCGCCTGACAGCGCCACCACGCGAAAACCGCGATTGCCCATGCGCGCCAGCAAGTGGTTCACATTGGCGCGGGTCTTGCAGAAGATGATGGCGGTCTGCGCCTCATAATAGCGCAGCAGGTTGAAGATGGCGTTTTCGCGATCACGGGCGGCGACCGACAGCGCGCGATAGGCGATGTCGCCATGCTGGCGCGCCTCGCCCATGGCGGCGACGCGCAGGGCGTCGCGCTGGAAGTCGCGGGCCAGCTTTTCGATCGCATTGGGCACCGTGGCCGAGAACATCAGCGTGCGCCGGGTCTCGGGCGCGGATTCGAGGATGAATTCCAGATCCTCGCGAAAACCCAGATCCAGCATCTCGTCGGCTTCGTCCAGCACCGCCACGCGCAGATCGGCCAGATCCAGCGAGCCGCGCTCGATATGGTCGCGCAACCGGCCGGGGGTGCCCACGACGATCTGCGCGCCACGCGCCAGCGCGCGGCGTTCGGTGCGATAATCCATGCCGCCCACGCAGGTGGCAATCTGGGCGCCGGTCGCGGCATATAGCCAGCCGAGTTCGGATGCGACCTGCAGGGCCAGTTCGCGCGTCGGCGCGATCACCAGCGCGAGGGGCGCCGTGCCTTCGGGCAGGTTGTCGTTTTCGCCCAACAGGTCGGGGGCGGTGGCGATCCCGAAGGCCACCGTCTTGCCCGAGCCGGTCTGGGCCGAGACCAGCAGGTCGCGGCCCTGTGCATCGGGGGCCAGAACCGCCTGCTGCACGGCGGTCAGAGAGTCGTAGCCTCGCTCGGCCAAGGCCGCAGCCAGTGGCGCTGCGATGTCAGTATTGGTCATTTCTTCTGCCTGGAAATGGGGCCGCGGCCCGGATGAGCGGCCCGGTCCCGTTGGCGCGCGACCCAAAACCCACGCGCATCCCAGAACAGCCGATCCGCCGCAGTATCGTCCCACCGGCACAAAGTCAAAGCGGATTCGAGGCAAATCGCCGGAAAAAGCCCGCGCAGGTCGCGGCTGCGCGGCAGCCGCGCCGCAGGGCCGCGACCGGATCGAGGTCAAACCGTCAGGCTGCGGCCGCCCTCGCGGTCCGATTCCTCGGCCCGGTCCAGCAGGGTCTGCAGCGCTGCGCCGCGGGCGAAGTCCGGGTCTGCCGCGTCCTCGCCACGGATGGCGGCGATGAAGCGCGCATAGATCGGGATCACGTCCGGGGTCTCGATCTCATGCCAGCTGGCCGATTGCAGATCGGCGGCGAGGCTGGCGCGCAGCCGGCTGACGCCGCCCTCGAAGCTGACCTCCATCCCGCCGAGATCGCCGTAGATGCGCAGGCGCAGATCGTTCAGATGGCCGCTGGCAAAGCGTGTCGCCGCGACCGTGCCAAGCGCGCCATTGCGCAGCCGCATCTGCATGGTGACGGAATCGTTGGCATCCAGCACATAGTCGCCGATCCGGCCGCCCGGCGCCTTGTCGAAGGTCGCCAGCCGGGCCGAGATCTCGGCCACGTCCAGACCGGCGACGAAGGTGGCGAAGTCGAGAATGTGGATGCCCACATCGCCCAAGACGCCCTTGGAGCCATGCGCCTTGGACAGCCGCCACAGCCACTGGCCTTCGCTGCGCCATTCGCCCCAGGCGGGCTGGGTCAGCCAGCTTTGCAGATAGGAGGCCTCGAAATGGCGGACGGTGCCGATGGCGCCGTCACGCACCATCCGGGCGCCCTCCTGCAGCGCCGGCACGTTGCGATAGCTGAGGTTGACCATATTCACCACGCCCGCCGCCCGCGCGGCATCGGCCATCTGCCACGCTTCGGCGGCATTGGTGGCCAGAGGCTTTTCGCACAGCACATGTTTGCCCGCCGCCAAGAGCGGCATGGTGGTGGGATGATGGGCAGCGTCGGGGGTCACATTGGTGACGGCGTCGAACTGCCCCCAGTCAAGCGCCGCGTCCAGCGAGGCGAAGCCGCGGGGGATGCCGAAATCAGCACGAAAAGCGTCCAGCTGGGCCGGGCGGGTGTCGACGCCGCCCACGATCTCGACGCCGGGGATCTGACCGAAGGCTTCGGCATGATTGCGCGCCATGCCACCGGTGCCGAGGATGAGAAGCCGGATTCCGTCCATCAGCGATACCCTTCCTCGCCGTCCTGATGCAGGCGCGGGCCACGTTCCTCGATCGGCTCCAGCGCGTCCTTCACCGGGACATTGGGCGCGGCGCTGGGATCGGCGATACGCGGTGCCGGGTTATAGGCCCATCTGGCGGCGTTCTTCAGCACCGTCTGGACATTGGCGTCGTGATAGGTCGGATAGGTTTCGTGGCCGGGGCGGAAGTAGAAGACATTCCCCGCGCCGCGCTTGTAGGTCAGGCCCGAGCGGAAGACCTCGCCGCCCGCGAACCAGCTGACGAAGACGGTTTCGAGGGGTTCGGGGACGCCGAAGGGCTCGCCATACATTTCCTCGTTCTCCAGCTCGAAATGGTTGGGCAGTTCCGCCGCGATGGGATGGTTGACCGATGTCAGCCACAGCCGCTCACGCTCGCCCGCCTCGCGCCAGGTCAGGTTGCAGGGCGTGCCCATCAGGCGTTTGAAGGGCTTCGAAAAATGTGCGGAGTGCAGGAAGACCATGCCCATGCCTGACCAGACGGCATTTACGATGCGCTCGACAACGGCGTCCTCGACATCGCCATGCGCAGCGTGGCCCCACCAGAACAGCACATCGGTTTCGGCCAGCTTGTCGGCGGTCAGCCCATGCTCGGGCTGCTGCAGCGTCACTGTCTCGGCGCTGAGCGCGGGGTCCGCGTTCAACGCATCGGCAATGGTCTGGTGCATCCCCTGGGGATAGATCGAGGCGACGACCCTGTTTTTCTGTTCATGAACGTTTTCGCCAAAGACGGTCACACGGATGGTCATCTGCTTTTCCTTTCGCGCGGTTTCGGAGTGGTCCTGCCCGGTATGAGACCGCGCAGGACGCGATACGGTTGGCCATCGTCATCGCCTTCCCCTGGTCGTGGACGACATGGATCGTCGTCACATTTTCCGTCGCATGAGGCAACGTCGCAGTTTGCAGCCGCGCCTGCACCCGCAGCGGCATGTCCTGCTGCGACCGTGGCGGCGTCCCGGATCCCGACCGGAAGGCCGTGCAGGAAGCGGGTCAGCCCCGGATCGTGACGTGCAGGCCGAGGATCGCATGGAAGAACGGAAATCCCGTGAGGAACGCGAATGGCCACTATTGGCAGATGAAAGGCAATGCTCTTCGGAAGACGGGCCCACATCGTGAACGCTCCTCCCCTCAGACCGAGGCATGTTGCCGGATAGACGGGCTGACCTGCGCCGTGATAATGGCGAACGGCAAGGCCGATCACGCTGCCCCACAGGCGAGTTCGTCGAGGTCGATCAGGTTCCCGCGAGCGATCACCGACAGATCTCGGCGGCCGCCCGGCTGAGGTCGGCATGTCGGTCATATCGGTGATGCGCCGCGCGTCTGGCATTCGCCAGATGATGGCGACGATCGGTGGGATATCATCAAGCGCGTCGAGGCTGCGGGTGACCGAGCGTCCTGTTGTCCTTGCCATGTCCTTCATCCTGGCCGTGCCGCTCCCTCACATCCGAAACCTGTCCGGGCGCCGGATGGCCTGTCGGCGGGGGGCCGCAAGTCCTGCTTGGGTGGCCCCGGTTTCCAAGTCGAGCTTTGCCCGAGCAGGGCTTGGAAGGGCCGGGCGCGGGGTCGTTCTTACAGTCAGGAGATCACGAATCGTCATGCCCACCGGTTTTTTCCGTCGCGCCAGTCTGGCTGTCCTCATCGCCGGGGCCACGGCCATTCCTTCAGTCGCCGCTTCGACGACGCCCCAGCCTGTCCTCGATCAAGGGCGCTGTCTGATCGCAGCTATTGGGCGCTGTCCGCCGGGGAGCGGGGTGCCGCGCACATCCACGCACGATTTCGCCGCACCCCTTGTGCGGGCGTGCAGCGTCATGGCGCGCGCGTGTCGTGACGCTTTGACCGGGGCCTGTTGACCAACGTCAAAGCGGCGGCGGCGATTTTCAGGCAAGACCGGGACAGATGATCCAGCAGAACAGGATTGCCCGATGAACGACCGGTCACCACACGCAAGATCCCGCCTCGAGGCAGCGAACAGTCGTCCGACCTCTCTCGCCGCTCCGCGCGCCGGGGCCACCGGCGCAGCGCAGTGAGCCCCCGTCCGGCAGCCGTCAGCATGGAGCGAGCAATGAAGGACAGCCGACAGCCGACCCGCCGCGCGGCCCCCGCCGACGGGTCCCCTGCGCCGGGCCATGTCCACCTGATCGGTGCGGGGCCGGGTGATCCCGACCTGCTGACGCTGCGCGCGCTGCGGCTGATCCAGTCCGCCGATGTGGTGGTCCATGACCGGTTGGTGGCCGACGAGATTCTGGCCTGTATTCCGGCCCGGACCCGTCGCGTCGCTGTCGGCAAGGCAGCGGGCTTCCACCCCGTTCCGCAGGAGCGCATCAATGAAATCCTCGTCGAGCTGGGGCGGGCGGGACTGACTGTCGCCCGGCTGAAAGGTGGTGATCCGACCATCTTCGGGCGCGGCGGCGAGGAATTCGCGGCCCTGACCGCCGCCGGTATTCCCTGCGACTATACGCCCGGCATCACGGCCGCGCAGGGGGCGGCGGCCGTACTGCGCCTGCCGCTGACGCATCGCCGCTGGTCCACGGGGCTGCGCTATGTCACCGGGCACCGGGCGCGGGGCGCACCGCTGGATCTCGACTGGGCGTCGCTGGCCGATCCGCGGACCACGCTCGCAGTCTATATGGGCGCGGCCAATATGGCGGAGATCGCCACGCGGCTGATCGCCCATGGCATGCCGGCCGACCTGCCGGTGCTGGCGGTTTCGCAGGCCTCGACCCCGCGAGAGCGGCACCTGCGCGGCGATCTCGGCAGCATCGCCGGAATGGTCCGCGACAATCCGATGCCGGCGCCGATGCTGTTCCTCATCGGTCACGTCGCCGCTTTGGCCGAGGACGCCGACCCGCCGGTCTCGGTCCCCGCACCAGCCGAACTGCGGGTCCCGCATGGCTAGGCTGGCGGCATTCCTGCTGGCGCTGGCGCTGCCCGCCCAGGCGGCCGAGGTCGCACCCGCGCGGGCAGCC
The DNA here is from genome assembly GCF_013868135.1 of Paracoccus sp. S1E-3. Classification (GTDB taxonomy): domain Bacteria; phylum Pseudomonadota; class Alphaproteobacteria; order Rhodobacterales; family Rhodobacteraceae; genus Paracoccus. Next base: position 76,314 of record NZ_JACEMU010000015.1, read on the forward strand.
GAACTGCGCCACATGGTGCGGCAGGATTGCGGGTCCTGTCACGGACTGCGCCGGACCGGGGGGCTCGGCAGCCCGATCACGGCGCAGGCGCTTGCGGGCCGCGCTCCCGACGATCTGGCGGCGCTGATCCTCGACGGGCTGCCCGGCAGCGCCATGCCCGGTTGGCGCGCGCTGCTGACCGAGGAGGAGGCGCGCTGGATCGCCGACTATCTTCTGCAAAAGGAAATGCCATGAAATTCAATCCTCTCGTCGCGATATGTGCCGCTGTGATGCTGGCCTTTCCGGCTTTGGCGGATGATCTGCGCGGCACCGGCGATCTGGGACTGGTGGTGGAACGCGAGGCCGGCTCGCTTCTGGTGGTGGACCACAGCGAACGTGCCGTCATTGGCCGGATCAAGGGCTTGGGCGACCTCTCGCATGCCAGTCTGGTCTATGCGCCGGATGGACGGTTCGCCTTTGTCTTCGGCCGCGACGGCGGCCTGACAAAGGTTGATCTGCTGACCCGCGCCGTGGTCAAGCGTGTGGTACAGGCGGGCAATTCCATCGGTGGCGCAATCTCGGACGATGGCAGGCTGGTCGCGGTATCGAATTATGACCCCGGCGGGGTGAAGGTCTTCGACGCCGGGACGCTGGATCTGGTCGCCGACATCCCGATGGGGTCGAAGACCGTGGGCATCGCCGATGTGCCCGGCCGCCGCTTCGCCGTCGCCACCTGGGACACCGGCGAGGTCTGGCTGCTGGACCATTCGGCCGATCCAGCGAAGCCTGTGATCACAAGGCTGGAAGGCATCGGCGCCAACCCTTATGACGCGCTGCTTACCGGCGACGGGCGCACCTATATCGTCGGCCTGTTCGGCGAGAAGGGGCTGACCGCCATCGACCTGTGGCAGGACCCGCCAAAGGTCACACGTTTCCTGGCCGATTACGGCCGTGACCAGCCGGATCTGCCGGTCTACAAGATGCCGCATCTGCAGGGCTGGACGCTGGCCGACGGCGTTTTCGCGCTGCCTGCCGTGGGGCTGCATCAGCTGCTCTGGGTCGATGCCGCTGACCTGACCGAGATCGCCCGCACCGATCTGGCCGGTCAGCCGGTCTTCGCGCTGGCGCGCCCCGACAAGCGCGAGGTCTGGGTGAATTTCGCCCCGCCCGACAATGACAAGGTGCAGATCGTCGATGTGCTCAGCCGTGAGGTCATCGATACCCTGACCCCCGGCAAGGGCGTGCTGCATATGGAATTCACCCCGCGCGGCCGCGAGGTCTGGCTGTCCATCCGCGACGAGAACCGGGTCGAGATCCGCGATGCCCGCACCCGCGCGCTGCTGGCCGAGATTCCCGCCCAGGCGCCTTCGGGCATCTTCTTTACCGATCGCGCCCATCGGATGGGGTTGTGAGCATGGATGAGCTGGATCTGCGCCTTCTGGACGATTTCCAGCGTGATCTGCCGCTGATCCCGCGCCCCTTCGCCGCGATGGCCAGGCAGCTTCGCACCAGCGAAGCCGAGGTCATCGCCCGTTTGCGCCGCTTGCGCGAAGCGGGCCGGATCGCGCGGGTGGGGGCAACCTGTCGGCCGAATACGGCGGCGGCCTCGACGCTCGCGGCGTTGCAGGTGCCCCCGCAGCGGATCGACGATGTTGCCGCACGGGTCAATGCCGAGTCTGGGGTGAACCATTCCTATCTGCGCGAAGATGACTGGAATCTGTGGTTCGTGGCCACTGCGCCCGATGCGGGCAGGCTGGCCGAAAGCCTGGCGCGGATTGAAGCCGCCACCTGCCTGTCGGTCCTGTCGCTGCCGCTGGTCCGGGCCTTCAATATCGACCTCGGCTTTCCATTGCGCGGGCCGCGGCGCAGCATGGCCCTCGCCCTGCCGACCGATCTGGGCGCGATGCGGCCCGGCGATGCGGGGCTGATGCAGGCGCTGTCCTCGGGCCTGGCGCTGGAACCCGCGCCCTTCGCGACGCTTGCCCGTGACCAGAACCGCAGCGAAGCGGAGGTGCTGTCGCGCATCGCCGCGCTGGTGCGGGCGCGGCTGCTGACCCGCGTGGGCGTGATCGTGAAACACCGGGCGCTCGGATGGCGCGAGAATGCCATGGTAGTCTGGCAATTGCCCGAAGCCGCGATCCCCGCAGCCGGCGGCGCGCTGGCGGCCGTGCCCGGCGTGACGCTGTGTTATCAGCGCCGCCAGGTGCCGGGGGTCTGGGACTGGCCGCTGTTCTGCATGATCCACGCACGCACCCGGCCCGAGGCGATGGCGGTGTTGGATCTCGCCCGCGCGCTGCCGGAACTGGCCGGCGTGCCCCATCGTATCCTGTTTTCCACCCGTTGCTTCCGCCAGCGCGGGGCGACCATCACCGAGGTCGCCGCATGACCCGCCTGCGCCAGACCCTGCCCGAAGACGCGCTGGATGCCTGCGACCGCGCCATCTTGAACACGTTGCAGGACGGATTTCCGCTGACGCCGCAGCCTTTCGACGATGCCGGCGCCGCGCTTGGCCTCAGCGGCGCGGAACTGATTGCCCGGCTGACCCGCCTGCGCGACATCGGCGCCATCACCCGCTTCGGTCCCTTCTTCGACGCTGCCGCCATGGGCGGGGCCTTCTGCCTGTGCGCGCTGTCCGTCCCGGAGGAGGATGCCGACCGCATCGCCGGGATGGTCAACAGCCACCCCGAGGTCGCGCATAACTATGCCCGTGACCACGCCTTGAACATGTGGTTCGTGCTGGCCACGCCCACGCCCGAGGGCATCGCCACGACCGCCGCCCGGATCGCGGCCGAAACCGGCTTGACAGTCTGGCAATTCCCCAAGCTTCAGGAGTTCTTCATCGGTTTCCGGGTGACGGCATGAGCGTGCTGGACCCGACCGATCGCCGTCTCATCAAGGCCACGCAGGCGGGGCTGCCGCTGACCGCGCGCCCCTATGCGCAGATCGCCACCTGGCTGATGCTGACCGAGGCCGAGGTGATCGCCCGCCTCGCCGCGCTTCAGGATCGCGGCATCGTCCGCCGAATCGCCATCGCGCCGAACCATTACGCGCTGGGGATGACCGCCAACGGGATGAGCGTCTGGGACGTGGTGGACCGGCAGGCCACGACCCTCGGCGCACGGATCGGGGCGCTTGATTTCGTCACCCATTGCTACCTGCGGCCGCGCGCGCCGGTCTGGCGCTATAACCTGTTCGCAATGCTGCACGGGACCAGCCGGGCCGAGGTCGAGACGAAGCGGGCGCAGGTCCGCGCGATCCTCGGGGGGGCCTGCCGTGCCGACGACATCCTCTATTCCACCCGGATCCTGAAAAAGACCGGCCTGCGGCTGCAGGACGGCTGACGGAGGCCCCATGTTTCGCCTGACCCAATACATGCACCAGATCAATGATCCGACCCCGGCCCGCCGCCGTTCCGGCCCGGTCAAGCCGGTCGTGATCTGGAACCTGACCCGCAGCTGCAACCTGAAATGCCGCCACTGCTATACCGTCTCGGCCGATCGCCCCTTTCCGGGCGAACTGACGCACGAACAGGCGATGGCGGCGCTGCGTGACCTGTCGGATTTCCGCATCCCGGCGCTGATCCTGTCGGGCGGAGAGCCGATGTCGCGCTTCGATTTCTGGGAACTGGCCGAGGAGGCCCGCCGCCTGAACTTCCGCCACCTGTCGCTGTCGACGAACGGCACCAAGATCAATGGCGGGAATGTCGACCGGCTGGCCGAACTGGGCTTTGACTATGTGGGCATCTCGCTCGATGGGATCGGCGCGGTGAATGACTGGTTCCGGGGCGTAGATGGCGCCTTCGCCGACGCGCTGGCGGGCGTGCGGGCCTGCAAGGCGCGGGGCGTCAAGGTGGGACTGCGTTTCACCATCACCGATGGCAATGCGCACCATCTGCCCGCCATGCTGGACCTGTGCCGGGATGAAGGCGTGGACAAGTTTTACCTCTCGCATCTGGTCTATGCGGGCCGGGGCGACAAGCACCGGGGTGAGGATACCGATCACGGCCATACCCGCCGCGCCATGGACCTTCTGATCGACCGCGCCTGGTCTGCGGTCGCGGCGGGAGAGGCTTTCGAGGTCGTCACCGGCAATAATGACGCCGATGCGGTCTATTTCCTGCGCTGGGCCGAGGGCCGTTTCGACGCCGCCACCGTCACCCATCTGCGCGACCATCTGGAGGCCTGGGGCGGCAATTCCTCGGGGCTGGGGGTCGGCAATATCGACCCGCAAGGCCGTGTGCATCCCGATACCTACTGGTCGGACTACACCGCCGGATCGGTCAAGGAGCGCCCGTTTTCGCAGATCTGGCCCGGCGATGACCCGATCCTCACCACGCTGCGCACCCGCCCGCGCCCGCTGAAAGGCCGCTGCGGGGCCTGTGCCTACAAGGCGGTCTGCGGCGGCAATACCCGCATCCGCGCCCTGCAGTTGACCGGCGACCCCTGGGCGGAAGATCCCGCCTGCTATCTTTCGGCCGCCGAGATCGGCGTCGCCGATGCCGATCTGAACCGCGTTTCCGTCACTCCATTCCGAGGCAAGAGCCATGATCCGGCGCATCGTTTCCTTTAGTTTTCTGGCCGCGTTCCCGCTGCTCGCGCAGGCCGATGCGGCTGCCGATTACGCCGCGAATTGCGCCGCCTGCCATGGCGAGGACCGGTTGGGTGGCACCGGCCCGGCGCTGATCCCGGAGACACTGGCGCGGTTGAGGGGAATCGAAGCCATCATCGCCGAGGGGCGCCCCGCGACCCAGATGGCGGGTTTCGCCGATCAGCTTACGGGCGACCGGATCGCGGCGCTGGCGGATTACCTCCAGGCGCCGCTGGCCGAGGCCCCGCTTTGGTCCGCCCAGCAGATGGCCGGGAGCCGCCGGATGAACCCGGATTATCGGCCCGCGCCGGAACCCGTTTTCACCGGCGATCCGATGAACATCACGCTGGTGGTGGAAACCGGCGATCATCATGTCAGCGTGCTGGACGGCGACAGTTTCGCCGTTCTGGACCGCTTCGCGACCCCTTTCGCCGTCCACGGTGGCCCGAAATTCACCCCCGACGGCCGCTTCGTCTTCATCATGTCGCGCGACGGCTGGGTGCAGAAATACGACATCTGGTCCCTGCAGGAGGTTGGCCGCATCCGCGCCGGCCTGAACAGCCGCAACATCGCCATCAGCCAGGACGGCAGGTGGCTGGCCGTGGCGAACTATCTGCCGGCCAGCCTGAGCGTGCTGTCGACGGATGACCTGTCCGTCGCCCAAGCGGTTCCCGTCACCGCGCGGGACGGCACGGAAAGCCGTGTCTCGGCGGTCTATCAGGCGCCATCACGCAAATCCTTCGTGCTGGCGCTGAAGGACGCGCCCGAGATCTGGGAGGTCGCCACTGACCCCGCAACGGGAGCCGTCCGTGACGGCTTCGTTCCCGCGACGGGCCTCAAGGAGGTGCCCGGCGCCGCACCGGGCCTGTTCGCCCGCCGCCGCATCCAGACGGAAGAACCCCTGGACGATTTCTTCTTCACCCCTGATTACCGCAACCTTATCGGCACCAACCGACAGGGCGACAAGGGCGTTGTCGTCAACCTCGATCTGGGACGCGAGATTGCGGAACTGCCCTTGCCCGGCATGCCGCATCTCGGTTCGGGCATCACGTGGGATCGGGATGGCCGCAAGGTCATGGCCACGCCGCATCTGAACGAGGGCGTGCTGTCCGTCATCGACATGGAGGACTGGAGACTGGTCAGCCAGATCAGGACCGACGGGCCGGGCTTCTTCCTGCGCAGCCATGACAACAGCCCCTATGTCTGGGCCGATGTCTTCTTCGGGCCGCACAGGGACGAGATGCATGTCATCGACAAGCAGACGCTGGAAATCGTGACCACGCTGGCGCCATTCCCCGGCCAAACCTTCGCCCATGCCGAATTCACGCGCGATGGCAGCCATGTGCTGGTTTCCCTGTGGGAGGACGAGGGCGCGGTGGTGGTCTATGACGCGCAGACCCTGCGGGAGGTGAAGCGACTGCCGATGAAAAAGCCCTCGGGCAAGTATAACGTCTGGAACAAGATCACCTTCGAGGATGGCACCAGCCACTAGCTTGCGCCGTCGCGGGACCGCATCGCTGGGCCTGCCAGCCCCGAGGATCACGGGAAGGCCCTTTGGGGCTTCCGCGTGTCGTGCGACGGCCCTTCGAACCCGTTCGGGGCTGCTGAAGAACAATCCGGGTGCAGTCGATCGGCGCCTGTGACGCGCACCGACCTTTCCCGTCGCGCCATGTGAGGATGCACCGCCTGCGCCAGACAGGATTTTCCATCATGGTCCAGCGGGCCGCAGGGGCGCGACCTCTCCTCGCCCGCGGCCAGTTCACCCCCGCGATGTCTGATCCAAACGGAGGCCAGCCGGCGATATTTTGCAGGCGCTCTGCAGGCTTGCGCGGCAAGGCTGGACTTCTCCAGACGCGTGCTGTGTCATGCAACTGACAGAAAAAAGACGCTTGGCGCCCTGTCCGGTGCCGGCGGTGCAGGGCTGGATGAATACGCTTTTACGCCTGTTTCTGGAAAAACACATGCAGCTGGGGCAGCTGACCGTGATCTCTGCCCGTGGGGAGGAGTTGCGGCTGGGCGATGGCAGCGGGCCGCCGATAACCGTGCGCTTCAACACCACCCGCGCGGAGCGGGCGGTGGCGTCGAACCCGGCGCTGAAGCTGGGCGAGTGCTTCATGGACGGCGAGATCGACATGGTGCAGGGCTCGATCTACGACCTCATCATGCTGGGCTATGCCAATGGCGGCCGCGGGCTGATGCCGGCGGTCTGGATGAAGGCCTTCGAGCGGATGCGCATCCTGACGCGGCGGCTGCACCAGATCAACACGCGTATCCAGGCGCGGGGCAATGTGCAGCGCCATTACGATCTGTCGGCGGATCTGTATCGGCTGTTTCTGGACCCCGACATGCAATATTCCTGCGCCTATTACCCCCGGCCCGATATTCCGCTGGCCCAGGCGCAGTTGCTGAAGAAGCGTCACATCGCTGCCAAGCTGCAGCTGGATCCGGGGATGGAGGTGCTGGATATCGGCTGCGGCTGGGGCGGCATGGGGCTGTATCTGGCGCAGGTCGCGGGCGCGCGCGTCGATGGGGTGACGCTTTCGGATGAGCAGCTGGTCGTCGCGCAGCGCCGTGCGAGGACCGAGGGGCTGGCCATCGATTTCCGCCTGAAGGATTACCGCGAGATCGGACGCGATTACGACCGCATCGTTTCGGTCGGGATGTTCGAGCATGTGGGCATCAACCATTATGACGGTTTCTTTCGCAAAGCCGCCAGCATGTTGCGGCCGGACGGGGTGATGCTGCTGCACACCATCGGCCGGGTCGATCCGCCGGGGGCGACGAACCCGTTCCTGCGGCGCTACATCTTCCCAGGCGGCTACACCCCGGCCCTGTCCGAAATCATGCAGGCGATCGAGAAATCCGGCCTTGTGGTCACCGATATCGAGGTCCTGCGCCTGCATTACGCCGAGACCCTGCGTGCCTGGCGGCTGGCTTTCATGGCCCGGCGCGATCAGGCGAAGGCGCTCTATGACGAGGCGTTCTGCCGGATGTGGGAATTCTATCTGGCCGGCTGCGAGGCCGCCTTCCGCGAGGGGGGGATGGTGGTCTGGCAGATCCAGCTGGCCCATCGGGTGGACGCGGTGCCGGTGACGCGCGACCATCTGTCATCGGCCGAGGCGCAACTGGCCGAGGCCGAAGCCCGGCGCGGTCTTCCCGGACCGGCATGGCCCGAGGACTGGCCGTAACGACTGCCGCCACGTCGCGCCCAAGGCTGCGGCATTTGACGCTATGACGGCGTCGGGGCGGTGTAAACGGGAGAGGCGCCGATGCTGGAAGGACGTTCCGATCTGGGCACGCATGAGGTGTCGAACCAGCCGCCGTCGGTGGCGGATCGCGATCTTTGGCGTGATGATCCTGTGCTGCGGGGCCATTTCGCCGAGGGCGGCGCATTGGCCCGCTATGGTGCGGCGATGGGCAGTCTGCGGATGCGGTCGGCGGCGCGCGACGCCAACCGTCATCCGCCCGAGCTGGTGCTGTTCGATGCCGGCGGCCGCCGTCTGGACGAGGTGCATTTCCATCCGGCCTATCACCGTTTCATGGAGACCTCATCGGCGGCGGGGTATCATTCGATCGCCTGGGAGGATCGCGCGGACGGGCATCTGCGCCATGCCGCGATGGTCTATCTGGCCAGTCAGGTCGAGCCGGGTCATTGCTGCCCGCTGACCATGACCTATGCCGCCACGCCGGTTCTGCGCCGGGCCGCGGGTCTGGACGGCTGGGTATCGGGCGTGCTGTCGCGGTGTTACGATCCCTCGGTCCGGCCGGCGGCGGCGAAGACGGGGCTGACGCTGGGCATGGCGATGACCGAGAAGCAGGGCGGCTCGGACGTGCGGGCCAATGCGACGCGGGCGGTGGCGGACGGGGCGCATTGGCGGCTGACCGGGCATAAGTGGTTCTGCTCGGCCCCGATGTCGGACGGGTTTCTGACGCTCGCGCAGACCGGGCAGGGGCTGACCTGCTTTCTGGTGCCGCGCTGGCTGGAGGACGCGCGCAACGGCATCCGCATTCAGCGGTTGAAGGACAAGCTGGGGAACCGGTCCAATGCCTCCGCCGAGATCGAATATCAGGACGCGCTGGCGCATCGGATCGGGGATGAGGGTGAGGGCATCCGCACCATTGTCGAGATGGTCCACCACACCCGGCTGGACACCGCGATCGCCCCTGCCGGCCTGATGCGCGCGGCCCTGCGCGAGGCGCATCACTGGGTCCGGCACCGTTCCGCCTTTCAGCGGCTGCTGATCGACCAGCCGCTGATGCGGGCGGTGCTGGCCGACGCGGCGCTGGATTGGGCGGGCAGTCTGGCGCTGGGACTGCATGTGGCAGCGCATTTCGACGGCGGCGCGGCGCAGGACCGCGCCCTTGCCCGCATCGGCGTCGCGCTGGCGAAATACCTGTCCAACAAGCTGTGCCCGCTGGTTGTCACCGAGGCGATGGAGGTGCTGGGCGGCATGGGCTATGTCGAGGACACCCCCCTGCCGATGCTGTATCGCGAGGCGCCGCTGAACGGCATCTGGGAAGGCTCGGCCAATGTCATCTGCCTCGATGCGCTGCGCACGCTGGCGAAGGATCCGGCGGCCGCCGAGGCGTTGGAGGCGCAGTTTCTGGCGGCGCGGGGGCTGCATCCCGCCTATGATGCCGCGCTGCGCGCCCATCGCGACCGCTGGGCCGGTGCCGTCGCCGAGGCCGAAGCGCGCTGGTTCGTCGAAAGCGCGGCGCTGCTGCTGACCGCCTCGGTGCTGTTGCGCCGGGGACCGTCCGCCCTGGCCGACGCCTATTCGGCCAGCCGGCTGACGCCGGGCAGGGGGCGTTTCTATGGTGCGCTGCCAGCCGGTCAGGCCGGGAACCTGCTGGACCTGTGCTTTCCCGAACAGGTTTTTTGACCGCCGTGGGGCTGCTATCCCCGGCTCCGCCGGATTGGGGCCCGGTGGCGAAAGCCGCGTGCAGGTCTGCACCGAGGTGCCGGGTGGGTCGCAGGATCGTCCGCATGGCTATGCGCGGCGCGGGACAACCAACGCGGCGCGAGCGATGATCGGGTGCCGGATGGCGGCGCGGGCCGCCGCCGCATCGGTGAGGTCCGGCGGCGCGCGATGTTCCTGGGGCGCTTGGCTGGCATGGGCGTGCCACCGGCCTTGATCGGCGACACGAATGCGATTGGTGCCGCGAGCGTGAAACGCGCCCCGCCTGATGGGCGTGGCAGGCTGGTGCGGAATGGGGCAGCTCATTCGGCGGGTCTGCGCCCGAGCGTGTCCGAGATCGGGCGGCAGGGCACAGGCAGTTCCGCCTGCCGCCCATCGGTGTCATAGCCGGATCGATGGTCAGGCCAGCTGGCCGGAACCGCGCTGGCTGCGACCGGCGGTCAGTGCGACATCAGCAGCGGCAGATCGGCATTTTCCAGAATGTCGCGGGTGACGCCGCCCAGCAGGTCCTCGGAAAACTTGCTGTGTTCATAGGCGCCCATGACCAGAATGCCCGCGCCCAGATCCATGCAGGTATCGAGGATGGTGCGTCCGATCCCGCCGGTGGCAGCGGGGCGCTGTTCGAAGGCGGCGTCGACCCCGTGCAGCGCCAGCAGCCGCAGCACGTCGTCGATCTGCTCGCGATCCTTGACCGGGCCCTCGCCGATCACCAGCAGCGTCACCTTGTCCTTGGTCGCCAGAATATGCATCGCATCCGCCAGCGCCCGCGCCGAGGCGCGCTTGCCGTCCCAGGCCACCACCGCGGTTTCATTGATCGCCGGGGCATTGTAATCCGCAGGCACGATGATGACCGGCCGGCCCGAGCGCAGCGCGATCACATCCGGTCGGATCGAGAAATCTTCGGACCGGCCTCGATCCGCCGGGCCGCCCATGACCACCACGTCATGGGCGCGGGCCAGTTCGACCAGCGTGCGGCCGGTATTGCCGAGCGCGATGAAATTGGCGCGATCGGCCAGCCCGGCCTCGGCCACGGTGGTCTCGAAGGCGAGGCGGCGTTCCTCGACGAATGCGGTCTCCATCTGGTCGAGAATGGTGTCGATATCGCGGGTCAGGAAAGCGGCCGAGCGTTTGCGCAGCGGGTTCGGCGGCTGCCAGACCGCGCCGGTGATGCGGGCGTCGTATTTCTTCGCCATCAGCACCGACATGTGCAGGGCGGCGGCGCCGCCGCCGCTGCCGGTATAGCTGGTCAGGATGCTGCGGATCGCCATGCACGTTCTCTCCCTAGGATTCTGTCTGGCCCATTTGTCGACTGCTCCGGGGATTTGCGCAAGCGGCGCGTGTCAGCGGGTACGCAGCTTGTCGATGGCCACGGCCAGGATGATGACGCCGCCCTTGATGATATATTGCCAGATGTCCGAAACCCCCAGCAGGATCAGCCCGTTGGACAGGACCGCGATGATCAGCGCCCCGATCAGCGTTCCCCAGACCGATCCGATGCCGCCGACGAAGCTGGTGCCCCCCAGGATCACGGCGGCGATGGCGTCAAGTTCGTAAGCCTGACCGAGTTGCAGGCCGTTGGCGGCGTAAAGCCGCGCCGCCGACATCACGCCGCCCAGCCCCGCCAGCAGGCCCGAAAGGGCATAGACGAACAGCAGCACCAGCGGCACCTTGATCCCGGCGAGGGCGGCGGCCTCGGCATTGCCGCCGACGGCATAGATCCAGGTCCCCAGCACGGTGCGGCGCAGGATCACCCAGGACAGCAGGATCACCAGAAAGGCGATCACCACCAGCCAGGGCACGCCCAGCAGATTGCCATTGCCGATGACGCTGAACGGCAGGTCCGAGTTGAAGACCGTGCTGTCCCCCGCCGCCAGCCGCGCCACCCCGCGCACCGCCGTCAGCGCCCCCAGCGTGACGATGAACGGCGGCAGCCCCAGCCAGGCGATCAGCGACCCGTTGACCAGCCCGCAGGCCGCCCCCGCAAGCAGCGCCAGCGGGATCGCCGCCCAGGCGAAGCCCGGCGTGATGGTGGCGCCCACCGCCACCACCGCCGCCAGCGCGAGGATGGAGCCGACCGACAGGTCGATCCCGCCGGTCAGAATCACGAAGGTCATCCCCGCCGCCAGCACCGCGTTGATCGAGGCCTGCTGCATCACGATCGACAGGTTGCCCACCGACAGAAAGCGCCCGCTGGCCAGCTCGAACCCGATGCACAGCAGCACCAGAACCGGCAGCATCCCCGACAGGCGCAGCCAGGTTCGCATCGTCTCGCGCCGGGACGCGGCGGTCTGGGAAGGGTTGGTCATGCGGAACCTCCGGTTCTGGGGGTGGCGCCGGCCGAGAGGCGCATGATCGCCTCGGGCGAGGCGGGGTTGGCGGCGGTGTTGGGGACCTCGCCGGCAATCTGGCCGTCGCGCATCACCAGGATGCGGTCGGCGGTGCCCAGCAGCTCGGTCAGTTCGCTGGAGATCATCAGGACCGCCATGCCGCTGGCGGTCAGCCGGTCGATCAGGCTGTAGATTTCCGATTTCGCGCCGATATCGACGCCGCGCGTCGGCTCGTCGAGGATCAGCACGCGGGGCGCGGTTTCCAGCAGTCGGCCCAGCAGCACCTTCTGCTGGTTGCCGCCCGACAGGTTGCCCACCCGCGTGGCGGGGGCGGCGCCGCGCACGTCCAGTTCCTCGATGCGGTCGCGGCCCATGGCGGTGACGGTTGCGGGCGGCAGCAGGCCGCCCGGCCCGCTGCGGCGATGCAGCACGCTGATGGCGGTGTTTTCGGCGACGCTCATGTCCAGAAACAGCCCGTTGCCCTTCCTGTCCTCGGTCAGATAGGCCAGCCCTGCATCCAGCGAGGCGCGCGGCTGGCGGTGGTCCAGTTCCGTCCCGTCCAGCCGGACGCTGCCCCCTCGCGCCGGATCCGCGCCATAGATCAGCCGCGCCACCTCGGTCCGGCCCGATCCGACAAGCCCGGAGATTCCGACCACCTCGCCCGCGAACAGGTCGAAACTGACCGGGCCGATGCCCGCGCCATCGGTCAGGTCGCGCACCTCCAGCACCGGGGCGTCGTGCGGGGCGGGGCGGTGCAGCTTCTGATAGAAGCCCGAAATCTCGCGCCCGACCATCATGGACACAAGGCGCTCGGCATCCAGCTCCGCCCGGCTGAGGCCGCCGACATCGCGGCCGTCGCGCAGCACGCTGACACTGTCGGCCAGCCGATACACTTCCTCCATCCGGTGCGAGATGTAGATGATGGCGATGCCCTCGGCGCGCAGGGCGTCGATGAGGGTGAACAGATGTTCGCTTTCGCGCTCGCTCAAGGCCGTCGTCGGTTCGTCCATGACGATCAGGCGGGCGTCCTGCAGCAGGGCGCGGGCGATCTCGACCAGTTGGCGTTGGCCCAGCGACAGGTCCGCGACCCGCGTGTCCGGGCCGAAATCGGCACCCAGTCGCGCCAGCACCGGCGCGCATTCGCGGCGCTGCCGGGGGCGGTCGGTCAGGAAGGGGCCGCGCAGGCGCTCGCGGCCCAGAAACATGTTCTCGGCCACGGTCAGGTTGGGCGATTGCGACAGTTCCTGATAGATGACCGCGATGCCCAGATCGCGGGCGTCGCGCGGCCCGTTGATCTCGGCCGGGCGGCCGTCGATCTCGATCCGGCCCCCCGCATCGGCGGGAATCGCCCCGGCGAGGATCCGCATCAGCGTCGATTTCCCGGCCCCGTTCTCGCCCATCAGGGCGTGGACCTCGCCCGGCATCACCCGGAGCGAGACCCCCTGCAAGGCCCGGACAGGCCCGAAGGTCTTCGAGATGTTGTCCATGACCAGTCGCGGCGCGGGCGGCTGCGTGATCTCGGCCGTGGCTGCCATGGCGGTTCCCCTGATCTGCCGAACGGGCGGGGGCGAAGCCTCCCCCGCCCGGATCATCACGCTATTCGGTCGCCCATGCGGTCCAGCCGGCGGCGTTGTCGCGGGTGACCAGCTCGGTTTCCAGCAGGATCTCGGTCTCGGGCAGCGTCTCGCCGGCCATCAGCTTCAGCCCCAGCTCGGCCGCCTGTTTGGACATGCCGTAAGGATCCTGCGAGGCCGAGGCGACCAGCAGCGTGCCGTCCTTCTGCAGCGCATCGACGAAATCGGGCGAGCCGTCCACGCCGCCGATGATCATCTCGGTCCGGTTGAACTGCTTGGCGGCCAGTTCGGCCCCGATGGCGGTCGGGTCATTGGCGCCGAAGACCGCGTCGATCTTGGGGAAGCGGGTCAGCAGGCCCTGCATGACCTGGAAGCCGCCGTCGCGGCTGGCCTTGCCGTCCTGATCGTCGGACAGAAGATTGATGTCGGGATAGGCGGCAAGCGCCTCCTTGCAGCCGGTCACGCGATCGATGATCGAGCTGACCGGCGGCCCGTTGATGATGATGAAGTCGCCTTTGCCGTCGATCGCCTTGGCCAGATAGTCGCAGGTGATACGTCCGGCCTGGGTATTGTCGGTGCGGACCGCCAGATCCGCACCCGCGGCGGTCACATCGACGGCCACCACCGTCATGCCGGCATCCTTGGCGCGCTTGACGGCAGGCCCCACCGCCGCGCTGTCGACGGCGTTCAGCACCAGCAGCGTCGCGCCCGAGGCGATGAAGCTGTCAATCTGCGAGCTTTGCTTGTTCAGGTCGTAATCGGCGCTGACCACGGTGATATCGGCATCCGGGTTGGCGGCCTTGACGGCATCTTCCGCGCCCTTGACCAGCGGCACGAAGAACGGGTTGCCCAGCGTACCGACGGTGATGCCGACGCGTTCGGGCAGGGACTGGGCGGTGGCCATGGCAGCAACCGAGCTGGTCAGCGCGATCACAGCCATGCGCAGCGCAAGAGTCTTCTTCATCGAGCATCCTCCTCCGGGGATGGGGCGGCTGTCCTGACCTCCATCAGAGAGCCGCCTTATGGATTTTTGTCCGTACGGAACGGACTCTATTCCGGGCCGGCTTCGAGTCAACCGTTTCGCGCAAGACTGGCCGGTCTGGTTGTCGCGCCTGCCTGTCGGGGTTGTGCGGGGGGTCATGTCTTCATCCATGCATCAGCCGTAAGGTGACGGCGGCCGCCCCCATCGGGAATGCCGGTGGCGCGGTCGCCCGGATAGCTGCCGCGCCCGGCGTGCGGCTGCATGGATTTCGTCGCCTCCAATCCCTGATCGGCGGCGGCAATAGCAGCCTGCCAACCTTGCGCCATGGATGCCGGGGCCCAACTCGATTTCGTCCTCCGCCAGTTCGAAGCCCGGTTAGCCCAGGGCGGCCAGCCTGCGGACGCCGAGCCCTCCGTCGAGCCGACCTGTGCCGCGGGCTTGCGGCCGGTGGCGGCGACCTTGGCCAGCGGCAGGCCGGCTTCGGCGGCAGCACCCGAGATCTTGTGAACCGGCACCGTGCCCGCAGCTCTGCGGCGGTCGGGCCCACGGTGTCCTTCAGCGCCACATCACCGGCGACGATCATCACCCTGACCGGGATGCCCTCAGCCCGCGCCCGAGGTGGCCCGTATGGACCGGCTTTTGGGCGCTGCCCCCGCCCGAGATCACCGCCACGTTGCGCGCGGCGCGGCCTGGGCGGTCGGTCCCGGCGGCGACGCTTTCGCCCGCCAGCAGCACGTTCGCCGAGGTCACGGCGACCCGGCCTTCGAGCATTTCGCTCACCACCGGGGAGGGGCCATTGAGACGCTTTTTCATCGGCATCCTCTGCGGGCGGTCGCATGGGGTCTTACGCAGGGCGATGCCGTCATAAACCGCCCCCGCCAGCCTGGTGTTGCGCCGCTTGCAGGCGGTGCAGAAAGCCGGGCCAGGCGGCGGCATAGGCGTCGCGCCATGCGGGCAGGGGCGGGATGGCGCGGCTGCGGGGGCGGAGATCGGCCGGGGCACCAGCCGCCTCGGCGGCCATCAGCACCGCGCCGACAAGGGCCAGTTCCGGTTCCTCGGCGGCGAATATGGTTCGGTCCAGAACGCTGGCGCGCAATTGCAGCAGGCCTTTGGACCTGCTCCACCCGCCGGTGGCGTGAACTGGGCCGGGGGGAAGGGCCTCCAACATGGCGCGCGTGGTCATGGCGGCGGCTTCCAGCACGGCGCGGATGGGGCGGCCATCGGGGGCGCCGGGGATCAGCGGCAGCGGCTGCCCCGGTTGTCCGGGCAGCGGAAGCGCCTGCAGGAAGGCGCGAATTTCGGCGGGGGCTGCGGCGCCCTGCAGCGCCTCGGCGAGGGCCACGACGCCGAGCACCGCCAGTCCCGCGCCCCCCCGCACCGGCACCGAATGGGCCAGCAGCGCCGGGGAGGCGGTCTCGGCTGATGGGATCTCGGCGTACAGCACGCTGGCCGTGCCGAGGCTGTCGATCCGCGCCGACGGCGCGTGCCGCAGGATCGTCGAGGCGGCGATCGGATGGTCATGTCCTCCGGCGGCCAGCAGGGTCTGCGGGGTGGCCGCGCCGGCGGCGATCAGCCTTGGACTGGACATCCGCCCGACGATCCGGGGCGCCGGGATCACCGGCGGCAGCGGCGGCGCGCCGCATTCCGCCAGAAGGGCCCCGATCCAGTCGTGCGCCACCGGGTCATAGCAGCCCGTCCGCGCGGCCAGCGTTTCGGCCATGAAGGGCGCCGCACCCCAGGCGATCAGCGGATAATCGGTCAGCGCCACCCAAAGCCGCGCCCGCGCCACCAGATCCGGGCAGTGCCGCCGCAGCCAGCGCCATTTCGCCCCGGTCCGGGTCGGGTCCATGGCGATGCCGGCGCGGGTGGTCGCGGCGGCACTGGCGCGAAGGGCGTCCGCATCGGCGGCGGCACGGCGGTCGAACCAGGGAATGACCGGGCCGAGGGGGCGCAGATCCGCGTCGAGCAGCAGGCCGTCCTCGCCCACGCCGGTGGTGCAGATCGCGGTGATGGGCGGGCCGCCGTCCATCCGCCAGGCGCGCAGGATCAGATCCTCGATCAGCTGCAGAAGCGTTCCGGGATGGGCGACCGGGCCGAATTCATCCCGTTGGCGCGGCGTGGGGACGATTTCGACGTGGCGAAGCAGCCCGCCGCCATCTGACAGCCCGACCTTCACATTGGTCGAGCCGATATCGACCCCGCAAAGCAGCATCCCCTGCCTCCTCCCGGCGCGAACTTACCAGCGGCGGGTGAAGCTGGCGCGGGTAATTTCGGCGATCTCGGCCATCATGTCGGCGGCCTCCGCCTGCGGGCGCTGCCAGATCTTGCGGCCGACGACGACGCCCTGCGCGCCCGCCTCGATCGCCAGCCGGATGTCACTGACCGTCGAGGCCGCATCGCCGCTGAGCGGACCGCCGGCGACGACGATGGGAATGTCCAGTTCGTTGCACAGCATGTTGGTCGCGTCGGGGCCGGGGAAAGTGATCTTGATGATATCGGCGCCGAGGTCGTAGCAGACCCGCGCCACCTCCATCTCGGCCGCGATGATCTCGGGGCTGCGCGGGGTGTTCAGGAAGACCGGCTCCAACATGGTGGGAATGCCCCAGCGGCCGGCATCACCGATGACCTTGCCGATGCGCCTGCAGTAATTGATCTTCTCGTCGTCGGGCACGTTCCACGGGAGTAGCATCTTGACGCAGTCGACACCCAGCCGGGCGGCGTCCTCGACAGTGGCGGCCATGCAGCCGGTCCCGGTCTCGGGCGCGCTGGTGGGCCAGAAGGCGTCAATGGCCAGCACCCGCGCCAGATGCGAGTTCTTCGCCATCTCCACCTCGGATTGCTTGACGATTCCGGTCGAGACCATGAAGCCGGTGATGTCCATCGGGATATAGCGGCGCATGACCTGCACCGGTGCCTCCAACGCCTCGACCCGGCCCCAGACAAGGCCGTGGTCGATGGGGACGATCAGCGCGGCGCGGTCGTCGCGCAGCACCCGGTTCATCCGGTAACTGGTGGAATAACGGTTGGCCAATGGGGTCTCCTCGAGGTGCAGGTAACAGGGCCGTGGCGTGCCCGGCACCCGGTGGATAGGCGGCGGGTTGCCTGCAGTTATGATCGTACTGTACGTACAAAAAACCACGAGTCAATCCCGCCTCGCGGCCGGGTCAGAGCATTGCGCGGGCATTTTCTGTCCGTTACGTTCGTACAAAACGGGTATCATCATGCAAAGCATCGACCGCGCCTCGACCGAACCCTATTACCTCCAGCTGGCGAATATCATCGAGGAGCGGATCAAGTCCGGGGCGCTGAAAAGCGGCGAGCGTATTCCCGGCGAATCCGAGCTGTGCCGCAGTTTCGAGCTTGCCCGATCCACCGTGCGGGACACCTTTCGCGTGCTGGAGCAGAAGCGGCTGATCCGCATCGTGCCGCGCCGGGGCGCCTTCGTCAGCGATCAGTCCGACAATCGCTGGAAGCTGCAGGTGACCGAGGGCTTTCTGGAAACCGCCGCGCACGCGCCGGATGTGGCCATTACAACCAGCGTCCTCGAATGGCAGCAGGGCCCGTTGCCGGACCCGGCGGCGCGCGCCCTGGGCCTGGCGCCGGGCACGGTCGGCTTCAGCCTGGAAAGGTTACGCTTCCTTGGCGGGCTGCCGGCGGTCTATTCGACCAACTGGATGCCGCTGGCCATCGGCCGGACGCTGATCGGCAAGCCGGTTCTCAAGGGAACGCAATCGCTGAACGCGACCCTGCGCGCGGCCGGCTATCGCATCTGTCATGCCCGCCGCGAGGTCGCGGCTGTCCTGCCCCCCGCCGCTGCGGCACGCTATCTGCAATTGTCGAAGAACGTCCCGGCACTGCAGATCAAGTCGATGTCGCGCGACATATCGGGGGTGCCGTTCGACTATTACGAATCCTATGTGCGCAGCGATGTGGTCACGATCTCGGTTGATGCGCAGGCGGTCGGCGACGCCGAGGCCGGCCGGACGAATATCTGAGCCTGCAATATCCGAGCCTGGGTCCATCGCGCCGCGCCGCGTTCGGCCCCCGGCGATGCAGCCGCCTCTTGCGGCGGAGGCAGGCGTTCTTCGCGCTGATCGTGTCCACGGCGCAGAAGCTTCAAACGTGCCTGCGGCCGCACCGATGCTGAGAAACGCCGGCCGGCAGATCCCAGGGCGGTCCGCATTCCGGCGCATCCGACCGCCGACAGAATGGTTCGGCGTTCGAGTCAGGCCCCCAAGGGGCGCCGCCGATGCGCCGCACTGACGCGCCGATGGTCCCGTCGATCCCGAGAAGATGCCCGCACCGCTCAGAACAGCTCGACCTCGCTTTCCGCGCCCGGACGATCCCCGCCACAGGTCAGGGCGCGAGCGACATATTCCAGCTTCAGTTGTTTCACGACCTCGGCCCATTCCGGGACCGGCATTTCCATCGCGCCGCGCGAGGTCGCCCGGAAGGCCGTGGAAAGGTCCGCCAGCGTCTGCGTCATCAGATCCAGCGATTGCAGAATGATGAGGTCAGGCGGCTGGCGGGGGCTATCGGGCATGTGCTCGATGAATTGGGCGAGGTGGAATTGCAGGTTCTGCGCGGTCTTCGCGGTTGCCTCCAGCAGATCCGAGGCATTCTGCAGAAACCTGCCCAGCGGCAGAGGGTCCGGCCTGCCTGTCATAGCCGGCCGACCACCGCCTCAAGGCAGGATTTCAGTTCCTGCGGGCCAAACGGCTTCTTGATGAAGTTGTTCAACCCCAGGGCCCTGCCGCTGTCGATGATTTCCTTGTCCGCCTTTCCCGTGATCAGGATGAAGCCCACGCCCCTGGTCTTCGCATTGGTCCGGATGGTCTTCAGCAGCTGGATGCCGTCCATGCCGGGCATATTGTAGTCCGACAGCACGAGATGGGCGGGCTGGCGCGCCATCGCCTCCACCGCCTCGGCGCCGCTGGCGGCGTGGTGGATGTTACGGATCCCCATCGCCTCGAGCGCCTGAACGATGAGGCCGCGACTGGTCGACATGTCATCGACGACGAGGACGTGGATCTGGTCTTTGAGGCTCATGACGCTCTCCTGCAGGGTTCAGTCCGGTCGGCGATAGGCGGTGATCCCGCTGGGGCAGAGCAGATCATGCTGGTCAGTCGGGACGCGTTCGGAATGGCCCAGCAGCAGCCATCCGCCGGGTCGGAGCGCCCGGTGAAATTTCCGCCAGAGCGACCGTTGCGTCATGGCGTCAAAATAGATGGCCACGTTGCGGAAGAAGATCACATCATGGGGTTCGGTCACCTGCCAATGTGCGTTCAGGTTGATCTGGCGGAAATCGACCATCGCGGTCAGGCTGGAACCGGCCTGCAACTCGCCCGGATGCGCAGTTCCCCGGACGGGCTGAAAATAGCGCGCACGCTGTTCGGGTCCGATACCGGTCAGCTCGCCGGGTTTATAGATGGCATTCCTGGCTTTCTGCAGAATGCTGGTGTCGATATCGGATGCGGTGATGCGGACCGATGGCGCCAGCGCCGGCTGATGCTCCAGGACCGTCATCGCGATCGAGTAAGGCTCCTGACCGCTGCTGCATCCGGCGGACCAGATCGAGATCTTGCGATCCTTCGCCGCCAATGCCGGCAGTATCGTATGCGCGAGCAGCGCGAAATGGTGGCTTTCGCGAAAGAAGCTGGTCACATTGGTGGTCAGCGACGAGATGAACCTATCGCGTTCGGCGGCCCCGCGCGCGCCCCTGACCAGTGTCAGGTATTCGGCCATCGAACCCAATTGCAGCGCGGTCACCCGCTTCTGCAGCCGCGCCCGCATCATCCAGCGCTTTTCCGGGCCGATGACAATTCCCGCGTAGGAATAGATGGTCTGACGCAGCTGATCGAAGTCCTGATCGCTGAGCGCGATATCCGCGGGCGAAGGCAACGGCCGGTTCATGCCACATCCCTTGCATCGTTCGGCAGCAGCACCTTCAGGTCGAGCACGCGGATCAGCTTGCCATCGACCAGCAGCAGCGCATCGATGCAGCGCGCGGAAGGATCGAGGCCGACCTCGGGCGGGGGCTGCATCTCCTCTCTCGGGACGGTGAGGATATCCGACACGGCATCGACCAGCAGGCCCGCGGTGGTGCCCCCCACGCTCACGACGATGATGACATTCTGCTCGCGCCCGTCGATCGGATCCATGCCGAGGCGGACGGAAAGGTCTATCACCGGCAGAACGGTCCCGCGCAGGTTGATCACGCCTTTCACATGCGGCGGCGAATAGGGAAGCGGGGTGGCGCGGGTCCAGCCGCGGATCTCGCGCACCGACATGATGTCGACGCAATATTCCTGTTCCCCGATGCGGAAAGACAGAAGCTCGACGTCTTTTTCCGCGCGCGTTTGGATGATGTCGGTCATGGTCTTACACTGCTGCTTTCAGGTCGCTGTGAGAGGGGATGGTGCCGGCGCGCACAAGATCTGCCGGATCGAGGATGAGCGCGATCTGGCCATCGCCGAGAATGGTTGCGGCGGCGACGCCGGGGATGTTGCCATAACTCTGGCCGAGGCCTTTGATGACCACCTGCCGCTGTTCCATGATCGCGTCGACGATCAGGGCGGCGCGGCGCCCGTCCTCCTGCGAGATCAGCAACACGATGCCCGATTGCGCCTTGTGCCGCGCGTCCCGGAAGCCCAGCTGTTGCCCGAGATCGAACAGCGGAACGAACTCGCTGCGGATCCGCATCATCTCGCCCGAGGCGGAGAGGTGGTGGATATTTCCGGGTTCCAGCCTGGCGGTTTCGATGATCGCGGAGAGCGGGACCACGAGGGTCTGATCGGCGGCCTGCACGACCATGCCGTCCAGCACCGCAAGGGTGAGCGGCAGCGAGATCGAGAACCTGGTTCCACGACCCGGCGCGCTGGTGATGGTGATCCGGCCGCCAAGCCCGGTGATCGCCGATCTGACCACATCCATCCCGACGCCGCGCCCTGACAGGGCCGAGACCTCGGAAACGGTCGAGAAGCCGGGCAGGAACAGCAGATTGTCAATCTCGGAATCCGAGAGTTGCGCGTCGGGCGCGATCAGCCCCTTGCGGATGGCGATGTCGCGCACCTTCGGGCGGTTGATGCCGGCGCCGTCATCCTCGATTTCGATGAGCACGCGGCCCGCGCGGTGACTGGCCGACAGGACGATCAGCCCCTCGGGCGATTTCCCCGCCGCGCGACGTCGTTCCGGCATCTCCAGCCCGTGATCGACGGCGTTGCGGATCATGTGGGTCAGGGGATCGGCAAGCCGTTCGATGACGGTCTTGTCGACCTCGGTGAAGTCGCCCTCGGTGCGCAGGCGCACCTCCTTGCCGACGCTGGCCGAGGCTTCCCGCACGATCCGGGCCATGCGCTGGAACAGCGGCTTGACCGGCTGGGCGCGGATCATCATCACGCTTTCCTGCAGATCCCGCGTCAGCATCATGAAGGATTCAAGGCCGCTCATGACATCGGACTGATGGCCGATGCCGGCTTTCTCGACGCTCTGCGCCAGCATGGCCTGATTGATGACCAACTCGCCCACAAGGTTCACCAGACGGTCGATCTTTTCCAGATCGACGCGAACCGTGGCCGCGGGCTCGTTGGCGCCGGTGGCCTGCGCACCGGCAGTTGCGGCGCGCGAGGACCGGCCGGCCGCGGGCGCATCAGCCGCATATTCCGCGTTCGCGCCGTCCGTCTGCCCCATATCCGTGGCGGGCGGCGCCGCGGCGGGGTCCAGGACGGTGGCGGTCGCATCCTCCTGCGCGTCGACCACCAGCGCGGACAGGTCCCCGCCCAAGCCGGCATCGTGGCCCAGAGGCGCGATCTCGATCCGGCAGACATCGGCCACGAAGTCGAAGACCTGGCGGATGTCGCCCTCGGTCACATCTCCCCGCAAGGTGACATGCCAGGACAGAAGGGGCGTTTCGGCATTCTCCCCCGTCGGTGCGGGAAGATCGTCGGGGATCAGGCAGCGGATCGTAGCCGCGCCCAGCTGCGACAGGCTGCGGAGGATCAGAAGCGCCTCGTTGCCGCTGGTATAGAGGCCTGCCTCGGGCGCGAAGGTGATGGACCAGCCCGGCTCACGTTCGGCGTCGTCCGGAGCGGTCGTGACACCGAAATCGAAGGACAGCGCCATGGGGGCAAAGTCGATCGCTTCCTCGGGCTGTAAGCCGTCCTCGCCCAGAAGCGTTTCCAGCGCCGCCAGCACAGCCTCGGTGCCGGGGGGGGCGGCATCGCCGTCGCGGGTCGCGCGGACGATGTCCTGCAGCAGATCGGCGGTCAGGAAGAACAGCTTGATCGCCTCGGGGGTCGGGTCCAGCCGGCCCGACCGCACCTCCTCCATGACGGTTTCGAAGCGATGCGAAAAGCTCACCAGTTCATCCAGCCCGAAGGCCCCGGCGCCACCCTTGATCGAGTGGACGGCGCGGAAGACGACGTTGATGGTCTCGGCATCATGGGCGCCTTCGTCCATGACGTTCAGCGCGTCCTGCAGGCTTTCCAGCAGTTCCTCGCATTCGACGAAGAAGGAGGCGCGGATTTCGGCCATCGGGTCATTGGACATGGGCGTCCTCCTCAGCCGGTGACCATGTGGAGCGAACCGACCAGCTTCTGCGGGTCAAAGGGCTTCACGATCCAGCCGGTCGCGCCGGCATTGCGCGCGCGCGCCTTCAGCTCGGGCGCGCTTTCGGTGGTCAGCATCAGGATCGGGGTGGCGCGCAGCCGGTCGATCCTGCGCACCGCCGCGATGAAGCCGAACCCGTCCAGGCGCGGCATGTTCACGTCCGAGATGATGGCATCGGGCTGCATGTGTTCCAGCAGTTCCAGTCCGTGGATGCCGTCATCGGCGGTGGTCACGATCATGCCGGCCCCGGTCAGCGAGATGCGCAGCATGTCACGCATCGTCCGGCTGTCGTCGACGGCGAGGATGTTCAGGCTCATGCGGCGGTGTTCCTTGTCAGGTGCGAGGGGTCGACGCCGAACAGCGTCAGCGCGGCGTCGAAATCTGTGGAAGGCGCGACGATCGCGAAGCTGCGGCCTGCCGCCCGGCAGGATTGCGCGGCTGCCAGCAGCACCTGCAGCGAGAGGCCGCCCAGATGCGTCACGCCCGAGGCGTCCAGTTCGACATCGCCCGCCAGCGCGGCGATGTCCGACGCAAGCGGTTTCGCGGCCGTCAGGTCCAGCCGCGCCGGAAGCGTCAGCCGCGCCGTCATCTCTGGCGCCCCGCGGGGCACCGGCTCGAAAGGGAGTTGCGCATTGTCGCGTCCTTCACGTCAGCACGTTTTGCCTGTTCTAGGCACAGGCGGGTTAAGGCTCGGTTGACGCGGACGGAAAATGATGTCGCGTGCGGCCTCTCCCGTGCCCGATGAAATTAAAACTTGAACCATTCGCGCGGACCGGCGCGAAGCCCCCGCGCCGCGATGCAGAGGAGGCTTGCAAAGCGGGCGGATTTGGCCTAAAGGCACCGCACT
Organism: Paracoccus sp. S1E-3; assembly: GCF_013868135.1. Lineage (GTDB taxonomy): Bacteria > Pseudomonadota > Alphaproteobacteria > Rhodobacterales > Rhodobacteraceae > Paracoccus. The sequence goes on from NZ_JACEMU010000015.1 coordinate 100,136, forward strand.
TCACAGGCAGAGGCGGGCCCGCCGGGGAGAAATCCCGGACAGGTCCACCGGTTGGGGGCGACCCTGAGACCCTCTGCCAAGGCGTAAACCGGAAAGGAAACCGACATGGCGCTTCCCGAATTCTCCATGCGTCAGCTGCTTGAAGCTGGCGTTCACTATGGCCACCAGACCCAGCGCTGGAACCCGCGCATGGCGCCCTATATCTATGGCGACCGCAACGGCATCCACATTCTGGACCTGACCCAGACCGTTCCGATGCTGGAACAGGCGCTGAAAGTCATCCGTGACACCGTCGCCAAAGGCGGCCGGGTGCTGTTCGTCGGCACCAAGCGTCAGGCGCAGAAATCGGTCGCCGACGCGGCTGAAAAATCGGCGCAATTCTACATGAATCACCGTTGGCTGGGCGGCACGCTGACCAACTGGAAGACCGTGTCGCAGTCGATCAACCGCCTGAAGGCGATTGACGAGACGATGGCGCATGGCGCCGAAGGCCTGACCAAGAAAGAACGTCTGCAGCTGGAGCGCGAGCAGGCCAAACTGCAGGCCTCCCTGGGCGGTATCCGCGAAATGGGCGGTCTGCCGGACCTGCTGTTCGTGATCGACGTGAACAAGGAAGACCTGGCCATCCTGGAAGCCAAGAAACTGGGCATCCCGGTTGTGGCCGTGGTTGACACCAACACCTCGCCCGAAGGCGTGGATTACATCATTCCGGGCAATGACGACGCCGCCCGCGCCATCGCGCTGTATTGCGATCTGGCCAGCCGCGCCGCACTTGACGGGATGACCGCGCAGATGGGCGCCGCCGGCGTTGATCTGGGTGCCCTGGCCGAGACCCCGGCCGAGGATCTGGACGAGACCGTCGCCGCCGAATCCGACGCCTGATTTCGCGCGTCATTGAAACGTCACCGGGCGGGACTATGTCCCGTCCGATTTCCATAGAAGGAGAGACCAAATGGCGATCACCGCTCAGATGGTGAAGGAACTGCGCGAATCCACCGGCGCAGGCATGATGGACGCGAAAAAAGCGCTGACCGAGACCAATGGCGACATGGAAGCCGCCGTTGACTGGCTGCGCACCAAGGGCCTGGCCAAGGCCGCCAAGAAAGCGGACCGCGTGGCCGCCGAAGGTCTGGTGGGCGTGCAGGTCTCGGGCGGCAAGGGTGTCGCGATCGAGATCAACTCGGAAACCGACTTCGTTGCCAAGAACGCCGATTTCCAGCAGCTGGTCCGCGAGATCACCGAAGTTGCGCTGGAAACCGCGACCGATGTCGAAGTGCTGCGCGCCACGCATCTGAACGGCAAGCCCGTTTCGGAAGTGCTGACCGACGCCATCGCCCGCATCGGCGAAAACATGACCCTGCGCCGGATGCACGTTCTGGAAGGCGACACCGTGGTGTCCTATGTCCATAACGCCGCGACCGACGGCATGGGCAAGATCGGCGTGCTGGTCGCGCTGAACGGCCCGACCGAAAAGGCGCAGGAAATCGGCAAGCAATTCGCCATGCACATCGCCGCGACCAACCCGGTTTCGCTGTCGGAAGCGACGCTGGACCCGGTCGTGCTGGAGCGTGAGCTGCAGGTCCAGACCGCCAAAGCGCTGGAAGAAAACGCCTCGTCCGACAAGCCGAAGCCCGAAGCGGTGATCCAGAACAACATCATCCCGGGCCGGATGAAGAAGTTCGTGGCGGAAAACACGCTGCTGGGCCAGCCTTTCGTGATCAACCCCGACCTGACGGTCGAGCAGGCCGCGAAAGAAGCTGGCGTCGAAATCACCGGCTATGCCCGCGTGATGGTCGGCGACGGCATCGAGAAGAAAGAAGAAGATTTCGCCGCCGAGGTCGCCAAGACCCTCAAGGGCGCCTGATCTTTTTCGGATCTGACGGAAACGCCGGCTCATCTGGGCCGGCGTTTTTCATTGCGCCATCCGGTGCCTGCATGGCACATCCGACCGGAGAGGAACGAGGACCACATGCCCTTCACCATCGCCATCGACGGACCTGCGGCCTCGGGCAAGGGGACCATCGCGCGCGCGCTGTCGCGGCGTTTCGGCTTTCACCATCTGGATACCGGGCTGCTGTATCGCGCGGTGGGGGCCAAGGGCGGCGATCCGGTCGAGGCGGCGCAGACGCTGAATTCCGACGATCTGGCCCGCCCCGATCTGCGCACGAACGAAGCCGGCCAGGCCGCCAGCCGCGTTGCCGCCATCCCCGAGGTGCGGCTGGCGCTGATCGAATTTCAGCGCCGTTTTGCCGGGCTGGAACCGGGGGCGGTGCTGGATGGGCGTGATATCGGCACGGTGATCTGCCCGCAGGCGGAACTGAAGCTGTATGTGGTCGCCTCGGACGAGGTACGGGCGGGCCGGCGCGCAACCGAACTGGGCGCCGATCCGGCCGAGACGCTGGCGGCTTTGCGCGAACGCGATGCCCGCGATTCGGCGCGGGCGACGGCGCCGCTGCGCCCGGCGGATGACGCGGTGATCCTGGACACCACCGACATGACCATCACCGAAGCCGTGTCACGCGCCATCATCGAGGTGCAGATCCGTCGCCGATAGAAAAAGGCCGCGCAGGATGCGCGGCCTTGCTGTTTTTCGGCCATTCGGCGCCCGTCAGATCGTCGGGCCGGGACCGGGGATATTGCTGCCGGTCTGCAGATCCTCGACCACCAGCACGGTTTCGGGATCGTCCGCCTCGATATCGCTTTCATTGTTCAGCCGCGCGTTCATCTTCTTCACGTCGACGGCGTTTTCCCATTTGCCCACCACGATGGTCGCCACGCCATTGCCGATCAGATTGGTCAGCGCGCGGGCTTCCGACATGAAGCGGTCAACGCCCAGGATCAGCGCGATACTGGCCACCGGCACCGTCCCCAGCGATGCCAGCGTTGCCGCCAGCACGATGAAGCCCGATCCGGTCACCCCCGCCGCCCCCTTGGAGGTCAGAAGCAGGATCCCCACCAGCGCGATCTGATGGCTAAGCGTCAGGTCGGTATTGGTGGCCTGGGCCAGGAACACCGCCGCCATGGTCAGATAGATGCAGGTCCCGTCGAGGTTGAAGGAATAGCCGGTCGGAATGACCAGACCGACGACGGATTTGTCGACGCCCAGGTTTTCCATCTTGGCCAGCATCCGCGGCAGCACCGATTCAGACGAGCTGGTGCCCAGCACGATCAGCAGCTCCTCCTTGATATAGCGGATGAACTTGATGATCGAAAAACCGGCGATCCGCGCCACCGTGCCCAGCACCACGAAGATGAAGATCAGGCAGGTGGCATAGAAGCCCAGCATCAGCGATCCCAGCGCCACCAGCGAATCCAGCCCGTATTTGCCGACCGTGAAGGCCATGGCGCCAAAGGCGCCAATGGGGGCCACCTTCATCACGATGCCGACCATGCCGAAGAACACATGCGCCACCAGGTCGATCATGTGCAGCAGCGGCTTGCCCTTCTCGCCCAGCCAATGCAGCGCGAAGGCGAACAGGATCGCGATCAGCAGCACCTGCAGGATCTCGCCCTCGGCGAATGCGCCGACGACGGTATTGGGGATGATGTGCAGCAGATGGTCGACAAAGCCCATCTCGGCCGCTTTTTCGGTATAGGTGGCGATGCCCGTGGCATCCAGCGAGGCGGGGTCGATATTCATCCCCACGCCGGGCTTCCAGACGTTCACGATGACCAGGCCCACGATCAGCGCGATCGTGGTCATCACCTCGAAATAGATCAGCGCCTTGATGCCGACGCGGCCGACCTTCTTCATGTCTTCCATGCTGGCGATGCCGTGGACGACGGTGCAGAAGATGATCGGCGCGATCAGCATCTTGATGAGCCGGATGAAGCCGTCCCCCAGCGGTTTCAGCTTCTCGCCAGTTTCGGGGTAGAAATAACCGACCAGCACGCCAAGCGCGATGGCGCACAGAACCTGAACATAAAGATGACGATACCAGGGACCAGAATGTCCCGGGGTGGAAGCAGATGCGTTACCAGCCATGTTGTCGCCCTGGGTTAAAGAATGCACGGCCCTCCCGCTGCCGCGCATGACCGCCATGGCGACAGGCCGTTCATCCAGCCTGCATCCAAGTCGCGGGACTTGAAAAGAGGGAAACTGACGCTAAGTCATTCTTTGCCGCTTCTGCCGTGATTCTGCTGATTTCGCGGGGGTTGGGGCTGTTTGCAGGGTTGTGATTTCCGGCGCCTCGGATTATAGCGGCGCCCAAGTCAATCGGATGACATGGCCAGAACAGGCCGCTTTTCTTCGGGTCGGGCGCGTGCTGCGACCCTTTGTCGTTCCGAAGGGCACCATAAAGACCGGCGGAGCCAACCGTCAGGCCAGTATATCAACGTAAAGGAAACTGAAAGCTTATGGCTGAACGCACAAGCATGGAAGAGTTCGAGGCGCTGCTGAATGAAAGCCTCGAAATCGACACCCCCGATGAGGGTTCTGTCGTCAAAGGCCGGGTCATCGCCATCGAGGCGGGTCAGGCCATCATCGATGTCGGCTACAAGATGGAAGGCCGCGTCGATCTGAAAGAATTCGCGAACCCCGGCGAAGACGCGACCATCAAGGTCGGCGACGAAGTCGAGGTCTATCTGGACCGCGTCGAGAACGCCCGTGGCGAGGCCTCGATCTCGCGCGAGAAGGCCCGCCGCGAGGAAGCCTGGGACCGTCTGGAAAAAGCCTATGCCGCGGAAGAGCGCGTCGACGGCGCCATCTTCGGCCGCGTCAAGGGTGGCTTCACCGTCGATCTGGGTGGCGCTGTCGCCTTCCTGCCCGGTTCGCAGGTTGACGTGCGCCCGGTGCGCGACGCCGGCCCGCTGATGGGTCTGAAGCAGCCCTTCCAGATCCTGAAAATGGACCGCCGCCGTGGCAACATCGTTGTCTCGCGCCGCGCCATCCTGGAAGAAAGCCGCGCCGAACAGCGCGCCGAAGTCATCAGCAACCTGACCGAAGGCCAGGTGGTCGACGGCGTGGTCAAGAACATCACCGAATACGGCGCCTTCGTCGATCTGGGCGGTGTTGACGGCCTGCTGCACGTCACCGACATGGCCTGGCGCCGCGTCAACCACCCCTCGGAAATCCTGTCGATCGGCGAGACCGTCAAGGTTCAGGTCATCAAGATCAACCGCGACAGCCACCGCATCAGCCTGGGCATGAAGCAGCTTCAGGCCGATCCGTGGGATACCGTCGCCGACAAGTTCCCGATCGGCTCGGTCCATCAGGGCCGCGTGACCAACATCACCGATTACGGCGCCTTCGTCGAACTGGAAGCCGGTATCGAGGGTCTGGTCCACGTCTCGGAAATGAGCTGGACCAAGAAGAACGTCCACCCCGGCAAGATCGTCTCGACCTCGCAGGAAGTCGACGTGATGGTGCTGGAAATCGACGAAGCCAAGCGCCGGGTCAGCCTGGGTCTGAAGCAGACGCAGCGCAACCCGTGGGAAGTCTTCGCCGAGACTCACCCGACCGGCACCGTCATCGAAGGCGAAGTCAAGAACATCACCGAATTCGGTCTGTTCATCGGTCTCGACGGCGATATCGACGGCATGGTCCACCTGTCGGACCTCTCGTGGGATGCCCGTGGCGAGGACGCCATTCAGGACTTCCGCAAGGGCGATGTCGTGAAGGCCGTCGTGCAGGAAGTCGATGTCGAGAAAGAGCGTATCTCGCTTTCGATCAAGGCGCTGGAAAACGACGCCATGGCCGAAGCTGTTGAGGGCGTGAAGCGCGGGGATGTCATCACCGTGACCGTGACCGCCATCGAAGACGGCGGGATCGAGGTGGAATATAACGGCGCCAAGTCGTTCATCCGCCGCTCGGATCTGGCCCGCGACCGTCAGGACCAGCGTCCCGAGCGCTTCGGCGTGGGCGACCATGTCGACGTGCGCGTGACCAATATCGACGCCAAATCGCGTCGTCTGGGCCTGTCGATCAAAGCCCGCGAAATCGCCGAGGAAAAAGAAGCCGTCGAACAGTATGGCAGCTCTGATTCGGGCGCCTCGCTGGGCGATATCCTGGGCGCTGCGCTGAAGAACCGCGAATAAGCCTCCAGGCAGTTTGCACTGACCCGCCCCCGGCCGAACGCCGGGGGCGGGTTTTTTCATGCCGCGCCGAAAAACCCGGCAGGTGGCTGCAACCAAATGAAAATTTTCGCGTTTCCTCTTTTACTGGCCCTCGTGATGGACTTATTCTGGGGGCGCGCATCGTTTTGGGGGTAACATGATCCGTTCGGAACTCATCCAGAAGATCGCCGAGGAAAATCCGCATCTCATCCAGAGAGACGTGGATCGCATCGTTTCGACGATCTTCGACGAAGTGATTGACGCGATGGCCCGTGGCGAGCGGGTCGAGCTGCGCGGTTTTGGTGCGTTTTCGGTGAAGAAGCGTGATGCCCGGACCGGTCGAAACCCCCGCACCGGCGAATCCGTCCCGGTCGAGGAAAAGCATGTGCCCTTCTTCAAGACCGGCAAGCTGCTGCGCGACAGGTTGAACGGCGACGCCTGATCTGGCACATCAAGGTATCTCTACCTGAGGGAAACCCATGCGCTTCATCCGCCTTCTGTTCGTCCTGACGCTCGCCGTCATTCTGCTGGCCATCGCGCTTGCCAATCGGGGTGCCGTGACGCTGAAGGCCTTTCCAGCCAGTCTCGACCAGTATTTCGGCGGCAGCTGGCAGATCACCCTGCCGCTGTTTCTGGTGATCTTCGTGGCCATCGTCTTCGGCATCATCGTCGGCTTCATCTGGGAATGGTTGCGGGAGGCGCATATCCGCAGCGAGGCCGCGCGCCGCACGGCCGAGGTGGCGCGCCTGGAACGCGAGGTCGGCGCGCTCCGCGACCAGCACAAGGCCCCGCGCGACGAGGTGCTGGCCATCCTTGACAATCCCAGGCCCGTGGCCTCGGGCACGACGCTTCCCGCGCCGCGCTGACATGGCGCAGGTCAAGATCTGCGGGTTGACACGGCCCGAACATGTCGCCGCCGCGGTCGAGGCTGGGGCGGGTTTCGTGGGCTTCGTCTTCTTTTCGAAGTCGCCACGCAGTCTCACGCCCGAGGCCGCCGCTGCGCTGGCGCTGGAGGTGCCGGCGGGCGTGGCCCGCGTCGGCCTGTTCGTGGACCCGGACGACGCGTTGCTGGATGCTGTTCTGACACAGGTGCCGCTGGACATTCTGCAACTTCACGGCGGGGAAACCCCCGACCGCGTGGCCGAGATCAAGGCCCGCACCGGCCTGCCGGTGATGAAGGCGGTAGGCGTCGCCGGGCCGCAGGATCTCGACGCGCTGTGGGATTACGGGCTGGTGGCCGATATGCTGCTGGTCGATGCCAAGGCGCCGAAGGACGCGGCGCTGCCGGGCGGCAACGGGCTGGCCTTCGACTGGCGGTTGCTGGTCGGACGCAAGTTCCTCACGCCCTGGATGCTGGCGGGCGGCCTGACCCCCGACAACGTGGCCGAGGCCGTGCGGCTGACCGGTGCGCGCATCGTCGATGTTTCATCGGGCGTGGAAAGCGCGCCGGGCGAGAAGGACCCGGCGCTGATCCGCGCTTTCGTGGCCGCCGCCGATCTTCCCCGTCTGACATGAATGCGGCGCTGACCTTCCGCCCGGCGATGCGCGCGGACGTGCCGGCGGTGGTCGCCCTGCTGGCCGATGATGTGCTGGGACAAACGCGCGAGACTGGCCAGCTTGAACCTTATCTGGCCGCCTTCGACGCCATGCAGGCCGAGGGCGGCAACCAGCTGATCGTGGGCGAGGCCGGGGGCCGGGTGCTGGCCACCTATCAGTTGACGGTGATCTCGGGGCTGTCGCTGTCGGCGGCGCGGCGCGCCCAGGTCGAGGCGGTGCGGGTTGATGCCGGCTTGCGCGGGCAGGGGGCCGGGGCGGCGCTGATGGCCGATGCCGAGATGCGGGCCCGCGCTGCGGGCGCCAGGCTGATGCAGCTGACCAGCAATGCCAGCCGCGCGGACGCCCACCGCTTTTACGAAAGACTGGGCTATGCGCCCAGCCATATCGGTTTCAAGAAACCGCTTTAGGGCTTCAGCGAGACGCCGCCGCCGCCGGCCTGGATCTCGATCCCGCGCAGGCGCGACAATTGCAGCGTCGACAGCGGCAGGGCCACGTTCAGCACATCGACCTGCGGATTGGCGGGCATCCGCGCCTCGGGACTGCCGGGCAGCGGCGGGTTGCCGACCAGCCGCAGCCGCAGGATGCCGTCATCATCGGGGCGCATCTGGCCGGCCGGCTGGACGCGGGCGCTGATGAGTTCGACAGCCCACCAGCCCTTGACCGGCGCGAAGGCCCGCACCACCAGCAGCTTGCCCTCGGTCAGGGGCTGGAAGCCGGCCGACAGGATCTGCGGCACCAGTTGGCGCCCGTCTTCCTGTTGGGTCTTCCATCCGCCCTTGGGTTCCAGCGTGGTCGGTTGCTTCGACCCGCCGCCCATCCAGCCGAGCGGATTCAGCCCACTGTCGCTGCCAAAGCGCGAACAGCCGGTTGCGGCCAGCACCGCGCCGAGGGTCAGGGCAAGGGTCGCTACGCGCATGATCTCTCCACCTTTTCGTTCGGCCCAGTGATAGGCGATCGGCGCGCGGGGCGCAAAGCCTCTTTGACCTTGGGCGCGCGGCGCGGTAGCTAGGAATGCACCGTCAAGGAGGGTGGAGAGGAATGAGCACCGCTGCCTTCGAGGATATCGTCGAAACCTTCGAATTCCTGGACGACTGGGAGGATCGCTATCGCCACCTGATCGAGATCGGCAAGGCGATGCCGGCGATGGACCCGGCCCTGCAGACCCCGGTCAGCAAGGTCGAGGGCTGCGCCAGTCAGGTCTGGATCGTGCCGCAGGTCACCGATGGCCGCTTCGACTTCATCGGTGACAGCGACGCGCTGATCGTGCGCGGGTTGGTGGCCGTCGTCCATGCGCTGTTCGCGGGCCTGCCCGTGGCCGAGGTCGGACGCGTCGATGCTACCGCCGAACTGCGCAGGCTCGGGCTGGACGAGCATCTGTCGGCGCAGCGCTCGAACGGGTTGCGGGCGATGGTGGGACGCATCCGCGAGCACGCGGCCGCGGCGGCCGCCGCCTAGAGCAGGCGGAACAGGAACACGGCGGTCATCCCAAAGCCCACCGCCGCGATCAGCTGGCGCAGCACCGGCATCGGGATGCGGCGCGCGACCGGTGCGCCGGCCAGCCCGCCCAGAATGGTGCCAAAGCCCATCACCAGCGCCGGAATCCAGACGATCTTGCCGCCGGCCGCGAAGATCGCGAAGGAAATCACCGACAGCGCGAAGCTGAGCCAGCATTTCAGCCCGTTCATCGCATGCAGGTTGGTCATGCCCCACATCGAGAACAGCGCCAGCAGCACGATCCCCAATCCGCCATTGAAGAAACCGCCATAGATGGCCACCGGGATCATGGTGCCGGCGCCAAAGGCCGTGACCGCGCCGCGCTGACGCGCCGCCCATTCGCGGATCTGTGCGCCCTTCAGAAAGACCAGCGTGGCCCCCAGCAGCAGAAGCGGGACCAGCACCGCAAAGGCCTCGTTCGAGGAGATCAGCAGCAGCCCCGACCCGATGGCGCCGCCCAGCATCGACCACAGGGTCAGCCGCAGCAGCAGCTGGCGGTCCAGTTCGGCAATGTCCTTGCGAAAACCGATGGCCGCGGACAGATAGCCCGGCATCGCAGCCACGGTCGAGGTGGCGTTCGCGGCGATCTCGGGGATGCCGGTGAAGACAAGCGCGGGAAAGGTGATGAAGGTGCCACCGCCCGCAATCGCGTTCAGCAGCCCGCCGAGAAACCCGGCCACGAGGATCAGAATCAAATCAGCCATGCCGCGCAGGCTGGCATGGTGGCCGGTCCGGGGAAAGCCGGAAAAATGCGGTGCCGTGCCGACTTAGGGCGCTTCGGCCCGGTGCAGCAGACCGCGCAGCCACAGCGCCGTGCCGTAAGCGGCGGGCAACGCCAACACCAACGAGACCAGCAAGGCGTTGAACGGCGACAGGTTCCCCAGGCCGACCCATGTCGCCAGTAGTCCGATCATGAACAGGTCAATCCAGGCGGCCAGGGCGACGAAGGGGTAGAGCAGCAGCCACAACCACCATAGCGGCCAGCGGATATGATCGGGGGGCGTGGTCGAGCGGTGGGCGGCCTTCATCAATCGGAACTTTCAGAAATAGAAATAAGAATGGGCGCGCCGGTCAGGCGCGCCCATTCAGCATAAACCGATCAGTAGATGTCGCCCAAGGTGTTCTTGACGTTGAACTTGCCGGTAGGGGTGATCAGGCGCGGGTCCTTGATGACCTTCTTCAGCTCCAGCGTTTTGTCGTCGACCACGACGATGGCTGATTCCTTGTCCTTGGCGTTCCAGACCGAGAACCAGACCTCGGTCCCGTTCTTGTTGAATTCACCCTGCACCACGCGCGGCTGGCCGTCGGTGATCTCGGCCCATTCGGTGATCGGCAGCGTGGTGAATTCGGGATCGGAGCCGTCCGCCGTCATCTTGTCGATGTCGAATACCGCCACCGAGCCGGAGATCTCGGCCTCGGGGTTCAGGGTCGCATCGACATAGACGTGGTTCGAGCCGGGATAGGTCTTGATGAACAGCGAGCCGCCGCCCAACGCCGGAAAGCTGTCGACGATCTTCCAGGCCTGATCGGGATGGCCTTCGGGATCAGTCCCGATCAGCGCCACCGAATCGTCACCGAGATGCGAGGTCGCCCAGACCGGTCCGAAGGCCGGGTGGACGAAATTCGCCCCGCGCCCCGGATGCGGCGTTTCCCCCCCGGTTTCGGTCACGGCCTCCAGATCGCCCTCCTTGGTGTCGATGACGACCAGCTTGCCGCGCGCATTGGCGGCGGTGATGAAGTAGCGATGCGTGCTGTCCAGGCCGCCGTCGTGCAGGAAGCGCTCGGCCTCGATCTCGGTGATCTTGAGGTTTTTCAGGTCGGTATAGTCGACCAGCTGGATCTTGCCGGTTTCCTTGATGTTGACGATGAATTCGGGCCGGAAATGGCTGGCCAGAATCGCCGCCACACGCGGTTCGGGGTGATAGGTCTGCTCGTCATAGATCATGCCGCGGGTCGAGACGATCTTCAGCGGCTCCAGCGTGGCGCCATCCATGATGACATATTGGGGCGGCCAATAGGCCCCGGCGATGGCATATTTATCCTCCCATCCCTCCATCTTCGAGGTCTCGATCGACCGCGCCTCGGCGCCGATCTTGATGGTGGCGACGATCGAGGGGTCCTCCATCCACAGGTCGATCATGTCGACCTTGGCGTCGCGACCGATGACGAACAGATACCGCCCCGAGGCCGACATCCGGCTGATATGGACCGCATAGCCGGTATCCAGCACCTTCTTGATCTCGTAGCTGGTGCCGTCGATCAGGGCGATCTGGCCCGCGTCACGCAGGGTGACGCTGAACAGGTTGTCCAGATCCCAGTCGTTCAGCTTTTCGGTTGGGCGGTCTTCGGGCGCGACCAGAACCGTCCAGCTTTCCTGCATCTTGTCCATGCCCCATTCCGGCGGGGCTGCCGGGTCGAGCATGACGTATTTCGCCATCATGTCGACCTGCGCCGGCGTCAGGTCACCTGAGGTGCCCCAGTTCGGCATCCCCGCCGGCGAGCCGTAGGTGATGAAGCTCTGCAGATAGTCGAAGCCCAGTTCGCGGGTGATGTCGGGCGTCAGGGCCTTGCCGGTCGCACCCTTGCGCAGCACGCCGTGGCAGCCGGCGCAGCGTTCGAAATAGATCTTGCTGGCCTCGTCGAACTCGGCCTGGGTCAGCGCCTCGACGCCCTCGGGGGCACCGGGGGCGGGCAGCGATTCTTCGGCCAGCACATTCAACGAGGGTTCGTACTGGTCCTGCGGCTGCGTGGTGTGATCCTCGATATTGGCGGCTGTGGCGGGCGCGGCCTCCTGCGCGATGCCGGTGCCCGCGCCGAGGATCAGCGCAAGCGCTGCCGACGCAAGAAGCGACGAGCTGATCGGAATATGCTGACGTGTCATGCTGGCCTTCTCCAAATGTAATCCAGACCTGTCTTTCGCGCGCTTGTGGTTCCGCCGTCACGACTAGGTGAGCCGCCGAAGCCCCGCCTTGACCGTTGTTAAGGAGTGTGGGCGCAGAGCGCGGCAGAACGGGCCGAACCCTGGACGGATACCCCGATGCTGCCCCGACTGCGCACCTGCCTGCATGGCCTGACGATCGCCCTGACGCTGGCCGTCTGGCCTGCGATTGCAGGGGCCGAGACCGCCCCCTCTCAGCGCCCCGACACCGCCGCGGCAACTGCCGCCGCCCGCCCCGATCCGGCCCTCGCAGCCGATCTTTTCGGACTGGGTGACAAGATGCCGCGGCTGGACCGGCAGGAGGCGCCGGTGCCCGGCTGGCGCGTCTCGCAAGGGGCGCGGCCCATCGGCATGATCGGCTCGACCTGGGAGATGGTCGGCTCGACCGGTTATTCGGGACGGCCGCTGGATGTGCTGGTCGCGGTCACGCCGGAGGGGCGGCTCGCCGGTGCGCGGCTGATGCGGCAAAGCGAACCGGTGCTGACTCTGGGCATCTCGGACGCCGATATCGCGGCCTTTGTGAACGGCTTTGCCGGGGCCGACCTGACCGGGCCTCATGCCGCGCTGGGGCGTGATCCGGATTTTCCCGACGTGATCTCGCGCGCGACGGTTTCGACCGGGGTAATCCGCGATGGCATCCTGCGCAGCGGGCGGCTGCTGGCGCAGGCGCAGGGGGTGGGGCAGGGCGCCATCGATCGGGTCAGCTTCCAGCATGCCGATTGGCCGGCGCTGTTGGGGATGGGCGCGCTTGCTCATACCAATGTGACCATGGCCGATGCGGCCGAGGTCTTCGCGGAGGCCAGGCAGCCGGCGACGCCCTCGGATAGGCCGTTTCTGGAGCTTTATGCCGGGCTGATCGACACGCCCACGGTCGGACGCAATCTGCTTGGGCCGGCCGCCTTCAACGCAGCCGCTGCCAGCACCCCGCCGGGGCAGGCATTGCTGGCGGTGATGTCGCGAGGGCTATTTTCACCGCGCGGGACCGAATGGCGGCGCACGGGCCGGTTCGAACGGATCACGCTGATGCAGGACGACACCCGCCTGCAGCTGACTGATGCCGATTTCATCATGTTCGAGGGGCTGTCTGCCGAAGGTGCGCCGGAATTCAAGGAAATCAGCCTGTTCCGCATCAATGTTGATCCGGCGGCTGGCGGCATCGATCCCCGCAGGCCCTTCGATCTGGTGGTGACGGCCATGCGGCCCGCGGTCGGCGGTGCACAGCTGCGCCTGCCCATTGTGGCCCGCATCGCCCTGCCGGCCGCCTTTCTAACCGCCGAACCGGTGGACACCCCGCTCTGGCTGGAATTCTGGCTGGAGAAGAAGCTGGCCATTGCCGTTGTCGCGGTGATGCTGGCGGCGTTGGGGCTGATCCTGCTGGGGCAGGAATGGCTGGTGCGCCGGCCGGAACTGTGGCGGCGGGTCCGCATCACCTATCTTCTGGCGACGCTGTTCGTGCTCGGCTGGGGGTTGAACGGCCAGCTTTCGGTGGTGCAGGTGATGGCCTTCCTGAACGCGCTACTGGCGGGTTTTCAATGGGAGACCTTCCTGATCGCGCCGGTCATCTTCATGCTGTGGTCGGCGGTCGCGCTTGGCCTGCTGTTCTGGGGGCGCGGGGTCTATTGCGGCTGGCTGTGTCCCTTCGGGGCCTTGCAGGAGCTGACCAACAACCTCGCTATCCGCTTCGGTGTCCGCCAGATCGCGGTGCCGCAGGCGCTGCATGAGCGGCTCTGGGTGATCAAGTATACGCTGTTCGTGTTGCTGATCGCGCTCAGCTTCTACAGCATGGAAAAGGCGCTGGTGGCGGCCGAGGTCGAGCCGTTCAAGACCGCCATCTCAATGCGTTTCCTGCGTGCCTGGCCGTTCCTTCTGTTCGTCGCCGCCATCCTGCTCGCGGGTCTGTTCATCGAGCGCTTCTATTGCCGCTATCTCTGTCCGCTCGGCGCCGGCCTGGCGATCCCGGCCAAGCTCAAGGTCTTCGACTGGCTGAAGCGCCGCCCCCAATGCGGGCGCGAATGCAGGCTGTGCGAGACGAAATGCACCGTCGGCGCCATCGACCCGCTGGGACGCATCAATCCCAATGAATGCGTCCTGTGCCTGCGCTGTCAGGTCATCATGAATGACGATCACACCTGCCCGGTGCTGAAGCGCCGGGCGCGGGGGGTGCGCGCGCCCACACCTGCCGAGGAGGCCACGACATGAAACCTCAATTGCTGTTCCACGCCGGCTGGCGGGTGTTTTTCTGGGCGGCGGGTCTGTGGGCCGCCGTGTCGATGTTGTTCTGGGTGATCTGGCTGGCGATGGTGGGCGTGGGCGCTGATCCCGGCCAGTTGGGCCTGACCATGCCCCCGCAGATGTGGCACGCGCATGAGATGATCTTCGGCTATGCGCCGGCGGCGCTTGGCGGATTTTTCCTGACGGCGGTGCCGAACTGGACCGGCTCGAAGGCGGCGCCCGAACGCTTCATCATGCTGGTTTTCGGGCTGTGGCTGGCGGGGCGGATTGCGGTCTGCCTGTCGGGGATCCTGCCGGCATGGCTGGTCGCGGTGGTCGATCTGGCCTTTCTGCCGGTGCTGGGGGCGAAGGTGCTGACCCAGCTGATGGCGCGGCCGAAGCCGCAGAACATGATGTTCCTGCTGCTGCTGGGTCTGGTCTGGGTCGCGAATCTGATGGTGCATCTGCAATGGATGGGCGTGACCGCAACCGAGTGGCGGGGTCTGCGCGGCGGGCTTCTGACCATCAGCGCCATGATCGCGGTGCTGGGCGGCCGGGTGACGCCGGCCTTCACGCGCAACGCGCTGCTGCTGGAGAGGCGCGAGGACGCGCTCCCCGTCACCCGCAGGCCGCTGGAAATCGCCGGCGTCGTGCTGCCGCTGGCGACGGCGACTGCGGTGGTGATCGGCCTGCCCGATGTGTTCGCGGGGGCCCTGGCGATGCTGGCCGGACCGGTGGTGGCGGCGCGGCTGATCGGCTGGCGCGGCTGGTCGATGCGGCACCAGCCCATCGTCTGGGCACTCCATGCAGGCTATGCGATGCTGGCGCTGGGGCTGTTCGTCTGGGGGCTGGCGCTGCTGGGGATCGGCCCGGAAATCGGGGCGCTGCATGTTCTGGGTATCGGGGCCTTGGGCGGCATGACGCTGGCGGTGATGAGCCGGGCGAGTCTCGGCCATTCCGGGCGGCCGCTGGTCGCGCCCGCATCGGTGGCACTTGGCTATGCCTTGCTGCCCTTGGCGGTGGCGCTGCGATGGGCGGCCTCGGCATGGGACGGGATGTGGCTGTTCGGGGTCATCTCCTCGGGCGCGATCTGGATTGCCGTCTTCGTCTTTTATGTGCTGGCCTTGTGGCCGATCTTCTTCGGTCCCCGCGTTGACGGGGGGCACGAGGCATGATCCCCCGCCGCCGCTTCCTGACCCTGTCGGCCTGCGCCCTCGCGTGGCCCGCGATGGGTGCGCCGCCGCAGATCTGGCGTGGTACCGCCATGGGTGCCGCCGCCACCCTGCGGCTG
Source organism: Paracoccus sp. S1E-3 (assembly GCF_013868135.1). GTDB lineage: Bacteria > Pseudomonadota > Alphaproteobacteria > Rhodobacterales > Rhodobacteraceae > Paracoccus. Next base: position 115,681 of record NZ_JACEMU010000015.1, read on the forward strand.
GACGGCGCGGACCCGCTTCAGGCCCGATCCTTCTTCGCCGAGGCCGCGCGCGCCCTGCGCCAGACCGAGGCCGCCGTTTCGCTGCATCGCGAATCGGAACTGACGCGGCTGAACCGCACCGGCCTGCTGCTTCATCCCAGCGCCGCCATGCTGGACCTCCTGGACCTCTCGCACCGACTGCATGGGGCGACGGGAGGCGCGTTCAATCCGTCGATCCAGCCGCTGTGGCTGGCGCGGGCGCGGGGCGCACCCGAGGGGGAGGCGCGGGCGCTGACGGATTGGGGCCGGGTGGCCTGGGACAGGACACGAGTGCGGCTGGGCCGTTCGGGCATGGCGCTGACCTTCAATGGCGTCGCGCAGGGCTGGGCCGCCGACCGGCTGGCCCGGATCGCCGCGGCGCATGACCTGACGGATCTGCTGATCGACTGCGGCGAGCAGCGCGCCCTCGGGGGGCGGGCCTGGCAGGCCGGCATCGCGGATCCCGGAGGGGCGATCCTGCGCCGGATGACGTTGCGCGACCGGGCGCTGGCGACCTCCTCGGGCATGGGCACGCGGATCGGGCCCGCGAGCGACCGGCCCCATATCCTTGATCCGAGAGGCGACAGGTTGCCGCATGGGACCGTCGCCGTCAGCGCACCTCGGGCCGCGCTTGCCGACGGGCTTTCCACGGCTTTCTGCGTGATGGAGGCCGGAGCCATCCGATCTGCGCTGGCGGCCTTTCCCGGCTGCAGGCTGGAAATCCTGCACGGATAGGGCAGGAAACGGCAGGCAGTTGACTTCTCTCAAGGTTTCGTGAGCCGCGCGGGTTCATGTCCCTTCTATCCGCAATCTCAACGAAGGGACCGTCGGCATGAGCGATATCATGACCAAGAGCATGGCCCGGAACGTCTTTTATGGTGGGTCGCTGTTCTTCATCGCGATCTTCGGTGTCCTGTCGGTGCACAGTCACCTTTATGCCGCCAGCACCGCCATCGACAAAGCCGGGCTGACCGAAAGCGTCGCGGCGGGCAAGCACGTCTGGGAAAAGCATGCCTGCGTGAACTGCCACACCATCCTGGGCGAGGGCGCCTATTTCGCGCCCGAACTGGGCAATGTGATGATCCGTTGGGGCGTGCAGGACGACCCCGCCGCCGCCACCGAGGCGCTGAAGACCTGGATGGACGCCATGCCCACCGGCATCGAGGGCCGCCGCCAGATGCCGCAGTTCAATCTGACCGACGAAGAATATCAGGACCTGACGAATTTCCTGATCTGGACCAGCAGGATCAACACCCAAGGCTGGCCGCCCAATGAGGCGGGTTGAGGAGTACTGACATGAAGTATCGCACGCAACGCATTGCCATGGCTTATTTCGTGGCCGCAATGGCCCTGTTCGCCGTCCAGGTCACAATGGGGCTGATCATGGGCTGGATCTATGTCAGCCCGAATTTCCTGTCCGAGCTTCTGCCCTTCAACATCGCCCGGATGCTGCATTCCAACAGCCTGATCGTCTGGCTGCTGCTGGGCTTCTTCGGCTCGGCCTATTACATGATCCCGGAGGAGGCCGAGCGCGAGATCTACTCGCCCAGACTGGCATATCTGCAACTGGGGATCCTGATCCTTGGCACGGCGGGTGTCGTCGTGACCTATCTGTTCGACCTGTTCCAAGGCAACTGGCTGCTGGGCAAGCAGGGGCGCGAGTTTCTGGAGCAGCCCACCTGGGTCAAGATCGGCATCACCGTCGCGGCGCTGATCTTCCTCTATAACGTCACCATGACCGTGCTGCAGGGCCGCAAGACGGCGATTTCCAACGTGCTGCTGCTGGGACTCTGGGCGCTGGCGCTTCTGTGGCTGTTCGCCTTCTACAACCCGTCCAATCTGGTGCTGGACAAGCAATATTGGTGGTGGGTTGTCCATCTGTGGGTCGAAGGCGTGTGGGAACTCATCATGGCCGCGATCCTGGCCTTCCTGATGCTGAAGCTGACCGGTGTGGACCGCGAGGTGGTGGAAAAATGGCTGTATGTCATCGTCGCCACTGCGCTGTTTTCCGGCATCCTCGGGACCGGGCACCATTACTACTGGATCGGTCTGCCGGGCTATTGGCAATGGATCGGCTCGATCTTTTCCAGTTTCGAGATCGTGCCCTTTTTCGCGATGATGTCCTTCGCCTTCGTCATGGTCTGGAAGGGCCGGCGCGATCACCCCAACAAGGCCGCGCTGCTGTGGTCGCTGGGCTGTTCGGTTCTGGCCTTCTTTGGCGGCGGCGTCTGGGGCTTCCTGCACACGCTGCACGGGGTGAACTATTACACCCATGGCACCCAGATCACCGCCGCCCACGGCCATCTGGCCTTCTATGGCGCCTATGTCTGCCTGATCCTCGCCATCATCACCTATGCGATGCCGATCATGCGGGGCCGCGATCCCTATAATCAGGTGCTGAACATGGCCTCGTTCTGGCTGATGTCGGGGGGGATGCTGTTCATGACCTTCGTGCTGACCTTCGCCGGCACCATCCAGACCCATCTGCAGCGGGTCGAGGGCAATTACTACATGGATGTGCAGGAGGCGCTGCCGCTGTTCTACTGGATGCGCTTCGGCGCCGGAATCGCGGTGGTGCTGGGGGCGGTGCTGTTCATCTGGTCGGTGATGTTTCCGCGCCGCGAGGTCGTCGATCCCGGCCCGGTCCAGAGCCACAAGGACGGCCATCTGGAGGCAGCGGAGTAAGCCATGAACGCGATGACCGAACATCCGAGCCCGAAGGGGGCGCACGCCTCCTTCTACCTGCCCCAATCCGACGAGGTTGCGGTCTTCGAGGCCGCCGCCCGCGCCGATATGCCGGTGCTGCTGAAAGGCCCGACTGGCAGCGGCAAGACACGCTTCGTCAGCCACATGGCGGCGCGGCTGGGGCGCAGGCTGTATACCGTGGCCTGCCATGACGACCTTTCCGCAGCGGACCTGATCGGGCGCTATCTGCTGAAGGGGGGCGAAACCGTTTGGGTGGATGGCCCGCTGACCCGCGCCGTGCGCGAGGGGGCGATCTGCTATCTCGACGAGGTGGTCGAGGCCCGCAAGGACGTGACCGTCGTGCTGCATCCCTTGACCGACGACCGCCGCATCCTGCCCATCGACCGCACCGGCGAGGAACTGGCCGCCGCGCCCGGCTTCCTGCTGGTGGCCAGCTACAACCCCGGCTACCAGAATATCCTGAAAACGCTGAAACCCTCGACCCGGCAGCGCTTCGTGGCGATGGAATTCGATTTTCCTGCCCCCGCGCAGGAGATCCAGATCGTCATGCGCGAATCGGGTCTGGACCGCGACCGGGTGGCTGCTCTGGTCCGGCTGGCGGGCAAGCTGCGGGCACTGAAGGGGCACGACCTGGAGGAAGGCGTCTCGACCCGGCTGGTGGTCTATGCCGCCACGCTGATCGCGGGCGGCATGACGGTCAACCGCGCCATCGCTGCGGCGATGATCGAGCCTGTAACCGACGATGCCGATGTGAAGCGGGGGCTGCTGGATCTGGTCGTCGCCGTCTTCGGCTGAGGGGCAGGACGGGGCGTGGGGCAGGACGGGGGCCTCGCCCCCGGACCCCCAGGATATTTGTGCCAGAATGAAAAGGGGTCGCGATGGCGCAGAAATGGCGCGAGATTGAGCCGTGGGAGCCGGAGGAATCGGTCGGAAAGCTGTGGCATGCCTATGCCAGCCGGCTGGATGCAGCCCCTGAATATCCCGAGGCGCGGGTGGTGCTGGAAGATATGGCGGGGCGGATTTCCGTCCTGTTTCGGGGGCTTGGCGGCGATCCCTCGGTCGAGTTGCGGGCGACGGCGGACCGGGCGAGCCCGCACCGCATCGGCTGGCGCCGTCGGCTGGGGACCGAGGCCGAAGCGCTGCCTCGCGCCAGTTTCGACGGCGAGGCCTTGCGGTTGCCGCAGACGCTTGCGGTGTTTCCGACCGCCGAGTTGAATGGGGCGCTGTATCTGTGGCTCGCGGCGGCGGCGGCCCATTCCGCGGGCATCTCCGCACATGACGACCCCCTGCGCGCCGATCTGGCGCGTCTGGCGGCGGTGCGGTGCATGGTGACGGCGACGCTGGCCGATGCGCCGGGGCTGCGCAGGCTTCATGACGATCTGGCTTCGGTTGTCCTGGCGCAACGGCCGTCGCCCCGTCTGCCGCCCGATGAGGCGGCGGTGGAGGCATTGGTGCGGCGCGAATTGGGGGCGGAGGCGCCGCTGTCGCCGCGCGCGGCCGAACTGGCGGCGGCAATGGATGACCTGTCGGGCGTGCGGGCGCCGCGCGACTATCGCCCGTTCCGCCCGGTGGCGCTGTGGCCCGAGATCGAGCTGGTCAGCACCTCGGCCGGTGATCGGGTCGAAAGCCGCGAGACCGAGGGCGCGCCCGAGGACGATCGGCGCGGTCGCGTCATCCGCGCCCGCCGCCGCGCCACCGATCAGGCGCGGCGCAATGACAGTCTGATCCTGCACAAGTTCGAAGCGATCCTGTCATGGGCCGAGTTTCTGAACCTCAATCGCCGGATCGAGGATGACGACAACGATGACGCCCGCAAGGCGGCTGATGATCAGGAGGAGTTGGGGCTGGGTCAGATCAGCAAGGCACCGGCGACGCGGCTGAAGCTGCATCTGGACCTGTCGCCCGAAGATGCCGACCGCGAGGCATTGGCCGGGCAGTTCACCTATCCCGAATGGGATGCCCGGCGCGGCGTCGATCTGCCCGACCATGTGCGCGTCCTGGTCAATCAGGCCGCCGAGGCCGAGGATACTGCACCGCTGGACGACCCTGCTGCGCGCGCCCGCATCCGCGCCGTGCGCCGCCAGTTCGAGGCGCTGCGGCCGGGCCGGGTCATCACCTCGGGTCATCGCGACGGTGACGATCTGGACGACGATCTTGCCGTGCGCGCGCAGGTCGATCTGCGGGCGACGGGGCAGGGCAGTGACCGGATCTGGCGCCAGTCACGGCCGATTGCGCGCGATCTGGCCGTCTCGATCCTGCTGGATGTGTCGCGCTCGACCGAAAGCGCGGTGACCGGGCGATCGGTGATCGACATCGAGCGCGAGGCGCTGGCGGCGCTGGCTTGGGGCTTGGATGCCTGCGGCGACGATTTCGCGGTGCAGGCGTTCTCGTCGCTGAAGCGCGACCGGGTTTTCGTCACCGATTGCAAGCGTTTCGACGAGCCGATGGGCGCGGCGGTCGAACGACGTCTGTGCGCGCTGAAACCGCAATTCTATACCCGGCTCGGGGCCGGGATCCGCCACGCCTCGACCGGGCTGGCGGCGCAGGCGCGCAAGCGGCGGCTGTTGCTGATCGTGACTGATGGCAAGCCGAATGACCTCGACCATTACGAAGGCCGCCACGGCATCGAAGACAGCGCCCGCGCCGTGCGCGAGGCCCGGCGCGTGGGGCAGGCCGTCTTCGGCATCACTGTCGATCGGGAAGGCAAAAGCTGGTTCCCGCGCATCTTCGGGCAGGGCGGTTATGCGCTGGTTGGGCATCCCGACAGGCTGACCGAGGCGCTGCCGCGCATCTATCGCCAGCTGGTCGGGGCATGAGCCGGCCGCGCTCGCTGGTGGAGGAGTTTCCGGGCGAGCTCATCATGTGGGTGCTGATTGTGAGCGAGCTGGCGGTCTTCTGCGTCTGCCTGTTGATCCTGCTGGCGCTACGCCTGATCGACCCGGAGCTGTTCGCGCAATCGCAGGATCAACTTCATCGCGCGGCGGCGGGGATCAACACGGTGGTACTGGTCAGCTCTGGCTATCTGGCCGCCCGCGCCGTGGCCGCTGTGCCGCGGCCTCTGGCGGCGCGGGGCTGGCTGTTGGGTGCGGCAGGGCTTGGCATGGTGTTTCTGGGGCTGAAGTCGGTCGAATATGCCGATGCCATCAGCAAGGGCATTGGGGTCGAAACCAACGCCTTCTTCACCTTCTATTATCTTCTGACCGGGTTTCATGCCGCCCATGTCGCTGCCGGGATCGTTATCCTGCTATTGGTGGCGTTCCGGCCCCAGCCCGCCGCCGTGCAGGCCGGGGCGCAATTCTGGCACATGGTCGATCTGGTCTGGATGCTGCTGTTCCCTGTCATCTACCTGCTGCAATAGGGCCAAGGATGTTGCAACGTGCCTGGATCCGGCTGATGGGGTTGAGCCTTCTGGCGACCGGGGTGGCGCTTGGCCAGCCGTGGCTGCCGAGGGGTGTATCCTGGCTTGCCGGGCTGGCGGTGCTGGCGTTTGCCGGGCTGAAGGCGCGGATCATCCTGTCGGAATATCTGGAACTGGCCGAGGCCCCTCGCATCCTGCGCGGGTTCACCTTCGCACTGTCGCTGGTCCTGCTGGCGGCCGCCGGGCTGTATCTGGCGGCGTGGCTCTAGCGGGTCCAGGGCTGGCCCTTGTCCTGGCTGGCCAGATCGCGCAGCTTCTCGATATCCTCGACGATGGCGTGGTTGCCATCGATGCGGACGCCGTGGTCGCGCAGCCGGGCGAAGGCGCGCGACAGGCTTTCGGGCTTGATGCCCAGATGGCCCGCGATCAGGGTCTTGTTATAGGGCAGCGGCAGGCGGGCGCCGTGGTCATGGCCCTCGGCCAGTTCGACCAGGAATTCCGCCAGTCGCTGCACCCCGGAGCGCGCCTTCAGCTGCTCGACCTGTTCGACCAGCCCGTGAAGGTGCACATAGCTGGCGGCCAGCAGGCTCAGCGCCAGTTGCGGGTCGGCCAGGATCTGTCGCCGCATGCGGTTGCCGTCGATCTGGACCAGCAGGCAATCGGTGATCGCCTCGGCCGAGACCGGATAGGCTTCGTCGCGCAGCGCCACCGCCTCGCCAAAGCTGCGGTTGCGCTTGAGGATCGAGACGACCGCCTCGGCCCCGCTGGGCGAGATGCGGTAAAGCTTCACCCAACCCTCGATGATCAGATAGACCGAATTCGCCGGCTCGCCCTGCAGGAAGATGGTCTCGCCCGCGTCGAACTGGCGCGACGCGGCGCCCTCGAGCAGGCGTTCCAGCACAGCGTCGGGCAGGTAGCGCAGCATGACCGAGGCCTTCGCTGCGGAGATAATATTCGGGGTCATGCTGTGGGTCCGCTCAATGCTGCTGCGAAACGTTTATCCCAAATGGAAAATGCTGCAAGCGCAAGGGCCTGGCCGCGCCAGCGGGCATCGTTCATACGGCTGCCGTGAGGGCGCCGCCTTTGGGGCGGCTTCGCACGGTGCACTCCCTTCCGTCCGCTGAGGGCAGGGAGGCCAGCGTCCCGAAACGTGCCCCAGACGCGGCGACGGGGGATATGGGCGCAAAGTCTGTCAGATTCTTCATGTGATATACTGATATGAAAGGACAAAATATCCTGACGGAAAAGGGCCGGCCGGAACGGCCCGATCCGGCCCTTTGCGGTCAATCGTCAAGCACGAAAGTGACCATCATGTTGACCCGGTAAGCCGAGATCGTGCCGTCCGCGCAGTCGACGCTCTGTTCCTTGACCCAGGCGCTCTTGACGTTGCGCAGGGTCTCGTTGGCGCGGGTAAGGCCCTGACGGATGGCATCCTCGAACCCTTTTTCCGACGTGGCCGAGATTTCGGTGACGCGTGCAATGGACATGGCTTCCTCCTTGGGTTGACAGGTGAAGTTCAACGCGGCGCTGCGGATATCGTTGCCATGGCTGCGCGCCGCTGCAGGCGGTGGGCGATGGTTCGCCGGCAGCGAATTGATCGCTTCTGCTGATGCGGAGCGCTGTTCATGGTGCTAAGACAGGGATGCACACCGCATGACAGGGCGGCGCCGCCGGCAATCGACCTGCGGCACGGCGCTTCTGCGCAGGAAACACAGGCCGCGCGGCGGACGCGCATCGCGGCGGCAAGGGGATGGCAAGGAATGGACACGCTTCAGCAAACCGAAATCGCCGTTCAGCGGACGGACAAGCCGGTCACCGACCAGGAGCGTCAGGCGATCATGACCAATCCGGGCTTCGGCAAATACCTGACCGACCACATGGTCACGATCCGCTATACGCATGAGAGGGGCTGGCACGACGCGCAGGTCTCGCCCCTGCACGATCTGGGCATGAGTCCGGGCACCATGGTGCTGCATTATGCCGGCGAGATCTTCGAGGGCATGAAGGCCTACCGGCTGCCCGATGGCGGCGTCACCCTGTTCCGCCCCGGCGCCAATGCCAGCCGCTTCAACGCTTCGGCCGAACGTCTGGCCATGGCCCAGATCCCCGAGGATATGTTCGTCGATGCCGTGCGTGCGCTGGTGCATACCGATCAGGACTGGGTGCCCTATCAGGACGGGGCGTCGCTGTATCTGCGGCCTTTCATGATCGGCACCGAAATGGCCATCGGCACCCATCCCTCGAACAGCTTCCTGTTCTGTGTGATCGCCTCGCCCGTCGCCTCGTATTTCAAGGGCGACGCGGCGGGGGTGTCGCTGTGGGTGTCGGAAAACTATACCCGCGCGGCACCCGGTGGCACCGGGGCAGCAAAATGCGGTGGCAACTATGCCGGCGCCCTGGCCGCCCAAGCCGAGGCCGCCCGCGAGGGCTGCGAACAGGTGGTGTTCCTGGATGCGGTGGAGCGCCGCTGGGTGGAGGAACTGGCTGGCATGAATATCTTCTTCGTCTTCGACGACGGCACCCTGCAGACGCCGCCGCTGTCGGGCACGATTTTGCCAGGTATCACCCGCAACTCGTTGATTGCGCTGGCGCATGACATGGGCCTGACCGTGCGCGAAGAGCGTTACGGCATCGACCAGTGGAAGGCCGACGCGGCCTCGGGCCGGCTGGTCGAGGTCTTTGCCTGCGGCACCGCCGCCGTGGTCGCACCGATCGGTCAGGTCAAGGGCAAAGGCTATGATCTGACCGTGCGCGGCGGCGAACCGGGCCCGATCACCGCCAGGCTGAAGAAGGCGCTGACCGACATCCAGTTCGGCCGCGCCCCCGATCCGCGCCACTGGCTGGAGCGCGTCGTCTGATCGCAAACGGTCGGCAACGCATCGAAAGGGCGGCTTTGAGCCGCCCTTTTTCATGCCGGGCGCGGTCCGTCCGCCGCTTGTGCTGAACTGCCCATGCCCTGCGCCATGGCCGGGGATCCGAGCCCAGCCGCTGGCGCGTTGCGTCGCCCCCCTCACGACTCTGTCGCCAGGAGACCCGCAGCGGCATCGGGAATTTCGGGGCGCCGGGCCCGCACCCGTCGCGGTGACATGGCATGAGCACCCCAGCCATTCGGGAGCTCACTAAGAAAGGCGTTTGCAATTTGAGGGCAGAGCTATCCAATAATTGATGTGTATGCTACTGATTCTCGGTTATGTTCGGGTGGAAGCTTGATTTTCAGGAGGCTCCGTGGCGCTCGGCCCCGACACGCCCGGCCATTTGATCCGTCGCCTGCACCAGCACGCGACGCAGCTGTTCGGGCAGCGCATGCAGGCGGCAGGATCCGATCTGACCGTGATGCAATTCGCCACGCTGGACGCCCTGCGTCTTCGCCCCGGTATCGATCAGGCCGGTCTGGCCGAGGCGATCGCCAAGGACCGCGCCACCATCGGTGCGGTGGTGGAGCGGCTGGAGAAAAGGGGGTTGGTGGCGCGCGCGGTCAGCCCGCGCGACAGGCGGGCGCGGGCCTTGTCGCTGACGCCGGCAGGAGCGGCGGTGCTGGATGAGATATTGCCGGTGGTCGAGGCCCTGCAGCGCGACATCCTGCCGGGGTTGAGCGACGAGGAGTATCGCCAGTTCATCGCCCTTGCTGCCCGCGCCGTGACGGCGGCGGCCATGGATTGGGCAAGACCCGGACAGGATCAGATCCCCAGATAGGCCTCACGGATGCGGGGGTCGGCGATCAGCGCTTCGGCGGGGCCATCCATGGTGATCCGGCCGGTTTCCATGACATAGCCCCGATCGGCGATCTTCAGCGCCCCGAAGGCGTTCTGTTCGACCAGCAGCACGGTCACGTTGCGCGCCTTCAGCCCCGACACCACGTCGAAGATCTGCTGCACCAGAAGGGGCGCCAGACCCATCGAAGGTTCGTCCAGCAGCAGGCAGCTCGGCCGGCCCATCAGCGCCCGCGCAATCGCCAGCATCTGCTGCTGCCCGCCCGAGAGGCCACCAGCAGGCAGGTTGCGCTTCTCGCGCAGGATCGGGAACATCTGGAAAGCGTCCTCCATGTCGCGGTCCACCCGGTCGTCGCTGAACAGGAACGCGCCGAGACGCAGGTTCTCCTCAACCGTCAGATTGGTGAAGATCTGCCGGCCCTCGGGCGATTGGGTGATGCCGCGACGGATGCGCCGATAGGCGGGGACCGTGGTGATCGTCTCGCCCCGGAAGATGATCCCGCCCGCGGACACCGGCTGGATGCCGGAGATACAGCGCAGCAGCGTGGTCTTGCCGGCGCCATTTGCGCCGACCACGGTGACGATTTCGCCCGACTGCACGTTCAGCGTGATGCCATGAAGCACCTCGATGCGGCCATAGCGGGAGCGCAGGTCGCGGATCTCAAGCATGAAGGGCCTCGGTTTCGGTGCCCAGATAGGCGGCGATCACATCGGGGTTGCGGCTGACGGTGGCGGGGTCGCCTTCGGCGATCTTTTCGCCATGGTCCAGCACGACGATATGATTGGAAATCCGCATCACCATCTTCATGTCATGCTCGACCAGCAGGATTGCCACGCCGCTTCTGGCGACCTCGGCGATCATGCGGTCGATCTCCTCGGTTTCGACGGCATTGCACCCGGCCGCCGGTTCGTCCAGCAGCAGCAACTTGGGCTTCAGCGCCAGCGCGCGGGCGATTTCCAGCCGCTTCAGCTTGCCGTAGCTGAGGTTGCCCGCCTCGGTTTCGGCCGCGCGTTCCAGACCCACGCGGGCCAGCAGTTCCATCGCCCCGTCCTTCGCGGCGCGGGCGCGGCCGCGCGAGGCGGGCAGGCTGAACAGATCGGCCAGAAGGCTGCCCGATTCGGTCAGGTGATAGCCCGCGATGGCGTTTTCCAGCACCGTCATGTTCTGGAAGATCTGCAGGTTCTGGAAAGTCCGCGACATGCCGCGGCGGGCCAGAAGGTCGGGGCGCATGGCAGTCACGTCCTCGCCGTCCAGCACGATCCGGCCCGTGCCGGGGCGATAGATGCCCGAGATCATGTTGAACAGCGTTGTCTTGCCCGCCCCGTTCGGGCCGATCACCGACAGGATCTCGCCCGGCTGGACCTTGAAGCCGACATCATGGACGGCGCGCAGGCCGCCAAAGGTGATGCCCAGCCCCTCGACCGACAGCAGCGCGCTCATTGGTCTTTCCCCCGGATCAGGCGCAGGACCTGCGGCAGCAGCCCGTCGCGCATGAAGATCATCACCAGCATCATGATGAGACCCAGCAGAAGCTGTTCGTATTCCGCGAAACGGGTCAGCACCTGCGGCAGCAGCGTCAGGATGCCGGCCCCGAAGATCGCCCCCAGAACCGAGCCCGCACCGCCCAGCACGGTCATCGTCACCCATTCGATCGAGTGCATGTAGCCGGCGATGTCGGGCGTTACGAACTGGTTCTGCAGCGCCACCAGCGAGCCCGCGACCGAGGCATAGACCGCCGAGATCACGAAAGCCTGCAGCTTGTATTTCGCCACATCGACGCCGACGGTGCGGGCGGCGATCTCGGACCCGTGGAGCGCGCGCAGCGCCCGGCCGGTCGGGCTGTCATGCAGGTTCAGCGCCAGCCACGCGCCGATCGTCAGCACGATCCCGCAGAACCAGTACCAGAATTCCGAATTCTTCAGGTTGATGCCAATGGCCTTCGCCATGTCGCGCAGCCCCGAATCCGGCACCGCGGTGCCATCGGGGCCCCCGGTCAGCCAAGCCTCGTTCATCAGCACCATATAGACGAGGATGCCGAAGCCCAGCGTGGCCACCGCCAGGTAATAGCCCTTGAGCCGCAGGATCGGCCGGCCCACCAGCCATGCCAGCGCGGCTGAAATCAGCGCGCCCAGCACGGCGGCCAGCAGCACGGGCACGCCCCAATGGACCGGCATCAGCGCGCAGGAATAGGCGCCGATGCCCGCGAATCCGGCATGGCCGAGGCTGATCTGCCCGGCATAGCCGATCAGGATCACCATGCCCGTCACCGCCAGCCCGTTGATGAAGATCAGCGATCCGACCCGATAATAGAAGCTCGACGGGAAGAAGACCGGCGTCAGCGCGATCAGCGCCGCCAGCACCAGCAGCGTGGTGGATTTGGGGCCGAGCCGCATTACACGCGCTCCGTATGCCTGGCCCCGAACAGGCCCTGCGGCAGGAAGAACAGCACCAGCAGGATGATGACGAAGGCCGCCGCATCCTTGTATTGCGAGCTGAGATAGCCCGCCGTCAGCGCCTCGATGATGCCCAGCAGGATGCCGCCCACCAGCGCGCCCTTGGGGTTGCCCATGCCGCCCAGCATGGCGGCGGCGAATCCCTTCAGCGCCAGCGCGATGCCGACATCATAGGAGGTGTTGGTGATCGGCGTGATCAGCACGCCCGCCAGCGCGCCGATGGCGGCCGACAGCGCGAAGGACAGGGTCATCACCCAGTTGGTGTTGATGCCCACCAGCTGCGCCGCCAGCCGGTTGTTCGAGGTGGCCAGCACCGCCTTGCCGGTCAGGGTCCGGGTGAAGAACAGATAAAGCGCGATGAAGACCGCGATGCCGCCCGCCATCACCCAAAGCGATTGCGGCAGGATGGTCGCTCCGCCGATGCGCAGCGGCGTGTCACCCGAGAATGATGGAAAGCGGTGGATCTGTTTGCCGAACAGCACCTGCGCCGCCCCACGCAGGAAGATGGAGGCGCCGATGGTGATGATGATGAGCGATACGACCGGCGCGCCGCGCGCCGGCTCGATCGCCAGCTTGTTCAGCGCCACGCCGATACCAGCCGTAACCACGATGGCGATCAACGCCGCGAGCGGCAGCGGCAGCCCCGCGGCATAGGCCGAGACGGTCAGCATGCCGCCCAGCATGACGAATTCGCCCTGGGCGAAGTTCACCACGTCCGAGGCGTTGTAGATGATGGTGAAGCCCAGAGCGACAAGCGCATAGACCGCACCCACCGTCAGCCCCGAGAACAGGAATTGCAGCAGCTCCGACATCTTGCCTCCGGCGTGGGGAAGGGGCGCGAGGGGGCCTCGCGCCCGGATCAGGTCACTGGGCGATGGTCCAGTCGCCGTCCTTGATGACCAGCATCTTGAAGGCGTCCAGCGTCAGGCCGAGGTGATCCTCGGGCGAATAGGTGACGTTTCCAGCGGTGCCGACGAAATCCTTGGTCGCCTCGATCTGGTCGCGGATGGCCACCGGATCGGTGGAATCCGCGCGTTCGATCGCCGCCTTCAGGATCGCCAGCGCGTCATGGGCATGGCCGCCGAAGGTCGACACATCCTCGCCCGTGGCAGCCTGATAGGCATCGCGATAGGCGATCACGACCGGCTTCTGTGCATCGTCATCGGGCAGCTGATCGGCAACCAGCAGGGCGGCGGCGGGCAGACGCACGCCCTCGGCGGCCTGGGCGCCGGCCAGTTCGATGAACTGTTTCGACGCGACGCCATGCGACTGATACAGCGGTGCCTCGATCGCCAGCTGCTTGTGGTTGCGGGTGACGACCGCCGGACCCTGACCCATGCCCGAGTTCAGTATCGCCTGCGCGCCCGAACCCTTGATGTTGGTCAGCTGCGGCGTCATGTCGGCATCTTGCGGGCCGTAGACCTCATCGGCGACGATCTCGACGCCCGAGGCTTCGGCCACGCCCTTGCATTGCGCCTGCATCGACTTTCCGAACCCGTCCGAGCCCGAGATCATGCCCACCTTGGTGAAGCCCTGCGCCTTCATGTCGGCGAAGATCTTTTCGCAGGCCATGCGGTCGGTATGCGGCGTCTTGAAGGTGAAGGTCTTCACCGGCTCGATGATGTCGACCGCCCCGGCAAGGCTGATGAACGGGATTTCGGCATCCTCGAACACCGGCACCATGGCCATGGTGGTGCCGGTGGTGGTGCCCCCGATCACCGCGACCACCTCGTCATCCTCGACCAGACGGGTGGCGAAGGTCTTGGCCTTGTTGGCGTCGCCGCCGTCGTCATAGATGATTAGATTGATCTTTTCGCCGTTGATCCCGCCCTCGGCGTTGATCTTCTCGACCTCCATGCGCAGGGTCTTGGCCTCCGGGTCGCCCAGAAAGGCCGCCGGGCCGGTTTCGGAAATCGAGGCGCCGATATTGATGTCGGCCAGTGCCGGGGCGGCCAGGGCCGACAGTGCCGCCGCCGTGGTCATCAGATTGCGAAGGGTCATTCAGCGTTCCTCCCAGTTGCTGAACAGCGCCGCGCGCGGGCGGCGATATTTCTTTGTGATTCGGGCAGAGTGCGCCACAACCGGGCCGTTGCTTTCGATCCGCGCCGGGCGATCCCCGCGCAAGATTCGGCAAGCTCGTCTCCTCCCATCCTCGCAAAGATAATTGACTGACCGGTCGGTCTATGCAACATCTTTTTTACCGCGGGGAGAAACGCGAGAGGGGGAGGGAAACCGATGATGGCAAGCGAAACGGTGCTGGTCACGCTGGAAAACGGCGTCCTTGGCCTGACCCTGAACCGGCCCGAAAAGCTGAACAGCTTCACGCCCGAAATGCATCTGGCGCTGCGCGCCGGGCTGGAGCGGGCGCATGAAGATCCCGAGGTGCGCGCCGTGTTGCTGACCGGCGCGGGGCGGGGGTTCTGCGCAGGGCAGGATCTGGGCGATCGCGACCCGCGCAAGGGCGGTCCCGCGCCCGATCTGGGGGCGACGCTGGACAGCTATTACAACCCGAATCTGCGGATGATTCGGGCCCTGGAAAAGCCGGTCGTCTGCGCGGTGAACGGGGTGGCGGCCGGGGCAGGGGCCAATATCGCGCTGGCTTGCGATATTGTGCTGGCGGCGCGGTCCGCCCGCTTCATCCAGTCGTTTTCGAAGATCGGGCTGATCCCCGATGCCGGCGGCTCCTGGGCCTTGCCCCGCATGATCGGAGAGCCGCGTGCCAAGGCACTGACCCTGCTGGCCGAACCCCTGGGCGCCGAGGAGGCCGCCGATTGGGGGCTGATCTGGAAGGCCGTCGATGACGCGACCCTGCAGGACGAGGCCCGCGCCATTGCCCTGAAACTGGCGGCGGGCCCGACCGTGGGGCTTGGCCTGACCAAGCAGCTTATTCACGAGGCCGCGACGCGCAGCCTCGATGCGCAGCTGGACGCCGAACGCGATGCCCAGCGGCAGGCGGGCCGCACGGCCGACTATGCCGAAGGCGTCACCGCCTTCCTCGAAAAACGCAAGCCGGAGTTCAGGGGCCAATGACGCGCGCAGCCGATATGACCCCGCAGGAACTGGCCGAGGCCTCTGCCAGGGCGATGTGGGACCTCGACCGTGCCAGCCAGCAGCTGGGCATGGTGATCGAGCAGATCGCCCCCGGTCAGGCCACGCTGTCGATGACCGTGACCGAAGCGCAGACCAATGGCCACGGCAACGGGCATGGGGGCTATATCTTCACGCTGGCCGACAGTGCCTTCGCCTTCGCCTGCAACACCTATAACGACATCACCGTCGGGCAGCAGGCCTCCATCACCTATGTCGCGCCCGCGGCCCTCGGCGACCGGTTGACCGCCACCGCGCGCGAGGTTTCGCGGGCCGGGCGCAGCGGCGTCTATGATGTCGAGGTCACCAATCAGAACGGCCGGTCCGTCGCGCATTTTCGCGGCTTGTCGCGCACCGTGCGCGGGCAGCATCTGGCCGAGTGAGCAGGGTTCAAGGGGGAACACATGGAAGATCTGACGCCTGACCGCACATCGCTGGACCCGATCGAGATCGCCTCGCGCGACGAAATTGCCGCGCTCCAGCTGACGCGGCTGAGATGGTCGCTGAACCACGCCTATGAGAACTCGCCCTTCTACCGCCAACGCTTCGACGCGGCGGGCGTCCACCCGGACGACCTGCAAACGCTGGCCGATCTGGCGAAATTTCCCTTCACCTACAAACAGGACCTGCGCGACAACTATCCCTTCGGCATGTTTGCCGTCCCGCGCGAGCAGCTGTCGCGGATCCATGCCTCCAGCGGAACGACGGGCAAGCCCACGGTCGTGGGCTATACCAAGGGCGACATCGACAACTGGGCCGATCTGATCGCGCGCTCCATCCGCGCCTCGGGCGGGCGTGCGGGCGATATCTGCCATGTGGCCTACGGCTACGGGCTGTTCACCGGCGGGCTTGGCGCGCATTACGGCGCGGAACGGCTGGGCTGCACGGTGGTGCCGGTCTCGGGCGGGATGACCGAGCGTCAGGTCGACCTGATCCAGGATTTCAAGCCGCGCATCATCATGGTGACGCCCTCCTACATGCTGTCGATCCTGGACGAGTTCCGCCGCCGCGGCATTGATCCGCGCGAAACCGCGCTGCAGGTCGGCATCTTCGGGGCCGAGCCGTGGACCAACAGGATGCGCGAGGAGATCGAGCAGGTCTTCGACATGCACGCCGTCGACATCTATGGCCTCAGCGAGGTGATGGGGCCAGGCGTCGCCAATGAATGCGTCGAGACGAAGGACGGGCTGCATATCTGGGAAGACCACTTCTACCCCGAGATCATCGATCCCGAAACCGGCGAGGTTCTGCCCGATGGCGAGATGGGCGAGCTGGTCTTCACCACGCTGACCAAGGAAGGCCTGCCGATGATCCGCTATCGCACGCGCGACCTGACCCGGCTGCTGCCGGGGACGGCGCGTTCGATGCGGCGGATGGAAAAGATCACCGGGCGCAGCGACGACATGATCATCCTGCGCGGCGTGAACATCTTCCCCACCCAGATCGAGGAACAGATCCTCAAGGTCAAGGCGCTGGCGCCGCATTTCCAGATCGAGCTGACCACCGGCGCCAACCGCATGGACAACATGACCGTGCATTGCGAATGCCTGCCCGAAACCGCGGACGCGGCGGCGCGCGAGGCGGCGGCGAAGCTGCTGGCCCATCACATCAAATCCGTGGTGGGGGTGTCGACGAAAATCGTCGTCCACGACCCCGCGGGCGTGGCGCGGTCCGAAGGCAAGGCCAGGCGCGTCGTCGACAACCGCCCGAAAGAGCGGTAATTCACCACGCTCTTGGCCCGGTGACATTCCGGCGCCGGGGCGCTATTGCAGCGGGTGGCGGAACCCGCCGCCGCAAGACAGGAAGCTGAATGGCCCGAACCCGCGCCAGCGATTTCGCCGAAAAGCAGCAGGACCTGCTGCGCAATGCGGCAGCCGTCATTGCCGAGCAGGGCATGGACAAGGCGTCCATGTCCCAGATCGCCGAACGCGCCGGCGTCTCGAAGGCGCTGCTCTATCACTACTATCCGGGCAAGGATGCGCTGATCTTTGCGATCATCCACACCCATCTGGCCGAGGTGGACGAAGCGGTCGCGGCCGCAGATGACGCCGCGCTGCCCGACCGGGACAGGCTGCGCAAGCTGGTCGGTGCGGTGCTGGATGTCTATCGCGGCGCCGATAATGAGCATATCGTCCAGTTGAATGCCAAGCGCGCGCTGACCGAGGATCAGCAGCAGCAACTGGCCGCGATCGAGCGCCGCATCGTGCGCCGGTTCTCGCTGGTCATCGACCGCATCAATCCCGAATTGCGCAACGGACGCCCGCTGCTGATGCCGGTGACCATGTCGCTGTTCGGAATGATGAACTGGGTCTATATGTGGTTCAAGGACGGCGGCCCGATCACCCGCGAGGATTACGCCGACATCGCCACCACCCTGATCCTCGAAGGGGTTAAGGCCGTCCGCTGAGAGCAGGCCGTTCCGCCCTGCGCAGGCGAGGGCACATTTGCCGCCTGCGGCGATACGGGCGCGCAAGGATCGGATCGGCGGTTGAGGCTGTCGTGAATATCGGGCGGCCTTGCGGATTCGCGCGGACGGTGCGATCCGCAAATTTCATCACCACCATGTCCCAACCCGGCGGCCGCGCGACCTTGACCAACAGCGCTGGCTGTTCGGGATGAGGGCGCTATGTCGCAGGCGGCAGACTTTCCTGCGCCACAGATGCGGGTTAAGACCCGGTCTTCGCCAGCATTTCGGATCCGATGGACCGCACGCCTTCCCCCTCTGCCCTTGCCGCACGGCGCATCGAAACCCCGGTGCGGGCGCAACTGTCCCGCGCCAGCGCGCTGGCGGTTCTGGCCGGGCTGATCTGGCCCTTGCAGGCGGCTGCGATCGCCTGGGCCATCGCCGGTTGGGTCGGCGGCGATCTTGACCACACCGCACCGGCGGCGGGGCTGTTCCTGCTGGGCGCGGTAATTCGGGCGGCGCTGGATTGGCGGGCGGGCGGCATCCTGTTCCGGGCCGGCGATGCCGTGCTGGGCCAGCAGCGCGCCGCGCTGATCGCGCGGGAACTGGCCGCGCGCGGACCCGCGCCCTCGGCGGCGATGGCGGCACTGGCCGCCGAGAAGCTGCCGCTTCTGTTGCCCTGGATCACCCGCTATCGCCCGGCCATGGCGCGGGCGCGGGTGCTGCCTTTCGTCCACATCGCCATCGCCGCCGTGATCGCCTGGCCTGCTGCGCTGATCCTGGCGGTGGCGGGACCGCTGATCCCAGTCTTCATGGCGCTGATCGGGATGGCCGCGGAATCCGCCTCGCGCAGGCATCTGGCCGAGATCGGCAGTCTGAATGCGCTGCTGATGGAGCGTCTGGGTGCGCTGATCGACCTGCGTCTGCTGGGGGCCGAGGCCCGCGCCGGCGCCGATTTCGATGCCCGCGCGGACAACCTGCGCGCGCGGACCATGGCGGTGCTGCGGGTCGCCTTCCTGTCCTCAACCGTGCTGGAACTGTTCGCCGCAATCGGGGTCGCGCTGATGGCGGTCTATGTCGGCTTCACCCTTCTGGGCGTGCTGAATTTCGGCACCTGGGGGCGCGAGATGAGCATTGCGCAAGGCATTCTGCTGCTGCTGCTCGCCCCCGATTATTTCCAGCCCCTGCGCGATCTGGCCGCCGCCTGGCACGACCGCGCCGCAGCCCTTGCCGTCGCCACCGAACTGGCCGAGGCCGAGGCCGCGCCGCGCCAGCCGATGCTGGGCGCAGGCGCGCCCGCTGATCCCTTGCCCGGCGCGCTGCGCCTGCAAATGCGCGACGCGGTGGCGGCGCTGCCGGGCGGGGCGGGGCTGGCGCTGCCCGATCTGGACCTTGGGGCGGGGCAGTCGCTGGCGGTGACCGGCGAAAGCGGGGCAGGGAAGTCGACGCTTCTGGGCGTCGTCTCGGGGCTGGTTCCGCTGCAGGGCGGACAGGTGCTGGTCGCGGACCGGCCGCTGACGGACGCGAATGCCGATGCCTGGCGGGCGCGGCTGGCGGTGATGCCGCAGGGCTTGCATCTGCCCGACATGACGCTGCGCGAATGGCTGGGGCCGGGCGATCCCGCGCCGGCTCTGCGCCGCGCCCATGTCGAAGGCGTGGTTGCCCGGCTGCCCGACGGGTTGCAGACGCGGCTGGGCGAGACCGGCGCCGGTGTCTCGGGCGGCGAGGCGCGCCGCCTGTTGCTGGCGCGCACCATTCACGCCGGGCGCGAATTGCTGATCGCCGACGAACCGACCGCCGACCTCGATCCCGAGACCGCCGCCCAGATCATCGACAGCCTGCGCGCCCTGCAGGCACAGGGCCACACGCTGCTGATCGCCACCCATGACCCGGCGCTGATCGCCGCCATGGACCGCGAGGTCCGGCTGTGACCGATCTGCGCCTGATCCTGAACCGCATCCTGCGCGCCGCGCCCTGGCAGATGGCGGCGGGGGCGGGGCTGGCGCTGCTGGTGCTGATCTTCGGGACGGCGCTGCTGGGGGTCTCGGGCTGGTTCATCACCGCGACCGGGATCGCCGGGCTGGCCGGCGCGGGGATCGCCTTCGACGTGTTCCGGCCCTCGGCCTCGATCCGGTTCTTCGCCATGGGCCGCACCGCCGCCCGCTATGGCGAGCGTGTCTTCACGCATGAGGCCGTGCTGCGCGCCCTCGCCGCGCTGCGGGGCGATCTGCTGCGCGGCCTGGCCGGGCGTCCGGCACGGCAGGTGGACGCCATGCGCTCCGAGGCCGCACTGACCCGGATCACCGCCGATGTCGATGCGCTGGATGGGCTGGTGCTGCGGCTGATGCTGCCGCTGGCCGCCGGGCTGGTCGCGCATCTGCTGGCGGCGCTGGCGCTTTGGGCCATCGTCGGGGCGCCGGTGGCCTGCACCGTGGTGGCCGGTTATCTGCCCGGCACGGCATTTGCGCTGATCCGGCTGGCCCGGCGCGCCACCGCGCCCGCACAGCAGGCCGAGGCGGCGACCCAGGCTCTGCGACGTAACCTGATCGCCGGGCTGCGCGACCGCGCGGCGCTGATCGTCGCCGGCCGCCTGCCGGCGCTGGAAGATGCGCTTCATCAGCAGGACCGTGCGGCGCGGGCGGCCGCGACCCGGCTGGACCGGGCGGAACGCGCCGCCCGCGCCATATTGTCGCTGCTGCCGGCGCTGGCGGGGGCGCTGGCGCTGCTGGCGGGGGCGTGGATGATCGGGCAGGGGCAGACCGGACCTGCAGCCGCCGCCATCGGCTTTTTCGTGGCGCTGGGTCTGGGCGAGACGCTGACCGCCTTGCCGCGCGGTCTGGCCGAGTTGGGCCGGATGCGCGATGCCGCAGCGCGGGTTGCGCCATTGCTGCGTCCCACCGCAGCTTTGCCGAAGGCCGCCCCTGCGGTGGAGCAGGGACCGGTCCTGCGGCTCAGCCAGCCCGATCTGGTGCTGGAGGCGGGACAGATGGCGGCGCTGACCGGTCCCAGCGGATCGGGCAAGACCACGCTTCTGTGGCAGATCGCCGGGCTTCTGCCGCCCTTCGCCCCCATCGCGCTTTGGGGCGTGCCGGTGCAGGACTGGCCCGAGGACGCCCTGCGCGCCCGCGTCACGCTGGTGCCGCAGCGCGCGGCGCTGATCGCGGGGACGATTGCCGAAAACCTCGCGCTGTCGGGCGAGGACGATCCCGCCCGTATGGCCGAGGCGCTGGAGGCGGTGGGCCTGACGCAAGCGCTCGCCCCGCGCGGGGGCCTGAACACGCTGCTGGGCGAAGGCGGCGCGGGGCTTTCGGGCGGACAGGCCCGGCGGCTGGCAGTTGCGCGCGCCATTCTGCGCCGCCCCGGCCTGCTGCTGCTGGACGAACCGACCGAGGGGCTGGACGATGCCAGCGCCGATCGGATGCTCTCGGGTCTGCGCAGCGCGTTGCCGGATGCGGCGATCCTCTGCGCCATGCACCGCCATGGCGATCATCCGGTCTTCGGGCGATATGTCGCATTCAAAATGCGGCATTGGTAAGCGAGATCAGGGACGCTACCCTCGGGGTAGATTCTGGCCAGCCGGTATCGGACTTCTGACCGGCCTACCGAAGGAACGCCCATGGAGCTGGACATTGTCGATCTGTCACGCCTGCAATTCGCGCTGACGGCCCTCTTTCATTTTCTGTTCGTGCCATTGACCCTCGGCCTGTCGGTGATCGTCGCCATCATGGAAACGGTCTATGTGATGACCAACCGCCCGATCTGGCGGCAGATGACAAAATTCTGGGGCAGTCTGTTCGGGATCAACTTCGCCATCGGGGTCGCCACCGGCGTGACGATGGAGTTCCAGTTCGGCATGAACTGGTCCTATTACTCGCAATATGTCGGTGACATCTTCGGCGCGCCGCTGGCGCTGGAAGGGTTGATGGCCTTCTTCATGGAGGCCACCTTCGTCGGGCTGTTCTTCTTCGGCTGGGACCGGCTGTCGAAGCCGGCGCATCTGATGGTGACCTGGCTGGTGGCAATCGCGACGAATTTCTCGGCGCTGTGGATCCTGATCGCGAATGGCTGGATGCAGCACCCGGTCGGCGCGGCCTTCAATCCGATGACCATGCGGATGGAGATGACCAGCTTCTACGACGTGGTGATGAACCCGGTGGCGCAGGCGAAATTCGTCCATACCGTCAGCGCGGGTTATGTCATGGGCTCGGTCTTCGTGCTGGCGGTCTCGGCCTGGTATCTGCTGAAGGGGCGCCATATCGCACTTGCGCGACGTTCGATCACGGTCGCGGCCTCGTTCGGGCTGGCGGGTGCGCTGTCGGTCGTCGTGCTGGGGGACGAATCGGGCTATGATGCTGGTGAAAACCAGCAGATGAAGATGGCCGCCATCGAGGCGATGTGGAACACTCAACCCGCGCCCGCGTCCTTCACCGTGTTCGGCATCCCCGATCAGGAAGCGCGCGAGACGAAATACGCCATCCACATCCCCTGGGTCATGGGCCTGATCGGCACCCGCAGCCTGACCGAGCCGATCGCCGGCATCAACCAGCTTGAGGCCCAGGCCGAACTGCGGGTCCGCCGCGGGATCCTCGCCTATGACGCGGTGATGAAAATCCGCGAAACGCCACAGGCCATGGGCGACCCCGCCATACGCGCCCAGTTCGAGGACAATGCCGACGATTTCGGCCATGCGCTGCTGCTGCTGCGATATACCGACGATCCGCGCAAGGCGACCGATGCCCAGATCGCCCAGGCGGCCGAGGATACCATTCCCCATGTCTGGCCGATCTTCTGGGCCTTCCGCATCATGGCAGGCCTCGGCTTTACCTTCATCCTGACCATGGCCTTCTTCTTCTGGCGCTCCAGCTTCTGCCGGCAGACCTATCCGCGATGGTCGCTGTGGCTGGCGGTGGTGATGGTTCCGACGCCCTGGATCGCTGCCGAAATGGGCTGGATCGTGGCCGAATACGGCCGCCAGCCCTGGACGGTGGACGGGGTGCTGCCCACCGCGCTGTCGGTCAGTCACCTGACCATCAGCGACGTATTGCTGACGCTGATCGGTTTCGCGGTCTTCTATTCGATCCTGTTCGTGATCGAGATGATGCTGATGCTGAAGGCGATCCGCAAGGGGCCGACCGATGACGTGCAACTGACCGAAGACTGGGAGGCCGCGCATATCCGGCGCCTCTCGCCCACCCAAAACCCGGCGGAGTAGTCCGATGATCCTGCACGAATTTTTCTCGTTGGAATTCCTGCGCGTCCTGTGGTGGCTGCTGCTTGGGGTGATGCTGATCGCCTTCGCGCTGACCGATGGCTTCGACATGGGGGTGGGGGCGCTTTTGCCCTTCCTTGGCCGCACCGACACCGAGCGGCGTATCATCATCAACACCGTCGGCCCGGTCTGGGAGGGCAATCAGGTCTGGTTCATCCTCGGCGGTGGGTCCATCTTCGCGGCCTGGCCGCTGCTTTATGCGGTCAGCTTCTCGGGCTTCTATCTGGCGATGTTCGTGATCCTGTCGGCGCTGATCGTGCGGCCGGTGGCATTCAAGTATCGCTCCAAGCGCCCCGGCAAGGCCTGGCGGACGGCGTGGGACTGGGCGCTCTGCTATGGCGGCGCGGTGCCGGCGCTCCTGTTCGGGGTTGCGGTGGGAAATATCCTGCTGGGCGTGCCCTTCCGCCTCACGCCCGACCTGCTGTCGATCTATGACGGCAATGCGCTCCAGAAGCTGACCGGCCTGCTGCGCCCCTTCGCGCTGCTGGCGGGCGTGGTGTCCTTCGCGATGCTGATCATGCACGGCTCGGCCTGGCTGATCCTGAAGACCGAAGACCCGATTGCCAGCCGCGCGCGCCGCACCGGCACGGTGGCGGCAATGATCGCGGGCGCGGGCTATGCGCTTGGCGGGCTGTGGCTGGCCCTGGGGATCGAGGGCTTTCACTTCGTCACCCAGCCCGATCCGAACGGCCCCTCGAACCCGCTGCTGAACGATGTGGCGCAGGGCGGAAGCTGGCTGTCGGCCTATGCCGCGCGGCCCTGGATCGTCATCGCGCCGGTCCTGGGCTTTGTGGGCATCGCCATGGTGCTGCGCGCCTTTCGCGCGGGCGGGGATCGCTCGCCGCTGCTCTGGTCGAAACTGGCGATCTTCGGGATGGTGGCGTCGGTCGGGCTGACCATGTTCCCCATCATCCTGCCCTCGAACACCGATCCGCGCTCCTCGCTGACGGTCTGGGATGCCTCATCCTCGCAACTGACGCTGTTTGTGATGATGGTCGCCTGCGCGATCTTCCTGCCCCTGATCATGGTCTACACCGCCTGGGTCTATCGGGTGTTGTGGGGCAAGGTGACCGCTAAGGAAGTCTCCGACCCCGACAGCCACGCTTATTGAAGGAGTTTCGCATGTGGTATTTTGCATGGGTGCTGGGCTTGGCGATGGCGGCGCTGTTCGCGGTGGTCAACGCCATGTGGCTGGAATTCCAGCACGACCGCCGGACCGAGGCCGGACCGGCGGAGAAGGATGACGGCATCGCCCGCTGAGCCGACCCGGCGCGTCGCGGTTGCCTTGGCCCCGCAAACGGGGCAAATGAAGGCGTGACGCGCCGCCCTGCAAGGTCGCGCCCGGCAAAGGGATGGACATGGATATCAGGAAAATCGACGACACGATCTCGGTCACGCCGCAGATTCTGCCCGAGGAAATGGCCGAACTGGCGGCGCTCGGCTTTCGCAGCGTGATCGGCAACCGTCCCGATGGCGAAGAGGCCGGCCAACCGGGTCAGGACCAGATTGCCCGCGCCGCCGCCGAGGCCGGGCTGGAGTTCCGCTTCATCCCCGTGCGCCCCGGCGGCCTGACACCGGAGCTGGTGGCCGAATTCGGCGCGGCCATGGCCGAGATGCCCGGCCCGGTGCTGGCCTATTGCCGCTCGGGCACGCGCAGCGCGACGATCTGGGCGCTGTCGCAATCCGGCCTGAAATCGCGGGACGAGATCCTGACCGCGGGCGCCAGTGCCGGCTATGACCTGCGCGGCATCGCAGGCGCATTGCGCGACCCGGATTAAGGCGTCGCGGGGATGGAGTCGGTCCGGCTGGACAAGTTCCTGTGGGCGGCGCGGTTCTACAAGACCCGCGCGCTTGCCCAGCAGATGATCGAAGCCGCGAAGGTCCGCATCGACGGCCAGCCGGTGAAACCCGCTCGCCCCATCCGCCCCGGTGCCCTGATCGAGCTGCGCCAGGGCCGGACCCGCCGCCGGATCGAGGTTCTGGCCCTGTCGGACATCCGCGGCCCCGCCCCGCAGGCGCAGCTTCTCTACCGCGATCTGGACCCGCCTGCCCAGGCCGGTATCTTCGACGATGAGGATTGAGGCGCGAAAATGGTAGGCCCGGAGGATTCTGAAACCCTTTGAATCAAAAGCGAAAAGGGCTGGATACCAACAAAAATACCAACAAATCCGTTGCATTTCGCCGGATTCGTCCGGGTGTTGCGATACCAACACATAATCGCCGTGTTGGTATCGCGCAACTCACATCAGAAGCCGCACAGACGCACTTTCACGGTGCCCGTGCTCCGATCTAATGCCAGATTGCTACAGGGCGACAAACTGCGACAGCACGCGGCAATTCGTAACTGTAGCCACGGCATGACCGGGGACCACGCGACCGACGCGACAGCACCCTTTAGGGCTGTCGCCTGTCGCGCCCCAAAGCCCCACACTGGAACAGGAAGATGGGTTCTGTTCACAGATCGCTTCCCGGCCATCATCGCCCAGGCTCAACCAGCCCAGCTTCGCTGCGGGAAATTTGAAATCGCTCGGGTTTCGCGGGTCGGTGTCCCCGCCCGACGCACCCCCACCCCCGGAAGGACCCAGAGCCAAGATGCGGCAGGTGCAATGATGTGTCCTGTTCGATCTTGACGTGTAGCCCATCAAGACGGTTGCGTGTCCGATTAAAGTATAATCGGGCGGGACGTGCTAAAGTCTCGCAAAAGTGTCCTATTTGACTTGTAGAATCATTTTTCGGACGATACCGATTTATCGGACAACCTATTAGGACGAAAGGGGCCATCATGGGTGAGTTGATCGGGTATGCGCGGGTTTCATCAGTCGGGCAGAAGCTGGACGTGCAGCTTGCCGCGTTACGGGTTGCGGGTGTCAGTGACGAACACCTTTACAGCGAGAAGGCGACTGGCACCAAGCGGGACGGCAGGAAGGCGCTGGATGATCTTCTGACGCGGGGCATTCGCAAGGGCGACACGCTTGTTGTGACCCGCCTTGATCGTCTGGCGCGGTCAACACGCGACCTGCACAATATCGCCCATACGCTCACGACGAAAGGCGTCGGGCTACGGGTGCTGGAACAGGCCATAGATACCACGACGCCGGAAGGCCGCATGTTCTTTACGATGATTTCCGCCGTCGCAGAGTTCGAGACGGAAATCAGGAAGGCCCGGCAACGGGAAGGGATAGACGCAGCATTGGCCAAAGGACCGGACTCCCCGTTCAAGGGCAGGCCCGCGACCATAGACGGGGACCGGGTGAACGCCATGCGGGCGCAAGGCATGACCCCCACGGCAATTGCCAAGGCGCTGGGCCTCGCACGGTCAAGCGTCTACCGCTACCTTGAAGGGGCAAACTGACTCACTTCGCCAAGATCGCCGGTAGCTTCGCCGGAATGTCCTCCATCAGCACCAAGGCGCATTCCACCGTCTCGCCGGTCATGGCTATCTGTAGCTGACCGGCAGGCACTGCCTGATCCCATGAGAAGTTCCGTGTCAGGAAGTCCAGCACGTCGCGCTTGTAGTCGGTGTCCGGGTTTTGCAGGTGGTCGCCCTTTGTTTCCAGCACCACGATCCGCCCAGCGCCCGCCTTGCCGCTCGTGGCGAAGATGAAGTCAGGGTATATGCGCCCGCGCTTCCAGCCTTGCAGCCCCATGCCGTAACTGGCCTTGGCCACGTTGCGGTGCCACCATTTCACCGTGCCATCCCCGTCCAAATGCACGGCGACGTTCTGTTCCTCGCCGTTCAACTCGTTTCGGAACACAGGGGAAAACAGGCTTCGGTCAAGAGCACCGCCATGCGCGCCGGTCAGGTGTGGCGAGTTCGCCGGTTCCGTGGTCAGCATGTGGTCGGGCATCTGCCAGTTGTTCCCGTCCAGCCGCAGCCGGAATTGAATGTCACTGGCCTTCACCGCCGCGCGGAACAAGGTTTCAGACCGGGCATCGCGTTCCGTGGTCAGGGCTACCCGTAGCCGGTCGATGATCACGCCGGATGCAGCGCCCAGCTTGGCCGCGTCGAAGCCGCGCGCTTCCAAGCCCTTCACCAGGTCCGCGATGATACCGCGCGCCACGAAAGGGTTGGGCACCAGATCGGAGATCACCCGCACCGCGTAGGTGGGGTCAAACCGAAGGGTTTCCGCCGCAGCCGCGACAACCTCGCCCCGGAAATACTCGTCTTCCCCGGCATCGGTCAGGGCGATGCGCTGCAACTGTGCCGCTACCTGTGCAGGATTGTCTGGTATCTCGGCCACCACGCCAGCCGGGGAAAAGTCCCGCCAGTCGATTGCCGCCAGTATGTCCGTCTCGTAATCGAGGTCGCGCACCTCGCCCGTTTCCACTTTCAGCACCTTGGGCAGGTAGATTTGCAAGCTCTTGAACTTGTCCCGCCGTTCCACCTTGCGGGCCTCGCCGCCACCAGTCGCGCCACCCTCTTGCGGCACCTCGATCACCAGATCGGCCAAGCCATCGCGTTCCAGCCCGGTCTTGATCGCCTCCACCACATCGCGCGTCGCCGCGTGATGCGTGACCACATAGCATTCGTCCAGCGCCGCCACGCCGGTCTTCAGCGCGTAGGGCTGGCGCAGGATGCGCCCCACAAGCTGCGTCATGGCGGAGCGGTTGGACGCCGCCGCCAGTGAACACAGCACATAGGCAAAGGGGCAATCCCAGCCCTCTTGCAGCGCGGCCTTGGTCACGATCACCCGCACCCGGTTGGTGGGCGACAACAGGTCTTGGTTCTCTGGCTGATTCAGGTCGTTCTGTTCGGCGGTCTTGATCGCAACCTCGGCATCATCCAGCCCCGCCGCCAGCAGCCATTCCTTCACATCGTCCGCGTGAATATGCTGCCCGTCCCGCTGATCCTTGCCCGTCCGCTCGACCTGCACCAGCATAATGGGCCGGATATAGCCCAGAGCGCCCTTGTCCGCACCGTAGGCGCGCGCCTCGGCGTCCAGGGTATTCAGCCTGCCCAGCGCCGCCGTCAGCGTCCCGCGCCAATCCGTGCCTTGTCTCGGGTCAAGGTTCAACGGCATCTTGATCATGTCTTCGGCGTGCAACTCGCGCCCTGTCACCTCCACCAAGAGGTTTGCATGGCGCGCTGGGCGGGGATTGGCACCACCCCGTGACGCAACATCCTTGGGCGTCGCGGTCAATTCTAGAACGAAGATCGGGTTGAAACCGTAGAGCGTGTCATGCGCCAACTCGGACGTGGCCTTCTGCCCCTCATCCATCACCACAACCGGCCTGATCTTGCGCAGCGCGTTCCCAAGCGAATCCTTCACCATCGTGAACATGCCGGTATAGCCGTCGAGATTCGGCACTGCTTCCAGTTCCCGCGCGTGCGCTGCCTGATCACCCTCGGAAGGAAAGAAGCCATGCACGTCGCCCCGATCACGGAACATGCGCAGTGCTTCTTTTGTCTGTTTGTTTGCTGACTGCAACATCAGCACCATAACACAAAGATTCGCGTCAACGTCTCGTGCGTCCAGCCGGTCGCCCTTCTCCATCACCTTCACGCGCCCCGCCGCCGCTCGGTCGAGCGCCTGCCGATAAGGGTGCTGGCGGTTCTTCAGCGCCTTCAGCGTTTGCGAATAGATCGCCTCGTTCGGCACGATCCACAGCACGAATCCGGTGTTCTTCGCCAGATACCGGCCCATGATCCGACTGACCGCATTTACCGCCAGCCATGTCTTTCCGCCGCCCGTGGGCACCTTCAGCGTGACGTTGGGCACGGCGCGGCCCACGCCATCCTTGCGCGGGGAAAAGGGAATGGCGGCACGGGACGCGGGCAAGCGCCCAGCGCTTTTCATCGCTTCCCAAGCCTTCGCCGTGAAGTCGGGCACCTCAAGCCCAAGGTCCGGGTCCGCCGCCGCCATCGCGGCAATCTTGTCGGCCCGCGCCTTTTCGGGTTTCAGCGCTTCCAGATAGGCATCCAGCGTGTCCAGCACCCGCGCCTGATAATCGAGCGTGCGCATCAGTCTCGTTCCATCCGGTAGAGCGAATGGGGCAGGGGCACGAATTCAACCGGCAATCCTTCGGCGTCCAGCATCCGCTGGCTGACATAGCGGGCGGGGGCAAAGACGAAGTGGCGGGCGTCGGGGCGCGCCCCGGCCACCTGTCGCGCGAAACTCAGTGTCAGGGCGGCATCGGGCGATTTCAGCCAGTCGAGGTCGGGGCGATAGATCAGCCACACATGCGTGCCGTTCGCCTCGCCCACATAGGCGTTGCCCTCGTCCAGCTTGGCGGGGTCGAGCGGTTGCGATGTGGCCATGTGGAACAGCCACCCGGCCAGCGCGTCATAGGACGGCAGCGCAGCACCCGTCAGGATACCGTCAAGGTCGATGGGGTCGCCCAGCGTGCAATAGGTGAAATCACCGCCCAGACCTTCGGCCCGTTCCTCCACCCGCTTTTCGCCGGTGACGATCAATTCGCCGTCGTTCACCTCTTTCTTGATCCGGTCGTATTCATGGCCATGCAGGTTTTCGATCCCCTGCACCTTGTCCACCAGATCGCCCGCCCGTTCGATTGCCCGCCAGTTCAGCCGCTCGCGCAACAGTTCCGTTTTCTGCGTTCCGGTGAAGTCATAACCATTGATCACCCGTCGCACACGTTCGGCGGTAAGCCGGTCGGCATAGTCCTCCATCTCGACCAGGATGAAGCGCCGGTCGCCCCCGTCCCGTTTGTTGGCTTCCAGAACGGCGTGGGCCGTGGTGCCGGACCCCGCGAAGGAGTCGAGGATGATGGAGTCCTTGTCGGTTGCGAGGTCCAACACCTTTTGGATCACCTGCACAGGCTTAGGAGTGGCGAAAAGGTCGCTGGCGTAGTCATCGCCAAATACCTGTTTCAAGGTGACTTTAGCGCCCCTAGTATGGCCCGTTTCTTCCACGTTCGCCCAAAAGCTCGAAGGCGGCAGGCCTCTTTGGTCCGCAAGATAGGTGCGCCGGATAATCCGCTTCCCATCAGGGGAAAAGCGAAGTTCGCCAGTTTCAAATTTTGCTTCCATCGTTTCTCTTGACCAGCGCCACCCGTTCGGCGGGTGCTTGATCAAGTTTCCGTTCGGGCCGGGATAGTCGAATTGGAGATTGGGTCGAATGGCCGGGTTCTGGATGTTGTTCCCGTCAAACCACGCGCCGCGTGGATCACCGTCCGGGTTGCGGAAATGGGACCGTTTGTCAGGGTCATCAAGAAAATTCGGAGTCCAGTATTCATTCTTCGAGTAGACGAAGATCGTGTTAAAGTCCTGAGAGAACTGCGTGACGTTATTGCTACTGCTATCTGAATGTCGCCATGCGATTTCAGTAACATACCCGTCTCGCCCAAATACCTCGTCCAGTAACTGGCGCAGCAAGTGGTCTTCGTTATCGTCAATCGTGACCCAGAGGCTTCCGTTCTCGTGCAACAACTCATGCAGCAACCGCAGCCGGGGCCACATCATCGCGCACCATTTGTCATGGCGCAGGCCGTCCTCGATGCCTATGGGGTTGGCGTCCAGCCATTCCCGGATCATCGGCGCGTTAACGTTGTCGTTGTAGGCCCAGCCTTCGTTCCCGGTGTTGTAAGGCGGGTCGATGAAGATGCAGTCCACCTTGCCCGCATAGATAGGCAACAGCGCCTTCAGCGCGTGCAGGTTGTCGCCCTGCACGATCAGGTTCCCGTCCAGCCGCGCCGCGCCAGTCCCCTTGTCCGCGTGCATCTCCAGGGGCCGGAACGGCACCGCAAGGTGGTGGTTCCAAACGAATTCCTTGCCCTTGAATACCAGTTCCGTCATGCACCTGCCCCTTCGATCAGTCTTTTCTTCCTTAGACCACTTCCCCCGCCCGCCCGGCAAGAGCGGAAAGGGCGGGGGAGTTCGTCCTTCGCGGGGGCTGGACCTACACCAGAAGCTGCGGTTTACGCGACTCATCATATTTCTGCCAAAGCTGCTCAGCGGCTTCGATGGCCTGATAGGGAGCGCCCCGGTGATAGAGATAGGATGTCAGGGCCGCCAAGGTCCTCACATCAGGAAAGCGGCTGTCGGATTTTGCGTCATTGATGAAATCAAATTCCATCGGGTCGTCAACTTCGCAGGTTTTCAGGAAGGTTTTGAAATGCATTCGCGGTTTCCTTTGGTTCAGTTCAGGAGGAACGGCAGATCGCTGGAAACTGCCGTCTTGGGTGAAGACAGGGCGTCGAAGCCATCGCATTGGGTATAGGTGCCATTTGCAAAACGGATCAGGCTTTTGTCGCACAAGTCGCGGAGTGCCCGTGTCGCTGCGTCGCGCCGGGACTTCGGGTTGGGGGACGCGGATACGTCGCGGCCCTCCATCATTCGGGAAACGTATTCCTCTTCGGTCAGCCTGCCGCCCGCCTGTTCCAGGATGGAAAGTGCGCCACGTTGAGCTTTCGACAGTTTCTTGTCTTTCTTCGGCGCGCCGATCAACGGATTGCATCGAGGATAGGTCAGCGCATCGCCGTCTTCATCTTGGCCGAAGTCTTCGGTGGCGATGATGAAGGCAATATCGCGTTCAATCGTTCCGTTCCGATTCTTGGTCAGCTTGCCCCGAATGATCTTGTATTCGTCGTCCCGTTTCACATGCAGGGCAACATCGAGCGCGCCGTTCAACACACTGTGCCCGCGCGGCGTGCCGCTTTCCGATTTGGTGTCGTGATGGATCAGGACAACGGCTGCGCCCCAGCGGGCCAGCGCCCGCGCCACCGCGACCACACGGCCCATTGCCTCGGCGCTGTTTTCTTCCAGGCCGGGGAACGCCATTGCCAGCGTGTCGATAAATATCAGTGCGGGGCTTTCCGCCTTCACCGCCTCTTTCAGCGCCAGAAAATCGGGCGACTCTTTGATCAGCAGATTTGAGACGCCTTCCACCAGTTTGAACGCATCCGCGCCGCCGTGTGCCTTCCGCAGCGCCTTCACCCGACCACGCATCCCGTGCGAGTCTTCGGACGCGACATAGAACACGCCGCCCGCTTTCGTGCGCATCTGGAAGGCTTCCTGCCCCTGCGCCACCATATAGCCTAGGAACGGGGCGATGAGGGATTTACCGGCACCGGGCGCGCCGAAGATACAAGCAACGTCCTTTTCCGCCAGCAACCCTTTAATCAGGTATTTCCGCGCGGATGACGCCTCGCATTCATCCGGCGTGAGGAAGGTCAGCGTCGACGGTTTCGGCTTAGGCCCGTCGAACAGCGAACGCGAATCGTCGTTCAGATCGTCAAAGTCATCATCGGAAACCGGCACCCACTCGAAACCGCATTCAATCGCGATCCTGAACAGCGTCCCAATCCCGATCCCGCCGCGCCTGAACGATTTCCATGTCCTGCGCTGGTCTCGCTCATTGAATTTCACAGATTGGCGCGACCAGTGCGACCAGAGGTCGAAGCCCTCATCACTTCCAGCGAATTCAGCGTGAAGCGCCATCCCGATTTCGCGCCATGTGTCGCGGTAATCCGCATCGCTGATGCAGGCCAGCGCGCGACGGATTTCGTCGCGGTCAGCCGGTTCCCGGAGCAGGTCGGAAAGATCAGTGTCCGATTTTACCGGCTTGGGCTTCGGCCCTATCGAGGTCAGCCCGGTCACGCGGTCAAGCGGCTGCCCTTCCACCAGGAAGGATTCTGCTGGGTGCGCTGCCGTGTTGCCGAAGTAATAGGACTGCGAGTTGGTGAATGATTCGGCTGCGAGAATACCACCCAGAGCGCCGTTCAGCTTGGCGCAAAGGGCTTCCCGTTCAGCCGGTGCCACCTGCCGCGCGAGAGGTGCAAGGACGCGCCAACGGGGCGCTTCTGCTGTATGGCTGGGCGTGGTGTAGATCAGCGCCGCGACACCTGCCCGGCTCAACTGGTCCTTGGCTTCCTGCGGCGATACAGCACCTGCATCATAGTCGCCTTCGATGCCGCTCACGCTCAACAGGTTTGCATCGTGTCGCAGGCTGTTGCCCTTTTCGGTGCGCGCATCCCCAAAGGTGCCCAGCTTCAACAGCGGCAGCGCTGCCTTGTTAGGCGCGGTTGTGGCGGTCAGTCGTTGTTGAAGCTGACGCAGGCTGAGGCATTCGGCTTCGATCCGTTGCGCCTTCACATCTCGGAAGATGGAAACGACTATTGGCAGGTCGCAGCCTTGTTTTGCGGGAATAGAGCCAAGCAGGTCGCTCAGATCAGTGTCGATTTGGCCTTGATCCCGACCATGGGTATCATTATATTCTGACATATAAACATCTTTTAAAGGGTCATCGGGTTGCCGCCCGGTGGCCCTATTCGTTTGCGCACCATACGCAGAATGAGATAAAGCCACGCTGCCAATATAGCGACAGCGTGGATGTTAATCAAGTTGCTGTTATACAACAATAATTTCACGTGCGGCGTGAAACTACAGCCTTAGAAGGTCAGATAAGTCAGTAGTTGAATATTTTCCGGCATTCTCATAGCCATTCAGCTTGTCGGACCGCCGATTAATCAGTTTGCCGCCCCCTTTGAAGGTCTCTCCTGACAAGCCCTTGGCCGATTACCCGCCAAGCAAATCCGTTAAATCGGTATCGGGATTCATTTGTTTCACCGGCTGGCTTTTCGGCTTAGTCTCTTCGTGCCGGTTCATAAGGTCGGAATACCAGTTCATCATCTGCCGCCGTTCCTCAAGATAGAGTGCCGCGTTATAGGCGCTGCGAACCTCGTTTGCCGGAACGTGGGCAAGCTGCCGCTCAATGGCGTCGGCGCGCCACAGCCCGGACTCGTTCAGGATGGTCGACGCGGTGCTACGGAAACCGTGAACCGATGCACGGCTGTGATACCCCATCCGGTAAAGCCCATAGATAAGCGTGTTCTCGGAAACCGGCTTGCGATCCGACTGGCCTGGCAGAACGAAAGGGGTGCCGCGCGACAGGTCTTGCAGTTCCGAAAACATCGCCTGCACCTGAGGGGACAGAGGGACAACGTGTTCTTTCCGCATCTTCATTTTCCCGGCTGGGATGCGCCATGTGTCACCGTCGATCTCATCCCATGTCGCCAACCGCAGTTCTGAGGTGCGCACGAATGTATGGGCGATGACCTTCAAACCCAGCGCCGTTGCCCGGTCCCCGCTATAAGTGGCGAGGGCGGCAAAAAAGTCGTGCAGCTGATCTTCCCGTAGCGCGGCGCGGTGCTTCTGGCGTGGCGCCGACTTCATCGCCCCGGCCAGCGGCGCGGCAGGGTCAGAGGAAGCCCAGCCATTCGCCACGGAAAAGCGGAAGATCGCACTCATGGTCTGACGCAGCCGCTTGGCCATTTCGAGGGCGTTGCGGTTTTCCACCTCACGCAACAGCGCCAGCACCTCGGCAGGGGTGACGGCTGCGACGTCCTTCGCGCCGATCTTCGGGAACACATCCGCGTCAAGCCGTGCCCAGATGCGCGCAGCGTAGCCGCTGACCCATTGGGCTTCACGGGCGCGATACCATTCGCGGGCGGCGTCCTTGAAGGTCTGCGCGGGCAGAGCGGCTTGTCCTTCCTTCAAGGCAGGATCGGTCCCGGTAGCCAGCTTGTCTTTCAGTTCGGCGGCTCTTAGGCGGGCCGTGGCAAGCGAAACATCGGGGTATGATCCGAAGGCGGCGGTGCGCTGTTTCCCTTCATAGCGATAATTCATGCGCCACAGCTTTGAGCCGCCTGGCGTCACTTGCAGGAACAGCCCGCGCGCGTCCGATAGCTTTTGAACCTTCTCGGCAGGCCTAGCGGCGCGGCATTGGGCATCTGTCAGGGGCATTCCAGCGAATCCGATTTGTTGGTATCGCCGCCATCATACCAACAAACGATACCAACAAAAGATGAGACGCATAGAGAAGCATCTGGACACATGAAGACTGTAGTCGAGCTTAATTAATTGATTTCAAATTAATTTCGTTCAATCTGAGACGAATGGAGACAAAATTTTGGTAGGCCCGGAGGGACTTGAACCCCCAACCAAGGCGTTATGAGCGCCCTGCTCTGACCATTGAGCTACAGGCCCGTCCAACAGTCTCTGCCTGACTAGTCAGCACAGGGCGAAGGGTCAAGCGGCAGCGATTGCGAATTCCCCCTGTCCTTGTCGTGCTGGTCCATGGCAGAGCGCCCGCGCATGTTCTCGACCGGGGCGCTTCCCGCGCTGAACGACATGCCAAGCGACCCGCAAGTCGTGAAAATCATTGTCATCATCGCCGCCGTTGCGGGCGTGCTTCTGCCGCTGATGTGCCGTCTGGGTGTCGGACAGGCGGCCAGGTTGAAGGAAAAGCAGGAGTCCCGGGCCGGGCGCTGACCCTTCCGCGATTGCCAGCGCCGGGCCCTTGCGCTATCGGGGGGCAAATTCAGCGCAAGGGCCTTGGGGCCGAAGGGGATCGCGATGGTCGAGCGGGGCAAGGGGCTTTCCTATGCGGATGCAGGCGTCGATATCGACGCGGGCAACGAACTGGTCGAGCGGATCAAGCCTGCGGCCGCCGCCACCCGGCGGCCCGGCACCATGTCCGGGCTGGGCGGTTTCGGGGCGCTGTTCGATGTGAAGGCCGCAGGCTATAGCGACCCGATCCTGGTTGCCGCGACCGATGGCGTCGGCACCAAGCTGCGGATCGGGATTGATACCGGCGAACTCGACGGGCTGGGCATCGACCTTGTGGCGATGTGCGTCAACGATCTGGTCTGCCAAGGCGCCGAGCCGCTGTTTTTCCTGGATTATTTCGCCACTGGCAAGCTGTCCGTGGACGAAGGCGCCCGCGTCATCAACGGCATCGCCGAAGGCTGCCGCCGGTCCGGCTGCGCGCTGATCGGGGGCGAGACGGCGGAAATGCCGGGCATGTATCACGATGGCGACTTCGATCTGGCGGGCTTTGCGGTTGGCGCGATGGAACGCGGCTCTGACCTGCCGAAGGGCGTGAAGGATGGGGATGTGCTGCTGGGGCTGACCTCGGACGGGGTGCATTCCAACGGCTTCTCGCTGGTCCGCCGCGTGGCCGAGGCCGCCGGTCTGGGCTGGCAGGATGCCGCCCCCTTCGCGGATGGCACTTTGGGGCAGGCGCTGCTGGTACCGACGCGGCTGTATGTGCAGCCCGCGCTGGCGGCGATCCGGGCGGGCGGCGTCCACGGCCTTGCCCATATCACCGGCGGCGGGCTGACCGAAAACCTGCCGCGTATCCTGCCTGAAGGGCTTGGCGCGGAAATCGACCTTGGTGCATGGGTGCTGCCGCCGGTGTTCACATGGCTGGCCGAAGCAGGCGGCGTCACCGCGCCCGAGATGCTGAAGACCTTCAACTGCGGCATCGGCATGGTGCTGGTGGTGGATGCGGCCCGCGCCGGAGACCTGTCCGGGTTGCTGGGCCAGATGGGCGAAACCGTGGTGCCGCTGGGCGATGTGGTGCCGGGGCAGGGGGTCCGGTACAGCGGCACGCTGGCGTGAAACGCGCGGCCATTCTGATTTCGGGGGGCGGATCGAACATGGTCCGACTGATCGAAAGCATGGTCGGCGACCACCCGGCACGCGCCGTGCTGGTGGGGTCGAATGACCCCAATGCGGGCGGGCTGGCCAAGGCCGCCGCGATGGGCGTGGGCACCTTCGCCGTCGATCACCGCCCCTTCGGCCGCGATCGCGCGGGTTTTGAGGCCGAACTGATCCGCCATCTGGACGCGGCCCAGCCCGATCTTCTGGTGCTCGCGGGGTTCATGCGCATCCTGACCCCCGATTTCGTGCGCCATTTTGAAGGGCGCATGCTGAACATCCACCCCTCGCTGCTGCCGAAATATCCGGGCCTGCACACCCATGCCCGCGCGATCGAGGCGGGCGATCTGGAAGCGGGCTGCACCGTCCATGAGGTCACCGCCGATCTGGATGCCGGGCCGATCCTCGGGCAGGCGCGGGTGCCGGTATTGGCCGGGGATACGCCCGACGATCTGGCCGCGCGGGTGCTGGTGCAGGAGCATCGGCTGTATCCGGCGGTTCTGCGCCGCTTTGCCGCGGGCGACCGGACGCGGCTGGACCTCTGACCCCCCGTTGAACCTCGCCTCGTTTTCCGGCAGGCTCTGCTGATCCAGCCGAGGATGCCAGATGACCACCCCTCCCGCAGTTGGCCTTTTCGTGACCTGCCTGGTCGACGCCATGCGCCCGCAGATCGGTTTTGCGACCCTGAAACTGCTGGAGCAGGCGGGCTGCAGGGTCGATGTTCCCCGCGCCCAGACCTGCTGCGGCCAGCCCGCCGGCAACAGCGGCGACCGGAAAGCCGCGGCGGCGCTGGCGAAGCAGGTGATCGCGGCCTTCGAGAAGTTCGACTATCTGGTCGCGCCCTCTGGGTCCTGCGTGGGGCAGATCCGGTCCTATCCCGCACTGATGGACAATCCGGGGTGGCGCAGGCGGGCCGAGGATCTGGCGGCGAAATCCTTTGAAATCCTGAGCTTTCTGCACGATGTGATGGGCTGGCGGCCGAACGGCGTGCGGCTGGATGCCACCGCCACCTATCACGACAGCTGCTCTGGCCTGCGCGAACTGGGGGTCGAGGCGCAGCCCCGCGCGCTGCTGGAAAGCGTCGAGGGGCTGGAGATGCGGCCTTTGAACGGGGCCAATGTCTGCTGCGGTTTCGGGGGCACCTTCTGCGTGAAATATCCCGAGATATCGACCGCCATCGTGTCGGAAAAATCCGCCAATATCGCCGCGACCGGGGCCGATCTGCTGCTGGCGGGCGATCTGGGCTGCCTGATGAACATGGCCGGGCGCCTGCATCGCGAAGGGGCCGCCACCCGCTGCTTCCACACCGCCGAAGTGCTGGCCGGCATGGCGGATGGCCCCGCAATCGGCGAGGACACGTGATGGCCGATGCCGCCTTCAAGCAGCGCGCGCATGATGCGCTGGCGGATACGAACCTGAAGACCGCCATAGACCGCACCACCGGCACCGCCGAGACCAAGCGCGCCATCGCGGTCGAGGCTTTCCCCGAATTTCAGGCGGCGCGCAGCCGTGCGGCGGCGATCAAGGATCACGTGATTGCCAATCTCGATCACTATCTGATTGAATTTGAACGCAATGCCACGGCCTCCGGCGCGCAGGTCCATTGGGCGCGGGACGCGGCCGAGGCGGCGGCCATCGTCACGAAAATCTGCACCGATGCGGATGCGAAGATCGTGACCCGCGCCAAATCCATGCTGGGCGAGGAGATCGGCCTGCCTCATGCGCTGGAGGAGGCCGGGATCGAGCGGGTCGAAACCGATCTGGCCGAGCATATCATCCAACTCGCGCAGGAACGGCCCAGCCACATCATCTGGCCCGCCATGCACCGCACCCGCGAGGATGTCGCCACCCTGTTCTTCAAGGACCATCACCCGCCGCCGGAGGCGGATGATCCGGCCGCGATGGTGGCCTCGGCCCGGCGGGTATTGCGCGCGAAATTCATGGCCGCCGATGTGGGGATCTCGGGGGCGAATTTTCTGGTCGCCGATACCGGCGCCACCTGCACCGTCACCAACGAGGGCAATGCCGAACTGTCGACCACGCCGCCCCGCATCCATATCGTCACGGCGGGGATCGAGAAAATCGTGCCCTCGACCGATCACGCCATGGCGCTGCTGCGGGTGCTGGTGCGTTCCGCGACGGGGGGCGAGATCACCCAATACACCACTTTCCATTGCGGCCCGAAACGTCCCGGCGATGCCGACGGTCCCGAGGAAATGCATATCGTGCTGGTCGATAACGGCCGCACGCGCATGATCGGCGACGAGTTCCGGCAGATGCTGCGCTGCATCCGCTGCGGCGCCTGCATGAACCATTGCGTCGTCTATCGGCAGATTGGCGGTCACGCTTATGGCGGCACCTATCCGGGCCCGATGGGCGCGGTGCTGACGCCGGTGCTGGACGGGCTGGCGCAAAGCCGCGATCTGCCCCATGCCTGCACCATGAATGGCCGCTGCGAGGAGGTCTGCCCGGTCCGCATCCCGCTGAAAACCCTTCTGAAAGCCTGGCGCGTGCGGACATGGGACGAGGGCCTGGTCGAAAAGCCGCTGCGTTACGGCCTCGGGCTGTGGGGCTTCGCGGCGCGCCGGCCCTGGCTTTACCATCTCGGCGCCCGCATGGCGCTGCCGGTGATGCGGCTGTTCGGGCGCGGCTGGATCCGCAGGTTGCCGCTGGCGGGCGGCTGGACCGACAGCCGCGATCTGCCCGCGCCCGCTGCGCGCAGCTTCATGGACCAGTATCGCCGCCAGCAGAAGGACGCCCGGAAATGAGCGCGCGTGACGACATCCTCGCCGCGATCCGCACCGGCCTGACCCATGGGCGCGACGGTGCGCTGCCGAGGCAGACGCCCGCGCAGATTGCCGCCGAAGCCGCTGCCCTGCTGGCCGACCCGGATGAAATCCGCCCCGCGCTGTCCGGCCCCGATCCGGTTGCCGCCTTCATCGCCAAATGCGCCAACCCCGCGCTGGGGGTGACACTGGAACGGCTGGCGGGGTGGGAGGCGCTGCCGCAGGCGGTCGCGGCCTATCTGACGCGTCACGATCTCGGCCCCCGGATCGCTGTCAGCGGCGATGCGCGACTGGACAGGTTGGCGCAGCTGCCCCTTGAAACGCATCGCGACACCGCCCCTGACGAGGCCGCTGCCATCAGCGTGGCACTGTGGGGGATCGCGGAAACCGGATCGGTGGTGATTCATTCGGCGCCCGATCAGCCGATCCTCAACGCCATGCTGCCACGGCACTGGCTGGTGGTGCTGGACGAAACCCGCATCCTGCCTTTTCTGGATGATTATGCCGCCCCAGCCGCGCCCGCGCCGCGCAATGCCGTGCTGATTACCGGATCATCGGGCACGACCGATATCGAGGGCTATTTCGTGCGCGGCGCCCATGGCCCCGGATTCGTTCATGTTCTTCTGATTAGTCGTTGATTTTTATCAGTCGCGGCGCGAATCCGCCCTGTCACGCAGGTGTCGCATAACTGTCTTGCAGCGGTGATACGTGCCCTTTACTCATCAACGCGAAGACGTCGTCTGATGCGATCGAAACAGGCGGCGAAGGCATTCAGGAAAGGCTACTCATGCGTATTGCGGTTCTCGGTGGTGACGGGTTCGTCGGCTGGCCGACCTCGCTTCATCTGTCCAATCTGGGGCATGAGGTGCATATCATCGACAACCTCTCGCGCCGCTGGATCGATACCGAGCTGGGCGTGCAGTCGCTGACCCCGATGGATTCGATTCAGGAACGCTGCCGGATCTGGAAGCAGGAAACCGGGCGCCAGATCCATTTCCACCTGCTGAACCTCGCCAAGGAGTTCGAGCGCCTGAAGCAGTGGCTGGCCGAACACAAGCCCGATGCAGTGATCCATTTCGCCGAACAGCGCGCCGCGCCCTATTCGATGAAATCGGACCGCCACAAGGTCTATACCGTCGACAACAACGTCAACGCGACCCACAACCTGCTGGCGGCGCTGGTGGAAACCGGCATCGATGCGCATCTGGTCCATCTCGGCACCATGGGTGTCTACGGCTATTCATCGGTCGGTGCGCCGATCCCCGAAGGCTATCTGGACATCGAGATCGACACCCCCACGGGAAAGAAGGGCCAGCAGATCCTGTATCCGACGCGGCCCGGTTCGGTCTATCACATGACCAAGAGCCTCGATCAGATCATGTTCCAGTTCTTTGCCCAGAATGACGGGCTGCGGATCACCGATCTGCATCAGGGCATCGTCTGGGGCACCCATACCGACCAGACCCGCCGGCACGAGCAACTGATAAACCGTTTCGACTATGACGGCGATTACGGCACGGTGCTGAACCGTTTCCTCATTCAGGCGGCGATCGGCTATCCGCTGACGGTGCACGGCTCGGGCGGGCAGACCCGCGCCTTCATCCATATTCAGGACTGCGTGCGCTGCGTCGAACTGGCGCTGTCGGATGCGCCTGCCGCGGGCGAACGGGTGAAGATTTTCAACCAGATGACCGAGACACACCGCGTCCGCGATCTGGCGGACCTGGTGGCGCGGATGACCGGCGCCAAGGTGATGAACCTGCCCAACCCCCGCAAGGAGGCCGATGAAAACGAGTTGATCGTGAAGAACGACCAGTTCCTGGCGCTGGGTCTGAACCCGATCACGCTGGAAGACGGCCTGCTGACCGAAGTGGTGGAGGTGGCCAGGCGCTATGCCCATCGCATCGACCGCACAAGGGTGCCGGCGGTTTCCGCTTGGACCAAGGAGATCGCGACCAAGGTCGATCACGACCCGGAATCGCATCTGGGCGACGCCCATGCGGCGACAGAGGCGCCTCAACCCCGCTCGCGCGGCGGTCTGGGGCGATAGGCGGGCAGGGACCAGCCCCGGATCATTGCCCCGGCGCGCAGGATGAAGGTCGCCGCCCCGCAGCCGATCAGCGCCATCGGCCGGGGCAGCCCCAGCCAGACCAGCAGCACCCCGGCAAGCGCCCCTCCGAAGGCCGCGGTCAGATACAGTTCTGATCCTTTCAGGATCAGCGGCACCTCGTTGCCGACCACGTCGCGGATCAGGCCGCCCATGCAGCCGGTGATGACGCCCGCGATCACCACGATGACCGGCCCGTAACCCGTCGCCAGCGCCACGCCGACCCCGGCGGGCACGGCCACGCCAAGCGCGATGGCGTCCAGCCATAACAGCCAGCGATAGCGGCTTTCGAGGAAGGGCGCCGTCCAATAGACAAAAAAGGCCGCCGCCGCGGCGGTGACGACCAGCCCCGGCCGTTCGACCCAGAAGACCGGATCGCGGCCCAGCACCAGGTCCCGCACCGTCCCGCCGCCAACGGCCGTCAGGGCGGCCATGAAGATGAAGCCGGTGATATCCAGCTGTTGCCGGCTGGCCACCAGCGCCCCGGTCAGCGCGAAAACCAGCACCGAGCCGTAATCGAGCGCCCAGATATACCCTGCCAGCGTGGAGACGATATCGGGGTTCATCAACGGCCTCCTGATCGCGGATCTGGATCCGGGCTTGCCAGATTTTGCCCGCACGGGAAAGGGGCAGCGGGGCGGACATGCCTGCGGTCCGCGCCGTCCTGCGCGTCAGGCCGAGGGCACCGGTTCCAGCATGGTCGCGAGCAGGGCGCGCAGTTCGGGTTTGCAGGATCCGCAACTGCTGCCCGCGCCCAGTTCGCGCCCGAGACTGCCGAGATCGCCGCAACGGCCGTCGCGGATCGCGTCGCGGATGGTGTTACGCCCGACACCGAGGCACGCGCAGACCGTGGGTCCGGGATCGGCGCGACCAACCGGCGGCTGGCCGGTCAGGATCGCGGGCGCGGGCTGGCCGATCATGTCGCAGACGGTCTTGCGCGACAACGCCACCGGCTGTGCGGCACAGAACAGCGCCGCCATCAGGATGCCCCCCTCGGACAGGGAAAGCCGCATCAGGCCGCGCGCGCGGTCGGTCAGAACGGCGGCCTCGGCACCCGGCAGGCCGAACAGGGTGCGGGCATAGTCCTCCCAGTCCGATGGGGGTGCGGTGCCTGCCAGTTCGGCGCGCAGACCGCCCGCGAAACGGGCGGTGGCCCAATAGTCGCAGGCGGGGGTGAAGGGCCGGGCGCTGGCGGCAAAACCAAACCAGGCGGCGCGAAACGGGCTTAGCGTCACCGACGCCTCCTTCAGCGCCGGTTGCCCCGAAACCGGATCGGGGGCGCCCGGCACCAGCGCGCCCACGCGGCCAGACGGCGCATTCGCCTCGGTCCAGTGGATCGGCGCGAAGACCTGTCCGGGCGCGGTGCGGTCGGTGACGAGAACCCGGAGAATGGCCCGGCCATGGCGGTTTTCCACCGCTGCGAGGCCGGCAGGCGCCAACCCCAGCCGGGCGGCATCCTTGGGGTGAACCTCGACGAAGGGCTCGGCGATATGGGCGTTCAGGCGGGGCGCGCGGCCGGTGCGGGTCATGCTGTGCCATTGGTCGCGGATGCGGC
Organism: Paracoccus sp. S1E-3; assembly: GCF_013868135.1. Classification (GTDB taxonomy): domain Bacteria; phylum Pseudomonadota; class Alphaproteobacteria; order Rhodobacterales; family Rhodobacteraceae; genus Paracoccus. The sequence goes on from NZ_JACEMU010000015.1 coordinate 158,537, forward strand.
CGGTGTTCAGCCGCATCTGCGGCGTCGCCGCGCGCGGTGTCACTGCGATCATCCGCCCGCGCCCATCCTGGGTGTGGAACAGGCCATCCCCGAAGAAACGCCCATCGGGCCGATTGCCCCAGAGCGCAGGCACATCGCCAGACAGGCCCGAGATGTCGAAATCCGCCCCCAGCGTCCCGGCCACGCCCGACAGGGCCTTGAACTCGGCAAAGACGGCGTCGGCGTCGGCCCAGTCGAAGCCGGCAAACCCCATCCGCTGCGCAACGCCCGCGATGGCCTGCCAGTCGGCGCGGGCCAGCCCCAGCGGGGGCAGAAAGGCCCGCTGCGGGCTGATGCGGCGCTCGGAATTGGTGACATGGCCGCTGCGTTCCCCCCAGGGCGCGGCGGGCAGGACCACATCGGCGCGCCGGGTGGTGCCGGTGCTGACCATATCCGATGCGACGAGGAAATCGCAGCTTTCCAGCGCGCGGGCGACGCGGTCGGCTTCGGGCATGGAGATGGTGGGGTTGGTGCCCATGACCCACAGCGCCTTGATGCGCCCGTCTTCGATGGCCTCGAAGATCTCGACCGCTTTCAGGCCGGGCCGGCTGGCGATGCGGGGGCTGTTCCAGAAGCTCTGGACAGCGGAGCGGTGCGCGGGATCGTCCAGCGACAGGTGGCAGGTCAGAGTATTGGCCAGGCCCCCGACTTCGCGTCCGCCCATGGCGTTGGGCTGGCCGGTGACGGAAAACGGCCCCATGCCGGGGCGCCCGATGCGGCCGGTGGCGAGGTGGCAGTTCAGGATCGCATTCACCTTGTCGGTGCCGCTGTCGGACTGGTTGATGCCCTGCGAATACGCCGTGACCACGCGTTCGGTGCTGCACCACATCTCGATGAAGGCGGTCAGGTCGGTGCCGCAATCGCGGCTGCCCGCGCGGGCCGCCGCCAGAGCCTCGTCGTAGCCGGCGACTCGGTTCCGCCACTGCCCGAGGCCGCGCGCGTCGATCTCGACCAGCAGCGCGTTCCACAGGGCCGCATCGCTGCCGGGGGTGATGGGCAGGTGCAGGTCGGCGATGTCGCAGGTCGCGGTGCGGCGCGGGTCGATGACCACGACACGCAGCGCCGGCCGTGCCTCCTTGGCGGCCAGCAGGCGTTGATACAGGACCGGATGGCACCAGCCGAGATTGGAGCCGACCAGCACCACCAGATCGGCCAGCTCGAAATCCTCATAAAGGCCGGGAACGGTGTCCGAGCCGAAGGCCCGGATATGACCCGCCACCGACGATGCCATGCAAAGCCTTGAATTTGTGTCGATATTGGCGCTGCCGACAAAGCCCTTCATCAGCTTGTTCGCGGCATAATAGTCTTCCGTCAGCATCTGCCCCGATCCGTAGAACGCGACCGAATCCGGGCCGTATTCGGCGATGGTGCGGGTGAATCGCCGGGCGATCAGATCCAGCGCGCGATCCCAGCCTGAGGTCCTGCCGCCGATCAACGGCGTCAGCAAGCGCCCCTCGGTGCCCAGAGTTTCGGCAAGCGCGCTGCCCTTGGAGCAGAGCCGCCCGAAATTCGCCGGGTGATCGGGATCGCCGGCGACCGTCACGCCTTCCGGGCCGGGGGTGACCAGAATCCCGCAGCCGACGCCACAATAGGGGCAGGTCGTGCGGATCGGCTGAGAGGTGGTGTCCTTCATCGCAGGCTATCCCGCTGGAACGGGCGCGGGGCGGCGGTTGATGATCGCCGAGCCGACCAGAACGCGGCCGTTCTCGATACGGGCCGGATAGGTGGCCACCGTGCCCGCGTCCGCGCCCTGCGCGCGGCCGGTGTTCAGATCGAAGACCCAAGCGTGCAGCGGGCAGGCGACGGTATGGCCGGCGACGATGCCCTCCGACAGCGGGCCGCCCTTGTGGGGGCAGCGGTCATCCAGCGCGAAGACCCGATCGTCATGGGTGCGGAACAGCGCCACGCAGCCGGTGCGGGCGCGGATCAGCCGTGCGCCCTGGACGGGGATGTCGACAAGTGCGGCGATGTCGATCCAGTTGGTCATTCTGCGGCCTCCAGCTGCATATCGGCGAGGGGGGCGAATTCGTCCCGCGCACCGGGTTTGGCGTGTTCCGCCCAAGGGTCCTTGCGATAGACGGATTGGCTGAGATCGAACCGGTCGGACAGCGCGCGGCGGTTTTCCAGATCGTCGACCACCTGCGCCTTGACCCAGTCCAGCCCGACCTTCGCCACCCATTTATAGGCGCGGTCGAGATAACGGGCGTTTTCGCGGTAGGCCTGGGTGAAGGCGGCGATTAGCTCGACCGCTTCGTCTTCGGTGGCGACGGTGGCCAGCAATTCGGTCTCCCTCACCTCCATCCCCGCCGCGCCGGCGACGCTGATCTGGAACCCGCTGTCGACGCAGACGACGCCGATATCCTTGCAGGTCGCCTCGGCGCAGTTGCGCGGACAGCCGGACACACCCAGCTTGACCTTATGCGGCGTCCATGACCCCCACATCAGCTTCTCCAGCCGCACCCCGAGGCCGGTGGAATCCTGTGTGCCGAAGCGGCAGAATTCCTTGCCGACGCAGGTTTTCACCGTGCGCAGCCCCTTGGAATAGGCATGGCCCGACACCATGCCGGCAGCGTTCAGATCGGCCCAGATCGCGGGCAGGTCTTCCTTGCGCACGCCCAGCAGGTCGATGCGCTGCCCGCCGGTGACCTTGACCATGGGGACGTCGTATTTCTCGGCCGCGTCGGCGATGGCGCGCAGTTCGGCGGGCGTGGTGACGCCGCCCCACATGCGCGGCACCACCGAATAGCTGCCGTCCTTCTGGATATTGGCGTGGTTCCTTTCGTTGACAAACCGCGCCTGCCGGTCGTCGCGGTAATCCAGCGGCCAGTCGGACAGCAGGTAATAGTTCAGCGCCGGGCGGCATTTCGCGCAGCCATCGGGCGTGGTCCAGCCGCATTCCTGCATCACCGCGGGCATGGATTTCAGCCCGCGCGATTTGATGAGGCGGCGCACATCTTCGTGGCTGAGATCGGTGCATCCGCACATGCCCGCCGGGGCCTCGGCAGGGGCTTCGCCGAGGGTCAGCGCCATGACCTGCTGCACAAGTCCCGTGCAGGTGCCGCAGGAATTGCTGGCCTTGGTGGTGGCGCGGATCTTGTCCAGCGTATCGGCGCCGCCGGCCACGGCCTCCATGATGCGGCCCTTGCAGACGCCGTTGCAGCCGCAGATCTCTGCGTCAGGCGGCAATGCTGCAACGGCCGCCATAGGGTCCACGGTGGCGCCGCCCTGAAAGGCCGGCCCGAAGATCAGCGTCTCGCGCATCTCGCTGATGTCGGTTCGGTCCTTGATGAGGCCGAAGAACCAGTTGCCGTCGGCGGTGTCGCCATACATGACCGCGCCGACCAGCCGGTCGCCTTCCAGCACCAGCCGCTTGTAGAGGCCGCGTCCGGGGTCGCGGAAAACGATATCCTCGCGCCCCGGTCCTTCGGCGAAATCGCCGGCGCTGAACAGGTCGCAGCCGGTCACTTTCAGCTTGGTCGCGGTCTGGACCGGCTGGAAGGCCGCGTCCGCGCCCATCAGCGTCGCGGCCAGAACCTTGGCCTGATCGTAAAGCGGCGCCACCAGCCCGAACAGCTGGCCGCGATGTTCGACGCATTCGCCAAGCGCGAAGATGGCCGGGTCGCTGGTCAGCATCCGGTCGTCGACGGTGATGCCGCGTTCTACCTCGATCCCGGCGTCATTGGCGAGGCGCGTTTCGGGGCGGATGCCGACCGCCATCACCACCAGATCGGCGCCATAGACGGTGCCGTCCTCCAGCAGCACGGCCTCGGCCCGCTTCTCGCCCAGAATGGCCTTGGTGGCGCCCTTGCAATGGACGGTGATGCCCCGCGCCTCCAGCGTTTTCTGCAGCAGATGCCCGGCCGAGGCGTCAAGCTGGCGCTCCATCAGATGGCCCATCAGGTGAATGACGGTGACTTTCATGCCGCGCATCTGAAGGCCGGCGGCGGCCTCGAGGCCCAGAAGGCCGCCGCCGATCACCACGGCCTCGGCGCCGGGCCTGGCGGCCGCGATCATGGTGTTGGTGTCGTCGAGATCGCGGTAGGCGACGACGCCGGGCAGGTCGCGCCCGGCGACCGGGATCATGAAGGGGGCGCTGCCGGTGGCGATGACCAGCCGGTCATAGGCCACTTCGCCCCGCTGGCCGACCACCACCTTGCGGGCGCGGTCGATGCCCACGACATGCTCGCCGAAACGGGTGGTGATGCCGCGTTTCGCATACCAGGCATCGTCATGGGTGACGATTTCCTCGTAGGTCTTTTCGCCCGACAGCACCGGCGACAGCATGATGCGGTTGTAATTGCCGCGCGGCTCGGCGTTGAACAGGGTGATCTGGTAAGGGGCGCCGGCCTCGGTCAGATGCTCCAGCATCCGGCCCGAGGCCATGCCGGCCCCGATGACGACCAGTTTTTCCATCATGCGGCCTCCTTCTTCCGGCCATGTTCATAGGCTTCGAGGAAACCGATGATCTCCTCGCGGTAGCGGTAGTAATCGGGGTGCGACAGCAGCGCCTTGCGCGCGCGCGGGCGGGGCAGGTTCACCTCGGTGATCCTGCCGATGGTGGCCTGCGGGCCGTTGGTCATCATCACCACCCGGTCGGCCAGCAGGATCGCCTCGTCCACGTCATGGGTGACGCAGACGGCGGTGACCTTGGTGCGGTCCCAGACCTCCATCAGCACCTCCTGCAATTCCCAGCGGGTCAGGCTGTCGAGCATTCCGAAAGGCTCATCCAGCAGCAGCAGTTTCGGCGACAGCGCGAAGGCGCGCGCGATGCCGACGCGCTGGCGCATGCCGTTCGACATCTCGGCGGCCGGCTTGTTCATGGCATCGCCCAGCCCGACGCGTTCCAGATAATATTCCACCACTTCCTGCCGCTCGGGGCGCGAGGCAGTCGGATAGACCCGGTCGACGCCGATGGCGACGTTTTCGCGTGCCGTCAGCCATGGGAACAGGTTGGGCGACTGGAAGACCACGGCGCGTTCGGGATCGGCGCCCTCGACATGGCTGCCATCGAGGATGATCGCCCCCTTGCTGATCGGGTTCAGCCCCGCCGCCATGGTCAGGACGGTGGATTTCCCGCAGCCGGAATGGCCGATCAGGCTGACGAACTCGCCCTTCTTCAGGGTCAGGTTCACGTCCTCCACCACCGTCAGCGGACCGTCCGGCGTGGGGTAGACCTTGTGGAGTTTCGAGAACTGCAGATAGCGCTCATCGGCTCGCGCGACGGCGGCCCTGGCATAGGCGCGGGGCAGCGCGTGCAAGGGCGTGACATTGGGCAGGCTGCGGCGCTGTTCGGGCGTGGCCTGTGCGCCGGCAGCGATCAGGTGGCCGGTGATCCGCGCCCGCAGCGCCTTGAAACCCGCATCGTGGTTCATCGCCGCGCGGTCGCGGGGGCGGGGCAGGGCCACGCGGAACTCGGCGCCGATTGTGCCGTCGGGATCGAGGCACAGGATGCGGTCCGCCAGCACGATTGCCTCGTCGACATCATTGGTGATCAGCACCACGGTCTTGCGGTCGGTCTGCCAGATCGCCTCGATCTCATCGGCCAGATTGGCGCGGGTCAGCGCGTCGAGCGCCGAAAGCGGCTCGTCCAGCAGCAGGATCTCGGGATCCATCGCCAGAGCGCGGGCGATGCCGACGCGCTGGCGCATCCCGCCCGAAAGTTCTGCCGGCCGGCGGCCTGCGGCATGGGTCAGCCCGACCATGGCGATATATTTGGCGACGCGTGCGGCAACCTCGGCGCGCGGCAGCTTCGGCCAGGCGGCGCGTATGGCGAGGGCGATATTCTCGGCCACCGTCAGCCAGGGCATCAGCGAATAGCTTTGAAAGACGACGCCGCGTTCCGGCCCCGGCCCGGTGACAGGCTTGCCGCGGAAGGTGACCGCGCCTTCGGTCGGCATCTCCAGCCCCGCCATCAGGCCGATCAGCGTGGTCTTGCCGGTGCCGGAGAAACCGAGGATGGCCACGAATTCGCCCTCCTCGACGGTCAGGTCGATGCCGCGCAGGACGGTCTGGTCGCCGAAATCCTTGCGCAGCCCGGTCAGTTGCAGGATCGTCATGGCTTACCTCTTGTCCGAGAAGGTGATCATCTGCTGGATTGCGAACATCATCCGGTCCAGAAGGAAGCCGATGATGCCGATGGTCAGCACCGCGACCATGATCCGGGCGAGGCTGTCCGAGGACCCGTTCTGGAACTCGTCCCAGACGAATTTGCCGAGGCCGGGATTCTGGGCCAGCATCTCGGCCGCGATCAGCACCATCCAGCCCACGCCCAGCGACAGCCGGAGTCCGGTGAAGATCAAGGGCAGCGCCGAGGGCAGCACCAGCCGGCGCACCTTGGTCAGCGGCGACAGTTTCAGGACACGCCCGACATTGACCAGATCGCGGTCGATGGACGCCACGCCGAGCGAGGTGTTGATGAGCGTCGGCCACAGCGAACACAGCGTCACCGTGATGGCCGAGATGATGAAGCTGCGCGGGACGCCGCCATCGCCCGATGCGAGGGCCGAGACCACCATGGTCACGATGGGCAGCCAAGCCAGGGGACTGACCGGCTTGAAGATCTGCACCAGCGGATTGATGGCGGCATTGATGGTGGGCGACAGCCCCGCCGCAATTCCCAGGGGCACCGCGATCAGCGTGCCGATCAGGAAGCCCGCGAAGACGGTTTTGATCGAGGTCCAGATCTGGCTGTAGAAGGTCGGCCGTCCGGTATAGGCGCGATGGGCGACCTGATCGGATTTGTCCTCGGCCACCAGCGCGGCGTTGCGGGCGTCCTGCCGTTGATAGAAGGCATCGCGCCGGTCGCGCTCACGCGCGGCATCGGCGTTCAGGGCGCGGGCCTGCTGCCAGACCTGCGCCGGGCCGGGGATCGATCCCAGCGAGGTCTGCACCTTCGGCGCGAGGCTCGCCCAGAGCGCGAGAAAGCACAGGATCGACAGGACCGGCACGAACAGCGTGCGCCACAGGATCTTCATCTGCCCGCGCGTGTCATCGCCGGCAAGCGCGCGCAGCAGCGGTGCCATGAAGGGCAGACCAAGGATGCGGAACCAGCCTTCCGCTTTGGAAATGCGGGCCAGACGGCGGCTGCGCTTTTCATCGGCGGTGCACAATTGGGTGGGGTCTATTGCGGTCATGATGTCCTCTCTCAGCCCTGCACGCCGGCGGCGGTGACGGTCTGGTCATCCTTCAGCCCGATGGGCAGGCTTTGCAGATAGGCGTTGGGGGTGCGACTGTCGTAAGGAATGCCGTCGATGAAGGCATCGGTGGCCGGTTTGAAGCCGTCGCTTTGCCAGGGAAAATCGGCCTCATCGGCGTTTCCGTCCTCGACCAGCAGCCGGGCGGCCTGCAGGTAGATCTCGGGTTTGTAGACGCTTCTGGCGGTGTCGAAAAACCAGTCGTCCGGCTTGGCCTCGGCGATCTGGCCCCAGCGGCGCATCTGGGTCAGCGTCCAGATGGCGTCGGAATAGAAGGGATAGGTGGCGTATTCGCGGAAGAAGATGTTGAAATCCGGCGCCGGGCGGAGATCGCCCTTCTCGAATTCGAAATGCCCGGTCATGGAATTGGCGATGACGGCGGCATCGGCGCCCACATATTCGGGGCGCGACAGGATCTCGGCGGCCTCGGCCCGGTTGGCGCCGCCATCGGCATCCAGCCACTCCGCCGCGCGGATCAGCGCCTTGGTCAGCGCCAGCACGGTCTGCGGATTTTCTTCGGCGAATTCGGCGGTCAGGCCGAAAACCTTTTCGGGGTTGTTCTTCCAAATTTCGTTATCGGTGATGACCGGAACGCCGATCCCCTTGAAGACCGCCTGCTGGTTCCACGGTTCGCCCACGGAATAGCCGTCGATGGTGCCCGCTTCCATCGTCGAAGGCATCTGCGGCGGCGGCGTGACCGAAATCAGCACCTCGGCCCCCGACTGTCCCATCGCGTCGCCGGGCGCATAGAAACCGGGATGGATGCCGCCTGCCGCCAGCCAATAACGCAGTTCGTAATTATGGGTCGAGACCGGGAAGACCATGCCCATTTCGAAAGCCTGCCCGGCCGCCGCCTGCGCCTCGATCGCCGGGCGCAGGGCGCTGGCGTTGATCGGATGGGCGGGCCGGCCGTCTGGGCCTGCAGGAATTTCGGGCCGCATCAATGCCCAGACATCGTTGCTGACGGTGATCGCATTGCCGTTCAGATCCATCGAGAAGGGGGTGACGATATGGGCCGCGGTGCCATAGCCGATGGTGGCGGCCAGAGGCTGCCCGGCCAGCATATGCGCCCCGTCCAACTCGCCCGAGATCACCCGGTCCAGCAGCACCTTCCAGTTCGCCTGCGGCTCCAGCGTGACGAACAGGCCCTCGTCCTCGAAGAACTGCTTTTCATAGGCGATGGCCAGCGGCGCCATATCGGTCAGCTTGATGAAGCCGAGGGTCAGATCCGGCTTTTCGATGGCCAGCATCCCGGCCCAAGCCGGTCCGGTCAGGGCGGTGCTGGTCATCAGAATCAGGGCGAAACGGGTCATGATCGGTCCTTGAGACGTGAAAAAGCCGCCGAAACACCCGCCGCTGAGTGGGGAGAGGGAGCGCGGCGGGGTTCGGCGGCTTTGCCGTGATGCCCGGTCTTTCGGGCGGGAGGAGGAGATGCGGAACGTCGTTGTTCCTGAGGTTCAGACTGCGCCCGCTTCGGGCCGCTGTCATGCCTTGCGGGCCAATTTCATGCCGCGATGCGGCATGATGCCCGAAAAAACGTCAGGCAGGCGCGGAAAGATCAAAAATGCGGCCATCGAAGAACCTGTTCCGACCGAGAAGCACGGTGCCGCGATTCGCGCCGGCGGTGACGGGAAGGGGATTTGCGCCCTCGACCTTGGCAGAGGCGGCAGGCAGTACGGCATCCGCGCCGAGATGCTGCCGGAACAGATCGGGCCGCCAACAGGCGGCGGCGGCTTCGGCGGCCTGCGTGCCGTCCAGCCCGTGCCGGCGCCCCATATGCCAGCCGAGCCACGCCGCCTGCGAGCGCCAGGGGAAATTCGCCGCGCCCTCGTGGAAATTGACGAAGCCGGGGCTGTCGACAGTGACCCCGCTGCGCGACAGCAGCAGATGGCCGCTCAGCGCGCGCTCGATCATCTCGGGGTCGACGTTCAGCGCGTCGCCGCGCGCCAGCAGGTCCGAGGCCGCCGCAAGGCTGTCGGGTTGCACCAGCCAGCGACAGGCGCGCCAGACCGCACGCAGCAACCGCCCGGCCAGATCGGGATTCGCCTCGGCCCAGCCCCCGCGCAGGGCAAGAACCTTTTCGGGGGCAGCCGACCAGATCGCGCTGCCGGGAAGTATCAGCTCCGCCGCAGCGCATTCGACGGCATAGGAGCCCCATGGCTCGCCCACGCAGAAGGCCTCGATCTCGCCCGAGATCAGCGCCTCGGGCATGCGGCCGGGCGGGACGGTGACGGTGCGCCACCCCGGTTCGTCCCCCAGCCACTGATGCAGCAGTTCCGTATGCATCGAAAAGGGAAAGGGCACCCCGAACCGCAGGCCCGAGGGGCGCGCCCGGCGCAACGCGGTGCGGGTGGCGAAGGCATCGTGGAAGCCGGGGGAATGCCCCGCGTCGCGCATGGCAGCCGCAAGATCGTGCGAGACGCCGATGATCTGGCCGCCCAGCGACAGGACCAACGGCGCTTCGAAATCGACGGCAGCGCCACCCAGACCCAGCCGTCCGGCGATGGGCACCGCCGACAGCATCTGCGCGGCGGCGATATGGCCGCTGGCCAGCATGTCACGCAGGGCCGACCAGCTGCGCGCGGGGTGCAGGCGCAGATGCAGCCGCTCCTCGGCGGCGAACCCCATGCGGGCGGCGATGATCAGCGGGCCTGCGTCCAGCAGCGGCACGAAGCCGAGATCGATCCGGTCGGTCATTTCAGCACCTCGGCGGCGGTGACGACGGCGCGGGCGATCTCGGCGATCTTGCGGCCCTTTTCCATCGCGCTGCGGCGCAGCAGGGCATAGGCCTCCTCCTCGGGGATATTGCGCGCGCGCATGACAATGCCCTTGGCGCGGTCGATGACCTTGCGGTCTTCCAGCGCCGCGCGGGTGGCGTCCAACTCGGTGCGGACCTTCTGCAGCATGTTGAAGCGCGCGATGGCGGCATCCACCACGGGCGCCACCCGCGCCTGCGTCAGCCCGTCGACGACATAGGCGGCGACCCCCGCCTCGACCATGGCGCGGGTCAGGGCGCTGTCGGACTGGTTCACGAAGACCGCCACCGGGCGTTCCATAGGACCGGAGGCGAGGGTCAGTTCCTCCATCTCGTCGCGCGAGGCGTTGTCAGCGTCGATCAGCACCAGATCGGGATGCAGCGCCGCGATCCGGCGGGCAAGGCCGGGTCCGGGCGGGACGATGGCGTATCTCGCCCCGGCCATGCCCGCCAGCCCGTCGCAAATGGTGCGCGCGCGTTCGGAATCGCTGTCGACGATGACGATGGAAAGAGGATGCGAGGACATGCTGCCGCCCGGTTGCTGCCTGTTCCCTCTCGACCTGCGGGGCGCTTTCGGCACCGTGAAGCCACGGGCCGCCGCCGGGCGTGGTGCGGTTTCTGATGCCGTTCGGGAAAGCAGACCGGGGACGGATTGCCCGGTTTTCAGGCAAACGGCGCGCGACCGGTCGGGCCGCGCGCCCGCGGTTTCAGGTGGTCACATCGGGCTTGTCGCGGCCGGTGTGCTGGCGGATCTCGGCGATTTCCTCGGCGGCCTGAACGACCGGGGCGAGGGCTTCCTCGACGGCGAGGTTCAGTGCCCCGTCGGCGGGCTGATAGCGTTCCAGATAGACCCGCAGCGTCGCCCCCTCGGTCCCGGTCCCCGACAGCCGCATGACGATGCGCGAGCCATCGGTGAAGGCGATGCGGATCCCCTGATGGGCCGAGGTCGAGCCGTCGACCGGATCGAGATAGGCGAAATCATCGGCGCTTTCGACGGTCAGCCCGGCGAAGCTCTGGCCGGGCAGCGCCGCCAGCATCCCGCGCAGCCGGTCGACAAGGGCATTGGCGCTTTCGGTCGGCACGGCCTCGTAATCGTGGCGCGAGTAATAGTTGCGGCCATATTCGGCCCAATGCGCCTGCATGATCTCGGCCACCGACTGCTTGCGCGCGGCCAGGATGTTCAGCCACAGCAGCACCGCCCAAAGCCCGTCCTTCTCGCGCACATGGTCCGAGCCGGTGCCGGCCGACTCCTCGCCGCAGAGCGTGGCCATGCCCGCATCCAGCAGATTGCCGAAGAATTTCCAGCCGGTCGGGGTTTCAAAGCTGGCGATCCCGGCCTTTTCCGCCACCAGATCGGCGGCGCGCGACGTGGGCATCGAGCGCGCCACCCCCGCCAGCCCGCGCGCATAGCCGGGGGCGAGCGGGGCATTCGCCGCCAGCACCGCGAGGCTGTCCGAGGGGGTGATATAGGCGCCGCGCCCGACGATCATGTTGCGGTCGCCATCCCCGTCCGAGGCGGCGCCGAAATCGGGCGCATCGCCGCCCATCATGACCGCCATCAGGTCCGCGGCCCAGACCGGGTTCGGATCGGGATGGCCGCCGCCGAAATCGGGCAGCGGCACCGCATTGACCACGCTGCCGGGGGCGGCGCCGAGACGGCGTTCGAGAATCTCGGTCGCATAGGGGCCGGTGACGGCATGCATGGCGTCGAAGCGCAGGGTGAAGCCCTCCGCCAGCATCGCCTGTATTGCGCCGAAATCGAACAACTGCTCCATCAGGGCGGCATAATCGGCGACCGGATCGACGATCTCGATCTCCATATCGCCCAGCCGGGCGGTTCCGGGCGTCGACAGGTCCACATCCTGCGATTCCGCGATGCGGTATTCGGTCAGTTCCTTCGTGCGGGCGAAGATGCGGTCGGTGACGGATTCGGGCGCCGGGCCGCCATTCGCGCCGTTGAATTTCAGGCCGAAATCCTCGTCCTCGCCGCCGGGATTGTGACTGGCGGACATGATGAAGCCGCCATCGGCGCCGCGCACCCGGATCAGGTTCGAGGCGGCGGGCGTCGACAGGATCGCGTTGGTGCCGACGATGACCTTCCTCGCACCCTGCGCCGCGCACATGCGCAGGATCACCTGCGCGGCGCGGTCGTTGAAGAAACGCCCGTCGCCGCCGAGGATCAGCGTCTTGCCTTCGACCCCGCCGATGGCGTCGATGATCGCCTGCACGAAGTTTTCCAGATAATGGCGCTGCATGAACACGCGGGTCTTCTTGCGCAGGCCCGAGGTGCCGGGCTTCTGCCCCTCGATCGGGGTGGTGGGGACGGTGATGATCTTCATGCGCGGTCTCCCTCTGGCATGAACACGGCGATGGAATCGGCGGCGATCTGCGCCGCCGGGCCGGTTTCCGGTTGATCCTGCGTCAATGGCAGGGCGGTGTCGAGCACCCGCACCCAGCGTCCCTGCGGCAGGGACGGCAGCAGCATTTCGGTGGCCTGATCGGCGCCATTCACCGCGATGAAGGCGGCATCGGTCGCGTCGATGGCGCGTTCGGGCGAATTGGCGCACATGCGGATTTCCAGCGCCAGCGCGCGCAGGCCGGGATTCTGCCAGTCCGCGGGCGAGGGTTCCGCGCCCGAGGGCAGGTGCCAGACCAGATCGCGCCCGCCTTCGGGGATGGGCATGGAATGCAGGAACCGGCGCTGATGAAGAACCGGATGGGCATGGCGCAGCGCGATCAGCCGGGCGGTGAAATCCGCCAGCGGCTGGTCGGGCGCCTCCCAGCTGGTCCAGCCGATTGGGTTGTCCTGACAATAGGCGTTGTTGTTGCCGTCCTGCGAATTGGCGATCTCGTCGCCGGCCAGCAGCATCGGCGTGCCCTGCGACAGCATCAGCGTCGCCAACAGATTGCGGCGGCGCCGGGCGCGGGCGGCGGTGATGGCGGGATCGTCGGTCGGGCCTTCGACGCCCAGATTATCCGAATAATTCTCGTTATGGCCGTCGCGGTTGCCCTCGTGATTGGCCAGGTTGTGTTTCTGGTCATAGCTGGTCACATCGGCCAGCGTGAAACCGTCATGGGCGGTGATGAAATTCAGCGTGGCCTGCGGCGCACGGCCCGAATGGTCGAAGATCGGGGCCGAGCCGGTGATGCGTTCGGCCAGATCGGCGATGCTGCCATCGCCGCGCCAGAAGCGGCGCACGCCATCGCGGAAGCGGTCGTTCCATTCCAGAAACGGCGGCGGGAAAGCGCCCAGCTGATAGCCGCCGGGGCCGATATCCCATGGCTCGGCGATCAGGCGGACATTGGCGAGCACCGGGTCCTGACGCAGCGCCGACAGGAACCGGCCATCGCGCGCAAACCCCGCCGGCTCGCGTCCCAGCACGGTCGCCAGATCAAAGCGGAACCCGTCCACACCCATCTGCAAGACCCAGTAGCGCAGCGAATCCAGCACCATGCGCAGCACCATCGGATGGGCGCAATCGACTGTGTTCCCGGTGCCTGTATCATTGACGTAATAGCGCGGATTATCCGCCGTCAGCCGGTAGTAGCTGGCATTGTCGAGGCCGCGGAAGGACAGCGTCGGCCCCAGCTCGTTCCCTTCGGCGGTGTGGTTATAGACCACATCCAGGATCACCTCGATGCCGGCGTCATGCAGGCGTGCGACCATGTCGCGGAACTCGGCCGGATCGCCGGTCATCATATAGCCCGGTTCGGGTGCGAAGAAGGCCAGCGTGTTGTAGCCCCAGTAATTCGTCAGCCCCTTGCGCAGCAGAAACGCCTCATCCGCATGGGCCTGCACGGGCAACAGTTCCAGCGTGGTGATCCCCAGCCGGGTCAGGTGGCCGATGACCGCCTCGCTGGCCAGTCCCTGAAAGCGGCCCCGCTGTTCCAGCGGCACGCCGGGATGGGCGGCAGTCAGGCCCTTTGGATGGGCCTCGTAGATGACGACCTGATCGCGGGGGGCGCGGCGGCCGCGCGGAAGCGGCGCGAGGTCGGCGGTGACCACGCATTTCGGCATGAAGGGCGCCGAGTCGCGATCGTCGATCGACATGTCGACCTGCGCCTTGTGGCTTTCGTAACCCAGCAGCACATCGCTCTGGATCAGCTTGCCCGACAGGCGGCGGGCATAGGGATCGATCAGCAACTTGGCCGGGTTGAAGCGGTGCCCCAGCTGCGGTGCATAGGGACCATGGGCGCGCAACCCGTAAAGCTGGCCCGGTTGCAGGCCCGGCACGAAGCCGTTCCAGATGTCGCCCAACCGGTCGGGCAGGGTCAGGCGCTGGATCTCGTGCAGGCCGTCATCGGAGAACAGACAGACCTCGATCTTCTCGGCATGGGCCGAGAAGACGGCGAAATTGACGCCTCCGGCCATGGGGGTCGCGCCCAGCCGGTCGGCATTGCCGGCGGTGATCGTATAGGTCTGGTCTTGCATGAGGTCTCGTCAGCGTCCGCTTAGCCTGTCATAGAGCGCCGCGTAGTCGCGGGCAGAGGCGTCCCACCCGACCGGGTAGCGCATCGCGCTCTGGATCATCCGCTGCCAGATATCCTGCCGGACGTAAAGGGCGCACATCTTGCGGATGGCGCGAACCAGCTCCTCGGTGGCGACGGGGCCGAACTGAAAGCCATTGGCGACGCCGGCCCGCTCGGCCGCCAGATTGGCGTCGATGACGGAATCCGCCAGACCGCCGGTGCGGGCGACCAGCGGCAGGGTGCCATAGGCAAGCCCATACATCTGCGTCAGCCCGCTGGGCTCGAAACGCGAGGGCACCAGCACCACGTCGGCGCCCGCGAACATGCGATGCGACAGGGCCTCGTCATAGCCGACGCGGACGCCGACGCGTCCCGGATGGCTGGCGGCTGCGCGCAGGAAACCGTCCTGCAGGTCGTTTTCGCCGCTGCCCAGAACCGCCAGCTGGGCGCCCTCTGCGATCAATGCCGGCAGCGCGGCCAGCAGCAGGTCCAGCCCCTTCTGCCGGGTCAGCCGGCTGACCACGATGCACAAGGGCCCCCCCTCGGGGTCGAGGCCGAATTCCGCGCGCAGGGCGGCCGCGTTCACCGCCTTGCCCGAGAGGTCATCCACGCTGTAATTGGCCGCGATCAGGGGGTCGGTGGCCGGGTTCCAGACGCCGGTGTCGACCCCGTTCAGAATCCCCGACAGCGCCCCCGCGCGGCCGCGGATCACCCCCTCGAGGCCGAAGCCGAAGGCGGGCGTGGTCAGTTCCTGCGCATAGGTCGGCGAAACGGTGGTGACCGCATCCGCCGCCACCAGCCCGGCCTTCAGGGCGCTGATCTGGCCCCAATATTCGAAGCCGCCGGGGTTGAACCAGGAATGGGGCAGGCGCAATTCCTCGATCGCGGCGGCGGGGGCGATGCCCTGAAAGGCGATGTTGTGGATGGTGATGACCGAGGGGACCGCCCCATGCACCCAGATCGGCGCAAAGCCTGCCTGCCAGTCATGGGCGTGCAGCACCGAGGGGATCCAGCCATCTGACAGCCCATCCAGCGCGATCTTCGACGCCACCCAGCTGAGCGCCGCGAAACGGCGCGGATTGTCGGCCCAGTCGGCCCCGGCCTCGTCGTGATAGGGGCCGCCCGCGCGGTCGAACAGATGCGGCGCGTCCAGCAGCAGCAGGTCCAGCCCGTCGACGGTTCCGGCCAGAACCCGGCCCGGCCCACCGTAAAGATCGGGGTTGGACCAGACCTCCACCGGGTTTTCCAGCTTTTCGACTAGTCCGCGATAGGCCGGGATCAGCGTGCGCAGTCGCCAGCCAAGCGGCGCCATGGCGCCCGGAAGGGCGCCGACCACATCGGCCAGCCCGCCGGTCTTGACCAGCGGCGCACATTCCGAGGCGACAGACAGGACGTCGCCGCGATGGGGCAGAGGTTCCGGCACCAGGTCCCGCGCGGCGGGAGCAGGCGCCTTCGCCGCTGCCTTGGCGCCTTCCGAGGTCCTTTTCGCAACGCGCGCCTTGGCCGCCGGTTTGGCGGCAGATTTTGCGGATCTCGCAGCCTTCGCGGGTTTCGGCGGCTCCTCGGTCATAGCGACAATGCCCTTCGGTTCAGCATGTCCTGGGTGATCAGGGTGACGCCGTTATCGGTGACGCGGAACCATTGCGCATCCGCTTCCGGGTCATCGCCTACGATCAGCCCCTCGGGTATGGTGACCCCGCGGTCGATGACCACATTGGTCAGCTGGGCATGCCGTCCGATATTGACGTAAGGCAGCGCCACCACCGATTTCAGCGTCGAATAGCTGTTGGCCTGCACGCCGGTGAACAGCAGCGAATTGCGCACCTCGGAGCCCGAGATGATGCAGCCCCCCGACACCATCGAGCTGATGGCGTGGCCGCGCCGGTCCTCGTCGTCATGGATGAATTTCGCCGGCGGCACGATCTCGCCATAGGTCCAGATCGGCCAGTCGCGATCGTAGAGGTCCAGCTCGGGCGAGAAATCGGTCAGGTCGATATTGGCCTTCCAGAAGGCGTCGATCGTGCCCACGTCGCGCCAGTAGACCGGCGCGTCGGGGCTGGAGCGGACGCAGCTTTCGGTGAAGCGATGCGCCACCGCTTTACCATTCCTGACGATCTCGGGGATGATGTCATTGCCGAAATCATGGCTGGAACTGGCATCGGCTGCATCCTTCAGCAGCAGCTCGCGCAGGAATTTCCAGTCGAAGACATAGATCCCCATGGAAGCCAGCGTCGAATTCGGATCGTCGGGCATTCCCGGCGGATCGGCGGGCTTTTCCAGAAACGAGACGATGCGGCCGTCCGCATCCACATCCATCACCCCGAAGGCCGAGGCTTCGCTGCGCGGCACGGTCAGGCAACCGATGGTCACATCCGCGCCCGAGTCGACATGCTGTTGCAGCATGATTTCGTAATCCATCTTGTAGATGTGATCGCCGGCCAGCACGATCAGGTAATCGACGTGATAGCTGTCGATGATGGCGATGTTCTGGGTCACGGCATCGGCGGTGCCGCGATACCAGTTCTCCTCGTCCATCTGCTGCGAGGCGGGCAGGATATCCAGAAATTCGTTCCGCTCGGGCCGAAAGAAGGACCAGCCCCGGTTCAGATGGCGAATCAGGCTGTGGGCCTTGTATTGGGTGGCCACCGCCATTCGACGAATGCCGGAATTCAGCGCGTTCGACAGCGCGAAGTCGATGATGCGGGACTTGCCGCCGAAATAGACGGCCGGTTTGGCCCGGCGGTCGGTCAGCTCTTTCAGGCGCGAGCCGCGGCCGCCGGCCAGAACATAGGCCATGGCGCGGGATGACAGGCGGTTGGGACGGTGCAAGCTCATGGGTCTCCTCCCCACAAAAACTGATTAAGCGGCCTCGTAGACAAGAACGGAAAGCGGTGGCAGGTCGATCATCGCGGACTGGTCATAGCCCTGCCATTCATCGCCATCGGCGGTGATGATGGTGGGGGCCTGCATCCCGGACCCGCCATAGGTGCCGGCGTCGCTGTTCAGGCGCAGCTTCCATTTGCCGTCGTGCGGCAAGCCTGCGCGCCAGCCATGGCGCGGCACCGGGGTGAAGTTGCAGATCACCACCACCGGCGCGTCGCCTTCCTCGCCATAGCGGGCGAAGGCCAGAATGGATTCGGAAGCCGCGCCGCCTTCGATCCAGCCGAAGCCCTGAGGCAGGGTGTCGCGCCGGTGCAGCGCCGGCAGTTCGCGATAGAGCCGGTTCAGGTCGCGGATCAGCGTTTGGATGCCCTTGTGGCGCGGGTCGTCCAGCAGGTGCCAGTCCAGCGATGCGTTGTGGTTCCATTCCTTCCACTGGCCGAACTCGCAGCCCATGAACAGAAGCTTCTTGCCCGGATGGGTCCACATGAAGCCGTAATAGGCGCGCAGATTGGCGAATTTCTGCCACACATCGCCGGGCATCTTTTCCAGCATCGAGCCCTTGCCATGCACCACCTCGTCATGGCTGATCGGCAGGATGAAGTTTTCCGAGAAGGCATAGACCAGCCCGAAGGTCAGCTGGTTGTGGTGATGCGCGCGGTGGATCGGCTCGCGCTGGATGTAGTCGAGCGTGTCGTTCATCCAGCCCATGTTCCACTTGAACCCAAAGCCGAGGCCCCCCGCATCGACGGGCCGCGAGACACCGGGGAAGGCGGTCGATTCCTCGGCCACGGTCATGATGCCGGGGACCTCGCCATAAGACACGGTGTTGACGCTGCGCAGGAACTCGATGGCCTCCAGATTTTCGCGTCCACCATGGATGTTCGGAACCCACTCGCCTTCCTTGCGCGAATAGTCGCGATAGAGCATCGAGGCGACCGCATCCACCCGCAGCCCGTCGATGTGATATTCCTCCAGCCAATACAGTGCGTTGGCGGTCAGGAAGTTGGACACCTCGCGGCGGCCGTAATTATAGATCAGGGTGTTCCAGTCCTGGTGGAACCCCTCGCGCGGGTCGGCATGTTCGTAAAGCGCCGTGCCGTCGAAATGCGCCAGCCCGTGCGGATCGGACGGGAAATGCCCCGGCACCCAGTCCAGCAGCACGCCGATCCCGGCCTCGTGCGCCGCGTCGATCAGGGCGCGGAATTCGTCGGGCGTGCCGAAGCGGATCGTCGGCGCATAAAGCCCGACCGGCTGATAGCCCCATGACCCGTCGAACGGATATTCCGACACTGGCATCAGCTCCAGATGGGTGAACCCCATCTCGACCACATAGGGGATCAGCTCGCGCGCATGTTCCAGATAGGAGAGCGGGCGGTTGCCATCCTCAGCCACGCGTCGCCAGCTGCCCAGGTGGACCTCGTAGATCGAGATCGGCGCGCCGATGTTCTGCGCCATCCCGCGGCGGTCCATCCAGCCGGCATCGTTCCAGTCGTAAACGTCGATCTTGCGCACCACCGAGGCGGTGGCCGGGGGGTGTTCGGCGCCGAAGCCAAGCGGATCGGCTTTTTCGGGCAACGGCTCGCCATGGGGTCCGGTGATGGCGAATTTATAGGGCGCGCCCTCGCCGATATTGGGGATGAAGATTTCCCACACGCCGGTCGATCCGCGTCGGCGCATGCCGTGGCGGCGGCTGTCCCAGCTGTTGAAATCACCCAGCACGGCGACCCGGCGGGCATTGGGCGCCCAGACCGCGAAATGGGTGCCGTGCACGCCCTGATGGCGGATGACATGGGCGCCGAGCGCCTTCCACAGCTTGTGATGGGTGCCCTCACCGATCAGATATTCGTCGATCTGGCCCAGCACCGGCCCAAAGCGGTAGGGGTCTTCATATTCCCATTCGCGATCGTCATTGCTGCCGCGCAGCAGATAGGGCATCGGCTCGGGCAGATAGCCGGCGAACAGGCCCGGCGCGCTCTCGACCGGGGACATCGGGAAGACGCCTTCAATGGTGGCGATGGACATCTCGGTGGCGCCGAAATCCAGCGCCACGACCCGCCAGCCACCGGCGACCGGGTGGGGACCCAGGATGGCGAAGGGGTCCGGGTCGCGCCCTTCAAGCAGGGTGCGGATACGCTCCGGCGGCAGCCTCAGTTCAAACCGGGGCTGCGGTTCGAGATCGTCCTGCGTCCTGCTGTGCCCGTCCTGCTTTGCGGCCATCTTGCTCCCCCAGCTTCCAAACTCGTTCCACGTAGTCACGAATCGAACGGTCGGACGAGAACCACCCCATGCGCGCGGTGTTCAGCGCGGCCATGCGATTCCATTCCGCCTTATCCCCATATGAGGCATCAATACGGCGTTGAGTCGATTGGTAATCGGCGAAATCCGAACAGACGAGATAGCTGTCCCAGTTGGTCAGGATGTCGACGATCCGGCCATAGCGCGCGGGGTCGCCGCCGAAGGTGCCGGTGGCGATCAGGCTGATGGCGCGCGACAGCGAGGGGCTGGCCGCGATGGCCTGACGGGCATGGTCGGGGATCTGGCGGCGGGCCTCGACCTCCTCGGTAGTCATCCCGAACAGGAAGAAGTTCTCGGGACCGACTTCCTGGCGGATTTCGACATTGGCACCGTCCAGCGTGCCGATGGTCAGCGCGCCGTTCATCGACAGTTTCATGTTGCCGGTGCCCGAAGCTTCCTTGCCCGCGGTCGAGATCTGTTCGGACAGGTCCGCCGCCGGGATCAGCCGCACCGCCATCGAGACGTTGTAATTCGGCGGATAGGCGACCAGCAGCCGGCCTTTCATCAGCGGGTCATTGTTCACCACCGCGGCCACGTCATTGATGAGGTGGATGATCTCCTTGGCCACCGCATAGCCGGGCGCGGCCTTGCCGGCGAAGATCTTGACGCGCGGCTGCCGGTCCGCATCGGGTTTCTGGCGGATCTCGTCCCACAGCGCGATGGTGTCCAGCAGGTTCAGCAACTGGCGCTTGTATTCGTGGATGCGCTTGACCTGAACATCGAACAGCGCGTCAGGGTCGGGGGTGATCCCGAGTATCCCGCCCAGCCAGTTCGACAGCTGCACCTTGTTGTCGCGCTTGGCGGCCGCATAGCGGTCCAGCCAGCCGCTGTCGTCGACATGCGGTTCCAGCCCGGTGAGCTGGTCCAGATGATCCACCCAGTCCTCATTGCCCAGCGTTTCGGTGATCAGCCCCGACAGCGCCGGATTGGCGGAATACAGCCAGCGGCGCGGGGTGACGCCGTTCGTTACGTTGACGATGCGGTCGAGATGCAGCTGGTTCAGGTCGTGGAACACCGTCTCCTTCATCAGTTCCGTATGCAGCGCCGACACCCCGTTCACATGGCCCGACTGCATGAAGGCCAGCGTGCCCATGTGGACCTGCCCGTGATGGATGGCCGACAGCTCCCACGGGCGCGAAGGGTTGCGGCGCTTGTGGTGATCGTCGATGCGCTCGACCAGATCCATGTGGCGCGGCAGGATCTTGCGGAACAGACCTTCGGACCAGGATTCCAGCGCCTCGGGCAGCAGGGTATGGTTGGTATAGTTCAGCACCCGCACTGCCATGTCGGCGGCATCGTCGAAGCTCTGGCCGAAATCGTCGATCAACAGCCGAACCAGTTCTGCCCCGGCGATGGCGGGGTGGGTGTCGTTCATCTGGATCGCCACCCGGTCGGGAAGTCTGGCGATGCTTTCGCCTTCCGAGGCGAAGCGGCGCATGATGTCGCGCACCGAGGCGGCGGTCAGGAAATATTCCTGCTTCAGCCGCAGTTCCTTGCCGGCCTCGGTGGAATCGTCGGGATAGAGCACCTGGCTGATCGTCCGCGCCAGCGCCTCGGCGGCGCCGGCCGCGACATATTCGCCGCGGTTGAAACGGGCGAGATCGAACTCGCCCACCGGCTTGCCGGCCCACAGCCGCAGCGTATTGGCCCAACGCCCGCGCCAGCCCACCACCGGGGTGTCATACGCGGCGGCGATGACGCTTTCGGCCGGGTGCCAGATCTTTTTCGGACCGTCGCCCTCGACCCAGCCGCCGAAGCCGATCTCATAGGCGACCTCGGGGCGCTCGAACTCCCACGGGTTGCGCGATTTCAGCCAGCTGTCGGCGGTTTCGACCTGCCGGCCATGGTCGAAGCGCTGCCGGAACAGCCCCTGTTCATAGCGCATGCCGTAGCCATAGGCGGGCACGCCCAGCGTGGCCATGGATTCCATGTAGCAGGCCGCGAGACGGCCGAGGCCGCCATTGCCGAGCGCGGCCTCGGGTTCATCATGGATCACCTCGTCGTAATCGACGCCGAAGTGCTTCAGCACCGTGCGGGCGGCATCGTCGAGACCCAGATTGACCACCGAATCCTCCAGCAGGCGCCCGATCAGGAATTCCATCGACAGGTAATGCACCCGCTTCAGATGCCGGTCATAGGTGGCGCGGGTCGAGGCGAACCACGGCTCGACGATATGGTCGCGAACGGCCAGCGACAGCGCCATCCGCCAGTCATGGACCGAGGCATGGGCCTCGTCCTTGCCGATCGAATAGGTCAGGTGGTCGCGGATCGACTGGGCAAGTCCGGCGGGGCTGGCATTTGCGACGGGGTGCGGCATCATTGCCTTCCATATGTCTGTAATGTTAGCGGTCAACAGTAAGGCCGTCGGGCGCGGTGTTCAATGGCGTGGATCGGGCAGGGGGGCGGGATGGCCGAAGAATGGTGGCGCGGCGCGGTAACCTATCAGGTTTACCCGAGGTCGTTTCAGGACAGCAACGGCGACGGGATCGGCGATCTGAAAGGCATCACCGACCGGCTGCGTTATATCGCCAGCCTCGGCGTCGATGCGGTCTGGCTGTCGCCGATCTTCCGCTCGCCCATGGCCGATATGGGCTATGACGTTTCCGATTACACGGACATAGACCCGCTGTTCGGGACGATGGACGATTTCGACCATCTGGTCGCCAAGGCCCATGAATTCGGGCTGAAAGTCATTGTCGATCAGGTGATCAGCCATTCCTCGGATCAGCATCCCTTCTTCATCGAAAGCCGCAAGGGGGGCGATAATCCCAAGGCAGACTGGTATGTCTGGGCCGATGCGAAGCCCGACGGCACGCCGCCGAACAACTGGCCGTCGGTCTTCGGCGGCAGCGCCTGGGAATGGGATGGCGGCCGCAAGCAGTATTATCTGCACAACTTCCTGCCCTCGCAGCCGGATTTCAATTTCCACAACCCCGAGGTGCAGGACTGGCTGCTGGGCACCATGCGTTTCTGGCTGGAACGGGGCGTCGATGGCTTCCGGCTGGATACGGTGAACTATTATTTTCACGACGCGCGGCTGCGCAACAATCCGCGCCGGCGGATTGCGCCGCAGGTGAACCCCTACGAGATGCAGCTGCACAAATTCTCGAAATCGCGGCCCGAGAATCTGGATTTCCTGGCCCGCGTGCGGATGCTGACCGATGAATACGGCGCCGCCACGGTGGGCGAGGTCGGCGATTCGACCCGCGCGGTCGAGATCATGGCCGAATACACCAGCGGTGCGCGGCACCTGCATCAGGCCTACAGCTTCGACATGCTGGGGCCGGAATTTACACCGAAACACTTCCGCCGCACGATCGAGGTCTTCTTCAGGAACGCGCCGGATGGCTGGCCGGCCTGGGCGTTTTCGAACCATGACGTGATCCGGCACGTGACGCGCTGGCGCGAGCACGGCGCCGATCAGGACAGCCTTGCGAAACTGGCGGCGGCGATGCTGTTGTCCTTCCCCGGCTCGGTCTGCCTGTATCAGGGCGAGGAACTGGGCCAGACCGAGACCGAGCTGGAATTTTCCGAACTGACCGATCCGCCCGGCATCCGTTTCTGGCCCGATTACAAAGGCCGCGACGGTTGCCGCACGCCGATGGTCTGGGAGGCGGGGACAAGCCGGCAGGGCGGCTTTACCACCGGCACGCCCTGGCTGCCGGTGAAGGATGCGCAATCGGCCCGCAACGTGGCCGGGCAGGAGGCCAACGACCACTCGGTCCTGCATTTCTACCGGCACATGCTGGAGTTCCGCAGCGAGCGCCCGGAACTGCATGGCCGCGAGATGGCAGGCTTCCTGCGCGCGCCGGACCCGGTATTGATGTTCCGCCGCGGCGGTCTGACCTGCGCCTTCAACCTGGGGGTGGAGGCGCGCCGGATCACCCTGCCGCGTGGCGCCGAGGGGGCGCTGACCGGTCCGCGACAGGCGGCCAGCCTGTCGGGGCGCAAGCTGGATCTGGGGCCGAACGGCTTCGCCTTCGTGACGGCCTGAGGCGGCGCCTTGCTGGGGTCGATCCTTGATCGGCCGACAGAAAAAGACCCGTGACGCCGGCATCTGCCAGTGTCACGGGTCTCCCGAGGGACCGGCGCAGAGGGAACAGCGCCGGTGATGCGCGTCGGATCAGAACGACTTGGTGAAGCTGATCGACAGGGTGCGGCCGGGCGCATAGGCGGGCTGGATGTCGCGGCCGGGAACGGCCCGGATCACATAGCTCGTGCGCTCGTAATAGGTTTCGTCGAACAGGTTGTCGACGCCCAGGCGCAGCATCCCGCCCTGCAGCTGCGCGGGCGACCATTCGGCGTAAGCGTTGACCACCGAATAGCTGTCATGGGGCTTGTAGAAAGCAGCCTCCATCGCCTCGTCCGACAGCTCGCCTGCCCATTCCAGCGTCGCGCCCAGCTTCAGGTCATATTGCGGCATCACATGGTCGATATAGACCGAGGCCATGTCGCCGATCGGCATGAAGGTGCCCCCGCCGGGCAACGCGAAATCGCCATCCGTGGTCACGTCGGCCTTGGTATAGCTGGCGCCGATGCGGGTGTTGGTCCATTCGTAACCGGCATTCAGGGTAAAGCCCTTGCTGCGGCCCTCGCCGCCATTGGTCAGCAGGCCCGCTTCGACATCGTATTCGGCCAGCTTGTCCAGCCGCGTATCGAAGAAGGTCAGGCCGGCTTTCCAGTTCGCGCCGCTGGCATTGACGCCGATCTTGTAGTTCTTCGCGGTCGCGGGTTCGAAATCGGGATCGGTGGCGAAATCGGCATTGCGGGCGTGCAGCAGCCCGTATTCGCCGACATCGTAGCCCATCCAGGTGTGCGAGGCACCGGCGAAGACCTCGATCATGTCGTTGAAGCGATAGGACAGCGTCGCATTGGCGCTGCCCCCTCCCGAGCTGAAGCGGTCGTTGTTCCAGTCTTCGAAGCGCTGGTGGTCGTAGCGGAGGCCGGTGGACAGGTCGAAGCCATTGGCGAATTCGAACCGGCCCTGCGCGAAGGTGCCGACCTGACGGGTCGAGAAGTTGTGGATGCGCGGCTGGGCAGTGGAGTGGTCGCCGTAGTTATTGACGCTGTAGTCGTTGTCCGAGAAGTCGACCCCGGCGGTGATCGTGCCCTGTGCGATGCTGAACGTGTTCTGCAGCACCCCGCCGAACGTGTCGCGATCCAGCACCATGTCGCCATTCGGACGGGCGCTGCCATTGGCCGGATCGAGCAGATCCCCGGTCACGTAGTTCGGCCGCCAATAGCTGCTGGAACCGAGATACAGCTTCGCTTCCGGGTCCCACATCTCGGTGGGGGCGGTCGAGGTGTAGGTCAGGCTCAGCGTCTCGTTTTCGACCTTCAGCGGAAAGACTGCACCGTCCCGGTTCAGGTCCATGTTCATCTTGATGACGCGGTCGGCATCGTCTTCGGACTTGTCATAGGCCAGTTCGATCCGGCCACCTTCCATTTCATAGCCCAGCTTCACCAGTGCGCCCTTCGCGGCGGGTGCGGTGCCCGGCATCTCGCGGCCATTGCCGGCGTCGTAATTGTCGCCATCCTGGGCGTGCAGCATCACGAACCAGTCGAAATTGCCATAGACGCCATAGCCGGCCAGGCTGCCCGAGATCCCCTGCCCATTGCCGCCATAGCTGAGCGAGGCGCGCGCGCCATGGGCCTTGCCGTCTTCCAGCAGGTCCTTGGCGCTCACGGTTTCATAGCGCACCGCCCCCGCACCGGCGGCAAAGCCCGCATCGGCGGCGGCAGCGCCGGCCTCGACCTCGACCGCGCGGATGAAGGCCGGGTCGATGATGTTCGACCCGGTATGGTGCCAGCTCGACGGGCCCTGCGGCACGCCGTCGACGGTGACCGCCAGCTTCGACTGTTCGATCCCGAAGACGTGGATGCGCTTGGATGGTCCGGCCCCGCCCGACACCGAAACGGCGGATTCGCGGGCGAACAGCTCGGACACATTGTTCGGTTGCAAGACCTCGATATCCTCGGGCGTCACCACCGCGCCGCCGGTGGATTCGATATTCTCCTGGCCATCGGCGACCAAGGTGATCTGGTCCAGAACGATCGGGTTCGACGCGTCCTGCGCAAGCGCGGCGGTCATCAGCGCCAGGGTGGACACCCCGGCCAGCGGAAGCAGGCGTTTCATCAGCATTCTTGTCCCTTATGCGTGCAGGGAGGGCGTGGCTGAAGATTGGCTGCGATTCCCGATTGTTTTCGTTGGTTATGGGCCGCTGTGCCCCAGTTCAACCCGATCCGGGCTGCCAGCGGCCTTTGTCGCTGCCTGGTGCAATCCTGCAACAGCTGACCCGGCGGCGGCCCACTACGGAACCGCCCCCGGCGCGCGGGAGCGGTTCAGCCGTGTTTCGCGGGCGATCAGTTGGCGGCCGTCCGTGTCGCCTCGGCGCCCAGATAGTCCTGCAACTGCGCGGTATCACCGCTATCCAGCGCCTCAGGCGGGACGTTTCGCGGTCGCATCCAGCCCGGATCCTCGCCAGTCATGTCGGGCAGTTCATGCGCGATGCCCTTGTGGCAATCGATGCAGGTGGCCTGACCGGTCAGCAGATAGGTTTCATGCATCTCGGCTGCGCGCGGTGCCTGCCGCGAGAAGTCCATCGCCGCCGCCGTATGACAGTTGCGGCATTCGAGGCTGTCATTGGACTTCAGCCGCACCCATTCGTGCTGGGCCAGTTCGAGCCGCTTTTCCAGGAACTTCTGACGGGTGTTGATGGTGCCGAAGATCTTGCCCCAGACCTCTTTCGAGGCCTGCATCTTGCGCGCGATCTTGTCGGACCAGTCATGCGGCACGTGGCAATCGGGGCAGGACGCCCGTACCCCCGAGCGGTTCGAGAAGTGGATCGTGTGCGACAGTTCCTCATAGACGTTGTTGCGCATCTCATGACACGAGGTGCAGAATTTTTCCGTGTTGGTGACTTCCAGCGCGGTGTTGAACGCGCCCCAGAAAATTACGCCGCCGATGAAGCCGCCCAGCGTCAGGAAACCGATGCTCAGCGTCACCGCAGGCGTGGTGACGATCCGCCAGATCCGCCGGATCAGGTTGAGGATCCAGCGCATCTACTCCTCTCCCTGTTGCTTGACGCCCATATCGGCCATGTCGGTGAAGGTGTTGTCGACCAACGGCTTGGCGTCCGCCTGCGGCACATGGCAGGCGGTGCAGAAATAGCGGCGGGGCGAGACATCGGCCAGCATCTGCCCCTCGCGCGTCATGTAATGCGTGACCGAGATCATCGGCGCCCCCGATCCTTCGGTCGCCTCGCGGCGGTGGCAGGACATGCAGCGGTTGGCATTGACCGACAGCTGATAGCCCTCGATCGAATGGGGGATGATGGGGGGCTGTTCGGGATATTGCCGCATCAGCCGCACGTCATCGGTGATCCAGCGCGGAATGGGTGCGGCGTCCGCGTTCTCCATCGGCGGCTGGGGGCCGTTGATCTCGGGGGCGCTGCGCAGCCCTGCCTCGGCACCCAGGTCCTGTGCGGGGGCTGCACCTGCGAACAGCAGCGCTGTCAGCAGGGCGGCGATCAGACGAAGCGGGTTCATGCGGATACGATCCTGACTGCGCATTTCTTGAAATCCGTCTGCTTGGAGATCGGGTCGGTCGCGTCCAGCGTGACCTTGTTGATCAGCTTTGAGGCGTCGAACCACGGCACGAAGACCACGCCCTTGGGCATCCGGTTGCGCCCACGGGTTTCGACCCGCATCTTCACCTCGCCCCGGCGGGAGATGACGCTGACCTCGGACCCCTGATTGAAGCCGCGCTCGCGCGCATCCATGGCGTTCATGAACAGCACCGCGCCCGGAAAGGCCTTGTAAAGCTCGGGCACCCGCATGGTCATCGAGCCGGAATGCCAATGTTCCAGCACTCGGCCGGTCACCAGCCAGAAATCGTATTCGGCATCCGGGCTTTCGGCCGGCGGCTCGTAAGGCACGGCGAGGATCACCGCGCGCTTGTCGGCATTGCCATAGAACTGGACGCCGCTGCCGGCCTCGACATAGGGATCATAGCCTTCGCGGAAGCGCCAGCGGGTTTCCTTGCCGTCGACGACCGGCCACCGCAACCCGCGCACCTCGTCCGACTGATAGGTGT
The DNA here is from genome assembly GCF_013868135.1 of Paracoccus sp. S1E-3. Lineage (GTDB taxonomy): Bacteria > Pseudomonadota > Alphaproteobacteria > Rhodobacterales > Rhodobacteraceae > Paracoccus. The sequence goes on from NZ_JACEMU010000015.1 coordinate 186,267, forward strand.
CGTAAGGCGCCAGATCATGGCCGTGGCCGCGCCCGAAGCTGGCATATTCCTCGAACAGGCCTTTTTGCAGGTAGAAGCCGAAATCATTGGCCTCCTGATTGGCATAGTCCTCGCGCAGCTCGCTTACCGGGAACTGGTCGATCTGGCCGTTGGCGAACAGCACGTCGAACAGGGTCTTGCCCTTGTAGTCGGGATTGGCGTCCAGCAGATCGGCCGGCCAGACCTCGTCGGTGGTGAAGCGCTTCGAGAATTCGACCAGTTGCCACAGGTCCGAGCGCGCCTCGCCCGGCGCATTGACCAACTGATGCCAGGTATGCGTGCGCCGCTCGGCATTGCCGTAACCGCCCTCCTTCTCGACCCACATCGCGGCGGGCAGAATGATGTCCGCCGCCAGCGCGGTGACCGTCGGATAGGCGTCGGACACGACGATCATGTTGTCGGGATTGCGATAGCCGGGATAGGTTTCGTTCTGACTGTTCGGCGCCGCCTGCAGGTTGTTGTTCACCTGAATCCAGTAGAAATTCAGCACCCCGTCCTTCAGCATCCGGTCCTGCAGCACGGCATGGAAGCCGGGCTTGGTGTTCAGAAGACCCGCCGGCAGTTTCCAGACCGCTTCGGTGCGCGCGATGTGTTCGGGATTGGTCACCACCATGTCAGCGGGCAGCCGGTGAGCGAAGGTCCCGACCTCGCGCGCGGTGCCGCAGGCCGAGGGCTGGCCGGTCAGTGAGAAGGGAGAGTTGCCGGGCTCGGAAATCTTCCCGGTCAGCAGGTGGATGTTATAGACAAGCTGGTTTGCCCAGACACCGCGGACATGCTGGTTGAAGCCCATGGTCCACAGCGACATGACCTTCTTGTCCGGGTCGGCATAAAGCTCGGCCAGTTCCTGCAGAAAGCCCGGCTCGACCCCCGACAGCTCGCTGACATAATCCAGCGTGTAATCGGCGACGAAGGCCTTGTAGGCCTCGAAATCGGACGGGTCCATCCTGCCGGCCTCGGCCGCGCCGGTGGCGGCCTGTTCCAGCGGGTGCTCGGGGCGCAGGCCATATCCGATATCGGTCTGGCCCATCTTGAAGACCGTATGCCTGGCGACGAAATCCTCGTTCACGCGGCCGGTCTGGATGATGTGATTGGCGATATAGTTCAGGATCGCCAGATCGGTGCCCGGCTTGAACACGATCGGGATGTCGGCCAGATCCATTGAGCGATGGGTGAAGGTCGACAGCACCGCGCATTTGACGCCCGGTGTGCCTAGGCGGCGGTCGGCCAGACGCGTCCACAGGATCGGGTGCATTTCCGCCATGTTCGAGCCCCACAGAACGAAGGCATCCGCATGTTCGAAATCGTCGTAACACCCCATGGGCTCGTCGATGCCGAAGGTCCGCATGAACGCCACCGCGGCCGAGGCCATGCAATGCCGCGCATTGGGGTCGAGGTTGTTCGACCGGAACCCCCCGCGCATCAGCTTCGAGGCCGCATAGCCTTCCATGATCGTCCACTGGCCGGAGCCGAACATGCCGACGCCTTCCGGCCCCTTGGCTTTCAGCACCTCCTTGACCTTGGCGGCCATGGTGTCGAAGGCCTCGTCCCAGGTGACCGGCTCGAACTCGCCGTTCTTGTCATAGACGCCGCCGGTCTTGCGCATCAGGGGCGTGGTCAGCCGATCGCGGCCATACATGATCTTGGACAGGAAATAGCCCTTGACGCAGTTCAGGCCGCGATTGACCTCGGCCTGCATATCGCCATGGGTGGCCACGACCTTGCCGTCCTTGACCCCGACCATGACCCCGCAGCCGGTGCCGCAGAAGCGGCAGGGGGCCTTGGACCATTTGATTTCAAGGGCCTCGACGCCGCCAGCCACCGGCTGGGCGGCGGCGGGCAGCGAAAGACCGGCGGCACTGGCGGCCACGGCCACGGCTTGTGCCTTCAGCAGATCGCGCCGCGTCATATCGGTTGTCATTCTTGAGGCTCCTCTGCTTCGGAATGTTCGAAGACCATGTTCGCGGCGATCACGCCCGGTATGGCGGAAATGGTGGTCAGCCGGTCGCCCAGCTCGCCCGTGCTGTAGCCTTCGATGGTCACCACGATGCGCGTGCCCTCGACGGCATGAACCTCGACACCGGCAAGACCGGGCAGCGCGGCCATGATCTCGGTCTCGCGACCGGGCAGCACCGCCACGACTGCGCTGGAGAGATGATAGCGGCGCCCCTTGCGGGGCTGGTCGGGCGATGGGATGTCACGCATGGGCGGGTTCCTTCTGGCGCATGGCAATGGCTTCCGCCGGGCAGGGCGCGATGCAGGCACCGCAGCCGGTGCAGGCGGCGGCTGACAGATCGGGCAGGAAGGGGCCGCCCATGCGCGGGATGAAGCGGATGGCGTCTTCGGGGCAGGCGTCACGGCAGCTCATGCAGGTGGTGCCGCGCCGGGCCAGGCACCCGTCCGAGATGGCGGCGCGATGGCCCATGGCGGCGGGCAGCGTGAAGACCGCTTCGGCGCAGGCGCCCGCGCAGGCATCGCAGAAGGTGCATTCGCCGCGCGCGAAGTCGATTGCGACCCGGTCCTCGGCGATCAGCAGGATCTGCTGCGGGCAGGCGGTGACGCAATCGCCGCAACCGGTGCAGGCCGCCAGCGAGGTCGTGGTGATACCGGGCGGCAGCGGGCGGAAGGCAGGCGCGGGCCGCGCGGTCAGAAAGCCGCGACGGCTGACCCCTGTGACCATGCTCTGGCTGGCCATCTCAATGCCCCATCGGTCCGGGCGGCCCTGCGAAGATCTGGTACATCCAGATCAGAAACCCATAGCTGCCGACGATTCCCACAGCCACGATGGGCCAGATTCCGAAGGCGAGGATGAAGAAGGTCAACAGCTCGCGCCGCCGCGAAGGGGCAGGGGCGGGTTGGGTATCTGGCCTGTCGGTCATGGCAATAACTTCCGTGGCTGGATCAAATTCAGTCATGCATAAAGTCTGATTAAGGCCGTATATTTCATGTCCGGCCGCCGAATCGCGCCCGGGTTTCTGTGGTTTAATATGCGCGTGTGAAACGCCTTTGCCTTGATCTCGGTCAATGTCGCGCCGGCCAGGGAACGGTCGTCGTGGGATGTGCGTGCCGAGAGCCCTATCGAAGTCAGGCAGGTATCGGCATGATGAAGATGCACCATATTCCGTGGCGTCCGCCTTTCGATCGGGCCAGCAAATGGAAGGAAATCATCCCATGAAAATCACCCGCAATGCCGACAGCGTCTCGACCACGGGACCAGCGGACTGGTTCACCGGCCGCGTCCGTATCGACGCCCCCTTCGCGACCGAGGCGCCGGCACGCGTCAGCGGTGCCACCGTCACCTTCGAGCCGGGGGCGCGCACAGCCTGGCATACCCATCCGCTGGGCCAGACCGTCATCGTGACCTCGGGTCTTGGCCGCGCCCAGCAGGATGGCGGCCCGGTCGAGGAGATCCGCCCCGGCGACATCGTCTGGTTTCCCCCCGGCGCGCGGCACTGGCACGGCGCCGCGCCCGACCACGCCATGACCCATATCGCCATCGCCGAGGCGGACGAATCCGGGAAGGTCGTCGACTGGCTGGAACAGGTGAGCGACGCCGACTATCGCGGCTGATCCGATGTCGAAGGAGAAACGGCATCGCCGGGGCCGTTCCGCAGGTTTCGGTAGACATCCGTCTCGGCCAGATCGGGATTCCGCGACCCGTCGCTCTGCCGCCACGGCGCTTGACACCGCCTCAGAACGTGAAAGCGTTGCATGTGGGCCGTCGTGGCGCGGGCAGGGGGTATCATTGCGACAGATCTGGACGGACAGCGCCACGCGCTTCGACATTCCAACCAGCTTCGGCGCCATCCCGGTGGTGGTGGCCGCGGGGCGCGCCCGGCCGCGCGGCACCGTGCTGCTGGTCCATGGCCGCAACGGCGCCCCCACCCAGCCCCAAATCGCCGAAATCGCCGAGGCCTATCGGGCCCGCGATTGGCGCGTGGCCGCGCCCGAGCTGCCCAATTCCATCGCCCTGCCGGCCTCGGGGCCCCCCGAGGAGGTGACCTTCGCCCGCCACACTCAGGCCACGGCCGAGGTCTGGGCGTGGATGATCCGGCAATGGCCCGACACGCCGCTGGCGCTCGCCGGGCACAGCATCGGCGCCTTTGCCGTCGCCCAACTGGCCGGCGAAGCGCCCGAGGCGCATCACCTGCTCGCGGTTTCGCCGCCGATCTCGGGCATGGTGCTGCTGTCGGCGCGGCAGGCCATGGGCCGCGCCGCGATCGAGGCGGTCGCGCGCGAGGCCCCTCTGTTCTATGCCGAGATGCCGCTGGCCGACGCCGCCCCCTCGCTGGCGCGCAGCACCGCGCCGCTGGCGGTCGTCACTGGGGCGGAAGACGGGTTGGTGCGCCTGCATGATGCCCGGACCTATTTCAACACCGCCCCCAATGGCCGCTTCTTCGGCGCGCTGCCGGATGAACATCACTGTCCGGCGGGGGCCGCCTGCGCCCAGATGCTGGCCGCGGCGCTGACGGCGATCGGCGCCTGATCCGCATCCTCGGGGCCCGGCCGGTGCAGCCAGGGCGCGCTGAATCCCAGCGCCCGCAAGCCGCGCTGCACCTCGGGCCGCCCCGAAACCAGCTGCCACAGCAGCCCCGAACGGTGGTTTTCCAGGCCGATGACGATGGGCGCCTGATCGATGGCCAGCCGGCCTTCCGCAACCCAGTCATGCGACAGGCTGAAGGCGTCGACGAAGCCTGCGTCGCCCCAGATGCGGCTGCCCAGATCGTCATGCAGGTGGCGCAGCACCGGCATCGCCTCTGCCGGGGCGAAGGGAAACGACGACAGCGCCGCTGTGGGAGTGATGACTCCGGTATCCTCGGTGGGCGAATGGGCCACGTAGTCGGCCGGGTCGTCGCTGGCGGAGAGGCCCCAGCAATCGCGGCCATAGCCCGCCCAGCCCTGCGGGTTGACCAGACAGTGATACCGATTGATCAGGGCATGGTTGCGGGCCTGCATCCCGTAATCGGCATAGGCATCGCGCAGCCCGCGCGGATCGATGCCGAGGAAGGGATATTGCGACAGAAACAGCGGACCGCCCCAGTCGGGACCCAGCGGCAGCACCACCCCGCCATAGGTCCGGCCATTGCGAAAGGCCGGCGCCCGCGCCCAGCTGTCGTGATAGGAGGCCGCGGGGATCGGGTGGCTGCGCGATCCGGCACCCAGAATGAAGACCGGAAGTGCCTCGTTCCAGCCCCGGACGGGCAGGGCATTCTCGGCCCAGGGACGGTCGGGATGGTGGTGCCACATGATTGCGCCATCCGCGCGCAGATGGGCGGTCCAATTTACCGCGTCGAACAGGGCCTGAATCCGCTCGCCCAGTTCGGGTTCCTCGCGGAAATAAGCGGCCGCAGCCAGAAGACCCAGCATCAGAAAGGCGGTCTCGACCACATCGCCGCCGTCATCGCCGCGGGCAAAAGGCAGGACGCGTCCGGTGGTCCCGTGCAGGAAATGCGGAAAGACGCCATCGAAGCTGTCGGCGTGCTCGAGAAAGCTGGTGAGGCGGGCAACCCGGTCGAAAATTTCCTGACGGGGACGCCAGCCGCGTTCGACCGCGACGATCTGCGCCAGCAGGCCGAAGCCGGTCCCGCCGGTGCAAACCGTCTCGTTGATGTCATAGCCATGACGGCCGCCGCTGCGCTCGCGCGCCATGCCGCTGACCGAGTGGCTCCAGTCCAGGAAATACAGGACCGTCGCCTGCGACACGCGGTCGCGCAGGGCGGCATCGTCGAGGCCCCGGATCAATCCATCCATGTCAGTTCCGTCCTTTGGGTGTCGCGGCTGTTCGCGCCGATATGCAGGTGGATCTCTCCGGGATCGCGCACCCATTCGGCGTCCTGCAGCGACGGGGCGAGCGGGTAGCTGAACTGGTCGGCGGTCACGCGGAACCGCAGCACGCGGCTTTCGCCGGGGCCGAGCGGCACCTGCCGGAAGTCGATCAGCCACCGGCGCGGCCGGGTGATCCGCGCGACCGGGTCGCTGGCGTAAAGCTGGACGGTTTCGATCGCCGCCCGCGCCGAAGTGTTGGTGATCTCGATCTGCAGGGTCACGGTCTGACCGGCGCGTGCGCGGCTGCGTGACAGGCGCGGCGGCCCATAAAGCACATCCCCGAAATTCAGCCCGAAGCCGAAGGGAAAGCGTGGCGCATCGTCGGGCAGGTCCAGCCAGCCGGTGCGGAACTTGGCAAAACGGCCGGGGGAGGGGCGGCCCGTCGGCTCGGCCGCATAGGTCGACGGCACCTCGCCCGGATGGGCGGGCAGGGTGACCGCCAGCCGGCCCGAGGGGATCGCCGCGCCGAACAGCAGATCGGCCACGCCTTCCGGCCCCGCCACCCCGCCATGCCAGGCGTAAAGCAGCGCATCGGCCTGTTCGGCCACCGCCCCCAGTGCCAGCGGACGCCCGGCAAAGACCACCACCACCAGCGGCTTGCCGGTCTGCGCCAGCGCCGCAACCAGTCGCTGCTGCGGCGCCGGCAGATCGGGCGACAGACGCGAGGAGGATTCGCCCGCATGTTCCTTGGCCTCGCCCACGGCGGCGACGATCACCTCCGCTGCGGCGGCGGCCGCCAGCGCCTCTGCGAGGATCTCGGCCTCGGGGCGGGGGTCCTGCTGCACGGTGACGCCATGCACGTTCAGACGTTCGACCAGCCAGGATTCGTCGACGATATTCGCCCCCCAGGCAAGGGCGGGCAGGCGGCCGGTCAGCGCGGCCACGGCCTCGTGCAGGGGCGTCACGTCATCGGCCCGGCCCGAGACCGCCCAGGTCCCCAGCATATTGGCCCGGTCCGCTGCGAAAGGCCCGATCAGCGCCACCCGCGCCTTGGGCGACAAGGGCAGCAGCCCGTCATTCTTCAGCAGCACCGCCGCACGGGCGGCGGCCTTGCGCGCCAGCGCACGGCCCTTGGCCCGCGCGGGCGGGCGGGCGGCCCGCTCCATTCTCCGAAACGGATCCTCCAGCAGCCCCAGCTTTTGCTTGAAGCGCAGCACCCGGCGGCAGGCGCGGTCGATCAGTGCGGTGATCTCGACCGCCGAGAGCGCGATCCCGGCATCGGGCGCGGCCACACCCGTCTCGGCAAGACCGGGCAATTCGCGCAGATAATCCTCGCCCACCATGTCCATGTCGACGCCGGCATGCAGCGCACGGGCCACCGCCACCGGGGCCCGCCCAAGACCGTGCGCGGTCAGTTCCGCCACCCCGGTATAATCCGAGACGACCAGCCCGTCGAAGCCGGTCCCGGCGCGCAGCCAGCCCTCGATCAGCGGGGCGTTGGCGTGCATGGGCAGTTTGTTGACGGCATTGAACGCCACCATGACGCTGGCCGCGCCGGCGGCGACCCCGGCGGCGAAGGGGGGCAGGTAGATGGTCAGCAGATCTTCCCACGCCAGCGATGCGTTGTCATAGTCGCGGCCGCTGTCGGGCGCGCCGTAAGCCACGAAATGCTTCAGGCAGGCGGCGACGCGGCCCTTGCCGCCGGGGTCGTTGCCCTGAAAGCCGCGCACCGCCGCAGTCGCGATGCGCGCGGCCAGCAGCGGGTCCTCGCCCGGACCTTCAGCGACGCGGCCCCAGCGGGCGTCGCGGCTGATGTCGATCATCGGCGCATAGACCTGATGCAGCCCCTCGGCCGCGGCCTCGGCCGCCGCGAAGGCGGACGTGGCCGCGATCAGATCCATGTCCCAGCTGCAGGCGAGGCCAATGTTCAGCGGAAACACGGTGCGGTGTCCGTGGATCACGTCCTCGGCGAAGAACAGCGGGATGCCCAGCCGCGAACCCGCCAGCGCGCGCTCTTGCATCGCGCGGGCGGTGGCCAGCGACTTGGTTCCGAAGATCGCGCCGACCTGGCCGTCAGCCAGCCGCTCGGCCAGCGAGGTGGGTTGCCGCGCCCCGGTCAGCAGTCCTTCGCCCGCCGCCATCAGGTTCAGCTGGCCGATCTTTTCGGTCAGCGTCATCAGCCCCATCAGGGTGTCGACCTTATCGCTATCTTTCGATGACAGGTCCATCTCTGCGGGCGATCATTCCGCCGCATGCCGGGTGGCGAGGAAATCGGGCCGCTGGATGGGGTCAAGCTGCCCCAGACCGTCCCGGATATCGAGCGCGGCGGTGTAGAACGGCACCCCGTCCGGGTCGCTCGGCGCGGCTTCGCCGTGGAGGACCGCGAGCACCGCCGTCTGCGGCAGACTTTCGCGCAGCACCAGATGGAAGCGCATCACGCCCTCCGTATCCAGCGCCGCCGTGGCCTCGTCCAGCAGCAGGAGGTCGGGCCTGGCCAGCAGGATCCGCGCCAGCACCAGCCGCTGTTTCTGGCCGCCCGAGAGCGTATTGCGCCAGTTGCGCCCCTGACAGAGCGGCTGATCGAGGCAATGGATGAACTCGTCCAGTTCCACCCGCGCCAGCGCGGCTGCGACGGCTATGTCGGAATGCTGTTCGGGATGGTCGGGATAGGTCACCAGTGCCTTCAGCGTCATGCGGTCGGGAATGTCGGGATCCTGCCCGGCGAAGAACAGCCGCGCCCCCTCGCGCAGGGCGACCCGGCCCGACCCATAGGGCCAGATCCCGGCGACCGCCTTCAGAAGGCTGCTTTTGCCGCAGCCATTCTGACCGCGCAGGCAGATCCGGTCGCCCGGATACAGCCGAAGCTGCGGCACGGACAGAAAGGCCGGGGTGTCGTGGCCGCGATGGTGCAGGTGCAACCCCTCCAGCGCCAGGAGGGGACCGGCGGTCCGGTGGCTGCGTTCAAAGGCGCTGATGCCGGTCTCGGCATAGAATTCCTGCCGGCGGCGGACACGCTCGACCGCGCCGGCCAGTTCGTTCAGCCGCGCCGCATTGGCCTTCAGCGTAGCGATGGCGGGCATCACATTGATGAACCATGACACATCGCCGATCAGTTCCGCCGTCAGCTCGCCGCTGGCGGCGAAGTCACGGAAATTCAACCCCCCGGCCATGTAGGCCGGCAGGGCCGGCAGATAGGCCAGCAGCCGCGAGGAAAGGAAATTATAGACATTGGTGAACATCATGATGCCGGCGCCCAGCCAGTTCTGCTTGCCCCAGGTCTGGTCCAGTTCGGCGTAAAGCTGGCCGTTGATCCGGCTTTGCGCACGTTCCCCCCGCGCTGCGGCCATGCGGCCGACGCGGCCCAGCATGGTGCCCCATTCGCCCCGCCAGGCACCGTCGCGGCGCTGGCGCTGCACGCTGAGGCGTTCCAGAACGCGGCCCAGCTTCCAGGCGATGAAGGTGATGCAGGGGACGTAGATCGCCACCAGCATGAGCGCCAGCAGGGCCGATCCGTAACTTCCCGGCGTGAGATCGATCCGCGCGGCCAATCCGGCGCCGAGCCAGCGCTCGGCCGCGAGGTTGGCCTGGGCGCCCCAGCGGTCTAGGAAAGGCACCGGCTGGCTGCGCTCCAGCAGCGCGGCGGCGACGAAATAGATCGATGTCACCGCCCCCCACAGCCCCATCGCCAGCCCGATGACGCCCCCATAAAGACCGTTCGAACACTCATCGACGCGCTGGTCGATGGCGTCGGGCATGCGCGGCGTGCCGTGAGGGGCCGAACGATCGCTGGTCAGATCAAGCGCGACGCGCCCGTCGGCCAGGATCGCGTCGTTGAACTGCCCGACCAGCCAGCCGCGCGCGCGCCGGTGCAGCGTGGTCGAAAGATAGTGCCGCAGGGCGATGCCGGCCGCGCGGGCGAGGAAGATGCCCAGATAGGCCACGGCGGCCAGCAGGATGATGTGTGCCGGATTGGCCTCGGGCGCGGTGATGTGGAAATTCGCCAGTGAGGCCAGGAAATCCGCGCTCGCCAGCGCCACCCAGACGCTGGCCTTGCTGAGAAGTGTGGTGATCGCAAAGATGATCGCGGTCAGAAGCCACGCCTCGCGCCACCGTTCAGACAGCCAATAGGCTGACAGAAGACCCCAGAACCCTGTTAAACGTTGCACCCACGCTGCCCCTGTTATTATTGCCGAATAGGACTGCTCGCCCCCGCGGCGACACGCGTTCGCCAGCGGGCCGTTAACGGCTTATTTTCAGGTATGTTCCAGCCGCCTTGCGCGATTCTGCCGCGTGGCGGCCTTGCTGTATGGTTGAGCATATCAAACAAACGTATCGGCGGTAAACCGCCGATACGTTTTTCGGTTTCGGGAACGCAAACGCCGCACGGACTGTCGCAGCGGGGCAACGCTCGAACCCCGGTTCTGGCGGGTAGAATGGCGCTTTTCTGGGCGCTTTCACCGAAACTATGGTCGCGATGCGCTGGTCGCTCGCGCTGTCCGGCCGCCTGCGCAGTGGCGACGGGGCGCCCGGTCCCGCCCGGTTGACCCTGTTCGGCGTCGCCCCGAGCCGCTATAACCGCGGCGAGTTTTGTATTTTGCGATTGCCGGAGGTGACATGAACGCCCCCTTCAAGCAGGCCGAGCGCTTGGGCCGTCTGACAACCGCGCTGGGTCCCGATGTCCTCGGTCTGCTGCGCTTTGACGGCAGCGATTATCTCAATGACCTTTTCGAATACCGGGTCGAGGCGCTGGCGGCGCGCGACGATCTGGATTTCGACGCGCTTGTCGGCACCCATGCCACCGTCGAGATCGAGGCCCATGACCGGATGCGGCCTTTCGACGGCATCGTCACCCAGGTCCGCTGGGCCGGTGTGGGCGAGAACGGGCATCGCTATGATCTGACCTTGCGGCCATGGTTCTGGCTGGCCGGGCGGCGCCGCAACCAGCGGATTTTTCACGACAGGACGGTGGTCGAGATCCTGCAGGAACTGCTGGCCGATTATGCCGGGCTGGGCGCGCCGGCGGTGCAGTTCCTGTTGTCGCGGGACTATCCGCAGCTGGAATATACCGTTCAATACCGCGAATCCGATCTGGATTTCGCCCGCCGCCAGATGGAGCGGGCTGGCATCAGCTTTCATTTCCGCCATGCCCCCGGCAGCCACACGCTGGTGCTGACCGATGACGTTCTGGCACATGACGATGTCGGCGCCCGCCCCTTCAAGCGCTATGACGGCCACCACCAGTATGAACAGGAGCATTTCTGGGAATGGGCGCCCGAGCGTAACCTGACCACCGGCGGAGTCCGGCTGATCGATTACAACTTCAAGAAGCCCCATCAGTCGATGGAAGCGAATTTCCTGGGCGACGCCGTCCATCCGCAGGGCCAGATCGAGAGCTTCGATTATCCGGGCGACTATCTGGCGCAGGATGTGGGCAAGCTGGTGGCGGGGTTGAGGACCGATCAGGAACGCGGTGCCGACCGGCGCAACCGGGCGGTGGGCGATTGCGTCAGCCTCGGGTCGGGGATGCGGGTGGCCTTGGCCGGGGATCGTGTGCCCGGTCTGGGCGAGACCTATCTGTGCCTCTCGGCGAGCCATCATTTCGTGTCGGAAGCTTACGGCTCGGGCGGGCAGGGCAGCGACGGCTACAGCTTTGCCGGTTCCTACGTCTTGATGCCTGACACCGCGCCCATGGCGCCGCCGCGCCGGACGGCCGCCGCGCTGGTGCAGGGGCCGCAGACCGCGATGGTTGTCGGCGAGGGCGAGATCGACTGCGACGAATATGGCCGCATTCTGGTCAAGTTCCACTGGGATCTGGCGAATGCCTATTCCATGCGCTGCCGGGTCAGCCAGAACTGGGCCGGCGGCGGCTGGGGTGGTATGGTCATCCCCCGCATCGGCATGGAGGTGCTGGTCGAGTTCCTGGAAGGCGATCCCGACAAGCCGGTCGTCGTGGGCAACGTCTTCAACGGCATGAACGACGCACCCTATCCGCTGCCCGAAAACAAGACCAAGATGGTGATGCGCTCGCAGACGCATCAGGGCAGCGGCTTCAACGAACTCAGCTTCGAAGACCAGTCCGGGCGCGAGGAAATCTACATGCATGGTCAGAAGGATCATCGGGTGACGATCCTGAACGACCAGAACCAGAATATCGGCCATGACCGGTCGAAGACGATCGGCAACGACCAGACGGAAACGGTCGGCAACAACAAGACCATCACCGTCGGCAGCAACCACACCGAAACCATCTCCGCCAACAAGACGCTGAGCGTCGGCGGCAATCACAGCGAGACCGTGACCGGCAACATGTCGGTCAGCGTTACCCAGAATCGCAGCGAGAGCGTCAGCGGGGCGCGCACTCTCAGCGTCACCGGCAATGATTCGACCACCGTGTCCAAAGGCAACCACGCGCTGACGGTCGACACCGGCAGCCAGACCACCACCGTCAAGACCGGCGAGCGGCGGGTCTCGGTTCTGGCGGCCGGTCAGTACACGACGGTGAAGCAGGATATCATCACCGTGTCGGAAGCGGGCGCGGTCTCGATCAAGGCGGCGACCGGGATCGTTCTGGAAGCGCCGAGCATCCTGCTGAAGGCCGATGCGAACAACTTCATCCAGGTCTCGAAGGGCCAGGTCATCATCGAGGGGGCAGAGACCTATGTGAACCCCCGCGAGACCGCCCCCGATACCAGCGGCTCGGCCCCCTCGGGCGGCGGCCCGCAGGCCGTTGCCGTGGAGTGATCCGCACCCGCGCCGCAAGATCCGCATCCTCGTCGACACCCGACCTCATCAAAGAGCCGCCATGTCCGTTTGCCTGATCGACAATTTCACCCTGGCCATTCCCGACGGATGGGCCGACCGCAGCATGATTACCTGGGTCGCGCCGCCGAAGCCCAGCTACAAGGTGTTGCCAAACCTGCTCTGCTCCAAGGGCGAATTGCAGAACGGCGAGGATCTCGACAAGTTCGTGAACCGGCAGCTGAAGGAGCTGATGGGGCGGGTCAAGAATTTCGATCTCATCAGCCGGCAGCAGACCAGCTTCGGCGGCGTCCCGGCGGTCGAACTGAGCTTCACCATGCGCCCGCAGGGCGTGATGCTGCAGCAAAAGCAGCTGTTCTTCCAGACCGACCTGAATTCGCCCATCGTGCAGACCGTCGTGCTGACCGCCGCGCGTGACAATTTCGAGGAGCTGACCCCGGTTTTCGACGAGATCCTGAACTCCGTCAGCTGGACACGGTAAGGCCTGATGCCCGCCGCCCTCGCAGCCGCCCATATCGGGCACGAGATCGAACACAGCTCGGCCATGTTCGGCTTCCTGATGGGGGCGCTTGTCGGGCTGGCGGCGGCGGTGGCGGTGGTGGCGATCGTCGGCACCGGCGGCGCTGCGCTGGGGGTGATCGCTGCTGTGGGCGGGATCGTGGCCGCCACCGGCGGGGGCGCGTTGACAGGCATGCGACTGGGGCAGCTGGCCAAAAGCCCCAAGGGACCGATTTCGACCGGGTCGTCGAACGTGTTTTACGGCCCCGCCCGCATCGCCGCCGCCCGTGCGGTGATCGATACGGTCGACTGCCAGAACCATGGCAAGAAGCGGCTGGCCACCGGCAGCGACAGCGTCTTTCTGAACGAATATCCCGCCGTTCGGAACGAGGATGTTTCGGAATGCGACGGCACGGTCAAATCCGACATCGACCATATCTTCATCGGCGCCGAGACCGCCCAATACCTGGAAATCCAGTCCGAAGTTCCGCAATGGATGGTCGATGTCGCCATGGGCATGGTGATCGGCGGCGCCGCGGTGGCTCTGGTCTTCGGGGCCGCCGCCGCCTTCGTCGCCGGTGGCATCTGCAGCCTGTTGACCTTCGGTGCCAGTGCGATCGGCGGCATTGTCGGCTCCGCAATTCTCGCTCCGATCGGGGGGCAGATCGGGGGGGCGCTGTTCGGCGAAGCCGGTGCCATCATCGGCGAGGAGCTGTTCGGCATGATCGGCGGTGGTCTGGGGGGCCGGGTCGCGAACGGCTTCCGCAACCGGATGTTCTCGGGCCACCCGGTCGATGTCGCCTCGGGCGAGCTGTTCACCAAACAGGTCGATTTCACCATCTCGGGCCTGATCGAGATCGAATGGACCCGGCTGTGGCTGTCCTCGTCCAGCCAGAACGGCCAGTTGGGGCGCAAATGGCATCACCCGCTGGACATGGCGCTGGCGCCTGCGCGCGGCTGTAACCTGCTGCGGGTCGAGGAAGGACGCCTGGTCATGCTGCCCGACCTGGAACCGGGGCAGAGCTTCTATCACCGCGCCGAAAAGCTGGTGGCAACCTGCCGGGGCGCCGATGACTGGGTGATCCGGCTGGAAAACGGACTGGACTTCCTGCTGGGACCGGCGCCCGCGGGAGCGGGCCAGTTGCAACTGAACCGGGTGGAGGACGGCAATGGCAACCATGTCACCCTCGACCATGACGCCGGCGGGAACCTGACCCGCGTCACCGGCACCGATGGCATCGTCTATCTGTTCACGCTGGACGCGACAGGCCGCTTCGCTTCGGTGGCGCGCAGCGACGGTACCGAACAGCAGTTGCTGGTCGAATATCGCTATGACCAGCATGGCGACCTGATCGCAACCGCCGATCCGCTGGGCGCGCAGGAACGTTATGCCTATCGCAGCCACCTGCTGGTGAAGGAGACCCTGCGGGGTGGATTGTCCTATCACTTCGAATGGGACGACACCGCCCGTGGCACCGAGGCGCGCTGCATCCGCACCTGGGGCGATGGCAATCTGTTCTGGCGCAGTTTCGAATTCGACCCGGCTCAGCGCGTCACTCGTGTCATGACCGGCACCGGTGCGGTCGAGATCTTCGGCTATGACCAATATGGGCTTGTCACCCATGTCACCGGCCCGTCCGGACAGAAATCCGTGATGGAATACAACCGCTTCGCCGAGATCCTGCGGATCCGCGACGCGAATGGCGCCGAAACCCGCTGGGGGCGGGACGCATTCGGCCGGACGATCGAACTGACCGATCGCGCCGGCGCGGTCACCCGCATCAGCTATGCCAGCGACGACCCGTTGAGCCGCAAGTTCGGCAAGGTCGGATCGGAGCAGGATGCGCTGGGACACGCCACCGAGCGCGATTACGACCCGCGCGGCAACATGGTCCAGTTCACCGACCGCGACGGCTATACGGTCCGGCTGCTGCGCGATCCCCGCGGGCTGCTGCTGAATGTGCAGGACTCCGAGGGGACGCTCGGCCGCTATTCCTGGAGCGGGGCCGGTTATCTGCAAGCCGAACGCACCCCCGCCGGCGGCGTCATCAGCTATGAACGCGACCGCTTCGGCCGCCTGATCGCCGAGCAGATCGAGGGGCAGGACCCCGTGCGCTACGCATATGACGCCTGCGACCGGGTGATCGAAGCCCGCCGGGCGGATGGCAGTCGCACCCGGACCGCCTATGACGCGGCCGGCAACGTGGCCGAGATTCGCGACTCGCGCGGGGCGGTCTGGCGCTGGAACTGGCGCGGCCTGTCGCTGCCGGTGCTGAGGATCAACCCCGACGGCAGCCGCATGACGTATGAATACGATACCGAAATGCGCCTCGCCACGCTGACCAACGAGGTCGGCGATGTCTACCGGCTGGAATACGATCTGAACGGCAACATGATCGCCGAGACGACCTATGACGGGCGCCGGATGGAATATGGCTATGATCCGGCGGGTGAACTGGTGTCGATGCGTGACGGGCATCGTCACCACCGCTATCAGCGCGACCCGATGGGGCGGCTGCTGCATTCCGAAAGCAGCGATGGCGGCTGGGCGCGATTTGGCTATGACCTGCTGGGCCGGATGAACGCCGCCGACAACCCTGCGCGCCGCCTGCGCTATACCCATGATCCGGTCGGCCGGGTGCTGTCCGAGACGCAGGGCGGGGCCGAGCTGCTGCACAGCTATGCCGAACGCGGGATGCGCCTGACCACCGTGCTGCCCGATGGCCGCTTCATCCGCTACGGCCATGACCGGAACAACGCGCTCGATGCCATCCATTACGGCGACCGGCGGATTGTCGATATCCGCCGCGACCGGATTGGGCGCGAGCTGCACCGGCAGGCCGGCGCCATCGCGCGCCAGACCGATTATGACCCGCAGGGCCGGATCCGCCGGCAGGCGGCCTACCGCACCACCACGCGCGAGCAGGTCTTCGCCCGCGGCTACAATTATGACAGCGTATCGAACATCACCTCGATCGAGGACGCGACGCGTGGCGAATTCGCCTTCCGCTATGACGAACGCGACCGTCTGCGCAGCGCGGCCTCGGCCGATCAGGAGGAGCGTTTCGGCTTCGATCCCGCCAACACGGTGCTGGTCGGCGTGGAAAATCCGCGCGACGCCTCGGTCGAGCGCGGGCTGCTGCGGATGCGCGGGGATTGCCACTATGACTATGACGATGCCGGGAACCGTATCGCCATGCGGCGCGGGCAGGGCGGGGCGCATCAGTTCCACTATGTCTACAATGACGACAATCGCCTGATCGAGGTCCACGAGACCCGTGGCCGCACCCAACGCCACACCCGTTTCACCTATGACGCGCTTGGCCGCCGCGTCAGCAAGGCCCATCGCGAGATCATCGCGGCGGCGAATACCCCGACCGCCCCCGGCACCGACAGCAGCGCTGAGCTGGTCCGCGACGACACCATCTGGTTCCTCTGGAACGGCCCGGTCCTGCTGGCCGAGGGGCGTGGCGGTGGCGAGGGGGCAGCCGACCCGCTGGCCATCGTCTATGTTCACGAACCCGGAAGCTTCCGCCCCGCCGCCCAGATCCGCCGCCACTCGGCCGCCGAGGAGGCGCGGGTGCTGATCTACTGGTTGGATCATCTGGGCACCCCGCAGGAACTTTCGAACGAAAACGGCGAACTTGTCTGGCAGGTCTCGCTGAAGGCCTGGGGTGGCGTCGACCGCATGCTTATCGAGCGGGTCGAACAGAACCTTCGCTTCCAGGGCCAGTACCACGACGTCGAGACCGGCCTGCATTACAACCGCTTCCGCCACTATGATCCGGCGGCGGGGATCTATCTGAACCAGGATCCGCTGGGGCTGCTGGGCGGCGCGAATATCTATGCCTATCCGACGGATCCGCTGTCCGGGATCGACCCGTTCGGTCTGGTCGAACTGGATTACCGGGGCGCCGGCGGCCAAGGATATGACATCTATGGCCTGGGTGAGTTCGACGAAAATGGCAAGTTGATACGGACCGTCTATGTCGGCCAAACCGAGAGCCAGCGATATACCGATCGCATGCAGGAGCACCGGGACTCGGGCAGATTGCACGGCGGCCTGCGCCCATATCGGATCGCCCATGCCGACACCTATGCCGAGGCGCGCGGTGCCGAGCAGTATCACATGGAAAACGCCAATGGTGGCAAGGGAACGCTGGACACGTCACAGCGCGGCGGCTGGTATGATGAAGCCAAGGGGCAAAGATATGGTCCGGGGATGGAAGCCAATCGCGTGGGCTCTTTCGACAGGAGCCGCACTGACCCCCGCGGAACCGCGTTCAACAAGGGTTACGACAAGGAAAGAGAGCGCGTCGCCAAGACGACCAGGACCTGTAGCTAACCGAAGGGTGACCCCATGCAAGAAAAACGACGGACGGCGCGCGATGGCTTCGATTGGTTCCAGCGCAAGTTCAAGGGAGTAGAAGCGGGCGACATATTTGCCGTGCCGCTGCCTGACGGGTCATATGCCTTTGGCCGGCTGATGAACGCCAAGGATGGCGCGACCATCGCCGAATTCTTCCGGGCGCGGCGCGATACCCCAGATTTCGATGAAGGGATCGTGCAGTCGGGGCGGCTGTTCGCACCCACCGGGATCCTGATCACCGACATCGAAAGCCGCAATCGCAAACGGCCGTGGAAGGTGATCCACAAGGACCCGGAATATTATCCCGATGACCTGTATGATTTGCGGTTCTTTCAGGGAATGGGGTCGGGAACCTGGACCTATTACACGCTTAATGACCAGCGTGAAACGCTAGGCCCGGTGTCGGACGAGGATATCGGCAACTGGCGCGTCGGGTCGATCATGCCGCAGCACCCCGAGCAGATCACCAAGGCAATCGTCCGCCAGATGGAGCGGCAAGGCATCTGACTCTGCCACGCGCCCTCCGTTGCAAGAGGTTGCCGGCGCGTTGGCTTTAGCGGGTCCCACAGCCTCGCATGATAGCGCAGGCTCCATTATCCTGACAGCGACGCAAAGCTGATCGATAGCGCGGCGGCGGGGAGCCCTGTGTTCCGGCCGCGCCCCATTGTTCTGACCGCGGGGGTCGAGAACGTCGCCTCCTCCGTTCCGCAATCGGTCACCGTGGTCGACCAGCAGGAGCTGAATGACATTGCCGCCGGCAATATCGGCGACGCGCTGGCGACCGTCCGGGCGTTGCGGGCGTCGGCTCCGCAAGCTTCTTCGGACAGAGCTTCAATATTCGCGGCTTCAGCGGTGCGGAAACCGCAGCGTCCGAGGCAGGGATCGTGCAGTTGATCGATGGCGAGAAGAAGTTCTACCCAGCTACCGGGAGGGGGCACTGTTCGCCGACGCGCTGAAAGCTTCGGAACTGTCGCCGATCCAAGCGCGCGAAACGGGTGCAACGCGGCTCCTGTCGAATATCTGGCGTGGGCGGATGAACGCGGTCATTCTCGGCTGGTTCCGCGGAGGGACTGGATTTCACCTTTATCTCAGCGAGCCACCGCGGATGACGGCGGGCGGCCAGCCGGATATCAGCGGGCTGAAGCTGCGATCTTCTGCGGCCTATAAGGAATGGTTCGAGGGGCTGGGCGCCACAAATGTGATGATGGCCCCGGCCGAGACCTTTTCAGCCTTTGAACGGCGCATTGTCGATGGTCTGGCCATTGCCGCGATCAATTTCGGCGACCTTGGCATCACGCCTTTCATCAAGGCGCGCATCGATCCGCAGGTCTGGCAGATCGACACGCTGATCATCATGAACGCCGATGAATTCGACAGCCTCCCTCCCGAGGCACGCAAGATCATCGAAGACGCCGCCATTCGGCGCGAGGCCGAGACGGTCGATACCTTTACCGCGATGGTCGCAACCGAGGATGCCGCGCAGGCGGCGGCGGGCGTCGAGGTGGTCGCATTGGAGGGCGCAGCAGCCCAAGCCTATCACGATCTGGCGCATGGCGTGGTCTGGAATCGGCTGGAAAAGGCTGCGCCGGAAAACGCCGCAACGCTGCGCGCGGCGCTGACAGACGATCAGGCGGCGGGACAATGAGTGTGGCTTCGCCAGATATGCCCGCCGGCGGCGGCATCATGCGCCTTTACGACCGGGTTATGCTCTTCTCCTGTGCCCGTGACGTTAACGACTCAGGTCGCGCGCACACGCTCCGATCACGAAGATCTGCAGGTCACGCCAGGTCACGAACCTTCTGCTCGCGGCTCCAGTATCTCAGCTTGGCTGCCTTCGGCAGGCCGGCCAGATCGGTCACGCCGTCATCCGGCTCTACCCCCGCGCGGTCGAGCAGCGCCTTGGCCCCGTCCGTCGCGCCGATGGCTTTCAGATGCGCGAAGGCGTCCGAGACAAAGCCAACAGCGGCGCTGTCCTTTGCCAGCCGGGCCGCGGCATCGCTGGTCAGGACAAGGGCCACCGCATCGAACAGGACCGAAGGCGAGCCGGCCAATTGCCCGTCGGCCTTCATCTTGCCGCCGTCCAAGGACAGGCCGCCGACCTTCGGCGCGATGGTGAAGACCGTGCCCCCGGCGGCCTCGACCGCCCTTGTCAGCGCCTCGATCTCGGATTTGCTGGACCCCTCGTCAAAGAGGATCGCGACCTGACGTCCTTCCAGCGTATCCTTCCAGTTCTTCTGGATCGACAGCGCATCGGACGGGTCCAGATCGACCGGTTCTTTGAACGGCTTGACCGGCTTGGGCAGATCCATCCCGATCCCCTCGGCCACGCGCTTGCCGAGGTCGGGGTGAATCACCTGCAAATGGCCCAGCATCCGTTCACGGATATGATCCAGCGAGACCTTGGACAATTCGAACACGATGGCCGAGGCAAGATGCGCCTGCTCATTTCCGGTCAGCGAGTTCCAGTACATCCGGGGCTGGCTGTAGACATCGCCGAATGTCTCTGGCCGCATCCGCAGCTTGTCGCCCTCGACCGGCTGTTCGGCGGTGCGGAAACCGGTGCTGACGGGGCGCGGGCCGGGATCCTCGCCCGCCTCGTTCAGGCTGTTGGGTTCGTAATTCGCGCGGCCCTTCGGCACGTGGGTCTGCATCATCCCGTCACGCTGCATATTGGCGAAGGGGCATTTCGGCGCGTTGATCGGGATCTGGTGGAAGTTCGTCGTCCCCAGCCGCGATTTCTGCGTGTCGAGATAGGAAAACAGCCGCCCCTGCAGCAACGGGTCGTCGGTAAAATCGATCCCCGGCACCACGTTCGAGGGCAGGAAGGCTGCCTGTTCGGTCTCGGCGAAGAAATTGTCGGGATTGCGGTCCAGCACCATGCGGCCGATCACGCGCAGCGGCACGATTTCCTCGGGGATGATCTTGGTCGCGTCCAGCACGTCATAGGGCAACGAATCCGCCAGTTTCTTGTCAAAGACCTGAACGGCGAAATCCCATTCGGGGTGATCGCCCCGGTCGATCGCCTCCCATAGGTCACGGCGGTGGAAATCGTTATCCGCGCCCTGCAACTTGGCGGATTCGTCCCAGACCAGCGACTGCGTCCCCAGTCTTGGCCGCCAGTGGAACTTGCAAAAGCTTTCCTCGCCTTTCTCGTTCACAAGCTTGAAGGTGTGGACGCCAAAGCCCTCCATCATCCGCAAGCTGCGCGGAATGCCGCGATCCGACATGGCCCACATCAGCGTGTGGAAGGTTTCCGGCATCAGCGAGATGAAATCCCAGAAGGTATCATGGGCCGAGGCCGCCTGCGGATAGGCGCGATCGGCCTCCATCTTCACGGAATGGATCAGGTCGGGAAACTTGATCGCGTCCTGAATGAAAAAGACCGGAATATTGTTGCCGACCAGATCCCAATTGCCCTCGTCGGTATAGAACTTCACCGCAAAACCGCGCACGTCGCGGGGCGTGTCGACCGAACCTGCGCCGCCAGCCACGGTCGAAAAGCGCGTGAAGACCGGCGTCTTCTTGCCCTTCTTGGCGAACAGGCTGGCTCGGCTGAGTTCGGGGATCGGATCGGTGCATTCGAAATAGCCATGCGCGGCCGAACCGCGCGCATGCACGATCCGTTCCGGAATGCGCTCATGGTCGAAATGGAAGATCTTCTCCCGCAGGACGAAATCTTCCAGCAGCGTCGGGCCGCGTGCACCAGCCTTCAGACTGTTCTCGTTATCCGAAACCGGAACCCCGAAATTCGTCGTCAGGGCAGGGGTATCGCCGGTTGCGATCTGATGGAGTTCGCCCGCATTGCCTTCTTCGGTCTTGAAATGCTTGTCGTCGGCCATCGATCTTGCCTTTCAAAGATGGATTAAGCTCGGGCGGCGAATGGTCTCGCTGCCGCGCAAGCAGAACTGATCCGGCCATATCGCGGTTCCGCCAGTTAACTTATCTGAAGGCGAAGACCGCCGCGTCCGCGTCGGCTCGGCCCGCGATCCGGGCGGCGATGATCTGCGCGCCGATGACCGAGAAGGTGATGCCATTGCCGCCAAAGCCCATGATCGTGTGGATGCGCGTGTAACCGGGCACGGTGTCGACAATCGGCATGCCGTCTTTGGTCACGCTGAATGGCGCCGACCAGGCATAGGCCGGCTTGCCGATATCCACGCCGGCCAGTTCGCGCAGCTTCGCCGCGATGACCTTCGCCTCTCGGGCCTGCTTTGCGGGGTCCGAATTGGTCGTCGCTGCATCCTCGTCCTCGCCGCCGACGATGATCCGGCCCGATGCCTCCGTGCGGAAGTAAAGATAAGGCTCGGCGGCCTCTCAGACGATGGTGTCGGCCGTCCAGTCCGGCAGATTTTTCAGCGGCCGCGACGCCAGCGCCCAGGTCAAGGTGGCGCTGTGCGACGTGCTTTGCATCTGCGGCAGATGCTCATAGCCGGTGCAGAAGACCGCATGAGCGGCCGTCAGCACCTCAGCGCCGCGGCCATCAGCGCGCTGCTGATGCCGGCGCCAGCCACGATGACCTCGACATGGCGGCCATCCAATTTGCGTCCGGCGGTCACGGTCGAATGCGGCGTCCTGACCCAGAACGGCCTGCCCGTTTGCAGGTCATCCTTCAGCGTTTCTGCGTCGCGATCGGCCATTTTCCCCTCCGCTGATATCTGTGGCATGTGCCAATGCGTTTCTCGCTGGAAACGTTCTGGAAAATCCATGGAAGGCGGGCACATCAGGGTTGCAGGCGGATTGATATATGCAAGTTCGGGTCGCGACCCGCTTGCAAAGAGCCATATACAATCCATATACCATCCACATGGATGGAGAAAACGATGCAGAACATCACACGCCTGCCCGAGCGGCAAGCAGAACCTGAAAAGATCACCATCAATCTCGGCCATGTCGACCTTGGCCGCATCGACCTGCTGGTCCGCGAGGGATTCTATGCCAACCGGACGGATTTCATCCGCACCGCGATCCGCAACCAGCTGACCAGCGAGGGCAGCTCGGTCGCACAGTCGATTGACCGCTATGAACTGCAATTGGGTCTTTTCGACATCACCCGCGCCGATCTCGAGGCCGTCACCGCCGCTGGTGAAAAGCTTCACCTGAAAGTCGTCGGGCTGGCGCGGATTGCGGCGGATGTCACGCCGGAACTGGCGGTGGCGGCGATCGGCTCTCTGAACGTGCTGGGTTCGCTTCAGGCGTCCAAAGCCGTCAAGGCCGCCCTTCAAGACCGCATCACCTGAGGCCGCGCGCCTCCACACAAGGAACAGAATGATGACCACTGATTTCGCGACGGCCATGCGCCGGGCGCTTGGAAAAGCTCGTGCCGCTGATCCCGCTGCGGCAACTTCGATCATTCAGCAGGCGCTGGCTGGCAGGGCTGAGCCTGCGCAGACGACGCCCCAAGCAGAGAACGCACCGAAGACGCCCGCGGCGAACCCCTTTGTCAGCCTGCTGCGCGACGGATGCACCCCCTGTGCGGGCGGCGGCCTGATGTCAGGGCTGAAACTGCCCCCTGCCGCCCTGGGCAAGCAAATCACGGTGCCGGACGGGGCAAGCTATACCAGCCGCGAGCATTCCGGGCCTGCAGGATCGCGCAGCTACACACTCTATATCCCCAGCGAGCGCCCCGAGGGATTGCGCGGCGTCATTCTTATGCTGCATGGCTGCACGCAATCGCCCGACGATTTCGCGCGGGGCACGCGGATGAACGATGCCGCGGAAAAGGCGGGCTATATCGTCGCCTATCCCGAACAGTCGCGTGCCCACAACCTGCAATCCTGCTGGAACTGGTTCCGCCCCGAGGACCAGAGCAGAGGCCGGGGCGAGCCAGAGATTCTGGCCGGGATCGCGCGCGAATTGCTGGCCGAATTCAACCTGCCTCAGGGGCGGGCCTTTGTGGCCGGGCTGTCGGCAGGCGGCGCAATGGCCGCGATCATGGCCGAGGCCTATCCTGACCTGTTTGCCGCCGCCGGCGTGCATTCCGGCCTGCCAGCCGGTGCCGCCAGCGACGTGGTCTCTGCCTTTGCCGCCATGCGGGGCGACGCTGGCGCAAGGTCCCGGCCACGGACCACACCGATGATCGTCTTTCATGGCATGGCGGATGCGACGGTCGCCCCGGTCAACGGCGACCGGCTGATCGGCGGATCGGGCATCGAGACCCGGCATGAAGGCAATGGCCGCAGTTGGTCCCGGCTGATCGACAGCGACGGCTCGGAGCTGTGGCGGGTCGAGCGCGCGGGACACGCCTGGTTCGGCGGCGATCCGGCAGGGTCCTATACCGACCCTCTGGGCCCTGACGCCTCTGCCGAGATGCTGCGGTTCTTCACGCAGATAGCCGAGGATGGCGTCAGTACGTCCTGACGAACCGGCGGCGGGGTGGCGCCTTGCCTTGCGGCTGGCCCCTCGCCACTCTGTGCGCATGAAAAGGGGGCAAAGATGGACCGACGCCTTCTGCTTTCGCAGGATAGCCGATCGACCCAAAGTCAGGCTGGCGGTGACAACCGGGCGGTTACCGCGGATGGCGCCGGAGACCGCATGATGTGGATCGACGATGTCGTCAGCGCCGGGGTCTGCCCGAACTACGGCGGGCGTTTCCAGCATGCCGATATCCTCAATCTCGCGGCGGACGTTACGGATGGGGGCGGTTCGTTCTGTCACTGGTGCAGGGTGGCGCTGATAACGTGGTGCAGCTTGGATGCAGATCCGGGCCGAAGCTTGCGGGGTATGTAAGGAAGCCACCTATAGGGATCAGCGGCAGGCGGAACGGGTCGAGGCGCCGCAGGACCGCAAATGTCTCTGGTGCAGCGGCCCGATCCCGTCAGAGGCGCGCGGCGATGTGATCTATTGCAGCAAGACCTGTCAGGGCCGGTCACAGTCCGACATGCAAAAGACCCGCCGCACGTGCCAGCGTTGCGGCAAAGTGTTGCGGGGCTTCGGGAAGTTCTGCACCCATGACTGCTACGGCAAGAGCAAGCGGACCCTGCGCCCGAGGGAGTGCCCGATCTGTCAGGCCACGTTCAAGCCGCATCGCCCGGAACAGGTCTGCTGTTCGCAGCCGTGCCGGTATGAACCCCAGCGGCGCGCGAAGGCGCGGGAGGGTTAAGGGGCCAAATTTAGCGCCCTTGGCCGTTCCCACGGTGTTCCCCAGAAGTCATACAAGAAAGCCCCCTTGCGCGGACTTATCTCGTAAATCTTTGAGTCATCGTGGATTTTTGGCTCCGGCGGTAGGGATCGAACCTACGACCAATTGATTAACAGTCAACTGCTCTACCGCTGAGCTACGCCGGAACACGTGGGCCGTATAGCAACCACTCTCGGAGGCGTCCAGAGGGTTTGACGCAAAAAATTCACCGAAGCGAAAAATCCGACTCCGCGGTGATTTTCGTGGAGGTGGCGGCGACGCCAAGCTGGGTCAGGGCGATCAGGTGGGCCAGCACATTGCGCGCGGCGGCGGGTAGCAGGGGTGGCGGGATATCGTAGATTTGGGCGGCCAGATCCGCCGCCTTCGCGGGGCCGTCACGCAGCGCGGCGAGGATCTGGGCGGTGCGGTCCTGACGGTGAGCGCGCAATTCGGCGATGCGGGGGAGGGGACCCGCGACCGGATCGCCGTGGGCTGGCAGAAGGCGGGCCGGGCGCAGGGCCGCGATCCGGTCGAGGCTGCGGAAATAATCCAGCAGATCCCCGTCCGGCGGGGAAATCAGCGTGGAGGACCAGCCGAGAATCACGTCGCCGCAGAATAGCCGGTCCTCCCACAGGAAGCTGAGATGATTGCCCATATGGCCTGGCGTGTGGATGGCGGTCAGGACCCAGTCCGCGCCCTCGATCCGGTCGCCGTCGCGCAGCAGCCGATCGGGGCGGAAGGCGGTATCGCGGCCCTCGCCGCCGCCGGCGGTCTCGACCAGCGACTGCATCATCGGCGAGCGGCCCGCATCAGCATCGCCGAAAGCCAGCACGGGCGCCCCGGTTGCCGCGGACAGCGCCGCAGCGCCGGCAGAGTGGTCCAGATGCGCGTGCGTCACAAGGATATGGGTGATGCGGCCGCGCCCCGCCTGCAGGATCGCGGCATGGTGGCTGGCAATATCGGGACCGGGGTCGATGACGGCGATCTCGGCCTCGCCCAGCAGGAAGGTGTTGGTCCCCGGCCCGGTCAGGGGCGAGGGATTGGGCGCGAGGATCGTCTGCAGCATCGGTCCGGGTTTTCCTTGGGGGCGTCGATGATTAGGTTACGACCGACAGGCAGGGGGTTCCATGCAATTCGGACCAAGTTTCGGCTGGTTGAAGCGGTTCATGCCGCGCGGGCTTTATGGGCGTGCAGTACTGATCCTGCTGCTGCCGGTCTTCACCATGGTGCTGGTGGTGACGGTGATGTTCCTGCAGCGTCATTTCGAGGGCGTGACCCGGCAGATGACGGCCTCGGTCGCGCAGGAGGTGGGGTTCGTCGCCCGCAGTGTTGATCAGGCGCCCGATCTGGCCGCGGCCATCGCCCGCGGCAGCAATCTGAGCCGCAATCTGAACCTGCAATTCGACCTACCCGGCGCGGCGGTGACCAACAGCCGGGTGTTCTATGACGTCTCGGGCCGGATCGTCGCGGACGAACTGCGCGCCAGCTTGCCCCTGCTGACGGCGGTGGAACTTGGCGATCTGAAGCAGGTTCGGGTGGGTCTGGAGGGCCCTTACGGTCCTTACACGCTGACTTTCGCGCGCAGCCGGGTCAGTGCCTCGAACCCGCATCAGCTGCTGGTTCTGCTGGGCTTCACGGCGGCGCTGATGACGGTGATCGCGGGGATTTTCCTGCGCAACCAGCTGCGTCCGATCCGCCGGCTGGCGCAGGCGGCCGAGGATTACGGCAAGGGCCGCGTGACCCCTTACCGGGCCGGCGGCGCGGCCGAGATCCGCAGCGCCGGGGCGGCTTTTCTGGATATGCGCCATCGGCTGGAACGGCTGGCCGAGCAGCGCGGCCTGATGCTCAGCGGGATCAGCCATGATCTGCGCACGCCCCTGACGCGGTTGCAGCTGTCGCTGTCGATGCTGTCGCCCGACATGCCCGCCGACGACGAGGAAATCGCCGCCATGCGCCGCGATGTCGAGGAGATGTCGCATATGGTCAACGCCTTTCTGGCCTTCGCGCGCGATGCGGCGGCGGATGGTGCGACCGAAAAGGTGGCGCTGCTGCCCTTCATCCAGCGCATCATCGACGACGCCGCCCGCGCGGGCCACCAGATCGAGCTGACCACCGCCAATGTCGGCGCGGATGCACAGGCGACCTTCCGCCCCGACACGTTGCGCAGAGCGCTGGATAACCTGATCGGCAATGCGACGCGTTACGGGTCCCGAGTCCGCATCGACCTGTCGCTCAGCCCGCGGGTGGTCAGAATCGCGGTCGAGGATGACGGCCCCGGCATTCCCGATGATCGGCACGAGGAAGCGATGCGCCCGTTCAGCCGGCTGGATCCCGGCCGCTCGCGCAACAAGGGCGAAGGCGCGGGGCTGGGGCTGGCGCTCGCCGCCGATACGGCGCGGCTTCTGGGTGGGCAACTGCGGCTGTCGCGCAGCGCCGATCTTGGGGGGCTGCGCGCCGAGATCGCCTTTCCCCGCTGATCGCCCGCCCCCTGCCACAAGGGATTGGGGTCGGGGCGGAAATCTTGCCGCCGATGGGGTTGCGCGCCGGCGGGGCGTGCTTATATCGCCTGATCTGACGGGTGGCCAAGCAGGGCTGACCGTGTTGACAGCCAAGCCGATTCCGCCTATAGCCCGCCCGACCCAGAGGGTTCGCCCCGCTGGGGCACCGAACCTGATGGTCAGAATTCGGCTTAATCGCCTGAATTCGCTAGGAGAGCCCCTCCGACTTCCCCGCGACGGGAAACGGAAGGGCTTTGGCTTTTTGCGATTCGCGCAACTGGCCGTCGAGAAGTGGCGCAACCATTGGTTGCGAGTATTGACAGAGCAAAACGGGGAACCGAATGCCTACGATCCAACAGCTGATCCGCAAACCGCGGCAGCCCAAGGTGCAGCGCTCGAAGTCGCAGCACCTTCAAGGATGCCCGCAGAAGCGCGGCGTCTGCACCCGCGTCTACACCACGACGCCGAAGAAACCGAACTCCGCCATGCGTAAGGTCGCCAAGGTGCGCCTGACGAATGGCTTCGAAGTCATCTCCTACATTCCGGGCGAAAAGCACAACCTGCAGGAACACAGCGTCGTGCTGATCCGCGGCGGCCGGGTGAAAGACCTTCCGGGTGTCCGTTACCACATCCTGCGCGGTGTGCTGGATACCCAGGGTGTCAAAGACCGTCGTCAACGCCGTTCGAAATACGGCGCGAAGCGTCCGAAGTAAGGAGAGCCATAGATGTCCCGTCGTCACGCCGCTGAAAAGCGCGAAGTGCTGCCCGACGCCAAATATGGCGATCGCGTCCTCACGAAATTCATGAACAACCTGATGGTTGACGGCAAGAAATCCGTCGCCGAGCGCATCGTCTACAGCGCGCTGGAGCGCGCGCAGTCGAAGCTGAAGCGCGAGCCGGTCGAGATCTTCCACGAAGCGCTGGAAAACGTGAAACCTTCCGTCGAAGTGCGTTCGCGCCGCGTCGGTGGTGCCACATACCAGGTTCCGGTCGAAGTCCGTCCGACCCGCCGCGAGGCGCTGGCGATCCGCTGGCTGATCACCGCCGCGAAGAACCGCAACGAAAACACGATGGAAGAACGCCTTGCCGGCGAACTGGCCGATGCCGTCAACGGCCGCGGCACCGCCGTGAAGAAGCGCGAAGACACGCACAAGATGGCCGACGCCAACAAGGCGTTCAGCCACTACCGCTGGTAACCGGAAGGAAGGCCCACCATGGCACGCGAATATCCGCTTCAGCGTTATCGTAACTTCGGCATCATGGCCCACATCGATGCCGGCAAGACGACGACGACCGAGCGTATCCTTTACTACACCGGCAAGTCCCACAAGATCGGCGAAGTCCATGACGGCGCCGCGACCATGGACTGGATGGAGCAGGAGGCCGAGCGCGGCATCACCATCACGTCCGCCGCGACGACCACCTTCTGGCAGCGCCACGAAGATCCCGATTACGCGGAAGATCCCGAGGCGCGCAACCGCTTCAACATCATCGACACCCCCGGCCACGTCGACTTCACCATTGAAGTCGAACGCTCGCTGGCGGTTCTGGATGGTGCCATCTGTCTGCTCGACGCCAATGCCGGCGTTGAACCGCAGACCGAAACCGTGTGGCGTCAGGCCGACCGTTATGGCGTGCCGCGCATCGTTTTCGTCAACAAGATGGACAAGATCGGCGCCGACTATTTCAACTGCGTGCGCATGATCAAGGACCGCACCGGCGGCACCCCGTGCCCGATCGCCCTGCCGATCGGCGCCGAGGACAAGCTGGAAGGCATCATCGACCTGATCAAGATGGAAGAATGGGTCTGGAAGGGTGAGGATCTCGGCGCAAGCTGGGTTCGTCAGCCGATCCGCGACGAGCTGAAAGATCTGGCCGACGAATGGCGCGCCAACATGATCGAACTGGCCGTCGAAATGGACGACGACGCCATGGAAGCCTATCTGGAAGGCAACGAGCCGGACGAAGACACCCTGCGCAAGCTGATCCGCAAGGGCACGCTGTCGCTGTCCTTCTTCCCGGTCATGGCCGGTTCGGCGTTCAAGAACAAAGGCGTGCAGCCGCTTCTGAACGCGGTGATCGACTTCCTGCCTTCGCCGCAGGATGTTCCGGTCCTGAAGGGCTTCAGCCCCGATGACGAAACCGAAGAACGCAACATCGAGCGTCCCGCCGATGATGCGGCGCCCTTCTCGGCGCTGGCGTTCAAGATCATGAACGACCCCTTCGTCGGTTCGCTGACCTTTACTCGCATCTATTCCGGTCAGCTCAAGAAGGGCGACCAGATGATGAACTCGACCAAAGGTCGGCGGGAACGCGTCGGCCGGATGATGGTGATGCACGCCATCAACCGCGAGGAGATCGAGGAAGCCTTCGCCGGCGACATCATCGCGCTGGCGGGCCTGAAGGAAACCACCACGGGGGATACCCTGTGTGATCCGGCCAAGCCGGTGGTTCTGGAAACCATGACCTTCCCCGAGCCGGTGATCGAGATCGCCGTGGAGCCGAAGTCGAAAGCGGACCAGGAGAAGATGGGCCTCGCCCTTCAGCGCCTGTCGGCCGAAGACCCGTCCTTCCGCGTCGAAACCGATCTGGAATCGGGTCAGACGATCATGAAGGGCATGGGCGAACTTCACCTCGACATCCTGGTCGACCGCATGAAGCGCGAGTTCAAGGTCGAGGCGAATATCGGTGCGCCGCAGGTGGCTTACCGCGAGACCATCTCGCAGCCTGCCGAGATCGACTATACGCACAAGAAACAGACCGGCGGGACCGGTCAGTTCGCGCGCGTCAAGCTGGCGATCACCCCGACCGAGCCGGGCGAAGGTTATTCGTTCGAATCGAAGATCGTGGGTGGTGCGGTGCCGAAGGAATACATCCCCGGCGTCGAAAAAGGCATCAAGTCCGTCATGGATTCGGGCCCGCTGGCCGGCTTCCCGGTGATCGACTTCAAGGTCGCGCTGCTGGACGGTGCGTTCCACGATGTTGACTCGTCGGTCCTGGCCTTCGAAATCGCCTCGCGCGCTGCGATGCGTGACGGTTTGAAAAAGGCCGGCGCGAAGCTGCTGGAACCGATCATGAAGGTCGAAGTCGTGACGCCGGAAGAATATACCGGTTCGATCATCGGCGACCTCACCTCCCGTCGCGGGATGGTGCGTGGTCAGGACAGCCGCGGCAATGCGAACGTCATCGACGCCTTCGTGCCGCTGGCCAATATGTTCGGCTATATCAACAACCTGCGCTCGATGTCTTCGGGCCGCGCAGTGTTCACGATGCAGTTCGACCATTACGATGCCGTGCCGCAGAACATCTCGGACGAGATCCAGAAGAAATATGCCTGACAAGGGCAGGGCGGGGCTTTGCGGCCCCGCCCGTCATGACACTCTGAACCAATGAGGAGCTAAGCCCATGGCAAAAGCTAAGTTTGAACGGACGAAACCGCACGTCAACATCGGGACGATCGGTCACGTTGACCACGGCAAGACGACGCTGACGGCGGCGATCACGAAGTATTTCGGCGAATTCCGTGCCTATGACCAGATTGATGGCGCGCCGGAAGAGAAGGCCCGCGGGATCACCATTTCGACGGCGCATGTGGAATACGAGTCGCCGACCCGTCACTATGCCCATGTGGACTGCCCCGGCCACGCCGACTATGTGAAGAACATGATCACCGGCGCGGCGCAGATGGACGGCGCGATCCTGGTGGTGAACGCGGCCGACGGCCCGATGCCGCAGACGCGCGAGCACATCCTGCTGGGCCGTCAGGTCGGCATTCCCTACATGGTCGTCTACCTGAACAAGGTCGACCAGGTGGATGACGAGGAACTGCTGGAACTGGTCGAGATGGAAGTGCGCGAGCTGCTGAGCTCGTACGACTATCCCGGCGACGACATTCCGATCATCAAGGGCTCGGCTCTGGCGGCGCTGGAAGGCCGTGACCCGGAGATCGGCGAGAACTCGATCAAGGCGCTGATCGAAGCCGTTGACAACTACATCCCGACGCCCGAGCGCGCCGTGGACCAGCCGTTCCTGCTGCCGATCGAAGACGTGTTCTCGATCTCGGGCCGCGGCACGGTTGTGACCGGCCGGATCGAGCGCGGCGCGGTGAACGTCGGCGACGAACTGGAAATCGTGGGCATCCGCGACACCAAGAAGACCACCTGCACCGGCGTGGAAATGTTCCGCAAGCTGCTGGACCGCGGGGAGGCTGGCGACAACGTCGGCGTCCTGCTGCGCGGCATCGACCGTGACGGCGTCGAGCGTGGCCAGGTTCTGGTGAAGCCGAAATCGGTGACCCCGCACACCACCTTCGAAGCCGAGGCCTATATCCTGACCAAGGAAGAAGGCGGCCGCCACACGCCGTTCTTCGCCAACTACCGCCCGCAGTTCTACTTCCGCACCACGGACGTGACCGGGACGGTGAAGCTGCCGGAAGGCACGGAAATGGTGATGCCGGGCGACAACCTGAAGTTCGAGGTCGAGCTGATCGCCCCGATCGCGATGGAAGAAAAGCTGCGCTTCGCCATCCGCGAAGGCGGCCGCACGGTCGGCGCCGGCGTGGTGTCGAAAATCATCAAGTGATCCCCGGCCCTCGGGCCCGCGGAGATCAGGATGGAAAGGCCGCCCGACAGGGCGGCCTTTTTGCGTTG
>NZ_JACEMU010000016.1 GCF_013868135.1 Paracoccus sp. S1E-3
CAACGCAAAAAGGCCGCCCTGTCGGGCGGCCTTTCCATCCTGATCTCCGCGGGCCCGAGGGCCGGGGATCACTTGATGATTTTCGACACCACGCCGGCGCCGACCGTGCGGCCGCCTTCGCGGATGGCGAAGCGCAGCTTTTCTTCCATCGCGATCGGGGCGATCAGCTCGACCTCGAACTTCAGGTTGTCGCCCGGCATCACCATTTCCGTGCCTTCCGGCAGCTTCACCGTCCCGGTCACGTCCGTGGTGCGGAAGTAGAACTGCGGGCGGTAGTTGGCGAAGAACGGCGTGTGGCGGCCGCCTTCTTCCTTGGTCAGGATATAGGCCTCGGCTTCGAAGGTGGTGTGCGGGGTCACCGATTTCGGCTTCACCAGAACCTGGCCACGCTCGACGCCGTCACGGTCGATGCCGCGCAGCAGGACGCCGACGTTGTCGCCAGCCTCCCCGCGGTCCAGCAGCTTGCGGAACATTTCCACGCCGGTGCAGGTGGTCTTCTTGGTGTCGCGGATGCCCACGATTTCCAGTTCGTCGCCGACGTTCACCGCGCCGCGCTCGATCCGGCCGGTCACAACCGTGCCGCGGCCCGAGATCGAGAACACGTCTTCGATCGGCAGCAGGAACGGCTGGTCCACGGCGCGCTCGGGCGTCGGGATGTAGTTGTCAACGGCTTCGATCAGCGCCTTGATCGAGTTCTCGCCGATCTCCGGGTCACGGCCTTCCAGCGCCGCCAGAGCCGAGCCCTTGATGATCGGAATGTCGTCGCCGGGATAGTCGTACGAGCTCAGCAGCTCGCGCACTTCCATCTCGACCAGTTCCAGCAGTTCCTCGTCATCCACCTGGTCGACCTTGTTCAGGTAGACGACCATGTAGGGAATGCCGACCTGACGGCCCAGCAGGATGTGCTCGCGCGTCTGCGGCATCGGGCCGTCGGCCGCGTTCACCACCAGGATCGCGCCGTCCATCTGCGCCGCGCCGGTGATCATGTTCTTCACATAGTCGGCGTGGCCGGGGCAGTCCACATGGGCATAGTGACGGGTCGGCGACTCGTATTCCACATGCGCCGTCGAAATGGTGATCCCGCGGGCCTTCTCTTCCGGCGCGCCATCAATCTGGTCATAGGCACGGAATTCGCCGAAATACTTCGTGATCGCCGCCGTCAGCGTCGTCTTGCCGTGGTCAACGTGACCGATCGTCCCGATGTTGACGTGCGGTTTCGTCCGTTCAAACTTAGCTTTTGCCATAAAGGCCTCCATGATCGGGGCAGATGGCGGTCCCGTCCCCGGTTTTCGTATCGGGGGCGGAGATAAATTCAGATTCGGGAAAAATCAAGGGGCGCAGCGGGGGCTGCATTTTATTGGCCGCCCGGAACCGTGTGGGAACCGCGCGCGGCAAAACGCGTTCGCTTTCGGAAGCATGCTGCGCTTTCAGCAAGGCAGATCGCTGGAGGAAGTTGATACCATGAGCTTGATGAAATCCCTCGCCCGTGTCGCGGCTGGCGTCCTGGTCGCCAAAGGCATGAGCACGATGATGAAGAATGCGCGGTCGCCCCAGACCTCAACGGGCGGCACGCCGTCCTCGCGCCGCACCGGCGGCGGCCTTCTGGATCAGATCCTGCAGGGCACCCAGTCGCGCGGCCAATCGGGCACCTCCGGTGGCGGCCTCGGCGACATTCTCGGACAGGTGCTGGGCGGGGGCACCTCTGGCGGCGGCGCGGGCACCGGCCGGCGCTATGGCAGACCCAACTCGACCGGCGCCTCGGGCGGCCTGGGCGGCATATTGGACCAGCTGGGCGGTGCCACGCGCAGCAAGTCGGCAAGCTCCTCAGGCGGGGGCCTCGGCGACCTGTTGGGCGGTCTGCTGGGTGGTGCCGCCGGTGGCGCGGCGGGCGGCGCGCTTGCCCGGCGCGGGTCGCAGGAAAGCAATGACGCCTCGTTCGGCGAGCTGCTGAACGACTCGCTCGTCAGCAAGGGCGAACCCGAGGTCGCGCCGACGCCCGAGCAGAATGCGGTGGCCGGCCTGATGCTGCGCGCGATGATCCAGGCCGCCAAGGCCGACGGAAAGATCGACGAGGCCGAAAAAGAGCGCCTGATGGGCGAGCTGGGCGACCTGGACGACGAGGAACGCCAGTTCATCCGCGAACAGATGGCTGCCCCGGTCGACGCCGCCGCGCTGGCGCGTGACGTGCCCAAAGGGCTGGAACCGCAGGTCTATCTGATGTCGGTCATGGCCATCGATTTCGACAGCCAGGAAGAGGCGCAATATCTGCACAAGCTGGCGCAGGCGCTGGGTCTGCAGCCGCAGGCGATCAACCAGATTCACCAGGAGGTCGGTGTGCAGAACCTGTACAGCTGACTAAAAATTCACCGCCGCCCGGCACTTGGGCGGCGGTGAAATATTGTGCGCGGTTGAATTTTCAGTAATCTTTCGGGTGTAATCCGTTTTGCTGAAAGACCTGCCCTTCCAGAAGACCGTCCATCGTATCAACAACATGCCCTGCCGGGTAAGGAACCTATGGAGCCTATAATGCGCCAGCTTTTCATCGCCAGCCTTCTCGCCGCCGTTCCCCTGCTTGCCCATGCCGATGCCGCCGACGACGCCATCGAGGCGCGCGAGGGCTATATGAAGATGCTGTCGATCAACATGGCCACTCTGGCCGGCACCGCGAAGGGCGAAATTCCCTTTGATCAGGCTGCCGTGACCGCCGCCGCCAGCAATATCGAGGCGCTCAGCAAGTACAACACCGTGCCGGCGCTGTTCATCCCCGGTTCGGGGCCGGCCGACGGCAAGGAGACCGAGGCGCTGCCCGCCGTCTGGGAAAAGCCCGAGGAGTTTGCCGCCAAATACACCGCGTTCCAGACCGCGGCGGCCGGGGCCGGTGAGGCCGTCGCCGGCGGTCAGGATGCGCTTGGGCCGGTGCTGCAAAAGCTGGGCGGCGCCTGCAAGGCCTGTCATGACGACTTCCGCAAGGCAGACTGATTGATGCCTGACCGCCCGCCCGTCCGGGAAATGAAACTGTGGGACCCGCTTCTGCGCGGGTTCCACTGGCTGCTGGCCTTCTTTGTCACCGCAGCATGGCTTTTGGGCAATTACGGCCCGACCAGCATGACCCTGCATTTCTGGTGCGGTTATGCAGTTACCTTCCTGCTGGTCTTCCGGCTGATCTGGGGCTTCGTCGGACCGGAACCGGCGCGCTTTTCCAGCTTCCTGCGCGGTCCAAAGGCGATTTCCGATTATTCCCGCCATTTTTTCCTGCGCGAGCCCAGTTACTGGCCCGGCCACAACCCCTTGGGCGCCTTGTCGGTGATCGCCATGCTCGCGGCGCTGGCAGCGCAGGTGCTGACCGGGATGATGTCGGAATCCGAGAATTTCATCGACGCCGGCCCGCTGGCGAGCTCGGTCAGTGCGGCGACGCGGAAGACGGCGAAAAGTTATCACGATTTCGGCGCCGACCTGATTCTGGTGCTGGTGCTGCTTCATGTGAGCGTTCTGCTGTTCTACCGCTTCTGGAAGCGCGAAGACCTGATCAAATCGATGATTAACGGTCGCAAACAGGTGCGGCGCGACTGATTTGCCTGACGTTTAGGCAGAATCGGGCAAGAGACCGCCGCCGATGCAGCATGGATTTGATCGAATCGGCTAGCCATGACAGTCTGATGACAGGGTGATCGATATTGCGCCCTTTGACGACCTGACGTGCAACAACCACGAAAGGACGACCACATGACGAAAATCTGCGCGGCGCTTGCCGCAGCGGTGCTTACGCTGGCTGTGCTTCCGGCCTCGGCTGAATGCACAGGCAAACCGCATGACCAGACTGCCACGACGGCCCCGCCGACGGAGCCGGTGGTCGTCCCGCCGAAGACCAGCGTCTAGGCAAGCGACCCGCCAAATCGACACGATCTCGGCGGGCATTGCACGGGTATTCGGTCTCTCGGAAGCCCGGAACATGTCAGGGGCGGGTTGAAGCCCGCCCCTTCCGCATCAGTTGAATTTGTTGTCGCGCGGGAAGCCGCGTGGGGCCATGCGGCCCGCCGTCGCCCGCTTGGCGACCCATTCGCTCAAGTCCGGCTCGGTCCGGGTACGGCCGCCGCTTTCCTGCCAGCGCAGCCCTTCGGCCAGGGTGATGCAGGTTGCATCGGCAAGGCCGCCATCCTTGAACTTCTGCAGCCGCACCCCCTTCCCGCGCGCCATTTCCGGCAGCTCGGTCAGCGGGAAGATCAGCATCTTGCGGTTTTCGCCGACGGTCACGACATGGTCACCGGCCACCGGTCGGCACAACAGCGCGTCGCCGTTCAGCACCTGCTTGCCCGACTTGGTCTGCGCCAGGATATCACCGGCGTTCACCACGAACCCGTCCCCTGCCTTCGACGCCAGCAGGTATTTCCCCCCCTCGCGCCAGGGGAACAGGTCGATGATCGCGGCGTCATTGGGCAGGTCGACCATCAGACGCACCGGCTCGCCCAGACCACGCCCGCCGGGCAGTTCATTGGTCGCCAGCGTATAGAAGCGCCCGTTCGAGCCATAGACCATCAGCTTGTCGGTGGTTTCAGCATGGAGCGCCATGAAGGGGCCGTCGCCGTCGCGGAACTTGACCTCGGCATCCAGCGGCTGATGCCCCTTCATCGCCCGGATCCAGCCCATCTTGGACAGGATCACCGTCACCGGCTCACGCTCGATCATGCTGTCCATGTCCAGCGGCTGAACATGGACCGAGGCGGTGATCTCGGTCCGGCGCTGCCCGCCGGGGGCGGATTTGCCGAACTGGCCCCGAACCTCGCGCAACTCGTCGGCGATGCGGGCCCATTGGCGGGTCGGATCGGCCACCAGCGCGGTCAGGCCCTGCTGTTCCTCCAGCAGGTTGTCGCGTTCGGCGCGCAACTCCATCTCCTCCAGCCGGCGCAGGGCGCGCAGGCGCATGTTCAGGATCGCCTCGGCCTGAATCTCGGTCAGACGGACACCGCCGCCCCAATCCTCGGCCATCAGCCCGGCCTTCGGGTCGTCGTCATTGCGGATAATCTCGATCACCCGGTCGAGATTCAGGAACGCAATGATATAGCCTTCCAGCACCTCCAGCCGGGCGGCGATCTTGCCCAGCCGGAAGGTCGAGCGGCGCAGCAGCACATCTCGGCGGTGGTCGAGGAAAGCCTGCAAGACCTTCTTCAGCGAACACACCTCGGGCACGCGCCCGTCGATCAGCACGTTCATGTTCACGCCGAACCGAATTTCCAGATCCGAGACCCGGAACAGCGCCGCCATAAGCTGCGCCGGATCGACGCTGCGGGTCTTGGGCTCCAGCACGATGCGGATATCCTCGGCGGATTCGTCGCGGACATCGGCGAGGATCGGGATCTTCCTGGTCTGGATCAGTTCCGCCAGACGCTCGATCAGCTTGGATTTCTGGACCTGATAGGGAATTTCCGTGACCACGATCTGCCACAACCCGCGGCCGAGATCCTCCTGCACCCAACGGGCGCGCAGCCGGACGCTGCCGCGCCCGGTGCGGTAGACCTCGCGCAGGGTCTCGGCATCCTCGACCAGCACGCCGCCGGTGGGGAAATCGGGCCCCTGGACGAAGTTCAGCAGCGTATCGTCACGCGCGTCGGGCGTCTTGATCAGATGCAGGCAGGCATCGACGACCTCGTGCAGGTTATGGGGCGGCACGTTGGTGGCCATCCCCACCGCGATCCCCGAGGCGCCGTTGCACAGCAGGTTCGGGAAGGCCGCCGGCAGCACCACCGGTTCGGTCAGCGTGCCGTCATAGTTCGGGCGGAACTCGACCGCGTCTTCCGCCAGCCCTTCCATCAGCGCATCACCCGGCTGGCCCAGACGGGCTTCCGTGTAACGCGAGGCGGCGGGGCTGTCGCCGTCGATATTGCCGAAATTCCCCTGCCCGCTGACCAGCGGATAGCGCATGGCGAAATCCTGGGCCAGACGCGCCATTGCGTCATAGATCGCGCTGTCACCATGGGGATGATAATTGCCCATCACGTCGCCGGTGATCTTGGCCGATTTGCGGAAGGGACCGTTCGGCGCCAGTCGCAATTCGCGCATGGCATAAAGGATGCGCCGATGCACCGGCTTCAACCCGTCACGCGCATCGGGCAGCGCCCGGTTCATGATGGTCGACAGCGCATAGGTCAGATAGCGTTCGCCAATGGCGCGCGAAAGCGGCTCGGAGACGAGATTCTCGGGGTCTTCGGGGATCAGATCATCGGACATGCACTGGATTTAGGCCGCGCCCGGGCGCCGGTCCAGTCGGAAATGCGTCGGCGCTGCGAAAGCTGCGGAACGCCGCGCTTGCCGGCTGCGTTACGCTTGCCAATCCCCGCGCAAGGTCGTGTGGGGATGCAGGGGTCGGGTTGGATGTTGAGATTGATCTTGGTGACGGTGCTGGCCATCGGGGCCGTGCTGATGTTCCTGGGCGGCAACGACGGGCGGAAGGCATCAGCCCCCGCAGCGGCAACGCCGCAGCCAGCAGCGGAGCCCGCGCCCGCGGTCGTCCAGCCCACGCCCGACCCGACCGCTGCCGGCGCGCCGGTCATCACCGAAGTCGCCCAGACCCCGGAACGCCGCCGCGATTTTCCGGGGCCGGCGCTGCGCCCCTCGCCGGAATATGCCGGCCAGCAGCCTGCCGAGGATCTGGCCGAGGCGCCGACCAACACCCTGTTCGTCATCGGCAACAGGGTGAATTTCCGCGCCGGACCGACCACCGCAGACGAGGTGGTGGGATCGCTGTCGCGCGGCGATCTTGTGACCGCCATCGGTCCGCGCAGCGGTGACTGGATCGAGATTCGCGACGAACGCGGCCGAACCGGCTTCATGTCGGCGGATTTCCTGTCGGCCGAGCGCCCCTGACCGCCGCTATTTGATCCGCCCGGACTTGACCTCCTGCTGGATGAAGCGGGTCAGGCTCTGCACCTTCGGGCTGCGATGCAGATCGACATGGGTGACCATCCAGATCTGCACTTTCCATTCCGGCGGCGTCAGATCGGGCAGCACCGGCACCATCCCGGGCGGCGCCACGCGGGTCGACAGAAAACCGATGCCGACCCCGCTCTGAATCGCGGCATATTGGGCCGACATCTGCGAGGTGCGCAGGACAAGCGCCGACTGGGGCAGGCGCGCGTGCAGCCATTTCGTGAACGGAGCCAGCGGCGCCGGTTCATTGCCCACGATGAAACGGTGATGAACCAGCTCGTTGACATTGCGCGGCAGGCCGAAGCGTTCGGCATAAGCGGGCGAGGCATAAAGGCCGGGGAAGAAATCCCAGGCCGGTGTCACGATATCGTCGGGCGTGGTCGAACGCGGCCCGGCACGCAAGGCGACATGGGCCTCTCCCAAGCTGAGTTCAAAGTTGCGTGGATCGGCGACATAGACGACCTCGACCTGTGGATATTGCCGCTGGTAGCGCGCGATCATCGGCATGATCGTGAAATCGAGGCTCGGCACGGAGGTCAGGACCAGCCTTCCCGAAATCTGCACCTGGCTATGTTCGATCCGCGCCCTCAGATTCAGCAGCTGCTCGTCGACGGAGCTTGCCGTCCGAAGCAGTTCCTCGCCCGCCTCGGTCGGCGTATAGCCGCGCGAATGCCGTTGGAACAACTTGACCCCCAACTCGGTTTCAAGCGCGTCGATATGGCGGATCACCGAAGAGTGATGCATCCCGAGCTGCTTGGCCGCGCGCGTGATATTGCGCAATTCGGCCACACACCACGCAGTCCGTATCTCAGTCCAGAAATTCAAGCGCATGAGCAACTCAGTTTCGCACAAACCCTGTTCTTTCGCGACCATTCCACAACTCGGGAGTGAACGCTAGTTGCCCTAATGCCCGGCGCAATTGTCGGGGCAACAACGCACCACACAATGGAGACATGCGAAATGACCAACAAATTCGCCATCGCCGCCCTTCTGTCCGTTTTTGCCGTTCCGGCCCTCGCGGAAGGAATGAACTTCGCCAGCAACATCAATCGCGGACGCCAGATGCAGGCCGACCTGCTGGGTCTTGATGCGGCGCGCTTCACGACCAATGAACTGGCCCAGATCGCCGCAGAAGACCCCGGTGACGCCCGCAATGAGCGCATCCGCGTCATCGAGGCCGAAAAAGGCCAAATCACCGTCGCGTTCTGAGCCAGCATGGTTCAGGGCGCGCCCCGGCATGATCACACGCTCCAACCCGGCTATCCCATCCGTGGATAGCCGGGTTTTCCTTTTCGGTCAAAGCGCGTTGACCAGCAGGGTGAAATGCTCGCCCCGCTTTTCGAAATTCGGGTATTGGTCGAAGCTGGCGGCCGCAGGGGCCAGCAACACGGTCTCGCCCGGCTGGGCTTCGGCGCTGGCGCGGGCGACGGCGGCCTCCATGGTGTCGACGACCTCATGCGGGGTTTCGCCCAGCTGCAGCGCGAAATCACGCGCCGAATGGCCGATCAGATAGGCTTTCACCACCTCGCCCAGATGCGGTTGCAGCGCCGCGATGCCACCATCCTTGCCAAGCCCGCCCGCGATCCAGCGGATGCGCGCGAAGGCGTGCAGCGCCTGCTGGGCGGCGTCAACATTGGTGGCTTTGGAGTCGTTGACATAGCGGACGCCGTTCACCTCGCGCACGGTCTGGCTACGGTGGGGCAGCCCCGCGAAGCTGTGGAAAGCAGCCTCGATTTCACGCGGGGCGACGCCCACCGCCCGGCAGGCGGCATAGGCGGCACAGGCATTCTGGTGGTTATGCGCGCCGGGCAGCCCCTGGACCTCGCGCAGGTCGATGGAGGCGACCTGCCGCCCCTTGCGATATTCGTTCAGAAAACCCTTGCGGGCAAAGACCGACCAGCCGAAGCGGTCCAGCTTCTGCCCCGAAGACACACGGATCACCCGGTCATCCTGCGGCCCCTGCCCCATCTGGTTGGCGAGATACTGGCCCTCGACCTCGTCGATGCCGATGACGCAGCGGTCGGGGCCGCCTTCGGCGAACAGCCGGCGCTTGGCGGCGAAATAGCCCCCCGGTCCCCCGTGACGGTCCAGATGGTCGGGCGAGAGGTTGGTGAACACCGCCACATCGGGCGTCAGCGCACGGGCGAGGTCGGTCTGATAGCTGGACAGCTCGATCACCACCACCTCGCCGTCGATGGCCGGGTCGAGCGAGAGAACGCCGGTGCCGATATTGCCGCCCAGTTGGGTCGGACGCCCGACGGATTGCAGGATGTGATGGATCAGCGCCGTGGTGGTCGATTTGCCGTTCGATCCGGTGACGGTAATGACGCGCGGCGTGGTGTCGAATTCCGCCCATTCGGTGGTGGCGAAGCTGCGGAAGAACAGACCGATATCGTTATCGACGGGCACGCCCAGTTCCAGCGCCCTGGCGATCACCGGGTTGGGCTTTGGATAAAGATGCGGAATGCCGGGCGAGGTAATCAGCGCGGACACCCCCTCCCATGCCGTGTCGCGGGTCAGGTCGCGGACCTCCAGCCCGTCGGTCTCGGCCTGTGCACGGGCTTCCTGGCCGTCGTCCCAGACGACGACCTTCGCGCCGCCCTCCAGCAGCGCGGCCGCGGTGGCCTTGCCGGAACGGCCGAGGCCCAGAACGGCGATGGTCTGGCCGGTAACGCCTTGGACGGGGATCATGTCGCTTCTCTTTCCGGGGTCGCCACGGGGGCTGTCCGCCCCCGCACCCCAAGGATATTTGAACCAGAGCGAAAGGTTTAGCGCAATTTCAGCGTCGCGAGGCCAATCAGCGCCAGCACCAGCGCGATGATCCAGAAGCGGATCACGATCTGGCTTTCCTTCCAGCCCTTCTTTTCGAAATGATGGTGGATCGGCGCCATCAGGAAGACACGCTTGCCGGTGCGCTTGAAATAGAGGACCTGGATGATGACGCTCAGCGCCTCGACCACGAACAGGCCGCCGACCACGGCCAGCACGATTTCATGCTTGGTGACCACGGCAATGGCGCCAAGCGCGCCGCCGAGGGCGAGGCTGCCGGTATCGCCCATGAACACCGCCGCCGGGGGGGCGTTATACCACAGAAAGCCCAGGCCCCCGCCGATCAGCGCGGCGACGAAGATCACCAGCTCGTCGGTGCCGGAGACGCGGTGGACGCCAAGGTAATCGGCGAAGGTGGCGTTGCCGACCGCATAGGCGATGATTCCGAAGGTGGCGGCTGCGATCATCACCGGCATGATCGCCAGCCCGTCCAGCCCGTCGGTCAGGTTCACCGCATTGGCGGCGCCGACGATGACGACCATGGCAAAGGGAACGAACAGGATCGAAAGGTTCAGCAGCGCGTCCTTGAAGAACGGAAAGGCCAGCTGGCCGCGCAGGCCCTCGGGGTGCAGATACATCGTCCAGGCGGCGGCGACGAAGGCCAGACCGAAGCCGAGCGCCATGCGAACCCGGCCCGAGACGCCCCTGGTGTTGTGCTTCGAGACCTTGGCATAATCATCCGCGAAGCCGATGGCGGCATAGCCGTAGGTGACCATCAGCACGATCCAGACATAGCCGTTGGACAGCCTCGCCCACAGCAATGTGCCGACCAGCAGCGCCGACAGGATCAGGATGCCGCCCATTGTCGGCGTGCCGGCCTTGACGAAATGGCTTTCGGGGCCGTCATCGCGGATCGGCTGACCGCGCTTCTGCACCCGGCGCAGATATTCGATCAGCGGACGGCCGAAAAAAAAGGCGAAGATCAGCGCCGTGAAGAACGCACCACCAGCGCGGAAGGTGATGTATTTGAACAGGTTGAAGGCACCTTGCCCGCCGGTCAGATCGTAAAGCCAATACAGCATTCGTCACGCCCCCGTTGCGTTGGCCGCGTTCCCGGCCTTGCGCATCGCCTCGACGACGCGGCTGATATACGAGCCCTTGGAGCCCTTGATCAGCACCGTATCGCCGGGCTGGATCATTTCGTCCAGCCGCAGCGCCAGCGCATCGGCGGATTCCGCCCACAGGCCCCGCTTCTCGGGCGGGAGTGCCTGCATCAGGTGCTGCATGCGGGGTCCGGCAGCATGGACGAGATCGATCTTCTCCATCGCCGGATCATCTGCCAGCGCGGCATGAAGCGCGTCTTCCTCGACGCCCAGTTCCAGCATGTCGCCGAGAATCGCCACCCGCCGCTGCCCCTGCAGGCGCGCCAGCGTCCCCAGCCCCGCCCGCATCGAGGAGGGGTTGGCGTTGAAGGCGTCGTCGATCAGCCGGACACTGCCCAGATCCTCGACCGCGCCGCGCCCCTGCGGCGGCAGCCAGTCGGCAAGGTGCTTTGCAGCCTCGATCACGTCGGCCCCAATGGCGCTGACGGTGGCCAGCACGCCCATGGCGTTATTGGCGAAATGCGGCCCGACCGAGCGCAGGGTGAAGTTGATCGGCTTGCCCGACAGCGCGCCGCGCACCCGCAGCAGGTCGCCTTCGGGGGTCGAGGAAATCAGCCGCGCCTCGCCGGCGTCGCCGAAGCTGAGGATCGGGGCGCCGGCATCGTCGGCGGCCTCGCGCAGGATCGGCGTGCTGGGCAGGCTGGTCGGGATGATCGCCGCACCGGCAGGGGTCAGGCCCGTGAAGATCGCCGCCTTCTCGCGCGCGATGCCGTCCAGATCGCCGAACGCCGCCATATGGGCGGGCGCGATGGTGGTAATGAGCGCCGCGTGGGGGCGGGCCATCTTTGCGAGGGGGGCGATCTCACCGGGGTTGCTCATGCCGATTTCGATGATGGCGAAATCGGTGTCGGCGGGCATCCGCGCCAGCGTCAGCGGCACCCCCCAGTGATTGTTGTAGGACGCTTCAGCGGCGTGGATTTTCCCCTGCCCCGCCAGTGCCGAGCGCAGCATTTCCTTGGTCGAGGTCTTGCCGACGGACCCGGTGACACCGACAACCTTCCCCGACATCCGGGCGCGGCCGGCGCGGCCGAGCGCCTCCAGCCCGGTCAGCACATCGTCCACGATCAGCAGCGGGGCGTCGGGGGCGACGCCTTCGGGGACATGACTGACCAAAGCGGCCGCCGCACCTTTTTCCAGCGCCTGGGCGACGAAATCATGGCCGTCACGCGCAGCCTGCAGCGCCACGAACAGATCGCCCGGCTGAAGGCTGCGGGTGTCGATGCTGACCCCGTTCGCCTGCCAGTCGCGCGTCACCCGGCCGCCGGTGGCGGCGGCGGCATCTTCCGAAGTCCAGAGCGCCATCAGATTTTCCCGTCCAGAGCAGCCACCGCGACCGAGGCCTGCTCGGCATCGTCAAACGGGAACACATCGGCACCGATGATCTGCCCGGTTTCGTGACCTTTCCCCGCGATCAGCAGCGCATCGCCCGGCTGCAGGGCGTCGACGCCGCGCAGAATCGCCTCGGCCCGGTCGCCCACTTCGATGGCGTCGGGACCGGCGCCGGCCATGACCTCGGCACGAATGGCGGCCGGGTTCTCGGTCCGGGGGTTGTCGTCGGTGATGAAGACCACATCGGCGAAGTCGCGCGCCGCCTGCCCCATCAGCGGGCGCTTGCCGCGGTCACGGTCGCCGCCCGCGCCCAGCACGACGATGATGCGGCCCATGACATGCGGACGCAAGCTTTGCAGCGCCGCGATCACCGCGCCGGGCTTGTGGGCATAGTCGACGAAGACCGCCGCCCCATTGTCGCGCTGCGCGACCAGCTGCATCCGGCCGCGCACCGTTTCAAGGCTGCGCAGACTGGCAAGAACCGCCGCCGCGTCGTCGCCCGAGGCGATGGCTAGACCCGCCGCCGCCAGCACGTTTTCGGCCTGAAAACCGC
Organism: Paracoccus sp. S1E-3; assembly: GCF_013868135.1. GTDB lineage: Bacteria > Pseudomonadota > Alphaproteobacteria > Rhodobacterales > Rhodobacteraceae > Paracoccus. Next base: position 12,736 of record NZ_JACEMU010000016.1, read on the forward strand.
CGATCAGGTTCAGCCGCACCAGATGGGTCTGACCCTTGTAACTGAAGCGCAGTTCTTGCCCGGTGGCGTCATAACGCTGGCCGAGGATGCGAAAATCATTGTCCTCAGCCCGTCCGATGGTGGTCAGGACCAATTCGCGCTCGCGGGCGATGTCGGCCATCTGACGGCCGCGTTCGCTGTCGACATTGATGACCGCCCCGTCGCCCGGATCGAGGATATGGTTGAACAGCAGCGCCTTGGCGGCAAAATATTCGTCAAAGCCCGCGTGGTAATCCAGATGGTCCTGGCTGAAATTCGTGAAGGCCCCGGCCATCACCCGCACCCCGTCCAGACGCCGCTGGTCGAGCCCGTGACTGGAGGCCTCCATCGCCACATTGGTGACACCGGCCTCGGCGGCGGCGGCGAGAATGCGGTGCAGCGTCACCGGCTCGGGGGTGGTATGGGCCAGCTTCGCCTCGTAATCGCCCTGCACGCCCATGGTGCCGAGGCTGATCGCCTTCAGCCCCAGCGACTGCCAGATCTGCCGGGTGAAATTCGCCACCGAGGTCTTGCCCGAGGTGCCAGTCACCGCCACGACCTTTTCAGGCTGACGCCCGAACCACAGCGCGGCCGCCCCCGCCAGCACCTGCCTTGGGTCCTCGGCCACCACCAGCGCGCCATCCCAGCCGCGCAGGTCATCCGCGGCGACCGCGGCGCCTGCGGCATCGGTCAGCACCGCCGCCGCACCCTGGCGCAGCGCATAGGGGATGAACTCGCCGCCATGAATCGCGGAACCCGGCAGAGCCGCGAACAGATGGCCCGGACGGACCGTCCGGCTGTCGACCGACAGGCCGGTAATCTCCGGGTCGCGCCCGCCAAATGCGTTCAACCCCAGTTGGGACAGCCGCTTTACGCCCTCGGTCATGCTTACTCCGTCAGTCGTTTGCGGCGACCTTTAGCTTGGTTTGTGGGGGCGCTTCAATGTCGGGCAGCGGTTTCACGCCAACCGGGCGCAGGCCCAGGATCGGCCCCAGCCGGCTGATGACCTCGGCCGCGACCGGCACGGCGGTCAGGCCCGCGACGCGGCTTTCGCCCCCGCCAAGGCTGGCGGTGGGTTCGTCCAGAGTGACCACCAGCACATATTTCGGATCCTCATAGGGGAAGACCGAGGCGAAGTTGGCCACCACCTTGTTCTGGTAATAGCCGCCGCCCGGACGCGGCTTGTCGGCGGTGCCGGTCTTGCCGGCGATTTCATAGCCCTCGACATTGCCCGACCGCGCGGTGCCGCGCACCACGACCTCGCGCAGCATCGCCAGCGCCAGCTTGGCCGCTTGCTCGGACACGACCCGCTCGCCTTCCGGGCGCTTCTTGTCGTGAACCAGCGTCGGCGTCACCTTGCGGCCCCCATTGGCGATGGTGGCATAAGCCGCGGCCAGATGCAGCGGACTGGCCGCCAAACCATGACCAAAGCTGACCGTCGCCGCCGTCACGGCAGGCCAACGCGACGGCACGATGGGCTTGCCGGTCGGGGCCTCGACCATCTCGACGGTCGTCGGCGCGAAGAAGCCGAGCTTTTCCAGAAACGCCTTCTGACGTTCGACCCCGATCATCTGCGCGATCCGAACCGTGCCTACGTTCGAGGATTTCACGATGATGTCGGCCACCGACAGGCTGGGGCCGTAATTGTGGTAATCCTTGATGCTGTATTTGCCGATCTTCATCGGGCTGGTCGAGTTGATATGCGTGTTCGGGTTGACCAGCTTCAGGTCCATCGCCTGCGCGACCGGGAAGATCTTGAAGGTCGAACCCAGTTCATACTGCCCCTGGACCACCCGGTTGAACAGCGGGCTGTCGGACGGATCGCCCTTCAGCGCCGGTTTCGGGCGGTCATTGGGGTCGAAATCGGGCAGGCTGGCCATGGCCAGGATCTCGCCGGTCTCGATCTCCATCAATACGCCTGCCGCCCCCTTGGCGTTCATGCGGCGCATGCCGGCGGACAGCACCTCCTCCATCGCGGATTGGGCAGGCAAATCCAGCGAGAGGGTCAGCGGCGCGCCTTCATTCGCAGGATTGCGCAGCCAGCCGTCAAAGGCCTTTTCGACGCCCGCGGTGCCGATCACCTCGGCGCTGTTCACGCCCTCGGCACCGAAGGCCGACCCGCCGAGGATGTGGCTGGCGATCCGCCCATTGGGATAAAGCCGCATCTCGCGCGGGCCGAACAGCAGGCCGGGTTCGCCGATATCGTGAACCGCCTGCATCTGCTCGGGGCTGATCTTCTTCTTCACCCACAGGAATTTCCGCTTCGGATCGGTGAAATCCTTGACCAGCCGCTCGCGGTCCAGATCGGGGAAGATGCGCGACAGCGCCTCGGCGGCGCGGCGGCCGTCGACCATCTGGTTGGGCTGGGCGTAAAGGCTGTGGGTCAGCATGTTGGTGGCCAGCACCCGGCCGTTGCGGTCGGTGATGTCGGCGCGCTGGCTGATGATCTGCGTGCCCGTCGCCTGTGCGCGCGGCTCGGCCGGGTCCGAGGCCGCGAGCGCCCCCATGCGGAAGCCCACCAGCGAAAAGGCCGCGAGGAACCCCAGCGCCATGAAGACCAGTCGGCCCTCCGCGCGTTTGCGGGCACGATCCTGGATCTGGGCGTGTCGTTCGGCGCGGTTCTCGGCCTCGATCGCGTCGGGGTCCTGCCCGGTTTCACGGGCACGAAGGATGCGGGCCAACGGGCGCAGCGGCTTGCGGATCATTGCGAGGACTCCTGTTCGGAAGGCGTCGGGTCGTCATCGGTGATCGCGCCCTCGGTCGGGGGCACGAAATCGTCGGGGCGGCGCGGCGGATATTTCACCGGCGGCGGCGGATAGTCGATCTTCGAGGTATCGACGAACTGGCTGGAGGTGATCGGCTGCAGATTCAGCTTGTCGGCATTCAGCTGCACCAGTTCGCGCAACCGTTCCGGTCGGTTCAGATAGGCCCATTCGGCGCGCAGTACGACCAATTGCTCGCGCAGGTTGGCGATGTCGTTCTGGACCCGCTCCATCTCGTTCAGGGCGTCCTGCGTGCGGTAATTCTCGCGGTAGGCCCAGAAGGCCAGCCCCATCACCACCATAGCGATCCCAAGGAAAAAGAGCGACCTCATCGCCGACCGCCTTTCACCGGCAGGCGCGGCAGGGCCAGAACGCCTTCGTCCAGGTCGCGCGCGGGCGCCTCGGTGCGGATGCCCACGCGCAGGAAGGCGCTGCGCGACCGCGGGTTCGCCGCCAGTTCGGCATCGTCGGCCCCGATGGCGCGGCGGTGCGGCATGGTGAAGGTGGGCGCATCGACATGACCCGCCGGCGCATGGCGCGACCCCCCGCCCGCCGTGGCCGAGCGGCTTTGCAGGAAGCGCTTGACCACCCGGTCCTCCAGCGAATGAAAGCTGACCACCGCCAGCTTGCCGCCCGGCTTCAATGCCCGCTCGGCGGCCGCCAGCCCCTCGGCCAACTGGCCGAATTCATCGTTCACCCAGATGCGGATGGCTTGAAAGCTGCGCGTCGCGGGATGGCTCTGGCCCGGCTTCGGACGCGGCAACTGGCTGGAAATCACCTCGGCCAGCTGGGCCGTGGTCTGCAGCGGACGCGCGGCGACAATCGCTTTGGCGATCCGGCGCGAGGCGCGCTCCTCACCGTAATGATACAGAACATCGGCGATCTGCGATTCCTCGGCGGTGTTCAGCAGATCGGCGGCACTGGGGCCATCCGCGCCCATACGCATGTCCAGCGGTCCATCCCGCAGAAAGGAAAACCCGCGCTCGGCCTGATCGAGCTGCATGGAGCTGACGCCGAGGTCCAGCACCACCCCGTCAACGGGACCGCCCGCCAGCCGTTCCAGATCAGAAAACGTGCCGGGCGCAAGCACCAGGCGGTCACCGTAATCGCCGGCCCAGCTTGCGGCCATGTCGAAAACGCTGGGATCGCGGTCGATGCCGATCACCTTCTCCGCACCCGCGTCCAGCAGCCGACGCGTATAGCCGCCCGCACCGAAGGTGCCGTCAACCCAGATGCCCCCGATGGGCGCCACCGCCCGGATCAGCGGGTCGATCAGGACGGGAACATGGGGATCCTTGACAGTGTCAGCGGGGGCCATGGCCTAACCCTCGCGCGGTTCTTGGTCGGCGGCGGCGTTCAGGAAGCTGCGCGGATCGAAATCATCCGGGAACTGCGCCATGAAATTCTGCAGCGACCCGCTGGATTCGGAATAATTCGCCGGGCTCCAGACTTCGATGAAATCGCCCTTCGAGGTGAAGAAGGCGCCGTCATCCAGCCCGATCTTGTCACGCAGCTTCTGCGGCAGGACCAGACGGCCATCGGTGTCGATCTCGGCCTCGGTGGCCATTCCGTTCATCAGCGTTTCCAGCCAGATCCGCTCCTGCGAGCCGCGCGGCAGCTGGTCGATTTCATCGTCGATGCGTTCGGCGGCCTCGACGGTATAGAATTCAAGCTTTTTCCAGTGTTCGGGGCCGTAGACGACGATCATGCGCGTCCGGTCCGAGGGCTTCCAGTCAGGATCGCCGGCTTCGAAGATACGGCGAAACCGGGCCGGGATCGACATGCGACCCTTGCCGTCCACCTTGACCTCTTCCGAGCCTCTGAACTTGCGCGCCACCGGCCCGCCTCTCCTTCGATCCTGTCCTTCTTTTCCGGGGACCCGGAAAAGAAAGGCGGACCGGGCCGCTGCCACCGCCCGATCCGCCGCCCTCGTTCCCATTGCTGGGGCCCGCATCGTTGGCGGGCTGGTCCCTGGTGCCACCTTGGGGGAGGTGCTGCTCGCACGTTCGGGACCGTCTTGTTCGGAAGCGGGTGCCTGTATGAAGTCTGCTATCGCCTTCGGGGTCTTATGCGCCCCTTGTAGCCCGTCTCCGTGAGCTTTTGATGGCATGGGATTTTATGGGACGCAATGGAAAATCTTGGAAGTCCCGGCCGTGAGTACTTGTGATCACACGTGAACAAGCGCAGAACAGATCGATAGCTTCGGGCAGCGTTGCGCAAGTGTTGAAGAAGTTTCCAACGATCATACCAAATGTAGTATGCGATGCAGGATCGCCACGATCTCCCAGAAAATCCCGTGGCATGGCGGAGACTCGCCGAAATCTCCCTGCTGCGCCGCCGGAAGTCCCGCCGATCCGCGTCGAATCACGGGCGTTCACGCGGCAGTGATTCGGATTTCGGAAGGTTTTCCCATGCGTTCCCAGCCCCTGTTACAGCACCCCCAGCGGTCGGTTCCACGGATTCCCGCGCCGCCCCGGCATCGCCTCGGCCATGCCGTTCCCATGAATTCCCGACTCAGCCGTGGTCGAGATAGCGGCGCAGATAGCGCAGGGCTTCCTCGGGCACATCGCGTGTCGGCAGGAGGATGAACCGGCTCGAGCCGGTAAAGATCATCCGGCTTTCCGGGCGCTGCCAGACTTCGGTGACGCGGTCCCAGGGGATAAGCGCCTCACCCTGATCCGAGGCCGCGAAGATCCCCCGCTCATCCAGCACGAAACCCACTTCGGGCGCCCCGATTCGGTACAGCTTGCGCAGCGAGTTGCGGGCATGGACCGACCAGATCACCAGCACCAGCACCGGCAGCAACAGCAGCACGGTGCCGATCAGCACCTCGGTCCAGCCGCGATGGCCGTTCTGCAGCCGCCACCACAGAAAGATCAGCACCACCAGAACACCCATCCAAAGCGCCCTATGCTCGTGAAAACTGCGGCGCAGGATAAAGGTGCGCACCGCATCGCGAACGACCCTGCCGTCATAAGTCACGCTGAAACTGTACGGCGCCGCCATCATGCTCCTCTTGCTGCCACCTTTTTCACGAGTGAGTTCGGAAATGTCCATCGATCCGGCCGCAGGAGGCGCCGGTGAGCCGTCAGTTTTTCAAGCCTGCGGCGGAAGATGGGAGGAATCGCGACTCGTGACTGGCGACGCGCACATCCCGGTCATCCATGCGCGCCGGGCCGGCCAATCCTGCGGCGCAACGGCGGCAGACTGCCACAGCAAAGCAACTTCAAGAGGGAAAGGCTCGTGACGCCACGTTACAACGCGCCTGCAGCAATCAATCTGCTAAAAGCGTGGCACCATAGCACAGACTTATTGCAAAACCTGACCGAAACGTCAGATTTTGACATGCGCTAACATTGAAACCGATCTATTTTTCATAACAAAACCGTCATGTTGGACGTGCTTTTTTCCAGGGTCTTGCATTTGCTGCATAGCAGCATTGAGCGATTGGCCGTTGTGCAACCGCAGCATTACGTCCATCTTCAACCCAACGGCGCAGATGGCTGCACCGTCCGAAACGAACCGTAGATGAAGCGATAGAACAATGGCCGCAACGAACACTCTGAACCACATCGCCCGCACCGAACGCGCTGCCGGCACCGGCTTCATGGGCATGATCGTGCGCTTGCAGGAAGCCCGCGCCCGCCGTGCCGTGTATCGCCAGACCGTCTCGGAACTGTCCAATCTGTCGAACCGCGAACTGGCCGACCTGGGCATTCACCGCAGCATGATCACCCGGATCGCCACCGAGGCCGCCTGGGGCAAGTAATTCACCGATACCCGACCCTCCCTCCTCCCTGGGTCCGGGTTCAGGTGGCGCCTCCCTCCTCCTCCCTGGAGGCGCCACCGCCAAGATACGACGGGACCCTCTCCTCCTCCCTGGGTTCTGTTGGTGCAGCGGCGCCCCCGTCTCCTCCTCCCTCGGGGACGCCGCTTGACACCGGATACGTCCGCCCCTCCTCCTCCCTGGGCGCGACGTCAGCGATGCGGGCTTCTCCTCCCTGCCTGCGTCGCACCCCATACGCGGCCCCCTCCTCCTCCCTGGGGCTGCGATAGCGATGCAGGCTCCTCCTCCCTGCCTGTATCGCACCTATACGCGGCCCCTCCTCCTCCCTGGGCCAGCGTTGTCGCGGCGGCGCCCCTCCTCCTCCCTGGGCGCCGCCGCTTTTCTTTTGCCTGAAGCCGCGCGATAAAACCGCATGTTGTCCTATCAGCACATCTATCACGCCGGGAACGCGGCCGATCTGCACAAGCACGCCCTGCTGGCCTGGGTGCTGGATTACCTGACCGCCAAGGACAAGCCGCTCAGCTATGTGGAAACCCATGCCGGGCGCGGGCTTTACGATCTGTCCTCGGCCGAGGCCCGCAAGACCGCCGAGGCCGAGGCCGGCATCCTGCGCGCCGAGCGCGCCGATTGGCTTCCCGAGGATCACCCGCTCATGCGGGCGCTGGCATCGGTGCGGCGGCAATATGGCGTCAACGCCTATCCCGGATCGCCGCTGATCGCGCAGCACTTCCTGCGCCGGGGCGACAGCACCCACCTGGCCGAGATGCATCCCGCCGAGCATGACGCCCTGGCAGAGGTTGCGCGTGGCGCCACGCTGTATCGGCAGGACGGGTTCCAGATGGCCCGCGCCGTGGCCCCACCGACCCCGCGCCGGGGGCTGATGCTGGTCGATCCCAGCTACGAGGTGAAGACCGATTACGCCGACATTCCGCCGTTCTTTCAGGATATTGCCCGCAAGTGGAATGTCGGCACGCTGGCGCTATGGTATCCGATCCTGACCGATGACCGCCAGCGCGGCATGATCGCGCGGCTGTCGCAGGCATTCCCCGACGCGCTGAAGTCCGAAGTCCACTTCCCGCCCGCCAAGCCCGGCCACGGCATGGTCGGATCGGGGATGTTCGTGGTCAATCCGCCCTGGGGACTGGGCGAGGAAGCGGCCCGGATCGAGGCGCTTTTCCGGGGCTGAAAGGGGCGCACGCAGCGAGTAGACCCCGTGCGCAAACCGGCCGTGCCGGCACCAAGGCGCCTGCGCCTCGCGCCAGCCGGTTTTTCGGCTTTACGGGCGACCGCCCGTCAGTCGGCGGAGCGGATGACCTGCTCTTGCCTCGGCTCTCCCCACGCCATGGAAACCCCGTCCGCCAGATAGCCGGCGCAAGGATCGGGCGTTCAAGCAGTGATAGCTTTCGAGCGTCGCGGCATCGCCCTCGCGGACCAGCAGATCGAGAGCGAATCGCTGGCCCGGATCGGCGGCGTGGTAATTCTCCCCGACGGTGCGACCGCCCCAATGGACGAACCATTCGCCCTCGACCGGCAGGTGCAGCTTCGCCCGTGTATCGTAATCCAGATAGGGGCTTGGCGCCGCGACGGCCTGCGGACGGATCTGGAAGCCGACCATCAGGGTCTCGCCACATGGCTTCAACGAAAAACCCCCGGCGCAGCCAGCGCCGGGGGTGGTGATGTCATCCGCTAAGCAGTGCTTAAGCGGCGGCGAGGTTGCGCAGCACGTAATGCAGCACGCCGCCATTCTTCAGGTAGTCGATCTCGACTTCGGTATCGATGCGGGCCTTCAGCTTGATCGTCTTCTCGGTGCCGTCGGCATAGCGGATCTTCGCGTCGACGATCTGCAGCGGCTTCACATCGGCCAGACCCTCGATGGTGATCTGTTCGTCGCCGGTCAGACCCAGCGATTTGCGGGTATCGCCGTTCGTGAACTCGAAGGGGATGACGCCCATCCCGACCAGATTCGAGCGGTGGATGCGCTCAAACGACTCGGCGATGACCGCCTTGACGCCCAGCAGGTTGGTGCCCTTCGCCGCCCAGTCACGGCTGGAGCCCGCGCCATATTCCTTGCCGCCGATGATGACCAGCGGGGTGCCTTGGGCTTCGTATTGCATGGCGGCGTCGTAGATCGCCTCCTGCTCGCCCTTCGGACCCTTGGTATAGCCGCCTTCGACGCCGTCCAGCATCTCGTTCTTGATGCGGATATTGGCGAAGGTGCCGCGCATCATGACTTCGTGATTGCCCCGGCGCGAACCGTAGCTGTTGAAGTCCTTCGGCGCCACCTGACGCTCGGTCAGATACTGACCGGCGGGGGTGGTCGGCTTGAACGAACCGGCGGGCGAGATGTGGTCGGTGGTGATCATGTCACCCAGAACCGCCAACACGCGGGCGCCCTTGATGTCGCTGATCGTGCCGGCCTCTTTGGCCATGCCCTGGAAATAGGGCGGGTTCTGGATATAGGTCGAGGATGCGGGCCAGTCGTAAACCTCGCTGTCGGTGGTCTCGACCTCCTGCCAGCGCTTGTCGCCCTTGAACACGTCGGCGTATTTTTCCTGGAACATCTCGCGCGTCACGACGCTGTCGACCATGTCCGAGACCTCTTTCGAGGTCGGCCAGATGTCCTTCAGGAAGACCGGCTTGCCGTCGGCGGTATAGGCCAGCGGCTCGCTCGACAGGTCGATATTCATGTCGCCGGCGATGGCATAGGCGACGACCAGCGGCGGCGAGGCCAGATAGTTGGCGCGCACGTCGGGCGAGATCCGGCCTTCGAAGTTGCGGTTGCCCGACAGAACGGCGGTGGCGATCAGGTCATTGTCATTGATCGCCTTCGAGATCGGCGCGTCCAGCGGACCGGAATTGCCGATGCAGGTGGTGCAGCCGAAGCCCACCAGATCGAAGCCGAGCGCGTCCAGATCCGCCTGCAGGCCCGCGGCCTTCAGATAGGCTTCGACCACTTGCGACCCCGGCGCCAGCGAGGTTTTCACCCAGGGCTTGCGGGTCAGACCCAGCGCGCGCGCCTTGCGCGCCACCAGACCGGCGGCCATCAGCACATAAGGGTTCGAGGTGTTGGTGCAGCTGGTGATCGCCGCGATCACGACCGAACCGTCATGCAGCGTGTAATCGGCGCCTTCGACGACGCCTTCGTGGAAGCCCGGCAGGTGCCCCGGCATATGGGCCGGCGCCGGCGCGCCGCCTTCCTCATTCCAGGTCTTTGCCTCTTTCCGCGTCGGTTCTTCCAGCTTGCGGTTGCCGCTGACATATTTGCTGAACTCGTAAGCGGCGTCGGTCAGGGCCACGTGATCCTGCGGACGCGAGGGGCCCGAGATCGCCGGGACGACCGTGCTCTGATCCAATTCCAGCGTCGAGGTATAGATCGGGGCGTAATCCTTGTCGCGCCACATGCCGTTGGCCTTGGCATAGGCTTCGACGAGGGCGATGCGGTCCTCCTCCCGGCCGGTCTGGCGCAGGTAACGCAGGGTTTCGCCATCCACCGGGAAGAAACCGCAGGTGGCGCCATATTCGGGGGCCATGTTGGCGATGGTGGCACGGTCGGCCAGCGGCATGTGGTCCAGCCCGTCGCCGTAGAATTCGACGAATTTGCCGACCACGCCATGCTTGCGCAGCATCTGGACGACCTTCAGCACCAGGTCGGTCGCGGTCACGCCTTCCTGCAACGCGCCGGTGATCTTGAAGCCCACGACCTCCGGGATCAGCATCGAGATTGGCTGACCCAGCATCGCGGCCTCGGCCTCGATCCCGCCGACGCCCCAGCCCAGAACGGCCAGGCCGTTGACCATGGTGGTGTGGCTGTCGGTGCCGACCAGTGTATCGGGGTAAGCGACTTCCTTGCCGGCCTGATCGGTGTCGGTCCAGACGGTCTGGGCCAGATATTCCAGGTTCACCTGGTGGCAGATGCCGGTGCCGGGGGGCACGACGCGGAAGTTGTTGAAAGCGTTCTGGCCCCATTTCAGGAAGGTGTAACGCTCGATATTGCGTTCGTATTCGCGTTCGACGTTGAACTGGAAGGCGCGCGGTGTGCCGAATTCATCGACCATGACCGAGTGGTCGATGACCAGATCGACCGGGTTCAGCGGGTTGATCTTCTGCGCATCGCCGCCAAGCGCGGTGATGCCATCGCGCATCGCGGCCAGATCGACCACGGCGGGAACGCCAGTGAAGTCCTGCATCAGCACACGGGCCGGGCGATAGGCGATCTCGCGCGGGTTCTTGCCGGCCTTCTCGGCCCATTCGGCGAAGGCCTTGATGTCGTCGACCGAGACCGTGCGCCCGTTGTCTTCAAAGCGCAGCATGTTTTCCAGCACCACCTTCAACGAGGCGGGCAGCTTGGAAAAATCACCCAAGCCTGCCTCGGAGGCGGCGGGGATCGAGTAATAATCAACGCTTTGACCGCCCACTTCCAGTGTGCGGCGGGTCTTGGCGGTATCGGTTCCGGTAACGATGGGCATGGTGGCCTCCCTGTCGGTTGGATGGGTTCGGCGGTCGGTTCGCGCAATCAGATGCCCCATTCGGGGAATCGTTTCAAGGGGCCGACGCGTAGTTTGTATGCGATTGTATACCATTCAACGCCTTGTTGCACAAGCGCAACGCTACGCGGCCTGACGGCCACGTCACATAGCGTTGATTTGGGATTTACCGAACGATGTCCTATCCCGGCGCCTGAGCAGGAAAGGCAATCATGCACCACGTACGGCAGATCCCCTTCGCACTGCTGGCGTTGGCGCTGCTGGCCATGCCGGCCCTGGCCGAGACGGCGCCCGACACCCCGCGCGGGGCCGTGGCCGGGATGCGTGGCGATGCCCCCGGCGCCAAGCGTGGCGGTGGCCGTGACCCGCGCGGCAGCTTGCACCGGGTGATGAACGGCCTCGACGCTGCCATGGGCAAAGGGCGCGCACTGGCGCAATCCGCCCCCGACGATCCGGCGCCGGCGGATTACGATGACATGATGGATGATGTGGACGCGGTCATCGATGCCATGAGCGACGATGAGGCCGCCGCCCCTGCTGCCGGTTTCGTCGGCAAAACATCCCCCGACGCCCCCGACCTCGATCAACTGAACGGCAAGCGCGAGGCGTCCGGCGCCGCCACCGCCCCGACCGCGCGCAGCCGTCAGGGCCCGCACGCACGCTCGCCCGTGGTGGTGGAGCTGTTCACCGCGCAGGGCTGCGCCGCCTGCCCGACTGCCGATGACCTGCTGGCCGATCTCGCTGGCCGCCCCAACGTGCTCGCGCTCAGCTGGCATGTCGATTACTGGGATTACCTCGGCTGGGCCGACGATTTCGCCCGCCCCGAATTCAGCCTGCGCCAGAAAGGCTATAACCGGAACTGGGGCGCGCGATCGCTGTTCACGCCGCAGATGGTCGTGGGCGGCGAAACCCCGATCGACCTGCCGCGGCCGGCCGATGTGGCCGCGGCCATCGATTTCGAACGGGCCGAGGGCGACCACGTCAGCATCCTCCGGCGCGAATCCGGCGCCCGCCGCGAGATCGAGCTGATTCCGCAGGACCCCCTGCCGCCCTCCATTGCGGTGCAGCTGATCCGCTACCTGCCCGAACGCACCGTCGAGGTACGCGAGGGCGAGAATCGCGGCCGCAAGCTGACCCTGCGCAATGTCGTCGCGGCCAGCGAGGTGCTGGCGAGATGGGACGGCCGCGCCCCGCTGCGGCTGACCGTCACACTGGGCGCCGGACGCAGCGCGAACCTGCCCCCAGACACCCGGCACGCGCTGATCGTCCAGCAGATGAAGGGCAACCGGCCGGGCGAGATTTTCGCCGCCATCCGTCTGGACTGATACCCCCTTCTTCCCCGGCGCTACCCCTGGCCTCTGGACCTTGGCTGGCCGCCGGTCCATGACGTCGCCATGACCGAATGGATCAACCAGATCGCCGGCACACCCGAAGGCGCCCGCATCGCCTCGATGCTAGCGCTGTCGGCGGCGCTGTTGCACGCCATTTTCGGGGCGCTTCAAAAAGGGCGTCACGACCCCTGGGTCAGCCGCGCCGCCATCGACATCGCCATCGTCGCCATTGCCCTGCCAGTGGTGCTGTTCATCGCCCCCTGGCCCGAACCGGCGCTGTGGCCGATCTTCGCTGGCATGGTGGTGATTCATATCGGCTACAAGCTGTCGCAGGCGATGACCTATCAGCGCGGGGCCTATACCGTCGTCTATCCGGTGGTGCGCGGCACCGGCCCGCTGGTCACCGTCATCATGGCCAGCATCGTCTTCCACGAGCGCTATAATCTCATCCAATGGCTGGGGGTGGCGACGCTGGTGGCGGGGATCCTGGGCCTCGCCGCGTATAACTACCGCAAGCTGGATGTCGGGCGCGAGACCTTGATCCCGGCGCTGATCTGGGCCGTGATCACCGGCATTTTCGTTGCCGCCTATACCACCTACGACGCCTGGGGCATCCGGCAGGCGGCCAGTCCGCTGACCTTTCTGGCATGGTTCTTCCTGCTCGACGGGCTGTTCATGCCGCTTTTCGCCCGCCGCCGGCTTGTGGCGCTGCCGCGCGCCGAATGGCGCGGGCTGGCGATCCGCGGGGTGATCGGTGCCTTTGTGGCCTTCGCCAGTTTCGGGTCCATCATGATGGCCACCCGCATCGACGAGGTCGGCCGCGCCGCCGTCCTGCGCGAGACCTCGACCGTCTTCGCGGCTCTTGTCGGCTGGCTCGTCCTGGGCGAAAAGGTCGGGCCTGCGCGGGCGGCGCTGATGGCGCTGATCGCCGCCGGCGCGGTCATCATGGAATTCGGCGCAGGCTGAACGGAGAGGATGAGGATATGGAACCCGACAATCGCAAACCCGTCTCGCCCGGCATCAAGGCGATGCTGGAATTCGGCCCCTTGCTCGTCTTCTTTGCGGCCTTCAAGCTGCTGAAGGACCGCCCCGTCACGCTGGGGGGGACCGAATACGGGGGCTTCATCGTCGCCACCATGATCTTCGTGCCGGTGCTGGCGCTGTCGACGCTGGTGCTGTGGCGGCTCAGCGGCAAGCTGTCGGTGATGCAGGTGCTGACGCTGTTTCTGGTGGTGGTCTTCGGCGGCCTGACCGTCTGGATGAATGACGAGCGGTTCTTCAAGATCAAGGTCACGCTGATCTACGGGCTCTTTGCCGCGCTGCTGTCCCTCGGCCTGATCCTGAACCGCAACTGGCTGGAACTGGTGATGGGCGAGGCCCTGCCCATGCGGCACGAGGGCTGGGTCAAGCTGACCCAGCGGATGATCGCCCTGTTCGTCGGCCTCGCCGTCGCCAATGAGGTGATCTGGCGCAACATGTCCGACACCGCATGGGTGAACTTCAAGACCTTCGGCCTGCCGGTCATCATGTTCGTCTTCCTGATTGCCAATGCCAGCCTGTTCACACGCTATGGCATCAACAAGGATGACGACGCCGACCCTCAGCCCTGAGCGCCGTGCGGGGCGGCTGGCCGCCCCGGCAGTTGCAACAGCCGCGACCAGCGGGGCGCCTGGCGCTCCGGCAGGTGGGCGCGCAGCAGCCGCAACGGCAACGCCCAGGGCTGACCCAGCGCGACACGGTAGAAGTCGAACAGTCCCGCCCGCAGATAGGGCGACCAGTGGCAGGCGCGGGCGGTCTCCGCGCCGATGTCAAAGCCAAGCCCCGCCAGCGCCGCGCGCGGTTCGGGCGCATCGATCTGAAGGTCCAGCCAGTTCGGGCGCGGCTGTGACAGGCCGAAGCCCAGTGCCGCGTGGCGACCACGGCTGACGACCAGCTCCATGGCGAAATCGAACAGGTCATTCTCGCGCGAGGTGACGTTGATGACCTCGGCCCCTCGCCCGGCGGGGCTGTCCATCGCCGCCTCGGCCGCGGGACGCAATTCGGCGGCGGCCAGCAGGATGATGCGCCCGACGCTGCCCGCGGGCGCGCCGGCCATCGCCTGCAACGCCACCCGGCCACCGAGCGAATGCCCGATCACCTGCACCGGACGCCCCGCCGCCTCGGCCAGCGCGCCGATCCATTGACCGAGATCCCGGCCGATCACCCCGGCCCGGTGATAGACCCGCCCCAGCCCGCCACGTGCGGGCCAACCGAAGGCGATGCCCAGCGCACCATCCTCGCCCCGCATCCCCAACGCCGCAGGCCATGACCGCAGCCGAGGCCCCGGCAGCGTCGGGTCCAGCGCGAGGATATGGCGATGCGGGTCATGCGTCGGGCTGAAGGGGCAGAAGCGGTAGCCGTGGATCATCACGATCAGCGGCACGCCCGGCGGCAAGGCGCGGGCGGCGGCGATGATCCCGCTCACGTTCCGCCAGTCGGAATTGAGATGCAGCACGGCCATGGCCGGCCCCGCGTTGGCTTCGGTCGCGCCCTGATGCCGCAGTTGCGCGACATGGCGATGAAAGCAGCACGACAATGCCATGACAGCCGGCGTTTTTCCCCGCAAAGCTTGCCAAGCGCGGGGCGCGCGCGTATCGCGGAGCCGCAACCAACGAGGCAAATCATGAACCAACGCAATCTGCACAAACGCAGCCTTGCCGTGCACGCCGGCACCCGTCGCAGCCAATATGGCGAGATGGCCGAGGCGATGTTCATGACCCAGGGCTTCGTCTATGACAGCGCCGAACAGGCCGAGGCGCGGTTCCAGAAGGTCGGCGACGACGAGTTCATCTATGCCCGTTACGGCAACCCCACCAACCGCATGTTCGAAGACCGGATCGCCGCGCTGGAGGGGACAGAGGACGCCTTCGCCACCAGTTCCGGCATGGCGGCCGTCAATGGCGCGCTGATGGCGATCTGCCAGTCGGGCAGCCATATCGTCGCCGCGCGGGCGCTGTTCGGATCGAACCTCTATATCTTCGACGTGCTGAAACGCTTCGGCGTCGAGGTCACGCTGGTCGACGGCACCGATCTGGACCAGTGGCGCGCCGCCATCCGGCCGGGCACGCGGGCGGTCTTCTTCGAATCGGTCTCGAACCCGACGCTGGAGGTGATCGACATCGCCGCGGTGGCCGAAATCGCCCATGCCGCCGGCGCGCTGGTAATCGTCGACAATGTCTTCGCCACGCCGGTCTTCTCTCGCGCGGTGGATCAGGGCGCCGATGTGGTCATCTATTCGACCACCAAGCATATCGATGGCGCCGGCCGCGGCCTTGGCGGCGTCATCTGCGGCACCCGCCAATTCGTGCGCGAGGTAGCCGAACCCTATCTGAAACATTCCGGCGGCGCCATCAGCCCGTTCAATTCCTGGCTGATGCTGAACGGGCTGACGACGATGGACCTGCGCGTCCGCGCCATGGCCGACAGCGCCGCAACCATCGCGGATGCGCTGAGCGGGCATCCGAAACTGTCGCGGCTGATCTATCCCGGCCTGCCCGACCATCCCCAGCATGACCTGGCGATGGCGCAGATGGGATCGGGGGGAACCATGATCGCGCTGGAGATCGCGGGCGGCAGGGACGCGGCCTTCGCGGCGCTGAACCGGCTGGATCTGATCCTGATTTCCAACAACCTTGGCGATGCCAAGTCGATCGTCACCCACCCGACCACCACCACCCATCAGCGCCTGACCGAGGACGACCGGCTGCGCCTTGGCATCACGCCGGGTCTGGTGCGACTGTCGGTGGGCCTGGAACATCCCGACGATCTGATCGCGGATCTGCGTCAGGCACTGCAATAAGCATGTCAGGGCGGCAGGGAATCGCATCATCTTCGCGATCCTTGCCGAAAACACTTTGGATTCCGTTCATCCCGCTTATATCAAAGGCGCGACCAGCCAGGAGCCGCCCGTGAACACGCCGCGCCCGCCGACGATCTATCCCGCGCTCGCCCGCGACTATGACGCGGATTTCCGCGTGGATCCGCAATACAAGGCCAGCCTGCCCGATCTGCAGAACGGTCCCGCCAGCCTGATCGTCGGCGCCAATGTGCTGATCCAGCATGTCGGCATCTCGAATTTCCGCCTGCCGATCCGTTATCAGACCAAGGACGGTGGGGAACTGACGCTGGAAACCAGCGTCACCGGCACCGTCAGTCTAGAGGCGGACCGCAAGGGCATCAACATGTCGCGCATCATGCGCAGCTTCTATGCCCATGCCGACAAGGCCTTCAGCCTCGACGTGCTGCAGGCGGCGCTCGATGACTACAAGGACGATCTGGGCAGCATGGACGCCCGGATCCAGATGCGGATCTCTTATCCGATGCGGGTCGAATCGCTGCGCTCGGGCCTGTCCGGCTGGCAATATTACGACATCGCGCTGGAGCTGATCGAGCATCAGGGCACCCGCCGCAGGATCATGCATGTCGATTACGTCTATTCCTCGACCTGCCCCTGCTCGCTGGAACTCAGCGAACATGCCCGCGAAAGCCGGGGCCGGCTGGCAACGCCGCATTCGCAGCGATCCGTGGCGCGCATCTCGGTCGAGATGAAGGGGCATGACAAACTGTGGTTCGAGGACGTGATCGCGCTGTGCCGCCGCGCCGTCCCCACCGAAACGCAGGTCATGGTCAAGCGCGAGGACGAACAGGCCTTCGCCGAGTTGAACGCCGCCAACCCGATCTTTGTCGAGGATGCCGTGCGCAGCTTCGCCGAGCAGTTGATCGCCGACCCACGCATCGGCGATTTCCGCGTCATCGCCAGCCATCAGGAATCGCTGCACAGCCATGACGCCGTCAGCATGCTGGTCAGCGGGCCCACCTTCGCGCAGGACAGTCTGGATCCCACCACCTTCGCCAGCCTTCAGCACCGGGGCTGAAGGCTGGCCCAAGCCGGGTTACTGGCTGTCCTCGACGGCCTCAGCGGCAGACGCGGCGGCTTCGGCAGCGGCCGCTTCGGCGGCGGCAGCAGCTTCAGCGGCGGTGGCCGCTGGGTCCGCTTCGGCTTCCGCGGCGGAAGCATCCTCTTGCATCGGCGCTGCCCCGTCGTCTTCCGCCTGCGGCGCGATCGACAGGGCATAGATGCCGCCCTGGTTGTTCAAACCGGTCAAGCGCACGCAATACGTCCGCTCCTCGGCCGCGGCCGTCACCTCCAGCAGGCTGTTGGTGTCGCCCCCGCTGTCATCGTCGCTGGCGAGGTCGATGCCGTTTTCATCCTCCAGCGCCAGATAGGTATCGAAGATCGGGCTGCGCGCCATGATCTTCGCCCCGGTCCCGGCGGGGAGGGTGAAGGCATGGTCGACGCGTCCCGTCAGCGTGCCGGTGGCGATGATTTCCTGACTGCCCTGCCCGAGGGCGACCGCCGGCCCGGCGTTGCGAATGCAGGCATCGGCCGGCGGCGCGCCCTCGACCGAGATCGGCACCACGGTCGGCGCCGCATCCAGCATCCCCAGAATATCGACCTGCGCGCAATAGGTCCCCGGCTCCAGCCGGGTGATGATCCGCGCCGCGTTGCTTCCGCGCTGATCGTCATTCGAGGCCACAACCCGGCCCTGCCGGTCAAACAGGATCAGAGTCGTGTCCACACCCTCGGCGACGGTCGAGATGGTCAGCGCCATCGGCGCGTTCACCGTCAGTTCGACATAGCGCGGCTCGTTCCGGGTGATCTGGGTGAAGGCGCCGACGATCTCGGCCGGCGGCTGGTCCAGCACCAGCGCACCCCCGTTCAGTGCCGCCGGCTGGCCGCAGGCACCGGCCTGTTGCGCCAGGGCCCCCGAGCCCCCCATCGAGACCGCCGAAACAGCGGCCAGTGCCGCAATGTGGAATTGTCGCATGATGACCCTACCTAACCCAATGAATTGACCGGCAAATTTCTGCGCCAAATCGGTTGCATGGTCAAGACTGGTGCTCAGTCGTGGCGTCGCAGGACATATATCAGGTTTCAGAAAGCAGGCGCGCGAGGAGACGAAACGCCAATGCCATCCGGACGGAGGAACGTTACAAGAACAACCCTTCCCGTTCCGGCTGCCGATCACTATACTTACGCCATGACGACACAGCACGAGCCCGACGATCCCTTCGAAGCCGCCGAACGGCGGCTCAGCCTGTCGCAGCGCGCCATGGGGGTGCCGGCGGGGCCGCCGCCCTATCTGGAGGGGCTGAACCCTGCGCAACGCCGCGCGGTCGAGGCGCTGGATGGCCCGGTTCTGGTGCTGGCCGGGGCCGGGACCGGAAAGACGCGCGTGCTGACCACCCGGATCGCGCATCTCATCGCCACCGGGCGGGCACGGCCGGGTCAGATTCTGGCGGTGACCTTCACCAACAAGGCCGCCCGCGAAATGCGCGACCGGATTGGCCGCCTGCTGGGCGATGCGATCGAAGGCATGCCGTGGCTGGGCACCTTTCACAGCGTCTCGGTCAAGATCCTGCGCCGCCATGCCGAACTGATCGGATCGGGCGACCTGCATCTGAAGACCAATTTCACCATTCTGGACACGGACGACCAGATCCGGCTGCTGAAGCAGCTGATCTCGGCCGCGAATATCGACGAAAAGCGGTGGCCGGCGCGGCAGCTGGCCGGGCTGATCGACAGCTGGAAGAACCGCGCGCTGACCCCCGACAAGGTCAGCCGGGCCGAAGGGGCTGGTTTTGACGGCAAGGGCGTGCAGCTTTACCGCGCCTATCAGGAACGCCTGCTGGCACTGAACGCGGTCGACTTCGGCGATCTGCTGCTGCATTGCGTGATGCTGTTTCAAGCCCACCCGGATCTTCTGCGGCAATGGCAGGACCGCTTCCGCTATATCCTTGTCGACGAATATCAGGACACCAACGTCGCCCAGTATCTGTGGCTGCGGCTGCTTGCGCAGGGGCATCGCAATATCTGCTGCGTGGGCGATGACGACCAGTCCATCTATGGCTGGCGCGGCGCCGAGGTCGGCAACATCCTGCGATTCGAGACCGATTTCCCCGGCGCACAGGTCATCCGGCTGGAGCAGAACTACCGCTCGACCCCGCATATCCTTGCGGCGGCCTCGGGGCTGATCGCGGCCAACAAGGGGCGGCTGGGCAAGACGTTGTGGACCGACAGGCCCGAGGGCCTGCAGGTCCGCCTGATCGGCCATTGGGACAGCGAGGCCGAAGCCCGCTGGATCGGCGAGGAGATCGAGGATTTCCATTCCGGCACCCGCCGCAGCGTCGGCCAGCACGCACTGAACGATGTGGCGATTCTGGTGCGCGCCAGCCATCAGATGCGCGCCTTCGAGGACCGCTTCCTGACCATCGGCCTGCCCTACCGCGTCATCGGCGGCCCGCGCTTCTACGAGCGGCAGGAAATCCGCGACGCCATGGCCTATTTCCGGCTGGCCGTCAGCCCCGCCGATGATCTGGCTTTTGAGCGTGTCGTGAACACACCCAAGCGCGGCCTTGGCGACAAGGCGATGCAGACCATCCAGACCGAGGCCCGGCAACTGGCCGAACCGCTGCTGATCGGGGCGCAATCGGCGGTGGCGAACGGGCTGCTTGGCGGCAAGGGCGCGGCGAATCTGCGCGAATTCGTCAATGCCATGGGCCGCTTCCATGCCGATGCGCTTGATTCGACGGTGAACCATGTCGAGCTGGCCGAGCGCATCCTTGACGAATCCGGCTATACCGCGATGTGGCAGAACGACAAGACGCCCGAAGCGCCCGGCCGGCTGGAAAACCTCAAGGAACTGGTCAAGGCGCTGGAGGAGTTCGACAACCTTCAGGGCTTTCTGGAACATGTGGCGCTGGTGATGGACCGCGATAATGACGAAGCGCAGGACGCCGTCAGCATCATGACGCTGCACGCCGCCAAGGGGCTGGAATATCCGATCGTCTTCCTGCCGGGATGGGAGGACGGCCTGTTCCCCAGCCAGCGCAGCATGGACGAAACCGGCATGAAGGGCCTGGAGGAGGAGCGTCGCCTCGCCTATGTCGGCATCACCCGCGCCGAAAAGCTGGCGACGATCAGCTTTGCCGGCAACCGGCGCATGTATGGGCAATGGCAAAGCTCTTTGCCCTCGCGCTTCATCGATGAACTGCCCGAGGATCATATCGATGTTCTGACCGCGCCCGGACTGTATGGTGCGGGCTATGGCGGCGCGGCGGTGATGGCGGGGACCGATTTCGGGGCCGGGATGCAGGCCCGCGCGGCCAGTGCCGATGTCTACAACTCGCCCGGATGGAAGCGGATGCAGGCCTATGGCGATCAGCGCCAGAAGCCGCGTGCGCCGGCCGCGGTGGTGATCGACGCCGAAGCCGTGGGGTTCAGCGTCGGCGACAAGGTCACGCATCCCAAATTCGGCGAGGGCACGGTGATGGGCATGGCCGAGGATACTCTGACCATCCAGTTCGAGGCCGGGTTCAAGAATGTGAAGGCGGGCTATGTCCAGCCGGTCGGCGCCGGGGATGATGTGCCGTTCTGACAGCAACGCGCCGCACCCCTCCGCGCAGCGCCCCGCATCGCCGCCGACCGAGGCCATGAACGACACCCGAGGTCGCGCCCCGTTGGCCGGAATTTCGCGCGACGCGGGCGCCGCCGGCGTCTATAACTCTCTGTGAAGAAAGCGTGTTTCACCTTGGAGAGTGCTGCCATGCATCCCCTGACGATCCTGCTGCTCATCGCCTCTGCGGTCATGCTCGGCGGGTGCGGCGACATCTGCACCTGTGATAACTGCAAGCTCTGCATCATCCAATAACGGTTGCCAGACGGTCCGGGATGCGGAATGGTCGTGCGGTGCAAGGGGCAGATGCAAGCAAGAGGAACCCATGGTCGAAACCCGCAAGTTCACGCCCGAGGACTGGCAGCGCAACCCCGGTATCTGGCGCGGCAGTCTGGCGGGCGACCGGATGGGCAGCGATCATTCGCTGGTCTTCTATGAGACCGACGAGATCGGCAAAGGCCCGGTCCTGCACATCCACCCCTATGCCGAGACCTTCATCGTGGCGGAGGGCCGCGCCCGCTATCAGATCGGCGAGACCGTGATCGAGGCGCAGGCGGGCGACATCCTGACCGCGCCCGCCGAGGTCCCGCATAAATTCACCAATCTGGGACCCGGACGGCTGCGCACCATTGATATCCATCACAGCCCGGAATGGATCCAGACCAACCTGGAATAGGCCGGCGCCCCTACTCCGCCAGCGCCTTTTCCAGCTGCGGCAGGAAGCGGTTGGTGTAATCCTCGCGCACCAGCGGTCCGGCATGGCGGTAGAGGATCTTGCCCTCACCGTCGATGATGAAGGTTTCCGGCGGGGCCGTCACCCCCCAGTCGATCGCCGTGCGTCCGCGCGGGTCGGTCGAGATGGCGGCGAAGGGGTTGCCGTCCTGCGCCAGAAAGCGCAGCGCGTCAGCCTCGTTATCCTTCAGGTCGATGCCGTAGACCGGCAGCCGTTTGGACAGCTCGGTCAGGGTCGGATGCTCGGCCCGGCAGGGTGGGCACCAGCTGGCCCAGAAATTCACCAGCTTCACGCCGGGCTGGCGCAGCATCGCATCGGTAAGCTGGGTGTTGCCGGGTAGTGTGCTCTGCGGCACGGCCGGCGCGTCGCGCCCGACGAAGGTCGAGGGCAGCCCGCTCGGGTCGTCGCGCCCCATCCCCCACAGGAAGGTCAGCGCCAGCGCCAGAAAAACCAGCGGCGGGATCAGCATCAGCGGCTTAACGCGCATCGCGTTTTCCTTCCTGTTGTTCCAGCGCGCGGCGCGCGCGGGCATTTCGGGCGACGCTTTGCCAGATCAGCCCGACCAGCAGGGTCAGGCTGACGCCGTAAGCGATCAGGACGGATTGGGTATATTTGCCGAGTTCGATCATGGGCGGCCCTCGCGGGCTTGCAGGGCGGCGGTGCGGCGGATGCGGATCTCGGTCCGGGTGCGGATCAGCAGCAGCGACAGGAACAGCAGGAATAACCCAACCATGCACAGGTAAAGCGGATAGCGGTAGACCGCGCTCATCCGCTCGCCCGAGGCGACGGAGAGCGAGGCCCCCTGATGCAGGCCCTGATTCCAGAAATTGACGGCGTAGCGCGACAGGATCGCGAAAACCGATCCGACGAGGCACAGCACGCCGGTCAGATCGGCGGCGCTGTCGGGGTTCTCGACCGCCTCCCACAGGGCGATATAACCCAGATAGAACAGGAACAGGATCAGGAACGAGGTCAGCCGCGGGTCCCATTCCCACCACGTCCCCCAGGTTGGCTGGCCCCATGCGGCGCCGGTCACCAGCGCGATCAGCGTCATGGCCGCGCCGATGGGGGCGGCCGCCTTGGCGGCGAGCGCGCTGACATGGTGGCGGCGGATGATCCAGATCAGCGAGGCGACCAGCATCATCAGCCAGCAATTGATGGCCATCATGGCGGCGGGCACGTGCAGGAACATGATCTTGACCGAGGCGCCCTGCTTGTAATCCGGCGGCGTCAGAAAGCCCCAGATCAGCCCCGCGAGGGTGCAGATGGCCGCCCCCGCCACCACCCATGGCAGGGCCGCGCCCGATATGCGCATGAATTTGACGGGATTCGCGTATTCCCAGATCGACATGGGGGGTTCCTAGCGGTTGGCGGGGGCTGGGTGAAGTCCCTAGCGCAGGTTGATACGTATTGCCGCAGCCGCCGCGAAGGGGATCAGCGCGCAGGTCAGCAGCGTGATGGCGGCCTGAAAGACCAAAGGCGTAGTTGCGTCCATGCCTGCTGCGCCGCGTCTCACCGCCTCGGCCCCGAACAGCAGGGTGGGGACGTAAAGCGGCAGCACCAGCAGGGACAGCAGCAGGCCACCCCGGCGCAGACCGACGGTAATGGCCGCGCCGAATGCGCCCAGCATCGACAGCGCCGGCGTCCCGATCAGCAGCGAAATCAGCAGATAGGGCACCGCGCGCGCCGGCAGATGCAGCAGCATCCCGAACAAAGGCGCGGCGAGGACCAATGGCAGCCCCGTGGTGATCCAATGGGCGGCGGCCTTGACGGCAACGGCACCCTCCAGCGGCATGGGCGCGGTCGCCAGCAGATCCAGCGAGCCGTCCTCGAAATCCAGCGCGAATATCCGGTCCAGCGACAGCAGGCAGGCCAGCAACGCCCCGACCCAGAGAATGCCGGGGGCGATGCGCGACAGCATCTCGGCCTGGGGACCGACGCCGAAGGGAACCAGCGTGCAGACGATCAGGAAGAAAGCGAGGCCGAGGCCAAAGCCGCCGCCGGCACGGGTCGCCAGCTTCAGGTCGCGCAGCAGAAGGGCGATCATTGCGGGATGCCCCGGCATAGACCGGACATCCGGCCGCGTGCGGCAAAGGCCGTCCCCCAGCGGCAGCGTTGGGCAATCGTGGGCCGCGCTCGGGACGCAGGCAGCGCGCATATCTGTGACGGGGGCGGCCCGCTGGCTGTCCCGGCAGGCTCGGCGCCAACCCCCTCCCACCCGGCGAAGAAGACGTGATGAGGTGCAGGGCGGCAGGTGGCGATCATGCAAAGGCCTCGTTAAACCCGGCGGGCTTTACCACCCTGCCGGTGGACGACGCGCGATGGGCCATCAGGTCGAGCACCTCGGCCTCGGGCAGGCCCAGGTCGATATGCGTCGCCATCAGCGCCGCACCGCCCTGCCCCAGATGCGCGCGCACGGCACCGGCAAACAGCGCCACCGAATCCGCGTCCAGCGAGACGGTGGGTTCGTCCAGCACCCAGACCGGACGGCCGGAGACCAGCAGCCGCGCCAGCCCGAGGCGGCGCTTCTGCCCGGCGGACAGGGTGCCTGCGGGACGCCCGGTCAGATCGCGCAGGTTCATCGCCTCGACCGCCGCAGCAATCTCGGCCCGACCGAAGACCTGCGCCCAGAAGCGCAGGTTTTCGGTCACCGTCAGGGCGGTTTTCAGTCCATCGGCATGGGCGGCATAGGCGATAGCGTCGGGCGCGGCCTCGATCCGGCCGGCGACGGCGGGTTGCAACCCCGCCACGGTGCGCAGAAGCGTGGTCTTGCCGATGCCGTTCGGGCCGCGCAGGATCAGCGCCTGCCCGGCCCCCAAGGTGAAGGTGACGCCTTCGACCGCCCGCATCCCGCCGCGCGCCACGGCAAGATCGTGGACGGACAGCAGGCTCATACCGGGATCAGCGCGCAGGCGACGCGCCGCCCCTCGGCCAGCAGGACATTGTAACTGCGCGCCGCGGAAGGCGAGGACATCGGCTCGGTCATAACCCCCAAGCCGTCCAGTTCGGCGATCAGATCGGCGGGGGGCACGGCAATGTCCGCGCCCATGCCCAGAAACAGCAGATCGACCTGCCCCGCCAGCGCCAGCAGGCCCGCACGATCGGCAATGCCGCCCCAGCCGGACACACCGACCGGGGACACGATCACCGCGCCTTCATGCACATTGCCACCGACGCGGAAGAAACCGGGGCCATAGCCATCCACCGGGACAGCACCGATCGGATATTCGGCCTCGGTCAGTTTCATCAGGGTGCTTCCGTGAACTTTTCCGGCAGCTTTTCGGGGTCGGGTTTCGACCAGTCCCGCTTCACCCCCAGCCACAGCACGATGTTCTTGGCGACATAGATCGTCGAGTAGCAACCGACGAAGACCCCCATCAGCATCGCGAAGACAAAGCCCCGGATGACGTCGCCGCCGAATATCAGCAGCGCCGTCAGCGCAATGGCCGTGGTCACGGCGGTCATGATGGTGCGCGACAGCGTCTCGTTCACCGTCAGGTTCATCACGTCGATCAGGGGCATCGACTTGAACTTGATCAGATTTTCCCGAAGCCGGTCAAAAACGACCACCGTATCGTTGATCGAATAGCCGAGGATCGTCAGCAGCGCCGCGATGGTCGACAGGTCGAACTTCAGCTGGAACAGCGAGAAGATGCCCATCGTCAGCAACACGTCATGGACGATCGCCACCACGCCGCCCACGGCGAACTGCCATTCGAAGCGCAGCCAGATATACAGCAGGATCCCCGCCGAGGCGGCGACGACCGCATAGACGGCGGTCTTGATCAGCTCGGACGAGACCTTCGGCCCTACCGATTCAACCGCCGCGAAGGTGACATTCGGGTCCACCTCCTTCAGCGCCGCCTCGACCGTGGCGATCTGTTCGGGGCTCATCGCCGCGGTGCTGTCGCCGGCGCCGATGCGGACCTGCGCCACGTGCTTGCTTTCGCCGAAGCTCGGGTCGAACACCTCGGTGATGGAAACATCTTCCAGCCCCAGCGCCTGCAATGCGTTGCGATATTCGCCCACCTCGAAGGCGGTGGTGCTTTCGGTGCGGATGGTGGTGCCGCCCTTGAAGTCGATGCCGTAATTCAGCCCCATGGTCAGCAGCAGCACGACCGAGGCGACCATGGCGACGGCCGAGATGCCGAAGGTCAGGAACTGCCAGCGGAAGAAATTGATCTTGGTGTCGTCGGGGACGAGTTTCAGACGGAATGCCATGATAGCCCCCTTACAGAACCAGCTGCTTCGGCTTGCGCCATTCATACCACATCACGATGATCAGGCGCGTCAGATAGATCGCGGTGAACACCGATGTGACCAGACCGATGGTCAGCGTCACCGCAAACCCTTTCACCGGGCCAGACCCGATGAAGAACATCACCAGACCCGCAATGAAGGTGGTGACGTTGGCATCGATGATCGCCGACATCGCCTCCTGGAAGCCGGTGTCGATGGATGCGGCGACGCGCTTGCCTTTGCGCAATTCTTCGCGGATGCGCTCGTAGATGATGACGTTGGCATCGACCGCAGTGCCGACCGTCAGCACGATCCCGGCAATCCCCGGCAGCGTCAGCGTGGCCCCGATGGCCGACATGACAGCCAGCAGCATAATCACGTTCACAATCACCGCGACCGAGGCAAAGACCCCGAACAGCCCATAACTGGCGACGATATAGGCGACCACGCCAATAATGGCGATGATCGACCCCAGCTTGCCCGCATCGATGCTGTCCTGCCCCAGTTCCGGCCCGATGGTACGTTCTTCGAGGAAGGTCAGCTTCGCCGGCAACGCGCCCGCGCGCAGCAGCACCGCCAGCTGGGTGGAACCGGCGACATCCATCGATCCCGAAATCTGGCCCGAGCCGGTGGTGATCGCATCGCGGATGACCGGGGCGGAGATCACCTCGTTATCCAGGATGATGGCAAAAGGCTGGCCGATATTGGCAGCCGTATAGGCCCCGAACTTGCGTGCCCCCGAGGGGTTGAAGGTGAAATTCACCGCCGGTTGGCTGTTCTGGTCAAAGGCCGGCTGCGCGTTGGTCAGCTCCTCGCCGGTCACCACGGGGGTGTTTTCGATCATATAGTAAACGCCCGGCTCGTCCTGCGAGGGCAGCAGCACATTGCCGACGCCCGGACGGGCATTGGCATCGGTGGTGCGCCCGACGACCGGATTGAAGGTCAGCTTGGCGGTCGTGCCGATCAGTTCCTTCAGCTCGGCCGCGGAACCGATGCCCGGCACCTGGATCAGGATGCGGTCCGCACCCTGACGCTGGATGGTCGGCTCGCGGGTGCCCACTTCGTCCACGCGGCGGCGCACGATTTCCAGCGATTGCTGGATGGTGCGGTCATTGGCGGCCGCCTTTTCGGCATCCGACAGCTTCACCCGCAGAATATTCCCCGAAGCAGTGATATCCAGATCCATCTGGCCCGCCCCGGTCAGCGTCACCACCGGTGTCGCGAGGCCGCGCGCGATTTCCACCGCCTTGGCCATCTGGTCGGCATTCTCGATTTCGATATGCAGTTCACCCTCGGGGCCCGGAACGCGGCGGACCGCCCCCACCAGATCGCGCTGATCGGCAAGCGCCCGGCGCAGTTCCGGCCACAGAGAATCCATCCGTGCCTTGTAGACGTCTCCGGTATGGACCTCGGCCAGCAGATGCGCCCCGCCCCGCAGGTCGAGCCCCAGATTGACCAGCCCGCTCGGCATCCAATTCGGCCAGCCGTCGATCGCGGCCTGCTGTTCGGGGGTGACAAACCCGGCCTTTTCGGATGCGGCCAGGGCGTCGTTATGCGCCTCGACACGCGAATAGAACAGGTTCGGCGCGGCCCAAAGCAGACCGATTGCCACCACGCCCAGAATCAGGACGCGCTTCCAGAGCGGGATATGCATCATGGCGGGAGGGCCTTAGCTGTTGGCGGCGGCGGGGGTGGTCTGGGTCACAACCTGCGCGATGGTCGCGCGAACGACGCGGACCTTCACGCCCTGCGCGATCTCGACGGTCAGTTCGTCATCCTTGACATCGGTGACCTTGCCGATCAGCCCGCCCTGGGTAACCACGTGATCGCCACGCTTCAGTTCGGCCACCATGTTGCGGTGATCCTTCATGCGCTTCTGCTGCGGGCGCAGGATCAGGAAATACATGATCACGAAGATCAGGATCAGCGGAATGAACTGGGCGATGGCGCCAGCGCCACCGGCGCCTCCGGCGGTTTGGGCATAGGCGGGGGTGACAAACATCGGCGGTCCTTTCGCGAAACGGGGCGTCCCACCCCGGAGTTGCGGCGCAACCTAATCTTGAGGCGCGCAGATAGCAAGGAAGCCGCGCAAAGACAGGACTGAACTCTGCGTGGGGTGGGGGCGAAACATGGACTCCGGGGGCCGTTTATGGCACCCCTGCCTCACGCGAAGGAGCAAAACATGACCGCCACGCCCGCCGCCCTGCCCCATTCCGAAGCGACCCACCGCGCCCAGGCCGAGATCGCCCGGCTGATCGACATCATGGCCGCTCTGCGCGACCCGCAGACGGGCTGCCCCTGGGATATCGAGCAGGATTTCGCCTCGATCTCGCCCTACACGATCGAAGAAGCGCATGAGGTCGCTGACGCCATCGCCCGCGAGGCCTGGGACGAATTTCCGGGCGAATTGGGCGATCTGCTGCTGCAGGTGGTCTTTCACGCCCAGATGGCGACGGAAAAGGGCATGTTCGATTTCGCCGATGTCGCGGCGAAGATCTCGGACAAGCTGATCGCGCGGCATCCGCATGTTTTCGGCGACGAATCGCGGGACAAATCCGCCGCCCAGCAGATCAAGGACTGGGAGGCGATCAAGGCGGTGGAACGCGCCGCCAAAGCCGAAAAGGGCGTGCTGGACGGCGTGGCCCTCGGGCTGCCCGCACTAACGCGCGCGCTGAAACTGCAGAACCGCGCCGCCCGCGTGGGCTTCGACTGGCCCGGTCCCGAGCAGGTGCTCGACAAGATCCGCGAGGAATCCGCCGAACTGGTCGAAGCCCGCGACAGCGCCGACCGCGCCCATCTGACGGAAGAATTCGGCGATCTGCTGTTCGTGATGGCCAATCTCGCCCGCCATCTGGACATCGACCCCGAGGAAGCCCTGCGCGGCGCCAACGCCAAATTCACCCGGCGTTTCCAGTCGATCGAGGCTGCCCTGCACGCTCAGGGGCGCCGCCCCGAGGAGTCGTCGCTGGCGGAAATGGATGCGCTCTGGGACGCGGCCAAGGCTGAGGAACGGAAATAATGCCTCCGGCGGGGATATTTTAACCAGAATGAAAGGTTAAAGCGTTACGCAGACCGGGCGGTACAGGCGGGGACGCCGATGACCGCCCAGAGTGAAAGCGCCCTGCCGGACCGCCCGCATGGGGCCGCCCGGCAGGGCGCGGCCGTTTTCATTCTGGCAGATTTCATTCTGGCAGAAATATCCCGGGGTCCGGGGCAGCGCCCCGGTCTGCCTTCTCTGGTCGGCCTCAGACCCGGCGAAAGGAGATATAGGTGGGCGTGCGCCCTTCGCGCAGGGCCTTTTGTTCGTATCGGGTCGAGGGCCAGTCCGGCCAGGCCCCTGCCCGCAGGCTGACCAGCTCGAAACCCGCCTTCGGCACCTCGGACAGGGTCTGGCGCACATAGGACGGGATGTCGGTCGCCACCCGGAATTCGGCGCCGGGCGCCATCACGCGGTGCAGCGGGATCAGGTGCTCCGGGGTCACGAAGCGGCGACGGTGATGGCGCGTCTTCGGCCAGGGATCGGGGTAGTTCAGGAAGGCTTTCGCGATGGAGCCTTCGGGCAGCACATCCATCAGATCGCGCGCATCGCCGGGATGGACGCTGACATTGCTGACCCCGGCCGCCTTGATCTTGCCGACCAGCATGGCCACGCCGTTGATGAAAGGTTCGCAGCCGACGATGCCAATTCCGGGATAGGTGGCGGCCATATGGACCATATGCTCGCCCCCGCCAAAGCCGATTTCCAGCCAGACCGGTGGCTGACCGTCGAAAAAGGCGGCTGGATCGACGGGATTGCGATCGGGGTTGTCGGACAGCGTGATGCCCTGCGGGCGCAGGGCGCCGAGATCATCCGCCAGATAGCCCTTCTGGCTGCGCCGCAGGGTTTTGCCGTGCCGCCGGCCATAGAAGTTGCGATGCGTCGGGTTCGGGTCGAATGGCTTGTCTGACATGGCGGCTCCTCTGCCCCGGAGAGGGGGCTCTGGTCAAGCCCGCGCGGACATGACAGGATCGCCTTCACTTTGGGCAGAGCGCGCATGACCTCCGATCAGATCACGCTTTTCATCCTTTTCGCGGTCGTGATGGTCCTGATGATCTGGGGGAAATGGCGCTATGACATCGTGGCCTTTGCCGGCCTGATTGCGGGCGTGCTGACCGGGATTGTCCCGGCGGGGCAGGCGTTTTCCGGCTTTGCGAACCCCGCCACCATGACCGTGGCGCTGATTCTGGTCGTCACGGCCGGGTTGCAACGTGCCGGGGTGGTTGCCATGCTGACCAGGCTTCTGTCGGGGGCCAAGCGCTCGGTCGCCGCCCATGTGGCCATCATCGGCGGCGTCGGGGCGTTCATTTCCGGTTTCATGAATAATGTGGCCGCATTGGCGATCCTGATGCCCATCGATATCCAGACCGCCCGCAAGGCCGGGCGCAGCCCGGCGCTGACGCTGATGCCGCTGGCCTTCGCGACGATTCTGGGCGGCATGACCACGCTGATCGGCACGCCACCGAACCTGCTGGTGTCGCAGTTCCGTGAAAGCGAGACCGGCGAAGGCTTCAGGATGTTCGACTTCCTGCCGGTCGGCGGCGCCGTGGCCGTCGCCGGCGTGGTCTTCATCGCGCTGATCGGCTGGCGTCTGATTCCGCGGCGCGAAGGCGCCAGACTCGACGACAGCCGCGAGGCATTGCGCGACTATGTCGCCCAGCTCGTCCTGCCCGAAACCAGCGGCGTCGTCGGCAAACCGCTGGGGGAGATCATCGATGCGGCCGGCGATGTGGCCATTCTCGCCGTCGAGCGGGGGGGCACGCGCTATTACCGCACCTCGCGGATGATCGTGCTGCATGCGGGCGACCGGTTGATCATCGAGGCCAGCCCCGAGGCGATGGAGGAGTTCCGCACCGACCTGGGCCTCGCCTATCCCGAAACCCGCGAAGGCGAGGCCGAGGGCGATTCGCGCCGGGCGCGCCTCGATGCCGGCGGCCGCGTGCTGGTCGAGGCGGTGGTGCCGCTACGTTCGCGTCTGATCGGACGGCGCGGCGATCGGCTGTTTCGGGGCAATGACGTCGATGGCATGTTGCTGGGCATCCTGCGCGAGGGGCTGACGCTGCGCGAAAAGTTGAACACCAAGCGCATCCGGCATGGCGACGTGCTGCTGTTGCTGCTGCCCGAGGACGGGGTGGCGGCAGCGCTGAACCCGCGCGATCTGATGGCGCTGGAGGGCAGCGCCACACAGGTGACCAAGGAACATCGCCTGTGGGGAGCGCTGTTGATTTTCGCGGGTGCGATTGCGCTGACCAGCATGGGCGTGCTGACCATGCCCATCGCGCTTGCACTGGTGCTGCTGCTGTTCGTGCTGGGCAAGGTGCTGTCGCCCGAGGAGCTTTACGACCATATCGACTGGCCGATCATCGTATTGCTGGGCGCGATGATCCCGCTGGGGATGGCGCTGGAAACGACCGGAGGATCGGCGCTGATCGCCAGCGGACTGGAGCGGTTGACAGCTGGCTATCCGCCATGGGTGGCGCTGTCGCTGCTGATGGTCGCAACCATGTTCATGTCCGATGTGCTGAACAACAACGCCACGACCATTCTGGCCGCGCCGGTCTCGATCGACCTCGCCAACCAGATCGGCGTGAACCCGGATGCATTTCTGATGGGGGTGGCGGTCGCGGCGTCCTGCGCATTCCTGACGCCGATCGGGCATCAGAACAACACGCTCATTCTCGGGCCGGGGGGATACCATTTCGGCGATTACTGGCGGCTCGGGTTGCCGCTGGAGATCATCGTGATGCTGGTCTCGGTGCCGCTTCTGCTGGTTTTCTTTCCGCTGTGAGGGCCGGCGTCGGGTCCGCCACAAACCGCAAGGGCGGCGTGAGACATCGCGCGGCCCTATGGCGCGATTGCGGGGCCCAGATCCGTAATTCCCGCTGCGGCATGCGATGGTGCCGGATCATCGGCGCGCGGGCTGCAGATCGACCAAACAGGTGACATCCCCAGGACGGATCGCAGGTGGTCGCGAAAATCACCGCTATCGCGCTGCGCCGTCGCCTGCAAAGTCGCCGCCTGCCCGTTGGCATTGACCACCGCGACAATCATAGCTGGCGCAGCGGCGCCGCTTCGTCAACCGACCCGTTGGGCGGGTCGGACGCTTGACCGGCCACGCGCATGGTGCGAATGAAAACGCGCGCGGCCCCGGCTGCGGGTTCGCGCGCGTCCGCGATGTGCTGGCGATCAGGGCGCGAGGCGGCTGATGATCGCGGTGACCTCGGGCTTCTTGCCGACCTCCTCCATGGCCACCTGCCGGGTGATCTTCTTCACCGCTTCCTCAAGCTTCTGGTCATCGGCGACGGTCTTGGCATCCGCGCGTTCCAGGAACTCGGCCAGTTCGGCCTCGATCTGCTGGGCGACGGGGGTGTTGGAGCGGCCCTTCTCGGGCAGGCCCATCAACTCGACCCAGGCGTCGGGGAAGGGGTTGTCGCTTTCGTCGACGATCACGCTGACCATGGCGGTGCCGTTCAGCGCCATGCGGATGCGGTCGCGCACCACCCCGTCCATGGCCCCGATCAGGACCGAGCCATCCAGATAGATCCGGCCGTGCTCGATCTCCTCGGCATGACGCGGCTGGTCGCCGGTGATATCCACCATCTGCCCGTTGGTCGCAATGATCGAGGCGATCCCCTTGGCCGCGCCCAGCTTCGCATGTTCGCGCAGATGCATGTGCTCACCATGCATCGGGATCAGGATCTTCGGCTTCAGCAGGTCGTGGACCGCCTCCAGATCGGGCCGGTTGGCATGGCCCGAGACGTGATACATCCCGTCATCGGGGTCAAAAACATTGACGCCCAGATAGGAGAACTGGTTCTGGATGCGGATCACGCTGCGCTCGTTCCCCGGAATGGTGCGCGAGCTGAACAGGAAGCTGTCCCCGTCCTTCAGACGCAGGCCCAGATAGGTGCCACGCGCCAGTTGCGCGGTGGCCGCGCGGCGTTCGCCCTGGCTGCCGGTGGCGATCAGCATCACCTTGTTGCGGGGCAGATCGGCAGCTTCTTCGGGGCTGATGGTCTTGGGAAAGCGCGTCAGAATGCCGGTTTCCTGCGCGGTGGTAACCATCTTGCGCATGGCGCGGCCCAGCAGGCAGACCTTGCGGTCGGCGGCGATCGCCGCCTCGGCCAGGGTTTTCAGGCGCGCGACGTTGGAGGCGAAGGTCGTGGCCACCACCATGTTCGGCTGTGCCATGACGAAATCCAGGATCGGATTGGCCAGCACGGCCTCGGACCGGCCGGGATGCAGGCTGAAGACGTTGGTGGAATCGCAGGTCAGCACCTTCACGCCCGCGCCTTCATTGGCGATCTCGTGCCAGAGGATCGGGTCGAAGGGCTCGCCCACCACCGGGGTGCCGTCCAGCTTGAAATCGCCCGTATGCACGATCCGCCCGGCAGGCGTATCGATAATCAGCGCCGAGCTTTCCGGGATCGAGTGGCTGATCGGCACGAACTGGACCTTGAAGGGGCCCGCTTCGATGCTGTCGGGGCGCGGTTCGTGGATATGGATCGCGTCGGTGGGCTGGCCGCGCTCTTCCATCTTCATCCGCGCAAGCGCGCCGGTGAATTTGCGGCAATGAATCGGCGCCCCGACCCGGTCCCAAAGCAGGCCGAGCGCACCCACATGGTCCTCATGCGCATGGGTGATGAAAATGGCGTCGATACGATCCTTGTTGGCGGTGAGCCAGGCGGTATCGGCCATGATCAGGTCAATGCCGGGCGTGGTGTCCATGTCGCCGAAAGTGACGCCCAGATCGACGACGATCAGGCGCTCCCGGCCGGGTTCGCCATAGCCGTAGACATAGGCGTTCATGCCAATTTCGCCCGCGCCGCCGAGCGGCAGATAGATCAGACGGTCAGACATTGTCCGCCTCCTTGTTGAAATCATAGATAAGCCGCAGTCCGTGCACGGTCAGGTCGTCTTCGATGCTGTCGAAAACATCCGTCCCCTGTTCGAACAGCGGCGCCAAGCCGCCGGTTGCAATCACTTTCATCGGGCGGTCACGCTCATCACGGATCTTGGCGATGATGCCCTCGACCAGGCCGATATAGCCCCAGAAGATGCCTGACTGAATACAGGCCACGGTATTGGTGCCGATGACCCGCTCGGGCCGGGTCACGTCGACATGCGGAAGCGAGGCCGCCCCCATATGCAGCGCCTCGAGGCTGAGATTGACGCCGGGCGCGATCACCCCGCCGATATAGGCGCCATCCGTATCGGCCACATCGAAAGTGGTGGCGGTGCCGAAATCGACCACGATCAGATCGCCGCCGTGGCGCGCATGGGCGCCCCAGGTATTCACGATGCGGTCGGGGCCGACGGTCGCGCCGGCATCGACGCGCGGATAGGCGGGCAGCAGGCAGTCGGGCTTGCCGACCACCAGCGGCCGTGTGTTGAAGTAGCGGCTGCACAGCACCCGCAGGTTGAAGACCACACGCGGCACCGTGGACGAGATGATGCAGCTGTCAATGTCCAGTTCGAAATGCGTCAGCGAAATCAGCGTCTGCAGCCAGACGTAATATTCATCCGCCGTGCGCTTGTGATCGGTGGCGATGCGCCAGTGGGACAGGAATTTCTCGCCATTCCAGATGGAAAAGACGGTGTTGGTGTTACCCGTATCAATACAAAGCAGCATCAGAAATACACATCTGCGGCGGGGACCGCCTGGCGGCCTGCGGCGGTGGTCAGAATCAGTGCGCCGCTGGCGTCGATGCCGTCAAAGCGGCCGGTCAGTTCGGTCGTGCCGGTGCGCGCGGTGATGGTCTCGCCCAGCCTGGCGGCGCGGGCCAGAAAGGCGTCGCGGATGGGGGCGAAACCCTCGGTCAGCAGGCGCGCTTCCCATGCGGCGAAGGCGGGGGCGAGCAGGTCGAGGAAGTCCTCGGGCGAGATGGTGATGCCGGTTTCCCCGGCCACGCTGACGGGCGCGAAGGCCGCGCCGGGATCGGGGGGCGGGGCGGCGGCAAGGTTCACACCGATCCCCACCGCCAGCGCAGAGACCCGCGGGCCCTGCCCCGCGCTTTCCAGCAGGATGCCCGCGACCTTGCCGCCATTCAGCAGCACATCATTGGGCCATTTCAGCGCCAGCCGTGCCGAAGGCCCGCAGGTCGCGCCCAATGCGTCAGACAGCGCCAGCGCCGCGACAAAGGAATAAAGCGCCGCCTGACTGGCATCCCCTTCCGGGCGCAGGGCCAGCGATCCCGCGAAATTGCCGGGCGGCATCGCCCAGCTTCGGCCACGCCGCCCGCGGCCCTGATACTGGTCATGAGTGATGACCCAGGCCCTGCCACCCATCCGGGCGGCAAGGCGCAGCGCCTCGGCATTGGTGGACGGACTGCGTGGCAGGACATGCCGCGCCACGCCCTCGGGCCAGGGGGGCAGCTCCGTCAATGGGCTGTGGTCGCAGCGGCGGCGGTTTCCCCCGCCGGTTGCGCATCCACGATCATCAGCGATTCCGCCGCACGGGCGGCCGCACGGTCAACACCCAGCATCGAGATCGACCCCAGCAGCACGGCCGCCGCCGCACCGACCAGCATCACATAGGATACCGGCCCCATGCGGCTGTTGACCGGATCGGTCTCGGCCCCGAAATACATGTAGTAGACGATGCGCAGGTAATAGAACGCCCCGATCACCGAGGCGATCACCCCGGCCACCGCCAGCCAGCCCATCCCGGCATCGACAGCCGCGTTCAGCACGCTCAGCTTGGCGAAGAAGCCCAGCATCGGCGGCACCCCGGCGAGGCTGAAGAACAGGATCAGCACCGCGATGGCCTTGACGGGTTCGGCCCGCGCGAACTGGTTCAGCCCGGCCAGATCGGAAACCGGCTGGCCATCGCGCTCCAGCGACAGGATCCAGGCGAAGACGCCCACATTCATCAGCGCATAGATCGCCATATACATCAGCATTGCCTGCACGCCGGTGGCGGTGCCCGCCGCCAGACCCATCAGCGCAAAGCCCATATGCGCGATCGAGGAGTAGGCCATCAGGCGCTTGATATTGGTCTGCCCGATCCCCGCGATGGAGCCGAGGAACATCGACAGCAGCGCCAGCACGGCGATGATCTGGCCCCAATCCCCCGGCACGCGGCCAAAGGCATCGGTCAGCAGCCGGGCCAGCAGCGCCATGGCGGCGACCTTGGGCGCGGTGGCGAAGAAGGCGGTGACCGGCGTGGGCGAGCCTTCGTAAACGTCGGGCGTCCACATGTGGAACGGCACCGCGCTGACCTTGAAGGCCAGACCGACGATCACGAACACCATGCCGAACAGCAGGCCGACCGGCAGCGCGCCGCCCTGCACCACATTGATGATCCCAGCGAAATTCGTCGTCCCGGCGAAGCCATAGATTAGCGAAGCCCCATAGAGCAGCAAGCCCGAGCTGAGCGAGCCGAGCACGAAATATTTCAGACCCGCTTCCGAGGATTTCGCCGAATCGCGGCGCATGGCGGCGACGACGTAAAGGGCCAGCGATTGCAGCTCCAGCCCCATATAAAGGGTCAGCAGGTCGGCGGCCGAGACCATCACCATCATGCCGACGACCGACAGCGCGATCAGGATCGGATATTCGAAGCGCAGCGCGTTGCGATGCTGCAGATAGTCCACGCTCATCGCCAGCACGGCGGCGGCCGAGGTGAGAATCAGGATCTTGCAGAAGCGCGCGAAGCCATCGGCCACATACATGTCGAAGAAGGCCGCGCCCTCGCTGCCCCGGCCGATGCCGATATAGAAGGCCAGCAGCAGGAAGACGGCCACCGTCGTCCACATCAGCAGGCCGCCGATGCGGTCCTTGCCGAAATAGGCCCCCGCCAGCAGCGCCAGCAGGGCATAACCCGCCAGCAGGGCTTCCGGCATGATGATCGTAAAATCGAGCGAAGTCATGACGGTCCTCTCAGTGCGCAGCGGCGGCCGTGTCGGCGCCGGTCGTTGCCTCGACCACGCGATAGGCGGCCGGGTCTTCAGGCATGCCTTCGGTGGCGGCACGAACATGGGTCACCAGCGCTTCGACACTGGGTCCGGTGATGTCGGTGACGGCGCGCGGATAGATCCCCAGCCACAGCGTCATCACGATCAGCGGCACGAAGATCCAGCGCTCGCGCGCGTCCATGTCGGTGATCGACTTCAGGCTTTCCTTCACCAGCGCGCCCAGCGTCACCCGACGGTAAAGCCACAGCGCATAAGCCGCCGACAGGATCACGCCGGTGGTGGCGATCGTCGCAACCCAGGTATTTTCGCGGAAGGTGCCAAGCAGCGTCAGGAACTCGCCCACGAAGCCCGAGGTGCCGGGCAGCCCGACATTGGCCATGGTGAAGAACATGAACACCAGCGCATATTTCGGCATCCGGTTCACCAGCCCGCCATAGGCGTCGATCTCGCGCGTGTGCATGCGGTCATAGATGACGCCGACCAGCAGGAACAGCGCACCCGAGACGAAGCCATGCGACAGCATCTGGAAGATCGCGCCATCGACGCCGACCTGGTTGGCGGCGAAGATGCCCATGGTGACATAGCCCATATGCGCGACCGAGGAATAGGCGATCAGCTTCTTCATATCGCTCTGCACCAGCGCCACGAGCGAGGTGTAGACGATGGCGATCGCCGACAGCCAGAACACCACCGGCTGGAAGATATCGGAGGCCACCGGGAACATCGGCAGCGAGAAGCGCAGGAAGCCGTAGCCCCCCATCTTCAGCAGCACCGCCGCCAGCACGACCGAGC
The DNA here is from genome assembly GCF_013868135.1 of Paracoccus sp. S1E-3. Taxonomy (GTDB): domain Bacteria; phylum Pseudomonadota; class Alphaproteobacteria; order Rhodobacterales; family Rhodobacteraceae; genus Paracoccus. Next base: position 50,330 of record NZ_JACEMU010000016.1, read on the forward strand.
CGGCCGTCGGGGCCTGAACGTGCGCATCCGGCAACCAGGTATGGACCGGCCACATCGGCATCTTCACCGCGAAGCTGGCGAAGAAGGCCAGGAACAGCAGCGTCTGCAGGCCGCCGAAAATGGTCCAACCAAGGAAATGCAGCGGCTCGGACGAGAAGTCGAAGGCCAGCAGCTGTTCGATATCGGTGGTCCCGGCGGCGCGATACATCACCACCATGGCGACCAGCATCAGCACCGAGCCGAGGAAGGTATAGAGGAAGAACTTGAATGCCGCATAGATGCGGTTCTGGCCGCCCCAGATGCCGATGATCAGGAACATCGGGATCAGGCCGGCTTCGAAGAACAGGTAGAACAGGATCAGATCCAGCGCCGTGAAGACGCCGATCATCAGCCCCTCCAGCACCAGGAAGGCGATCATGTATTCCTTGACGCGCTTGTCCACATCCCAGGTCGACAGGATGGTGATCGGCATCAGGAAGGTGGTCAGCAGAACGAACAGGACCGAAATCCCATCGACGCCCATCTTGTAGCGCAGGCCCATGATCCAGCTGCGGTCTTCCACGAACTGGAAGCCGGTATTGGCCGGATCGAAGCCGAACAGCACTGTCAGCGAGATCAGGAAGGTCGCGGTGGTCGCAATCAGCGCCAGCCATTTGGCGTTGCGGTTGGCCGCCGCATCACTGCCGCGCAGGAACACGGCCAGGATCAGCGCCGAAACCAGCGGCAGGAAGGTGATGATCGAGAGGATATTGGTCATCTTACATGCTCCCCCGCGCCATCACCCAGATCAGCAGCGCCACGATCCCCAACACCATCGCGAAGGCATAGTGGAACAGATAGCCCGACTGCATCCGGCCAGCGAAGCGGGTCAGCCGCGGGATCAGCCCCATGGCCACGCCATTGATCGCGCCGTCGATGACACGCCCATCCCCCCCGGTCCAGAGCGCGCGGCCCAGCCACAGGGTCGGCCGCACGAAGACGCGGTCGTAGATCTCGTCGAAATACCATTTGTTCAGCAGGAAGTTATAGAGCGGGCGCTGCGTCGCGGCCAGCTTCGCGGGCGCCTCGGGATAGCGGATATACATCATCCAGGCGGTGAATAGCCCGATCAGCATGGCGATGAAGGGCGAAACCTTCACCCATTTCGGCGCCTCATGGGCTTCGGTCATGACGTGGTTGTTGGGCGACATGTAGATCGCGCCACCCATGGCCTCGGGCGTCTGGTCGGGTGCGACGGCGACGACGGCGTGATCGCCCTCGGTTTCGGCGGCGGTTTCGGCGGCGGCCGGTTCGGCAGCGGTTTCCGCGACAGGCGCTTCTGCGGTCGCCGTTTCGCTCGCCGGGGTTGCTTCGGCCCCGGCGGTGGCGGCATGTTCGCCGGCAGCCTTGATGCCGAAGAATTCGTTCACCCGGTCATGGTCGCCGAAGAAGGGCTGATACCAGACCATGCCGGCGAAGATTGCCCCAATGGCCAGAACGCCCAGCGGCACGGTCATCACCGGCGGCGATTCATGGGCATGGTCATGGGCGTGATGATCGCCGCGCGGCGTGCCCCAGAAGGTCATGAACATCAGCCGCCAGCTGTAGAAGCTGGTGAAGCCGGCCGCGATCACCAGCGCCCAGAAGGCGAACTGATTGCTGACCCAGGCGCTTTCGATGATGGCGTCCTTGGACAGGAAGCCGGCAAAGCCGATGGTGGTCAGCGGAATGCCGACGCCGGTGATGGCGAGCGTGCCGATCAGCATCGCCCAGAAGGTCAGCGGGATCTTTTTCCTCAGCCCACCATAGTTCCGCAGGTCCTGCTCGTGATGCATCGCATGGATCACGGAACCGGCGCCGAGGAACAGCATCGCCTTGAAGAAGGCATGCGTCAGCAGGTGGAACATCGCCGCCGAATAGACCCCGGAGCCCGCCGCCACGAACATATAGCCAAGCTGCGAACAGGTCGAATAGGCGATGACGCGCTTGATGTCGTTCTGCACCAGACCCACGGTCGCGGCGAAGAAGGCGGTGCAGGCCCCGATCACGGTGATGAACAGCCGCGCATCGGTCGCGAATTCATAAAGCGGCGACATCCGGCAGACCAGGAACACCCCCGCCGTCACCATGGTCGCGGCGTGGATCAGCGCCGAAACCGGGGTCGGACCCTCCATCGCGTCGGGAAGCCAGGTGTGCAGGAAAAGCTGCGCCGATTTCCCCATCGCGCCGATGAACAGCAGCACTCCCAGCAGGTTCGCCGCGTTCCAGTCGCGCCACAGGAAATGCACCGAGGTCTCGGCGATGGCGGGCACCTGCGCGAAGATCTCGTCAAAGACCACGGTGCCGGTCAGCCACCACATCCCGAAGATCCCCAGCAGGAAGCCGAAATCGCCTACGCGGTTGACGATGAACGCCTTCATCGCCGCCGCATTGGCCGAGGGCTTCTTGTAGTAAAAGCCGATCAGCAAATAGGAGGCGACGCCGACGCCCTCCCAGCCGAAGAACATCTGCAGCAGGTTGTCGGCCGTCACCAGCGCCAGCATGGCGAAGGTGAAGAAGGACAGATAGGCGAAGAAGCGCGCCTTGTAATGCTCGGAATGGTCCCAGCTTTCATCATGGGCCATGTAGCCGATCGAATACAGGTGAACCAGCGCCGAGACCGTGGTGACCACGATCAGCATGATCGCGGTCAGCCGGTCCAGCCGGATCGCCCATTGCGACACGAAATCGCCCGCGACAATCCAGTCCAGCAGCGGAATATGCTGGGTGACGCCGTCAAAGCCCAGAAATACGATCCAGCTGAGCGCGCAGCACAGGAACAGGATGCCGGTGGTCAGATATTGGGCGGCTTGCTCGCCAATGACGCGCCAGCCGAAACCGGCGATCAGCGCGCCGATCAAGGGCGCAAACAGGATGAACTGGACCATGTCTGTTTACCCCTTCATCACGTTGACATCTTCGACGGCGATGGACCCGCGGTTGCGGAAGAACACCACCAGAATGGCCAGACCGATGGCCGCTTCGGCAGCGGCCACGGTCAGCACGAACATGGTGAAGACCTGCCCTGCCAGATCGCCCAGATGCGCCGAAAACGCGATGAAGTTCATGTTCACCGCCAGCAACATCAGTTCGATCGACATGAGGATGACGATGACGTTCTTGCGGTTCACGAAAATGCCGAAGATGCCAGTGACGAACAATATCGCCCCCACCACCAGAAAATGCGTCAAGCCTATCATCGTCTCTGTCCCTCCGGGCTGTTGCCGGTTTCGTCTTCCCGGCTTGCCCAGCCGGGTAGGTTAGTCAGTTGCCGCCCATCTGAGGCAGATCGCAGCCGCAGGCAAGGTTGAAACGCTTGCCGTCGACCGTGATGGCCGAACTGTTGACCGTTCCGCTCTGCGGCATCCAGCCAAGGCCTTGCAGGCGTCCCGAAATCGCGGTGACCGAGTGGTCGGGCGAAAAAAACCCCATCACACTGTACTCGCCGCCCATCCAGACCGCCTGTTCACGCGCGCAGTCGTAATAGACGACGATCTGTTCGCCTTCGCACCTGCCGCTGGTGATCTTCTGGCGTACGGTCGTCGCGCTGATGCGCTCGGCGGGGCCCGAAAATACAGTCCTCTCAGGGCTGAAGTAGCTGTCGGCACATTGCCTCCCCCGCTCCACGCCGGAACGGGTAGGAGCGACAGGCCTGCAGGCATCGGCGGCGGTGCCAACCATGGCCAGCCCCGTCCCCGCCGTCGGATATGCCCAGACCTTCCGCATCGGTTCTTTGGTCCCTCTTCCTACAGCCCTTGACCCGGCTTCACGTCGCGCAGTTCCAGCTGCTTTTTGGGGTCTGTCCACATCTGCTTCAGCACGTTCTGCCGCTTGATGTCACGACGGTGGCGCATGGTCAGCACGATGGCCCCGATCATCGCCACCAGCAGGATCAGACCTGCCAACTGGAAGGCTAGGAAATAGCGGTCATACAGCACCGCGCCGAGGGCATTGGTGTTCCAGGTATTTTCCACCATCGGGGCGGCACGCAGATCGGCCGCGCCGTCAGCCGTGATCCAGCCCGCGAAGCTCATCCCCAGCACGGTCAGCAAAACCGCCGCGACCACCAGGCCCAGCGGCAGGAAGCGCGCCAGTTCGCCCTTCAGTTCGGCGAAATCGATGTCGAGCATCATCACCACGAACAGGAACAGCACCGCCACCGCGCCGACATAGACGATGATCAGCAGCATGGCGACGAATTCGGCGCCCTGCAGCACGAACAGGCCGGCCGCGCACAGGAAGGTCAGGATCAGCCACAGGACCGAATGGACCGGGTTTTTCGACAGCACGACCATGAAGCCCGCAAGACAGGCCACGACCGCGAACAGATAGAATGCAAAGACGGTCACGCCTCGTTCTCCTCGTCATAGACGCTGGCCGCGATGCCAAGCGCCTTCTGCATGGCGGGCAGGCCCGCGAACATGCTCATCTGATAGATGGTTTCCGCGATCTCGCGCTTGGTCGCCCCGGCTTCCAGCGCGTGGCGGATGGTCAGGCGCAGCTGCGGTTCCGCCAGCGCGCCCTGCACGGTGATCGCGCCGATGGTCAGCAGAAGCCGGGTCTTGGCGTCCAGCCCCTCGCGGTTGAAGGTGCGGCCGAACCACATCTCCAGCACATCGGCGGGCATGGTGGGCACCAGCTTTTCAAAGGCCTTGGTGTCGACCTTTTCCAGCGCCGGGTTGAACGCGCGCGCCATGTCCTGCCCCTGCTGGAGCATCTGCTGGAACAGAAGGGCGAATGCGTCGGTCATCGGTAAGGCGCATCCAGCGCGAGGTTGCGGGCGATTTCGGGTTCCCAGCGATCACCGTTCTGCAGCAGGCGTTCCTTGTCGAAGAACAGTTCCTCGCGGGTTTCGGTGGCGAATTCGAAATTCGGACCCTCGACGATGGCATCGACCGGGCAGGCCTCTTGGCAGAAGCCGCAATAGATGCACTTGGTCATGTCGATGTCGTAGCGCGTCGTCCGGCGCGAGCCGTCGTCGCGGGGTTCGGCATCAATGGTGATCGCCTGCGCGGGGCAGATCGCCTCGCACAGCTTGCAGGCGATGCAGCGCTCCTCGCCCGAGGGATAGCGGCGCAGCGCGTGCTCGCCCCGGAATCGCGGCGAGAGCGGGCCTTTCTCATGCGGGTAGTTGATGGTTTCCTTCGGGCCGAAGAAATACTTCACCCCCAGCCCGAACCCCTTGATGAAGTCCCAGAGGAAGAAATACTTCGTCGCCCGGGCCAGATCGAATGCCATGTTCAGCGCTCCTTCAGGCGTTCCGCGACGAAACGGTCGAATGCGGCGACAAGGGCGCGCACATGCGCCGAGTCGCGGTCAAGCCCGGCATGATCGGCCAGGAAATGCGCGAATTCGGCCTTGTCGGTTTCGCTGGCGTTCGCAAGGGCGAGGGCGATGGTTTGCTCCGACATGGTATCAGCCTCCGGTAACGGCGGCGCCGATGGGCGCCAGGTGGTCCCAGCGGGCCCAGAAGCCGCCGAGGATTTCATAACGGGCGAGGATCGCGACGATGACGACCCAGGCCAGCGACAGCGGCAGGAAGACCTTCCACCCGATCCGCATCAGCTGGTCATAGCGATAGCGCGGCACGATCGCCTTCACCATCGAGAACATCCAGAACCAGAACCACATCTTCAGCACCATCCACAGCGCGCCGTCCGGCAGGCCGGGGATCGGCGACAGCCAGCCGCCGAAGAACAGCAGCGAAATCAGCGCGCACATCAGATACATGGCGATGTATTCGCCGGCCATGAACAGCAGATACGGGGTCGATCCGTATTCGACCATGTGGCCAGCGACCAGTTCCGATTCCGCTTCCGCCAAATCGAAGGGCGGCCGGTTGGTTTCGGCAAGCGCCGAGATGAAGAACAGCGCCAGCATCGGCAGGTGCGGCAGCCAGTACCAGCTGAGCAGCCCATAGCCGCTTTGGGCATTGACGATGGCCGTCAGGTTCATCGACCCCGAGGAGATGATGATCCCGATGATGATCAGCCCCATCGAGACCTCATACGAGATCATCTGCGAGGCGGACCGCAGCGAGGCGAGGAACGGATATTTGGAGTTCGAGGCCCAGCCGCCCATGATGGTGCCGTAAACCTCGAGGCTGGACATCGCAAAAATGAACAGGATGCCCACGTTGATATTGGCCATCACCCAGCCTTCGGCAAAGGGCACGGCGACAAAGCCGATCAGCGCCAGCGCCATGGCAAGGAACGGGGCCAGGAAGAAGACGAACTTGTCCGACCCGGCAGGCACGACGATTTCCTTGAACACGTATTTGATCGCGTCCGCGAAGGTCTGCAGCAAGCCCCAGGGCCCCACCACGTTCGGGCCGCGCCGCATCTGCACGGCGGCCCAGATCTTGCGGTCGCCGTAGACCATGAAGATCAACGAGATCATCACGAAGGCGATCACCGCCAGCCCCTGCGCCAGCAGGATGATGGCGCTGCCCAAGGTGGATGCCCAGAAGTCAGCCATTCTTTTTCGTCCCTTCCACAGGCCCGGCCGTCATGCGGGCGGGAATTCCGTGCGCCCTGCAATCGCGCAGGGTCTGTTCTCGTTCCATGACAGCGAGGCCAAGCGGCATGGTCTTCGACATGGTAAAGACCGATTCCACCACCTGCACGCTCTTGTCCTCGCTTTTCACCGTGCGGACATGGCGTGCAAACGGCGTTTTCGTGGTCGTCGACCAGGCGGCCAATGTGCATGTGGCATAGGCAAAGGCGGCGCTGTCGTCCACCCCCTGCTGCAAGCGCACCTGCACCATCACCAGATCGGCCGGGCCCGTCTTGCCGCCGCCGACGGCCATGACCTTGCCGCCCAGAAAGGCCTCGGGCGCGGTCGGCGTGATCCGCGCCGGCAGCAGGCCGCCGCGCTTGGCGGCGAATTTTTCCAGCGCGATGTCCTGCGCGGTGGGGGGCTTGGGCAGCGCCTCCACCGGCATCGAATCGTCTGCGACCAGCACGCTTGCCAGACTGTAGACCTCGTCCCCGGTCTGGCCCAGCGTCTGGCGCCCGCGTGGCGAATCCAGCTTGGTCGTGGTGACCGAGCCGTCATTTTCCAGAATCATCAACTCGCCGCGTTTGGTCGACAGGCCGGCCAGAATCGAGGTGTCTTCGGTCGGACCTTCCAGCTGCACCGGCAGGGTTGCGGGCTTGGCGCGCGGCGGCTGCGACAGCCCCCCGTCAGACGAGGTAGACGCACAGCCGGACAGGACGGCAAAAGCCGCCCCCGCCACCATGCCGATATGCCCCGCCTGTTGCCGCATCGCGTCCTCTTATTCCGCCGCCAGCACGCCGCCGAGTTGCGCACGCGCCGCGGCCATCGCCGACAGCTCGCCCATCAGGCTGGAGGCGCGGGCAATTGCGTTGGTAAGGTAGAAGTCCCTGATCGCATACTGGAAATCCGCCTTGCCCATCTCGCGAACCGGCAGCGGCTGCCATTCATTGACCGGCACCTGATCGATCATGGCCAGCACGGGGACGGCCTTGACCATCTCGCGGCGCAGGCCCGCAAGGCTGTCCCAGCCTTGGGTCTTGCCCAGTTCCGCCGACAGCGCGCGCAGAATGGCCCAGTTTTCCTTGGCCACGCCCGGCGCGAAATTGGCGCGCATCGCCAGCTGCGGGCGCCCTTCGGTATTCACGAACAGGCCGTTTTCCTCGGTATAGCAGGCCGCGGGCAGGATGATGTCGGCACGGTGCGCGCCGCGATCCCCATGGCTGCCCTGATAGATCACGAAGGCGCCCGGTGCGATATCGACCTCGTCCGCACCGAGGTTGAAGACCACATCGGCCCCCTCGGTCGCCGCCGCCAGGCCGCCTTCGGTCACCGCGCCCACATCCATCGCGCCCACGCGGGACGCGGCGGTCTGCAGCACCAGCAGCTTCGAATTCGAATTCTCGGCCAGCTTCATCGCATGGGCCAGAACCGCCTCGCCGTCGGCCTCGCGGATGGCGCCCTGCCCGACGATCACGATGCTCGGCGCATCCCTGGTTTCCTGCGAAATCTCGCGCGAGGACAGGCTTTCCAGCGCCGCCCGGTCATCGCCCACATGCGCATAATCATAGGTCAGATCGACCGGCGCGCCGACCAGCCCGATCCTGGCGCCCTTGGTCCATGCGGCGCGGATCCGCGCGTTCAGCACCGGCGCTTCGCTGCGCGGGTCGGTGCCGATCAGCTGGATCATCTTCGCGCCGTCGATATCGGCGATGCTGGCCGTGCCCACATAGCCCGAGCGGTTGCCGATAGGCAGTTTCGCCCCATCGGTGCGGCATTCCACCGAACCGCCCAAGCCTTCGATCAGCTGCTTCAGGCTGAAGGCAGCTTCGGTCGGGGCCAGATCGCCAACCAGACCGGCGACCTTCTGCGCGCCCTTCATGGCAGCGGCGGCGGCATTCAGCGCCTCGCCCCAGGCGGCGGGGCGCAGACGCCCGTTTTCACGGATATAGGGCTTGTCCAGACGCTGATGGCGCAGCCCGTCCCAGACGAAACGGGTCTTGTCGTTGATCCATTCCTCGTTCACGCCGTCATTGTTGCGCGGCAGGATACGCATGACTTCGCGGCCCTTGGTATCGACGCGGATATTGCTGCCAAGCGCGTCCATCACATCGATGGTTTCGGTCTTGGTCAGCTCCCACGGGCGGGCCGTGAAGGCATAGGGCTTCGACACCAGCGCGCCGACCGGGCACAGGTCGATGATATTGCCCTGCAGGTTCGAGTTGAGCGTCTCGTTGAGATAGCTGGTGATCTCGCTGTCTTCACCGCGCCCGGTCTGGCCCATCTGGGTGATGCCGGCGATTTCGGTGGTGAAGCGCACACAGCGGGTGCAGCTGATGCAGCGCGTCATATGGGTTTCGATCAGCGGCCCGAGGTTCAGTTCCTCGGAGGCGCGCTTCGGCTCGCGATAGCGGCTGAAGTCGATGCCATAGGCCATCGCCTGATCCTGCAGGTCGCATTCGCCGCCCTGATCGCAGATCGGGCAGTCGAGCGGGTGGTTGATCAGCAGGAATTCCATCACCCCCTCGCGCGCCTTGCGCACCATGGGCGAGTTGGTGAGGATTTCCGCCGGCGCCCCTTCCGGCCCCGGCCGCAGGTCCTTGACCTGCATCGCGCAGGAGGCGGCGGGCTTGGGCGGGCCGCCCACGATCTCGACCAGACACATGCGGCAGTTGCCAGCGATCGACAGACGCTCGTGATAGCAGAAGCGCGGAATCTCGATCCCCGCCTGTTCGCAGGCCTGAATCAGGGTCAGGTTGGGGTCGACGTCGATTGCCTTGCCGTCGATCTTGATTGTGCGCAGATCTGCCATGTCGTCAGTCCTTACTTGGCCACCAGAAGCGATCCGGCAACCGACTTGCTTGCGATTTCATTCCGCCCGATGCGGCAGAAGGATTCAGCATCCCCCTTACGCGCGCCGTTGCGGGTCAGATAGTCTTCGGCCGCGGCATAGATCCGCGCCTTGTCCTGCTTGCTGTCGAGGAAGGCGTCGATTTCCGACGAGGAATAGCCCTTGCTCTCGGCATAACGTTTCAACGCCCGCGCCTGACTCCACGCATAAACGATGCGGGCATCGATCGAGGGGCATTCGCGCCGCACCCGGTCCGCGACCCGCGCGGCGATCAGCCGGTCGTTGATGTAACGCTCCTGCGCCAGCGGCGCCTGCGCCAATGCGGGCGCGGCCAGCGTGGCGGCCGTCAGGGCGATTGCGATCAGTTTCTTCATGGCATCTGCCTCCATTCCAACATGGATGCAGCCATAACATGGCGGGGCGCAAGCTGCCCGACACGGAGGGGTGAGCAGCGCGTGAAGGCCATGCCCCCGCACCGCTGCCTGCGCCCTCTCACATCCGCCGCCTGTCGCATCATTCGCGCGCCTTACTCGGCCGCCAGAGCGCCCGTGCGCCCGGTTTTCTTCGCCTTGAGGCGGTCCTCGATCTCACCCCGGAAATTGCGGATCAGGCCCTGAATAGGCCAGGCGGCGGCGTCGCCGAGGGCGCAGATGGTGTGGCCCTCGACCTGCTTGGTCACGTCCAGCAGCATGTCGATTTCCTCGACCTCGGCATCGCCCGAGACGAGACGCCCCATGATCCGCATCATCCAGCCGGTGCCTTCGCGGCAGGGCGTGCACTGGCCGCAGCTTTCATGCTTGAAGAACTTCGACAGCCGCCAGATCGCCTTGATGACATCAGTGCTCTGGTCCATCACGATCAGGCAGCCGGTGCCGAAGCTGGATTTCAGTTCGCGCATGCCGTCGTAATCGAGGATCGCATTCTCGCACTGCTCGGCGTTCAGGATCGGGCAGGAGGCACCGCCCGGAATCACCGCCTTGAGGTTCTTCCAGCCGCCGCGAATGCCGCCGCCATGCTTGTCGATCAGCTCGCGCATCGGGATCGACATGGTTTCCTCGACGACGCAGGGGGTATTGATATGGCCGGTCAGGCCGAACAGCTTGGTGCCGGCGTTGTTCGGGCGGCCGAAGCTGGCGAACCATTCCGGCCCCCGGCGCAGGATGGTCGGCACCACGGCGATGGATTCGACATTGTTCACCGTGGTCGGGCACCCATACAGCCCCGCGCCCGCCGGGAAGGGCGGCTTCATGCGCGGCATGCCCTTCTTGCCTTCGAGCGACTCCAGCAGCGCGGTTTCCTCGCCACAGATATAGGCGCCGGCGCCGTGGTTCAGGTAGACATCGAAATCCCAGCCCGACCTGGCGGCATTCTTGCCCAGCAGGCCCGCGTCGTAGCATTCGTTGATGGCGTTCTGCAGCGCTTCGCGTTCGCGGATGAACTCGCCCCGGATGTAGATATAGGCGGCATGGGCGCCCATGGCGAAGCTGGCCACCAGCGCGCCTTCGATCAGCGTATGCGGATCGTGGCGCATGATCTCGCGGTCCTTGCAGGTCGCAGGTTCGGATTCGTCGCCATTGATGACCAGATAAGACGGGCGGCCGTCGGATTCCTTCGGCATGAAGGACCATTTCAGGCCGGTCGGGAACCCTGCCCCGCCACGTCCGCGCAGCCCCGAGGCCTTCATCTCGTCGATGATCTTGTCGCGCCCGCGCGCGATCAGCTCGGCCGTGTTGTCCCAGCAGCCGCGCGACATGGCGCCCTTCAGGGAACGGTCGCCCATCCCGTAAAGGTTCTGGAAAATGCGGTCCTGATCCTTCAGCAACATTCCGTCGTCATCCTTCCTTGCCCGGCCGCGCCTTGCGCCGCCAGATACGCCAGGTCACCAGCAGCGACCAGACAAACCCGCCCATCGCGGCCAAATCCGCGAGGAACGCATATTTCGATGGCCAGCCGTAGCGTTGCCCGGCCCAGTTCGCGGCCAGCCACAGCAGACCCGTCGCCGCCATCACCAGCGCGGCGAGGCGCAACTGCGCGGCATCCCGCTGGGCCTGATCCGCCATCAATACACCTCGCCCTTGTCGACGCGGCGCGAAAATTCCGTGTCCTGACCCGCCGCCAGGATCTTCGCCTGCCCGACCCAATCGTCCGAGCGGATGCGCCCGCCCATGCGTCCGATCAGTTCGGCGAAATGGTCGATATCGCCGTCGCTCCACGCGGCGATTTCCGCGAAGCTGATGACCCCATTGTCATGCAGAAGCTTTTCCAGTTGCGGGCCGACACCCTTGATTTCCTTCAGGTTGTCCACCGCCTTCGCAGGCTTCGCTGCGGTGGTCTTCGCAACCTTCGCTTTCGCTTTCGCCTTCACCTTCGCCGGCGTGACCGTCTCGCTCGCCGGCAGGGGCGTCACCTCGGGCGTCGAGGAGGCCTGCGCGATCCCTGCCGCCGGTGCGGGCGCACCCTCGCCTGCCGGCGAATCCTGCGCCGTCCTGCCGCGCGCCGCCAGCGCGCCCATCGCGTCGCTCGCCGTCGCACCGGCTTTTTCCGAAGGCTCCGCACTGCGCTCACCGGCATCATCGCCGTCCCGGCCGTCGTCGTTCCCAGATTCGCGCCGCGTCTTCTCGCGGTCTTCGCGCATGTCGTGCAACGCCTCGCGGCCCTTTTCCACGGCCGAGACGGTGCCGGAGGCCAAGGCGGTTCCAGCATGGACGATCGCATCCTCGGCCCGGTCCAGCATGCCGCCATCGCCGATGTCATGGGCGGTGGCGCGCGGACCCAGCACTTCGGCGCTTTCGACCACGCCGCCACGACCATCACACAGCAGCCAGACCAGAAGCTGGCCCATCAGGAAGAAGGACATCAGGCCAAGCAATAGCCCCGCCATGAAGCCGCCGCCAAAGAGATTGAACAGGAACACCAGCAAGCCGGCCAGAGCAGCAGCCAGCCAGCAATTCCGCGTGCATTCAGTCTTCAGCATCTGTCACCCCCGTGGCGTGCGGTTGATCCTAGTTGGCCGTCCCCTTGCGTTCCCTGACAAATTGCTGGGCCTGCCTGACCCATTCGTCGCGCGTCACCCGGCCATGGAAGCCTTCCAGATTGGCATCGACCCAGGCGATCTCGTCCGAGGCCCAGCCTGCGATCTGGTCGAAATGATAGACCCCCAGCTGGTGCAGCAGCTGTTCAAGCTTCGGGCCGACGCCATTGATTTCCTTCAGGTCGTCGGGCCGACCGTCGCGCGGCGCGGCCAGACCTTCGGGCTTGCGCCCCTCGGCCAGGGCCTCGGCCGCGGCGGCGGCGGTATCGGCGACGATGATCTTTTCTTCCCGCGCGACTTCGGCCCGCTCGGTCTTGCCCAGCCAGGGCGTCAGGATCGGCACCTCGGTGCCGTCGATGCGCTTCAGCGTATCGCCGATCTCGAGCGCCAGCGTGACCGAGGCATTCGCGGCCTCGACCGGGGGCAGCAGGTTGGTCAGCGCATTCTGGCCGGTCTTCGCCTCGGAGGAGAAGCGGCCATCCTGCGGGCCGGGACGCGGCACCTGACCGGCGACCATGGCGTCGATCAGTTCGGCCAGCTTTTCGGCGGTCAGGTCTTCATAGAAATCCTTGCCGATCTGGGCCATCGGCGCATTGGCGCAGGCGCCCAGGCACTCGACCTCCTCCCAGGAAAAGCGGCCATCGTCCGACAGCGTATGCGGTGCCGGGGAAATCTTCTCGCGGCAGACGCGGATCAGGTCCTCGGCCCCGCAGATCATGCAGGTGGTGGTGCCGCAGATCTGGATATTGGCGACCGAACCGACCGGATAGAGCTGGAACATGAAATAGAAGGTCGCGACCTCCAGCACCCGCATATAGGCCATGCCCAGCAGGTCGGCGACATATTCCATCGCCGGACGGGTCAGCCAGCCTTCCTGTTCCTGCGCGCGCCACAGGATCGGGATCACCGCCGACTGCTGGCGACCTTCGGGGTATTTGGTCATCTGCGCCCGCGCCCAGTCAAGGTTCGCTGGCGTGAACTCGAACGAGTCCGGCTGGATGGGGGATAGGCGGCGCAGCATCAGCGGCAGGTCTCCGTCTTGAGGACCGGCGGCACGCATTCCCGCGCGCCTCGCCCCTCGTTAATCCGTGTGCGGGCGGCGCCACCGGCGCCCCCCGTGATCAAGTCTTGCCCAGCCGGCGCACAGGCCGGCAGGCGGCGGGCCATCACCGGTCAACCTCGCCGAACACGATGTCGAGCGTGGCGATGAAGGCCGGGATGTCGGACAACATGTGGCCCTTGGCCATCCAGTCCATCGACTGCAGATGCGCGAAACCAGGCGCACGCAGTTTGGCGCGGTAGGGCTTGTTGGTGCCGTCCGAAACCAGATAGACGCCGAATTCGCCCTTCGGCGCCTCGACTGCGGCATAGACCTCGCCCGCGGGCAGCTTGAAGCCCTCGGTATACAGTTTGAAGTGGTGGATCAGGCTTTCCATGTCGGTCTTCATGGCCGCCCGCTTCGGCGGGGCCAGCTTGCCGCGCGCCAGCACGTCGCCGCCGGTGACCCGCAGCTTGGCAATGGCCTGCCGCATGATCTTGACCGATTCACGCATCTCGGCCATGCGGACCAGATAGCGGTCATAGCAGTCGCCATTCTTGCCGACCGGAATCTGGAAATCATACTCCTCGTAGCCGGAATAGGGCTGCGACTTGCGCAGATCCCAGGCAAGGCCAGAGCCGCGCACCATGACGCCGGAATAGCCCCAGTTCAGCGCGTCCTGTTCGTGAACGACGCCGATATCGACCAGCCGCTGCTTGACGATGCGGTTTTCGGTCAGCAGGGTTTCCAGATCGTCCAGAACCTTGGGAAATCCATCGCACCAGGCCTCGATATCGTCGACCAGACCGGGGGGCAGATCTTCATGCACCCCGCCGGGACGGTAATAGGCCATGTGCAGTCGCGCCCCCGAGGCACGTTCGCAGAAGACCATCAATTCCTCGCGAGCCGCAAAACCCCAGACCGGCGGGGTCAGCGCGCCGATGTCCAGCATCCCCGTGGTCACGCCCAGCAGGTGATTCAGGATGCGGCCGATCTCGTCGAACAGCACCCGGATGATCCGGGCGCGCGGCGGCGGCGCGATTCCGGCCAGCTTTTCGATGGCCAGACACCAGGCATGTTCCTGATTCTGCGGCGAGGAATAGTCGAGCCGGTCGAAATAGGGCAGGTTCTGCAGATAGGTCCGGCTTTCCATCAGCTTTTCGGTGCCGCGATGCAGCAGACCGATATGGGGGTCGGCGCGTTCGACGACTTCGCCGTCCAGTTCCAGCACCAGACGCAGCACGCCATGCGCCGCCGGATGCTGGGGACCGAAGTTGATGTTGAAGTTGCGGATGTCCTGTTCGCCGGTATGGGCGTCCACGGAACCGTCGTCATAGCTGTTGACGCGAATATCGCCGTCCATGGCTTACTCCTCTGCTGCAGCGCGCAGGCGCGCGCAGCCCTGAATGGCACGGTGGCAGAAGCGGCGGAGAGATCTCACTTGCCCGCCTCCTTCGCCTTCTCGTCGCCGGGCAGCACGTATTTCGCCCCTTCCCAGGGCGACAGGAAGTCGAACTGCCGGTATTCCTGCGTCAGCCGCACGGGTTCGTAGACGACGCGCTTCAGCGCCTCGTCATAGCGCACCTCGACATAGCCGGTGGTCGGGAAGTCCTTGCGCAGCGGGAAGCCGCGGAAGCCGTAATCGGTCAGGATCCGGCGCAGGTCGGGGTGACCGGCGAACATGATCCCGAACATGTCGAAGACCTCGCGTTCATACCAGTTCGCGCCGGGATAAAGCCCGGTGAGCGTCGGCACCAGATCATCCTCGCGCACGGCAGTTTTCACCCGGATGCGCTGATTGCGATACATCGACAGGAACTGATAGACCACATCGAAGCGCACCGGGCGTTCGGGATGGTCGACCGCAGTGATGTCCGACAGCGTCGAGAAGCGGCAATTCGTGTCCGATTGCAGGAACTCGATCAGCCGGACCAGCCCGGACAGGCTGACGGTGACATTCAGCTCCTGAAAGGCAAGCTCGGTCGCCAGGACATCATCCGGGAACCGGGTCTGAACCAGTTCCGCCAGATCGGCGAGAGTGTCGAGATCGGGATAGATCGCCATGTCTGCTACCTCGTCAGGGTGCCGGTGCGACGGATGCGGCGCTGCAATTGCAGGATACCATAAAGCAGCGCCTCGGCCGTGGGCGGGCAGCCGGGGACATAGATGTCGACCGGCACGATCCGGTCACAGCCGCGCACCACCGCATAGGAATAATGATAGTAGCCACCGCCATTGGCGCAGCTGCCCATGCTGATGACATAACGCGGCTCGGGCATCTGGTCATAGACCTTGCGCAGCGCCGGGGCCATCTTGTTGGTCAACGTGCCCGCGACGATCATCAGGTCCGACTGGCGCGGGCTTGCGCGCGGCGCGGTCCCGAAACGTTCAAGGTCGTAGCGCGGCATCGAGACCTGCATCATCTCGATCGCGCAGCAGGCCAGACCGAAGGTCATCCAGTGCAGCGAGCCGTTGCGCGCCCAGTTGATGATGTCCTCGGTGGTGGTCAGCAGGAAGCCCTTGTCCTGCAACGCGTCCGACAGCTCGCGCACCTGCACGTCGCGGTCGGGACCGGCACTGTTGGCCATTGCCGGCACCGCAGCGCCGGGGCCCGAGACGTTGGGCCCGAACAGGACACCGCCTTCCGGCTGGATGATCTTCGGCTTCTGATCGCTCGTCACGCCCATTCCAGCGCCCCCTTCTTCCATTCATAGGCAAAACCTACGGTCAACACGCCCAGGAACAGCATCATCCCCCAGAAGGCCACATCGGACAGGCTCTGGAAGCTGACGGCCCAGGGGAACAGGAAGGCGACCTCGAGGTCGAAGATGATGAACAGGATCGAGACGAGGTAGAACCGCACATCGAACTTGGCGCGCGCATCGTCGAAGGGCGCGAAGCCGCATTCATAGGCCGAGACCTTTTCAGGATCGGGATTGCGGACGGCCAGAACGGCCGCGGCGGCGATCAGAATCAGCGCCAGGGCCGAAGCCATGGCAATAAAGACCAGGATCGGCAGGTATTCGGACAGCAGATAGTCCACGAGATCAGGCTCCCTTGTGCCGCAGCCGGGCCCGGCTGCGTTTGGGTTGGGCTACTGTCCGTTTATCCCTGCCGCACCAGAGGGTCAACTAAGGGGCGCACGAATAAGCCGCCGCAAACTGACGCTTTGCGGCCCGGTGCCCCGCGGCCGGAATAACATGGCGCGCAGCGTGGCGCGGGGTGGTTTCTGAAAGAAAAACCCTTCGTTGACGAAACCTTAGATGCTAAACTCGCGTTACAGCACAGTCATCACCATCGCCGCGCCGGGCGGAAAGCCTCTGCCCGCACGCGGTGGCCGAACTTTATGAGGAAGCGCATGAGTCTTATCGTTGCAATCATCGTGGGCGCCATCGCCGGCTGGCTGGCGGGTCAGATCGTCAAGGGCCACGGCCAGGGCCTGCTGGTCAATATCGTCGTCGGGATCGTCGGCGCGCTGATCGCCTCTTTCCTGTTCCCGGCCCTTGGCATGGGTGCGGGCGAAGGCACCAACATCATCGGCGCCATCCTTTATGCCACCATTGGCGCGGTGATCCTTCTGGTGCTACTGCGGCTGGTCAACCGCGCCTCCTGAGGCGGTCGCGGCCGATCACCATCATAACCGAAATGCATCCCGAGGCCCCCGCAAGTATCTTGCGGGGGCTTTATTTTCCCGACAGATTGGCGCGATGCCAGCCACCGGATCCACCTTCGCCCCGTTTCGACATCCTGCCTTCCGCACCCTGTGGACGGCGACGCTGGTGTCGAATTTCGGCGGCCTCGTGCAGGCGGTCAGCGCCGCCTGGCTGATGACCCAGCTGACCGACAACGCGACGCTGATCGCGCTGGTGCAGGCGTCGAACACCCTGCCGATCATGCTGTTCGCGCTGGCATCGGGCGCGCTTGCCGATATCTTCGACCGCCGCCAGATCATGATCGCCGCCATCGCCTTCATGGCGGTGACTTCGGCAGGGTTGGCACTTGTCGCCTGGGCGGGCGCGGTCACGCCCTGGGTGCTGCTGGCCTTCACCTTCCTGATCGGTCTCGGCCAGGCGCTTTACAACCCACCCTGGCAGGCCAGCATGGGCGATCTGGTCCCGCGCGAGGATTTGCCGCAGGCGGTGACGCTGAACTCGGTGGGGTTCAACCTGATGCGCTCGGTCGGGCCGGCCGCGGGTGGCCTGATCGTGGCCGCATGGGGCGCGGCGGTGGGATTCGCGGTCAATGCCTTCAGCTATATCCCGCTGCTCATCGCCATGCTGCGCTGGAAGCCCGACTATCCGCCCCGCACCATCGCGCGCGAGCCTTTCATGGCGGCGGTGGGCGCAGGGCTTCGCTATGTCGCGCTGTCGCCCAATCTGGTGCGGGTGCTGACGCGTTCCTCGGCCTTCGGGCTGTCGGCGGCGGCGCTGATGGCGCTGCTGCCGCTGGTGGCGAAATCCCATCCCGAGGGCGGCTCGTTGCTGTTCGGCGTCCTGCTGGGCTGCTTTGGCGCCGGCGCGATCATCGGGGCGCTGACCAATACCCGTATCCGGGCGCGGTTCAGCAATGAATGGGTGACGCGGATCGGGATGGTGGTCTTTGCCGCGGCCACCGCGGCGCTGGCGCTGACCAGCAATATCTGGGCCCATGCGGGGGCGATGTTCCCGGCCGGCATGGCCTGGGTCATCACGCTGTCGCTGTTCAACGTGACGGTGCAGCTGTCGACGCCGCGCTGGGTAGTGGCGCGCGCGCTGGCGCTGTATCAGACCGCCACCTTCGGCGGCATGGCGGCGGGCGCATGGCTGTGGGGGGCCGTGGCCGATGCCTACGGGCTGCAGGTGGCGCTGATCGGCGCCGCCATCGGGCTGCTGCTCGCCGCCGCGATCGGCTTCGCGCTGCCGATGCCGGAATTCAGCGAATCCGACCTGTCGCCCGCCAACCGCTTCCGCGAGCCGGTGCTGGGGCTGGACCTGCGCGGGCGGTCGGGGCCGATCATGGTGATGGTCGACTATCACATCGCGCCCGAGGATACCGAGGAATTCCTGACCCTGATGGCCCGGCGCCGCGACATTCGCCGCCGCGACGGCGCTCGGTCATGGGTGCTGCTGCGCGATCTGGAAAAGCCCGATCACTGGTCGGAAAGCTATCACATCGCCACCTGGGACGATTATATCCGCCACAACACGCGCCGCACCGTGACTGATAACGAGGTCACCAACGCCCTGCATCGTCTGCACCGCGACGAAGGCGACCCGCCCGTCCACCGCCTGATCGAGCGGCACAATGTTTCCTCGCATGCCGATGTGCCGCTCAGGGGCAAGATCGACGTGTTATGACACCCGCTTGCCCCGCCACAGGATGAACAGCCCCGAACAGACGATCAGCGCCGATCCGGCCAGCATGGCGGGCGTCAGCGTCTCGCCGAACAGGACCACGCCAAGGGCAATCCCGAACAGCAGCCGGGAATAGCGGAAGGGCGTCACCGCCGAAACCTCGCCCGTGCGCATGGCCTTCATCAGGCTGGCATAGGCGCAGATGCCCGCCAGAACCGCACCCAGCAGGCGCAGGCTGGCATGACCGTCTGGCCGCACAAAGGTGGTGCCATCCCACAGCGCATAGATCGCCCCGGCAAGGATGATCGCCAGAAACCCGTAGAAGCCAAGGATCGCTGTGCCCAGCCCTGCGGGCGCGGCGCGGCTGGCCAGATCGCGCCCGGCAAAGCCCAGCATTCCGACCACCGCGAGGATCGACAGAGCCGAGAAGCTGTCGGTGCCCGGCCCGATGATGATGATGACCCCCACCAGCCCGATCAGGATCGCCAGCCAGCGCCGCGGCCCGACCCTTTCGCCAAAGACCAGTGCCGCCCCCGCGACCACCACCAGCGGCGTCGCCTGCAGGATCACCGTGGCCGAGGACAGCGGCGTCAGCGTGATCGCCAGCGCATAGAACAGCCGGCCGACGACCTCGAACAGCATCCGCAGCTGCATGACGCGCGCCAGCACCGCGCGGCTTGCCAGCGGCTGCCCGGTCAGCCGGGCATAGGCGGCGAACAGGATCGCGCCGCCAGCGCCGAACAGGATCAGGATCTCGGCCGTGGGCAGGCTGCGGGCGGCGGCCTTGATCAGCGCATCCTCGACCGCGAAGGCCGCCATGGCCGCGACCATCCAGATGCTGCCGATCAGGTTCGCCCGCTCGACCGGTGGGGCGGCGGCCTCAAGCACCGTCGAATTCTGTCAAGGCGTGGACGGGGATGCCCATGGCTTCCAGCCGCTTGCGGCCGCCCAGTTCCGGCAGGTCGATCACGAAGGCGCAGCCGATCACCTCGGCCCCCAGCCGGCGGCAAAGGGTGATGCCCGCTTCCGCCGTGCCGCCGGTCGCCAGCAGGTCATCGACGATCAGCACCCGCTCGCCCGTCTTCAGGGCATCGTCATGGATCTCCATCACCGCCTCGCCATATTCCAGCTGATAGGCTTCCGAAATCACCGTGCCGGGCAGCTTGCCCTTCTTGCGGATCGGCACGAAGCCCACCGACAGCTGATGCGCCACTGCGCCGCCGAGGATGAAGCCCCGCGCCTCCAGCCCGACGACCTTGTCGATCTTCTGGCCGGCGTAATCGAGCAGGATCTGGTCAACCGCCATGCGAAAGCCGCGCGCATCCGCAAACAGCGTGGTCACGTCGCGGAAGATGATCCCCTCATGCGGGAAATCATAGATGCTGCGGATGTAATCCTTGACGGTCTTCTGCGTCATTCGGGGCGCTCCAGCTCGAAAATCTCGTGGACGGCCGCATAGTCACGATAGCCCATGCGGGCCAGCCAGCCATCGCGGGTCAGGTCGAACCGCCCGTCGCGGATACAGTCGTCGCGCAGATGCACGCCCGTCACCACGCCCAGCACCAGCCAGTTGGCCGGCCCCGCCAGCCGCTGGACCTGCATCATGCGGCATTCCAGCGATGCGGGCGCCTGCGCCACGCGCGGACAGTCGATGGTGTCGCATTCTGCGGCGGCGATTCCGCAGGCCTCGAACTCGCTGACGCCGGCGGGGAATGTCTCGCTGGAGGCATTCATCTGATCGATCAGCGCCGCCGAGGCGATGTTGACGCAAAACACCCCGGTTTCCGCGATATGCGCCAGCGAATCCTTCATGTGCGACCGGTCGGCCTTCGCGGTGGTCGAGGCGAACATCACCTGCGGCGGCGTATAGGCGACCGCGTTGAAGAAGCTGTAGGGGGCCAGATTGTCGCCATCCGACCCCCGCGTCGAGATCCAGCCGATCGGCCGAGGGGCAATGATGGCGTTGAACGGGTTATGCGGCAGGCCGTGGCCGTTCTCGGGGCGGTAAAACATGATCTCTCCTTCGCGCGCGCAGGCATCCTGCCCGCCCGTCCGCGCGCGGTCCACCCCATTCTTGCAACTGACGGTGACCGTGCTACGCATCCTCCCGGAAGGCGAACAGGGGGGCGCGGTGGAGATCTGCGAAGAACAACCCGAGGATTGGCACGAGGTCGAGGCGCTGATGGATCTGTGCTTCGCGCCGGGGCGCACGGCGCTGTCGTCTTACCGCCTGCGCGACGGGGTGGCTCCGGTGCGCGACCTGTGCCTGCTGCTGCGCGAATCCGGCACCATCCGCGCTGCCATCCGCTATTGGCCCGTGCGGGTGGATGGCCAATCGGTTCTGCTGCTGGGTCCGATAGCCGTCCACCCGACCGCGCAGGGCGAGGGGCTGGGCGGCTGGCTGATGCGCGAAAGTCTGCATCGCGCAACCGAGATGGGCTGGCCGCGGGTGATGCTGGTCGGCGATGCGCCCTATTATTCCCGCTTCGGCTTCGTCAGGCTGGATGAAGTCGAGATGCCGCCCCCCACCAATCCAGACCGGGTGCTGGGACTGGAACTTCAGCCCGGCGCGTGGGTTGGGGTGACGGGACCGGTCCTGCGCGAGACCGATCCCGATATCGCCCTCGCGCATGAGGATCCGTCCGGGCGCCCCGACTGCCAACCGGCGGATCTGACAAAGGAATAGCCCGTGGCCGAACGCCAGCAATTCGTCCTGCCCCCCATCACCGATCCCAGTGTGCTGGCCGAGATCGACCGGCTGGCGCAACGCTATGTCGCCGCCCGCGGTCTGGGGATGGAGATCCTCGACCGTGTCGGCGATGGCGGCGAGACTTTGATGAAGATGCTACCGCCCTTCCTGCGCAAGCGCCTTGACAAGGCGGTCGCGGCGGCGTTGCGGCGGACCTTCGGCGCAGCCTCGGCCTCGCGTCGGATGGTGGGCAACCGGGGCGACTGGTTCAACCGGATGGGCACCACCGCCGCCGGCGCCATCGGCGGCGCTGCCGGGATCGCCGGCACGGTGATCGAACTGCCGGTCACCGTCACCATTCTGCAGCGCGCCATCCTCGAGATCGCCGATGAACATGGGCTGGACGTCGACAGCGACGAAATCCGCGCCGAGGCGCTGCGCATCTTCGCCACCGGCGGCCCGCTGGAGGAGGATGACGGCACCGATACCGCCCTTCTGGCCACCCGCGTCGCCATCAGCGGTGGCACGCTGCAGGGGCTGATCACCAAATTCGCCCCCCAGATCGCCAGCCGCGTGCTGGCCAAGGCCGGCGCGCAGGTGGTGCCGGTGCTGGGCGCGGCGGCGGGGGCGTCGATCAACTATATCTTCGCGCGCTATTATCAGGAACTGGCGCGGGTGCAGTTCGGCCTGCTGCGGCTGGCCAATGAAACCGGCATCCCGCGCGAGGCCCTGGCCGAACGTCTGGTCATGCGCATCAAATCGCTGGAGGCGAAGAAGCTGGAAAGCAAGCGCAACGCCTGACCCCTTCCATGTGACGGCGCAGCCCGTCATCCCTGCGAGCAGTTTGGGGCGGTGCATGGGACTGTCGCTGACGATCCATGCGGGGACGCTCATTCCCCTCAGGCTCGTGGGATAGGGGTTCCAGGGGAGCATCCGGCATCATGCGCCGAGGAAAGATTGCCGCTCACCGCCTTCGTTATCCTGCTGGCGGTTCCAACAGGGGCCGCGGCGCGCAGCCTGTTCAGCCGAACGGGTAGCACAGCGAGAATGGGCTATTCGTTGACCTTCGGCCTTGCTCTCTGCCTTGGGCGATTGCTGGCCCTATGCCGTTGCGGCGCACCATCCGCTTTATGTCAGGGAAAAGTCTGGATCCCACGAAACCGTGCGTCCTGCCGCACGCTCGCTCGTCGTCGTCTCGCTTCGGCGAGCGACGCGTGTTTGCGAACGGACGGGCCTTCATGGGCAGCACCCGTGACGCTGACGAAACCCGCCCGGCCAGCCGTGGCACTTCCGCCGCGTTTTACCGCGAACCCTCAGCCCGCTTCCTGCGCTTCCAGTTGCAACTCCAGCGGCGAGGCCGGAACCGCCAGATCGTCGATCCCCAGCGGCCCCGACGGCCGCGCCAAACGCGCCCGCGTCACCCAGTGCAGCCGTTCCTGCGCGCGGGTGATCGCCACATAGGTCAGCCGCTTCCACAGCGGAATCCCGGCCTCGTTGCGCCCCGACCATGCGGCGGCGCTGATATCCGGCCCGAAGACCTGCACATCGGGCCATTGCGACCCCTGCGCCTTGTGGATCGTCACCGCCGCCCCATGCAGGAAGCTGGCCCCCATCCGCGCGGCGAAGGGGATGAAAGGCTCCTCCTCGTCTGGGGTTTCGATCTTCACGATCGACGCCGCCGACAGGCGCGGGTCCTCGGCGCCGATGACATGCAGACGCGAGAAGCCGGGCTTCTTGCCCGGCCCGAGATAGATCACCTGCGCGCCCTTGATGAGGCCCCGCGCCTCCAGATCGATGCGCTTGTTGCGATGTTTCAGAGGCAGTTCCAGCCCGTCGCAGATCAGCGGCTCGCCCGGCAGAAGCGCGTCACCGGGGGCGCCATAGGCGGCGCGGAAAGCGGTGATAAGCCGGATGCGCGTGGCGTTGCGCCAGACCAGCACCGGGCTGCGCGACATCAGGTCGGATTCGACACGCTCGGCCCAGACCACACGGGGATCGCGGGCGGCGGCGTCCCGCACCATACGCTCGAACCCGTTGAAATCCAAAGATTCATCCGCCAGCGCATGGGCGAGATCGAGGATCGGGCTGTCCCCCGCCTGCCGGTGGATGCGGCTCAGCACCAGCCGCTGCGGCGCTGGCAGCTTGTCGAAGACCATCTCGCCCGAGGAACCCACGGGGGCCAGCTGTGCCGGATCGCCGAACAGGATCAGCACCGGGAAGATCTCGCGCAGGTCCTCGAACTGGCGTTCGTCCAGCATCGAGGATTCGTCGATCAGCCCGATATCCAGCCCGTCCTCGCGCCGCTTCCAGCCGCGAATGAAGTCCGAACCGCGCAGACCGGCCGCCGCCAGCGCGCCGGGGATCGAGGCGTGAAGGTCGTAAAACGCCTTCGCCCGGTCGAGCGCGGCATCGGTCAGCCCCTCGATGGCCGGCCGGTCGCCGGTCCCGGTCAGCCAGTCGGCGATCTTTTCATATTCGGGATCATAGACGGGCGTATACAGGATGCGGTGGATCGTGGTCGCGGGCACGCCGCGCATGCGCAGCACGAAAGCCGCCTTGTTGGTCGGGGCGAGCACCGCCACAGTGCGGCGGTCCTTGCGCTTCTTGCCTTCGTAATCGCCGCTGATGACCTCGACCCCCGCCTCGCGCAGGGCCTTTGTCAGGGCGGCCAGAATCATCGTCTTGCCCGAGCCGGCCTTGCCGATCACCGCCATCACCCGCCCCTTGCCGGGCTGGGGGGGCATGATCTCCTCGGCCAGCAGATCGACGCCGGCGCCGGCCAGCACCTCGGACAGGCTGTCCCAGGCTTCAGCCTGATCGGGGGAAAGGGCGGGCAGGTTCATGCCCTCTGATAGCCTGCGCGGCGCGGAAAGCGAAGGGGCCGGGACACGGAACCTTGCGCCCTTGGGCGGCATTGGACACCTTGGAGATTATTCCTCGCCCGATGATTTGCAGGTGCTTTCATGTGTTCCAACCCGACGACCCCGCAGAACAACTTCACGCGCTTCCGGCATCGCTGGGAAATGCCGATGATCTGGCTTTCGGCGGCGATCACGTTCGGGGCGCTTCTGGGAGCGTTGGCGATCTTCATGGCCGATACCGGCACCGAGTTGAACGACGCGTTGGGCGAGGATACCGCCACCACCCTTCGTGACTGGTCAAGCAGCCTGATGCTGCTGCTGATCGCGCCCATCGCCATCTATATCTTCCGTTTCTACATGGCCGCCAAGGAAAAGGCCGGTGCGATCCGGGTCGGGCCGAAGCAGTTTCCCGAGCTTTGGGCGATGTATCAGGATCTCGGGCGCAGGCTGGATATGCCGGACCTGCCGCGCCTTTACGTCACCAATGGCAATGGGGTGGTCAACGCCTTCGCGCTGGAATGCAACCGGCGCAACCGCTACATCGTCATCAATGCCGAAATCGCAATGATGCTGCCGACCGCTCCGGACGTGGTGGAATTCGTGCTGGGCCATGAGATGGCCCATCACAAGCTGCGCCATGTCAGCCTGTGGCGCAACTTCATCACCATCATCCCCAATATTCTGGTGCTTCCCGGTCAGGCGACGACGCGGGCGCAGGAATATTCAGCCGACCGGGTAGCGCTGGCAATCTGCCCCGACCACGCGAATGCTGTGCGGCTTCTGTCCGTCGGGCCATGGATGGCGAACGGCGTCGATCCCGAGGCATGGCTGGAGCAGGCCGAGGACGAGCATCGCGAATGGATGGTCCGCGCCGCCAATGCGATGTCGAGCCATGCGGTCGGCATCAAGCGCTACAAGGCGCTGCGCGATATCGAGCGTGAGGGCTTCAAGGCGCAGGGCGAGATGTTCTGACGCGGCATGCGGGGCGCCGCTATCCGTGATGAGCGGCGACGGTCTTGAGGGTCGAAAAGCCGTAAAGCGCCTCGAACCCCTTCTCGCGGCCGTGGCCGGATTTGCCGACGCCGCCGAAGGGCAGTTCGACCCCGCCGCCGGCGCCGTAATTGTTCAGAAACACCTGCCCCGCCCGCAGACGGCGCGACATGCGCAGCGCCCGCGATCCGTCCTGCGTCCACGCCGCCGCGACCAGCCCGTATTCGGTGCCGTTGGCGATGGCGATGGCATCGTCTTCGTCATCGAAGGGGATGACGACCTGCACGGGGCCGAAAATCTCCTCCTGCGCCAGCCGGTGGTTGCCCGCTGCCCCGGACAGCAGATGCGGGGCGACGTAATGGCCGCCCGCAGGCGCATCGGCCACGATCTGCGCGGTGCCGGCGATTTCCAGATCGCCCGCCTGTGCCAGATAGCCTTCGACGATCTGCTTCTGCCGGGCCGAGATCAGCGGCCCCACCTCCAGATCCGAAAGTGCCGGCCCGACGCGCAGCGCGCGGTAGGCCGCAGCCATGCGGTCCACGACCTCGGCATAGCGACCGCGTTCGACCAGAATCCGCGAGGCGGCGGAACAGGTCTGACCGGCATTCTGCACGCCCGCATTGACCAGAAACGGCAGGGCGCGGTCCAGATCGGCATCCGCGAACACGAGCTGCGGCGACTTGCCACCAAGTTCCAGCGTCACCGGCACAGCGTTTTTCGCCGCCGCCTGCTGGATCAGCACCCCCACCCCGACCGAGCCGGTAAAGCTGACATGGTGCACGCCCGGATGGGCCGACAGCGCCGCGCCCGCCTCCTCGCCCAGACCCGTCACCACATTCAGCGCCCCTGCGGGCAGGCCCGCCTGCTGCGCGATCCGGGCGAAGGCGAGCGCGGTCAGGCTGGCTTCCTCGGCTGGTTTCAGCACCGCCGCATTGCCCATCGCCAAGGCCGCCCCGACCGAGCGCCCGATGATCTGCATCGGATAGTTCCACGGCACGATATGGCCGGTGACGCCATGCGGCTCGCGCAGGGTCCAGACGGTATAGCCGTCCAGATAGGGAATGGTCTCGCCCATGATCTTGTCGGCGGCGCCGCCGTAGAACTCCAGATAGCGGGCCAGAGCCAGCGCATCGGCACGCGCCTGCTTCAAGGGCTTGCCCACATCGCGCGATTCCAGCACCGCCAGCTCCTCGGCCCGGTCCAGCACCGCCTGCCCGATCCGGGTCAGGATGCGCCCGCGTTCGGGCGCGGTCAGGCGCCCCCATTCACCGGCACGGGCGGCCTCGGCAGCCGCGACCGCCTCATCAATATCCTCGGCGGTCCCGCGCCCGATTTCGGCAAAGGTCTCTCCTGTTGAGGGGTCTTCGACCGGCAGTGCGGCACCGGCGCGGCGCCAGCGCCCGTCGATCAGGATTTCGGCGGGGTCGAACCATGGTTTGGTCATGCGACGCTCCATTCGGGGGGGATTTCGGGCATGGCTTCCATCAGCCTGCGGGTGGTCGGGTGGGTGGGTGCATCCATTACCTGCGCGGTAACGCCCTGCTCGACGATCCTGCCGCCCTCCATCACCAGAACGCGGTCGGTGATGCCGCGCACCACGCCGAGGTCGTGGCTGACGAACAGATAGGCGATGTTATGGCGGCGGCGCAGTGCGGCCAGCAGGTCGAGGACCTGCGCGCGGACGCGCACGTCAAGGGCGCTGACGGCCTCGTCCAGCACGATCAGCCGGGGTCGGATGATCAGCGCGCGGGCAATGGCCAGACGCTGGCGCTGCCCGCCGGAAAATTCGTGAATATAGCGGCGCGCGGCGGAGGGCTCGATCCCCACCGCGTCGAGCGCCTGCGCCACGCGGTCGCGCCAGTCCTTCGGGCGGCCGGTCAGATGAAACGGCTCGGCGATCAGCCGGTCCACCCGCCAGCGCGGATCGAAGCTGCCGAACGGGTCCTGAAACACCGCCTGCATCTTGGCGCGCAGCGCGGCCGGCATCGACAGTCCCGCCGCGACGCTGGTGCCGTCCAGCCGGATCTCGCCCCCGCTCAGGGGATCGAGGCCCAGGATCGCGCGGGTGAGCGTCGATTTTCCCGATCCCGATTCCCCCACCAGCCCGACCGATTCGCCGTCCTGAATGTCGAAGCTGACATCATTCACGGCGCGTAGCACCTGATGCGGCGCGAAGGCCTGCGGGCGCGGCAGCAGGTATTCGCGCACCGCATTCCTGACCGACAGGATCGGGGTGTCGTCATGCGCCGCCGCCACCTGGGCCGGCACATGACGCGAGGCGGCGAACAGCGCCCGCGTATAGGGGTCGGTCTGGCTGCGGAACAGCGCCTCGGTCGGGCCCTTTTCGACGATCTCGCCCGATTTCATCACCGCCACCTGATCGGCGATGCCC
The DNA here is from genome assembly GCF_013868135.1 of Paracoccus sp. S1E-3. GTDB lineage: Bacteria > Pseudomonadota > Alphaproteobacteria > Rhodobacterales > Rhodobacteraceae > Paracoccus. The sequence goes on from NZ_JACEMU010000016.1 coordinate 78,029, forward strand.
GCCACCACCGCCAGATCATGGGTGATGAGCAGCAGGGACATCCCTTCGCTGCGCACCAGATCGCGCAGCAGATCGAGGATCTGCGCCTGCGTGGTCACATCCAGCGCGGTCGTCGGTTCATCGGCGATCAGCAGGTCGGGGGCCTCGGCAATCGCCAGCGCGATCGCCACCCGCTGACGCTGGCCGCCCGAAAGCTCGTGCGGATACAGCGTCAGCGGAAAGCGGGGACCGGGCAGCCCCACCCGGTCCAGCCGGTCGCGGGCGCGCTTGAGCGCCTGCTCGCGCGCCATGTCGTGATGGATGCGCAGCACTTCGGCCACCTGATCGCCGATATTCATCAGCGGGTTCAGCGCCGTCATCGGCTCCTGAAAGATCATGCCGATGCGGCTGCCGCGGATGCGGCACATCTGGGCTTCGGGCAGGTCCAGCAGGTTCCGACCGTCCAGCGACACCGTGCCCCCGGCCTGCGCGCCGCGCGGCAGCAGCCCCATGACCGCCAGCGCCGTCATCGACTTGCCAGAGCCGGATTCGCCCACAAGCCCGGTGATCCGACCCGGCTCCAGCCGCAGATCGACATCGCGAAGCACCGGCTGGTCGTGGATGCTGACCGACAGGTCGCGGATCTCGATCATGCGCGCATCACCTTCAGCCGCGGGTCGAGCGCGTCGCGCAAGCCGTCACCCAGCAGGTTCAGCCCCAGCACGGTGAGGAAGATGGCGAGACCCGGAATGATGGCGACATGGGGGGCCAGCGTCACGAAGGTCTGGGCATCGGCGAGCATCCGGCCCCAGCTGGCCGTGGGCGGCTGCGCGCCGAGGCCGACATAAGACAGCCCGGCCTCGGCCAGAATGCCAAGGCTGAACTGGATGGTGCCCTGCACGATCAGCAGATTGGCGATATTGGGCAGGACATGCTCCACGCTGATCAACGCCTTGCCTTTGCCCGCCACCTGCGCGGCGCGGATATAGTCGAGCGTCCAGACCGGCAAGGCGCCCGCGCGGGTCACGCGGGCGAAAACGGGGATGTTGAAGATGCCGATGGCAATGATGGCGTTGATTGCGCTTGGCCCGAAGGCGGCGGTGATGAGGATGGCGATGACCAGCGAGGGGAAGGCGAAGATCAGGTCATTGCCGCGCATGATGATCTCGTCCAGCCAGCCGCCCTTGTTCGCGGCAGCGATCAGCCCCAGCGGCACGCCAAGGACGATGCCGATCCCGACCGCCACCAGCGCCACCGCGATCGAGGTGCGCGCCCCCAGCATCACCATCGACAGGATGTCGCGGCCAAAGTGATCGGTGCCCAGCCAATGCGCGCCAGACGGGCCCTGCAGCTTGTTCGCCACATCCATCTGGGTGATGTCAAAAGGCGTCCAGAAGAAGGACAGCGCCGCCAACAGCAGCGCCAACCCCGCCAGCATCGCGCCAAGGATCAGCGTCCACCTCATCTGCTGCGCAGCCTCGGGTCGACGGCGGCATAGGCGAGGTCGACCAGAAAGGTGACCGCGATCACCGCCGCGACCATGACCAGCACCGCCGATTGCACCACGATCAGGTCGCGTTGGGTGATGGCCTGAAAGATCAGCCGCCCGAGGCCGGGCAGATAGAAGACATTCTCGATGATGATCGCCCCCGCCAGCAGAAAGGAAAACTGCATCCCCAGAATCGTCAGCACCGGGATCAGCGCGTTCCGCAGCGCGTGGCGGCGCAGGGTCTGGGCGCGGGTCAGGCCCTTGGCGCGGGCGGTGCGGATATAGTCCTGATCCAGCGTCTCGATCAGGGTCGAGCGCAACACGCGGGCCAGGATCGCCGCTTGCGGCAGGGCAAGCGCAATGGCCGGCAGCAACAGCGACCGCAGCGCCTGCACAGGGTTGTCCCACCCGGCGAAACCGCCCGCCGGCAGCCAGCGCAGGCGCACCGCGAACAGCAGCACCAGCAGCATCGCGAACCAGAAATTCGGCAGCGCGATGCCGATCTGCGTCAACCCCATCACCGCCGTATCCCGCGCGCTGCCCCGGCGCGCGGCTGCGAACAGCCCGACCGGAAAGGCGATCAGCACCGACAGGATCAGCGCCATCAACGCCAGCGGCAACGAGACCTGCATGCGGTCAAGGATCATCCCTGCCACCGGGGTCTTATAGGCGAAACTGGTGCCCAGATCGCCGGTCAGGACCGCCCCCAGCCAGTTCGCATAGCGGATCGGCAGCGGCTGATCGAGGCCGAGTTGTGCGCGCAGCGCCGCCAGCGTATCGGGCTGCGCACCGGTGCCCAGCATGAAGGTGGCGGGATCGCCCGGCACCATCTCGACCAGCAGAAAGATCACCACCGACGCCACAGCGAGGCTGAGCGTCAGCGAAAGAAACCGGCGGAACAGATAGCGCAGCATGACCGGCAGGCTAGGGCGGCGCCGGGAAGGCGGCAAGCCCCCTCACACGCAGGGCCGTCACGCCAGCACCGCACCGGGGTTCATGATCCCCAGCGGGTCAAGCGCCGCCTTGATCGCCCGCATCGCCGCCAGCCGCGCCGGATCGGCCCAGCGTTCAAGATCGCGCACCTTCAGCCGCCCGACCCCATGCTCGGCCGAGAAGGAGCCGCCGCGCGCCACCACCATCTCGTGCACCGCCTCCTGCACCCGCGGGCGCAGGGCGTCATATTCGGCGCGGTGACGGCCCACGGCCGGAAAGACGTTGTAATGCAGATTGCCATCGCCCAGATGGCCGAAGCAGTTGATCCGCATGTCGCCCATCGCCGCCACCATCGCGCCCGCGTCGAGGATGAAGCGGGGCACCTCGGACAGGGGCAGCGCGATGTCGTGGCTGGAAATCGCGCCGACGCGGCGGTTTCCTTCGGGGATTTCCTCGCGCAGACGCCAGAAATCCGCCGCCTGTTGGCCGGATCGGGCGATCAGCCCGTCCATGACCAGGCCGGCGTCTACCCCGGTGACGAACAGCGCTTCCAGCGCGGCGTCGGGGTCCAGCCCGGCGGGCAGGCCCAGCTCGATCAGGACCATCCAGTCGGGAGGCGCGGCGAAGGGCTGGCGCAGATCGGGCATGGTCTCGGTCAGAAAACGCAGGCCCTGTCCCGAGATCAGCTCGAACGCCGTCACGCCTTCGCCGAACCGCGCCTGCGCCCGCGCCAGCAGGGCAAGCGCGGCGGCGGGATCCGGCACCACCATCAGCGCCACGCCGACCCCGGCCGGGGGCTGCACCAGACGCAGGCTGGCGGCGGTGATGATGCCCAGCGTGCCCTCGGCCCCGATCAGCAGGTCGCGGATGTCATAGCCGGTATTGTCCTTCCGCAGCCGCTTCAGGTCGCGCAGGATGGCGCCATCGGGCAGCACCGCCTCGATCCCCAGACACAGGGCGCGCGCGGTGCCGTAACGCAGCGCGTTCACGCCGCCTGCATTGGTCGACAGGTTGCCGCCGATCGTCGCCGACCCCTGCGAGGCGAGGCTGAGCGGAAACAACCGTCCCGCGCCCGCCGCCGCATCGCGGACGGCCTGCAGGGTGGCGCCCGCCTCGGCCAGCAGGACGTTTTCCATGGGCAGCGTTTCGCGGATGCGGGTCATGCGTTCCAGCGACAACAGCAGCGGCGCGGGACCATCGGGCATGACCTGCCCGGCCACCAGCCCGGTGCCCCCGCCCAGCGGCACGATGCCGACGCGGGCGGCGGCGCAGACGCGCACAATGGCGGCGGCTTCCTCGACATCGCGGGGTGCGGCCAGCAGACCGGCCTGACCGTGATAGCGGCCGCGGGGTTCTTCCAGATGGCGCGGCTCGATCGGGCGCAAGACGCCTTCGGGCAGCGCGGCCGCCAGATCCGGCCCCGCCGCCTTCAACCCGTTGCCATTCCTCATCGCGCTATCCCGCCTCTGTTCGTCCCCGCCTGTCGTTGCGCAGATTGGCATAGAGAACATGCGTGCGCCACCGGCCGTTGATCTGCAGAAAGCTTTGCGCCACGCCTTCGTATTTGAACCCGGCCCGTTCCAGCGCCGCGCGCGAGGCGGCGTTGTCGGGCAGGCAGGCGGCCTCGATCCGGGACAGATCGAGGGTGGTGAAGGCGTGGCGCGTAACCGCACCGATCGCTTCTGCCATGTAGCCCTGACGGGCATGGGGGGCGCCGATCCAGTAGCCGATGGTCGCCATCTGCGCCGGGCCGCGGCGGATATTGTCGAGGGTGATGGCGCCCAGCAGCGCGCCATCGACATTGCGTTCCAGAAAGAACGGGATGGCCGTCCCGGCGCGACTGGCGCGCTGCGCCCAATAGACGCGATTGGTGAAGGCCTTGCGCGACAGGTGGTCGGGCGACCAGGTCGGCTCCCACGGGGTCAGAAAGTCGCGGCTTTCCCGGCGCAGGGTCGTCCAGGCGTTGAAATCGGAATGCTGCGGCAGGCGCAGCGCCATCCGTTCGGTTTCCAGCCGGATCGGACGGCGCCGCCCGAACATCAGGCAGCTAACCGTTCGATCAGCGCCTCCAGCGAGGGCGCGCGATCCACCGGGCCATAGAGCGCCATCGCCGGGCGGCGGGCGATCAGGCTGGCGGCATAGTTGCGCAGATCCGCGCGTGTGACGGCATCCAGCCGCCGGGCGGTCTCGGCCGGCTCGGGCACGCGACCCCAGATCGCCAGAGACCGCGCGATCCGCTCGGCCTGACCGGAGCTGCTTTCAAGCCCCATCAGCGTGCCCGCCTTCAGCTGCGCCTTGGCGCGAGCGATTTCCGCATCCGACAGCGAATCGACCGAGCGCTTCAGCTCGTCCACTGTCAGCAGGGCCAGTTCCTCGATATCCTCGGCGGCGGTACCGGCATATACGGTCATCATGCCGGTATCGTCGTGGAAGCCCGACTGCGCGAAGATCGTATAGCACAGGCCCCGTTCCTCGCGGATCTTCTGGAACAGACGCGAGGACATGCCGCCGCCCATCGCCGTCGTCCAGATCTGCGCGGCGTGATAATCGGGCGCCAGATAGCCGGGTCCCTCGAAGGCAAGGGTGAAATGGGCCTGTTCCAGATCCTTCAGCCGCCGGGTTTCGGCCCCCTGCCACCGCGCGCCGTCGCGCGGGCGTCCGGCCGAGGCGGGCAGATGGCCGAAGACCTGCTCGGCCTGACGGACGATGGCGTCATGGTCCACCGCGCCTGCGGCGGCAAGGATCAGCTGGCCCGCGCCATAATGTTCGGTGACAAAGCCCGACAGATCGGCGCGCCCGAAGCTGGAAACGCGTTCCGCGGGACCGAGAATGGTGCGGCCCATGGCCTGATCGGGATAGGCGGCCTCCTGCAGCCAGTCGAAGATGATATCGTCGGGCGTGTCCAGCGATTGCCCGATTTCCTGCAGGATCACGCCGCGTTCAACCTCGATCTCGCGCTGATCGAAGGCCGGGTTCAGCACGATATCGGCAATCACATCCAGCGCCAGCGCGGTATCGGCGCTGAGCACGCGGGCGTAATAGGCCGTGGTATCGCGCGAGGTATAGGCGTTGATATAGCCGCCTACATCCTCGATTTCCTCGGCGATCTGCAGGGCGCTCCGGCGCGCGGTGCCCTTGAAGGCCATATGCTCCAGAAAATGGGCAATGCCGTTCTGTTCGGCGCGCTCGTCGCGGCCGCCGGCATTGACCCAGATTCCCAGCGTGGCTGAGTGCAGGCCAGCCATCGTTCGGGTGACGATGCGCAGGCCGTTGGGAAGGGTGGTGATATTGGTGTCGCTCACGCGGTCCTCCGTTCAAGGATCAGCGATTTAAGCGCCCTGACGTCGTTTTCAACCCGGCTCCCGCGCTCGGGCTTGCCGAACAGGTCCGCCATATGCGGCGGCAGCGCCGGGCGGACGCCCACGGCCCATTCCACCGCATCGGGGAATTTCGCCGGATGGGCTGTGGCCAGCGTCACCATCGGCACGCCGGGGCGCAGGTGGTCGCGGGCAACGGTTACGCCGACGGCGGTATGGGGGCAGATGATTTCGCCGGTCTCGGCGCGGATGGTGCGGATGGTGTCCAGCGTCTGATCCTCGGACACCCGGCCCGAGACGAAATTTTCCTGCAACGCCTGCAGCGCACCCTGACTGATGGTAAAGCCGCCCGCCTTCAGGTCGTTCATGATCTGCCGGACCGGCGCGGGATCGCCGCCGTAGGCCCAGAACAGCGCGCGTTCGAAATTGCTGCTGACCTGAATGTCCATGGACGGCGAGATCGACGGCGCAACCTCGCCCACGCGGTATTCGCCGGTGGTCATGGCGCGGTGCAGAATATCGTTCTGGTTGGTCGCGATGACCAGCCGGCCGATGGGCAGCCCCATGCGCTTGGCCACCAGACCGGCCAGAATATCGCCGAAATTACCGGTGGGGACGGTGAAATCCACCTCGCGCCCCGGCGCGCCGAGGCTGACGGCGGCGGTAAAGTAATAGACCACCTGCGCAAGCACCCGCGCCCAGTTGATGCTGTTCACCCCCGCCAGCCCGACCTCATCGCGGAAGGCGTGGTCGTTGAACAGATCCTTCAGCCGGGCCTGCGCATCGTCGAAATGCCCGTCGATGGCGAGGGCATGGACATTCGATTCCGACGGCGTCGTCATCTGGCGGCGCTGCACCTCGGACACACGGCCATGCGGGTAGAGGATGAAGACATCGACATTGTCGAGGCCCCGGAAGGCCTCGATCGCGGCCGATCCGGTATCGCCCGAGGTGGCGCCGACGATGGTGATCCGCTGGCCCGACCGCGCCAGCGCGATCTGGAACAGCTGACCGATCAGCTGCATGGCGAAATCCTTGAAGGCAAGTGTCGGCCCGTGAAACAGTTCCAGCAGGTGATGGCCGGGGGCCAACTGGCGCAGCGGCGCGCGGGCGACATGGCCGAAATCGGCGTAAGCCGCGCCGATGGCCGCATTCAGCTCGGCATCCGAGAAGCTCTCGCCCAGAAACGGCTTGATGACGCGCAGGGCGACCTCCTCGTAAGGCAGACCTTCGAGGGCCGCGATGTCGTCCAGCTGCGGAATGGTTTCGGGCAGATACAGGCCGCCGTCGCGGGCCAGCCCCGTCAGCATGGCCTGTTCGAAATTCAGAACCGGGGCCTCTCCCCGCGTCGAGATATAGCGCATCATCGCCTCTAATATGTCCGCCGCCTGATACGCCAGATGAGCCATGCTGTCATCCCCGCGCAGGTGGCTGCAAACAGAAACCACTGGACGGCATAGGAAAGGTGGCTGTTGGGCACCCCTTCGATGCTGATCGGGATCGGCATGACGCCCTGCGCGTCGCCCGCGACCTCCGCTGCCACCACCAGAACGGGTTCGGTTTTCAGCGCTTCGGCCATGGCCGGCACGTCGCGCGCAAACCATATCCCCGCCTTCAGATCCGGGTCGGGGGTCGCGCTGCCCTTCTCCTGCGGCCAATGCAGGTTGCCGACCACCTGCAGCGCCACCGGTGGGCGCGGGCTGTGGCGGTAATCCTGCGTGACGAAGCCCCGATCCAGCAGGATGCGCCGCCCGTCATCGGTCACGAATCCCGAGATGATGTTATAGCCGCCGCCCAGTTCCTTGGTGCCCGACAGGACCAGGATTTCCTCGCCGGTGGTCCGGCCCGACACCGTGACCGGCATGTATTTCATCGACGGATCGGCCTGTGCGGGAAGGGGCTGCGGGGCGGCATCGATGCCGGCCTGAATTTCGGACAGCATGGCCTCCTTCCATTCCATCCGGCGCAGCTGCCAGAAGCCGAGGCTGAGCAGGATAGCGGTGGTGACGATGCCGAAGATCAGCGGCGGCAGGATGGAGCGGCGGGCGGTCATGACATTTCCGTTCTTGCGACGCCCTGCGATAGCGCGGCGCGCGCCCGAGACCAAGGGGCGATCGCGGGTCGACCGTCACGTCGTCCCAACCCCGACCGGCATAGCCGCACAGCCAGTTCAGCGCCCGGCAGCGTTCCACCGGGGTCAGGTAGCCCGCCGCGCCGGACCGCTGCAACAGCGCCTGCCCCATGTCGCAGTCGCTGGTTTCCTCTTCACCGCCGCGATCATCGCGCCGGGCCTGCGTTCGGCCACCGCGCGATCCGTGCGGCGCAGGCTGCGGGTCTCGCCCGCGATCACTGGCAGGCTGTCCAGCACTTTGACACCACGGGCGCGCAGGGTGGCTTCGCTGCGGGCCGTGCGGGCCAGTTCATCCGGGGCGCGGGGATGGGCGGCCAAATCCTCGATCAGGGGCGGCGGGATTGCTGGTCGAGCGTGGGGTCTGGGCCATCGCCGCACCCGAGGCGAACAGGGATGCAGCCACGCGTCCAACGAAGCTTTTGCGGGCCGTCCTCGTGGCACCTTCTAAACAAAAACGGCGCGGGGGTCCCCCGCGCCGTTCGAAACTCCGGTCAGCGCCGGATCAGCGGCCCCAGATATAGATGGCGAAAAACAGGAACAGCCAGACCACGTCGACGAAGTGCCAGTACCAGGCGGCGGCCTCGAAGCCCACATGCTGTTGCTGGGTCATCTGGCCGCGCATCAGGCGCACCATGCAGATGAACAGGAAGATGGTGCCGATGATGACATGAGCACCGTGGAAACCGGTCGCCATGTAGAAGACGCCGCCATAGACGGTATCCGACAGTCCGAAGGCGGCGTGGCTGTATTCATAGGCCTGCAGCGCAGTAAAGCACAGACCCAGCACCACGGCAACGGCCAGACCGTTGATGGCGGTCTTGCGGTCGTTTTCATGCACCAGCGCATGGTGGGCCCAGGTCACGGCCACGCCCGACAGCAGCAGGATCAGCGTGTTGATCAGCGGCAGGTGCCAAGGATCGAAGGTGGTGATGCCTTCCGGCGGCCAGACGCCGTCCTTGAGCGGGCTGTCCGGCCCCATCGGATAGAGCGCGTTCTTGAAGAAGGCCCAGAACCAGGCGACGAAGAACATCACTTCCGAGATGATGAACAGGATGAAGCCGTATTGCAGGCCGATCCGCACCACCGGGGTATGGTCGCCGGTCTCGCCCTCGTTGACGACATCGGCCCACCAGCCGAACATCACATACAGCACCCCGACAAAGCCGATCAGGAACATCCACGGCCCGGTAATGGGGGCGCCGAAGACTTCGATGCCCTTCATCCATGCGACCGCGCCGGTCAGCATGATGAAGGCGGCAGTCGCGCCCAGGAAGGGCCAAAGCGAGGGCGGCAGGATATGATAGTCGTGGTTCTTAACATGCGCCATTGGCTGTCCCCGCTATTGCGTCAGTTCGTTCTGATTGCGTCACCGCCCGATGCCTGCGCTGCCTGGTCACCAGTCAGGGCGGCGGTTTCGGGGGTGGCATATTGATGGAAAGTATAGCTCAAGGTGATGTCGCGCACCTTATAGGCGTCGCGGTCGGTCACAATGTCGGGCTCGACATAGAAGGTGACCGGCATCTCGACCCGCTCGCCGGGCTGCAGCGTCTGCTCGGTGAAGCAGAAGCAATCGATCTTGACGAAGAAGGAGCCGGCGATTTCCGGGGCGACGTTATACGAGGCGCGCCCGGTGATCGGCTTGTCGGAATTGTTCACCGCCTCGTAGAAGGCCAGGCCGTCCTGGCCGATCTTCAGCGTCATCTCGTTCTGCAGGGGCCGGAAGGTCCAGGGCAGGTTCGGATCGGTATTGCCGTCGAAGCGGATGGTGATGTCTTCGTCGATGATATCCGCCGCCTCGTCGTGGCTGGCGGCAACCTGCGTCGTGCCGCCATAACCGGTGACCCGGCAGAACCAGTTATAGAACGGCACCGCCGCCCAGGCGAGCGCGCCCATCACCAGCACCACGCCGACCAGCTGCACCAGCACGCGCTGGTTCTTGTCCTTGGGAAGCAGGCTCATGGTGCGGTCCTCGCGCCGGCTTCGGCGCCGGGGGTGCCGGGGGCGGCCACGGGGTTGTCGCTGGGCCGGATTTCGACGCCCTGTTCACGCGGGAGCAACCCCGGACGGACCTGATGGTCAAAGCCTTCCAGCGCCGCGCCGCCGCCGTTCTGCACCTTGACGACGGACAGCGCGAAGATCAGCGCGACAAAGGCCAGCAGCACAACCAGCAGCCCGATATTGCGCGACTTGCGCCGCGTGTGCAGTTCGTGTTCCGTGCGCAGCGCCATCACGCCCCCACCCAGTGTTGGACCAGCAGCGCCGCGAAATGCGCGAACAGGTAGATGAGCGACAGCCTGAAGAAGCTTTTCTCGGCCTTGTGACCATCGGCATGGGACTGTTCGTCCGTCCGCCGCATCACTTGCCAGCCGCGCCAGATGAACAGCGCGTTCAGCACCACCGCCACGCTGAGGTAGATGGGGCCGCCAACAGAGGTCAGCCCCAGCCAGATCGCGAAGGGCGCCAGCACCAATGTATAGGCGAAGATGTGGCGCCGCGTGGTCCGCCGGCCATGGGTCACGGTCAGCATCGGCACACCGGCCTTGTGGTAATCCTCCTTCATGAACAGCGCCAGCGCCCAGAAATGCGGCGGCGTCCAGAAGAAGATCAGCGCGAACATCAGCAGCGATTCCAGACTGATCCCGCCGGTCGCGCAGGCCCAGCCGATCATCGGCGGAAAGGCCCCCGCCGCGCCGCCGATCACGATGTTCTGCGGCGTCGAGCGCTTCAGCCACATCGTATAGACGACCGCGTAGAAGAAGATGGTGAAGGCCAGGAAGGCGGCGGCGAACCAGTTCGCCGACAGGCCCAGCATCATCACCGCAATGCCCGACAGTGCCAGACCGAGGGCCAATGCCTCGTGCGCTGCGATTTTGCCGGCGGGGATGGGGCGGGATTTCGTGCGGTTCATCACCGCGTCGATATCTGCGTCATACCACATGTTCAGCGCGCCCGAGGCGCCGCCGCCGATGGCGATGAACAGGACGGAGCAGAAGGCGATCAGCGGATGCAGATGAACCGGCGCCACGATCAGGCCGACGAAGGCAGTGAAGACCACCAGCGACATCACACGCGGCTTCAGCAGCGCAATGTAATCGCTGAATTCGGCCTCGGTCGGCGTCTGATATGTGGTTGCGTCGGTCACGGCGGCCTTCGTTTACTTCGCAGCCAGCTGGATGGGCTGCGCGTTCAGCAGCTCGGCGGCGGCGAATTCGACTTTCGCGCCTTCCAGCCATGCGGCGTATTTCTCGGGCGAGACGGCCTTCACGACGATGGGCATATAGGCGTGGTTGATCCCGCACAGCTCCGAGCACTGGCCGAAATAGACGCCTTCCTGCGTGGCGGTGAAGGCCAACTGCGCGATCCGGCCCGGCACCGCGTCCTGCTTCACGGCGAAGGCGGGAATGGTCCAGGAATGGATCACGTCGGTGGCGGTGAACTGCATCAGCACTTCCTGCCCGACCGGAACCACCATCGGGTTGTCGGCGGCCAGCAGATATTCGTTCTCGGCATAGCCATTGGCGGCGAGGTCTTCCCTGGCCAGCAGAAGTGAGTCGAAGGCCAGGCCCTCGTTCGGGTATTCATAGGACCAGTACCACTGGTGCCCGATGGCCTTGATGACCACCGCCGGGTTCTGCGGAATGGCCAGCTGGCGGAACAGGATCGGCAGCGAGAAGACGCCGATGGCGATCAGGATCAGGATGGGCACCAGCGTCCAGGTGATCTCGATCGGGGTGTTGTGGCTGAAGCGCGCGGGGACCGGGTTGACGCGGCGGTTATAGCGCAGGATGCACCACAGCAGCAGGCCGCAGACGAAGATGGTGACGACGGTGATGATGACCAGCACATAATGGTCCAGCCATTGCTGATCGACGGCTTCCGGGCTGGAGGCCGGCTGGAAGGCGATGCCTTTCGCTTTGGGCGCACCGATCACCGGCAGATCACCCAGCACATCCTGCGCGCGTTCCTGCGCCCAGGCCATGCCCGACGACAGCAAAACCGCCGCACCCATTCCCGCCGCCGCCACGTGCCGCATCATTGCTGGAGCCACCATCCGAGTATCCCTTGCCATTTCCGACAGCACGCCACACATCCATGCGAGACGGACCGCCACCCTTCCGAGTCAAACGTTTTCCGTTTACAACCACAAAACCCCGCCTGCGACAAGTCGGCACATACCGGCAACCGGGCGAAGTCCTCTGACTGAGAGATTTGCGGATCACCCATGAGCAGCACCGAATTCAAGCCCTTCGACCATGATTTCGACCGGGACGCCGCCCTCGCCATCCTGCGCGAGGCGACCGCTGGCGCCGATGACGGCGAGCTGTTCATCGAACGCGCCCATGCGGAATCGCTGGTCTATGACGACCGTCGACTGCGCGGGTCCAGCTATACCGCCAGCCAGGGCTTCGGTCTGCGCGCGGTCGCGGGCGAGGTGACCGGCTATGCCCATTCGACCGAACTGACCTTGCCCACGCTGCGCCGCGCCGCTGAAACCGCGCGCCTGGCCGTCGGCAATGGCGGACGCACGCTGGCGTTGCCGCCCGAAGGCAAGGTCACGCCGTTATATATGGCGGAAGACCCGGCGCAGGGCATCGACATCGCCACCCGGATCGATCTGCTGCGTGAGATCGACGCCTATGCACGCGGCCTCGATCCGCGGGTGGTGCAGGCCACGGTATCCCTGTCGACCAGCCTGCAACAGGTGGCGATCCTGCGCCCGGAAGGCGGCCTCGTGACCGATATCAGGCCGATGGCGCGACTGAATGTCGCAGTCATCGTCGAGGACAATGCCCGGCGCGAGACCGGGGGGACCGGCGGCGGTGGCCGCATTCCGCTGGCCGGGATGATGAACCCCGCCCATTGGAAGCCACTGGTGGACGAATCCCTGCGCATCGCGCTGGTGAACCTGCGCGCCCAGCCCGCACCTGCGGGCGTCATGGACGTGGTGCTCGGCCCCGGCTGGCCGGGCATCCTGCTGCACGAGGCCGTGGGTCACGGGCTGGAGGGTGATTTCAACCGCAAGGGCCATTCGGCCTTCGCCGGGCTGATGGGACAACGCGTGGCCGCGCCCGGCGTGACGGTGATCGACGATGGTACCATCCCCGACCGGCGCGGCTCGATCAGTGTCGATGACGAGGGCACCCCCCCGGCCCGCAACGTGCTGATCGAGGATGGCATTCTGGTCGGCTATCTTCAGGATCGCCAGAATGCGCGGCTGATGGGGGTCGCGCCCACCGGCAACGGGCGGCGCGAAAGCTATGCCCATGCGCCGATGCCGCGCATGACCAACACCTTCATGCTGGGCGGCGATGCCAGCCCCGATGCGATTCTGTCCGATCTGAAGGACGGCATCTATGCCGTGGGCTTCGGCGGCGGTCAGGTCGACATCACCAATGGGAAGTTCGTCTTTTCCTGCACCGAGGCCTATCGCGTGAAGAATGGCGTGGTCGGCGACCCCATCCGGGGCGCCACCCTGATCGGCGACGGGGCGACCGCCCTGCAGCAGATCCGCGCCATCGGCAATGACATGTCGCTGGACCCCGGCATGGGCACCTGCGGCAAGCAGGGCCAATGGGTGCCGGTTGGGGTGGGGCTGCCCTCGCTGCTGATCGGCGGGCTGACGGTGGGCGGCTCGGCGGCAGGCTGACGCAGCCGGCGCAGCCGGTATCACGATCCGCTGGAAAAGCAGAACCGGTCGGGTTCATCGACGATTCGGGCAAGTCGGCCCGGCTGTCCTTGCGGACGAACACGCCGTCCGGCCCGCGCCCGCCGGATCTCCCGCGCGTCGCGGGTGCAGAGGTCCAGAAAATCGACATGGGCCAATGCGGGCGGCGGCAGATATGGCAGCAGATATGGAGAGCGGGTCTCATCCACCCTTGGGGGGCGGGCGGAAAGCGCGGAGTCGACCCGCAGGCCCAGCCCGGTGATCCTCCCCGATTTGCACCCCGCCTCGGGGCTTTTCAGCACGTCCATGGCAACCCGCCAGCCTGCGCCTCCCCCGCGCCGGGCGGGGTCGGAAATTTCCTTCTCGCGCTAACAGAAATTTAACCAATCATCCGCCATAACACCTTCGAATGAGGCGGAGAGGTCGATGAGGTTGTTTTCGTTCAACACCCCCCACACCCCACTCACCGCGAAGGAAGACGATCTGACTTTCCTCCGCCTCATTCGCTCGCGCCGGGTGGGACCGGCGACATTTCACCGCATGATTGCCGAACATGGCAGCGCCGCCGCCGCACTTGAGGCGCTGCCCGAAATCGCCCGTCAGGCCGGGATCGCGGATTATCAGCCCTGCCCGGAAGCCGTGGCGGCCGCCGAACTGAAAGCGGGCAGGAAAGCCGGGGCGCGGCTGATCCGCTGCGACGCGCCCGACTATCCGATGCTTCTGCGCGACATCGCCGACGCGCCGCCGGTGATCTGGGTGAAGGGCAATCCCGCCGCGCTGAACCGCCCGGCCGTGGCCGTGGTGGGCGCGCGCAACGCCTCGTCGCTGGGGCTGCGCATGGCGCGCGGGATGGCCGGCGCACTGGCGGAAGCGGGCATCGTCCCGGTCGCCGGTCTGGCGCGCGGGATCGACAGCGCGGCTCACGAAGTCAGCCTGAAGACCGGCACCATCGCCGTCATGGCGAGCGGGATCGACGTGATCTATCCGTCAGAAAACAAGGTGCTCGCCGCGATGATCTGCGATCGCGGCTGTCTGGTCACCGAACAGCCGCCGGGGGTCGCACCGACCGCGCGGCATTTCCCGCTGCGTAACCGCATCATCTCGGGTCTCAGTCACGGCGTGGTCGTGATCGAGGCGGCGATCAAGTCGGGCAGCCTCATCACCGCGCGCGACGCGCTCGATCAGGGGCGCGAGGTCATGGCGGTTCCGGGCCACCCCGTCGACGGCCGCGCGGGCGGCTGCAACCAGTTGATCCGCGATGGCGCGGTGCTGGTCCGCAATGCCGAAGACGTGATCGAGGCGCTGCCCCCGTTGCAACAGGCGCTGACGACCGGATCTGTCCCCGAAGGCGCACCCGGCGATCCGCCCTGCGCCCGGTGGGCCGGAATGCCTGCGGACGACAACGCCACCCCGAAGGCGCTGCTCCGCCACCCGCGCGCGCCGCGCGCCACCAATGCAGGAGAAGGCCACGCGGCCCTGCAGGTGTCGCCCGCAATGCCCTCGTCCACCATCGGCCCGCTCCCCGCGGCGGCGGTGGATGCCCCGGCTCTGGATGCCGCCGCTTCGCACACCAGCCGGAGGCGTGCACCCCCTGCCCCTGACCTGCCGGACGGCCCGAATCCGCTGGCGCCGCAGCCCACCGCCACCATGCCCCGGCAACCCGGTCTGCCCCTGCCTCATCGCGGCGCGACGATGGCCGAGATCGAGGCGCGGGTGCTGTCGCATCTCTCGCACAGCCCGACCGAGGAAAACGCCCTGATCCGCGACATCGGCATGCCGCTCTCGGTGCTGACACCGGTGCTGCTTCGGCTGGAACTGGCGGGGCGACTGGCCCGGCTGGCCGGTGGCCGGCTGGCGCTGCTGTAAAGGCGTCGAAACCGTCATTCATCCACGCCGCCGGGGTTGGCAACGGCGCCCCCGGCAGGGTTTGGTCGTCTCGTCCTCCGGCCGGTCAGTCCTGCCGCCCGTTGACACGCCCCGTCAGCGCCCCCATGTTCCGGCCCCGAATCCGCCATGAGGTCCAACATGCCTGTCGTCGTCGTCGAATCGCCGGCCAAAGCCAAGACGATCAACAAATATCTGGGCGACGATTATACCGTTCTCGCGTCCTTCGGGCATGTCCGCGACCTGCCGCCAAAGGACGGATCCGTCGATCCCGACGAAGATTTCGCCATGAAATGGGAAGTCGCGAGCGAATCGAAAAAGCACCTCAAGGCGATCCGCGACGCGCTGGCGAATGATGATTCCCTGATCCTCGCCACCGACCCCGACCGCGAGGGCGAGGCGATCAGCTGGCACCTGCTGGAATCGCTGGCCCCGGCGCTGAAGAAGGGCAAGCCGGTCAGCCGGGTGACCTTCAACGCCATCACCAAGGCCGCCGTGACCGAGGCGATGGCCAACCCGCGCGAGATCGATCGCGATCTGGTCGACGCCTATCTGGCCCGCCGCGCGCTGGATTATCTGGTCGGCTTCAACCTGTCGCCGGTCCTGTGGCGCAAGCTTCCGGGCGCGAAATCGGCCGGCCGGGTGCAATCGGTCACCCTGCGGCTGATCGTCGAACGCGAGATGGAGATCGAGGCCTTCAAGCCCCGCGAATACTGGTCGGTCCATGCGCGGCTGGCCACGCCTTCGGGCGATGAATACGAGGCCACGCTGGTCAGCCTCGCGGGCGACAAGCTGGACCGCTTCGATATCCCGACCGCCGAAAAGGCGCGTCTGGCGCTGTCGGCGATCGATGCGCGCGATCTGGTCGTGACCAGCGTGGCGTCCAAACCGGCCAGCCGGAACCCCTGGCCGCCCTTCATGACCTCGACCCTGCAGCAGGAGGCCAGCCGCAAGCTGGGCATGGGGGCGCGGGCCTGCATGTCGACGGCGCAGCGCCTCTATGAGGCCGGGCTGATCACCTATATGCGGACCGACGGCATCGACATGGCGCCCGAGGCGGTGATGTCGGCGCGCGATGTCATCAAGGCGCGTTTTGGCGAGAATTACCTGCCGAAATCGCCGCGCATGTACAAGAACAAGGCCAAGAACGCCCAGGAAGCGCATGAATGTATCCGCCCGACGGATATGTCGTTGTCGCCCGACAAGCTGCGGATATCCGAAAAGGATCAGCGCGCCCTGTATGATCTGATCTGGAAGCGGACGCTGGCCAGCCAGATGGAGGCCGCGCGGATGGAACGCACCACCGTCGAGATCGGCAGCGCGGACGGTCAGGTCGGGTTGCGCGCCAATGGTCAGGTGATGCTGTTTGACGGTTTTCTGGCTGTCTACGATCAGGGCCGCGATGACGACGACGGCGAGGACAGCGCCCGCCTGCCCCTGATCCATCAGGGCGAGCCCGCGAAGAAGATCGCCGCCTTCGCCACCGAGGAAGGCGTGCTGGTCGACGGACACGGCACCTCGGCCGCGCGGCAGCATTTCACCCAGCCCCCGGCGCGCTATACCGAAGCGACGCTGGTCAAGCGGATGGAGGAACTGGGCATCGGCCGGCCCTCGACCTATGCCAGCATCGTGACCACGATTCAGGACCGCGACTATGTCCGCAAGGACAAGAACCGGCTGATCCCCGAGGACAAGGGTCGGCTGGTCACGGCCTTTCTGGTCAAGTATTTCCCGCGCTACGTCTCCTATGATTTCAC
This sequence comes from Paracoccus sp. S1E-3, assembly GCF_013868135.1. GTDB lineage: Bacteria > Pseudomonadota > Alphaproteobacteria > Rhodobacterales > Rhodobacteraceae > Paracoccus. The sequence continues at coordinate 95,184 of NZ_JACEMU010000016.1, forward strand.
CGCGAACATGGAGACGGAACTGGACGATATCAGTTCCGGCAACCGTGCTTACCGCGAGGTGTTGCGGCGCTTCTGGCGCGATTTTTCCGAAGCGCTCAGCGGCACCACCGATCTGCGCATCGGCGAGGTGCTGACCGCCATCGACGAGGCTCTGGCGCCGCATCTTTACCCGCCGCGCACCGATGGCGGCGATCCGCGCGAATGCCCGCTGTGTCATCAGGGGCGGCTGCATCTGAAGACCGCCCGGTCGGGTGGGGCCTTCATCGGCTGCGGGCGCTATCCCGAATGCCGCTATACCCGGCCGCTTTCCGCGCCCGGCGATGGCGAGGCGACCGGCGACCGGGTGCTTGGCATCGACAATGACGACGAGATCAGCCTGAAGAATGGCCGCTTCGGCCCTTACGTTCAGCGCGGCGAACCGACCGAGGAGGCGCCGAAGCCGCCGCGCGCCAGCATTCCGAAAGGCTGGGACCCGGCGACGCTGGATCTGGAACGTGCGGTGGCGCTGCTGTCGCTGCCGCGCGCGGTCGGGCCTCATCCCGAGGACGGCGAACTGGTCGAGGCCGGGATCGGGCGGTATGGGCCGTTCGTCAAGCATGGCAGCAAATATGCCAATCTGCCGGATGTGGAGGAGGTCTTCACCATCGGCATGAACCGCGCGGTCGAGGTGCTCGCCGCCAAACCGATGCGCGGGCGCGCCGCGGCGGCCGCCCCCCTGAAGGAGCTGGGCGAGCATCCCGAGGGCGGCAAGATCAGCGTGATGAACGGGCGCTACGGACCCTATGTGAAATGGGAAAAGATCAACGCCACCCTGCCCCGTGACGTGGAACCGGCCGACCTGACGCAGGAACAGGCGCTGGAACTGATCTCGGCCAAGGCGGCAAAATCGCCGAAGAAGGCGGCGGCGAAAAAGCCGGCCGCGAAGAAGGCAAGCGCCAAAACGGCCGAGGGCAAGCCAGCTGCCAAGGCCAAGAAACCGGCCGCAAAGACCACTGTGAAGAAAACGGCGGCGAAGAAACCTGCCGCGAAAAAGGCGCCTTCTGACGCGCCGGCCGAAGAATAGGGCTGGCGGGGAGCGCGGATCGCCTTCGGCCCCCCCGCGCGCCCCGCACCACAGGAGGTCGTCGATGTCGGACGTCAATCTGGATGAGCTGCTGCTGGTCGACGACCCCGAGGCGCTGACCGATGCCCAGATCGCTTATCTGCGCGATCACCCCGAGCTGCTCGACCTGATCGGCGAGCGCGAAACCCTGGGCACGCGGCATCTCTGGCGCATTCTCATCGCCGCATTGATCCTGGTTGCGCTGTCCAAGGTCATCGCCGCCAGGTTCGACAATGCCTTCGATCAGGTGATCGCCGATACTCTGGTCGATCTGGTGTTCGAGATGGGGGCGGCGCTGATCGGCAGCGTGGCCACGGTGATCTTCATCGAGCACCGCGGGAAAAAGCAGTTCATCGCGAATATCAGGTTCCGCGAGGCCGTGCAGCGCCGGATCGGGCAGCTGGAGAACCGTCAGCCCGGCTGACCGGGCCTGACCTGCTGCCGCAGCCCCTCGATCAGCCCCAGAAGCGCCGTGATATAAGGCGCGGGCGGCGCGCCTTCGGCGATGCGCAGGGCGGCGCGGTCAAAACCTGCCGACAGAATCTCGGTCAGGGCGGCCAGATCGGGCGCGGCCATCCCCGGCAGCATTTCGGCCAGACCATCTCCGAGTTCGGCGGCGCCGGTCGCGGCATCGATTCGCGCAATCTCGGCCGCGCCCAGCACCGCCGGCCCGTCGATCAGCAGGATGCGCGCCCGGCCGGGCTGCTCCATGACCGCGAACCAGTGCCGCACCGCCCCGGCCATATCGCCCGGCGGCAAGGCCGCAAGCGCCGCGCCCACGGTCTCGGCCTCGGCGGTGACGACGGCGTGGAACAGGCCGGTCTTGTCCTTGAAATGATGGGTGATTGCGCCACGCGTGACGCCCGCCGCCTGCGCGATCTCGGGCGCGCCAACCCCGGCGAACCCGTGCCGGGCGAACAGATCGCGCGCGACCCCGATCAGCGCGGCCTGGGTGGCGGCGCGGCGCTGCGCCTGCGTCCTGGGGGATTTCTCTTGCATACATACACCGTGTATGTTTATTTTACATACATCGAGTATCCAAGTTTGCGGAGTGGAGTTCCAGCCGTGAAATGCACCCAATATTATCCCGTCCTGCAAAGCGCGGACGTGCCGGCCGCCGCCGCCTGGTTCATCCGTCACTTCGGCTTTGCCCCGATGTTCGAAAGCGATTGGTATGCGCATCTGCAGATGCCCGAAGACCCGGCGATAAACCTGGCGATTCTGGACGGGCAGCACCCCACCATTCCCGCCGTGGGCCGGGGCCGCAGCGCCGGCCTGCTGCTGAATTTCGAGGTCGAGGATGTCGACGCCGTGCACGACCGCCTGCTGGCCGAGGGGCTGTCCCCGGTCCAGCCCCTGCGCGACGAGGATTTCGGGCAGCGTCACTTCATCCTGCAGGGCCCGGAAGGCGTGCTGATCGACATCATTACCCCGATCCCGCCCTCGGCGGATTTCGCTGCCAGCTTCCAGCCCGACGTCCTGCCGCGATAGATCGGGAAAAGCGACGCGTCGCCCCTTTCGTATCCGCCCGGCTGCGGGCTAAGATCCTCTGCCCTCCGCAGCGAAGGAATTGCGATGATCCGAGTGCGCGTGACCCAGACCTGGGGCTCGACCCCGCGCGAGGTGGGGGCAGAAATGTTCGTCACTGCCGCAGGCTGCACCGGCACCATCGGCGGCGGCCGACTGGAATTCGACGCCATCGCCCGCGCCCGCCAGATGATCTCCGCCGCCGAAACCGAAGCCGTGATGGAGATCACGCTCGGCCCCGACAGCGGACAGTGCTGCGGCGGGCGCGTCAGGCTGGGTTTCGACCGCGCGGGACCCTCGCCCCTGCCGGCGCCGCCGCAGGTGCTGATCTTCGGCGCGGGCCATGTCGGGCGGGCGCTGGCGCGGCTGCTGTCGCAGCTGCCCTTCGATGTCGCCCTGATCGACAGCCGCGCGGAGGAGCTGTCGCTGGCCACCGGCTGCCGAACCCGGCTGGAGGCGATCCCCGAAGCCGTCATCGCCGCCGCCCGCCCCGGCGCCGCCTATGTCGTCCTGACCCATGATCACGGGCTGGACTTCCTGCTGACCACCGAGGCGCTGCGCCGGGGCGATGCCGTCTATGTCGGCCTGATCGGCAGCGCCACCAAGCGCGCCCGCTTCCTGCGCGAGGCGCGTGCGCAGGGCGTCGACACCACTGCCCTGACCTGCCCGATCGGCGCAGGCTTCACCGCCGACAAGCGGCCCGAGGTGATCGCCGTCTTCGCCGCCGCCGAGATCACCGCAAGACTGACTGCTAACGCTACCGTCCGTTGACACGGCGTCACCCCCTTGCGACAAACTCGCAACCATTTCGGAGGACGTGATGAAGAAAGTCTACCCCGACGCGGATGCGGCGCTCGACGGGCTACTGAAGGACGGCCTGCACATCGCCGCGGGCGGCTTCGGCCTGTGCGGCATTCCCGAATTGCTGATCGACGCGTTGGTGCGCAGCGGCGTCAAGGACCTGACCATCGCCAGCAACAATTGCGGTGTCGACGGCTTTGGTCTCGGCAAGTTGCTGGACACGCATCAGATCAAGAAGATGCAATCCTCCTATGTCGGCGAGAATGCCGAATTCATGCGCCAGTATCTGTCGGGCGAGCTGGAGCTGGAATTCAACCCGCAGGGCACGCTGGCCGAACGGATGCGGGCGGGCGGCGCGGGCATCCCCGGCTTCTATACCCAGACCGGCGTCGGCACGGTGATCGCCGAGGGCAAGGAAGTGAAGGAATTCGACGGCAAGGAATACATCCTCGAACGCGGGATCGTGGCCGATCTGGCCATCGTGAAGGCGTGGAAGGCCGATCCGACCGGCAATGCCATCTTCCGCGAGACCGCGCGCAACTTCAACGTCCCCGCCGCCAAATGCGGCCGCGTCTGCGTGCTGGAGGTCGAGGAGATCGTGCCGACGGGCAGCCTCGACCCCGATCACATCCACTTGCCGGGCATCTATGTGCACCGGATCATTCAGGGCCCGCACGAAAAGCGCATCGAACAGCGCACCACCCGCAAGAAGGAGACCGCATGATGGCTGGCTGGGACCGCAATCAGATGGCCGCCCGCGCCGCACGCGAGTTGCAGGACGGCTGGTATGTGAATCTCGGCATCGGCATCCCGACACTGGTGGCGAACTATATCCCCGACGGAGTCGAGGTAACGTTGCAATCGGAAAACGGCATGCTGGGCATCGGCCCCTTCCCCTATGAGGGCGAGGAAGACCCCGACCTGATCAACGCCGGCAAGCAGACGGTGACGGCGCTGCCGCAGACCTCGTTCTTCGACAGTTCGGAAAGCTTCGCGATGATCCGCGGCGGCAAGATCGCCATGGCGATTCTGGGCGCGATGGAGGTGGCCGAGAACGGCGATCTGGCGAACTGGATGATCCCGGGCAAGCTGGTCAAGGGCATGGGCGGCGCGATGGATCTGGTCGCCGGCGTGGGCCGCGTGGTCGTCGTCATGGACCACACCAACAAGCACGGCGAATCGAAGGTGCTGCGCGAATGCACCCTGCCGCTGACCGGCAAGGCCGTGGTCGACCGGATCATCACCAATCTGGGCGTGCTGGACGTGGTGCCGGGCGGTCTGAAGATCGTCGAACTCGCCGATGGCGTGACCGAGGAGGAGTTCCGCGCCGCGACCGAGGCGACGCTGGTCTGACGCCGACCGCGTGAAGATGGAAAGGGGGCCGATCGGCCCCCTTTTTCATGCCGTTCGACATGTTTTTCCCAAGCTTGTCCCCCGCTGCGGCGCGGCCTTACCGAACCGCGCCGCTCCCCATTTATCCCCGCCCCCGCCCGCTCCAGTCAGGGGCGGCCGCCATCCGAGGCCTTTCATGCGCCAACTGACCACCCTGTCGCGCCATCTCCATATCCGCGCCCTCGGCCCCGCTGCCTCGGTTCCGGCATCCGAGGCGCTGCGGGCGAGTCTCGGCGCGTTTCTGGGTCTGGCGATCACCGCCGCCGCAGCTTTCGTCGTCGCACCCGAGCGCTGGCTGGCGCTGTATCTGATTGCCCCGTTCGGGGCGACGGCGGTGCTGGTCTTTGCCGCCCCCAACAGCCCGCTGGCCCAGCCTTGGCCGGCGATCGTCGGCAACACCGCATCGGCGCTGGTGGCGATTGCGCTGTGCCGGCTGATCAGCGCGCCGCTGATCACCGTGCCCTTGGCGGTGGGTCTGGCGATCCTGGTGATGACCATGCTGCGCGCCACCCATCCGCCCGGCGGGGCGGTTGCGATGACCGTGGCCCTCGGGGCCGAGCGGATCATGCCCCACGGCTTCGGCTTTGCGCTGATGCCGGTGGCGGCGGGCACCATCATCCTTGTGATCGCAGCGGCGATCTATGCCCACCTCACTGGCCGGCGCTATCCCCTGCGCCAGTTCGGCGAGATGAACCCCCTGGGCACCCATGACCCGGCCCCGGTCGAGCGTCTGGGCCTGACCGAGGATGAGCTGACCGAGATCCTGTCGCGCTATCGCCAGTCGCTGAACCTGGGGGTGGAGGACCTGGCCCGGCTGATCGGCGCGGCCGAGATACAGGCCGCCAGCCACCTGACCGGCCCGCAGACCGCGCAGTCCATCATGTCGCGCGATCTGGTCTGCGTGACCCCCGCCACCCCTATTGATGAGATCGCGGCGCTGTTTCTGCGCCACGGCTTCACCTCGCTGCCGGTGGTGGGCGAAGACCAGCGGTTTCTTGGGGTGATATTCCAGCTGCAGATCATCGCCGCGGCCTTCCCCGACCATGAGCTGATGGCGGCCCTTCCGCCGCCGCTCGCGGTGCAGGAGGGTGCGAAAGCCGCCGACATCATGGACCCGCAGCCGCCAAGCGCGGCCCCCGAGACGCCCATCGCAGCGCTGCTGCCGCAACTGGCCAGCGGTATGGACGCGGTGCCGATCCTCGAGGCCGGGCGCATCGTCGGCGTGGTCACCCAGACCGACCTGATCGCGGCGCTGGCGCGGCAGAGCCTGCGGGCCGACGGCTAGGGCCGCGGGCCGGCCTCGGTCACGATCAGATCCAGGGCGGCGTCATGGGGCTGCGGGTAGATGGTCGGCAGGCGCCCGGCCTCCAGCCCGATGCCGATGGCATAGGGACGCGGGCGCAGCGCCGCCAGCGTGCGGTCGTAGAACCCGCCGCCATAGCCCAGCCGGAACCGGCCCCCATCCCAGCCGACCGTCGGGGCGAGCACGAGCTGCGGCACCACCTGCACGGTGGTCGCCGGCTCGGGGATGTTCCAGCGGCCGGGCTGCATCGGGGCATCGGGCGTCCACGGCCGGAAGACCAGCGGCTGATCGGGCGCGGTGACGACCGGCAGCGCGATCCGCAGCCCGGCCGCAGCCCGCCGCGCCATCCAGGGGCGCAGGTCCGGCTCTCCCCGGATCGGCCAATAGGCGGCGACGACCAGCCCCTGCGCGCCGCCGAAACGCGCCGCCAGCACGCTGTCCAGATGGTCGGCGATGGCGCCATCCGTGGCCTGCGCATCGCGCGTGGCCCGCGCCGCCAACAGCTGCGCCCGCGTCTCCCTGCGCCAGCGCGCCGCATCGGCTGCCGCCACCGGGTCCACCGCTTGCGGGTCAAAGTAATCAGCCGCGACCTGCCCCGCCATGCAGGCGGGCGAGGCGTAATCCTTGGGGTTTTCGTCGCTCATGTCTCGCACGGGTTGAGAAATTCGGGTTCGCCTGAAATGCTGCGCCCGAGAATGGCAGCTTGGCAAGGGGGCGCGATGCCGGAGATCACCCGCAACGGCGACGATTTCACCGTCGACGCGAAGATCATCGCCGAGGGGCTGGACCTGCCCGAACATGCCATCGCCCGCGCCATGGCCTCGGGCGCCATTACCACCCGCTTCGAGCGCGGCGAGGGCGCGGATGCCGGGCGGTTCCGGCTGAATTTCTTCCATCGGGGCAAGACCCTGCGCCTGACCGTGGATGCCGAGGGCAATCTCCTCAGCCGGGCGCGGTTCGAGCGGGGACAGGCCTAGCGGATCTCGACCTCGTTCAGGCGAGTGAAGGTGCGCTGGCCTTCCCCGCTGACGGCCTTCATGTCGCCACGGCTGATGTCATGGGTGGTTCGCGCATATTCGCCGCTCGACCGCATCGACAGCATGGCGTTGTAGCAGCAGTCGATCGGCGCCGTCCCCTCGTCCGGGATCACCACAGCGGTGTCCGGGCCGTAGCGGAAATGGACGGTATAATCTGCCTCACCTTCAATCTGGCGCAGCGTTTTCTTGATGGCGCTTTTCCAGCCGGGAGCTGATCGGGCGTGCAGATCGCCTGCCACCGACGTGCGGCGCTGAAATCATAGCCCTGCGCCGCCGTCGAGACGGCGCAGAAGATGGCCAATGCCGCCCAGACCCCCAATGCAAACGGGCCGCCAGTTGCGGCGGCCCGTCACGATCACCAACCGCGACGCTTACTGCATCCGCGAGGCGACATTGTCCCAGTTGACCAGCTTGTCGAGGAAGTTGGTCAGATAGCCCGGACGCTTGTTGCGGAAGTCGATGTAGTAGGAATGCTCCCACACGTCGCAGCCCAGCAGCGCTTTTTGACCGTAGACCAGCGGGTTCACGCCGTTTTCGGTCTTGGTAATGGCCAGCGACCCGTCGGGGTTCTGCACCAGCCACACCCAGCCCGAACCGAACTGGGCGGCGCCGGCGGCGGCGAATTCTTCCTTGAATTTCTCGACCGAGCCGAAGCTGTCGATGATCGCCTTCTTCAGGCTCTCGGGCATCTCGCCCGCGTCAGGCGACATCATTTCCCAGAACTGGCTGTGGTTCCAGTGCTGGCTGGCATTGTTGAAGATGCCATTCTGCGCCACGGCGCCCTTCTGGAAGGTGCCGGTGACGATGTCCTCCAGCGATTTGTCGGCCCATTCGGTGCCGTCGATCAGCTTGTTCAGGTTGTCGACATAGGCCTTGTGGTGAATGTCGTGGTGATATTCCAGCGTTTCCTTGGACATGCCGGCGGGCGCAAGCGCGTCATGGGCATAAGGAAGATCGGGAAGCGTGAAGGCCATGGTCTCATCCTCTTGTCTGGGCGGGCGGCTGCCCGCACGGGTGCGGTCACCCACCAACGCAGCCTTGTTGGCGTGGGTTCCGGGTGCAGCCTTAACATGGGCCGCAGACTGGGAAAAAGCCCGGAAACGAAAAAGCCCCGAGGCAGCGCCTCGGGGCTTTCGGGGGCATCCGCGATACGGATCAGTTCGTCGAAGGCGCAGGAGTTTCCGCAGCCGGAGCTTCCGTCGCCGGGGCCGGTTCGGCAGCGGGGGCGTCAGCAGCCGGGGCCGGCGTCTCGACAACGGGGGCGTCAGCCGCCGGGGCGTCCGCAGCCGGGGCTTCGGTGGTTTCCTCGACCGTCACGACGGTGTCGCCACCGGCATCGGCAGCCGTTTCGCCGTTGCTGTTCATCAGCCAGAAAATCACCAGCACAGCAACAACCAGCGCGCCGACGATGAAGTAGAGATTGTTGCTGCTCCGGGGTTCGTTAGCCATAGAGATTCAACTCCGAGTTGGGTTTCGTATGAGGGTAACAATGCGCGACTTCGCAATTGGATCCCTATCATGCATCATTATCATGCATCAATCTGCCGCGGGAATATGCGTGAAACTTGCCGCCTTGCAATGCTGAGCGGGGTTTTGCCGGGCGCAGGAAAAGCCTATCTAGGGCAAAGCCGAAAGGAAGCCCATCGATGTTCTGGCTGTTCGCCGCCGCCCTGACCCTGACCGTCGCCCTCGCCATCCTGCTGCCGTTCTGGCGTGCCCGCCCCGGCGCGACCGAACCCGCCGCGGCCTACGACCTGCGCGTCTATCGCGACCAGCTTGCCGAGATCGACCGTGACCTGGCGCGCGGCATCATCGATCCGGCCGATGCCGAACGGCTGCGGACCGAGATCGGCCGCAAGGTGCTGGGCGCCGACCGGGCGCTGACGCGCGAGGCCGGAGCAGTCCCCATGACCGCCCGTCACGGCTGGATCGCGGCTGCGGTGCTGATGGTGCTGGTCGCGGCGGGCAGCGCGCTTTATCTGCGCATCGGCGCGCCCGGCCAGCCGGATATGGCACTCGCCGCGCGGATCGCTGCGGCCGAAGCCCGCTATGCCAGCCGCCCCAGTCAGGCCGAGGCCGAGGCCCGCATGGCCGCGAACCCGCCCCCTGCGCTGCCGGCCCCCGATGCGCAGTTCCTCGAATTGATGGACCAGTTGCGCAGCGCCGTCCAGCAGCGCCCGGACGACACCAGGGGCCTGTCGCTGCTGGCCCGCAATGAGGCGCGGCTGGGCAATACCCAGGCCGCGATCACGGCGCAGAAGCGTCTGATCGAGGTTCAGGGCGCGACCGCGACCGCCGAGGAGCACGCCTTCCTCGCCGGGCTGATGGCCGAGGCCGCCGGCGGCCTCATCACCCCCGAGGCCGAACGCGAGATGGCGACGGCCTTGCGCCTCGATCCGAAAAACGCGCAGGCCCGATATATGACCGGTCTGCTGCAGGCCCAGAATGGCCGTGCCGACCGCGCCTTCCCCGTCTGGGCGGCGATGCTGGAAGACACCCCCGCCGATTCACCCTGGAACGCCGCCATCCGGCAGGTCATCGGCGACATCGCGTGGCTGGCCGGGCATCCCGAATATGTTCCGCCGCAGGCGGGTGGAACCGATGCAGGTGCCACCCCGATGATGCCGGCGCTCGATGCCGATCAGATGGCCGCGGCCAGCGAGATGACGCCACAGGACCGGACCGAATTCATCCGCAGCATGGTCGCCCGGCGCGAAGCACGCCTCGCAGCGGAGGGCGGCAGCGCCGATGAATGGGCAATGCTCATCACCCAGCTGTCGGTGGTGGGCGAAGGCGAGCATGCCCGCGAAATCGCCGCCGAGGCGCGGACCCGCTTTGCCGAAGATCCGATCGGGCTGGCGAAGGTCAACGACGCGGCGGAATCGGTGGGCATCGGCCCATGATCTTCGAGGATATTGCCGATTTCGCAGCGGGGCTTCCGCGTGCGGGGGCAATCGCCGGCCTCGATCTCGGCACCAAGACGATCGGGATCGCGGTCAGCGACGGGCTGCGCCAGGTCGCGTCCCCCCTCACCGTGATCCGGCGCGAGAAATTCACCCTCGACGCGCAGGCGCTGCTGAAGATCGCGGCCGACCGGGGACTGGTCGGCATCGTGCTGGGGCTGCCGCGCAACATGGACGGCACCGAGGGTCCCCGCGCCCAGTCCACCCGCGCCTTCGCCCGGAACCTGTCGCGGCTGACCGATCTGCCGATCAGTTTCTGGGACGAACGCCTCTCCACCGTCGCCGCCGAGCGCGCGCTGCTGGAGGCCGACACCTCGCGCAAACGCCGCGCCGAGGTGATCGATCAGGTGGCGGCGGGGTATATCCTGCAAGGGGCGCTGGATCGGCTGCGGTTTTTGGGCTGAGGGCCAAACCGCGCCATCAACCCTTGCGATACAGTTTTTTTCCCGGCACCCCCAAGGGGATAGCTCTCGGCCCAGACAGGTGATTCGTGAAAGTTCAGGTCCTGACCAATGTGCGCACAGACGAATTCTTTCTGGCGCTCTGGATCCATTACTATGGCGGGATCTTCGGTCGGGAAAATCTTCACATCATGCTCGATGGGGATGACTGGACGCCCACCGTCGACCTGACGGATGTAAATGTGCACGTTGTTGCCAATGTCCCCCGTGAACGGGTCCGGCGGGATCGGCGAACGGCGCGATGGCAGTCAGGGCTGGCCAACAACCTTCTGCGCGATGGCACCGATGTGGTGCTGCGGACGGATATCGACGAATTCGTGGCCGTCGACCCGGCCACCGGCATGCAGCTTCCCGAATATCTCGCCACCCTTGGCCCCGAGACGCGCCGCGCGGCGATTGGACTGGATGTCATTCAGGCACCGTCCGAGGGACCGCTGGCGCCGGACATCCCCATTCTTCAGCAGCGGCGCAACGCCATCCTGACGCGGGAATTTTCCAAGCTGGTCGTCGCACGCGCACCGCTGCGGTGGATGAGCGGTTTTCACCGCGGCAAGGAGGTTCCGGTGGACCTGTCGACGGATCTGCTGCTGTTTCACCTGGCCCTCTTCGACCGGGAGACGGCCGCCAGGCGCATCGCGGGACGCAAGAAAGCCGCCGAGGACAGCAGCGAGGGCGACCATATCGCCGGACGTTTCACCCGCTTTGATGAAATCAGTGAGTCCCAGCCGCTCGATTTCGATGCGCGGATCAGCGACGCCCGCGAGCACCTTATGAAATCATTGCCATCGCCGACGGGACCGCATGTGGGCCGCATCCCGGACGGGAATGTCGCGCGCGGTTACCACATTGGAATACCCGATCGCATGACGGGCCTGCTGCCGTCGCTGGACGCCTTCCTGCCCGGATAGACCATCCCGGCAGCGCATTGCGGGCCGGATCGATCAGCCGCTCCGGCAAGCCCTCACACCCTGAAGTGATCATAGATCTTCTGCGCCAGCCCCTCGTTGATGCCGTCGACGGCCATCAGGTCGGCAACGGCCGCCCGGCTGACGGCCTTGGCGGATCCGAAATGCGCCAGCAGCGCCTTCTTGCGCGCGGCCCCCACGCCCGTGATCTCGTCCAGGGGCGTTGCTGACACCGCTTTCGCCCGCTTGGCGCGGTGGGTGCCGATTGCCCAGCGGTGGGCCTCGTCGCGCAGGCGCTGGATGAAATACAGCACCGGGTCATTCATCCGCAGCGCGAAGGGGGGCTGGCCGAAACGGTAGAACTCCTCCTTGCCGTGATCGCGGTCCTGGCCTTTGGCAACGCCGATCATGGGGATGTCCTCGACGCCAAGCTCGGCCATGATCTCATGCACGGCGCTGACCTGACCGGCGCCGCCGTCGATCAGCAGCAGGTCGGGCCAGGCTTCCGATTCGCGGTCCGGGTCTTCCTTCAGCAGCCGGGTGAAACGACGGGTCAGCACCTCTTTCATCATGCCGAAATCGTCGCCGGGGGTGATCTCGGTCCCCTTGATGTTGAACTTGCGATACTGGCTTTTCAGCCAGCCCTCGGGGCCGGCCACGACCATGCCGCCGACCGCATTCGTGCCCATGATATGCGAGTTGTCGTAGACCTCGATCCGGCGCGGCGGGCCGGGCAGGTTGAAGGCATCGGCCAGTCCTTCCAGCAGGCGCAGTTGCGTCGCGCTTTCGGACATCCGCCGGGCAAGGCTTTCGCGGGCGTTGCGCAGCGCGTTATCGACCAACTCGGCCTTTTCGCCGCGCTGGGGCACGCCCAGCACCACCTTGCGCCCGGCCTTTTCCGATAGCGCCTCGCGCATCAGATCCATGTCCTCGACGCCGTGGGACAGCAGCACCATGCGCGGGGGCACCTTGTTGTCGTAGAATTGCATCAGGAAGGCCTGCATCACCTCGTCGGGGGATTCGACACCCCCCAGACGCGGATAGAAATCGCGGTTACCCCAGCTTTGATTGCCGCGAATGAAGAAGACCTGCACGCAGGCCTGCCCGCCCTCCATATGGAGCGCGACGATATCCGCCTCGGGGATGCCGCGGGGATTGATGGCCTGCACCGACTGCACCGCCGTCAGCGCCTTGATGCGGTCGCGCAGGGCGGCCGCGCGTTCATATTCCATCGCCGCCGAGGCCGCTGCCATCTCGGCCGCCAGATCGGCCTGAATCTGGGTCGAGCGGCCTTTCAGGAACAGCTCGGCATCATTGACCAGCTCGCCGTAATCGCGTTCCGAGATCTTGCCGACGCAGGGCGCGCTGCAGCGCTTGATCTGATACAGCAGGCACGGCCGGGTGCGGCTTTCGAAGACCGCATCGGTGCAGTTGCGCAGCAAAAAGACCCGTTGCAACTGGTTCAGCGTCCGGTTCACCGCGCCCGCCCCGGCGAAGGGGCCGTAATAATCGCCTTTCTCAGATTTTGCCCCGCGATGCTTCTTGATCTGCGGGAACGGATGCGACTTCGCCACCAGAATGTTCGGGAAGCTCTTGTCGTCGCGCAGCAGCACGTTGTAGCGCGGCTTCAGCTGCTTGATGAGGTTCTGCTCCAGAAGCAGCGCCTCGGTTTCGGTGCGGGTGGACAGGAACATCATCGAATGGGTCTCGCGGATCATCCGCGCGATCCGCGCCGTATGCCCCTGCCCGCGCGCATAGTTCGAGACCCGCGCCTTCAGGTTCCGCGCCTTGCCGACATACAGCACATCCCCCTTCTCGCCCAGCATCCGATAGACGCCGGGACTGCCGTCCAGCGTCTTCAGATAGTCGGCGATCAGCGGTTGTCCGATCAGTTTGGGGGCGGAATCGGTCATGGCTTTACAGATGGGTGATTCTGGGGGGCTGCTGCAAGTTCCGCGACGCGAAGGCAAGAAGAATCCTGTCCACGGATTCTGTGGATAACTCTGTGGGCGAGCTGTGGCCTTCGGCGCTTTTCTTGGCGTTTTACAGGATTTCTCATATTTGCATAAGTTTTGAGCATAAAGGTAACTATTTGATTATAATATATATTTTATCTCATCCGGACAATCACCTGAAAAACAAGACGGATTCCTTACCGTTTTGTTACCGCCGCGCGGAAAGTGGACAAAGCGCCGCACCCGATGGCAGACGCGCCCGGCGACGGCTATTCGACGACCTGGATATCGGGCGTCCGCCAGGCCAGATGCTGGCCGCCATCCACGCAGATCAACTGGCCGGTGACGGCTTTCGCAGCCATCAGATAGGTCAGCGTGGCGGTCACATCCTCGGGATCGGCGCCGCGTTCCAGAATGGTGGCGGCGCGCTGCCGGGCGAACTGTTCGGCACCCTGACGCGCCCCCTGCAGGGTCGGGCCCGGACCGATGGCGTTGACGCGGATATCGGGCGCGAGCGCCTGCGCCAGCATCCGCGTCAGGTCCCACAGCGCCGATTTGGCGAGGGCATAGGTCAGGAATTCCGGCGTGGGCTTCAGCACCCGCTGGTCGATCATGTTGACGATCAGCGCCTGCGCCACCGGCTCGGGACCGGTGCGGTCGGCGCGCGGGACCTGCGCCGCGAAGGCCTGCGACAGGATGAAGGGCGCGCGCAGGTTCGACCCCAGATGGCGGTCCCAGCTGTCCCGCGTTGCCGTGGCGATTGTGTCATGTTCGAAGATCGAGGCATTGTTGACCAGCACAGACAGCGTTCCCATGCGCGCGGTGACGCGGGGCACAAGCGCCTCGGCGGCCTCCAGATCCAGCAGATCGGCGGCGAAGACCTCGGCCCGGACGCCAAAGGCGCGGGCCTCGGCCGCAGTCTGTTCCGCCTCGGCTTCCGCACCGTGGTAATGGATGGCGACATCGTGCCCGGCGCGCGCCAGCGCCAGCACCATTGCCCGGCCCAGCCGGCGGGCGCCCCCGGTGACCAATGCGGCGCTCATGCCAGCAGCCAGACCGTATAGGCGGCGTAGATCGACAGCAGCGCCGCACCGGCAACCCGGCCGACAGCGATATGGCGATACAGGAACGGCCCCAGCAGGCCGGTGGTCAGCAGCATGAACCACAGATCGAAGCGCAGCATCTGCTCGGGCACCTGCAGCGGGCCAAAAAAGGCGGTGATGCCCATGATGGCGAGAATGTTGAACAGGTTCGAGCCGATCACATTGCCCAAGGCCATATCCGCCCGCCCCCGCAGTGCCGAGGCGACCGAAGCCGCCAGTTCCGGCAGCGAGGTGCCGACCGCCACCAGCGTCAGACCGATCACCGTCTCGCTGATGCCGAAGCCACGGGCGATGTCGGTGGCCCCGTCGACCAGCAGCCGCGCCCCGACGGGCAGCAGCACCAGCCCCACCACCAGCCACAGCGCGATTTTGGCGCCACGATCGGTGGCGACCTCGACATCAAGCTCGGGCGGGTGGCCCTGAGGGCTGCGGGCGCGACCGATCTGCTGATACAGGGTCACGGCCAGACAGGCCAGCAGGATCACCCCATGCCACCACACCAGCGGCCCGGCGAAACACAGCACGATCAGCAGAACCGAGGCCAGCATCGCATAGACCCAGCTGATCTTCAGTTCGTCATCATCCGACAGCACGGGCGCGATCACCGCCGTCGCACCCAGGATCACCAGCACATTGGCGATGTTCGACCCGACCACATTTCCCAGCGCAATGCCGGGCTGCCCGCCCAGGGCGGCGGCGACCGACACGATCAGCTCAGGCGCGGAGGTGCCGAAGGCCAGCACGGTCAGCCCGACAATGACCGGCGCGATGCCCAGTTTCAGCGCCAGCGCCACCGCGCCGCGCACCAGATAGTCGCCGCCAATGACCAGCAGAGCCAGGCCGGCGAGAATGAACAGCAGATCAACGATCACGTCGGGACCACCCCAGAAGCTTTGCCACGAAACGCCGGAAGCCCGGCCCCGAAATCAGACCCAGCGCGATCAGCGCCAGAAGGATCAGCAGAACGCCCTTGATCATGCGCCGAAACGCTGGAAGGCGGCGCGCTCCTCTACCGCCGCCAGGGCGTCCCCGGTCAGCGCGCCCGCCGACAGGCCGAGGCGGCGCAGCAAGGACGTACGGGCGCCGAAGCTCTGGAAGCGGATCTTGTCGCCGTAAAGCGCCCGCATTTTCGGCGCCAGATGGGCGATGCCGTCGATCAGCCCCAGCTCCTGCCCGCGCGCGGCCAGCCAGAACTCGCCGCTGAACGTCTCATCGCCGCCCGTCAGACGGCTGCCGCGCCGGGTTTTCACCTGCGCGATGAAAATGCGGTGCATCTCGTCCAGCAGGGTTTTGAGGCGGGCGACGTCTTCGGGGTTTTCGGGGCGGAACATGTCCAGCTGCGATTTCGACCGCCCGGCCGTATAGACGCGGCGCTCGATACCGTGCCGGGCGATGAATTCGGGCAGCCCGAACCCGGCCGAAATCACCCCGATCGAGCCAACCACCGAACAGTCATCCGCCCAGATCTTGTCGGCAGCCGTCGCCAGCCAATAGCCGCCCGAGGCTGCGACATCTTCGACAAAGGCGTGGACGGGAATGTCGTGCTTGTCGGCGAGCCGCCGGATCCGCGCCGCGATCAGCGAGGATTGCACCGGCGAGCCGCCGGGCGAGTTGATCGCCAGTGCCACCGCCACCGGCTTACCCTTTGTAAAGGCGCGTTCCAGCACCGGCGCCAGGGCAGCATCGTTCAGCCCCCCCGCCCCGCGGCCGGAGATACCGATGGCGCCCTGCAGGCGGACGACGCTGACGCGCGGCGCGCGGTTCAAAAATGGAATTCTCATGCCCGACAAATAAGGGCGCGCGCGGGGCCGGGCAAGCGTGCCGCGTTGCAATCTGTTACAACCCGCCGCATATAAAGGGCCGACACGACGAGGGAGCCCGGATGACCTATCTCGATTTCGAAAAGCCGCTGGCCGATATCGAAGGCAAAGCTGAAGAATTGCGCGCCATGGGCCAGAAAGGCGAAGGCGTGGATGTCGAGAAAGAGGCCGCCGCGCTCGACAAGAAGGCCGGCGCCCTGCTGAAAGAGCTCTACGGCAACCTCGACGCCTGGCGGAAAACCCAGGTGGCCCGCCACCCGGAACGGCCGCACTGCCGCGACTATATCGATGCGCTGTTCACCGAATACACACCACTTGCCGGCGACCGCGCCTTTGGCGACGACCACGCGGTGATGGGCGGGCTTGCACGCTTCAACGACACGCCCTGCGTGGTAATCGGCCATGAAAAGGGCAATGATACCAAGTCGCGCATCACCCATAATTTCGGCATGGCCCGGCCCGAGGGGTATCGCAAGGCAATCCGGCTGATGGACTTGGCCAACCGTTTCAACCTGCCGGTAATCACACTGGTGGACACCCCCGGCGCCTATCCCGGCAAGGGCGCCGAGGAACGCGGCCAAAGCGAAGCCATCGCCCGCTCGACCGAGAAATGCCTGCAGATCGGCGTGCCGCTGGTCTCGGTCATCATCGGCGAGGGCGGATCGGGCGGCGCGGTGGCCTTTGCAACCGCCAACCGCATCATCATGCTGGAACATTCGATCTATTCGGTGATATCGCCCGAAGGCTGCGCCTCGATCCTGTGGAAGGATGCCGAGAAGATGCGCGAGGCCGCCGAGGCGCTGCGCCTGACCGCGCAGGATCTGAAGAAGCTGGGGGTGATCGACACCATCGTGCCCGAACCGCTTGGCGGCGCGCAGCGCGACCCCAGGGCGGCGATGGACGCCGTGGGCAAGCAGATCGCGGCCTCGTTGAAGGAGTTGTCGGGCAAAAGCGGACCCGAACTGATCAGGGACCGCCGGCAGAAGTTTCTGGACATGGGCAAGAAGGGTCTGGGCTGACCGTCCGTCCTACCGACAGGATTTCAGCGGCCGGCGCCCATGGTGCCGGCCGTTCGCATTGCCGCCTAACGGCAGGTGAAGACGATGTGGCGGGTGGGGGCGCGGCGGCTGTTCACCGGCGCGGGCTGGACGCGGTTTTCCTTGACGTTCGAGCCTTCGGGGCAGACCTGAGCCGCCGCGCGTTCGCATCCCGACAGGTCGCGCGCGTCGCAGGAGGTCGCGTAATGCGCCTTGCCGGTCGTCGGGCCCATCCGTTCATGACTGATCCGCACGGTCCCGCCGCCGGTCGCGGTTTCAGCGCAACCTGCAAGCACCAGAGGCAGCGCCACTATCACCAGCCATTTCATCGCCATTCGCACCCTCGTCTGCGTGTTCCGGCCAATCTACAGCCTTCCCGGCAGGATGATAGGGCCGGCGCGCCGCTTCGCCTTGCCAACTGGGCGCTTCCTGACTAGATAGGCCCGTCCGCATTCTAAAAAGGCCCGTGTCTTGGAAAACGTTGTCCTGACCGTCCATCTGATCCTTGCGCTGCTGCTGATCGGCGTCGTGCTTCTGCAACGCTCCGAGGGCGGCGGTCTGGGCATGGGCGGCGGTGGCGGCGGTGGCGTCATGACCGGCCGTCAGGCCGCCAATGCGCTGTCCAGACTGACCTGGATTCTGGCGGCAGGCTTTCTGTGCACCTCGCTGACGCTGACCATCATCGCCTCGCGCAATGCGACCGGTGCTTCGGTTCTGGACCAGTTGGGCGTGAACGCGCCCGCGCCCAGCACCGACGGCACGCCGCAGCTTCCGGCCTATACCCCGCCGCCCGGCGTGGGCCAGCCGATCGCCCCGCCCGCGCCCGAGGCCGCCGCACCGGCGACCACCACGCCCACGGAAACGACGCCCGCGGCCCCTGCGCCCGTCACGCCGCCTGCGGCAAACTAAGCCCAATACCTAGCGGGCGCGTGCTTTCGCGCCCACGACAACTTGCGGTCCGCATTGCGGCCACGGGATAAATCGGTTATTTCTTTCCTCCCGTGAACGGCGCTTTCGCGACCGCACCAATCATTGATTCGATTCACGGGGAACCGCATGGCACGTTACATTTTCATTACCGGCGGTGTTGTGTCCTCGCTTGGCAAAGGCCTTGCCTCGGCGGCCCTTGGGGCGTTGCTGCAAGCGCGCGGCTATACCGTGCGGCTGCGCAAGCTGGACCCCTATCTGAACGTCGATCCGGGCACGATGTCGCCCTTTGAACATGGCGAGGTTTTCGTCACCGACGATGGGGCAGAAACCGATCTCGATCTGGGCCATTACGAGCGCTTCACCGGGGTATCCGCGCGCCAGACCGATTCGATTTCCTCGGGCCGGATCTATTCCAACGTGCTGGAGAAAGAGCGCCGCGGCGAATATCTGGGCAAGACCATTCAGGTCATTCCGCATGTCACCAATGAAATCAAGGACTTCCTGTCCATCGGCACGGATGAGGTCGATTTCATGCTGTGCGAGATCGGGGGCACCGTCGGCGATATCGAGGGCCTGCCCTTCTTCGAAGCCATCCGCCAGTTCATCCACGAGCGTCCGCGCGGCGAGTGCATCCTGATGCACCTGACGCTGCTGCCCTATCTGGCCGCCTCGGGCGAACTGAAGACCAAGCCAACCCAGCACAGCGTCAAGGAACTGCAGTCCATCGGCCTCGCCCCCGATGTGCTGGTCTGCCGCAGCGAACATCCGATCCCGGAAAAGGAGCGCGCCAAGATCGCGCTGTTCTGCAACGTCCGCCCCGATGCCGTGATCCCCGCCTATGATCTGAAGTCGATATATGAAGCGCCGCTCGCCTATCACCGCGCAGGGCTGGATCAGGCGGTGTTGAACGCCTTCCAGATCAGCCCCGCCCCGCGCCCCGACCTGTCGCGTTGGGAAGACGTGATGGATCGGCTGACCCACACCGATGGCGAGGTAAAGGTCGCCATCGTCGGCAAATACACACAGCTGGGCGACGCCTATAAATCCATCGCCGAGGCGCTGACCCATGGCGGCATGGCCAACCGCGTCCGCGTCAAGGCCGACTGGATCGCCGCCGAGGATATCGAGGCCAAGGACGGCAGCCATCTGCTGGACGGCTATCACGGCATCATCGTGCCGGGCGGCTTCGGCGAACGCGGCACCGAAGGGATGATCACCGCCGCCAGATATGCCCGCGAAAAGAACGTCCCCTATCTGGGCATCTGTCTGGGCATGCAGATGGCGGTGATCGAGGCGGCGCGGAACCTCGCCGGCATCGAGGATGCCGGCTCCGAGGAATTCGACCACGAAGCGGGCGAAAACCGCTTCACGCCGGTGGTCTATCACCTGAAGGAATGGGTCCAGGGCAACTACAAGGTCCAACGCTCGCTCGCCGATGACAAGGGCGGTACCATGCGGCTCGGCGCCTATACTGCGGTGCTGAAGCCCGATTCGAAGATCTCGGAAATCTATGACGGCGCGACCGAGATCGAGGACCGGCACCGTCACCGCTACGAGGTCGACAGCCAGTATATCCCCCAGCTGGAGGAAGCCGGCCTGTCCTTTGCGGGCATGTCTCCCGATGGCAAGCTGCCCGAGGCGATCGAATATCCGAACCACCGCTGGTTCATCGGCGTGCAGGCCCATCCCGAACTGAAATCCAAACCGTTCGAGCCCGCCCCCCTGTTCGACGGCTTCATTGAAGCCGCCAAGGAAGGGGCGCGGCTGGTCTGATCCGTCGCGAAATTGCATGGCAAGGGCGGCCCCGCACATCGGGAGCCGCCCTTTTCTTTGGCGAGAATAGCGCAGCGGGGGTGATGCGCATCCTGCGCTGCGGCAGCCAAGCTTCTTTCAGCAGCGCCGGGCCCGGTATCCCGATCAGTCGCGCCCCTTACATCGGGATTTACGCATATTCAGCAGTTGGTTCCGAGACCTGGCGACGTTACCGCAAGGCCGCGCGCACCTCAGCCCCCCGATCTGGCACCTGCGGCAGACGCGCGCGCGGTCAGCGGGCGTCGCGCCTTTATGTCACTGACACGATGCGGCCATATGACACTTTCCGATTAAATTGACTGAAATGCTTGGTTATGATCTATACCTCACCTTGAAACCTGCCGGGCGATTGCCCCGCCCTGATCTGAGGATACCATGCGTCTCATCATCGCCCTGACCGCCTCGACCCTGCTCGCCACCGCCGCCTTCGCCGAAACCGAGGCCGAAGGGCTGGCCAAGGTGAAGGCCTTCACGCTGGAACATAACGACGCGCTGATCGCCGAGGCCGAGAAGATGCAGGCCGCAGCCACCGCCTATAACGACCTCATCAAAGCGCATAACGGCGATTACGCCGCCGCCTGGGCGGCCGAGCCCGCCAAACTGGCCGAGGCCGTGAACACGCTGCGCGCACAGTGGCTGGCGGCCTCGAACCAGTATGAGACCATCGAAGGCATCGTGGCGGGCATACCCTCGACGGCGAAATACGACCTCATCCTCGACGCCGGCAATCCGGGCACCGAGGCTGAGGATGTCGCCGAATATGACCTGACGCTACCCGATGGCACCGTGCTGAAGCAGCCGGGCAGCCTGTTCCACATCATCACCGAACCGCTGTTCTGGGGCACCGACAAGGATCATGTGAAGCTGCAGGCCGATCTCAACGGCAATGGCGCCGCGGATCCGGGCGAGGTGCTGTTCGATGCCAATCTGGCGCTTGGCGCGGCCACCGGCATGGTCGACTGGTCCAAGGCGCTGCGCAGCGACATGGCCGCTTGGGAGCCTAACCGCGACGACGCCTTCACCGCGGTGGTCACCATGACCCCGACCGTCGGCGATTACTTCGGCGAGTGGAAGGAATCGCAGTTACTCGGCGGCGAGGGCGCCTCTTTCGTCGCCCAAAGCCGTCTGATCGACGTGCTGGGCATCATGGGCGGCTGTCAGCGGATGTATGTCTCGGCGGTCTCACCGGTGGTGGCGCCGCAGGACGCCGCGCTGGATTCCGCGATCACCAATGATTTCAACGAATTGATCACACTGGTCACCGAAACCCGCGAGCGCGAGGCGGCAGGCGAGAAATTCTCGGCCGAGGAAGCCGATGCGCTTGGCAACGAGGCGCAGGACATCGCCGAACGGATTGTCGCGCAGGTGCTGCAGGCGGCCGCCAAGAACGGGGTCCAGATCAAGGGCTAAGCCAGATGAGGGGACCAGCCACAAGCCATCCCGCCCCGATTGCCAGGCCCTTCCCCCGCCCACGCGGGGGGACAGCGCGTTCGGCCGTCCAGAGCATCGCCTTTGCGGCACTGTTCGTCACCGGGCTGGACCTGTGGCTGACGGGGCAACAGCGGCTGATGCTATGGGCGCATGTGCTGATCGGGCTGGCGCTGCTGGTCATGCTGGCCCCGTGGCTGGCCCGGCATATCCCCACCGGGCTTGGCCATAGCCAGCGCAGCGGCTTCACCATCCTGTCATGGGCGCTGCTGGTCTGCTGGCTGGCGCTGCTGGGCAGCGGGCTGTTCATGGCGCTGCCTGCCGGTCTGTGGCTGGCGGGCGTGGTCTGGTTTCCGCAACGCGCCGTGACAGAAACGCTGTCGCTGGTCCATTTCTGGTCCGCGTGGCTGGCCATGGGAGGCCTGTTCCTGCATCTGACCCTGCGGCACTGGGGACGGCCATGGGGCTGAAATCGCAGGCCCGCTATCACGCGCGGCCGCTGCTGCTGGGGGCGGCGATCGCCGTGGTCGCAACTATCGGCATTGCTGCATGGCTGCCCCGCGCCGCACCCGTGGGCGTGGCCCTGTCCGACATCCCCTTCTACCGGATGCCCTTCGGCCCCGCCGAGGACGGCACCGACCGGCCCTTCTGGCCCTCGCGGCTGGAAAGCCATAGCGGGCTGTTCAGCGACCCGGCGCGGCTGCCTTCATCCGCCGAATGCGCGGGCTGCCACGCGCAGGAATTTCGGGAATGGGCGGGATCGCTGCACGCCATCGCCGATCGTGACCTGATCTATGACGCCACGGTCGAGGCCAATGTCGATATCGTCAAGAAGAAACCCGAACAGGAGCGCTTCTGCGAGGGCTGCCACGCCCCGGCCGAGATGCTGACCGGCCGCATCAACCGGTTCATTTCCGTCCCGCCCGCCGACGCGACAACCGAAGGCGTGGCCTGCATCACCTGCCACACGGCCACCGCCGCGGACCCCGAGGCCGGCAACGGCGCCATCACGCTGGCCTATGACCGCGCCGAGACCGAACGCGACACCCCCCAGGGCGCCGCCCTGCTGGCCGATCCACGCGCCCATCTGGCCGCCTTCGCCGCGCCCGACACCGTTGCGCTGATGAAAAGCGCAAACCTGTGCGGCGCCTGCCATACCGAGATCTATGACCGGAACATGACCCCGGCCGAGACCCCGCAGGTGGTGCAATCGACCTTCGCCGAATGGAAGGACAGCTGGTATGCACAGAACGGCGTGACCTGTCAGGACTGCCACATGGCCGCCGATCCGGCGGCGCAGGTGATGGCGCTGCGGCAAGGCAAGCTGGTCAAGCCGGCGAAATACGCGCACCGCTTCGTGGGCGCCAACCATGTGATGACCGATACCGCCATGGGCGATGCGCTGACCGTGCTGCGCGGCGGCCTGCTGCCCGGCACCGATGCGGCCCTGACCAGGGCAACACTGGAGGAGCAGGCCCGACAGACCGCCGCTTTCCTGCGCACCGCCGCGGGGCTGGAGCTGCGCGGGATCTCCCGCGATGCCTCGGGACTGAAACTGGATATCGCGGTGCAGAACCTCGGCGCCGGGCACAACCTGCCCACCGGCGTGAACGACCAGAAACATATCTGGCTGGAGGTCGTGGTGACCGACAGCACCGGGGCCGAGGTCTTCCGGTCCGGCGGCGCCGCCGAGCGACTGGGGGTCGAGGATCCTGAGGCGGTGACCTGGATCGAGCATTTTCTGGACAACAAAGGCCGCCGGCTGACCGATCACCTGACCTTCGCCACCGCCAAGGTCGTCTGGATGCGCCGCCCGATCCCCCCCAAAGGCGAGGATGTCGTCCGCTATGACCTGCCGCCTGCGAAAGGCCCGCTGCACCTGACCGCGCGGCTCAATTACAAGGTCGCCCTGCCGGAGCTGATCTTTACCAACCTGCGGCGCGAATTGCCGCTGCCCTCCTTCACCCTGGCCGAGCTGTCGGCCGATTTGCCGGATGTCCCGCTGTGAAACTGCTCGTCCTTCTGTCCAGCCTGATCCTGTTCGCGCTGCCCCTGCATGCCGAAACCCCTTGGGCCGCGGCCGAGGTCATCCGCAGCGAAACCGGCCGCATCGAACGGATGCTTTACCGGCCCGACACCAGAGAGCGGGCGGCGGATATTCAGGCCCGGCTGGATCGCATGGCCGCCGCAGCCCCCGCCTTCGGGGCAGAGGCGGTGACGACGGCGCTGGCTGATTACAGCACCAGTGCCGCGGCGGGCGCGCAGGCCGACACGGCGCGCCGCCGCCAGTTGCTCTGGGCGGCGACGATGTCGACCGCCCGCGACCGTGCTCTTGCCGCCGTGCTGGCCGGGGATGCGGCGCAGGCCTCGGACTGGCTGACCATCCGCGACTATGCCCGTGCCTCGGGCGATACGGCGGCGGCGCTGGCGGTGCAGGCGCTTGGCGCCGGCACGATGCAGCCGCAGGCCGCCCATGACGCCGTCGAGGCCGAACTGCTGACCGTGGCCGCATCCGAGCTGCGCCTCGCCCTGACCCGCGCCCGTGACGACGCGGCCGCTGGCCACATGACCCAATATGCCGGTGATCTGGGCCGGATCGAGGGGTTGGCCGCCTATCTCGGCGGCAATCTGGCAGAGCATCTGGGGGCCGAGGGGCAGGCGGCGCTGTCGCTGGCCCTGACGCGCGCGGCGACCGATCCCACGGCGCTCGACCAGATCGGCGCGCTGCTGGCGGACTATACCCCGGTGGCGCTGTCGCCCGAGGAAACGCTGCGCCGCGCACGCCTGCTGCGTCGCTTCACCGCGCTGGTTTGGCAGGAATACGGCAACGGCGTGCGCAACGGCCAGATCACCCAGCCGCTGGAATATCACGAGGCCCGGCTGTTCCGCGACCGCGCCGCCATCATTCTGGCCGATCTGGTCCCACAGATGGCCGATCCCGCGCAGGCGGCGAAACTGGTCGCGCTGCTGACCGCCATGAAAACCGGGATGGAGGCCCGCAGCGACGGGATCGAGCCGCTGGTCAACGAGGCACTGGCGCTGATCGACACCGCCTTCGGGGCCGAGGTCGCCCAAGGCGGCTATGCCGCCGCGATTGATGCGCTGCCCGCGACGCTGGACGAATTGCAGCTGATGGCGCAGGCGGGCGACTGGGCCGGGGCCGATCTGAAGCGGCTGGAGGCCTATAGCTGGTTCGATCCCGATTTCGAACAACAACTGGTGCCGCGCGCGCCCTCGATGGCGCTGCGGTTGGAGCGGCGGTTCTGGGAAGGCAGTGCCAGCCATCCAGGCCTCGGCACCCTCATCGCCAAGCAACAACCGGTGGCCGACGAAATCGCCGCCATCAAATCCGACCTGATCGAGGCCCGCACCCGTATCGAAACGCCGGTCTCCTCGCTGGGGGCGGCGCTGCAATCGGCCGGCATCGTCTTCCGCGAGGGGCTGGAGGCGGTGCTGATCATCGCCGCCCTCCTGGCCGCCATGCGCGCCGAAGGCCTTGCCGCCGCCCGCTTCCGTCGTCCGGTCGCCGCGGGCGTGGGCCTCGCACTGGTGGCCAGTTTCGCGCTGTGGGCGGCGGCACGCTGGCTGTTCTCGCTGCCCACGCTGGCCCGTGAAGCGATCGAGGGCTGGACCGCGCTTCTGGCCGCCGGGGTGCTTGTCTGGATGGTGCTGGGCCTGGCCGCGGGCGGCGGTCATGTCGCCGCCTTCCGCGCCCGTCTGGCCGGCGTGACCACCCCCTGGACCGTGGCCATGCTGGCCTTTCTGGTGGTCTTCCGCGAGGGCTTCGAGACGGTTCTGTTCTACGAGGCGTTGCTGACCAGCTCCGCCCCGGCCCCAGTCATCGGTGGCCTGATCGGCGGAGGTGCGGCGGCATTGGCGGTGGGCTGGCTGGTGCTGGCTTCGGGGCGCAAGCTGCCGCTGCGGCTGTTCTTCCGCGTGACCTCGGTCCTGCTGGCCGCGTTGTCGGTGATGCTGGTCGGCGCCGGTATCCGCGGCCTGCAGACGGCGGCGCTGATCGGCGCTACGCCCGTCGCCTGGTTCCCCGATCACGACTGGCTGCAGCTGTGGTTCGGTCTCTACCCGCTCGCCGAACCTCTGGCGGCGCAGGCGCTGGTGCTGGTGGTCCTGACGCTGCCATGGCTGCTGCGCCGCCGCGCCGGCGCCGCGGCCGCCCTGACGGCAAAGCGCGGCTGAGGCCGCGCTGACGGCCAGCCGCCGCGCCGCCGCTGGCGCCTCCCGCTCAGGGAGCGCGCGCGTGCCCCAATCCCGCTGGCCTTCGCCTTTCTGCGACGACAGGCACATCACTGCGTGCAGATGTATTTGAGGTCGGCGCGCCGGCGATACCCGTCATCACCCCGCAAGTGCGAAGAACTGGCGCGTCCGCCGAGATTGACGCCCCGAATTCGCCTCGGGCATGCCCGGCGATAGGTTGACACGGGGCTTCTCCCCTCGCGCGCGATCTCGCCGATCATCCGCAAAGCGTTATCCTAGGCCGCTGGTTTCCTCTCCAGAAAGCCTCCCCGAAGGGCTGTTTGGTTCGGCTGTGTCGCGCGTTACCATCGCGGGATCGGACGCGCCCGCCCTTCGGCCTTTGCACCCAGCAGCCTAGAGCCTCACATTCATTCATGCCTAGTATTGCTCTCGGCCACCACGCTCCGAGGGCATCCGCAATCCGGAAGCGACCCATCCTGCTTCATGGAACCTGCGCCGAGACACACCCTGTCCTGGGCAGGCTTCGTGCTTGCGGGCACACAGGAATTCTGGCGATGTGAACTGTTGATCATCGGCGGAAAAGACACCGAAATGGTGCCCGGAGGCGGATTCGAACCACCGACACGCGGATTTTCAATCCGCTGCTCTACCAACTGAGCTATCCGGGCACTTCAGCCTCTGCTGAGGTGTGAGGGTGTTTACGAAAGCCTTTCGGCGGTGTCCAGAGCGAAAAAACTATTCTTCATCAACAGGACGCTCAGGCACCAGTTCATCATCCGCTGCCGTATTGCCGGGCACCACATAATCCCCACGCAGCCAATGGGCGAGGTCGATATCGGCGCAGCGCTTCGAACAGAAGGGTCGATAGGGCGCCACACTGGGTTTGCCGCAGATCGGACAGGTCGCCATCACGTCTCTCCCAGCAGCAGCGTCAGGGGAATGCGGTCGCGCTTGCGGCTCATCTCGAACAGGCCCATCGCGGTCCAGCCGGTCAGCACGGCATCGGCGCCCTCGGAACGGAAGGCCTTTTTCAGCTCCTGATCCAGGGTGCCCCGTTCGCGCTTGGAAATCGGCGCAAAATCAATGACGATCTGGCCGCCAAGACCGCGCAGGCGCAACTGTCGGGGCAGGTCGCGGGCGAGGGCGATATTGGCCTTCAGCGCCGCCGCGGGCGAGGTATCGGGGCCGGTATTCACATCCACCGCCACCAGCGCCGAGGTCGGCTCGATCACCGCGAAGGCGCCCCCCGGCAGCGCCACGCGGGGCGAGAGCAGCGCGTGGATCGCATCCAGAATGTCGTCGGGCAGTTCGTCGAATTCCTCGACCACGTCGGGCGCGGGCTCGGCCCAGTCGCGCCAGGCGGTCTCCGCCGGCGGCGGCGCGTCGAGCAGAAGCTCCGGCTCGCCCTCGATATCGGCGGCGATGGCTGCGGCGAGATCTATGTTCTCCGCCAACTCCTCGGCGATGTCCGAATCGTCGGCATGGTCGGCGGCGCTGCGCAGGATCAGACCAAGATCACGCCCGGCCAAGGCGTCCTCCCCCAGCGCCTGCAGCGCCGCGCGGCGATCGGGGTCGCGAATCGCGCGCGAGACGTTCACCCCCGGAACGCCCGGTGTGACGATGCAGTAGCGGCCGCGAATCAGCAGCCGCGCGCTCAGCGGAATGGCCTTGCCCGGCTCGGCCACGCCGGCGACCTGCGCCAGCACCGGCTGCCCCTCGCGCAGTCCGCTGCGGTCGCGCAGATAGCCGCTGGCGCCGTCAGGCAGGGTCACGAAGACACCCCCCTGCCCCTTCATCAGCCGGTTCACCCGTCCGCGCAGGATGGCGCCGGGGGCGAAAGCGGTCAGATCGGCCGGGTCGATGAGGAGATCCTCAAGCTGGCCATCGACCAGCATGGCGGCGGCTTCGCGCCCGGAAACATGGCCGAGAGCGACCTGGCGTCCCTTCATCTCAATCCTCCTTGCTGGGGCGGGCTGCCTGCGCGGCGCGCAGCAATGTCGCGGTTTCGGCCAGGGGCAGGCCGACCACGGCGCTGAACGACCCCTCGATCCAGTTCACGAAGGCCCCGGCGCGGCCCTGAATGGCATAGCCGCCAGCCTTGCCCTGCCATTCGCCGCTGGCCAGATAATCCTCGATTTCCCGGGCCGACAATGGCCGCAGGCGAACCTGCGTTTCAACCAGCCGCGACCATTCGCGGCCGCCCCGGCGCAGCGTGATGGCGGTCATGACGCGGTGGCGGCGCCCGGACAGCAGGGTCAGGAAGGCGCGGGCCTCGGCGGCATCTTCCGGCTTTCCGAGAATCCGACGCCCGGCCGTCACCACCGTATCCGCCGCCAGCACGATGTCATCGGGCGCGGCGGATACGGCTTCAGCCTTTTCGGCGGCCATCCGGCGCACATAGGCGCGCGCGTCCTCGTTGCGGCGGGGGGTTTCGTCGATATCGGCCGGGCGGATCTCGTCGGGGGTGATGCCGATCTGGGCCAGCAGGTCCAGCCGTCGCGGGCTGGCAGAGCCGAGGATCAGCCGGGCTTGGTGTGTGCGGGTCATGTCAGGGCCGGTTGCTGCAATCGCCCCCGGTTAACGCGGAATGCGGGCGAAGGGAACCATCGCCAGCCCGCGCGCGGGCGCGGCGCCGGGCCGCGCGCGGATCACTTGAAGCGATAGTTGATCCGGCCCTTGCTCAGATCATAGGTATTCATTTCCACCTGAACCTTGTCGCCAGCCAGAACACGGATACGGTTCTTCCGCATCTTCCCTGCCATATGCGCAATGATCTCATGGCCGTTTTCAAGCTCGACCCGGAATGTCGCGTTCGGCAGGAGTTCCTTCACGACGCCGGGGAATTCGAGCATTTCTTCCTTGGCCATGGTCACTCCTAGACAGCATGCCCGCTTGAATCTGCGGGCGTGCGTTAAATGCGTCCGCCACGGCGGGTTTACAAGGGAAAAAGCACAAAACCCCCGCTTTCGCGACAGTGGCGTGACAAAAGCGGCGTCAGGGTCGGGCAATTCTGATGCACCTCCCGTCGCCCGCCGGACACGCGGAGGAGAGCGAATCACCACATCCACACCGGTCGATTGCGCGGATCAGTCGATCATGAAATTCAGCGGGGGCGCCGGGGCCGCATTGTCCGATCCGTCTGCGCTGTCCAGGAAGGCGGTGCGGAACGGATCGGGCTGGTCGACATCGGCGAGCGGCGGATCGGCCAAGAGCGACATTTCATCCGATGTCGCCCCCTTGGTCCGATCGGCTGGGCAGGCGGTCCCGGACGCTGCCCCCTCCATCCCGACATCGAGAAGCCGGCCCGCATCGCCCTTCGCACCTGCCCGCGCGGCGATGCGGATCGCACGATTGCCATGCAGCGCGCCCAGCTTGCCACGGGCTACCTCAAGCCCCGAGGGTGTTTCCAGCCGCACGGTCGCCATCGCGTCATGGGGCAATCCCAGCACGGAACCGGCTTGCAAGGCGCGCAATTCCCGCAGCGTGATCTTGCGCCGGCACAAGACGGCATTCACCGATACCGGGGCGGCCCGCACGGCCTCGGCCAGGCTGCGCCCGGCGGCGGGGACGGATGCCACATGGCCCGGCACCGCCGCTCCCGGCGCCGCCTGGCCCGGCGTGCATTCGCCCGGTCTGGCGACGGCCGCATCGGTATCGGGAAGGAAGATCAGCATCGCGGCATCGCGCATCCCGCCCTGTCCGACCTTCATGTCCAGCCGCAGGCAGCGATAGGCAATATCGTCCAACATCAGTTCCAACGGCCTCGGATCTTCGACGAAGCTGGCGAAGCGAAATACCGGATGCGCCGCGCCCGGCGTCAGCGCACTCAGCTCTGCCGCCAGTTCCGCCAGCGACAGATTCACGAAATCCGCGCAGATCGAGGCATCTGTCCGCGTCGCCCGCCGCTCGCGCGGCGGCTGGCGGGTCAGTCGTCCCAGAGACTGCATTTCGATCACCGATGCCAGCATTGCCGGGCACAGCGTCACGACACCCAGCGCCCCCAGCGGGCCTTCGACCACGAGGATCAATCCGCGCTCCGGCAGGATTTCGCCGAGTTCGGCCAGAGTGGCATGGGTCATCTGCGCCTGCGCCGGATAGACGGGCATTTGGCAGGACGCTTGCGCCGCACGTCCGATGGCGGTGGCCAGCGCACGTTCCGGCGTGGCCTTGGGCACCGCCACGCGCGGCTGCGTCGCCGGCAGACCGACGCGGAACCGCGCAAGGTGCTGCCCCAACACCGCCGCGGTGCCGCGCGACGGGGCCGTTTCCGTCTTTGGCGCCTGTGCGCTCGCAGCCCTTGCCATGCCCTGCCCGAATCAGATGTGCCTTCGCGCAGACTGCCACGCGACAGGTTGATAATCCGTTTACGCCTCCGCGCTTTTCGCCCCCAGCCCCGGCGGCCGCACCGGCAACTGCAGCCGGAAGGCCGCGCCCTCATGCCCCGGCAGATAGGTGATGGAGCCTCCCAGCGCCGTCATGACCTCGCGCGAGATGGCCAGCCCCAGCCCAGCGCCGCCGGCCCGTGCAGGGTCGTTCAGGCGCGAGAACTTCTCGAACACCAGATCCTGCTTGTCGGGCGGAATCCCGGTCCCGTTATCCATGATGTCGATCTGCGTGGCCGCCGCCAGCCTGCGCACGCGGATGGTCAGCACCGGCCGTGCGGCGTCGCAATATTTGCGGGCATTGCCGATCAGGTTGATCAGCACCTGCAGCAACCGGTCGCCGTCGGTCAGCACCATCAGATGTTCGGCCGGGATATCGCGGTCGATCACCAGCGCCGCGCCGCCGAGGGCCGAACTGGCCTCGATCGCGCGCGAGATCAGGTCGTGCAGATTGACCACGCGGGGCGACAGCCGCGCCCGTCCGCCTTCCAGCACCGACAGGTCCAGCAAGTCATCCAGAAGCCGGGTCAGCCGCGAGGCTTCCTCATGGATGATTCCGGCAAAGCGGGTGCGATCATCGGGTGCCAGATCGGGCAGTTTCAGCAGTTCCGAAAACGCCCGGACCGAGGTCATCGGCGTGCGCAATTCATGGCTGATCTGGCCCAGAAAGGCGTCCTTCTGCACAGATAGCGCGGTCAGGCGGTCATTGGCCTCCTGCAGGCGGCGGGCGGTGCGGGCCAACTCGTCGGAATCGTCCTTCAGCTGGCGCGCGCGTTCCTGCGCACGCTGCGCCTCGCCGGCGACTGCCATCAGTTCGGCCATCGAGGTCGGGCGCTGCCCGGCGAATTGCGCCAGCATCGCATGGGCGGTGGCCGCCCCCACGGCGCCGGCCAGCCGGCGTTCCAGCCGCGACAGAAAGCCCGCACTGACATCGGGCAGAAAACCGGACTTGCCCTGCCGTTCGGCCTCGGCGCGAAAGAAATGCAGCGCCTCGTCGCCCCCCCAGATCCGGCGCGCCAGCGTCAGCAGCGCCTCGGCCCGGATGGCGCCGTCCGGGCGCTGGGGCGTGGATACGGCGGCGGTGTCGGGGGTGACGGCATGAACGAAGGACAGGCCCTGCAAACGCTCCTGCGGGTCGGGCAGAGTCACCAGCGACAGGATGATGAACAGCCCCATATTCACCCCGAGCGAGACCAGAACGGCGCCCGCCAGCGGATCCACCGGCCCCCAGTCCAGTCCGGGCGCCCAGCCGAGCGAGGGCAGAAACACCAGCCCCATCCAGATCAGCGCCCCCGCGATGATGCCCGCATAGGCGCCGACGCGCGTGGCGCCGCGCCAAAGCAGCCCCCCCAGCATCGCCGGCAGCAGCTGCGCCATCCCCACGAAGGCCACCGTCCCCATCGCCGCCAGTTCCTGCCCGCCCCCGACTGCCTGATAGATCGCCCCCGCCGCGATCACCGCCAGAATGGCGATCCGGCGAGAGATCAGCAGCGGCTGGCGCAGGCTGGCATGGGCAGCGTCCTCGCCCTCGGCGCGCCGCAGAGCGAGATATAACGGCACCAGCCAATGGTTCGAAATCATCGTCGCCAGCGCGATGGCGCTGATGATGACCATCGACGTGGCCGAACTGAGCCCGCCCAGAAAGACCAGCAGCGCCAGCCCGTCCGCGCCCTGCGACAGGGGCAGGTGCAGGACATAAAGGTCGGGCGAGGCATCCGGCGGCAGCATCTCGCGCCCGATCACGGCGATGGGCAGGACGAACAGCGACATCGCCATCAGATAGGCCGGAAACGCCCAGGCGGCCGAGTTCAGCGGCGTCTCATCCGCCGGTTCGACCACCAGCACCTGGAACATGCGCGGCAGGGTGACGACCGCCGCCGCCGATATCGCGATCAGCGCCGTCCAGCGGTCGGCGCGCAGGACCCAGCCGGCGGCCTCATGGTCGGCGGCGCGGGCAGCGATGCGGGCGATCACATCACCGGGGCCGTTGGCCAGACCCCAGATCACCCAGATGCCAAGCGCCACGAAGGCCACCAGCTTCACCACCGCCTCGACCGCGATGGCCATGACGACGCCATGGTGACGCTCATCCGCGGCCAGGTTGCGGGTGCCGAACAGGATGGAGAACACGGCCAGCCCGCCCGCAACCCACAGCTCCAGCGGGCCGGGCAGCACATCACCGGGGCCGAAGGCGGCGAAGGACAGGCTGATCGACTGCAACTGCAGTGCCAGATAGGGCGTGGCCGCAGTCAGCGAAATCAGCGTGATCAGCGCTGCAAGCGTGTTCGATTTGCCGAACCGGGCCGAGATCAGGTCCGCGACCGACGTAACCCGATGCATCTTCGCCACCCGCACCAGACGGCGCAGGCCCCACCAACTGCCCGCCAGCACCACCGTCGGGCCAAGATAGATGGTGGCGAATTCCAGACCGGTGCGGCTGGCATTGCCGACAGCGCCATAGAAGGTCCAGGCGGTGCAATAGACCGACAGCGACAGGGTGTAGACGATGGGCCGATCGCTCCACCCCGTGCGGCCACGTGCGGCGGCGCGATCGGCGGCCCATGCCACGACGAACAGCGACCCCACATAAATCAGCGCGGCAATGACGAGCGCGTCAAAAGGCATCCGGCGGATCCCCCGCGCGCGGCCCTCGCCCCAGCCGCCAATGCAGCAGCGCCGAGGCCGCGATGACCACCAGCCACAGGCCGAACAGCCATATCATTCCGCCCGCCCCCGACATCGTCGCCGGCATCAGCCAGACCGGCAGCAGCAGCGCCGCCAGCGTCACCATGGGCAACAGGCGCGCCGCGTCCCGCAGGCGCCGGCGCCGATAGGCGGCGCGTTCCAGGAAGATCGGCTGATCCGGTGGCAGGCTCATCGCGGCGCCCTCGCCATGCCGGACACCCCTCGGCGCAGGGCATCGTGGTGAAAGGGTTTGGCCATGAGACGGTCGGAACCGCCGGGCGCGGTCAGCACCACCATCGGGGGCAAGCGCGCCGCGTCCCGCAGGCACCGGCGGCAAGCAGCGGCGCGCGCCCGGAAGATCGGCTGACCGTCGCGCAGACTCATCCCGAGCGGCCCAGCATTTCGGACACCACACGGCGCAGGTCGTCATTGTCGAAGGGCTTGGCCACGACCCGGTCGGCACCGCCGGGCGCCATGGCGCCGCGCCCGGCGGTGCCGCGCGCGGTGAGCATCAACACCGGCGTTGCCGCCAGCATCGGGTCGGCACGCAGCGCGGCCAGCACCTCCAGCCCGGACTGCGCGGGCAGCATCACGTCCAGGATCACCAGCCGGGGCTGCAGCGCGGCGATGCGCGCCAGGGCCTGACTGCCCTCAGACCAGTGGTCCAGCCGCCAGCCGTCGCGGGTCAGGATGAATCGCACCGCCTCGGCGATGTTGGGTTCGTCCTCGATCAACAGGATGTCCGTCGCTGACACCGTGGTCCCTCTCCCCCTTCAGGGATACGAAGGCCATGGCCACTTGTCAAAGCGGTCGCGAGCCCGCTTTCGGCGGATGCAGGATCGAGGCCACCCGCCGCGCGGGACAAGCCGGGCGCGAGCAGATCCGGCAGGTGGGGCCGACGGCCACGGCGGGCGCATCCTGATCCTCGGGCGCCGGGCGCAGCAACATGACCGCCCGGCTGAGGACAGGGCCGCCCAGCCCCGCCGCCGGGTGGCGGGCGGCCAGTGCGATCGCGCGAAGGCGCAGGCCGGTTTCGGTCTCGATCAGACGCAGGACGGGGGTGCCGGGCTGGCCCAGAGCCTCGAAGATGGGCAGCATGGCGCAGGGATCGCCGGGCCGTGCCGGGGCCATGCCGCGCGCCGGACGGCGAAAGATCACACCCCCCGCCCCGTCGCAGATCATCAGCCCCGAATGCGTCTCGGTCAGGCCAAGGCGACGCAGCACCAGATCCAGCGGCAGCCCCAGCCCGGCGGCCAGCCGCGCCGGATCGACGCCGTCGGCCTCCGCCAGCGCCGCATCGGGCAGCGCCGCGCGGTCCGCGGCCTCCTGCCGCTGCCAGCCCCGCGCCAGATCGCGCGCCGCGTCCGAGGCCGGGCCTATTGCCGGCCGGCCCTCGACGACCCAGGCCTCGAACTCCTCCTGCGGGGTCATCAGGCCGGCATCCTCCTCGAACCCGTCCAGATAGGCGACAAGCGCCTGCGCCGTCACCGAAAGGCGCTTGCTGTCCTGATCGAGATTGCCGTGGAAGCGCGCGCGCCAGTCCCGGTCCATGTCGGGTTCCTGCACCAGAATCGAGGCCGTCGACCGCAGCGAGGTCGTCGCCGACAGCACCTCGTGCAAGGTGTCCAGCAGATAGGGGTTCTGGGTCATCCGATCCGAAAGATCGGCGAGACGGCGCATCTGCGCCTCGGCCCGCTGCGACAGATCGACCACCAGCCCCGCCCAACCCGGCAGGCGGGCGGCAAATTCGGCCATGCGGTCTGTTTCGACCGGGACACCGCCTGCGGCTTCGGCCGCCGCAGCGATCCGCAACCCGGCCAGCAGCGCCTGTTCGCGCCCGGCCTCCAGCTCGGTCTCGGAGATCTCCAGCGCCGCGGCCAGACGGGCGCGGACGGCATCGGTCAGGTTGCGGCGGTCATGTTCGATCAGGTTCAGATAGGCGGGCGATATCCCCGCCGCCCGCGCCACATCCGATTGCGCCCGCCCCAGCGACAGCCGTCGCTCGCGGATGCGGGTCCCGGCCGAGACGCGGGAAGGGGGCGGGGGCTGGCTCATTTTTACAATGATGGCACAGTGTGGCGCCCAGTCAAACCATTGCCTGCACGTCAGATTTACAAATCATCGCGAAATTTACAGCGCCAGCCCGTTGCGCCCGGCAAGATCGGTGAAGAATTGCCACGCCACCCGGCCCGAGCGCGCGCCACGCGTGGCCTGCCACTCGATCGCCTCGGCGCGCAGCTGTTCGGGGTCGATCCGCAGGTCGTAAGCGTCGCAATAGCCGCGAATCATCTGCAGGTATTCGTCCTGCGCGCAGGGATGGAAGCCCAGCCACAGCCCAAAGCGATCCGAGAGCGAGACCTTTTCCTCGACCGCCTCGCCGGGATGGATGGCGGTCGCGCGTTCATTGTCGATCATGTCACGCGGCATCAGATGCCGGCGGTTCGAAGTCGCATACAGGATCACGTTGTCGGGCCGCCCCGCCAGGCCGCCATCCAGCACCGCCTTCAGCGACTTATACTGGGTGTCGTCATGGCTGAAGGACAGATCGTCCGCGAACAACACGAAGCGCCTCGTTGGCGCGTTGCCCAACAGCGCCAGCAGGCGCCCGACACTGTCCAGATCCTCGCGGGCGATTTCGACCAGCACCAGCGGCAGACCCTGCGCCACCGCCTCGGCATGCACGGCCTTGACCAGCGAGGATTTCCCCATGCCGCGCGCCCCCCAGAGCAGCGCGTTATTCGCCGCATAGCCGCGCGCGAATTGCAGCGTATTGGCCAACAGCGTGTCGCGGGCGCGGTCGATGCCGACCAGTCGGGCAAGATCGACGCGGTTGACATGGGCCACCGGCTCCAGCCGGTCGGGATCGGTGGACCAGATATAGGCCCCGGCCTCGGCGAAACTGGGCGCGGGCGCGGGCGCGGGGGCCAGACGCTCCAACGCCTCGGCGATGCGGGTCAGGGTGGCGTCAGTCATCACCGGTGGAAAGGCCCTGGGCGCGCAACTCCTGGTCGCGCTTTTTCTCTATGCGGCGCACCAGCTGGATCGAGATCTCGTAAAGACCGTAGACCACGGTGAACAGCACGATCTGGCTGACCACGTCGGGTGGCGTCACGATGGCCGAGAGGATCAGGATCAGCACGATGGCGTATTTGCGCACGCTGCCCAGCCCCTCGGACGACACCAGCCCGGCCTTGCCCAGCAGCGTCAGTGCCACCGGCAGCTGGAAGGACAGCCCGAAGGCGAGGATGAATTTCGTCGTCAGCGACAGATATTCACTGACCGAGCCCTGAAACACGATCCCGGCCAGCGGGCTTTTCGCGGCCGCCTCGGCAGCCGCGGGATCATCGGGCAACGCCATCGGCCCCTGCTGGAAGCCAAGGAAGAAGTCATAGGCCATCGGCAGGATGACGTAATAGGCGAAGGCCGCGCCGATGAAGAACATGACGGGCGAGGCGATCAGGAAGGGCAGAAACGCCTGTTTTTCGCTGCGATACAGCCCCGGCGCCACGAAGCGCCACAGCTGATAGGCGATGACCGGGAAGGCCAGAATGAAGCCGCCGAAGAAACTGATCTGGATGGCGACGAAGAAGCCCTCCTGCAGCTTAAGCAGGATCAGCCCGCATTCCTGCCCGCGCCCTTCCAGCGCCTGACAGATCGGACGGGTCAGGAAGTTATAGACCGGATTCCACACCGCATAGCAGATGACCATCGCCACGACGAAGGCCAGAACCGACCAGATCAGCCGCGTCCGCAGCTCGGCCAGGTGTTCGATCAGCGGGGCGGAGCTGTCGTCGATATCGTTCGGGGACTTCGCGGCCAAAACTCAAGCGTCCTTCGATTCGCTGCGTCGCACGGCATGCAGGCGCCGTTGACCGGTGGCGGCCGCGCCGTCCGCAGAGGCGGCGGGGGCTGCTGCGGCGGGGGTGGACGCGGGCGCCGGTGCGGAGGCAGGCGTCGCCCCGTCCTGTGCCACCGGCGCGCTGGCGGCCGGGTCGGGCGTGGGCCCGGCGCGGGAGGACGGGATTTTCGGGTCCCATTTCTCGAACCGGTCGGCGGCGCGATCCAGCGCCTCGATCCCCATCGAGCGCTTCGAGGTCACGTCGCGCAGATCGTTCAGCGAATTGGCGGCGTCGTTCAGCCCGGTGTCGCGGGCGGCGTCTTCCATGGCAGAGGAAAATTCGCGCGCCATCGCCCGCGCCTTGGCGGTAATCCGGCCCAAGGCACGGAACATATGTGGAAGGTCGCGCGGACCGATCACGATCAGCGCCACCACCCCGATGAGCAGAAGCTCACTCCAGCCGATGTCCATTTTCCGGCGTCCCTGGGCTAACGGGCCGGGATCAGACCCGGTTGTGGTCTTCCGGCGTCACGTCGCGCAGGGCCGCGTCACGCCGGGCTTCCTCGCGCTTGGCTTCCTCGCGCTTGGTCTCGTCGGTCAGCTCGCGGCCAGCGTCCTTGACCTCCTCGCTGCCTTCCTTGACGCCCTGCTTGAAGGCGTTGATGCCCTTGCCGACCTCGCCCATCAGGGACGAGACCTTGCCACGCCCAAACAGCACCAGCACCACAACCGCAATCAACAGAAGGCCGGGAAGGCCGATATTGTTCAGCATATTTCCATCCTCGTCGGGCGGGATCGCCCGTTGACCCATCATGTCTAAGCGCTTCGAGGCCGTTTTGCAAAGCTTCGTTGCAGCGCAGAAAGCATGTCACGAGGGCGTGATGCCCGACGCCCGTTTCCGCACCGGATCGAGCGGCTTGGCAGGACGCCCCGGCTGGGCCATAAGGCGGCATGGAACTGTCCGCCATCATCACCGCCTTCGTCACGCTGTTCGTGGTCATCGACCCGCCGGGCCTGGCGCCTTTGTTCATCGCCCTGACCAATGGGATGAGCGATGCGCGCCGCCGCCGCATCGGCTGGCGCGCCACCGTCATCGCTGCCATCCTGCTGACCCTGTTCGGGCTGGCTGGCGAAAAGATCCTGTCGGGCATCGGCATCTCGCTGCCGGCCTTCCGCATCGCCGGCGGGATCCTGCTGTTCCTGACCGCGCTCGACATGCTGTTCGAGCGCCGGACCGAGCGGCGCGAGGGTCAGCACGCCGACGAAGATCACGATCCTTCCGTCTTTCCGCTGGCCACGCCGCTTCTGGCCGGTCCCGGCGCGCTGGCGACGATGATCCTGCTGGTGGGTCAGGACCCCTCGCCCGTCCACACCCTTATCATTCATCTGGTGATGCTGTCGGTGCTGGCGCTGAACATGGTGCTGTTCATGCTGGCCGGTCCGCTATCGCGGGCGCTTGGCCGAACCGGAACCATGGTGGTGACCCGGCTGCTGGGGATGCTTCTGGCGGCACTGTCGGTGCAGTTCATCATCGACGGGCTGCGCGGGACGGGTCTTTATTCGTGATGGAGGACTGGCCGCGCTTTGCCTATCTGGCTTTGCTTCTGCTGGCACTCGGCGGCTATCTGATTACCGAGTTGCGCCGCGATTTCAGCAAATCGCTGCGCCAGATGCTCGCCTGGGGGCTGATCGTGCTGGGCCTGCTGGCCGGCTATGGGCTGTGGAACGACGTCCGCCACCAGATCGCGCCGCCGCAGATCGTTCAGGGAGATCGGATCGAGCTGCCGATGGCCAGCGACGGCCATTTCTACGTGGACCTCAAACTGAATGGCGAGACGGTCAATTTCATGGTCGACACGGGCGCCTCCGACATTGCGCTGCGCCGCCGCGATGCCGAACGCATCGGGTTGCAGCTGGACGCGCTGTCCTATACCGGCTTCGCCGCGACCGCGAATGGCACCGTGTCGACTGCTCCGGTGCGCATCAGCCTGATCCAGATCGGCGATATTACTGACGAGAACGTCCGCGCCGACGTGGTCGAGGGTGATCTGGAAATCTCGCTTCTGGGCATGTCCTACCTGCGCCGCTTCGCCCGCGTCGGCTTTGAAGGCGAGACAATGGTGCTGGAGCGCTAGGTCTCGGCCCCGTTGCCCCATCCGCCCCGGCTGATAGAGGGTTGGTGCCTCTCCTCTCATATTGATGTCAAGGCGCTCGGGCATCACCGAGGGACGGCAAGCTGCTGACGGCGGGGGTTGGCGACGACGTGGGCGGGGACAGTGGCACACGCTAGCCCGACCGCGCCTAGGCCAATTTTTTCCCCGACCCTGTCCACCGGTAATGAGTGACCGGGTGACCCCAGCGCGGATGCGGCCCCTCGTGGTCCAGGATCAGCCCCTCGCGTTCATAGAACCGCCGTGCACGGGCGTTCCGGGAAGTGGTGAACAGCGTGAAGCCATCCGCCATGGCGCGCTTGGCTTCGTCCAGCAGGGCCTTGCCGATGCCCGACTGCAAATGCTTCGGGCAGACGAACAACTCAGCCAGATAGCGCGCCTCGGGCTTGATCGCGACAAAACCGATCAGCCCGTCTTCGCCCTCCGCCACCGTGACCACGCAGCCAGTCGCCAGTTCGTCGTCGACACGCGCCCGAAGAAAGTCATGGCTGGGCATCTCGACCGGGCCGACATCCGGCAAGCTTCCGCTGGAATGCCAGATTTCCGCGATCCGGTCGTGATCGCTGTCATTCGCCATGCGCAGATGGAACCGCGTCAAAACCAACCTCCGCAGCATCCGCCCATGTCGCCGCAATTCCCGGCAGACAGCTTTGCCCCCAAGCATCGCGAATACAAGCGTATCAGCGCTTCTTTTCCCAACGCCCCCCGGCCTCAGACCAGTATTCCGCCGCGATGCCGCCCCCTGTCAACGCGCGCCACTGGTCGCGGGCGCGGTCGACCGCCATGGAATCATTGCCATCGAAAATGATGCACACCCGCGTCAGCGCCAAGGCCTCGGCGGGCGCCACGTCGGTGCCGTCCAGCGCCATCAGGCATTCCGGCGCATTGGCGGCGGGGGGCGCATCGGCCGCGCGCAAAAGCACCGGCTGGCGCGCATCATGGGGGCCACCTGCCAGACCGTGCGGCAGGAAGCCCTCGCTTTGCCACAGACCCGCATCCAATGCCTCAAGTCGGGCGGCATTGGCGCCGCGCAATTCCACCCTCCAACCCGCCGCCAGCGCCTTGCCCAACAGTTGCGGGACAAGGGTTTCGGCGTTTGACCGCGTCAGATGATAGAACAGCGCATTGCCCACGGGCGGATCAGCCTTCGAAATTGTCCCGGATCATCCGGTTCAGCGTCATCACCCCCCAGCCGGTCGCGCCCTTCGGGGCCAGATCGG
Source organism: Paracoccus sp. S1E-3 (assembly GCF_013868135.1). Classification (GTDB taxonomy): domain Bacteria; phylum Pseudomonadota; class Alphaproteobacteria; order Rhodobacterales; family Rhodobacteraceae; genus Paracoccus. The sequence goes on from NZ_JACEMU010000016.1 coordinate 135,268, forward strand.
TCGCACCGGGCGGCAGCGCCACCCCTGCGATGTCGATATGAACCCAGGGCTGACCGTCGCGGATGAAGCGCTGCAGGAACTGCGCCGCGGTGATCGACCCCGCCGGGCGCCCGCCGGTGTTCTTCACATCCGCCAGCCGGCTGTCGATCAGCCCGTCATAGGCGGGCGACAGCGGCAGACGCCAGGCGCCTTCGCCTTCGGCCCGCGCCGCTTTCAGCACCCGGTCGGCCAGCTTGTCGTCATTGGAAAAGACCCCGGCGTTTTCATGGCCGAGCGCGATGATCACCGCCCCGGTCAGCGTCGCCAGATCAATGACCGCCGCTGGCTTGAACCGCTCCTGCGCGTACCAGAGCACGTCGGCCAGCACCAGGCGACCCTCGGCATCGGTGTTGATGACTTCGATCGTGTCGCCCTTCATCGAGCGCACGATGTCGCCCGGACGCTGGGCGCGGCCGTCAGGCATGTTCTCGACCAGGCCCACCAGACCGACGACATTGGCCTTGGCCCGGCGCAGCGCCAGCGTGCGCATCACCCCCGCCACGACGCCCGCGCCGCCCATGTCCATGGTCATTTCCTCCATCCCGGCGGCGGGCTTGATGGAAATCCCCCCCGAATCGAAGACCACGCCCTTGCCGACCAGGGCCAGCGGCGCATCCTTCTTCTTGCCGCCGTTCCAGCGCATCACCACCACCTTGGACGGCGATTCAGAGCCTTGGCCGACGCCCAGAAGCGCGCGCATGCCCAGCTTTTCCAGCTCATCCTCCTCCAGCACCTCGACCTCGAGGCCAAGCGCCTCCATCGCTTTCAGGCGGTCGGCGAAATCGCTGGTGGTCAGGATATTGGCGGGCTCGTTCACCAGATCGCGGGTGAAGAAGACGCCCTCGGCCAGGGCGGCCTGATCGGCGGCGGCGCGCGCCAGCGCCTCGGGCTTGGCGGCCATGAAGGTGACGCTGGCGCGGGCCGGATCGGGTACCTCGCCCGACTTGGCCTTGCCGCGCTTGCCCTTGCCGCCGCCCGTGGCGTCGTCCAGCATCGCATCATCCAGCACGGCGTCGTCCTGGCTGCCGGCGAGCGACTGCGCCGGCGCCCCGCTTTCCGTCGCGCCGCCCTCGCCCCCGTCCTTGCGCGTCTTGTAGACCGAGAAATCATAGCTGCGCAGCGCCAGCCCCAGCGCCACGTCGCCCGCCATCGCGTGACTGTTGGCCAGCACCAGCGTCTTGCCCTTGCCCAGACCCGCGCCGATGGTGGCGCCGGCCTTGCGCGCCTCGGCCACGCTGGCCTTGCGCGGCAGCTTGACCAGCAGCACCGATTCGGCGGCCCAGCCGGCGGGCCAGGCGAGCGTCAGCGCCTGCCCCGGCTTCAGCTTCTGAAAATCGCGTGATCCAAGCGCCCGCGCCAGCCCCTCGCGTGCGACCTTCGGCAGTTTCGGGGGCAGCTTGGCCGCCTCGTCCATAAGCAGCGCGATGCGCCCTTCCTGCCTGGTCAGGCCTTCGGTAGCTGTGTCGATGAAACGGATCTCGACCGGGTGGGTCATGCCAGAACTCCTGCTTGCGTCGGCGCGAAGCCTAGACCTCGCCAATGGCCTTTACCAGACCATGGCGCGCGCGGGCTTTCCCCAAGCCGCAGCAAAGGTTAATCAGGGCGCATTCCGAGGAAGCGACCGAGATGAAACGCATCGACCGTTATATCCTGAAGACGATGCTGATTCTGTTCGGCTTCTTCGCCCTGGTGCTGGTGGCCGTCTATTGGGTCAACCGCGCGGTGTCCCTGTTCGAGCGCCTGATCGGCGACGGCCAGACCGCCATGGTGGTGCTGGAATTCACCCTGCTGACGCTGCCGGTGGTGATTTCGGTGGTGCTACCGGTGGCGGCCTTCGCGGCGACCGCCTATGGCACCAACCGGCTGTCGGGCGAATCCGAACTGGTGGCGATGCAGGCGGGCGGCCTGTCGCCCTGGCGGCTGGCGCGCCCGGTGCTGGTCTTCGGCTTCATCATCGCGATGATGGTGGCGGTGCTGGTCAACGCGCTGGTGCCGATGTCGCGCGCCCGTCTGGCCGAGCGGCAGGCCCAGATCGCCGAGAACGTGACCGCGCAATTCCTCAATGCCGGGGTCTTCCAGTATCCCGCCGCCGGCATCACCCTGTTCATCCGCGACGTCACCCCGCTGGGCGAACTTGAAGGGCTGTTCCTGGAGGACGCCCGCGACCCCGCCGATGTCAGCAGTTACAGCGCCGAGCGCGCGCTGCTGGTCAAATCCGACACCGGCCCGAAACTGGTCATGGTCAACGGGGTCATCCAGTCGCTGCGGCAGACCGGGACCGCGCCGCGCCTGTCGGTCACCCGCTTCGCCGACATGACCTATGACCTGGGGGCGTTGATGGGGGCCCGCTCGACGCGCGGGCGCGACCTGCGCGATTATTCCACGGCGGCGCTGTTGCGCCCCGATCAGGCGCTGCTGAACGCCACCGGCGCCAGCCCGGAACGCGCCCGGCTGGAGGCCCATTCCCGCATCGCCCAGCCGCTGCTGTCCCCCGTCGCGGCCATGCTGGGCTTTGCCACGCTGCTGGTCGGCGGCTTTTCACGCTTCGGCGTGTGGCGGCAGGTGGGCTGGGCCGTAGTGGCGCTGATCTTCGTGCAGTTGCTGACCAACTGGGCCGCCAACCGCGCCGGCGAGAACCCGGCGCAATGGCCGCTCGTCTATCTGCCGGCGGCGGTCGGCGCGGCGATCTGCGTGCTGTTGCTGCGGATCGCCGCCGGGCCGTCCCGGCCGCTCCTGTCGCGGTTGCGCGGCAGGGCGCAGGACGCATCCGGGGGCGCGCGATGATCCTTGCCCGCTATGTCGCCAATCGCTATCTGCGCGCCTTCCTGTTGCTGGCCGGGGTGTTTCTGGCGATCCTGCTGCTGATCGACATGGTCGAGCAGATCCGTCGCTTCGCCGACAAGGGCATCACCATCGGCGCGGCCGCGCGGCTGTCGGCGCTGGCGGTGGCGGGCAGTTTCTACAATATCCTGCCGCTGATCGCGCTGCTGGCCGGGATCATGCTGTTTCTGAACCTCTCGCGGTCGTCGGAAATGGTGGCGATCCGCGCCTCGGGCCGGTCGGGGCTGCGCATGGTGATGGCGCCGGCGGTGATGGCGGCGCTGATCGGCATTGCCGCCGTCGCCATCCTCAACCCCATCGTGGCGGCCACACAGACGCATTACTCGGCGGCGGTGGCGCGCATCGAATCGGGGGCCTCGACCGTCAGTCTGGGCAAGGACGCGGTCTGGCTGCGTCAGGGCATGGGCGACAATGGCGGCCAGATGATGATCCGCGCCGCCCGCACCAGCCCCGACGCGACCACCCTTTATGACGCCAGCTTCATCATCTACGACCCCGCAACCGGCCCCAAGACCCGGATCGAGGCGCGCGAGGCCGCGCTGTCGGATGGGGAATGGCGGCTGACCGGGGTGAAGGAATGGTCTCTGGACGCCCCCAACCCCGAGGCCGAAGCCCATCTGCTGGACCAACTGCAATTGCCGACCGAACTGACCGCCGCCCGCATCCGCGACGGTTTCGGCAGCCCGCAGGCGATCCCGATCTGGGAATTGCCGACCTATATCGCCGGGCTGAAGCGCGCGGGCTTTTCTGCCCTGCGCCATCAGGTCTGGCTGCAGATGGAACTGGCCCTGCCGCTGATGCTGGCGGCGATGGTGATGGTCGCTTCGGTGTTCACCATGCGCCACATGCGTGGCCGCAAGACCGGTGGCCTCGTGCTGGGGGCCTTCGCCGCCGGGCTGGCACTGTTCTTCCTGCGCAACATGGCGCAGGTCCTTGGCGACAACGCGGGGGTTCCCCCTTCCCTTGCGGGCTGGGCCCCCCCCATAGTCGGAATACTGTTCGCCATCGGCATTCTGCTGCAACTCGAGGACGGATGATGAGCCGCCTGACTATCGCATCCCTCTGCCTGGCGGCAGCGCCGGCCTTTGGCCAGGATTTCGGGCTGGGCACCGCCACGCAGCCCTTCTGGAAGACCGATCCGGCCTATCAGGGCAGCCATGGTCCGGCGCTGGCGCCGACCGAGGGCGTCGGCAGCAATGCGCCGCTGAATGACGGCACCGAACTCAGCCGGTTGACCGGATCGGTCCGCACCCGGCCCGATACCGTGACCGTCCGGGGCGCCGATGTGCCGGACGACGGCGGCGCGGCCACGTTGCTGGCTGATTACGTCACCCTCGAAAGCGACCGCACGCTGACTGCCTCGGGCGGGGTGGTGGTCTGGTATCAGGGCGCGCGGCTGGTGGCGGACAGCGTCCGCTATGACGGCCAGACCGGCGACATGACCATAACCGGGCCGATCCACCTGACCCGCCCCGGCCTTGCCGGGACCAGGGACGACATGACCGTCATTGCCGATTCCGGCCAGCTGAGCCAGGACATGCGCGAGGGCATGTTGCGCGGCGCCCGTCTGGTGCTGGCGCGCGAAATGCAGCTGGCCGCGCGCGAGGTCACCCTGACCGGCGGCGGCCGCTATACCACCCTCAATCAGGTGGTGGCGTCGTCCTGCCGGATCTGCGCCGAGGACCCCACCCCCCTGTGGGAGATCCGTGCCCGCAGCATCGTGCATGACGACGAGGCCAACCAGCTGATCTTCCAGTATCCGCAGCTGCGCGCTTTCGGGCTGCCGATCGCCGGCTGGCCCGGCCGGGTCACCGCGCCCGATCCCTCGGTCGAGCGTATGTCGGGCTTTCTGCAGCCGCGCTTCCGCACCACCTCCCGGCTCGGCTTCGGGGTGATGCTGCCCTATTTCCAGATGCTCGGCGACCATGCCGACCTGACGGTGACGCCCTATGTCTCTGCCAGCTATACCAATACGCTGAAGCTGCGCTATCGCCAGGCCTTCGAGAACGGCGCGACCGAATGGAACGGCGCCATCACCCGCGACGACATCCGCGAGGGCGAGACGCGGGGCTATCTGTTCGGCGCGGCGGCCTGGGAACTGCCGCGCGGCTATACGCTGGGGCTGCAGGTGCAGGTGGCCTCGGACGATGGTTATCTGCTGGATTACGACATCACCGATGCCGACCGACTGTGGAGCGGGCTGACTCTGGAACGCGTCACCACCGAGCGGCTGGTCTGGGCGCGGGTCGGCAACTATCACTCGCTGCGCGAGGACGAGGACAACTCGACCTCGCCGGCGCAGGTGGCCGACATGATGTGGGTCCGCCGCTGGCGGCTGGGCGGGGGCGAGGCGGGACTGGAATGGTCCGCCCATGCCCATCGCCGCCCCTCGGGCGACGACATCATCGGGCGCGACATGGCGCGCGCTTCGCTGGCACTCGACTGGCAGCGCAGCGAGATCCTGCCCGGCGGCATCGTCGGCACCGTGGCCACCGGGGTTGGAACCGATATCTATTCGATCCGCGACGACAGCCGCTATGACAGCACGGTGACCCGCACCACGCCCTGGCTGTCGGGCACATTGCGCTATCCCCTGACCGGCAGCGACGGCCATGCCTCCTATGTGCTGGAACCGGTGGCACAGCTGGTCTGGTCGCCCCGCTACAACGACGACGACGACGCCATCCCGAACGAAGACAGCCGCCAGGTTGAATTCGACGAAGGCAACCTGTTCGCCCTGTCGCGTTATCCGGGATGGGACGCGCGCGAGGCCGGTCTGCGGGCCAATCTGGGCGTGACCTGGACCCGCTTTGACCCGACCGGCTGGCAGCTGTCGCTGGCGGCCGGCCGGATCTGGCGCGAAAACACCGATGATTCGGTGACCGATACCCCGATGCTGCTGGATGGCGCACAGTCCGACTGGCTGATCGCGGGGCATTATTCGGATGTCTCGGGCCTCAGCCTGGCGAACCGGGCGCTGCTGGATGACAATATGGACATCACCCGCGACGAGCTGCGCATCGGCTGGGCACGCTCGGATGTGCAACTGAGCCTCGGCTACCTGTGGATGAAGGCCGACCGGTTCGAGGATCGCCGCCAGGACCTGTCCGAATTGACGGCCGAGGTCGGCTGGCAGGTCGCGCAGGGGTGGTGGGCCACCGCCCATGCCCGCCATGACATCGACGAGAATAAGGCTCAGAAGGCGGGCTTCGGGATGACCTATCAGAACGAATGCATCGCGGTCGAAATGGGCGCCTCGCGGCGCTTCACCGATACTGCCGCCGTCGACCCGGAAACCGATTTCGACCTGTCGATCCGGCTGGGCGGGTTCGGACAGAAAACCGGCGGCAAGGGCACGGTGGCGCGGCGCGCCTGCATGCGCTAGATTGACGCAAAATCATAAGGGGGCATGGGAACATGCGGCAGCTTCTTCTTTCCGCGGCACTGGCGGCCGTCTTGTCCGGGTCCGTCGCGGCGCCGCTGCTGGCGCAGGATTTTTCACCCGTGGTCTATGTCAACAACGCCGTGGTGACGCGCTATGAAGTCCAGCAGCGCGCCCGCTTCATGCAGGTGCTGAACGCCCCCGAACAAGGCGAAGCCATGGCCGAAAAGATGCTGATCGAGGACCGGCTGCGGCTGGAGGCCGCCCGCCAGATCGGGGTGGAGGTCAGCGACGAGGGGCTGGAGGAAGGTCTGGCCGAGTTCGCCGGTCGCGCCGGAATGTCCACCGGCCAGTTCATTCAGGCCCTCGAAAAGAGCGGCGTCGAACGGCAGGCCTATCGCGATTTCGTGAAGGCCGGCGTGGCCTGGCGCGAGGTCGTGCGCCAGCGGATCGCGCCCGCGGTCTCGGTCTCGGATGCCGAGGTCGATCAGGCGATGAAGCGCATCATCGAGACCCCGATCGTCAATCAGGTTCTGCTGTCGGAACTGATCATCCCCGCCCCGCCCGGCCAGGAACGCGCCGCGATGGACCGGGCCGAAAACATCGCCGACACCGCCCGCAGCGAAGCTGCCTTTGCCGAGGCCGCGCGCCGCTATTCGGCGACGCCCAGTGCCCCGCGCGGCGGCCAGCTGGACTGGATGGCGGTGGAAAACATGCCGCCCAGCCTGCGCGGCATCGTGCTGGGGCTGAAACCGGGGCAGATGACGTCGCCGCTGACCGTGCCCGGCGCCGTGGTGCTGTTCTACCTGCGCGACACCAAGGGCCAGATGCGCCCCGGCGCGGCCGAGCAGACGCTCGACTATCTCGCCGTGACCTATGCCACCCTGCCCGAGGCGCAGAACGTCGCCGCCCAGGCCCGCAGCTGCGCCGATCTCTATACCTTCGCCAAGGGCCTGCCCGATGCGCAGGTGCGCCAGCAGACCGCCCGCCAGGGGGCGATTCCGGGCGATGTCGGGATGCTGCTGGCCAGTCTGGATGAAAACGAGGCCACCGTCATCAACCGCGGCAATGCCGCCGAGGTGGTCATGCTGTGCGACCGGACCCCGGCATTGCTGACCGGGCTGGATGGCGGCCCGGTGGCCACCGCGACCGCCAATGCCGATGGCGGCACCACCGCCCCCAACCCGGACGCCCTGCCCAAGCGGTCGGCGGTGCGCGACCAGATTTTCAACCGCAAGATCACACAGGCTGCCGATGCCTATCTGGCCGAGCAGCGCGCCAATGCCGTGATCCGCAGGCCATAACCGGATGCGTCCGATCATCGTCACCTGTGGCGAACCCGCCGGCATCGGCCCCGAACTGGCGCCGAAGCTGCTGGCCGCCGGTGTGCCTTTCGTCTGGCTGGGCGATCCCCGCCATTTGCCACGGGGGACCGACTGGGCCGAGGTGACGGATCTCGCCGATCTGCCGCAAGGGGCGCTGTCGGTCCTGCGCCACGACTTCGCCGCGCCCGCCACTCCCGGACAGGCAACCGCCGCCAACGCGCGCGGCGTGATCGAGGTGATCGAGCGCGCCGTCGCCCTGACCATGGCCGGTGAGGCCGCCGGCATCTGCACCCTGCCAATTCACAAGAAGGCGCTGAAGGATGGGGCGGGCTTTCCCTTCCCCGGCCATACCGAATTCCTCGCCCATCTGGCGGGCGATGTCCCGGTGGCGATGATGCTCGCCTCGACCACGGTGCAGCCGCCCTGCCGCGTCGTTCCCGCGACCATTCATATCGCCCTGGCCGAGGTGCCCGCCGCGCTGACCCCCGCCGCACTGGAAAGCGCGATCCGCATCACCCATGCGGCGATGATCCGCGATTTCGGCCTTGCTGCGCCCCGTCTGGCCGTGGCGGGGCTGAACCCCCATGCCGGCGAAGGCGGCGCCATGGGGCACGAGGAACGCGACTGGCTCGCCCCGCTGATCCAGCGCCTGCGCGGCGAAGGCATGGATCTGGTCGGACCGCTGCCCGCCGATACCATGTTCCACGCGCCGGCCCGCGCCCGGTGGGACGCGGCCATCTGCGCCTATCACGATCAGGCGCTGATCCCGATCAAGACGCTGGATTTCGCCGGCGGGGTGAATGTGACGCTGGGCCTGCCCTTCGTGCGCACCTCGCCCGACCACGGCACCGCCTTCGACATTGCTGGTCAGGGCCGCGCCGATGCGGCAAGCGCAATCGCCGCGCTGCGCATGGCTGGGGACATGGCGCGGAGCCGGGGCACCGCATGAGCACGATCGACGGCCTGCCGCCGCTGCGCGAGGTGATCGCCGCCCATGATCTGCGGGCGAAGAAGCAGCTGGGCCAGAACTTTCTGCTGGACCTGAACCTGACCACAAAGATCGCCCGACAGGCGGGCGATCTGTCCGGCACCGATGTGCTGGAAATCGGCCCCGGCCCCGGTGGCCTGACCCGTGGCCTGCTGGCCGAGGGCGCGCGCCATGTCCTCGCCATCGAAAAGGACGAACGCGCGCTGCCGGCCCTCGCCGAAATCGCCGCCGCCTATCCGGGGCGGCTGACGGTGATCCATGGCGATGCCTTGCAGGTCGACCCGCTGGCGCATCTGACGCCGCCGATTCGCATCGCCGCCAACCTGCCCTATAATGTCGGGACCGAGTTGCTGGTCCGCTGGCTGACGCCACCCGAATGGCCGCCCTTCTGGCAGTCGCTGACGCTGATGTTCCAGAAGGAAGTGGCCGAACGCATCGTCGCCAGGCCCGGCAGCAAGGCCTATGGCCGGCTGGCGTTGCTGGCGCAATGGCGCACCGACGCGCGTGTGGTCATGCAGCTGCCGCCCGAGGCCTTCGTGCCGCCGCCGAAGATCCATTCCGCCGTGGTCCACCTGACCGCCCTGCCCAAGCCGCGCTTTCCCGCCGATCCGGCCATGCTGTCGCGCGTGACCGCCGCCGCCTTCAACCAGCGCCGCAAGATGCTGCGCAGCTCGCTGAAGGGTCTGTATCCGCAGATCGAGGCGATGCTGGAGCAGGTCGGCATCCCCCCGACCGCCCGCGCCGAGGAGATCGGGCTGGAACAGTTCTGCGCCCTTGCTCGCGCCCTGGCGGCCAGCGAACGCTGAAACCGCGCCGCGCGGGCGCAATTTTCGCGAGATATGGGCGTTTTCGTGGCCGCTCCGCGCGGGCCACTTGGGAAACCCCATGCCCGATGGAAGATTGTCAGGCCCGGCAGCGGCTCACGCCAGGACCGTGCCCGCGCAACCCGCAAGCGCAGGCCGAACTGTCCGCCGGCTCTGCTTGGCGACTGTCCCGCCGCCGCAACCCCCGTGACTACAGTCGCGCGGTGCGGCCGCCCGCAGTCGCGTTACGCGCCGCATCTTGACCGTCCCGCCGGATCGATCCGCCTGCCCGGAACAGGTCCGCCTTCCCGGCGCTTCTTTGCGGCCACGATGGCAGCGCCCCGCGCCATGCGCGATCACAGGCCCCGACGCGGCATCACCGTCCTGCCCGTCTGCGCCAAGAAATCAACCACTTGACGGTCAATGCGCGTGAAAGGAAGCGCTGCATGGCAGCAATCGTCGCGGACAAGTTTGGCAGCCCGGCGGCCCCGTGCGATCCGGCTCCGAAACCGGTCTGGACCGCGAACCTGATCCGGCGCGCGCGTGGCCAAGGTTGCACGGACCGACTTCGGCCACTGGGGACGCCCGCGCCTCGTGCCCCTCCTGCCTTGCTGCCTAGAGCCGTTGACCCGAAACAGGACGCCGCTGGTGTTAATAAACGCCCCTTGGGGCGGCGGCGCATCGATACAGGCTCGCAAGTGCTTTTTCCGGCCGAATGAAAAAGGGCCGCAGAAGCGGCCCTTTCCTATACAGTCCCTGAGTTCAGGCCTGACCGCCCGGATCGGCAGCGGGGGTGCCACCCTCGGCGGTTTCGGTCGCGACGCCGGTACGGCGGCGCGGGGCGCGCGGGGTGGCGTTGGCACGCGGCGCGCCTTCGCCACGCGGCGCGCGGGGCGCGCGCTTGGGCCGCTGCTGGTTCTCCGGCGTCTCGACCGGGCCATCATTGTCGCCAATCGCGTCGGGCAGACCGCCTGCGGCCGCCGGGGCGGACACCGAGTCGAAACTCGCGTCAGGCGCAGGCGCAACGTCGTTGCGCGGCTCGGGGCGGGTATCGACACGCGGTTCGCGGCGGCGGTCGCGCGCGTCGCTCTCGTCACGGTCGGGGCGCTCGGCACGGTCGGGACGCTCGGCACGGTCGTCGCGGCGCTGATTGCGGTCTTCGCGCAGCTCGCGCGGCTGCTGCTCGCGGGTCGGCTCCTCACCCTCGTCCCGGTCGTCGCGGTCATCATCGCCGCGATTGCCGAAGCCCTGCTGGTTGTTCTGCTGCTGTTGGCGTTCGGCCTGTTCGCGCTGCGCCTCGCCCAGCATGCGGGTGTAATGTTCCGCATGCTGCAGGAAGGCCTGCTCGGCCACGCGGTCATTCGACAGCTGGGCGTCGCGCGCCAGCGCCAGATATTTCTCGATGATCTGCTGAGGGGTGCCGCGCACCTTGCCCTCAGGACCCGAAGAATCAAACACACGATTGACGATATTGCCGAGCGAACGCTGACGGTTCGACTTCGAACGCGAACGGGATTTCGATGATCTCATTTGCCTGACTTTATCCAGTCGTCTGGAATTGCATCCCGCCACCGACGATTTGCGCGAAGCCCCTTCAGCGCGGTTCCCCGCATCCAGAGTTTGGCGATGTCGTGGCTGGTTCATGCGGTGGACCTTGTCCCCCGTCACTTGCTTTGAATAACCACGGCTACTCGTCATATACAAGGGAAAAATTGCGAATCCGTTGACGGAACCGACGCCTTCGGCGGATTTTCGTCGTTTTCAGGCCAAGCTGGCCGGGAAAAGCGCCCGCACCACCCGGTCGCGCCCGTCCAGATCGGGCAGCACCGCGACCTCGGCCCCTGCATCGGCGAAAATTGCCGCCACGTCGCGACCCTGTTGCCAGCCGATTTCGACCAGCACATGCCCGCCCGGCACCAGATGCGTGCGCGCCCCCGCAGCGATGGCACGGTAAGCCGACAGTCCGTCGCCGAAATCGGTCAGCGCCGAATGCGGCTCCCATTCGCGGACCTCGGGCGACAGGTCGGGCATTTCCGACTGCGCGATATAGGGCGGGTTCGAGACGATCAGATCGAAGCGCCCGGCGACGCCCTGAAACCAGTCGGCGCGCTGAAATGCCGCATCCACGCCGATCCGCGCCGCATTGTCGCGGGCCACATCCAGCGCCGATTCCGACAGATCGGTGCCGAGGCCGCGCGCCCCCGACCGCTCGGCCAGAAGCGAGATCAGGATCGCCCCGGTTCCGGTGCCCAGGTCCAGCACGCTGCGCCAGGGCAGCTTCAGCGCCGCCTCGATCAGGGACTCGGTTTCGGGGCGCGGGTCCAGCGTGTCGCGGGTGACGCGGAAATCATGCTTCCAGAACGCCCGGCGGCCGATGATCTGGCTGAGCGGCTGACGCGCCGCCCGCGCCGCCAGCATCCCGTCCAGCCGGGCCAGTTGATCTGCCGGCACCGGCGCCGACAGCATGATATGGTGGCGGGCATTGCTGCCCAGCAGCGCCGAAATCAGCGCCCATGCCTCGCGGCGCGGATCGTCCAGCCCGGCCCCGGCCAGCCGGGTCGAGGCACCCGCCAGCCAATCGCCCCATGTCATTCCTGCGCCGCCAGCTTCTCGGCCTGATCATGGGCGATCAGCGCGTCGATGATCTCGGTCAGTTCACCGGCCATGATCCGGTCGAGCGCGTAAAGCGTCAGGTTGATGCGGTGGTCGGTCATGCGCCCCTGCGGGAAATTATAGGTGCGGATGCGCTCGGACCGGTCGCCGCTGCCAACCTGGCTTTTGCGGTCGGCCGCGCGTTCCGAGGCCGCGCGCTCGCGCTCCATGTCGTAGAGCCGGGCGCGCAGGACGGCCATGGCGTTGGCGCGGTTCTGGTGCTGCGACTTTTCCGAACTGGTGACGATGATCCCGGTCGGCAGGTGGGTGATGCGCACCGCCGAGTCGGTGGTGTTGACATGCTGCCCGCCCGCGCCCGAGGAGCGGTAGGTATCAATGCGGATATCGCCGGCAGGGATGTCGATATCAACCTCCTCGGCTTCGGGCAGCACCGCCACGGTCGCAGCCGAGGTATGGATGCGGCCGCCCGATTCGGTTTCCGGCACCCGCTGCACGCGGTGGACGCCGGATTCGTATTTCAGCCGGGCGAAAACGCCTTCGCCCTCGATCCGGACCGAGGCTTCCTTGATCCCGCCGAGTTCGGTTTCCGCCAGTTCCAGCATCTGGAAATTCCAGCCCTGCGCTTCGGCATAGCGGCGATACATCGACAGAAGGTCGCCTGCGAACAGCGCCGCTTCCTCGCCGCCGGTGCCGGGACGGATCTCGATGATGGCGGGGCGGCCATCGGCAGCGTCCTTGGGCAGCAGCGCGATGCGCAGCGCCTGCTCCAGCTCGGGCAACGCGTTTTTCAACCGCTGGACCTCGTCCTCGGCCAATTCGCGCATGTCGGGATCGGCGAGCATCAGTTGCGCCTCGGCCAGACCCTCGCGGGCGGCGCGCCACGCCGCGATTTCGGCGACGATGGGGCGCAGTTCGGCATATTCTCGGCTGATTGCCGCGATTTCATCTGCCGAAGGGCCGGCATTCAGCTTGGCTTCGAGAAACTCGAAACGCTGGGTGATCTGGGCAAGGCGGTCTTCTGGAAGCATGGGTCGGGATTAGCGCCGCCGGGTCCAGCCGTAAAGGCAGATCAGTTCAGTCGCCACATGGGCGCCGGCGATCGCGGTGGCCCCGGTGGTGTCGTAGGGGGGCGAGACCTCGACCACGTCGCCGCCCAGCAGGTTGACACCCGCAAGCCCCCGCAGCAGCGCCGCCGCCTGCCAGCTGGCCAGTCCGCCCCAGACGGGTGTGCCGGTGCCGGGTGCGAAGGCCGGGTCCAGCGCATCGATATCGAAGGTGATATAGACCGGGCGGTCGCCGACCACGGCGCGGATGCGGGCCAGCGTTGCCTCGGTCCCGTCCTGATGGACCGAGGGCGCGTCGAGGATGGTGACGCCCTGGCTGTCGGGGTTTTCGGTGCGGATGCCGACGCTGACCGAGGCCGAGGCGTCCACCACTCCCTCACGAATGGCCTTGTACAGGAAGGTGCCGTGGTCGATGCGGTCGGGATCGTCATCGATCCAGGTATCGGAATGGGCATCGAACTGGATCAGCGCCACCGGCCCGTGGCGTTTCGCATAGGCGCGCAGGATCGGCAGGGTGATGAAGTGATCGCCCCCCAGTGTGACCGTGCCCACCCCCTGATCCAGAAGGCCGCCGATATGGGCCTCGATCCGGCCGGGCACCTCGCGGGTGTTGGCATAATCGAAGGCCATGTCGCCGGCATCCGCGATGGCCAACTCGGCCAGCGGATCATAGCCCCAGCCGTAAGGCGGATCGTAAGGTTGCAGGGTCGAGGCCTCGCGGATCGCACGCGGCCCGAAGCGGGTGCCGGGGCGATGCGTCACTGCCTGATCGAAAGGGATGCCGGTGACGGCCAGATCGAACCCCGCGAGATCCTTGGTATAGCGCCTGCGCAGGAACGAGGTCGCGCCGCCAAAGGCGTTCTCAAAGCTGAGGCCGCGTGGATCGGCCCGCGTAAAAGCCTGATCGACCTGAGTCTTCGCGTCCTCCAGTGCCATCGCCATCTCCCATCCCTCGGGCCGTGACCATCCGACAAGTCGGGGGTTGGCACAATCCTGCGTGATCGCCGTTGGACCCTGCGGGCGCCCGGCCTGCGTCAATATATTCGCGCGATCATACTTCAGGAAAGCCCACACCGAGACCCGTCATCGTGCCTCCCCCAATATTGCGCCGCAATCCGGCCTGTCGGTCCGCAATTCCGGCAGCCCGCGCAAGGGGCGCGCAATCCCCCTACGGGATCGTGCGCGGGAAAGTGCCGTATTTGCCCCCAATGGCTTCTGTCCCAGATGACCTTCTGGGCCAGCCGTCACGATTCTCCCATCGGGGCGCGGCCGACCGCGATCAGGCATGGCCGGCGGATGGGACCGAGCGAGGCGCCCGGCGGGCGGAAGCCAGCCATCAATCTCGTGCCGTTCCGGCATGGTCGCGCGTAGATCAGGTCAGGCAGGCCACGGATCCCATTCAGGGCGCGGTCGGGCGAAAAACCGTGCCCGAACAGCCGCCAGCAATGCTGAAATTGATGCCGGCCCATGGCTACCCTCCGGGCCGCCTGCCCCAACCGGCCCGATCGCCTCCGGCGGCTTCGCCCATGCGATTGCGCCGATCAGGGCGAGGCAGATCCCCCCGGATGCACTCTCGGATCCGCGCCGTGGCGGGCGACCACGCCGGATGTGGCCCCTTCGGCGTGGCGGAAAAGCCGAGCAACCGCCCAGCGAGTCAGGACTGCTTTTTCGCCTCGATTTCGATGTCGATCTCGACCTCGTCCTCGACTGCCGGGGAGAAGCCGCCCAGATTGAAGTCCGAGCGCTTCAGCTCGGCCTCGATGCTGAAGCCGATGGTCGGGACCTGCGTGATCGGGTCCAGACCGGCGCCGTTGAACTCCACCTCCAGCACCACCGGCCTGGTGATGCCGTTCAGCGTCAGGTCTCCGGTCACGCGGGCCTCGTCATCTCCATCGGGCTCAACGCTGGTGGACTTGAAGGTGACCAGAGGCGCGTCCCCGGTCACGTTGAAGAAATCCGGGCCCATCACAAGCTTGTCCAATCCGGCATCGAGGGTCTGCAGCGCCGATAACGGAAAGGACGCCTCGACGCTGGATTTCGCGGGATCGGCCGGGTCCAGCGTGATCGTGCCCTCGATCCCGTTCACGAAGCCGCGCGAGGTCGAAAATCCCATATGATCATAGGTGAAAACCGCCTGACTGTGGGCGGGATCAAAGGCATAGGCGCCGGCATCGGGCGTGGTGGTCTTCGATGCGGGGATGGGCATCGGGGCAGGGGTTTGGGCGGACGCCGCTGAAGGCGCCGCATCGGCAGCGGCAGGAGCCTGGGCGGGCGCCTCGGCGACCGGAGCCGGGGCGGCGTCCTGGGCAGCCAGCGGTGGGGCCATGACCAGTGCCAGCAGCGAGGCGGCGCCGAGCATGGTCTTGTCAAACGGCTGGAACATCAGATCCCTCCTGCAATATCGCCGAGGCAACGTTGGCGCGGTGGCGCGGTTCCGGCCCTGACGCGGCTGTGATGGCCCCGTGTAAAGACGCCGAATCGCCTTGCATTGCCGGATTTCGCCGCTATAAAGCCGCATCCTTCCGCAATTTGCGAAACTGGCGCAGCCTCTCGTGGCGGGGCGCGGAGGGCTATCCCGCCGTTGAAGCCGCCTGAAACTGAAAGGTCTGACATGCCGCTTTACGAGCATGTGCTGATCGCCCGCCAGGACCTGTCGAACACGCAGGCCGAAGGGCTGATCGAACATTTCTCCACCGTGCTGGCCGATAATGGCGGCAAGGTGATCGACAGCGAATACTGGGGTGTCCGCACCCTCGCCTACAAGATCAACAAGAACCGCAAGGGCCATTACGCCTATCTGCGCACCGACGCGCCTTCGGCCGCCGTGCAGGAAATGGAGCGTCTGGCCCGTCTGCATGACGATGTCATGCGCGTGATGTCGATCAAGGTCGACGGCCACGAGGAAGGCCCCTCGGTCCAGATGCAGAAGCGCGAAGAGCGTGGTGAACGCGGCGAACGTGGTGAGCGTGGTGACCGCGCCGAACGTGGCGATCGCGGTGATCGTGCCGACCGTGGCGAGCGCCGTGAGCGCCGCGACCGCGACAACTGAGGAGCTTGAGACATGGCGAACAAACCGTTTTTCCGCCGTCGCAAGGTCGATCCGTTCGGTGGCGACAACGCCCCCAAGATCGACTATAAGGACACCCGCCTGCTGCAGCGCTATATCAGCGAACGCGGCAAGATCGTGCCGTCGCGGATCACCGCCGTTTCGGCCAAGAACCAGCGCAAGCTGGCACAGGCCATCAAGCGTGCGCGCTTCCTGGCACTGCTGCCCTATGTCGTGAAGTAAGGGGAAGACCGATGCAAGTCATCCTGCTGGAACGCGTCGCCAAACTGGGCGCCATGGGCGAAGTCGTGAAGGTCAAGGAAGGTTACGCCCGTAACTTCCTGCTGCCCCAAGGCAAGGCCCTGCGCGCCTCGGACGCGAACATCAAGGCATTCGAAGCGCAGAAGGCCGCGCTGGTTGCCCGCAACGACGAATCGAAAGCCGAAGCCGCGAAGCTGGCCGAAACGATCGATGGCGAAGTATTCGTCATCATCCGTTCGGCCTCCGACGCCGGCGCGCTCTATGGCTCGGTCACCCCGCGTGACG
The DNA here is from genome assembly GCF_013868135.1 of Paracoccus sp. S1E-3. GTDB lineage: Bacteria > Pseudomonadota > Alphaproteobacteria > Rhodobacterales > Rhodobacteraceae > Paracoccus. Next base: position 151,915 of record NZ_JACEMU010000016.1, read on the forward strand.
CCGCCGAAGCCGCCGAAGCCGCTGGCCACAAGATCGACCGCAAGCAGATCGTTCTGGGCGCCCCGATCAAGGATCTGGGCATGCACACCGTCGTGGTCGTGCTGCACCCGGAAGTGCAGGCGGAAATCGTGCTGAACATCGCGCGTTCGGCCGAAGAAGCCGCGCTGCAGGCCTCGGGCAAGTCGATCCAGGATCTGGCCGCGGAAGAAGATGCCGCCGCCGAATTCGAGATCGCCGAACTGTTCGACGACCTGGGTTCCGCTGCGGGCGACGACGACGAGTAATCCGCGTCCCGCCGATCCGATCGAAGGCCGCGCCGGGCAACTGGCGCGGCCTTTCCTTTTGCCGCCGCCAGCGGAAGGATGGCCGGAACGAATCCGCCCCGCGCCTCGTTTTGTTGTCGAACCGGATGCGAAAGGAACGGCCATGTCGCAATATGATGACGCCCCCCTAGATATGCCCCAGAGCCGCCGCCCGCCCGAGGCCCAGGCGGCCCCGAGGACGCGCGGCCATTCGAAGCTGGTCCTGTGGGGCGGCATCGGCCTTGCCGCAGGGGTCAGCCTGCTGGCCGCCCGTACCCTTGCCGAGGCACTGGCGGGCGATGCCGAGGACCGGCCACGCCCCAAGGGCGGACGGCGCGGAAGCCTCGCCCCCCGCTTTGCCGACATGGATGAGGACGACCGCCGCGCCCTGCGCGCCCGCGCCCGCGCCGAGGTTCTGGACTTCGAGGAACGCGCCGCAGATCTGCGCGAAGCCGCCCTGCGCGAGCGCCGCGAGAAAGAGCGCGCGGCCCGCGCCCGCCACCGTAAGCGGGCGCGGCGCAGCATGATGAGCGACATCGGCTCCAGCGCGGTAAAGCTGGCGACCGGCATCACCACGCTGATCGCGGCGGCCAATGCGGCGATGGACGGGCTTCAGCAGGTTTCGGGCCGCACCGGCGGGATCATGCAGGACCTCTCGGACACCGCCGACAAGCTGCGCGGCTTCTTCGATGGCGGCAGACCCGCGCCAGCCACCCCGCCCGCACCGCCCGCGCAGCAAGCCACGGCCGATGCAGCGCCCGCACCCGAGCCGGGCCGCGACCGCACCCATCGCCTGTGACGCTGGACGCAGCCCTGCGCCTGGACCTGCAGAAGCGGGGCGGCCATAAATACGACCACGGCCATCTGCTGGTGATTGCGGGCGCCCCCGGACAGGGCGGCGCGGCCCGTCTGGCCGCGCGTGCGGGGTTGCGGATCGGCGCAGGGCTGGTAACGCTCGCGCCCCCCGCCAGCGCGATGGCGGAACATGCAGGCAGGCCCGATGCGTTGATGCGCAGCCCGGTGGACGGCGCCCCGGATCTGCGCGCCGCCCTGTCTGCGCGCCGCATCGCGGCCATCGCCATCGGCCCCGGCTGCGGCGTGGATCGCGCAACGGCGCTGCTGCCGGCTGTGCTGGACAGCGCCTTGCCCTGCCTGCTGGATGCCGACGCGCTGACCGCGCTGGCGGCCGCCCGGCTGCCCCTGCGGGCCAATATCGTCCTGACCCCGCACCGGGGCGAATTCGCTCGGCTGTTTCCCGACTTCGCCGCGCTGCCGGACCGGCAGGCCGCAGTTCAGGCCGCCCGCCGCATGGGCGCGGTGGTGCTGCTGAAGGGGCCAGAGACCGCGATTGCCGACCCGGATGGCACATTGCGGATTCATGACGGGCGCGACGCGCCCTGGCTCGCGACAGCCGGGTCGGGTGACGTGCTGTCGGGGCTGATCGCGGGGCTGCTGGCGCGGGGAATCGCACCTCTTGATGCGGCATGGGCGGCCGCCCATATCCACGCGGCGGCGGCGCGCCGCTTCGGGCCGGGCCTGATTGCCGATGATCTGGTCGAGCAGATCCCGGCGATTCTGCGCGAAACGGCTTGATTTTTCCCCTCGCGCCTTGCCCCGCGCTTTGCTAAGACGGCGCGGATTTCTGTGGCGGGCCATTGTGTCCGCCGTGTGACATTGCGGGTGTGGCGAAATTGGTAGACGCACCAGATTTAGGTTCTGGCGCCGCAAGGCGTGGGGGTTCAAGTCCCTCCACCCGCACCATGACGACGTGAAGGATAGGACATGCAGGTCAAAGAGACCCAGAACGAAGGCCTCAAGCGCGGCTACCAGATGACGCTCCCCGCCGCCGACCTGGCGGCGATGGTCGATCAGAAGCTGAAAGAAGCTCAGCCCGAAGTCGAAATGAAGGGCTTCCGCAAGGGCAAAGTCCCGATGGCGATGCTGAAAAAGCAGTTCGGCCCGCGTGTTCTGGGCGATGCCATGCAGGATTCGGTCGACGGCGCGCTGCGCAAGCATCTGGACGAATCCGGCGACCGCCCGGCCGTCCAGCCCAAGGTCGAAATGCAGGATGGCGAGAACTGGAAGGAAGGCGATGACGTGGTCGTCAACGTCACCTACGAAGTCCTGCCCGCGATCCCGGAAGTCGACCTGTCCAAGCTGAAGCTGGAGCGTCTGGTTGTGAAGGCCGAGGATGCCGCCGTGACCGAGGCGCTGGAGAACCTGGCCAAGAACGCCAAGTCCTACGAGGACAAGAAGAAGGGCTCGAAAGCCGCGAAGGACGATCAGATCGTGATCGACTTCAAGGGTTCGGTCGATGGCGAGCTGTTCGAAGGCGGCTCGGCCGAGGATTACCCGCTGGTGCTCGGCTCGGGCAGCTTCATCCCCGGCTTCGAGGATCAGCTGACCGGCGCCAAGGCTGGCGACGAGGTCGAGGTGAAGGTGCAGTTCCCGGCCGATTACGGCCATGCCGCGCTGGCGGGCAAGGACGCCGTCTTCGCCACCACCGTGAAGGCGGTGAAGAAGCCCGTCGATGCCAAGCTGGATGACGAGCTGGCCAAGCGTTTCGGCGCCGAATCGCTGGACAAGCTGAAGGAAAACATCGCCGAGCGTCTGGAGGCCGAATACAAGGGCGCCAGCCGCGCGGTGATGAAGCGCGCCGTGCTGGACCAGCTGGACGGTCAGGTCAATTTCGACCTGCCGGAAGTGCTGGTCGAGGCCGAGGCCGCCCAGATCGCCCACCAGCTGTATCACGAGGAGCACCCGGACGATCACGGCCACCACCATGGCGAGATCGAGCCGACCGAGGAGCACAAGAAGTTGGCCGAGCGCCGCGTGCGTCTGGGTCTGCTGCTGGCCGAAATCGGCCAGAAGGCCGACGTGAAGGTCTCGGATCAGGAATTCACCCAGGCGGTGATGATGCAGGCCCGTCAATATCCGGGCCAGGAACGCGCCTTCTTCGAGTTCATCCAGCAGAACCCGCAGGCCCAGCAGCAGCTGCGCGCGCCGATCTTCGAAGACAAGGTCATCGACCACATCGCCGAGCAGGCGAAGGTCGCCGACAAGACCGTCTCCAAGGAAGACCTGGAAAAGGCCGTCGAAGCCCTGGACGAGTTGTGATTTCGGATCACTTGCCAAGATGATGAAAAGCCGCGACCCTCCGGGCGCGGCTTTTTTCATCGGAGATCCCGTATGACCCCCACCGAAATCGTGCGCGGCTTCTGGGATGCCATGCGCGAGAACGACTTCACCGCCGCCGCCGACCGCTGGCTGGCACCGGATTATCTGGGCCTGTGGCCACAAACTGGCGAAGTCATGCGCGGCCCTGATGCCTTTGCCCGCGTCAACAATGCCTTTCCCGGCCAGGGCGACTGGCGGTTCGAGGAGATATCCTTGCTGGCGGATGGCGCCCGTGTGGTGACCGACATGCGCATCACCAATGCGCCGCTGGAAATCGCTGTTCGCTGCCTGAGCTTCCACGAGATCGACGGGCGCCACATCCTGCGCCAGACCGAGTTCTGGCCCGATTCCTATCCGGTGCCGGACTGGCGGCGGGGTCTGCTGGAGGTGGACCCGGCGATCTCCAAATGGTAGTTCTGCATAATTTTTAAGCGTTATGACTACATTTAAGGCAATTTTTCCAGAATCCTCCGTTCAAACGCCCGAATATTACGCGCCCGGCGTGGACGCTTCCGGCCAAACCCGGCAATCAGGGTTCAGACAAGCGCAGGAAGGATCACCGCGATGAAGAAGATCGAAGCGATCATCAAGCCCTTCAAGCTGGACGATGTGAAGGAGGCCCTTCAGGAAGTCGGCGTGCAGGGCCTGACCGTCACCGAAGTGAAGGGTTTCGGTCGCCAGAAAGGGCACACGGAACTGTATCGCGGGGCCGAATATGTCGTCGACTTCCTGCCCAAGATCAAAGTCGAGATGGTCCTGCCCGACGACCAGATCGACGCCGCGATCGAGGCCATCGTCTCGGCCGCGCGCACCGAAAAGATCGGCGATGGCAAGATCTTCGTCTCGCCCGTCGATCAGGCGATCCGCATCCGCACCGGCGAAACCGGCGACGACGCGGTCTGATCCGCCGCCCGCGCATAATCATTACACTCTTGCCTGGGACCGGCCGCGGCCGGTTCCGTTGTGAAGAAGGAAAAGGCCCCCATGAAAGTCAAAGACGTCCTTGAGCTGATGAAGGATGAGGAAGTCGAATATGTCGACATTCGCTTCACCGATCCTAAGGGCAAGCTGCAGCACGTGACCCTCGTTGCCGATCTGGTCGACGAAGACCTGTTCGAGGAGGGCTTCATGTTCGATGGTTCTTCCATCGCCGGCTGGAAGTCGATCGATCAGTCGGACATGAAACTGATCTTCGACCCGGCCTCGGTCTATATCGACCCCTTCTATGCCGAAAAGACCCTGTGCGTGCATTGCAACGTGGCCGAGCCCGACACCGGCGAGCCCTATAGCCGCGACCCGCGCGGCACCGCCGTGAAGGCCGAGGCCTACCTGAAATCCTCGGGCATCGGCGACGCCGCCTATTTCGGCCCCGAGGCCGAGTTCTTCCTGTTCGACGACGTGCGCTATGCGGTCACCCCGCAGAAGGTGGCGTTCGAAATCGACGCCGACGCGGCGGCCTGGAACACCGATACGCAATATGAAATGGGCAACCTTGCCCATCGCGCGCCCCATAAGGGCGGCTATTTCCCGGTCAACCCGGTCGACGAAGCGCAGGACATCCGCGGCGAGATGCTGTCGACGATGAAACGCATGGGCATCAAGGTCGACAAGCATCACCACGAGGTCGCCACCTGCCAGCACGAACTGGGGATGATCTTTGGCGGTCTGGTCGAGCAGGCCGACAATATCCAGAAATACAAATACGTCATCCACAACGTGGCCCATGCCTATGGCAAGACCGCGACCTTCATGCCCAAGCCGATGAAGGGCGACAACGGGTCCGGGATGCACGTCAACATGTCGATCTGGAAGGACGGCAAGCCGCTGTTCGCCGGGGACAAATATGCCGACCTGTCGCAGGAGGCGCTGTATTTCATCGGCGGTATCCTGAAACATGCCAAGGCGCTGAACGCGCTGACCAACCCGTCGACCAACAGCTACAAGCGTCTGATCCCCGGTTTCGAAGCCCCGGTTCTGCGCGCCTATTCGGCCCGCAACCGCTCGGGCTGCGTGCGCATCCCGTGGACCGAAAGCCCGAAGGCCAAGCGTGTTGAAGCCCGCTTCCCTGATCCGTCGGCCAACCCATACCTGGCCTTTGCCGCTCTGCTGATGGCGGGCCTCGACGGGATCAAGAACAAGATCGACCCCGGCCCGGCTTCGGACAAGGACCTCTACGACCTGCCGCCGGAGGAACTGGCCGAAATCCCCACCGTCTGCGGCAGCCTCCGCGAGGCGCTGGAGGAGCTGGAGAAGGATATGGACTTCCTGTTGGCCGGCGATGTCTTCACCCGCGACCAGCTGGAAGCCTTCATCAAGCTGAAATGGGAGGAGGTCTACGCCTACGAGCATACCCCCCACCCGATCGAATACGCGATGTATTACAGCTGCTGAGCGGCGACAGATGGAACAGACAGGCGCCCCTCGCGGGCGCCTGTTTCATTTCTGCCACGCCCGAAGCGCCACCGCCTGCGGCCCTTGAAGGCGCAGGCGGGCCGCCCCATATCGCGGGCTCGGGTTCAGACCCCGGCCGTCCGCGGGCGCAAGCCATGGTGAAGTCTGAAACATCTACCGATCTTGGCATCCTGCCAGTCGGCGGCAATGCGGACCCCGTCTTTTACGGCATGATGTGAAAAGGGTAATGACATGGCACAGACCCATGACCTGAACGAATTGAAGACCCAAGCGAAAAACCTGCGCAAGGCGCTGTCCCATTCCGGGACCGCGATCACCCATGCCGAGGCGCTGGAACTGATCGCGCAAAGCCACGGCGCGCGCGACTGGAACACCGCCCATGCCTCTGCCGCCGCCACGCCGCTGTGGCAGTTCGGCGGCGCGGTGAAGGGCCGTTATCTTGGCAAGCCCTTCACCGGCCGCGTCATCGCGGCCAGCGAGCGCGGTCCCAAGCATCACGCGCTGACCATCGCCTTCGACAAGCCGGTGAACGTGTCGGAATCGGCCCTGATGGAGGTGCCGCGCAAGCGCATCAACGCCACCGTCAATACCGAGGGGCGCAGCATCAGTCGCACCTCGAACGGTCAGCCCCATCTGGTGCTGGAAGCGGCCTGAGCGCCGGAACTGAAACCAAGGGGGGCCTGCGCGGCCCCCTTTCCTTATCCCTGCCGTGGACAGCAGGCGCCGCGCGCTGCTAGCCTGCCGATGGGGAGTCATCCATGGATCATGTCACCGGCGGCTGCCTGTGCGGCGATGTCAGGCTGAAAGCGGTGGGGATGCCCTACCGCGTCGGGCTGTGCCATTGTCTTGATTGCCGCAATCATCACGGCGCATTGTTTCACGCCTCGGCCATCTTCCCCGAGACCGCAGTGACCGTCACCGGTGCGACCCGCGACTATCAGGGCCGCTTCTTCTGTCCGCGCTGCGGATCGCCGGTCTTCGGACGCTCGGGCGATGAGATCGAAATCAATCTGGGCACGCTGGACGCGCCCGACCAGTTCACCCCGACCTATGAGTTATGGACCATCCGGCGAGAGGGTTGGTTGCCGCCCTTCCCCGTCCGGTCCTATCCCCGCGACCGTGACAGCCACGGGCGGCGCGAAGACTAGATCAGCATCTGGTGCTGGCCGTCCCGCATCAGGTGGACGGCGCCCTGACGGACTTCCATCTCCTCCAGCCGGGTATCCGGCCAGCCCAGCACGATGAGGCGGATCATGCGCAGGGTGATGCCGTGGCAGACAATGGCGGCGGGGCCTTGCAAGGCCAGCAGCGCCTCGGTCACGCGGGCGCGCAGATCGGGCAGCCGCTCGCCCCCCGGCGCGTGGTCATACCATCCCAGCCAGCTGAGGCCGAACAGCGCCGGATAGGCAGCCTCCAGATCAGTGCGGGTGCGGCCCTCGAACGCGCCCACCGAGATCTCGCGGAAGCGGGCGTCCTGCGTGAAGGGGCGCGGGCCAAAGACGATTCCGGCGGTTTCGACAGCCCGGCCGAGCGGGCTGGCGACAAGCGAAAGGCCCGGGGTCCGGTCCAGAATGCCGGCCATGATCGCGGCCTGGCGTGCCGCCTGCTGCCGGCCAAGTGCGGTCAGCGGGCTGTCCATATGGCCCTGCATCCGCCCGGCCGCGTTCCATTCGGTCTGGCCGTGGCGCATCAGATACAGGTCGGGAAAGGCCAAGTATCAGCCCCAGATCGAGGTGAACATCCAGAACAGCCCCGCCGACAGCAGCGCCGCCGCAGGCACCGTGACGACCCATGCGGCAAGGATGGTGGTGAAATGCGACCGCCGCACGACCTTGCGCCGGCGCCGCTGTTCGGGGGTGGAATCGGTGTCCACGCGCAATTCGCCCAGCATCCGCTCGTGATACCATTCGCGGAAGAAGCCCACGCCGAAAATGCCGCCGATGGCGATATGGGTCGAACTGACCGGCAAACCCAGCCAGGAGGCGATGATGACGGTCACCGCCGCCGACAGCGCCACGCAATAGGCGCGCATGGCGTTCAGGCGGGTGATCTCGTTGCCGACGATATTGATGAGTTTCGGCCCGAACAGCAACAGCCCGACCGACAGGCCCACGCCGCCGATCAGCATCACCCACAGCGGAATCCCCACGCTGTCCGAAGCACCGCCGTCCTGCACCGCATGAACGATGGCGGCCAGTGGCCCCACGGCATTGGCCACGTCATTGGCGCCATGCGCGAAGGACAGCAGCGCCGCCGACAGCACCAGCGGAATGGCGAACAGCTCTTTCAGGGCCTTCTTGCGGTTTTCCAGCCCGGCGCTTTGGCGCGCGATCACCGGACGCATCGCGAAGGTCGTGACGATGCCGGTCGCGAGGCCCAGCAGGACCGCCGTGCCCAGTTCGATCCTGATCAGCTTGCTGAAGCCCTTCAGCGCCAGATAGGCCACGAAGGTGCCCGCCATGATCCCGATCAGCACCGGCACCCATTTCCGTGCCGAGGCCATCATATCGGGCGTATAGATGATGCGGGTCTTGATGAAGGCCAGAAACAGCGCCGCCGTCACCCCGCCCATCAGGGGCGAGATCACCCAGCTGGCGACGATCGCACCCATGGTGGACCAGTTCACCGCCGAAAATCCGGCCGCGACGATCCCCGCCCCCATCACGCCCCCGACGATGGAATGCGTGGTCGAGACCGGCGCGCCAAGCCAGGTCGCGAGGTTGATCCACAGCGCCCCGGCGAGAAGCGCGGAAAACATCGCCCAGATGAAGGTCTCGGGGTCGGCCACCGCCTCGGGCGAGACGATGCCGCGCGACACCGTGCTGACCACGTCCCCGCCCGCCAGCAGCGCGCCCGCGGTTTCGCAGATCGCGGCAACGACAAGGGCTGTCCCGATGGTCATGGCGCGCGCGCCGACCGCCGGCCCCATATTGTTGGCCACGTCATTGGCACCGATATTCAGCGCCATATAGGCCCCGACGACCGCCGCCGCGATCACGATGGCGGTGGCCGCGCTGATGCCGGTGAACGAGGCCACCACCAGCCCGACCAGCACCATGAAGGCAATGCCGATCCCCGGTGCGACCAGCGGACGCGAGACATAGGCCACGGCCTGCTCAAGGGTCGAGATTCGCTCGAGGTCCTTGTTCAGTGTCTTCCAGGATTTCGGGTCAGATTCGGCCATGGCGCCCTCGGTCAGATGTGCGAGCGCTGGTAACAGTTTCATGACACTCCGACAATCGCGGCCGCAGCCGCCGTTCACGTCATTGTTTGCCGGTCGCACTTGCCCTCGGGTCGCGGCGCAGCCACGCTGGCGCCCAATCGACAGGAGAGCATGATGACAGAGCGGCACGGACCGACGCGCAGAATGATGATCGGGACGGCTGGCGCTGTGGCCGGAATGGCGCTGGCGCCGCTGCCGCTGTTGGCCAAGACCGAGCATCCCAACCCGATGCCCGCCGAGCTGCGTAAGGCGCTGGAACGCAATCCGGCCACGCCTGTGCTGGGCAATCCCGATGGCGATGTCACCCTGACCGAATTCTTCGACTATAACTGCCCTTATTGCCGCACCAATATGGCCGATGTGCAGCGCCTGATCGCCAGCGATCCCAAGCTGCGCGTGGTCTTTCGCGAATGGCCGGTCTTCGGCGACGGCTCGATGTTCGCGGCCAAGGCGTCGCTGGCCTCGCTTCAGCAGGGCAAATACTGGCCCTTCCACGAGGCGCTGATGAACATGAAGGGCCGCGCCGAGGAGGCGACCGTGCTGCGCGCCGCCCGGCAGGTGGGTCTCGATGTCGACCGGCTGCGGGTGGATATGGAAAAGCGCGCAATCCTCGATCAGATTTATGAAACCATGGATCTCGCCGACACCATGATGCTGACCGGAACGCCCACTTTCATCGCCGGCCACGAGGCGTCTTTCGGCAAGCTGACCCTCGCCGATCTGAAGCAGCTGGTCGCAACCGCCCGGAAAGACATGCTTTAACCTTCAGCGCCATTGACGCATCCTCTCGCGCCGCCCAATCTGTGGCTGCAAAACGGGAGGAAACAACAATGACCAGACATTTCGCGCTGGCAGCGGTGCTGCTGGCCTCGACCGCCGCGATGGCGGCGGCGGCGGATCTGAAGCTGGGCTATGCCCTGGCCGAGGACAGCCATTACGGCGCCGGCGCCCGCGCCTTCGACGAGACGCTGAAGGCCGAACTGGGGGATGCCTTCACGGTCAGGCACTTCCCGTCCTCGGGTCTGGGCGGCGAGCGCGAGGTAATCGAGGGGCTGCAGATCGGCACCGTCGATGCGACCATCGCCTCCTCGGGAACGCTGTCGAATTTCGTGCCCGAGGTCGGCGTCTTCGACGTGCCTTTCCTGTTTCGCGACCTGAGCCATGCGCGTGGCGTGCTGGACGGTCCCATCGGGCAGGAGATGCTGACGAAATTCGACGCCGTGGGCACCCATGCGCTGGCATGGGGCGAGCAGGGCTTCCGCCACATCACCAACAATCGCGGCGCGGTGGCCACGCCGGCCGATCTGGCCGGGCTGAAGATCCGCACCATGGAAAACCCCGTTCACCTGAAAGCCTTCACCGCGCTTGGCGCCGCCCCCACCCCGATGGCCTGGCCCGAGGTGATCCCGGCGCTGGAACAGGGCGCCATCGATGGGCAGGAAAATCCGCTCTCGGTGATTGTCTCGGCCAAGCTGGGCGAGGTTCAGAAATACCTTTCGCTGGACGGCCACGTCTATTCCCCCGCCATCGTGATGGTCTCGCAGAAGCTGTGGGACAGTCTGGATGACACGCAGAAAGCCGCCTTCGAGAAGGCCGGCGATGCGGCGGTGGTCGCCATGCGCGACTATGTCGACAATGTCGAAGCGCAGGGCGTCGAGACGCTGAAAGCCCAGGGGATGCAGGTCAACACCCTGACGCCCGAGGACAGACAGGCGTTTCAGGACAAGCTGGCCGATGTCTATGCCGAATACGAGGCCCAGTTCGGCAAGGAGCTGATGGACAGCATCATCGCCAGCAAATGAGCGATCGGGGCATGAAGGCGGGGGCAGGTTTGCCCTCGCGCGCCGAACGCTGGTTCGTCACCGCCAATGCGGCCGTCGTGGTGGCCCTGCTGGCGGTGATGGCGGTGGTGGTCGGCTGGAACGTCAGCCTGCGCTTTCTGACCAACAATTCGCTGCCCTGGGCCGACGAGGTCGCGCGCTACACGATGATCTGGATGGTCTTTCTGGGCGCCGGGCTGGCCCTGCGCGAAGGCGCGCATGTGGCGCTCGGCAGTCTGCAATCCGCGCTGCCGCCACGCATGGCCTGGGTCCTGCGGGTGGCGGTGCTGGCGCTGCTGCTGGTCTTCTTTCTGGTGATGATCGGAATGGGCTGGGATTACATGCAGCGCGCCCGGTTTCAGATGTCGGCGGCGCTGCGGCTGAAGATGTCCTGGGTCTATGCGGCGATGCCGGTGGGCTTTGCGCTGCTGACCGTCCATCTGCTGCTGATCGCCCCGCGCTATCTGCGCGCCGGTTTCGACACCGACCCGACGGAGACCCAACCATGATCGCGCTGATGCTGGGGGCCTTCCTGCTCTTTCTGGTCATCGGCGTGCCGGTCGCCTTCGCGCTTGGCCTCGCCGCCTTCACCGCGCTGGGACTGACCGGAGCCTATCCGCTGATCGTCATCCCGAAAGAGATGTTTTCCGGCCTCGACAGTTTTCCCCTGCTGGCGGTGCCCTTCTTCATCCTCGCCGCCGAGATCATGTCGGTCGGCGCGATTTCGATGTCGCTTCTGCGCTTCGCCACCCAGTTCGTCGGCCATCTGCGCGGCGGTCTGGGCTATGCCAATGTGATCAGCCAGACGCTGTTCGCGGGCATCTCCGGCTCGGCCCTCGCGGATGCGGCGGGGCCGGGCGCGATGATGACGCGGATGATGGAAAAGGGCGGCTATGATCGCGCCTATGCCGGCGCGCTGACGATTTCCAGCGCGGTGGTCGGGCCGATTATCCCGCCCTCGATCACCATGATCATCTATGCGCTTCAGGATCAGAACGTCTCGGTCGGGTCACTGTTCATGGCCGGGATCCTTCCGGGCCTGCTGATTTCCTGCGCCATGGCCGGGGTAAACTGGTGGATCAGCCGCAAGCGCAACTATATCGGCCGCGACCCGCGCCCCGACCGCGCGACCATGCTGCGCAACACCGTCCACGCCATCCCCTCGCTGTTGCTGATCGTGCTGATCGTCGGCGGCATCCGCAGCGGCATCACCACGCCCACCGAGGCATCGGTCATGGCGGTCTTCTATGCGCTGCTGGTCAGCACGCTGGTCTATCGCAGCATGGGCTGGCGCGATCTGTGGATCGCGGCGCGCCGCGCGGCGGTGATGTCGGTGGCGGTGCTGCTGATCCTCGCCTCGGCCCGCGCCTTCGCCTGGGTGCTGATCATCGAGGGCGTGCCGCAGGCGCTCGCCGATTATGTCATCGCCCTGAACCTGCCGCCCGTCGCTTTCCTGCTGGCGGTGAACCTGCTGCTGCTGGTCTTCGGGATGTTCATGGACCCGCTGCCGGGGGTGATGATCCTGGTCCCGATCCTCGCCCCCATCGCCTACGCGCTTGGCATCGCGCCCAACCATTTCGCCATGGTGGTGATCGTGAACCTGACCTTCGGGCTGCTGACGCCGCCGGTGGGTGGGCTGATCTTCGTGATCGCTGCGGCGACGAACCAGAAACCCGCCGCCCTGATCCGCCAGTTGCCGCCGTTCTTTCTGGCGGCGCTTCTGGTGCTGCTGGTGCTGACATTCGTGCCCGCCCTGTCGACCTGGCTGCCCGCCGCCAGCGGCTATGGCGGCGGCTAGATCTCGGGCTGGTCGCCGGTGGTGAGGGTGGCGCGGGCCTCGGCCTCGGGGACCGCGACCATCGCCGCCTCGCGCGGCAGGAAGATCGTCAGCACGCCCATCAGCGGCATCCACGCGCAGAGCCGATAGACAAATTCCACCCCCTGATGGTCGGCGATCACACCCAGAACGGCGGCGGCGATCCCGCCCATGCCGAAGGCGAAGCCGAAGAATATCCCGGCGATCAGCCCGACGCGGCCCGGCACCAGTTCCTGCGCGAAAACCACGATAGCCGGGAAGGCCGATGCGAGGATCACCCCGATGATGACCGTCAGCACCCCCGTCGCCGCCAGCCCGGCATAGGGCAGCGCCAGCGTGAAGGGCAGTACGCCCAGGATGGAGATCCAGATCACCGTCAGCGGCCGGAAGCGATCCCCAAGGGGACCGCCAAGGATCACCCCCACGGCCATCGCGGCCAGAAACAGGAACAGCATGATCTGCGACTGCTGCTGGGTCAGGCCGAATTTCTCGATCAGGAAGAAGGTGTAATAGCTGGTGATCGAGGCGGTGTAGATGTTCTTGGAAAAGGTCAGCAGCGCCAGAATGACGATCGCCTGCCGCACCCGCGCTCGCGACAGGCCATGCGGGCGCATGGCCTTCCGCCGCCCCGCCGACGCGCGCATATAGGCGGCATACCACGCCCCCACCCGCGACAGGATCACGATGCCAAGCGCCGCCAGCGCCGTGAACCAAAGGATCGATCCGCGCCCCTGCGGCACCACAATGAACGCTGCCAGCAGTGGCCCCAGCGCCGTGCCCGCATTGCCGCCGACCTGAAAGAAGGACTGCGCCGTCCCGTAACGCCCGCCCGAGGCCATGCGCGCCACCCGGCTCGCCTCGGGGTGGAAAATGGCCGAGCCGATGCCGATCAGCATCGCCCCAGTGACCAGCATCGCATAGCCGGGCGCCGTCGCCAGCGCCACCAGCCCCAGCAGCGACGAGGCCATGCCGAGCGGCAACGACATCGGCATCGGGCGGCGGTCGGTGATCGCGCCCACGGCGGGCTGCAACAGCGAGGCCGTGCCCTGAAAGGCAAAAGTCAGAAAGCCGATCTGCCAGAACTGCAACGAGAACTCGGATTTGAGCAGCGGATAGATCGCAGCCAGCAGCGACTGCATGACGTCGTTCAGCATGTGGCACAGACTGATGGCGACAAGGATCAGCCAAGTGGTGCGTTCCGGCCGGTCGGCGGGAAGGGAAGCGGAATGGGACATGGGGAAACCTCTCGGGCGCTGTTGTTCCGCCACGGGCGCCCTGCGTCAAGATGGCGCACGCCCCGATGCGCCAAAAGAACGGCGGCGCGGCAGGAATGTCCCGCCGCGCCGCGCCCGTTTTGTCGGTCTGTTGAGCCTGGTCAGTTGAAGGCGTTGATCAGGTTGATGACCGCGAGAATTTTCTGCGTGTTCCGGTCGACACGATAGGCCCGGTCGCCGTCGCGATAGTAATCCCAGTTGTCGCGGTCATCCCAGCCATAGCGATCGATATCGCGGATGATGGTATAATCGCCCACGCGGATCACATCGCCCACGCGGCGATAGACGCGGTCGTAGTCGCGATCATGCTTGCGCGCCTGACCGGGGGGCACGCAGGGCGGGTCTTTCTTGGCCAGTCCGGGCGGGCAATTGCCGACAACGATCACGTTGCGATGGCGGTCGACGTCACCCCGGCGCTGTTCGCCGCCTTTGTTGCCGCGGCCATTCCCCTTGCCATTGCCGGGATCGGCCAGCACCGGCGTCGCCGCGACCGATGCCAGCACGATCATCGCCGTCATATAGGATCCGAGCTTCATCTTGCGCTCCTGAATAGTTGTTTCAGCGCTATAACGCCGACCGGGTTGATTCCGAACCGAGCGGTCCTCGCATCGGCGGGAATTTGCCGGCAGGCCAAAGCCACGCCGCGCGCCGGATCGACCTCGGGCAGACCAAGCGCGAATGTCGGATCATGGGGCCGCGCCGCCGCTCAACACCTGTCTGTGGGCATCCCGATGCGGCAGCAAGGGGCTGTTTCCCGCGGATCGGCATTCGGCAATCCGGGCGCCAGCAGATCAGACGGATATTCTTTCGCCAGATCCGCGTCAGGTCAGCGATCCGGCCGCATGGACGACAGCAGCCCGCAATCAGCCCGCTTATGCGCCCACGGAAAATGGAAATCTGGTGGAGCCGAGGTCCACGGATCGAGTGTCCGAGGTCGTCCGTCGAAGTCTCGCAAACTGCTGAAATTGTGTTACTAATCGCAAGTCCATCGTCCAGAGATTTCCACTTGCGTCCGCCACTATCCATGTCAAGGTGGGGGAAGAGATGGTGGACAGACTAGGTATGGTTACCCAAAACGCGCGTAGGCCGCAGAAGGCGCTCACGGCCATGATGGTGAAGAACGCCAGTACGCCGGGCAAGTACTTCGACGGCAACGGCCTCTACCTTCGCGTCGAGCCGAACGGCACCAAATTCTGGGTGCAGAGGATCGTGATACTCGGCAAGCGGCGCGAGCTCGGCCTGGGCAGCGTTACGCTCGTCTCACTGGCCGAGGCCCGCGAGAAGGCGCTGGCGAATCGCAAGATGGCCCGGGAGGGTGGCGACCCACTCGCAGCTCGGCGCGAGCAGCAGGCCGTCATGACATTCGAGCAGGCCAGCCGACATGTACACGAATTGCACGCGCCGACGTGGCGCAATGCCAAGCATCGCCGCGACTTCATCTCGTCCCTGGAACGCTATGCCTTCCCGTTCATCGGCAAGCTGCCAGCTTCGAAGGTGGCGGCGGCCGACGTGCTGCGCGTCTTGACGCCGATCTGGACCGAAAAGCCCGAGACGGCGCGCCGCGTGCGCCAGCGTATTGGCACTGTGCTGAAATGGGCCGTGGCGCAGGGGTGGCGGCAGGACAATCCTGCCGACAGCATCACACAAGCGCTGCCGAAAGTCGGCAAGTCTCAAGTCCACCGGAAGTCGCTGCCCTACACTGACATCGCCGACTGCGTGGCGGCGATCCGGCAGTCTCGCGCCATGACGTCGACGAAGCTGGCGCTGGAATTCCTCGTTCTGACCGCAGCGCGATCTGGCGAGGTCCGGGATGCCGTATGGGACGAGATAGACCTGGACAACAGGCTTTGGGTCATTCCGGCGGCGCGCATGAAGGCCAAGCGCGCCCATCGCGTGCCGCTGTCGGCGCCAGCCCTCACCATCCTGAACGACGCCCGTGCGTTCGGCGACGGCTCCAAAGTCGTCTTCCCCGGCACCCGATACGGCGTGCCCCTGTCGGACATGACACTTTCGAAATTGGTGAAAGAGCTTGGCTTCGACGCTGACGTGCACGGCTTCCGGACCTCCTTCCGGACATGGGTTCAGGAGCAAACTGACTATCCGCGCGAAGTGGCTGAGGCGGCGCTGGCGCACGCCGTCGGCGATGCTGTCGAGCAGGCCTACGCGCGGTCCGATATGCTTGATCGGCGGCGGCAGATGATGGACGCATGGGCGGAGTATCTCAGTCATGGGCGTCGAGATGGCTAAACAGTCCAAAGCCCGGAGCCGACGGGCAACGGCCCAAAGAAAGTCGTCTCGAGAACCAGCGCACGCTGCGCCCAGCTTCGCCGACATCGCATGGCGCGTGTTTGATCCCGCGACTGTCGCCGCCATTCTCACCGAGGGCGGCAGCGAGGCATTCCCACACCAACACGAGCTCCTGCTCAGAGCATTTGGCGGCTGGGTCATAGCGCCTGCCAATGACAAGATGAGAAAATTGGCTATTCGCATCGGAGTTCGCCATTGGCTGGCCGATGCCGAAAAAGCGGTCCTGCGGAAACCGCCAGAAGGATGGGCAAAGGCCGATGTCGAAGCGCGACAGACCTTAGGCGACGACTTTTTGCGCGAGGCCTATTACGGCCTCGGTGGTGCGGCAGTGCTCGGCTCCAGTTCATCGAGTACCTATAGGAGCAGGGTGAAACGCTCACAGCTCGATGCGCTCGAAACCTTTATTGAGGTACTTGAATCAGCCCACCGCGTCTACCTGTCGGATGACAGCAAAAAGTCGCTCAAGCCGTCGACGATCAATTCCTATTTTAATAGGCTCAAGCCGAATTGCGAACAGCCAAACCTTACGTTGCGATCTTCGAAGAAGGATGAGGATGGAACAAAGGGTGTATTGCTTAAATACGATTCGCTGCGACGAAAAAAATATTTGGACGTTCCGCGCGCGGTTTTGACATACGCTGCTTTCTTAACTCACCTGGGCAATAAACCGGTTGAAAGCGACCGGCCGATTTCCGGCACATTGCTTGAGAAATTTATGGATCCCGACTGGAAGTTAGACTTTGATGGCCAGTCCGCTACTCAAGCGTGGCTCTCATCCGCAGTTTTCATTCGCGACAAGATACTGCCCATATTCGATGGTGACAGGTTTGAGCTGACGGGCGGCCCATTCGACGACAGCGATGCCGCTGCCCGCTTCGTTCAGGGATTGCGCCAGAGCCGACGGAAGCCGCCGGCGCCACGACCCTCGCCGAGCCGCGAAAAGGCGTTGGCTAAATCCACCCGCCGCTGATCGCCAGGCGAGCCTTGACGCTGGATCAGGCTCGCCAATGGCAAACGTTCCGAGCGCGCTACGCTTCAGCGCCCACGTCGACCGCCTATCGACGGGGCGAGATGCTACAAGACGCGCTAGTCGGATTCCTTGAATCCAATAGTTGCGGATTCCGGTAATCCGCTGAAGCACAAGGTCTACAGCAGCAAGTTCAGCACAGAAACGCGGCAGACCGTTGTCGGATGCGACGAAACCCCGCAAAGTACTGAATTAACTATTGGATTCATTGAATCCGCATTAGTAATTTGAAAGGCGGAAAAGGCGGGGAGGGCAGGAATGTAAAGGATCTTCGGTAACAAAGCATGAAAGGCTTACCGATGACCAACACTCCTACTGAACCAAAAACACACGACCCGCTGCTTCGACTCAGAAACATCATCGGGCCCTACGGCATACTGCCGGTCTCGCGCAGCACGTTTTACGCGCTCGTCGCTGCCGGAAAGATCCCCAAGGCCTGTAAGCTCTCCGCCCGCATCTCTGCATGGCGAGAAAGTGACATCCTCGCCTACATCGCAAGCGCGGAGGCGGATGATGCCGGACGATAAGGGTTACATGACGCCGGAGGAGCACGCAGACCGCCTGCTGAAGTCTCTCAAGGGCATCAAGGCAGCCGTCCCGCTCCGCCGCGACTTGAAGCACTGCCGCGACGGACAATGGCCCTGCGGGCTGCAGTCCTGCCGTCTTTGCCGAGAAACCTACCAGGGCGCGTTCGCGCGCGCCCTGCGTCGGGCTTTGAAGGACGATGGTGAAGCCCTGCTTATCACCATCATACCTGAAGACGGATGGTGCCCGCTGGGCAGGCTTGGCGACTTCGACTTCAACGCGTTCGTCAAACGCCACCTGCAAAAGATCGGGCGGGTGCTTCCAGACGATGTCGTCTACGCGGGTGGCGTAGACGTGGCCTACCTGTCGTTTCGCGGCGATCCGGTCAACTGGCAGGTGCACATTCATCTGGTGGCGAAGACGACCACTACCTCTCGAGATGAGGTCGCAGCGGCTCTGAGGGCAGTGTACCCGAACGTCGAGGACAAGGACATCTATCAGGCCGTCGACGTCCGGTTTATAAAAAAAGGAAAGTTGAAGAAAACTGGGCGGTACTGCTCGAAGTCGTTTTTCTGTCAGAGGCTTACCTACACCGCCACGAGTCTGGGCAGGGCAGACTTCCGTCAATCGGTCAAGCCCCCTCCGATCCTTACTGCCCAGCAGGACCTGGAGCTTCAGCTAGCGTGGTCCGATCTAAAGGTCGGTAGCCTGCTGATGTTCAGGGGGTTGCGGCGGAAGAGGAGTGCCGACATCGGCAAGATGCGTTTGGAGTTCATGTCGCGTCGAAAACGTGTGTGAGAGATCGGCTGGATTCTGTGAATCCTTGAAGTTATGTTTTTTGGCCAATTTGCCAGTTGATGGCGTCTGGAGGTGTGAATAGCATGGAGGATGGGCTGGTTGGTGGTATCTGTCTGGTAAACTGCATGCCACCGGCCAGCACGTCGTCTGAACGACTGCTTAAGCAGACCTTTTGAGCGTGGCCGGTCCTGCCCACAGGCAGGTGCGGGCGCAAGTGTAGCGTTCGAAGTCGGCTTGGCTTCACTTCCCTCTCGCATGACGGACGGCATCGTCGTCGGGAAGGTTCGCGATGCGAATGGCTCTCGATTGAAGCCGCCACAACCTCTTGACCGCATCTTTGCGGGCGCCCGGATTGTCATGGTCCGGGCGTTTGCTTTTTTCCAGCCGGGCGACAGGGGTCTCATCTCCCCGCGGCAGTTAGGCAACTCACCGCGACGATCGCCAGGGCCACGGAGAAGGCCGTACAGCGGCATTCTGCCTCCGCCCCACCCCCCCTTCTGCTCCGCCTTCCGGTGCCTTGTGGGCGCCGCTACGCCCGTGCGAACGGGCATGGCTCCAGTCGCCGGCCTTGCGTCCAATGCTTTCGCCGCAGGGTCGGTCGGCGGAGCAGAAAGTCGCCGGTTGCTAATCGTCGATGTTCCCGTATTGTTCTAGCCCATGGCCAGACGCACGACACCCCAGGCAAAGACCGACGATGCCGCCTTTCCGGTGCGCGTGCGTTTTCATGTCGGGCCGCACGGGCTCGGGCGGACCACCTCCGCGCTGCATGACTGGCTGGACGATCAGATCGGCCGAGGGAACTATGCCGTGCACGGCGGCGGCAGGGCGGTCGGCGGCGACTGTGTGTCCCTCTATTTCCGCACCCCGACGGACGCCGATGCCTGGCACGCGGCCTTTCCCCAGTTGGAGCTGGCAGACGGCACCCGGCTTCCCGGCTACTATTCCCCGTGCTTGCCGTTCGGCCGGCCGCCCGTCGAGGATGAACCCGTGTGTAATCTCTATAATCAGACCCGCGCCGTCGATGCGATGCGCCAGCTCTTCGCGCCGCTGCCATTTGCGAACCGCGCAGGCAACCTGGAGCCCGGCGAGGTCTATCCCGGCAGACTCGCGCCCATTATCCGGCATGCCGAGGGTGGGGGATTTGAGCTGGTCCGCGCCCTGTGGGGGATGCCTTCCCCACCGTCTGTGCTGAAGACCGCCCGCGACCCAGGCGTAACCAATGTCCGCAACACGGCCTCCCCACATTGGCGACGGTGGCTAGGCCCGGCGCACCGCTGCCTTGTGCCGCTGACGTCATTTGCCGAGCCCCTGGGGGCTGGGCGCGGCAATCAGTGGTTCGCGACTACTGGCGACGCGCCGATGTTCTTTGCCGGCATCGAGGTCCGGGCGTGGTCGTCGGTGCGGAAGGTCAAGGACGGGAAAACGACCGACGACCTGTTTGCCTTCTTGACCACCACGCCGAACGAGGAGGTCGGCAGGATCCACCCAAAGGCCATGCCCGTGATCCTGACCCGGCCCGACGAGTGGGAGCGCTGGCTGTCGGCGCCTTGGGAGATCGCTGCGAAGCTGCAGCGCCCACTGCCTGACGGGGCGCTAAGGCTCGTTGCAGAGGCCGTCTAGCTCGTGCTGCCGGCGACACTTGGGACGGCTACCTGAGATGAGAGCGGAAGGCAGCTTCCGGCCCATAGCGGACACTCGAGCAGCTCGTGCACAACGTCCGCTTCTGTGCTAACTGCCGTTTCGCAAACCTTAGCATGCGTCACCTCGTTGTGCCGCCGAGCACCAAACGATCGACGTTTTGCCTTCTTTTTCATTGCGCTGACGAATTCACCGTGCTTGGCTCGTACTGGTTTCAACACAATCAATTGAGCTAACGCTGACCCGCCATGCAAACACATGATCCCGCAAGACAGATAAGCTTCATCCAACAAGCTTTATCGCAGAACCGCAAACCGGTCGGCTTCTTCATCGGTGCAGGGTGTCCGCTCTCAGTACGGGTTGAGACGCAAGTAGACGGAAAGGCGGTTAATAACGCACTGATCCCAGACGTCAGCGGGCTCACGACAATCATCGCAGAGCAAATGACCAAAGATCCCGTGCTCGCCGACTCGTGGCTCCTTCTGACTAACGCGGTAAAAGACGACGGTCAGGACAATGAGAACATCGAGCTGCTTTTGAGCAGAATACGCCAGTTGCACGGTGTCGCAGGTAGGGGAAAGGTCAGGGATTTGTCTGCCGATGAGCTGATCACACTGGACGAGAAAATATGCAGCGTGATTTCCGATCAGGTCAACCGCGAGCTCCCGACAAGGAACACGGCGTATCACGACCTTGCCGTCTGGACCCGATCAGTGAATCGCGCCCAACCCGTCCACCTGTTCACCACGAACTACGACCTGTTGCTTGAACAGGCGATGGAGGAGAGCTCTGCGCCGTACTTCGACGGCTTCATAGGGTCCCGGCGTGCCTTCTTCGATCTTGGCGCCGTAGAGGACGAGGGACTGCTCCCCGCCCGGTGGACACGCCTCTGGAAGGTCCATGGGTCATTGAACTGGCGGCTCGACAAAGGCTCTGTGGTCAGAACTACCGACAAACTCGGGGGCTCCTACCTGATCTATCCATCGCACCTCAAGTACGATCAGAGCCGCAAGATGCCCTACCTGGCGATGCTCGATCGCCTGAAGTCTTTCCTCCTCAAGCCTTCTGCGGTGCTCTTCATCTGCGGGTACTCATTCGCCGACGACCACATCAACGACGTCATCATGAGGAGCCTCGAGACGAATGCGACGGCCCATGTCTTCGCGTTCATGCACGGCGAACTCGGCGACGACAAATATGCGAAGGCCCGCGAATGCGCCTTTGCCACCCCGAACCTGAGCATGATCGGTTTCGACAGCGCGATCGTGGGTCGTATCTCCGGCGTCTGGCGACCTGAGCCAATTGAGGGCATGGTGCTGCCGCAGAACGTTTTCGTCACCGACAACACCACCGCGTCAGTCAAACTTGGCGATTTTGCCGTCGTCGGTAGTCTGTTGCGCAGCCTTGCGGGCACTCAGGAGCAGACCGATGACGCGTAGCGGACCTGGCGACGCCACGGTCATCGGGGCCGTTCAGGACGTGAGCGGCACGTCCGTTAGCGTCACTTTGCGTGCGGACCGGTTCTCAGGGCTGAGCTTCGTCGACGGCCAAGGTTATCGAATTGGCCAGATAGGCAGCTTCGTAAAGATTCCTGTCGGCTACGTCGACCTGTTCGGGATCGTTTCGCAAGTCGGTGCCAGCGCAGTCCCGGAAAATCAGGTCAAGGCAATGCCCAATGGACAGCGCTGGATGACGGTGCAGCTCATCGGCGAAGGATATCGTACAGGGCGTTTCCAGCGCGGCATTTCGCAGTACCCGACCATCGACGATGAGGTGCACTTGGTCTCTGAGATGGACCTGCAGGCCATCTATGGACGTTCAGGTGCTCAGAACCACTTCGTGCGCGTTGGCCACGTCGCTGGCAGCGAGTCGATCGATGCTTTGGTCGACATCAACAAGCTCATCACGCGGCATTCGGCTATCGTCGGAACCACTGGATCGGGCAAGTCGACCACCGTGGCAGGCTTGCTCAACATACTCTCAGATGGAGCTCGCTTTCCTTCCGCCCGCATCGTCGTGCTAGATTTGCATGGCGAGTATTCACGCGCCCTAGGGGATCGGGCGGCCGTGTACAAGGTCAACCCTGACCCTCACCGCATCACCGAGAGCAGACTTTGCATCCCATTCTGGGCGTTGAGCTTTGATGAGATGCTGCGCGTCACTTTCGGCCCCCTTCCGGCGGACGGGAAAGCGCGTAACATGATCCTCGAAAAAGTCATCGAGGCGAAGGCTCAGACGCTGACGGCCAATCCCGTACAGGGCGTCACCCCGGACACGGTTGGGGCGGACAGCCCGGTGCCGTTCTCACTGAACAAGCTCTGGCACGAGCTTTATTGCACAGAGTTCGGCACCTATTATTCGAACCAAGGGAGCCATGTGGATCGCGCGAACTGGGCATATGAGCTCGACGCAGCGGGCAACCCACTTTTAGGGGACGCTGACGCGGGCATTCCACCGAGGTTCAAGAAGGTGAAGAACGCCGCAAAAGATACGGAGAAGATCCAGTACATCCCTGACGGCCTGAACCTCAGGAGCCAACTTGAATCTCTCGGCTCCAAGCTCAGGGTCTCACGCTATGACTTCCTGCTGCGCGCAGGAGATTGGCACCCAAATCAGGACGGCGCAGTCGCACAGGATCTGGCGGCGTTGATGCTGAGCTGGCTTGGCAGCGATAAGCCAGTCACGATCCTCGACCTCTCGGGCGTACCGTCTACCATGACGAACGACATCATCGGCGTCGTGCTGCGCGTCCTGTACGATGGTCTCTTTTGGGCGCGCAACCAATCGGAGGGCGGTAGGGAGAGGCCCCTGCTGGTCGTGATGGAGGAGGCCCACACCTACCTCAACGACAACTTCGATAGTGCCGCCTCCATCGTGACCCAGCGGATCGTGAAGGAAGGCCGGAAATATGGCATTGGCGCGATGATCGTTAGCCAGCGCCCATCAGAGATCAACCCTACCATCCTGTCTCAATGTGGAACGTTCTTCGCAATGCGATTGAGCAATGCCTCCGACCGTTCTCATGTGACTGGCGCACTGTCTGATAATCTGGACGGATTGACCAACATGCTCCCAATTCTTCGGACGGGAGAAGCCATCGTGTTGGGGGAAGCTGTGGGGCTGCCCATGAGGACGATGATCCAGGCGCCGCCGAAGGACCGCAGGCCGGACAGTCAGGACCCTATCGTGTGCGACGAACTCGCGCCCGAGGAATCCCTCACACCTGGAGGCTGGAACATCGCTCGGCCGGAAAATCCAGATTACTCGCCCTTTGTGGAGACCTGGCTCTCCCAGAATCCCGTTCTTGCCAAAAGACCCAAACAAGGAGAATAGACATGGCTTGGGAAGAGTTTCCTCAATTCGACTCGTCCAACATACAGGCGATCCGTTACGATCCCGACCAGATGCTGCTTGAGGTCACCTTCAAGAATGGTGGAATCTACGAGTACTTTGACGTCGATGCGCGAGTGATCGAGGAATTCAAGGCGTCCGACACCATGGGCGGCTTCCTAGCAAAGCGCATCAAGGGCCACTACCGCTACAGCAAAGTTTGAGCATGGGCATAGTCAGCTTGGATCAGAAGGCAGGAAGGGTTCAAATCTCGTCCTTCGAGGTCGAGAACAAGATACTCTTCGAATTCTTCAATCGGGTTGGCACCGCCGACCGCGACGACCAGCTCCATCGGGCTCTCTACATCGGTGTGCTCGCGCTGATGGAGGATCGGCTATCTACCTTCCTGGCTCGAACCAGCAACGAACTCGGTACCGAGCTCGAGAGCCTCAAGATGATCTTCGACATGAAGAAGGAGCTCTTCTATCGCTCATCGGTAAAAGGCGTTCTCGCCGAGGAGGACATCGCCGAATTCTTGGTGGAGTTCCTCGAAAAGCAACGACTGCCAGATCGCGTTGAGCTGACCGGCGATACCGCCGGAAAGCTGCATCGCAACAAGACCGGTGACATCGTCTGTCATTTGAACGGCGTTGGCGGCAAACGCATCGCCATCGAATGTAAGTTCGACAAGGGCATTCGGCTCGGTGATATCCAGACCAAGGACGTGTTCACGAGAAAATCCGACACCGCATGGAGCCAGCTCCTCGAGGCTCAGGCCAATCGGGATGGCAGCGCCGGCATTATCGTGTTTGATCTTTCTCTGGTAGACAACTCCATCCTGAACGCGATCCAGGACGTGCGGTTTCTTCCCGCGGTTGGATTCGTGGCCATCATCGACTCGCAAAAGGGCGACTACAAGAACCTTGCGATCGCCTACACGCTGGCTCGGGACCTCGCGCTGAACACCAAGGAAGTTTCACTCGATTCCGATGTGTTGAACGTGATCGTCAACCGGATCATCAAGGATCTGGTGGACATCGCATCGATCAAGGCATTGGTCCATGCCAACATCGAAAATAGCAAGAAGATCCTCGCCCAGATCGAGAAGAGCATGATGCTGATGGAATTCAGTCAGCGCTATCTGGCGAAATTCCTATCGGACGGAACGCTGTCTAAGCAGGATCTGCTCGACTTTTATGCGGGGGAGGAACTGAAGGACCGCTTCCGTTTGATCGAGCGGGAGATAAGTGATCTGGCGCAGTAGACCGGAAGCCAAGCCACAGGAGATCCCACCGACCAAGCGGTCGCAAATTGCCGTAAATCGGTGGCCTTTTCGGGTTAGACGCGCTCTTAGTCGTATTTGCAGGTTTTATCGAAAGCTTCACCAGTAGTGGAAACGCGGTCGACGCCACGAACCAGCCCTTCGAACCTATTGTCGCGACCGTCCGCTTTCCGCCCATTGTGGCCCTTCGCCGCATCTATTCCTATGTGGGAAAAGCAAGGTCTGGATTCCAGACGATGCGGTAAATTTGACAAGCATTTGATTTCGTTATATTATTATGTTGTGATGCGCTGAAGCGTCGCCATCCCCCACATTGAGGACCTCATGACCCGACACCCTGCAAAGGTGACCGCGACATTCAGCGCAAGCTGGTCGGCCTCTTGTAGGCCGCGTCGGCCCTCTTTCCCCTTTTTCCCCTATCCCCCTCCCAAATCGAAGGAGACGTTGTGATGACTCACAGCGATGACACCTGGCATGCCGAATGCCAGCCCGATCCCCGTATCCCGAAGGTCCGTGCCCTCAACGATCGGCTGCGCGGCGAGCTGGTCGGGGGACAGATCTTTTTGACCCCCGGCGTCCAAGGTCTGGGCGAAGCCACGGTACAGCTGATGCTCCATGAGATCATGGCGTTCGACGATTTCACGCCAGACAACGATCCGTATGGCGAGCACGACTTCGGGCGCCTGAAGATCGCCGGACAGACCATCCTGTGGAAGATCGACTATTACGACCGGTCGCTCTGCTATGGCTCGCCCGACCCGGCCGATGAAGCTGTCACCACGCGCGTGCTGACCATCATGCTGTCGAGCGAGTACTGACGAACGTGGCATCGAAGCGCGAACGGGGAGCGCAGCGCGCTGCGCCCTACCGCCAGGGCGACCTGGATGGGCTCTGCGGCCTCTATGCCGTCATCAACGCCTTCGCCGCCGTATTGGCCCATACGGCCCCTCTGAGCCGCCCTGAAGCTCGTCTGCTGTTCGGTGCGGGCATCGCCTGGCTGGAGGGCCGCAAGCAGCTGCGTGCCGTCGCTATCGGCGGCATGGAGGACGAGTTGGTGTTCGCGCTGGCTCGGCACATGGCCGAGAGCCTGCAGAAATGGCTGGGCAGGACTGTGGACGTGAGCCGGCCTCGGCCCGGAGCATGGCGACGGAAGGCCCTGCTGGCGATCATCGACGCTGCGCTGGACGACGGCCACGTCGTCATCGCCGGGCTCGGCCACACGCATGAGCATGTCAGCGTCATCGTTGGCCGCACGCCGTCGCGCTATATGCTCAACGACAGCGACGGGCTGCGCTGGATCGCGCGGCGGTCGATCGGCACCAAACACTCGAAACGGCGGCACCGGCTGGGGCCGCGCGACATCATCATCGTGAAACGACTGACGGGCACCTGTCCCGACCGAAACCCTGACTCATGACAGTTTGTCACTTTTGTCACGAGTCAAGGGCTGCGGCGCAAGACGGCTAAGACGAAACCATCAGACAGAGGAAACTATGGCGCATTACTTCACGGCCGACACGCATTTCGGCGACGACAACATCCGGCAGTTTTTCGGACGGCCGTTCCTCAGCGCCGCCGACATGGACGCGGACATGCTGGCCAATACGGCCCGCATCGGCGCTGACGACGACTACTGGCATCTGGGCGACTTCGCCGCGTGCGACAGCGACGCCGAGCGCGCTAACGCCAAACGCATGTTCGACGCCATCCCCGGCCGCAAGCACCTCATCCGCGGCAACCACGACGGCGACTGGACTGCCGACCTGCCCTGGGCGTCAGTGCACGAACTGTTCGAGCTCGACATCGGCGCGCGTCGTTTCGTGCTGTGCCATTATCCGCTGCTGTCATGGAACGGCGCCCGCGCCGGTGCCCTGCACCTCTTCGGCCACGTGCACACGCGCTGGCGCGGGGCGGAGGGCATGGTCAATGTCGGCGTCGACCTGTGGCAGTTTGGCGTCGTGTCGGCGGAGGCTGCGGAAGTGGCGGCGCTGACGTTGCCGCCGTCGAAGCTGCGGCAGCGGGTCGAGCGGCTGTGAGCAAGCCTGTTGCCCCACGGTTCGAATCCCGTCCCGTCCGCCACTTGCCCTCGCGAAAGCGTTCTCCCGATCCGGCTGCGGCCGGATTTATCCGTTGTTTTCGAGGGTTATGCGACGCGGGCTTTTAACCGGCACCGGCACCAGGAGGCCCGGAAGTGTTCTCTCCGGGCCGATATTCTCCGGACCTGTTAACCGCGCCATTCCGGTTAGTTTCCGTATCTACCTGTAAACCAAGGGAAAATCAGACCATGCGGCTGGAAACCGTTGGCAGGGGCAAATCCCTTGCGCCCGCGACTGAAATCGAAACCGGATCAGCCCAGATAGTCCGTTCCGGCCTCACCTTCATATAGTGCCCTGATCGATGTCGCTGCCGCGACCGCGGCGCGCGTCGAAGCCTCGGTCAGGTCCAAAGCGCGGAACTTGTCGCCGATCTTGGCTACAGCCTCGATCCGTCGATACTGGCTTCCAAAGGCTTCCGCATAGTCGGCCAGCCCCTTGAGCTTCGGAATCGCATCGCCGAACTGGATGCCGTGCGGGTCGATGATGTCGGCGGCGACCGACCCGTCGGGCAGCCGCGCAAAGAACACGAAGTCGGGCCGGACGATCTTCGGGCTGCCGCCTTCCTCGTAGATGACGCCAAGCGAGTCCTGACTGGCGCGCGACGGATTGCGATACCAGCCGACCGTGCCTGCCCGCGCCAGCTCGGCTTTCACCACCTCGCCTTCCCAGGAGTTGAAGTCCTCGGGGAAGTTGCCGTCGTCGTCGGACAGCAGGTGCTGGGTATAGTGCGGCAGCGGCGTCTCGGTTCCATTCGCTTCGCGGAGCGTCGTCGGCTGCATCCAGGATGTCGGCCGTGCCAGATCGACCGGCATCGGCTCGGAGCTCATCTCGCGGATCTGGCGATAGACGTCCTGTCGCTCGTCGGAGAGGCTCTTGATCTCGACCCGGAACCGGCTGAGCCATTGCGCCGCCAGCTTCTCGGCCTCGGCCTCAAGCGTCTCTTTCACCTCGGGAACCAAACCCAACGCTGCGATCATGACATGGGCGTCGATCAGGGCGCCTTCCAGGTCGTCCGGATCGCCTTCGTTCCGCGCGAGATAATCGCTGTAGGACGTCGCAAGATCGGGGCTGATCCCACGCCCGGCGCGGCGATACGCATCCTCGATCACGGCGTAGTCCGCTTCCTCGAGGAAGTCGTCGAATGACATGCCCCCGCCCTTCAGGTCGGCCTTCAGGCTCTTGCCTTCGACGGTCAGGACCGACTTTCGGGCAGTTTCGATTTCCGCCTTGAACCGCGCCCGGAGGCCGTCGAGCACCTTGTGCATCTCGGCGTGGGCTGCCTTGCCTGCATCCGCCAGCAGGCCATCCATGGCAAGTTCATGCGCCAGCGACGTCAGTCGCTTCACAGGCCGGGAATGCCGCTTCGGCAAGGTCTGAGAGGGGAGTGAGAGCAGCTTGTCCCACACGTCCTCCGGGATGGACGGGTTCGGCTTCAACTCCACCGGGTTAATCAGCACGCGACGGCCGGGCAGATCCTCGCCTCCGTCCCCGCCCGACATCAGCGCCTTGGCGATATCCGTCACCGAGGCTTCGTCGAAGAAGGGCAGCAGACAGTCGACCGAGTTCAGCCGATCGTTGCCGGGAATCCGCCGCGCCAGTGGCGTGCGCACCATCCGGCCCAGAAGCTGGGTGATATGCGTCCTGTCCCGTGCGGGCCGGAACGAGACCATGACCTCGGCGCGCGGGCAGTCCCAGCCGGTGCTGATCGCATCCTTTGCGATCAGTACCCTGATCCAGGTCGATTCCTGCACACGTTCCGGCGAGATGTAGGGCACGGTATGGGCCCCGAAGGTCTGGGCGGTATGCTCCCCGAACACATGCGCCACCGCATCTTCGGGCAGGTCCGGCCATTGCGCATAGATGGTGTCGAGCGCCGCGCCGATATCGTTGTGATCGGGTGCGTTCGGCACCTGCAGCACCATCAGCGGCAGAACGGTGTCGGCATCGTCCTGCTGCTGGCCATAGGCTTCCCAGGCGGAGGAAATCTCCTTCAGCTTGTCTGTGCCGCGACGGACGAGCACGGTATCGAACGCGCCCGCATCCGTGGGGACATCGAGAATGATCGTGTCCTTCAGCAGGCCGGACGCCTGAACCTTGGCGGAATCCACCACCACATTGGGCAGGGTCGCGCGGCCCTGCATGTCGGACACCGCGGCGTTGAAACGCTCGACCGTGGCCGAGATGCCCCAGACGACGGGGATGCCGGGTACCGGCCCCGAGCCGTTGATCAGCCGCTTGACGATGGTGGTCTTCTCGCCCGCGCCGGTCGCCGCGCGCATCCCGCGATGCGCCTCGTCCAGCACCAGATAGAGCGTCAGCGCCGGGTCGTCGATCGTGTTCTGGATCGTGTCCCAGATGGTGAAGGACCGGCTGTCGGGCATCAGCCGGATCTGGCCGTCCTTCTCGATCCCCTCGTCGTCGGGATCGTGCCCGCGCACCAGCAGGCTCGATTTGCCGAGCTTCTGGGTGTTCAGGAAATAGATCTTCCCCGGCTCCAGCACCTCGCGCTGAAAGGTGTTCTGCACCACCACAAGGTCCGAAAGCGTCAGCCGGTCCGACGCTTCGAGCAGTCGAAACCGCGACTGTTCGTTCAGAGAGGGGTCGTCGCTGAACCAGATCACCACAGCGCCGGGATCGGGTTCGATGTCATAATTGTCGTCGCCGTGAAACAGCGCCTCGAACACCGCCGCTGCCATGACGGTCTTGCCGGCTCCCGTGGTGGCCGTCAGCGAGAACGCATGTTTATCACCGTCTTCGCGCCAGCGTCGCGATGCCTTCTTGATGTTCACCAGCACGTTCTCGACGGCTTCTTCCTGATAATCCTTCAGCGTGAACTTCATGTCTCATCGGCCCATCGAAAAGCGAAAATTGGAGAGGTAGGACTCATAAAGTCGTACCGGTTGGATGCTGTCGGGTAGCGCACGCGCCACCGCCTGAAACCGGCGGTCGTCATCCGTCACGATGTAGGCGATGCGCAGGGTCGGTTGCGCGGAGGCCGCATCACAAAATGCCGCAGAGCGGTCCAGGTCCACGAGCAGGCCGTAGGTATCTGCAACGTCCCATCCAGCGGTCGGAACATGGTCGATGCGACGGCCTTCCGATCCGGCGCGCATCCACAACAGTGGGCTGATTCGTTTGAATGCAAGGTTGTGGCTGACGGCGACAGGAGCTTCGTAGGTTAGGGTGAAGAACTCGGCGTTTTCCTCGAATCCCTCAGCCATCGGGAATTCATCAGTGAACTTGTAGTCCCCCTTGATATCCTCTCCGTCCGGCGTCTTGCCTGTGATGGCGGCAGCGATCCGGGGTTTCGTAATATAGTCGCAAATGCCCCACTTCTCCCAATCTGGATCACCAGGACGCAAGCCAGCCTTACGCAATGCTGCTTGCTCTTCGGCGGCCACCTCGTTGTTCGTGACCGAGATGCACTGTCGACTCCCGCCGTCCTGACGGTTGAGCCGCATAACGGCATGGGCGGTGGTGCCTGATCCGGAGAAGAAGTCGAGGATGATGGCGTGAGGATTGCTTACGACAAAGAAACGTAGCACATCTTCGACGGCATAAAGGCTTTTAGGAAAAGGAAACTTTCGCCCCGGCATCAGGAGTTTCTGTAAGTTTGTTCCTCCTTGCTCCGCATTGTGTGAAGCAATTCTCCACTGAGTGCCAGGAACGAACGTCGGCTGATAAGCCGCATCATCGACGATAATCGAGTGGTCTGGCCGCCTTCCCGTGATAGGAAACAAGCCAGCTTCAACCTTCTTCTGCTCTCCTCGAAACAAATAAGTGATAGAGGTAGAACTACCGCGCCATCGGCCGAGTTTAGCATAGCCTTTTTCGATAAGGCTGCGTAGGCCGTTCGCGCTGTTTTGCCATCTGCCTTCAGTGCCGTCTGACCTAATCGGCCAAACAGCTACACAGCCCTCGGGCGGCTCAATATCTTGCCAGTTTTCTCCGAAGAAGGCCTCTCCAACAGAATGAAATACAGGGCTGCCTTCGTTATTCTTGATGAACACCGGGTAGAATTGATTGGGGCTATCTGTGCGGAGGGGGTCAGAACCAGAACGAAGCGCCTCAGCCCACCGAAGCTTGCCAGCTCTTTTGTCTTGGACAATCTTCCATTCATCTCCCAGTGGAATGGCTTCAGGAGCGGCACTGCCGATCCAGACAAAAAATAGATACTCGTCGGTCCTGCCAAATGCGGCACCTCGAGAAGCGCCTTTAGGATTAATGACACTTGATACCATTTGAAGCCGAGCATCTGGAAAAGTCTGCTCCAAAAGCAGGCCTAGCCTGAGGTACTCCTTTTCATCAATAGTAACGATCAGCGTAGACGCATTTGGATTCAGCAGTTCCCGAGCAACAAGAAGCCGCCGCTCCATCATCGCCAGCCATTTAGAGTGGCGATAGAGGTCATCCCCTTCGACGTAATCGTTGTTGTACTTCCAGTCCCGCGCCCCGGTATTATAGGGCGGGTCGATATAGATGGCGTCGATCTTGCCCCGATGGGTGTAAGTCAGCGCCTCCAGCACATGGAAGTTCTCGCCGTTGATCACCGTGTGGAACGGCTTGTCACCGCCGCGCTCCACCCGTCCGGTGCTGACCAACCCAGGGTAGATGTAATCGCGGAACTCCGCCACCACGACCAGATCGGCAACCGTGACCTCGGCCGTCTCGGCGGCATCCGTGTCGATCAGCGCCAGATGCGCCACCTTTGCCGCACCCCTTCCAGCCATTCGCGCCACGCGCCACAGCCGCTGATCGCCACGCTCGGTGCTACCCCGCGGAGACAGAATGCGCACCTTGTCGCCCCGCCGCACGGGACGGCTGGGCAGCTCCACGCTCTCGGGTCGGTGCCGTTCGAAGTTCAGCCCGAAGGCGCGGCGCGACGCCAGCGCCTTGAACTCCCGCTCGAGCTCGTCCCCCAGCGCGCTGTCCCTGGCCTTGGCGCGCGCGATCAGATCCGTCAGACGCGACATGGCCGACCCCAGCTCCCTTCACCCGCCGCTGCACCGCACCCGTGATGTCCCGCGCGCCAAGTGCCACGCAAGGCATGCGCGCGCCTCGCCGAAGACGACGGTTGGGTTGGCAAGGTGGTAGGATTTTCGGTCGCGGCTGTTTTCAATGCTTTCGTCCTGTCAGGCAGCGGGCTTGCTGAACGCCCTGCAAAATGAGCTGACAGAACCGCCGTTTACCCGCGCAGACTAAACCGGGGCGAGAGGTTGGCGCAAGCCGAATGGCCAACGCATTCCAATCCTCGGGCAGTTCCGCGCCAGAACCGATGGCTCCGTCCGCCGGTTTTCAGAAGAGCGCCGACTGTCCCGTGTCGTCCACCCGCAACACGCCAAGCAACTGCCATGTCTGGCGACGACTGGCCATGTTGCCGACACAGAACAGCATGCCCTTCCGGGGGTATGTTTCGTTGAACGTCTTGCTCATCCAGTCGAGCGTCGCCTGGTCGGTTCCCTCCCGTTGGCGGCCGTTGAAGAACATCGCATGGGCCTCCCAATCGCCATTCGCGTAGTCGTGTGGCCCCGTGGCATCCTCAAACTTGAAGCGAAACTCGTATGGGCTGGGTTCGAGCGCCTTCAGCTTCTCGTCGAAGAAGGAGTCCTGGCGCGCGGCCTCTGCATAGGTGCGCCGCTCCGCCTCAATCTCGTCCGGCTTCTTGGTCTTGTAAAAGAAGCGGGTGTTCCGGGGGCGGATCAGCGCGAGGGATTTCCCCGCGGCTTCGGCCTCCTTCACGGAAGCGGAGACAAGCGGGTTGAGAAATGAGGCGCGTTCCTTCTCGGGCATATGGCCGTCCCGGCGGAGCGAGTTTTCCCAGACGTGGCAGCTTTCGGCGCGGTTGTCGCTGGTCGGGCGCCGATAGGTGAACTTTACCCAGTCCCAGCGCTTGAACGCCGCATCTGCTCCGAGATGCCGGAAGCGGATCGGAAAAAGCCTCTTGAACTCGCCATGGGCGGTCACCCCGGCGCAGCAGACCGTTTCCCCATGGTTGGCGCTACGCTGCGGTAAGGCCTTCACCAGGATGGAAACGCGGGAGCTTTGATGCGTTTCGGACATAGCGATCAGGGTCGTCGGCGAACAGGTTGCAAATCTCGAAGCCCGTCTCTTCGATCACTTCCTGCGCGACGATGGTCCTGTGGCAGGTTTCCGGATCGCGCTCGAAACAGAGCAGGCATGTCGGCGCATCCTGAACGAAATCGACCAGTTCCCGCAGCGATTCCTGCGCGGCACCGGTTTCGATATGCGCGCCGTAGATGGAACGAAACAGATCGAAATCCCCGGCCCGGGCAGCCTCCCGGCCAGGCTTGGGATCGCCGAGGGCGATGAAATGCGAATACTCGATGCCTTCTTCCGCAAGCCGCGCAGCGAGCTTGGTCTTGGAAAACCCGGCCTTGCGCGAGACAGCAACGGCACGAACATCGGCCAGTCTTTCGATGCCGGCCGCCTTCAGGGTCCGGACGAACCGATCAATATCGGTCCCTTCATAGCCAACGGTGAATACTACGCTCATACCTGCCCCTTTTTTTGGACCCTATCAGGACCGTATCCGAACGGGAATCCCCTGAATCAGCCTAAATATACGGATTTGCAGATCGCGATCAGCGCGCGCCTCTGTTCGGCCCAACCCTCGGGCAAGGCTTCGCGCAATGATTCGAGCGTCAAGCCGCGCGGCTGCCGTCCATCGAGGATCGACTCGACCAGATCGGGCGCAAGCTGGGCAAGGCGTAAGACCCGGGTCAGGTACGGGGCCGCTATCCCCTCGCGCGCGGCCAGCTCAGCGATGGTGGCGAACTCGCCAGAATCCAGCATTCGCTTCCAGCGGAAGGCACGGGCCAGTGCCTTGACGAGGGCATCATCGGGGCGGCGCTGGGCAGACGCGCCCTCGGGCAGCAGCATCTCCCTCCTCCCGCCGCGCTTCACGAGGCGGAACGGGACGTGGACGGTGACCGTGTCGGGGATCGGCTTGGCGCGGGTCATGCGGCTGCTCCAATGTCAGTAGTGATTTCGCGCGCCAATCCTGCCAGCCCGTCCACGCGCAGCCGGACGTTGAGTCCATCCGTGCCGATGTCCACGCGCTCGACCAGCAGCGCCACGATGCGCGCCTGCTCGGCGGGGAAGAGTTCGTCCCACAGCGGATCGACTTGCTGCAGCGCCGCGCGGGCGTCGGATTCGGTGATGTCGCCGGTCTCCGCACGCGCCGTCTTCCAGGTCGCCGCAATGATCTCCGGCTGGCGGAATACGGCGCGAAGCTGGTCGATGACGGTGGCCTCGTTTTCGCCGGCGGGCACGCGGCCGACCGGGCAGGACCCCGCGCCGTGCTTCAGCACTGTCTTGCTGACGTAGTACACGGCCTTGGTCGCAGTGGGCACGGGAGGGGAGCTGTTCAGTCACAGCGTCGCAGCTGCTACGGCAGGATTCTTTCCCACAGCCCAGCGAAGTGCGCCAGTGTCCTAGGGCGTTCAGATCGAAGTGGGGGAAGAAGTGGAGGATAAAATTGGCGAGATGACAGTTAAGTCACTGTAAGAGCATAACTTTATTGGATGATTTGGTGGAGCCGAGGGGAATCGAACCCCTGGCCTCGTCATTGCGAACGACGCGCTCTACCAACTGAGCTACGGCCCCATCGGCGTGAGTTCTGGCCTGCACCTGCAGCAATGTCAAGCAACGAAATCGCAGGGGTTGCACCGTGGCGCCGGTCGCGCCATGACGGGGCAAAAGGGGACCCGCGATGAATATCCTGATACTCGGCGCCGGGCAGGCGGCGGCCGCGATGGCGGCGAAACTGCGCGCGCAGGGCCATGACGGCGGCATCACCCTCATCGGCGAGGAGGCCGCCCCTCCCTATCAACGCCCGCCCCTGTCAAAGGCCTATCTGCTGGGTGAAATGCCGATTGAGCGGCTGACGCTGCGCGCCGATGACTGGTGGACAGACCAGGACATCCGCCTGCTGACCGACACCCAAGCGACCCGGATCGACCGCGCGGCGAAGCGGGTCGAGACCTCGGCCGGACTCCTCCCCTACGATCAGCTGGCACTGACCCTTGGCGCAAGCCCGCGCCGCTTGCCGGCGGCGCTGGGAGGCGCGCTGCGCGGCGTCCACACTGTGCGCGGCATCGCCGATATCCAGCAGGTCCAGCCCGCACTGACGCCGGGCAAGCGGCTGGTGGTGATCGGCGGCGGCTATATCGGGCTGGAGGCCGCAGCCGTCGCCCGCAAGCTGGGGCTTGAGGTGACGGTGGTCGAGGCCGCGCCCCGCATCCTCGGCCGGGTCGCGGCGCCCGAAACCGCCGATCTGATCCGCGACCTGCATCAGGCCCATGGGGTGACGATCCTCGAAGGCACCGGCATCGACGGGCTGGAGGGCGACAGCCATGTCCGCACCGTACGGCTGGCCGACGGCCGCCGCCTTCCCGCCGATCTGGTGGTGCTGGGGATCGGCGTGGCGCCGGAAACCGCCCTCGCGGCGGAAGCGGGGCTGACCATCGACAACGGGATCGCCTGCGATGCCCAAGGGCGAACCTCGGATCCGACGATCTGGGCAGCCGGCGATTGCGCCTCGTTCCTGTGGCAAGGCCAGCGGTTGCGGCTGGAAAGCGTCGGCAACGCCATCGACATGGCCGAACTCGTCGCCGAGAACATGCTGGGCGCGGGCAAGGACTATGCACCGAAACCGTGGTTCTGGTCCGATCAGTACGACGCCAAACTGCAGATCGCCGGGCTGAACGCCGGCTATGACCGGATCCTCACCCGTCCGGGCGAGACCGCGCGGGCCAGTTCGGTCTGGTATTATCGTGACGGCCGGCTGATCGCGGTCGATGCGCTGAACGACGCCCGCGCCTATATGGTGGGCAAGCGCCTGATCGAGGGCGGCAGGACCGCCGACCCCGCACGCGTGGCCGATCCTGCCGTTCCACTGAAGGAACTGCTGTGAGGATCATCGGCGGCCATCTGCGCGGGCTGAAACTGGCCGAGATCGGCGCCGGCGATCCCGCCGCCCATCTGCGCCCCACCACCGACCGCGTGCGCGAGACGATGTTCAACCTGCTGATCAACAGCCTCGGTCTCCGGCTGGCGGGGATGCGGGTGCTGGACCTGTTTGCCGGCACCGGCGCGCTCGGGCTGGAGGCCCTGTCTCGCGGCGCGGCCCGCGTCGCCTTCGTGGATGACGGGGCTGTGGCGCGGGCGCTGCTGCGCGCCAATATCGACAAGGCCCGCGCTATGGGCACCACGGATGTGTGGCGTCGCGATGCCACCCGGCTTGGTCCCAATCGGGGCGCCGGTTATGATCTGGTCTTCATGGACCCCCCCTATGGCAAGGCCATGGGCGAGGCCGCGCTTCATTCGGCGCTGAAAGGGGGTTGGCTGGCTGATGAGGCTGTCGTCATCTGGGAAGACAGCGCCCCGCCGGCGCTGCCCGAGGGTTTCGACATGCTGGATCAGCGCCGCTACGGGGACACGCTGGTGACCATTCTTCAGCGCAGAAAGGGGGCGCTCGCGCCCCCTCTGGCCTGACGGCCATTCACCCCCGAGGATATTTGGACCAGAATGAACGCGGTTTCACTCTGCACAAATATCCTCGGGGGAGGTCCGAAGGACCGGGGGCAGACAGCCCCCTGCCCTCAGTCGCGCAGCAGCTCGTTGATCGAGGTTTTCGCGCGGGTCTTGGCATCCACCCGCTTCACGATCACCGCGCAATAGAGGTTGATCCCGTTCTTGGACGGCATCGACCCGGCGACGACGACCGATCCCGCGGGCACTTCGCCATACATGACCTCACCGGTCTCGCGGTCGACGATCTTGGTCGACTGGCCGATGAAGACCCCCATGCCCAGCACCGAGCCTTCGCGCACGATACAGCCCTCGACCACCTCGGAGCGCGCGCCGATGAAGCAATTGTCCTCGATGATGGTGGGACCGGCCTGCAGCGGTTCCAGCACACCGCCGATGCCAACGCCGCCCGAGAGGTGGACGTTTTTGCCGATCTGCGCGCAGGATCCGACGGTGGCCCAGGTATCGACCATCGTCCCCTCGCCCACATGCGCGCCGAGATTGACGAAGGAGGGCATCAGCACGGCGCCCCTGGCGATGAAGGCCGAGCGACGGACGATCGCGCCCGGCACGGCGCGGAAACCGGCTGCACGCCACTGGTCGTCGCCCCAGTCCTTGAACTTGGTATCGACCTTGTCCCACCAGCCGGACCCCTGCGGTCCCCCCGACATTTCCTCCATGTCGCGCAGGCGGAAGCCCAGCAGCACCGCCTTTTTTGCCCATTGGTTCACATGCCAGTCGCTGCCGCGCTTTTCCGCCACGCGCAGAGCGCCCTTGTCGAGCGCGTCGAGCGTCTCCTCGATCGCCTCGCGGGCCGCGCCCGTGCTGGCGGGGGTGATGGTGTCGCGGGCGTCCCAGGCGGCTTCGATGGCGGCCTCTAGCGCGGCATTGGACATGGGGCTCTCCTCGGTCAGGGTGGAAAATGCTTGCTTTGGGCTATAAGCGGGGGAGGAAGCTGGCGCAATGCGCCCCTCCCCATCCAGAGGCCGATATGACCGAAGACGAAGCCCGCGCCCATCCTTTCCCGCGCAGCCGCGAAGATGCGGAATCGGCCGAGAAGACGCCCGACACGCCGCAGACGCGGGCGCCATCCTACAAGCTGGCCTTTGCCGATATGGATTTTCTGCTGCGCGAGGAAATGCGTGCCATCCGCCTGCAACTGGAACTGCTGAAGCCGCAGATGATCCTGGACGAACGCGGCATCGAATCGACGGTGGTGATGTTCGGCGGCGCGCGGATCCCGGCGCCCGAACACAAGGACCGCGCCCGCACGCCGGGCATGGCCGATCTGGTCAGATATTATGACGAGGCCTATGAATTCGCCAAGCTGATGACCGAACGCAGCCTGCAGACCTATGGGCGCGAATTCGTGATCTGCACCGGGGGCGGCCCCGGCGTGATGGAGGCGGGCAACAAGGGCGCCCATGATGCGGGCGGCCAGTCCATCGGGCTGGGGATCGTGCTGCCGCATGAGCAGGCTCCGAACGAATATGTGACGCCGGACCTATCCTTCAACTTCCACTATTTCGCCATCCGCAAGATGCATTTTCTGCTGCGCGCCCGCGCCATCACCGTTTTTCCCGGCGGTTTCGGCACATTGGATGAGCTGTTCGAGACGTTGACGCTGATGCAGACCGGCCGCATGAAGCGGGTGCCCCTGCTGCTGTTCGGGCGCGAATTCTGGGACGAGGTGATCGGTTGGGAGGCCCTGGCCGAGGCCGGGACCATCAGCCCCGAGGATCTGGATCTGTTCCGCTTCGTCGACACCGCCGAGGAAGCCGTGCGCATCATCGATGCCTATGACCCGAAAGCCTGCGAATAACGATATGGGGCGGTCCCGGCGGCCGCCCCGTTTCACGCCAGATGGTCGCCGAACTCTGCAAAGACTTCCCGATACAGCGCGCGCTTGAAGGGCACGATGGCGGCGATCAGGTCATCGGCGCGCATCCAGGCCCATTTGGCGAATTCGGGATGTTCGGTGGCGATGTCGATCTGATCGTCGCGACCGGTGAAGCGCATCAGCACCCATTTCTGCCGCTGGCCGCCATATTTGCCCTTCCAGATCTTGCCGACCAGCTCGTCCGGCAGGTCGTAATAGGCCCAGCCGGCGGTTTCGGCCACGACTTCAACGGCGTCAGAGGGCAGCCCGGTTTCCTCGCCCAGTTCGCGGATCGCGGCCTGCAGTGGGTCCTCGCCGGGGTCGATGCCGCCCTGCGGCATCTGCCAGGCCTCGACCGTGCTGTCGATGCGCAGCCCGGCCCAGATCAGCCCATCGTCATTGACAAGCACCACACCCGCGCCGGGCCGGTAAGGCAGCCCGCGCGGTCCCAGCCGTTCGTCCGCCTCGCTCATTGGGCCGGGGCCTCAGCCGCGCCGTCGCCCGGCGCGCCGCCATCGTCCTGAACCTCGGGCGCGTCGGTCGCGGGCACGCCCTCGGGTTCATCGGGCGCCGGTGCGCCCTCGATCCCCGAATCCTCGCCGGTCACGGCAGGTTTGGCGCTTTCCGGCACGGCGTCGGCGCGAACGTCCATGGCCGCCAGGCCTTTCAGAATATCAATGGCATAGGCCATCTGATAATCTTCCTCACGCAGCTTGGCGGTGGCTTCGACCTCGGCGGCCTCTTCTTCAAGCTGGCGCTTTTCCTCATCGGAATAGCTGTCATTGTTCAGCGCCCCGCGCAGCTGGGCTTCCGAGGTCGAGAAGCTGGATTCGGTGCGCGGCTTGTCCTCGTCCTCGGCAGCCTTCGGCAAAGGCTGGGCGACGATGATGTCGGGGTTGATCCCCAAAGCCTGAATCGAACGCCCCGAGGGGGTGTAATACCGGGCTGTGGTCAGCCGCATGGCGCTGTCAGAGGTCACCGGCAGCACTGTCTGGACCGAGCCCTTGCCGAAGGATTTCTCGCCCACAACGATGGCGCGGCGGTGATCCTGCAGCGCGCCGGTCACGATTTCCGACGCCGAGGCCGAGCCGCGGTTGATCAGCACCACCATCGGCTTGCCCATCGCCAGATCGCCCGGCGTGGCGTTCCAGCGCTCGCTTTCGTCCGGGGTGCGACCACGGGTCGAGACGATCTCGCCCTTGTCAAGGAAGGCGTCCGAGACGTAGATCGCCTGATCCAGCAACCCGCCGGGGTTGTTGCGCAGATCGATGACAAAGCCCGTCACCTTGTCGATGCCGCCCAGCTCGTCCACCGCCTTTTTCAGATCGGCTTCCAGCGAGGACATGGTTTCGTCGTTGAAGGTGGCGACGCGCAGGACCACCACATGGCCCTCGGTGCGGCCCTTCACGGCGGTCAGCTTGATGGTGTCGCGGATCATCTTCAGATCGAACGGCTCCTTCTCGCCCTCGCGCAGGATGGTGACGGTGACTTCGGACCCGATTTCGCCGCGCATCATGTCGACGGCCTGATCCAGCGTCAGGCCCATCAGCGGCTCGCCGTTGACATGGGTGATGAAATCGCCGGCCTTCACGCCGGCCTCGGCGGCGGGCGTGTCATCCATGGGCGAGATGACCTTGACCAGCCCGTCTTCCTGCCCGACCTCGATCCCGAGGCCGCCGAAACTGCCGCGGGTCTGAGTCTGCATGTCCTCGTAATCCTCGGCCGGCAGAAACGAGGAATGCGGGTCCAGCGATTGCAGCATGCCGTTGATGGCCGCCTCGATCAGCTTCTTGGGGTCGGTTTCCTCGACATATTGGCCGCGCACCTGCTCGAACACATTGCCGAACAGGTCGAGCTGTTCATACACGTCGGCATTTTTCGAGGCGTCCTGCGCCAGGATCGGCCCGGCCAGCTGCGTGGTCAGCAAAAGACCGGCCAGGGTGCCGCTGATGCCCGCGATCAGAGAGTTCTTCATTGCGTGTCCGCCTGTCCTTCAGCCTGCTTTTGCGTATCGACGATATGATTGAGCACAAACCACTCGGCCGGGTCCAGCGTTTGCTTGTCCCGGCGCAGTTCGAGATAGAGCGTTTCGGTGCGGTCCGCGCCCTGCCCGGTGGCGGCATTGACCACGAAATCGATGCCGAATTCCTGGGCCGGCGGCTCGGTTCCGCCCATCAGGCCAACGGGTTCGCCCGCCGCCAACACGTCGCCCACCTCGCCGAAGACCTGGGCCATGCCGGCCAGCACCAGCAGATAATCCTTCGAGGGTTCGAGGATCATCACATTGCCGTAATCCAGCAGCGGCCCCCGGTAACGGATGGTCGCGGGCCAGGGCGCGGTCACCAGCGCCGCCGGCGGGGTGGCAATGACCAGACCGGGGCGCTCGATCCCCGCCGCGTCGGGTTCCTGATAGCGCCGCAGGACCTGCCCCATCACGGGCAGCGGCAGGGACCCTTGCGCGCCTTCGAAATCGGCCAGCGGCGGTCCCACGTCGGATTCCATCCCGGCGATGCCCTCGGCAAAGGCGTCGAGCGTCGCGGCGGATTTTTCCAGCGCCTGCAGTTCTTCCGGGTTTTCGGCGAAACGCTTGGGCATGGTCGAACGGTCGTTCACCGCATTGGCCAGCAGCCGGCGCGCTTCCTGCACGCGGCCCAGACCTTCCGCCAGCGTGTTCGCGGCCTCCTGTTGCAGCTTGCGCACCTCGGCAATGTCGTCGAGGCCCGCTTTCAGCTGGTCGGCCTCCTCGCGCAGGCCGGGCAGGACGCTGGACAGGATCATGCCCGAACGCGCCGTCGCCGCCGGCCCCGCCGGGTGCAGCAGCATCAGCGTCTCGGGCGAGCGTTCCATGGCCATCATCACCCCGATGATCTTCGACAGCTCGGCGCGCCGCGCTTCCCATTCGGCGCGGATTTCCTGTTCGCGGATGCC
Source organism: Paracoccus sp. S1E-3 (assembly GCF_013868135.1). Lineage (GTDB taxonomy): Bacteria > Pseudomonadota > Alphaproteobacteria > Rhodobacterales > Rhodobacteraceae > Paracoccus. The sequence continues at coordinate 193,301 of NZ_JACEMU010000016.1, forward strand.
GGCCTGACGCAAGCCCGCGCGCATCGCCGTCAGCCCGGTTTCATAGGCGTGGATCATATCGGTCAGCGCTGTGACCTGATCGTCCTTGGTCAGCGCCGCTTCCAGCTGGCCGGTCGCCTCGCGCAGTTGAAAGGCGGCGCGGGCGGCATCCTCTCCGGGGTTGCTGCCGCCTTCGGTCTGGGCATTGCCGGCGCCGGCAGGCAGCGCCAGGGCGGCGATCAGCGCGAGGGGCAGAAGGCGTTTCATGCGCGCTCGATCAGGCTCTGGCCGGTCATCTCGGGGGGCAGGTCCAGCCCCATCAGGTCCAGCACGGTCGGCGCCACATCGGCCAGCCGGCCGCCGGGGCGCAGGGCTTTGGCCATAGGGTCGCCGACCACGATCACCGGCACCGGATTGGTGGTATGGGCGGTGTGCGGACCGCCCGTCACCGGATCGATCATGGTTTCGCAATTGCCGTGATCGGCGATGATGACGGCGGCGCCGCCGACCTTCGCCAAGGCCTCCATCGCCCGGCCGAGATTGCGGTCCACCGCCTCGCAGGCCAGCACCGCGGCAGGCAGGCTGCCGGTATGGCCGACCATATCTGGATTGGCGAAATTCACCACAATCAGATCATAGCGGTCCTCGATCGCCTTCACCAGCCAGTCGCCGACCTCGTCCGCCGCCATTTCCGGCTGCAGGTCATAGGTCGCGACTTTGGGGCTGAAAGGCATCTGCCGGTCCTCGCCCGGTTCCGGCGCTTCCTTGCCGCCATTCAGGAAGAAGGTGACATGCGGGTATTTCTCGGTCTCGGCCAGATGGAACTGGCGCAGGCCCTTCTTGGCCACCCAGGCCCCGAGCGTGTTTTCCACCTGCCGCTTCGGATAGGCCGCCGACATGAAGGTGTCATGCACGGCCGAGTAATCGACCATGCCCAGAAGCGCCGCCCATTTCGGACGGACCCCGGTGTCGAAGCCGTTGAATTCGGGCTGACCGATGGCCGAGAGGATCTCGCGCGCCCGGTCGGCGCGGAAGTTCAGGCTGAAGAAGCCGTCGCCGTCATGCGCCCCGGTATAACCGTCAATCACGGTGGGCTGGATGAATTCGTCGGTCTCGCCGCGCTGATAGGCGGCCTCGACCGCCTGCGTGGCGTCGGGTGCATTCAGCCCCTGCCCCGCGACCATGGCGGCATAGGCGCGGCCCACCCGGTCCCATCGGTTGTCGCGGTCCATGGCGAAATAGCGCCCGATCACGGTGCCGATGGTCGCGCCCTCGGGCAGGTTGCCCTGCAGTTCGGTCATGAAGCCCATGGCCGATGTCGGCGGCACGTCGCGCCCGTCGGTGACCGCATGGATGACCACCGGTACCCCTTTTTCCGCGACAGCGCGGGCCGAGGCGATGACATGCTGAATATGTCCATGGACGCCGCCATCCGAGATGACGCCCATCAGATGCGCCGTCCCCCCGGTCGCCTTCAGCTTTGCGATGAAATCGCCAAGGCCGGTATTGGCATAGAAGCTGCCGTCCTCGATGGCGAGGTCGATCTGCCCCAGATCCATCGCCACCACCCGACCGGCGCCGATATTGGTGTGGCCGACCTCGGAATTGCCCATCTGGCCCTTGGGCAGGCCGACATCGGGGCCGAAGGTGATCAGCGTCGAATGCGGATTTTCCGCCGTCAGCCGGTCCATGACCGGCGTATGCGCCTGATCCGGCGCGCTTTGTTCGGGCCGGTCGGAAATCCCCCAACCGTCGAGAATGCACAGGACAACCGGTTTCCTGCCGCTCACAGCCCCGCCCCCTCGTCGATGCCCAGCATGATGTTCAGGTTCTGGACCGCAGCGCCCGATGCGCCCTTGCCGAGGTTGTCCAGCACCGCGACCACCACCGCGCAACCCGCCGCGTCATCGCCATGGACCGAGATTTCCATCATGTTGGTGCCGTTCAGCGCCTGCGGATCGACGCGGGCGCCGATCTCCTCGGCCTCGCGGACGCGGACGAATTCGGCGCCGGCATAATACTGCGCCAGCGACCCATGCAGGCTGGACAGGCTGCGCCCGCCCCCCAGATGCAGGGGCAGCGACACCGCCATGCCCTGCGCGAAATTCCCGACCGAGGGCGCGAAGACCGGCTGCACCTCAAGGCCGGTCCGGGCCATGATCTCGGGGATGTGCTTATGGCCTTGCGCCAGCGCGTAAAGGAAGAAATCGGGTGCGGTTCCGGCCTCGTATTCGCCGATCAGCGCATTGCCGCCGCCGGTGTAGCCCGATACGGCATTGATCGACAGCGCCTCGTCCGGGGCGATCAGGCCCGCGGCGATCAGCGGGCGCAGCATGGCGATGGAGCCGGTGGAATAGCAGCCCGGATTGCTGACCAGCGGCGCCGCGCCGATCTGTTCGCGGGTCTCCGGGGTCAGTTCGGGAAAGCCGAAAACCCAGTCCGGGTCCACCCGATGCGCGGTCGAGGCGTCGATCAGCCGCACCGGCAGATCGGCGGCCAGCACCACGGCTTCTTTCGCGGCGGCATCGGGCAGGCACAGGATCGCGACATCGGCGGCCGCGAAACAGGCGCGGCGGGCCTCGGCATCCTTGCGCAATTCATGTTCGATCTGGACAAGCTGAATATCGTCGCGCCCGGCCAACCGGTCGCGGATCTGCAGGCCGGTGGTGCCGGCCTCGCCGTCGATGAAGACCTTATATGCCATCGCTGCCCTTCCCTGCTGCGCCTATCACATAGCGTCCCGCAGGTCCGGGGGCAATGCAGGCAGGCCGTTGCCGAGCGGGATCGCGCACAGTTGAAACGACCCCGCCCCTTCGCGTATCACCTTGCCATGACCGACCCATACGCCCAGACCGCCCCCGCCGCCCGCGCATCCTCCGGCCAACCGGCCCGGCTGTATCACACCCCCTTGTCGCCCTTCTCGCGCAAGGTCCGGCTGGTGCTGGCCGAAAAGCGGATCGAGGTCGAACTGGCCGAGGAGCGTTACTGGGAACAGGGGCCCGAGCTGTTCCGCCGCAACCCCGCCGGGAAGATCCCGGTCCTGCGCCATGACGGCATGCTTCTGGCCGAAAGTCAGGCCATCTGCGAGTATCTGGACGAAACCGTTCCGAACCCGCCGCTGATGCCCGACACCGCCGCAGGCCGCTATGAGGTGCGGCGCCTCTGCGCCTGGTTCGACGACAAGTTCAACGCCGAGGTCACCCGCCCGGTTCTGACCGAACGGGTGTGGAAGAAGGTCCAGAAGACCGGCTATCCCGACAGCCGCGTGGTCAAGGCGGGTCTCGGCGCGGTGAAGGCCCATATCGACTATATGCACCGCCTGCTGGAGGAGCGCCGCTGGCTGGCCGGCCCGACGCTGAGTCTCGCCGATTTCGCGGCGGCGGCACATTTCTCCTGCCTTGATTACATCTCGGACGTGGATTGGGACCGCTCGGATCTGGTGCGGCAATGGTATGCGACGATCAAGTCGCGCCCGGCCTTCCGCAGCGTTCTGGCCGATCAGGTGCCGGGACTGCACCCGGCGCCGCATTACGCGCAACTGGACTTCTGAACGTCGGCGCTCGCCGGACGCCGAGGAAACTGCGCGCTGAGTATCGGCAAGCCCGAGGTGTCCGGCATCTTCTGTGCCCAGACAACTCGGGGGTGCGGGGGGCATGCCCCGCGCCGTTTCAGCCCAGAGCGTATCCGGTGCCGCGCACCGTGCGCACCGGATTGTCGCCGCCATTCTGCATCAGCGCCTTGCGCAGACGCCCGACATGCACGTCGATGGTGCGGCTGTCGACATAGATGTCGCGGCCCCAGACCCGGTCCAGCAGCTGTTCGCGCGTCCAGACCCGGCCGGGCTTTTCCATCAGCGTCGACAGCAGCCGGAACTCGGTCGGACCAAGATGCAGCGCCTGTCCGGCCCGGAAGACCCGGTGTTCGCCCGAATCGAGGATGATGTCGGAGAAGCTCAGCCTCTCTCCCATCGTCGCGGGCCGGGTCCGGCGCAACTGGGTGCGCAGACGTGCCATCAGTTCGACCACGGAATAGGGTTTGACCACATAGTCATCCGCGCCGGTTTCAAGGCCGCGGACGCGGTCGCCCTCATCCCCGCGCGCCGACAGCATGACGATGGGAATGGGACGGGTGGCCGGGTCGGCCTTGATGCGGCGGCAGATCTCGATCCCCGAGATATTGGGCAGCATCCAGTCCAGCACGATCAGGTCGGGGTCTTCCTCGGCCACCAGCAACAGCGCCTCGTCGCCGTTTTCGGCCATGACCACCTCGAAGCCCTCGGCCTCAAGGTTGTATTTCAGCACTTCGCGTTGCGCGCCTTCATCTTCGACGATCAGGACACAGGGGGTCTGACGGCGGGCCATGGATCACCCCTCGGCCTGGGTTTCGGCAGTGCGCACCACGCCGTCGCTTTTCGGCCGCGCCTCGCCCGGAAGCGTGCCGGTGACCAGATAGATCACCTGTTCGGCGATGGCGGTGGCGTGGTCGCCCATCCGTTCGATGTTCTTGGCGATGAAATGCAGATGCATACAGGGGGTGATGTTGCGCGCGTCTTCCATCATATAGGTCAGGAATTCGCGGAACAGCGCGTTATACATCTGATCCACTTCCAGATCCCGGTCGCGCACGTCATTGGCCAGCACCGCGTCGCGCTGGATATAGCTGTCGAGCGCATCCTTCAGCATCCGGTCCACGGTCATCGCCATCCGGCGCAGCGCCATGCCCGCCCCGTCGATCACCGGCAGCGTCGCAAGCACGTGGCTGCGCTTGGCCATGTTCTTGGCGTAATCGCCCACCCGCTCCAGCGCGGCGGAGATCTTGATGACCGTCAGCACCAGCCGCAGATCGGTGGCCGCGGGGGCGCGCAGCGCGATCAGCCGGGCCGCTTCCTCGTTCACCTGCGCATCCAGTGCATCGATTTCCCTGTCGCGGCGGCGGACATCCTCGGCCAGCTCGTCGTCGAAGGTCTCAAGCGCGGTGGCGGCATCGGCGATGGCGCGTTCGACCATACCGCCCATGCGCACCACCAGCGCCTGAATGGTTTCCAGATCACGGTCGAAGGCCGAAGCAATATGCGGTTTTTCGGTGTTCATGGCATCCTCCCTCAGCCGATCCGGCCCGAAATATAGCTTTCCGTCCGCGGGTCCTGCGGCCGGGTGAAAATGTCGTCGGTCGCCCCGTATTCGACCAGATTGCCCAGATGGAAAAAAGCCGTCTTCTGGCTGACGCGCGCTGCCTGCTGCATCGAATGGGTCACGATCACCACCGAGAAATCCTGCCGCAGCTGGTCGATCAGTTCTTCGACCTGGCTGGTGGCGATGGGGTCAAGCGCCGAACAGGGCTCATCCATCAGCAGCACTTCTGGCTGGGTCGCGACCGCGCGGGCGATGCACAGGCGTTGTTGCTGGCCGCCCGAAAGGCCGGTGCCGGCCTCTTGCAGACGGTCCTTGACCTCGTTCCACAGGGCGGCGCCGCGCAGAGATTTCTCGACGATCTCGTCCAGTTCGCCGCGCGTGCGTGCCAGCCCATGGATGCGCGGACCGTAGGCGACATTGTCATAGATCGACTTCGGGAAGGGGTTCGGCTTCTGGAACACCATGCCGACCTTGGCGCGCAGCTGCACCGGATCGACGCGCTTGTCATAGATATCCTCGCCATCCAGCAGGATCTTGCCGTCGACGCGGGCGGCATCGATGGTGTCGTTCATGCGGTTGATGCAGCGCAGGAAGGTCGATTTCCCGCAGCCCGAGGGGCCGATGAAAGCCGTGACCGTTTTGTCGAGGATATCGACATTCACATCCTTGATGGCGTGTTTATCGCCGTAATAGACCTGCACGCCGCGGGCCGAGATCTTGATCTCATCCTGTGTCAACTTACGCTCCACGATGCTCATGTCGTTCATGTTTTCACCCTTGCGGCCGCATTACCAGCGGCGCTCGAACCGGCGACGCAGCCAGATGGCGGCCAGGTTCATGATCAGAAGGAAGACCAGCAGCACGATGATCGCCCCGGCGGCGCGTTCAAAGAAGGCCGGATCGGCGCGGCGGGTCCAGTTATAGATCTGCACCGGCAGCGCCGATGCCGGATCAAAGAGACCGGCAGGCGGAGCGTCGGGATAATCCTGCACGAAGGCCACCATGCCGATCAGCAGCAGCGGCGCGGTTTCGCCAAGCGCATGGGCCAGCCCGATGATGGTGCCGGTCAGGATGCCGGGCATGGCCAGCGGAAGAACGTGGTGGAAGACCGTCTGCATCCGGCTGGCCCCGACCCCAAGCGCTGCATCGCGGATCGAGGGCGGCACCGCCTTCAGCGCCGCACGGGTGGCGATGATGATGGTGGGAAGCGTCATCAGCGTCAGCACCAGGCCGCCGACGATGGGCGCGGACCGGGGAAGCCCCACGAAATTGATGAACACCGCCAGCCCGAGGATGCCGTAGACGATGGACGGCACGGCGGCGAGATTGGCGATATTCACCTCGATCACGTCGGTCAGGCGGTTCTTCGGCGCAAACTCCTCCAGATAGATCGAAGCCGCGACCCCGATCGGCAGCGCCAGCACCAGCACGATCAGCATCATATAGGCCGAGCCGAGGATGGCCACACCCAGACCCGCCGATTCGGGCCGGGTTTCCGAGGCGTCGGCATTGGTCAGGAAGCCCATGTTGAAGCGGGTCTCGAGCACGTCGCGCGATTTCAGTGCGTCCGCCAGCGCCAGCTGCGCCGGGCTGGTCTTGCTGTCGCGCGCGGCCTGCTCGGCCGTCACCCGCCCTTTGAAATAGCCGTCGATGCGCGAACTGGTCAGCGCCGGCACCGTCACCACCTGCCCGATCAGTTCGGGATCGTTGAGCACGGAAGCGCGCAGGTTGGCCTTGGCCTGATCGGACAGGAAGCCCTTCAGATCCCTGTCGCTCAGCCCCTCGATCTGCAGGTTTTCCTTCGCGATGTAATCCTTCAGGCCGGTCGTCAGCAGCTTTTCATAGCTGAGCGTCAGGACTTTCCGCATCTCCTCGGGGTTGCGATTGCCCTTCGGATCGACAACCGAAGCGTCGATCGAGACCGGAATGGTCGCATAGGTCTGGCGGAAAGCGCTGGAGCCGTCGGCGAGGATCGTGCTCAGCAGCCAGAACAGCGCCGCGATGGCGAGGCCGATGGCGATGATGCCGTAAGCGCGGAAGCGGGTCTCGGCGGCATTGCGGCGGCGGGTGCGGGCGTCGGCGATCAGCAGCGATTTCATCGCGGGCTCGCCGGCGGATTCGGGGACGACGCCGGAGGTGGTATCGGTCATTCGTATTGCTCCCGATATTTGCGCACGATGTAGAGGGCGAAGATGTTCAGCGCCAGGGTGATGACGAACAGCGTCAGGCCAAGCGCGAAGGCGACCAGCGTTTCGGGGCTGGCGAAGTCATTGTCGCCGGTCAGCTGGCCGACGATCTTGACGGTGATCGTGGTCATCGCCTCGAACGGGTTGCCGCTGATCCGGGCCATGGCGCCGGCGCCCAGCACCACGATCATCGTCTCGCCGATGGCGCGGCTGGCGGCCAGCAGGATCGCGCCCACGATGCCCGGCAGGGCGGCGGGCAGCACCACGTTGCGAATGGTTTCCGAGGGTGTGGAGCCCAGCCCCAGGCTGCCGTCGCGCAGGCTTTGCGGCACCGCATTGATGATGTCGTCGGACAGCGAGCTGACGAAGGGGATCAGCATGATGCCCATCACGATGCCCGCCGTCATCACCGACGACCCGCTGTCGCCAAGACCTGTGGGTGCGGCGATCCAGTCGCGCAGCAGCGGCCCGACCGTCACCAGCGCGAACAGGCCGTAGACGATGGTGGGAATCCCGGCGAGGATCTCGATCGCGGGTTTCACCCAGGCGCGCACGCGGGGACCGGCATATTCGGACATGTAGATGGCGGCAAACAGCCCGATCGGCACCGCCACCAGCAGCGCGATCAGCGAAATATAAAGCGTCCCCCACAGCAGTGGCAGCATCCCGAGTTTGGAGCCACCGCCGAAGGCGGGCGTCCATTCGGTGCCGAACAGGAAGTCCTGCCAGGGATACATCCGGAAGAACTGCGCCGATTCAAAGACCAGCGACAGGATGATGCCGAGCGTAGTGGCAATCGCGACCGAGGAACACAGGATCAGTCCGGCTTTCACCACCTGCTCGACCATGTTGCGGGCACGGAAGTCGGGTGTGGTGCGGCTGAGCGCGAAGATCACGCCCGCAATGGCGGCGGCGAGCACCAGCAGCGCGCCCAGATTGCTGGACCCCAGCGCAAGACGGGTCACGACCAGCATAAGCACGGCAGGGACGAGGGCGGACAGCGCCGCATTCCAGCCGTAATAGACGGGGCGCGAATGCAGACGGCGGGGGTCGCCGTTCGCGCCCTCCAGCGCCCGGCGGCGGCCCAGCACATAGGCGGTGGCGGCCAGAACCAGCACCAGCAGGATGATCCACGATACGGGCATGATGTTCCCCGGACAAACCGACGGGCCGGACGGCGTGAATGCCGCCCGGCCGCGCGTTGTTACTGGATGACGGTTTCGTCAGCCACGACCTTCTGGACATCGGCCAGCTTCGGATCGGGGACCAGTCCGTAGGCGGCCAGCGGGCCGTCGGGGCCGGCGATCTCGTCCGAGACGAAGAACTCGGCGTATTCCTTCAGGCCCGGGATCACGCCGATATGGTCTTTCTTGACGTAGAAATACAGCGGACGCGAGACCGGGTATTCGCCCGAAGCGACGCTGTCGACCGAAGGCGTCACGCCGTTGATTGTCGCCACTTTCAGCTTGTCGGTGTTGTTTTCATAGAAGGACAGGCCGAAGACGCCAATGCCGTTCTTGGCGCTGTCGATGCGGGCCAGCGTCTCGGTGTAGTCGCCGTCGATATCGACCGATTTTCCGTCGGTGCGCAGGGCCTTGCAGGCGGCTTCGGCGGCTTTTTCGTCACCGCCATTGGCGGCGGCGAAGGCCTCCAGCGCGCCGGCTTCCTTGCAGCCCTCGATCAGGACCTTTTCCTCGAACACTTCGCGGGTGCCGTGCTTGGTGCCGGGCACGAAGACCAGAATGTCCTGTGCGGGCAGGTCGGGGTTCACGTCCGACCATTTGGTCGCGGCATTGGCGCTGACCGCACCATCCGTGACCACGTCCTTCGCCAGCGCCAGGAACACGTCCTTCGGCGTCAGCACGAAATCGGCGCCGTTCACGTCAGAGGCGAAAACGATGCCGTCATAGCCGAACTGGACCTCGATGATGTTGTTCACACCATTGGCCTTGCAGGTCTCGATCTCGGCATCCTTGATCTTGCGGCTGGCATTGGCGATGTCGATGGTGTTTTCGCCCACGCCTTCGCAGAACTGCTTCAGCCCCGCCGAGGAGCCGCCGCCTTCCACGACCGGCGCGGCGAAATCGGTGTTTTCGGCAAAAGCCTCGGCGACGATGGTCGCATAGGGCAGAACGGTCGACGAGCCCGAGACCTGGACCTGATCGCGGGCCGAGGCGACCGAGGCGCTGGCGGCGATGAGGGCGAAGGCCGAGACGGCAAGCTTGACGGATTTCATAGGATCACTCCTGAACGCTTTTGGGTGGCACGAATTGGCCTGCGCATTCCCTAGTGCGGGAACACGACGCTTATGCGACGGAAATGTGACGGTTTCATGACAAGGCGTGCGGGCAGGCCAAGCCCCTGATATCGGGTCCTGAATCAGTGCGGGGCCGCGCGGGGTGGCCCCCGGTGGTGCCAAACGGCGATTCGCCCTTCAGCCGATGCGGCCGCGCTGCCCGCCGGTCTGTGCACGGTCCAGCAGCAGTTGATCGAGAATCACGCAAGCCGCCATGGCTTCGGCAACGGGCACGGCACGGATGCCGACACAAGGGTCATGACGGCCCTTGGTGATCAGCTCGATCTCCTCGCCGGCTGCATTGATGGTGCGGCGCGGCGTCAGGATCGAGCTGGTCGGCTTGACCGAAAACCGCACCACGATGTCCTGACCGGTAGAGATCCCGCCCAGAATCCCACCAGCATGGTTCGACAGATATTCCGGGCCGTCCGGTCCCATGCGGATCTCGTCGGCGTTTTCAGTGCCGGTCAGGGCGGCCGCATGCATCCCCTCGCCGATCTCGACGCCCTTGACGGCATTGATCGACATCATCGCGGCCGCCAGTTCCGTGTCCAGCTTGCCATAGACCGGCGCGCCCAGACCTGGCGGACAGCCGCGGATCAGCACCTCGACCGCGGCGCCGACGCTGTTCTGCGCCTTGCGGATGCCGGTCAGATAATCCTCCCATGCCTGGGCGGCGCCGGCATCGGGCAGGAAGAACGGGTTCGCCGCGATCGCGGCCTCGTCAAAACGGGCCGGATCCAGCCGCATCTCGCCCATCTGAACCATGTAGCTGAGGACCTGAAGCCCCGGCACCAGATCGCGCAGCACCGCCTGCGCCACCGCGCCCGCCGCTACCCGCGCCGCCGTTTCGCGCGCCGAGGACCGGCCGCCGCCGCGATAGTCGCGGATGCCGTATTTCTGGTGATAGGCAATATCGGCATGGCCGGGGCGGAAGGCCTGCGCGATTTCGCCGTAATCCTTGGAGCGCTGATCGGTGTTTTCGATCATCAGCATGATCGGCGTGCCGGTGGTGCGGCCTTCGAACACCCCCGAGAGGATGCGGACGCGGTCAGCCTCCTGCCGCTGGGTGGTGTTTTTCGACGTGCCGGGACGGCGGCGATCCATGAAGGGCTGGATCCAGTCCTCGGCCAGGGCCACGCCGGGCGGGCAGCCGTCGACGACGGCGCCAAGCGCAGGGCCGTGGCTTTCGCCCCAGGTGGTGACGCGGAAAACATGGCCGAAGCTGTTCAGGCTCATCGCGGATCTCCTTTGCCCCTTCGTTAGCGGCCCGCGCCTGCAGCGGCAAGGCGGCTGCATCCCGCCCCCTGCGAAGATCGCCCTTGCGCGCGCCTGCGGCTTTGCCCATGCTTGCAACGCCTCGGGGGGCCATCCGGCTGAGACGCGCTTGCGGACCCGTTGAACCTGATCCGGTTGACCCCGGCGGAGGGAAGGTTTCGCTGCCCTTTCTTTCCGAAGCCTGACGAAGAAAAAAGGAGGAAGCGATGCGATACCCCGCTCTTGCCCTGCTGACGGGCGCCCTGACGGCCGCCACCCCGGTCCTGGCCGCAGGCCCGGAATTCACTGTTTACGCACCGGATTACTTCGCCTCGGAATGGGGCCCCGGCCCCAAGATCGAGGCCGGTTTCGAGAAGATCTGCGGCTGCGATCTGGTGCTGGTGACCGGCGACGTGCTGCCGCGTATCCTGCTGGAAGGCGACAGGACCAAGGCCGACGTGGTGATCGGGCTGAACACCGACGTCACCCTGCGCGCCCGCGAATCGGGGCTGTTCGCGCCCCATGGGCAGGACCTGTCCGGGCTGACCATGCCGGTGACCTGGACCGATGATACCTTCCTGCCCTTCAACTGGTCGGAAATCGCCTTCATCTATGATGCGAACCGGCTGAAGAACCCGCCTGCGACCTTCCAAGACCTGCTGGACGCGCCCGATGACCTGAAGATCCTGATCCAGGACCCGCGCAGTTCGGTCTCGGGGCTGGCGATGCTGCTATGGGTCAAGTCGGTCTATGGCGACAAGGCGCTGGAAGCCTGGCAGAAGCTGCGCCCGAAGGTGCTGACGGTGACGCCGGGCTGGTCGGAATCCTATGGCATGTTCACCGATGGCGAGGCGGATATGGTCCTCAGCTTCACAACCTCGCCGGCCTATCACATCGGGGCCGAGCAGGACACCTCGAAGCGCGCCGCCATCTTCCCCGAGGGGCATTATTTCATGGCGGAACTGGCCGCCCGGCTGAAATCCTCGGACCAGCCGGAACTGGCGGAGAAGTTCATGGAATACGTGCTATCACCGGATTTTCAGGGCATGATCGCCGAAGCCAACTGGTCCTACCCCTCGAAGCTGGCGCGCGACCAGCTGCCGGCCTATTTCGCCGCGCTCGACCGGCCCGAACGCACCATCTTCCTGTCGGAAACCGAGGCTGAGGCGCTGCGCAAGCCCGCGCTGGAAGAATGGCTGAGCGTTTTCGCGCAATAGCCCTTTCGCCGGGGATGATCGCCGGCGCGGCGGTGATCGTGCTGGTGATCGGCACGCTGGCGGTCGTTGCAGCTACGGCGGGGGGGCTGTCGGCCCTGGGGCCGTGGGACTGGCGCGCCGTCCGCTTCACCCTGTGGCAGGCGGCGCTGTCGGCGACCTTGTCGGCGCTGCTGGCGGTGCCGGTGGCGCGGGCGTTGGCGCGGCGGCGCTTTGCCGGGCGCGGGCTGCTGATCACGCTGCTCGGCGCGCCCTTCATCCTGCCGGTGATCGTGGCGATCATGGGGCTGATCGCGGTCTTCGGCCGCAATGGGCTGGTCAATGCCGCGCTGGCGCCGCTGGGCCTCGGCCCGGTCAGCATCTATGGCTGGCAGGGCGTCATCCTGGCGCATGTCTTCTTCAACCTGCCGCTGGCGGTGCGGATGGTCCTGCACGGCTGGCAGGCCATCCCGGCCGAGCGTTTCCGCCTGGCCCAGTCGCTGGGCTTCACCCCCGCCGATACCGCGCGCCATCTGGAACGCCCGATGCTGCGCGAGGTGCTGCCGGGCGCGTGGCTGGCGGTGTTTCTGGTCTGCCTGACCAGCTTCGCCGTGGCGCTGGCACTGGGCGGCGGCCCCCGCGCCACCACCATCGAGCTGGCGATCTATCAGGCTTTCCGCTTCGATTTCGACATGGGCAAGGCCGCGACGCTGGGGCTGATCCAGGTGGGGTTATGTCTGGTGGCGCTGCTGCTGTCGCGGCGGGCGACGGTCACGGCGGGGTTCGGTGCCGGGCTGGACCGCGACCTGCCGCTGCCCGCACCGCCCGGCTGGCGGCGCGGCGCCGATACGGCCGCGATTCTGCTGGCCGCCGCCTTCCTGCTGGTGCCGATGAGCTTCGTCATCCTGCAGGGCGCCCCCCGCATCCCGGCATTGCCCGATGCCGTCTGGTCCGCTGCCGCGCGATCGGTGGTGATGGCGCTGATCTCGGCCGCGCTGACGCTGACGCTGGCGCTGGCACTGGCGCTTTCGGTCGCCGAGGGGCGCTCGTGGGTCGAGGCGGCGGGCATGTTGCCCATCGTCGCCTCGCCGCTGGTGCTGGGAACGGGGCTGTTCCTGCTGCTGCGCAATGTGGCCTCGGCCCCGCAGATGGCGCTGCCGGTCACGGTCATCATCAATGCGGTCATGGCGCTGCCTTTCGCGCTGCGCATCCTGATCCCCGCCGCCCGCACCCTGCGCGCCGATTACGGGCGGCTGGCGGATTCGCTGGGGATGCGGGGGATGGCCCGACTGCGCCTGCTGACGCTGCCCCGTTTGTCCGGTCCGCTGGGCTTTGCCGGCGGCCTGTCCGCCGCGCTGGCGATGGGCGATCTGGGCGTCATCACGCTGTTCGCCGACAGCCGGAACCCGACGCTGCCGCTGCAGCTTTACCAGTTGATGAACAGCTATCGCATGGCCGACGCCGCCGCCTGCGCGGTGGTGCTGATGGCGATCAGTTTTGCGCTGTTCTGGATCTTCGACAAGGGAGGCCGCCTGCATGCTGCGCTTTGACCGGGCCGAGACGCGGCTGGGCGACTTCGCCCTCAGCGCCGATTTCTCCGTCGCCGCCGGCGCGCGGCTGGCGGTGATCGGGCCATCGGGATCGGGCAAATCGACGCTGCTGGGAATGATCGCGGGCTTCGTGCCGCTAAGCGCGGGTCGGATCGAATGGGAGGGCCGTGACCTGACCGGCACACCGCCGGGGGCGCGACCGGTCTCGATCCTGTTTCAGGACCAGAACCTGTTTCCGCATCTGACCGTGGCGCAGAATGTGGGCCTCGGCCTGCGGCCGGATCTGCGGCTGTCGCCGGATCAGCGCCAGGCCGTGGTCGAGGCGCTGCGTCAGGTCGGGCTGCAGGATCTGGCCAACCGCCGCCCCGCGCAGCTTTCCGGCGGCCAGCAAAGCCGGGTGGCGCTGGCACGCGTGGCCTTGCGCGCCCAGCCGATCCTGCTGCTGGACGAGGCCTTCGCCGCGCTCGGCCCGGCGCTGAAGACAGAGATGCTGGCATTGCTGCGCCGCATCGCCGATCGCGACGGCACCACCGTGCTGATGGTGACGCACGATCCCGACGATGCCCGCGCCTTCGCGCCCGAAACGGTGGTGGTGATGGACGGCGTGGCCCATCCGCCGATGCCGACCGGCGCGCTGCTGGACCATCCGCCCGAAGGGCTGCGCGCCTATCTCGGGTGATCGACGGCGCGGATCAGCTTGCGGTCGAAGACCCGCAGGACCTGGGCCAGATCGTGGCCGCGTTTCAGGATCCGCCCATCCATCGCGATCACCGCATAGATCCCTTGCGCCTGGCGCAGCTTCGGCCGCTTCTCGACGCGGTAGATCGGCGTCTCGGCGGCATGGCGGAAGATCGAAAACACCGCCACATCGCTGAGAAAGGCCATCGCATAATCACGCCATTCGCCCGCCGCGACCATACGCCCATAGACCGACAGGATGGAGGCGAGCTCGCCCCGGTCGAAGGCGACACGGTCGGGCTGCGGAGCGAACGGCTGCGACGGGCTTTGCATGACGGGATGGTGACACCGCATCCGCCCGCGATCAATCATAAAAGCGGAAAAGCAGGCGGGACCAGCATGGCCCCGCCCGGTTCAGAAGCAGGACACCTTGGTAATGGTGTTCCTGCCGTCATATTCGATGTTCAGCCGGGTGGGGTCGTAATCGGCATTCACAGCCATGTCCGGGCCGATCTGGCGTGGCACGCTGGGCAGCGCCCTTACATCCATCCCGTCCAGCTGCGTGCCGACCAGCTTTTGCAGCTTCGAGGCCCCACAGGCATCCGACGGCGCCGGCGGCTGCGCGCCGCCCGGTGCCAGTTCGGTCTCGGTGCAGGCGGTCAACGCGCCGAGCATCAGCCCGGCCACCGCCCAACGCCCGGCCATCAGCCGCAATCCACGCCGGAAATCAGCCCGGTGGCGTCCAGGCGGAACACGATCCGAAGCGGGTTGTATTCCTGCGGCTCGATCCCGCGGTACTCGACCACACGATATTCGCGGGTGATCCCCAGCGTCGGGATGACGGCACCCGGCTGGCCGACGTAAGTGGCATAGGTGCTGGCCTTGCAGGCATCCGGCTTGCGCTCGGTCAGGCCGTCATCGGCCACGGTCGGCAGCGGCTCGATCCCGGCGGGCTGCACCGGAACATCGGTGGCTACACCGCCCCCGACACAACCGGCCAGCATGGCGACTGCGGCAAGCGAGGCGAAAATACGGGGCGTTTTCGTCATTCTGTTCATCTGTTCCTGCGGTTTCAACGATGCGGCATCAGGCCCCGGCCAGGCCGGGGTCCTGCGCAACCTATACGCGTCCGGGGCCAGCGTGTTAAGCCCACCCTGCGCCGCCATCGGGCCGGCGGCGCAGCAATGCCACAGGCGCAGGCGCGCTATTCGTCCAGCAGCCGCAACGCCGCAGCGGTGCCGAACGCGCGCAGGAACACGATCACCGCGTTTTCCACCGTCCGGCGGATGGCTCCGTCGTCGACCCTCTCGCGGCCCAGCAGCATCACCGGCTCGCGCACCTGCACCCCGCAAAGCTGCACGAAACTGTCTGCGGCCAGGTTCATGTCCGCGATGTCCCGCCGCAGCATGCCGTCATGTTGCCAGAGGTGCAGGCGCCGCTCCAACCCGCGGCGCAGCGCGCGCGGGCCGATTTCGTAATATTCGGCGGCAAGATCGGGGAAGCGCCGGGCCTCGGCAATGGCCAGCCGCAACGTGCGCGAGCCGAGTTCGGACACCAGATGGCTCGCGATCATGTGACCGGTGAAGCGCAGCACCTCATGGATGGGCAGATCCATGCCGACCAGCGTGTCGCGGCCGATCTTTTCCCGTTCCAGCTCACCACGAAATACGGCCGTGAACATCAGCTGCTTGTCGGGGAAATAGCTGTACAGCGTCGCCTTGGAGACAGCCGCCGCACGGGCAATGTCATCGACACTCGCCCCCTCGTAGCCATGTTGCATGAAAACGCTGCGGGCGCCTTCCAGGACCTGATCGAATTTGCGGCCCTTGGTGATGAGCCTATCCTCGTTAAACATCTCACTTGCCTACATTGGCACCAATAATTTGCTTCTATGCCACCGTGCCCAACCTTCACAAGGTCCGGCGGGCTCCGCCGAAAGGCGTTGCGAATTTCCGCCGCAGCGGTGATGCTCTGCCAAATGATTAGGCAAATGCGGAGTTTGTACCATGTCCAATCCTCACCCCTCGTTTCGTGATTCAGTCGACCGCATGTTCACCCATGCGGCCTCGCTGATGAAATTGCCGCCAGGGCTGGAAGAAAAGATCCGCGTTTGCAACTCAACCTATACGGTGCGTTTCGGTGTTCGCCTGCGTGGCGCGATCCATACCTTCACCGGCTACCGCTCGGTCCATTCCGAACATATGGAGCCGGTAAAGGGCGGTATTCGCTATGCAATGTCGGTAAATCAGGACGAGGTCGAGGCGCTGGCGGCACTGATGACCTATAAGTGCGCGCTAGTGGAGGTTCCTTTCGGGGGTTCCAAGGGGGGTCTGCGGATCAACCCGCGCGAGTGGGACGAGGACGAGCTGGAACGGATCACCCGCCGCTTCACCTACGAGCTTTCGCGCCGCTCGCTGATCTCGCCCTCGCAGAACGTGCCTGCCCCCGACATGGGCACGGGCGAGCGGGAAATGGCCTGGATGGCGGACGCCTACAAGCGCCTGCATCCCGATGACATCAACGCCAAGGCCTGCGTCACCGGCAAGCCGGTGACCATCGGCGGCATCCTCGGCCGGGTCGAGGCGACCGGGCGGGGGCTGCAATACGCCCTGCGCGAGTTCTTCCGCCACCCCGAAGCGTTGAAGCGCGCCGGCGTCGAGGGCAGTCTGTCGGGCAAGCGGGTCGTCGTGCAGGGTCTGGGCAATGTGGGCTATCACGCCGCCAAGTTCCTTCAGCAGGAAGACGGCTGCGTGATCGTCACCGTGGTCGAATATAACGGCACCGTGTCGAACCCGGACGGCCTCGATATCGAGGCGCTGAAGGCGCATGTCAACGAAACCGGCAGCGTGGCCGGATTCCCCGGCGCCACCTTCCGCGAAGCCGGTCTGGAAGGGCTGGAGGATGAGTGCGACATCCTGATCCCCGCCGCCGTGGAAAGCGTCATCACCGAGGAAAACGCCCCCCGCATCAAGGCCAAGCTGGTGATCGAGGCCGCAAACGGCCCCGTCACCGCCGAGGGCGACGAAATCCTGAAGAAACGCGGCATCGTGGTGATCCCGGACATGTATGCCAATGCCGGCGGCGTGACGGTGTCCTATTTCGAATGGGTCAAGAACCTGTCGCAGATCAGCCTCGGCCGGTTGGAGCGGCGCCACGAAGAAGCCCGCAACCGCATGCTTGTCGAAGAAATCACCCGGCTTTCGGCGGATTCCGGGGTGAAATGGACGCTGTCGGACGGTTTCAAGGAAGCCTATCTGCACGGCGCCGACGAGCTGGAACTGGTGCGCTCGGGCCTCGATGACACCATGCGCGAAAGCTACATGAAGATGCAGGAAGTCTGGTTCGGCGATGATCGCGTCGAGGACCTGCGGACCGCGGCCTATGTGGTGGCCATCCGCCGCATCGCCAATGTCTACGGCTCACTCGGGCTGTAAGCACCGGCAGACTGGTGGGATCGGCGGCGCGCATCGCCGCCGGTCCATTTTTTTTTGCGCTGATCGGGCCGACGCGGTCAAAGTCTGCAGCGCCTCCGCCGTATGATGCCTGCGCCTGTCGATCGTAATCGCCGCTCGCGGCGACCGCGCGCCCTCGCGGCAAGCTGGGCAGGCTGCAGCATTTCCCGTCCGTGGTCAGCCGATGATCCCATGAGTCGACGCGTTGATCCGGTCTGCGGCAACTGGACCGCCCCTCCGGTCAACAGCACCCGCGCGTCATCTCGCGGCCATACGGCAAACGGTCATTCAGCGGGATGATCGCATTTCCCGTGACAATCTGCGGCCATCGGGCGACGGGCGGCCTGTCGATACCGTCTTCGCCCAGCCGTTCCAGCCCCTGCGGCATGGGTCGAAAGTACCCCGATATGGACCGCGCGCGCCACTGCGTCCGGCCGGATCGTCCGCTTGCTGCCAAGCCCCTGCGTGTAAGTGTGCGAGGCCTTGGTTGTGCGGGCGTAGGCATATGGGGCAGCAATAGATGTGACCCACGCTGATCGAACCGGAATTGTAGAGGGGCGTCCGGGCGCCTGCAATTCGGGGCATCGATTGAAAACGGTGACGATACCGCAAAAGAAAACGCGCCCCGAAAGGGCGCGTTCGCATTGTCGTGTGGGCGGGGATCAGACGTCCCGGCCGTGCTTGATCGGCGCCCATAGGCGCTTGTTGGTCAGATAGAGCAGCGAGGCCAGCACGATCAGGAAGATCACCGACACGAAACCGACCTTCTTGCGGTTCATCATGTGCGGCTCGGCGGTCCACATCAGGAAGGCCGACACGTCCTTGGCCATCTGGTCGACCGTGGCCGGGGTGCCATCTTCATAGGTGACCTGATCGTCGGCCAGCGGCGCCGGCATGCCGATCCAGTTCCCGGCAAAGGCGGCGTTGTGATACAGCGTCGTGCCGGCCTGCTCCTTGGTTTCGCCATCATAGCCGGTCAGCACCGAATAGATGTATTCGGGCCCGCCGATCCCGTAGATCAATTGGTTGATCCCGGTGCCCAGCGGCCCATGGAACCCGGCCCGCGCCTTCGCCATCAGCGACAGATCGGGGCCCATGCCCTCGCCGGTCACGGTCGGGAAGTAGTCGGTCGGAATGCGCGGACGATCCTCGCCGGTTTCCGGGTCGGTGATGTCCAGGGCGGCCGCATAGGCGCGGACCTGATCGTCAGGCAGATCCGGGCCGCCCTCGTCACCCAGCGTGCGCAGGGCGACCTGCTTCATGCCGTGGCAGGCCGAGCAGACCTCGGTATAGACCTGAAGGCCGCGCTGCAGCTGGAACTGGTCGAACTTGCCGAACGGCCCCTCGAAGGAAAAGGCCACGTCGGTGATGTGCTGGACCTCATGGCCGCCGGCCGCTTCCTCTGCTTCAGCGCCCGAGGCGGCCTCGGCTTCGGCGCCCGCGGCTACGTCGGCTTCGCCTTCCATGGTGGCAGCTTCGCCGAGGTCTTCTTCGGCAGCGGCATCCGCCGGGGTGGTCTCGGCCACGGCCTTGTCTTCCTCGGCCTGAACGGCCTCAGTCGCTTCGGGGCTGGTCGCAGCCTCCTCGCTCAGCTCGGCAGCGCTGCCGGTCTGTTCGGCAGCTTCGGCCGGCGTTTCCGCAGGGGCCGCCGGGGCCGGTGCGGCTTCAGCGGTGGCCGCATCTTCTGCGGCAACGGTCTCGCTGGCGGTCGCACCTTCCGTCTCCGCAGCCTCGCCCGCGGCGTCGGCGGTTGCATCAGCACCCGTGGGAGGGGCGACCGTGTCGGTCGCAGCCTCGCCCGCGGGGGCCGCCGTGTCGCTGACGGCACCGGCAGCGTCATTGGCGGCGCCCGTCGCCGCTTCGGCGGCTTCGGCCGGTGCCGTGTTTTCCGGGACCGGAACGGTGACGGTCGTGTCCTGCGCCCAGGCCGCTGCGCCAAGGGTCAGCGCGGCGACGGCCGTGAGGGTCTTGGTTCTCAGGGTCATGCTTGCCTCTCCTTACTCGGCAGGATGGGTGTGTTTGCCGTAATGCGCGGCGAAGTCTTCCTCGATGGTCGAGGGCATCGGCGCCGGCTTCTCGATCACGCCCAACAGCGGCAGGATGACCAGGAAATAGGCGAACCAATAGGCCGAACCCGCCAGCGCGATATAGGGATAGACCCCTTCGGCAGGCATGGCACCAACCCACATCAGCACCACGAAGTCGACGCAGAGCAGCCAGAACCACCACTTGAACAGCGGGCGATACTGACCCGAGCGAACGCGGCTGGTGTCCAGCCACGGCACCAGCGCCATGACCGCGATCGCGCCGAACATCGCCAGAACGCCGAAGAACTTGGCGTCGATGATGCCGAAGCTGATCTTCTCGACCAGGATCACCACCCAGACGTCAGCGGTGAAGGCGCGCAGGATCGCGTAGAAGGGCAGGAAATACCATTCGGGCACGATATGGGCGGGGGTCGCCAGCGGGTTCGCCTCGACATAGTTGTCGGGGTGGCCGAGATAGTTCGGCATGAAGCCGACCACGGCGAAGAACACCACCAGAATGACCGCCAGCGCGAACAGGTCCTTGATGACGAAATAGGGCCAGAAGGGCAGCGTGTCCTTCTTCGCCTCCTCTTTCGAGCCGCGGCGCACTTCGACGCCGGTCGGGTTGTTGTTGCCGGTGGTGTGGAAGGCCCAGATGTGGACGACAACCAGCGCGGCGATCACGAAGGGCAGCAGATAGTGCAGCGAGAAGAAGCGGTTCAGCGTCGCATTGTCGACGGCCGGTCCGCCCAGCAGCCATTCCTGAATGCTCGGCCCGATGCCGGGGATGGCGCCGAACAGGCCGGTGATCACGGTCGCGCCCCAGAACGACATCTGACCCCAGGGCAAGACGTAGCCCATGAAGGCGGTGCCCATCATGCACAGATAGATCAGCATGCCGACGATCCAGGTCACTTCGCGGGGCGCCTTGTAGCTGCCGTAGAACAGGCCGCGGAAGATGTGGATGTAGACGGCCAGGAAGAACAGCGAGGCGCCGTTGGCATGCAGATAGCGCAGCATCATCCCGCCGTTCACGTCGCGCATGATATGCTCGACGCTGCGGAAGGCCAGCGAGACATGGGGGGTATAATGCATCGCCAGGACGATGCCGGTGACGATCTGAAGCGCCAGGCAGAAGGCCAGGACGATGCCCCAGATCCACCACCAGTTCAGGTTTTTCGGCGTCGGGATCATCAGCGTGTCATAGATGATGCTGACGACCGGCAGACGGCGGTGCAACCAGCGCTCGGGCGCGGTCTTGGGTTCGTAATGGTCGTGCGGAATACCGGACATGCGTGTCTCCTCAGCCGAGCTTCAGCGTTGCGTCGTCGACAAAGGTCGCGATCGGGACTTCCATGTTCCGCGGCGCGGGGCCTTTGCGGATGCGGCCGGCGGTGTCGTAATGCGAGCCGTGGCACGGGCAGAACCAGCCACCGAAATCGCCGGCGCCGTCACCGATCGGCACGCAGCCCAGATGGGTGCAGACGCCGATCATCACCAGCCATTCGCCGGCTTCGTCCATGGCGCGGTTGGCGTCGGTTGCCGGTTCGCCGGGCTTGTTCTTGTTTTCAGCGCCCTGGTCGATCAGATCCGTGACCTCGACCGCGCGGGCGGCCTCGATTTCTTCCGGGGTGCGGCGGCGGATGAACACGGGCTTGCCCAGCCATTTCACGGTCAGCTGGGTGCCGGTTTCGATCCCGCCGACATCGACCATGATCGAGGACAGCGCCTGCACGTCGGCGGACGGATTCATCTGGTTGATCAGGGTCCAGGCGGCGGCGCCGGTCGCGACGGCCCCTGCCCCGGCGGTGGCGTAGTAGAGGAAGTCCCTCCGCGTGCCTTCGTGTTCTTCTGCGTTGGTCACGGCTAATCTCCGGTTCCGGCCCGCCACCGCGGACCAACTATAATCTATCGGGCCGCTTGAATCGCGGCCTCGGCATCGGCATCTCTACCGATCAATTTCCCGCCAGTCCAGCGGGAGACCGGCATCAGTTTCGGCCAAATCGCCGCAAGTGTTGCGTTTTCGTCGGACCCGAGCAGCGCGGCCGCCACATTGCGCCGCAGCCCGCCGGGCCACGGTGAACAGATTGCGAGCGCGCATCGAGAAGGCCTAGCCCCGCAGGAAGCTGCGCAACACCTTTTCCAGCTTGGCCGCGCCGAGCGGCGCCATCTGCTTGGTGTGGTCGTGGCTGATCGATTCGTCGGACAGCCCCGCCCCCATATTGGTGATGACCGAAATCGCCGCGCAGCGCAGGCCCAGGAAGCGGCCAAGGATGATTTCCGGCACCGTCGACATGCCCACCGCATCCATGCCGAGCACGCGGGCGGTCCGGATTTCCGCCGGGGTTTCGAAACTGGGGCCGGAAAACCAGCCGTAAACCCCTTCGGGCAGGGCCACGCCCTCCGACTCGGCGGCCGCCCGCAGGCCGGCGCGCATCTCGGCGTCATGAGCGTCGGTCAGCGGCACGAAACGGGCATCCGTCTTCTCGCCGATCAGCGGGTTGGTGCCCGCGAAGGCGATATGATCGTTCAGCATCATCAGGCCGCCCGGCGCGAGGACGGTATTCACCGCCCCCGCCGCATTGGTCAGGATCAGCTTCCGGGTGCCAAGCGCGGCCAGCGTTTCCAGCGGCAGGCGCATCGCATCGGGGCGCCCGGATTCGTAATAATGCGACCGGCCGCCAAACACCGCGACGCGGCGCCCTTCCAGATTGCCGATCACCAGTTGCGGCACATGACCCGACACACCGGCATGCGGAAAGCCGGGCAGTTCGTCATAGGGAATGGCCACGCCCTCGACCGCCTGCGACAGATGGCCAAGGCCGGACCCGAGGATCAGCCCGTATTCCGGGGCCTCGGGTCCGGCGCGGTCCTGGATCAGGGCAGCGAGTTCAGCGCTCTTTGACATAGGGTTCTCCGCCCGCGCGCGGCGGGATGGCGCGGCCGACGAAGCCCGCGAGGATGATGACGGTCAGGATATAGGGCAGCGCGTTCATGAACATCGACGGAATGGTGATCGGCCCCAGTTCCAGATTGGGATAGCGGTTGGCGATGGCCTCCAGCAGGCCGAACAGGAAGGTTGCACCCAGCGCGCCCCAGGGGCGCCATTTGGCGAAGATCAATGCCGCAAGCGCGATGAAGCCGCGCCCGGCGGTCATGTCCTTGACGAAGCCCGCCGACAGCCCGGTCGCCAGATAGGCCCCGGCCAGTCCGCACAACACGCCGCAGATGCCCACGGCGGCGTAACGCAGCCGCGTCACCGACACGCCCGCAGTATCGACCGCGGCCGGGTTTTCCCCCACCGCCCGCAGCCGAAGCCCGAAACGGGTGCGATTCAGCAGCCACCAGGTCGCGGGCACACACAGGAAGGCCACATAGACCAGGATCGAATGGTCCGAGATCAGTTCGGCATAGATCGGCCCGATCACCGGCACATCGCGCAGCGCATCGGCGAAGGGCAACCTGATCTCGGTGAAGCGCGGCATGGTCGTCAGCGTCACCGCCAGATCAGGCCCGACGATCCCCGACAGCCAGTCGCGGAACGGCGTCGTCAGCGCCTCCAGCTCGGCGCCGGGGTTGAGGGTGGGCGTCCGCCCCCCCAGCCCGAAGATCTTCTGCCCCAACAACACCGTCAGCCCGGCGGCCAGAAAGTTGATTGCCACCCCGGAGATCAACTGGTTGCCCCGGAAAGTGATCGAGGCCAGCCCATGCACCAGCGAGAGCATCAGCGATCCGATGATCCCCGCGCACAGCCCCAGCCAGACATTGCCCGTCAGCGCCGCCACCGTGGCCGAGGTGAAGGCGGCCATCAGCATCTTGCCTTCCAGCCCGATGTCGAACACGCCCGCGCGTTCCGAATACAGCCCCGCCAGACAGGCCAGCAGCAGGGGCGTCATCAGCCGGACCGCGCTGTCGAGGATCTGCAGGATGGTGTTGAAATCCATGGCTCAGCCCTCCGTGGCCGAAGGACGGGCGGCGTTCATGCGACAGGCCCTGCTCATGCCCGGTTCCTCAGCCGGCGGGCGGTGAAGAAACGTTCCAGCGGCATACGGACCATGTTGTCCAACGCGCCGGTGAACAGGATCACCAGGGCCTGAATGACAATAATCAGCTCGCGCGGGATCGAAGTCCACAGCGCCAGCTCGCCCCCGCCCTGATAGAGGAAGCCGAACAGCAGCGCCGCCAGCAGCACCCCGACCGGGTGATTGCGGCCCATCAGCGCCACAGCGATGCCGATAAAGCCCGCGCCTTCGACACTGTTCAGCACCAGCCGCTCGGCCTCGCCCATGACATTGTTGATGGCCATCAAACCGGCGAGGCCGCCCGAGATCAGCATGGTGATGACGGTGATCCTGACCGGCGAGATGCCGGCATAACGCGCGGCGGTTTCGGATTTGCCGAAGGCGCGGATCTCATATCCCAGCCTTGTGCGCCAGATCAGCAGCCAGACCGCCACGCAGGCCAGAAGCGCGATCAGGAAGGTGACGTTGGCCGGGGTATGGGTGCCCCATTCGATGCCGAAACGGGCGAAGATGTCGCTGATCTTCGGCAGATGGGTCGAGGGCGGAAAATTGGCCGAGGCCGGATCCATGCTGCCCACCGGACGCAGCCATCTCACCAGCGCCCAGTTCAGCAGGGCGGCGGCGATGAAGTTGAACATGATCGTGGTAATCACGATATGGCTGCCGCGCTTGGCCTGAAGAATGGCCGGGATATAGGCCCAGGCCGCACCAAAGGCGGCCGCGCCGAGCATCGCGCCCAGCAGCGCCAGCGTCCAGTGCGGCCAGGGAATAAACAGACAGACCAGGGCCACGCCAAGTCCACCCAGCCCCGCCTGCCCCTCGCCGCCGATATTGAACAGGGCCGCGTGATAGGCCACTGCCACCGCGAGCCCGGTGAAGATGAAATTGGTGGTGTAATACAGCGTGAAGCCCCAGCCATAGCTGGACCCGAGCGCGCCGGTCACCATGGTCTTCAGTGCCTCCCACGGGCTTTCCCCGATGGCGAGGATCACCAGCGCGGAAATCGCCGCCGCCAGCAGAAGCGAGATCACCGGCGTCAGGATCACATCCACCCATTTCGGCATCTTGTCCATTACGCCTGCCCTTCGGGTTTTGCGGTCGGCTCGTCCGGGTGATCGGCCGGGTGCCGATGCGCCGGGGTGATCCCGTCGCGGCCAGAGGCGTCCCTGTCGGTGACACCCGCCATAAGCAGCCCCAACTCGCCCGCCGTGGTGGTTTCGGGGTCGCGTTCCCCCATGATCATGCCGTCGAACATCACCAGCACGCGGTCCGAAAGCGACATGATCTCATCCAACTCGACGCTGACCAGCAGCACCGCCTTGCCGGCGTCGCGCAACTCGACGATACGCTTGTGGATGAATTCGATGGCGCCGATATCGACGCCGCGCGTAGGCTGGCCGATCAGCAGCAGGTCGGGATTGCGTTCGACCTCGCGGGCCACGACGATCTTCTGCTGGTTTCCGCCGGAAAAATTCCGCGCCGCCAGCTCCGGGTTGGGTGGGCGCACGTCGAAGCGCTGGAATTTGCCTTCCGCATCGGCGCGGATCGCCGCGCAGTCCATGAAGATCCCGTTCGAATATTCCGGCGCGTTGTGATAGCCGAATGATACGTTTTCCCAGGCCGGGAAATCCATGATCAGCCCCTCGTCCTGCCGGTCTTCGGGAACGTGGCCGATGCCGCGTTCGCGCCGCTCCGCCGCGTCCGAGCCGCGCCCGTTCAGCGCCAGCGGCTGGCCGTTCATCATCACCTCGCCGCTGATCTTCGCGCCCTTTTCCGGGAAGCCGCCGAGGATTTCCAGCAACTGCGTCTGGCCGTTGCCGCTGACGCCCGCGATGCCGACGATCTCGCCCGCGCGGATGTCGAAGGAAATGCCGCGGAGACGCTCGACCTTGTCGATATCGATCATGCGCAGGTCGCGCACCTCCAGGATGGGCTTGCCGGGCTGGGCGGGGGTCTTGTCGACCTCCAGCAGAACCTTGCGGCCGACCATCAGCTCGGCCAGTTCCTCGGGTGTGGTTTCCGCGGTCCTGACCGAAGCCACCATCTCGCCGCGCCGCATGACGCTGACATTGTCGGTGATCTCCATGATCTCGCGCAGCTTGTGGGTAATCAGGATGATGGTCTTGCCCTCATCGCGCAAGCCATTGAGGATACGGAACAAGTGATCCGCCTCGGCGGGGGTCAGCACGCCGGTCGGCTCATCCAGAATCAGGATGTCGGCCTGCCGATACAGCGCCTTCAGAATCTCGACCCGCTGCTGGTGGCCGACCGAGAGTTCCTCGATCGCCTCATCGGGATCGACCTGCAATTCGTATTCCTCGGCCAGTTCGCGCAGGCGCTTCCGCGCGCGCGCCAAAGACGGGCGCAGCAGTGGGCCATCCTCGGCCCCGAGGATGATGTTTTCCAGCACGGTGAAGTTCCGCACCAGCTTGAAATGCTGAAAGACCATGCCGATGCCCGCGCGGATCGCCGTCATGGAATCGGTGATCTGGATGGGCTTGCCGTCGATCAGGATCTCACCGCTGTCCGGCTTGTAGAAGCCGTAAAGGATCGACATCAGCGTCGATTTCCCGGCCCCGTTCTCGCCGATAATGCCGTGAATCGTGCCCTTCTGGACGGTCAGATCAATGTTCCTGTTGGCCTGAACCGGGCCGAACGCCTTGGAAATCCCGCGCAGTTCAATGGCCGGCGGGATGGATTGGGGGGCCGAATCCGGCCCCCCAGCTTTGGTCACGGTGTCGTTCATCAATCGACCGGACAGGTGTTATCGGTCATGTAGTCATGCACGACGATCTCGCCCGAGGCGATCTTGGTACGGGCGTCCTCGACCACGGCGGTCATCTCCGGCGTGACCAGCGGCTTGTTGTTGTCGTCCATGGCCACGACCACCCCGTCCGACTTCACGTCCCAGACCTTCACGCCCGGCTCGACCGCTTCACCCGCCTTGAAGGCATCATAGACCGCATTGTCGACGCGCTTCACGACCGAGGTCAGCACTTTGCCCGGATGCAGGTGGTTCTGGTTGGAATCGACGCCGATCGACAGGATGCCTTCGTCGGCGGCGGCCTGCAGGACACCGATCCCGGTGCCGCCTGCGGCGGCGTAAATCACATCTGCGCCCTGCGATTTCTGGGCCTTGGCCAGTTCGCCACCCTTCACCGGGTCGTTCCACGCCGCGGGCGTTGTGCCGGTATAATTGACCAGAACCTTGCCGTCGGGCTTGGCGGCCAGGAAACCCTGGCGGAAGCCGCATTCGAATTTGTGGATCAACGGCACATCCATGCCACCGATGAAGCCGACCGTCCCGGTTTTCGAGGCGTTCGCCGCCATGATCCCCGCAAGATACGACCCTTCGCCTTCGTTGAAGACATTCGACTGCACGTTCGGCTGTTCCACCACGGTGTCGATGATGACGAATTTCGTGTCAGGATAATCGCCCGCGATCTTGTTCAGCACCTCGCCAAAGGCGAAGCCGGTCATCACGATCGGGTTCACACCGGTTTCGGCCAGCCGGCGCAGGGCCTGTTCGCGCTGCGCTTCGGACTGCATTTCCAGTTCCTTGTAGGTGCCTCCGGTCTCGGCCTTCCAACGTTCGGCCCCGGCATAGGCGGCTTCGTTGAAGGATTTGTCGAACTTGCCGCCCAGATCGAAGATCAGCGCGGGTTCAGCTGCAGCAACGCCCGCCATCAGGCCGAGCGTCGCGGCCGATGCGAGAAGGGTTTTCGTCAGGGTCATGGCAACCTCTTGTTTCGAGCGGGCGATTCTGCCCGAGGATGGCATCGAGTTTAGGGCGGAAGGCGGGCCTTGGGTCAAGGCGATTTCTTGGCGCTGACGAAAGGTCAGCCGAACGGGACCGGAATTGCAGGGCTCTGGCGCGAGCGCCGGTTAACGGATTTTTCACCGCCGTCATGCAAGCCTTTGCGAATGGACACGAATCGCGCCTTTCACGAAGCACCTCTGCCGCTGTTCGCCGCCGATAGCGACGAGGCGGTGCCGATCCCGCGGCCAGGGGCGAAAACGCCCTCCTATCTGGCCGATCATCGCGCCCGCCTGCGCGAACGCTTCATGGCCGGCGGCGCGGTCCCGATGCCGGATTACGAGATGCTGGAGCTGGTGCTGTTCCGCGCCATTCCCCGGCAGGACGTAAAGCCACTGGCCCGGCGGCTGATCGAAACCTTCGGTGATTTCGCCCGCGTCCTTGCCGCGCCCGAAGCCCGGCTGACCAGCATCGACGGTGTCGGCCCCACCGTGGTGACGGAGTTGAAGATCGTCGCCGCTGCCGCCCAACGCATGGCACGCGGCCGGGTGCTGCGCAGGCCGGTCCTGTCGGGCTGGGACGCGTTGCTGGACTATTGCCACACCGCCATGGGCCATGCCGGAACCGAGGAGTTCCGCGTCCTTTTCCTTGACCGCAAGAATGTGCTGATCGCGGACGAGGCGCAGGGGCGCGGCACCGTGGACCACGTCCCCGTCTATCCGCGCGAGATCCTGCGCCGGGCGCTGGAACTTGGCGCGTCGGCGCTGATCCTGGTGCACAATCACCCCTCCGGCGACCCGACCCCGTCGCAGGCCGACATCGCCATGACCGACCGCATCCGCGTGGGCGCGGAGGTCATGGGGATCGCCATTCACGACCATCTGGTGATCGGTACCGGGCGCGAGGTCAGCTTTCGTCGCGAAGGATTGTTATAGGCAGGCGCTCCGGCTCGGAACACCGAGGCCGGGGCGACGCGCCCCAACCGCCCACGAGTCGAAAGGTCAGAACACACGGCAAGGGGCAGTCGTGAACCGTCGCTACTTGTCTCTGGTTGCAAGGAGCGGCAATCTTCGCTTGATCGAGTGAAGGAACGACCATGCGACCCATTCTGGCCCTGACCGTGCTGATCGCACCCATCGCCCTGACGGCGTGCGGTGGCGGCGGCGGCTCAACGACGACACGCAGCAGCGCCGCACCCTCGGCGGCGCAGATGGCCGTCGATCCTGCTGCCCTTTACTGTCAGGGCAGCGGCGGCACCGTCCTTCCCCGAACCGCTGGCGGCAGGCGCGCCGATCTGTGCCGGATGCCGGACGGTCGAACCGTGCGTGCGGCCGATCTACTCAACAGCCATAACGATCTGTAAGGTCAGCCAGCACGCTGTGGGCCTGCAGCAGGGATCGGGCGCATCAGACACATAGCCGGCGCAGCCCCGGCATTCGGCGACGTCCGAACACGGCACGATCTGTGAGCCTGATGCGTGGTCACGCTGAGGCAATGTGCAGTCGAGGCGGCCCTTGCAGCGGCGGAACCTGAGGCATCGGCGTTCTGTCGGCCTGCGCCGAGGCCCGCGCCGAGGACGGTGCGAAGGATCACGCCGAATATACTTTCAGATGTCACGCCTGCGGCGCCGGCCGCGCGCGCTTCCGTATTCAACGCCATTGGCGGCGTCGGATCAGAGCGCCTCGAAAGACGCGCGCTGGCGTTCGGTCCACAGGACGCGGACGGTCAGGCCTTCGTCGCCGGGCTGCTCGGACTGGACCACGCCGGCCTGATGCAGCCAGGCGCGGCGGCGGCCGTCGCTGAAATCGAGACGCAATTCGGCCGGCTCCTTGGGCTCGGACAGGGCATTTTCCAGCGCCGAATCAATGGCCTTGGTCAAATCGTCCAGCCCTTCGCCGGTCAGCGCGCTGATCGCCTGCACGCCATCGGTGCGCTTGTCGGTGTTGCGCAGCGCCTGCTGCGTCGCCGGAGACAGCGCGTCGATCTTGTTCCACACCTCGATCAGGGCGACGTTTTCATCAACGCCAAGCGACTCCAGAATTTCGGCCACGTCGGCGGCCTGTTCCTCGGTCTCGGGGTGGCTGATGTCGCGCACATGCAGGATCAGGTCGGCTTCCAGCACCTCCTCCAGCGTGGCGCGGAAGGCGGCGACCAGTTCGTGCGGCAGATCGCTGATGAACCCCACGGTGTCGGACAGGATGATCTGGCGCCCGCCGGGCAGCCGGATCGCC
This sequence comes from Paracoccus sp. S1E-3, assembly GCF_013868135.1. Lineage (GTDB taxonomy): Bacteria > Pseudomonadota > Alphaproteobacteria > Rhodobacterales > Rhodobacteraceae > Paracoccus. The sequence continues at coordinate 223,061 of NZ_JACEMU010000016.1, forward strand.
CGCATCGTTGGATCGAGCGTGGCAAACAGCATATCCTTGGCCATCACCTCGGCCCCGGTCATGCGATTGAAAAGCGTTGATTTTCCCGCGTTGGTATAGCCCACCAGCGCGACAATCGGATAAGGCACCTTGGCGCGCGCGGCGCGATGCAGGGTGCGGGTTTTCACCACCCGGTCCAACTGCCGGCGCAGCCGGGTCATCTGTTCGTCGATGGCGCGGCGGTCAGCCTCGATCTGGGTTTCGCCGGGACCGCCGACGAAGCCGAGCCCCCCGCGCTGCCGTTCAAGGTGCGTCCAGGCGCGAACCAGACGAGTGCGCTGATAGCTGAGCGCCGCCAGTTCCACCTGCAACACGCCTTCCCGCGTACGCGCGCGATCGGCGAAGATTTCCAGAATCAGACCCGTCCGGTCCAGGATCTTCACATCCCAGGCCTTTTCAAGGTTGCGTTGCTGGACCGGCGTCACCGGCCCGTCGATCAGCACCAGTTCGGCCTCGACCTCCGCAAGCGCGGTGCCGATTTCTTCCAGCTTCCCCTTGGTGAACAGCTTGCCCGGTTCAGCCTTGCGCAGGCGGACGACCTGCGCCCCCACGACCTCCACCCCCGGCAGGGCATGGGCCAGGGCGACCGCCTCGTCCAACGCATTTTCAGGCAGGCGGCGATTGGCGCCGCTGCCGTCGATATCGGGGTGGATCACATAGGCGCGGGTAGGTGCGCGTTCGGTGACGTGGGGTTCAGCCAATCACTCTTCGCCTTCATACAGGCTGATCGGCGCGCCCGGCATGATGGTCGAGATCGCGTGTTTATAGACCAGCTGCGACTGGCCGTCGCGGCGGAGAAGCACGCAGAAATTGTCGAACCAGGTGATCACGCCCTGCAGCTTGACGCCATTGATCAGGAAAATTGTCACCGGAACCTTGGCCTTGCGGACATGGTTCAGGAAGGCGTCCTGAAGATTTTGTTTGTCGCTGGCCATAGGTTTGTCCCTGTTCTGATTGTTGACCAAATCTAGGATGCGAATCAGACAGTGACAAGCGGCCCTGAAGGGGCGGCGCCCGCCTGTGGCGAATCAGCGACGCCAGAAGTCCGGCGTCAGCAGCGCAAGGATCGCCAGCGTCTCCAACCGGCCGACGATCATGGCCCCCGCCAGCACCGTTTTGGGCAGGAGGGCAAGGCCCGACCACCCCTCCCACGGGTTCGAGGCAATGCCGGCGCTTGCCTCGAAACTGGGGGTCAGGTTGATGGTGCCGGCCAGCGGCCCGGTATTGGTCAGCGCCGAGACCGACAGCATCACCGCAGTATCGAATTCGATCTGATGAATCGAGACCAGCAACACCGTGACCGCTATCGACAGGGCAAACAGCATGAAAAAGATGAAGGCGAGATAGGCGCCCTCGCCGCGCAGCCGGCGCGCCATCACCCCGCCCCCCGGAACCGAGGCCGGATACACGATCCGCTCCAGCTCGCGCTGGCTTTGCCGGGCCAGCGCATAGACGCGCAGCAGCTTGACGCCGCCCGCCGTGGTGGCCACGCCGCCGCCCATGATGGCCAGCCCCGCCAAGAGAAGCCCCGGCGATTCGAGGCCCGACCAGCTGCGCGCGCCCTGCCAGTCGATCGAGTTCCAGCCCGTCGTGGTCAGGAAGGACATGGCGTTGAACAGGCCGCCCCACGTCGCCACGGCCGCGTTTTTCAGCGACAGATACATGCCCACGGCCACGGTGTTTTCGGCGGTGGTGATTTCGAATGTGGCGAAGAAATGGCGGGCGAACAGCACCAGCGCCACCAGCACGACCACGCCGAGGCCAAGCTGGATTTCGGGGTCGTCCCACAGCGATTCCGATGCCTTCAGCTCTCCGCCGCCGGGCCAGAAGCGCCGCGACAGGGCGAGGATCAGGAAGGCGAAGACCAGAAATTCGCCGGCCAGCCCCGAGTCGACCCCGATCGCGCCCGCGACCGGCGAAATTCCCGATGTCGACAGCGTGCCCATTGCCCGGCTGAGCGCGACCAGCCCCGGATCTCCGGCGAGGAGCAGCAGCACCCAGAGCAGCAGCGTCAATCCGGCATAATAGGGGCCGACGAGGCGCAGCATCCGCAGCGCCTGCGTGGTCGGCGTCACCCGCCGCCCGGCGAGGTTCAGCAGTTGTGCCGGCGTCCGCGCCCGACCGCCGCCAGTATCGGGCAATGGGGCGAATTTCTCGGTGCGGCCATAGGGCGAGGCGAGGATTTCGAAGCCGCCGACCTTCAGCGGCGCGAGAATCGCCACGGCAGTGACCAGAATGAACAGCCCGCCCATCCAGCCCACCAGCGCGCGCCACAGATGCAGCGGTGGCATCAGCATGTCTGCCGCGTAAAGCGTGGCCCCGGTCGTGGTCAGGCAACTGACCATTTCCCACCAGGCGTTGTAGAAGCCCGTATCGGGCAGCGCCAGCGCCAGCGGCATTCCCAGCGCCAGCGGCAGCACCACAAAGGCGCCCAGCATCGTCGCCAGAACCGACCGGCCATGCGGGCCCGAGGTGATCTCGCGTCCGCCGGTCGCCACCCCCAGCAGCGCCGCCAGCACCAGCATCAGCACGCCGCTGAGCAGGAAGATGCGCGAAATGTCGTGGTAATGGGTGGCCGCCGCATAGGCGCCCGGAATCAGCATCATCGCCCCGGAGATGCCGATCATCAGCACGAACAGCGGCAGGCGGCCGAGGCGGTCCATCAGAAGAAGTCGATGGCGACCTGCAGCAGCCGCTCGACCTCGGGGACGTCCTCGGTCAGGGCGAAGATGCAGACGATGTCGCCTTCCTCGATCCGGGTGTCGGGCATCGGTTTGACCACTCGTTCGCCCTTCAGGACCATGCCGATCAGCGCGCCTTCGGGCAGGTCGATATCGCGGATGCTGCGCCCGGCCATGGACGAGGTGGGAAGGACCTGCGCCTCGATCACTTCGGCCTCGGCGTCGCCGATGGAATAGATGTCGCGCACCCTGCCGTGGCGGACATGGCGCAGAATCGTCGACACGGTGATCGAGCGGGGGTTGATATAGGCGTCGATGTCCAGCGGACCCATCAGGCCCAGAAGCGTCGGGTCGTTGACAAGGCTGATGACCAGATCGGCCCCGGCCTGCTTTGCCCGCACCGCGGCGAGGATATTGACCTTGTCGTCGTCGGTCAGGGTCAGCACCGCATCGGCCCGGCTGATCGAGGCTTCTTCCAGCAGTTCGGATGACAGCCCGTCGCCGTTCAGCACGATGGTACGTTCCAGCGCATCGGCGGCCTGTTCAGCGCGGTCGCGGTTGCGTTCGATGATCTTCACATGGACCTTGTCGCGGCCCTGTTCCAGCGCCTTCGCCACCGCGAGGCCGACATTGCCGCCGCCGATGATGATGACGCGGTCGGCGCGGGTGGTCTTCTTGCCGAAGATCTCCATCGTGCGGTCCACGTCGCGGGTATCGGTGAAGACATAGATCTGATCGCCTTCGAACAGCTGATCGCCCGGTTCGGGCGCGAACAGCCGGCCCTCGCGACGGACGCCCACAACGATGGCGCGCAGACTGGAAAACAGCTCGTTCAGCTGGCGCAGGGGGGTGTTCAGGACCGGGCTGTCTTCGTCCATCACCAGTCCCAGCAGGCGGACCTTTCCTTCCAGGAAATCCTCTGCCTCGAAGGTCTGAGGCGCGCGCAGGCGGGCAAGGGCGGCCTCGGCCACTTCGCGTTCGGGGCTGATGACCACGTCGATGGGCAGGTGATCGGTGCGGTAAAGATCGGAATAGATCGCGTCCAGATAGGCGGGAGAGCGCAACCGCGCGATCTTGCGCGGCACCCGGAACAGCGAATGGGCCACCTGACAGGTGACCATGTTCACCTCGTCCGAATGGGTGACGGCGATGATCAGATCGGCATCCCGCGCGCCCGCCCTGTCCAGCACATCGGGATGCGAGGCGAAGCCCGACACCCCTTGCACGTCAAGCGCCTCGGTCGCGCGGCGGACCAGTTCGGGATTGCTGTCGATGACGGTCACGTCATTCTGTTCGCCCGCCAGATGTCGTGCGATCTGCCAACCGACCTGCCCGACGCCGCCGATGATGATCTTCATGCCGTTCCCTTCGCCTTTGCGCCAGCATTAGGCGCGATGGCACAGGCGGTCAATGAAGCCTCAGCCGACAGGCGGAGAGGCGATGATCTCCGTCAGAACGACGGGATCGGGCGTCGCCTGCGTCCATCGCATCGGCGTCGTCGGCGGCCCGTCGCGATACAGAAGCGAGCGGCCGTCGTGAAACAGATGCATCGCCTCGGGATCGGCGGTCAGTCGCACGGTCTGGTGGTTCAGGCCGGTATGGATGCCGGGCAGCTTGGCGGTGACTGGATCGCCGTCGCCGGTGGTGCCGAAATACAGCAGCGTCACCTCGCCGAGGGCCTCCGTCAGGTCGACCACGCCTTCGAACAGCGCCGGGCCGTCAGCGATGCGCAGGTCTTCGGGGCGGACACCCAGATTGACCGCCATGCCCTCGTCGCCGGGACGCGTCGGGATGGCCACATCGGCCACGCCGCCCGCATCCAGCTGGACGCGGGTCATGTCACCGGTGGTCACCACCTTGCCGGGCAGCAGGTTCATCGCCGGGCTGCCGATGAACTGGGCGACGAATTCGGTCATCGGGCGTTCATACAGCTCCAGCGGCGCACCCACCTGGGCGATGCCGCCGCCGGCCAGCACGACGATGCGGTCGGCGAGCGTCATCGCCTCGGTCTGGTCGTGGGTCACGTAGATCATCGTCCGGTCGGGCATCGATTCCTTCAGCTGCGCGATCTCGATCCGGGTCGCGACCCGCAGCGCCGCGTCGAGGTTCGACAGCGGCTCATCGAACAGATAGACTTTCGGGTCGCGCACGATGGCCCGCCCGATGGCCACGCGCTGCCGCTGGCCGCCCGACAGCGCCTTGGGGAGGCGGTCCAAATAGGGCGTCAGTTGCAGCATCTTGCCGGCGCGATCGGTCGCGGCCGTGATCTCGGCGGCGGATTTGCCGGCGATTTTCAGCGCGAAGGCCATATTGTCGCGCACGGTCATATGCGGATAGAGCGCGTAGGACTGGAACACCATGGCAATACCGCGCTGGCTGGGCGGGATGTCGTTCATCCGCGCCCCGTCGATGTGAAAATCGCCGCCGGTGATCCGTTCCAGCCCCGCGATCATGCGCAGAAGTGTCGACTTGCCGCAGCCCGAGGGCCCGACGAAGACGATGAACTCCCCCGATTTGATGTCGAGGTTGATGTCGCGCAGCACCTGCACATCGCCGTAAGACTTCGCGACGTTGTTCAGTTTCAGATCGGCCATGATGCCCCCTTCCCGGACGCGTCCGGTTACCCCTCGTGAATAACGACCTGCCAGGGCTGAAGCCCGGCCGCCGCGCTGTCCGACAGATTGGCGCGCAGCATGACACGGTCGTCGCCCTGCTGGCGTTCGATGATCAGGATATCGCCCTCGGCCCGGATCTGCTGGTCGCCCAACCGAAGCGCGGGGTGGCGATGGCGCAGGGCGATGGCCGCGCGATAGTGGTTCAGTACCGAATCCGGGTCGGGCTGCTGGACGCTGACGGCACGGGCCAGATGTTCCGCAGGGACCGGCAGCCACGGCTTCGCGGTGGAAAAACCGCCATGCGTATTGCTGTCGTCGTCCCAGACCATCGGCGTACGGCAGCCGTCGCGGCCCTTGAATTCCGGCCAGAACTCAATGCCGTAAGGGTCCTGCAGATCCTCGAAGGCGACATCGGCCTCGGGCAGGCCCAATTCCTCGCCCTGATAGATGCAGACCGAGCCGCGCAGGCACATCAGCACCGTCGCATAGGCCTTGACCGCGTCATCGGTCAGCCCCCAGCGCGAGGCATGGCGGACCACGTCATGGTTGGAGAACGCCCAGCAGGGCCAGCCATCGGGGGCGCGGGCCGCCTTTTCGGCAAAGACATCGACAATCCGCTGCGCCGTCAGATCCTCGCCCGACAGGAAGTCGAAGACATAGGACATCTGCATCCGTTTGTCGCCCGAGGTATATTCCTCCAGCAGTTCCCACGCCTTTTCGCTGTCGCCGATCTCGCCCACCGCGGCGGTGCCCTTCCGGTCCATCACCGCGCGCAGCTTTTCCAGGAAAATCAGGTTTTCAGGCTGCGACTTGTCGTATCTGTGGCTTTGGTGGTTATAGGGGTTCACCGCGGGCGCGGTGTCGGATTTGCGCTGATCGGGCGGCAGGGGCGGGTTGTCGCGCAGCTGCGCGTCATGGGTATAGAAGTTGATCGTGTCCAGCCGGAAGCCGTCCACGCCGCGAGCCTGCCAGAAGGCGGCCACATCCAGCAGCGCCTGCTGGACCTCCGGGTTGTGGAAGTTCAGATCCGGCTGCTCCTTCAGGAAATTGTGCAGATAATACTGCTCGCGCCGCGCGTCCCACTGCCAGGCGCTGCCGCCGAAGATCGACAGCCAGTTGTTGGGCGGCGTCCCATCGGGCTTCGGATCGGCCCAGACATACCAGTCGGCCTTGGGATTGTCGCGGCTGGCGCGGCTTTCCGCAAACCACGGATGCTGGTCCGAGCTATGCGAGAGCACCAGATCGATCATGATCTTCAGGCCCAGTTCATGCGCCCGAGCGATCAGCGCGTCGAAATCCGCCATGGTCCCGAAGGTCGGGTCGATGTCGCGGTAATCGCTGACATCATAGCCGAAATCCTTCATGGGCGAGCGAAAGAAGGGCGAAATCCACACCGCGTCGGCGCCCAGCGCGGCGATATGATCCAGCCGCCGGGTGATGCCCGCCAGATCGCCCGTCCCGTCGCCGGTCGTGTCCTGATAGCTGCGCGGATAGACCTGATAGATCACCCCGCCCTTCCACCAGTCTTTCGCCTGTTCCAAATTCGTCATCAGCCACCTTTAACCGAACCGGCCAGCAGACCGCGGACCAGATATTTTTGCATTGCGAAGAAGACGATCAGCGGGACCGAGATCGAGATGAAGGCCGAGGTGGCGAGGATTTCCCACTCGCCGCCTTTCGAGCCCATCAGCTCGCGCAGCACGCCGGTCATCACCAGTTGTTCGCGCGTATTGCCCAGAAAGACCGTGGCGACCAGCAGGTCGTTCCACACCCAGAGGAACTGGAAGATCGCAAAGCTGGCAAGCGCCGGGAAGGACAAGGGCAGAATGATCTTGCGGAAAATCTGAAACTCGGTCGCGCCATCGACGCGGGCGCTTTCGATCACCTCGCGCGGCAGGCCCGCCATGTAGTTGCGCAACAGATAGATCGCCAAGGGCAGGCCGAAGCCGGTATGCGCCAGCCATATCCCCAGATAGCCCTTGCCGATGCCCAGATCGTTGTGCAGCCTGAGCAGCGGGATCAGCGCCACCTGCAACGGCACCACCAGCAGGCCCACCACGACGGCGGTCAGCAGCGCGCGGCCCGGAAATTCCATCCATGCCAGCGCATAGGCCGCGAAGGCCGCGATCAGGATCGGGATGATGGTGGCCGGGATGGTCACCGTCATGGTGTTCATGAAGGCGCGCCCGATGCCTTCGGCGCCCAGCACGCGGCCATAATTCGCCAGCGTGAATTTCGGCGGGCTGGCGGTGGTGACGAAAATCCGCTCGCCCCGTTTCATGGTGAAAGGGGTGGCCGATTCCATCCGGTATGCGCCATCCTCGTCCACGGTCAGCTTGGCGCCGTCCACGTCCGCGCTCTCGCCGCCCTTGTAAGCGGCGGGGTTGCGCGCCGAAGTGCCCCAGCCGACCAGCTTCTGGCCCTCGGTCAGGACATTGCCTTCCAGCACATATACGGCGCCGTCCTGCTTCTGGTCCTCGGCATTGCCGGTGCGGACGAAATCGGTCTGCTCCGAGGAGGTCAGCGACTTCCACCAGCCGGTCGCCGCGATCTGGTCGCGGTCGCGGAACGAGGAGACGAACAGCCCGGCCGTCGGGATCGTCCACAGCACCACAAGGAACAGTGCCGCAAGATTGACCGCCCAGGTCAGCGTGGATTTCTGTCCGGCCATGCCTTCCATCAGCGCATCTCCCGCCGCACGTTGCGAATATTCCAGATCATGATCGGCAGCACGAGGATCATCAGCACAATGGCGATGGCCGAGCCGCGCCCGTAATCGGGCGTGCCGCGGAACATCCAGTCATACATCAGGTTCGCCAGCACCTGCGTGCCCCATTGCCCGTTGGTCATCACGAAAACGATGTCGAAGACCTTCAGCACGGTGATGGTGATGGTGGTCCAGACCACGGCAATGGTGCCCAGGATCTGCGGCACCTTGATCTTGAAGAAGATCTGCCACGGGCTGGCGCCGTCCAGCACGGCGGCTTCGATGGTTTCTTCCGGGATGCCGCGCAGGGCCGCCGACAGGATCACCATGGCGAAACCGGTCTGGATCCAGACCAGCACGATCATCAGGAAGAAATTGTTCACCGGCTGCAGCGTCAGCCAGGTCTGCGCGGTGCCGCCAAGGCTTTGCCAGATGGCGTTCAGCAGGCCGATCTGTTCGGTCCCCGGCTCGCGATATTCATAGATGAATTTCCAGATCACCCCCGCGCCCACGAAGGAAATCGCCATCGGCATGAAGATCAGCGATTTGCCGAAATTGCCCCAGCGGATGCGGTCGGTCAGTTGCGCCGCGATCAGCCCGAACAGCGTCGCCAGCGCCGGCACGATCAGCAACCAGAAGAAGTTGTTGATCATGGATTCGCGGAACTTCGCGTCCTGCGCCAGCCAGGCATAGTTTGACCCGCCGACATATTCCGTGCTCGACCCGTTGAACATCGACAGCCAGATGGAGTTCAGCACCGGATAGACCAGATAGACGCCCAGAAACAGGATCGCGGGGCCAAGGAACAGCCACGGCCGGATCAGCCCGGCACGGCGGATATTGTCGCCCGCTTTCGGCCCGCGCGGCGGCAACAGCTGGTCCAGCACGAAATTAGATCCCCAGAACCATGCCATGCAGCCCAGGACGCCGACGGCGATCGTGCCGACCGCAAGCAGTAAAAGCTCCATCCCCGTCCCCTCCTCCGATAACGCAGCCGGCCCGCTCCCGCGGGCCGGTCCGAGGCCTTATTTCAGCGCATCCCAGGTCGACTGGATCGAATCGGCCGCTTCCTGCGCGGTCTTGCCGCCGACAAAATCGACCATGCCGGTCCAGAAGGCACCCGCCCCGATCGCGCCGGGCATCATGTCCGACCCGTCGAAACGGAAGGTGGTGGCGTTCTGCAGCACATCACCCATGCGCTTGACGGTCTCGTCCTGATAGGCTTCCGGGTTCACACCCTTGTGCGGGGTCAGGAAGCCCTGCTGGGCCATCCAGATCTCGTGGGCGATCGGCGTCTGCAGGAAGTCGATGAAGGCCGGACCCGCCGGGTTGTCGGTCAGGACCGAGAACAGCGTGCCGCCGCCCAGCACCGGCTGCCCCAGCGAGCCGTCCGCGGGGGCCGGGAAATAGAAGAAATCGGCGTCTTCGCCGACCACGGTGCCCTCGGGGAAGAAGGTGGTGATGAAGCTCGCCTGACGGTGCATGTAACAGCCGGGCGGGCTTTCAAACAGACCCTTCGGGCTGTCGCGGAAATCGGTCGCGGCGACCGAGCCGGTGCCGCCGGCCACGAAATCGTCATTCTTGGCGAACCAGCCGAAATCGTCGATCGCCTTGACCACTTTCGGATCGTTGAATTTCAGCGCGTTCGTCGTCCAGGCATCGTAATCCTCGGGCGAATTGTTGCGCAGCATCAGATCCTCGACCCAGTCGGTCGCGGGCCAGCCCGTCGCGCCGCCCGAGCCGAGCCCGATGCACCAGGGCTTTTCACCATCCGCCGCGATCTGTTCGGTCAGCGCCTTCAGATCCTCCAGCGTTTCGGGAACTTCGTATCCGGCATCCTCGAAATTCTCCGGGACGTACCAGACAAGCGATTTCACGTCGGCCTTGTAGGGGAATGCATAGACGTGCTCGGCCCCATCCGGTCCTTTGTAGGTGACCAGCTTCGCCCAGCTTTCGCCCGCCGCGTAATTGTCGCGGATCCATTGGCCGACCGCGTCGGGCAGCGGCTTCAGCTGGCCCTTCGCGGCCAGACCGGCGGCCAGACCCGGCTGCGGGAAGACCGCCACATCGGGGGGCGATCCGGCCTCGGCATCGATCACGATCTGCTGCTCGAAACTGTCCGAGCCGCTGTATTTCACATCGACGCCGGTAGCTTCCTCGAAATAGGGAATGATCGATTCGAACAGGTCCTTGTCACCCCCCAGCCACGGACCCAGCACGGTCAACTCCTGCCCGGCCAGATCGCCATGGGACGCCTTGAACGCTTCGAGGCTGTCCCAGTTGAACGTCGGGTCCTCTCCCACGGGGAATTTCATCTGCGCATGCGCAACGCCGGATGTCAGCGCTATCATGGCAACCGAAGCCAGGAATTTCTGTTTCACGACGTCTCCTCCGTCAGTTTCCGCAGATGGGGCGGGATGAGGTCAAGCTTCAGCTTGAAAAGCCGGAATTGTCAAATGGTCGCGGGGCGATGGCGGCTGCTGCATCTGCATTATCCGCGGGTCGCGCGGCACCCCGACGCCTGACCTTGTAGAGGCGCGAAGCAGCGGTTTTGCTGCGGTTGCAGCATCGGCTCGCAACGGGGCGCGACGGACAAGCCGCTGATAGATCAGTCAAACCGGCGCAATGCCACGCCCACACGACGCCGCGCGGCATTGGGGCGCCGCAACCTGCCGGATCGGCGTGAAAATACTTTCGAGCCGGGCGCATCCTGCTGCCCGCGGCGGGCGCCGGTCCGATTCGCGCATGCCTTCCGCGCCGCGAATCGTCGTCAGTGCGGTTGCGGCGGCGCGTTGCTGCGGGGCGCGCAACTCGGCGTGGTAAAGGCGTGATGCAGACTCGGATTGTCGCAAACCAGCTGTTCGAGCGTCACCTTGTCGAGCGCGCGATAAAAGGCCCGCTGCGCCTCCAGCAGCGCATCGCGCAGCCGGCAGCCTTCGGTCAGCGGGCAGGTATTGCCGTCGGCATCGAAGCATTCCGTCAACGGCAGCGCGGCTTCGAAACGAAGGAAGATCTCGCCCACGGTGATGCCGCTGGGCTTGCGCGCCAGCTTCATGCCGCCCGCCCGGCCCCGCAGCGTGTGCAGGTAACCCATCGTCGCCAGCTGGTTCACCACCTGCGCGACATGATGCGCCGAGGCATTGCAAGCGCTTGCCACCTGGCCCGAACGGGCCAGTTCATCCGGATGCACCGCGCAATACATCAACACGCGCATGGCCAGATTGGTTCGCATTGTCAGGCGCAAGGTCGCCCCCCTCATTTTCGCCGCAGCTATCATGCTTCCGGGCTGAAGGATTTGATCTGCGTCAAGTCGCGCCCGGCCGGGCGGCACATGCGTCGGGATGTGAGAGAAATGGGCGGATCAGCCGATCCTGACGCAGAGGTGGTGCCGCTGAAGGGACTCGAACCCCCGACCCCATCATTACGAATGACGTGCTCTACCAGCTGAGCTACAGCGGCGCCGTCTGCGTGCCGCGCCGGATAGCAGGTTCCGGCGCGGGGGAAAAGCCCTTTTCGGGCGCGCCCGCGGTCCTTTCGCGGGATGCGGGCCGGTGCGGTCAGCGGGTTTCGGGCGTGGTGTCGATCGGCTCCACATCGGGACGCACCGGGGTGTCGCCATCGATCACCGGCGGCTTGTGCCAGATGGCCGGTTGGCCGGGCGGATAGCGGGCGTCGCCGGCTGGCTCGACATCGGGGGGAATCGGGGTCGACACCACGTCGTCGGCCAGCACGTCATCGGCCAGCACCTCGGACAGCGCGCGCGGGCGGCTGGTCTTTGGCACCGGTTGCGGTTGCGGCGCGGCCGGCCCCGCAGGCTCGGGCGCCGGCTGGGCCGGTGCGGCGCGCGTCTCGGCCGGTTCGGGGTCGGTGATGGTGCGCGAGGGCTCGCCCAGAAAATCGGATTCGCGCGGGACCATTCCCGGCTTCACATCGGCGACCACCGAGACCTCAGGCGCCTGGTGCTGGGTTGGGATCTGCCCCGAGGACGCCTGCGAGGGCCCGGCCGGCGCAGGGCTTTCGGCCGGTTTTTCCGCGGGGCGCGGGCTGCCGATCAGCAGCGGCAGCAATTCGGTTCCGGCAGGACTGTGGGCAGCGCGCGTCTGCGCCGGCTCGCGCCAGCTGAGCGTGTCGAACCCGCCGCAATTGGAGCAGACCGGCGCCCAATCCTCCATGACGTTTTCGCATTTGTCGCAAACCCATTGCGGCCCGCGCGAGGCGCCCATGGCCTTGACCAGCCATGCCCGCACGGCGGCATCGTCGCTGCCCTCGCCGCGTTCGACCGCTGCCATGATCGCCAGGCTGCGTGTGGTCGGATGGGTCTCGGCCAGATCGCCGAGGGCGCGGCGGGCGCCGGGGAAATCCTCGTTCGCCAGCAGCAATTCGGCGCGCAGCAGGCGCGTTTCCTCGTCATCCGGGTTCTTCTTCATCAGCGCTTCAAAGCGGCGCAGGCGCTGCGCCGGGGTCTCGTCGGGGACGATCGCGGCATAAGCCTCGGCCAGATCGGGATGGGGGCGCACCGACCAGGCCTTTTCCAGCAGCCGTTCGGCATTGCGCGGGTCTTTCTGCAGCACGTAGGTCCGCGCCGCCAGCACCACCGCCGGGATCAGATCGGGGGAGGCCTTGGCCGCCGAAATCGCCGCCTCGCGCGCCGAGATCGAGCTTCCCTGCGTCAGCACGTCGCGCGCCTCCTGCAGGGCCAGAACGGCGTCGCGGCGGATATGGACATCCTGCGGCAACTCGCCCTGCTTGCGCTTGTCCTTCAGGACCCCGCGCGCGCCCTTCCAGTCGCCTTCCCTGGTCGACAGTTCCAGCAGCGTGTTCTGGATTTCCGCATGGCGCGGTTTCAGCGCATAGGCCTTCTGCGCCAGTTGCAGCGCGGTATGGGTATCGCCCTTGGCCAATTTCTGCTTCATCAGCCCGCGCACGCCGACAAAGCGGGTGCGGTCGTCTTCCAGCATCTCGCGGTAAACCGCTTCCGCCTTGGCATCATCGCCCGCGACCTCGGCCGCCTGCGCGGCGAGCAGGCGGGTGGCGCGCGGATCGTCCAGATATTTCGCCGCCCGGCTGGCCAGATCCTGCGCCTGCTTGCCCTCGCCCGCAGCCACGGCCAGCAGGCCCTGCGACAGCGCCTCGATCCCCTTTTCGCGGCGCGAGCGGGCGAAGTAACGGTTGATCGCGGTTTCATCGCCCATGATGAAGCGCAGGAAAGCCCAGACCATGCCCAGCAGCTTGAAGAAAACCCACGCCGCCACCATCAGCGCCGCCAGTGCCACCACGGCCTGAATGGGCCCGAGCGTATATTCGGTGCCGTTCAACACCAGCCGCACCCCGTCGCTGGTGGCCGAGAGCGTATTCAGGCCGACCGCGATGGACAGGATGACGGCGAAGAACAGAAGGATCTTCAACAGCGAAAGCAGCATGATTATTCCCTCAGTTCAAAGACTTGGCGACTTCGGTCAGTGCGGACTGGGCAGCCATGTAGGCATTGGCCTGCGCCACCCATCCGGCCATCGCAGCCTGCCCCGCCTCGGGCAGGCCCTGCAATTCGGTCAGCGCCGTCGCCAGATCGCCCTGTGCCACCAGCGCGCTGGCGCGTGACAACACGGCATCGGGATCGCCGCCCTCGCGCGGCTCGACCGAACGCGCGCCGGTCTGCACGCGCAGGAAATTGGACACCGCGCCCAGCGGCCCCTGTGTCTTCGATTCGGCCTTCAACGAGGCCGTCAGCGCTGCGCGCGCCGGCGCGTCAAAGCTGATCTGCAACTGGTCCAGCGTCGGCAGATCCTCCTGCGCCAGCGGCTCGGGCACCGCGACCCCGGACTGTTCCAACTGTTGAACGGCTTCGGTGGGTGTGGCGCTGCCGCCTTCCAGCGCCGCCCCCAGCACGGCGACCGAAGCGACCGCCTGTGCCCGCTGCGCCGCGGCCGCGGCTTCGGCCTGCACGGCGGCAAGGCTGTCGCGGGCCTGTGCGGCGGCAGCGTCAATATCGGCGCGCACCTGGGCCGCGCCCTGCGCCATCGCCTGCACCTGCTGCATGGCGGCCGGGTCCAGCTGCGGGCGCGCATTCAGATCGGCGATCTGACGCGCCTGCGTTTCCAGCTGGGTCTGCAGCGCCGCGATGCGCGCGGTCACCTCGCCCGACGGCGCTGCGGGAGAGGCCGCCTGCGCCGGTGCGGCCGCCGCCAGTGCCTCCGCCACCTGCTCGCGAATAGAGCGGTCGATCTGGTCTGGTTCTGGCGCGGCGGCGGTCACGGGCATCGCAGCCAGCGCCGCCGCAACCTCGGTCTTCGCAGCCTCGGCCCCCGCGGCCGAAGCTGCATCGGTCAATGCCGCGACATCAACCGGCGCACCGGCGCGCCAGGAGGGCGGCAGATAAGGCAGCGCATAGATGGTGGCGGCAGCGCCAAGCCCCGCCGCGACCGCACCGCCAAGAACCAAGGGCCAGAAGCCCACCTTCTGCACCACGGTCTGGCCGACCAGATCGGGCTCGGGCCGGGTGGCCGGGCGGATGGTTTCGGGCTTGGGCGCGGGCTTGACCGGCTCGGCCAGCGTCGCAGGCTGGGTCAGTTTCTGGGGCGCCGGCTTGCCTTCGGGCGCCGGCTTGCGCTCGGCTGCGGGCACGCCGCCTTCGGGCCGCCCCAGCAGGGTCGATTCGATGGGCTGCGAGGGCGGAATGCGCGAGACCGTCACCGCATTCCCGGCCTGCACCGGCGCCGAAGCCACGACCGGCCCGGCGGCGGCCTGCTTCTTGGGCGCCGCGCCGGTTTTCGCGGTCGATTTCGCTTTCACAGCCTTGTCTGCCTTGTCGGACGTCGCCACGTCTTATCCCCCTGAAAAATCGGCGATCGACCTAAGGCCGGATCGCGTTCGGGGACAGTCTAGCGATGCCCCCACTCCGTCTCAACCCACGGTGTCCGGCTTCGTTCCCCAAGCGCGAGCAACAAGATCGCGCGCCGCATTGCCGCCCCCTCGGGGCGATCGGCGACGATCCGCAAGCTGGCGGGCCCGCGATAGGCCGCATCGGCGCGGGCGCTGATCGCCACGGCGGCGATGGCGGCCGCCGCGCCCTCGACCGACCCGGACAGCAGCGCCGCGCTGCGCGGCGAAAACAGCGGCAGGATCAGCGGTCGCGCCGCCGCCAGTGCTGCCCGCGCGGCGTCCGAAAGCGGCTGCGGCACCTGATCGTAGACGGCGATCCCCTCGACCGGCAGAACCCGCGCCCGATGGCGGCCATGCAGATGCAGCCAATCCCGCCGCCCGTCCAGCAAAGGCAGCAGCCCCAGCGCGTCGCCGGGCCCCTCCTCAACCGCGAAACCGGCCGCGCGGGCGGCGGCGGCGGTCTGCGGACCCACCGCCAGGGCGCGCCGCCCCTGCCCCGGCCCGGCAAAGGGCACCGCATTGGCCGAGGTAAAGACCAGCCCCGGTGCGGTCGCCAGCCGGGCGTCGTCGAAGGGCAGCCCCTCGATCCGCAGGACCGGTGCGATCAGGCATTCGACCTCGGGGATTTCGGCGGCGAAGGCGCGCGATTGGGCCAGAGGCCGGGTCAGCAGGCAAAGCGGGGCGGTCATTGCGGCTCGCGTCTGGGGTGGCTATCTGATTGCTACCCCCGCCGCAGCCTGCGGTGCAACCACTGGACCGGGCCATGACGCTGACATTCCTGGGCATCGAAAGCAGCTGCGACGATACCGCCGCCGCCGTCGTGCGCGCGGACGGCACGATCCTGTCCTCGGTCGTGGCCGGGCAGACGGCGCTGCACGCCGATTTCGGCGGCGTCGTCCCCGAGATCGCCGCCCGCGCCCATGCCGAGAAACTGGACGGCTGCATCGAGGAAGCACTGGCGGAAGCCGGCCTGACGCTGGCCGATCTGGACGGGGTGGCGGTCACCGCCGGTCCGGGGCTGATCGGCGGTGTCATGGCGGGGGTGATGATGGCCAAGGGTATCGCCGCGGGCGCAGGGCTGCCACTGATCGGCGTCAACCATCTGGCCGGGCACGCGCTGACCCCGCGCCTGACCGATGCGGTGGGCTATCCCTATCTGATGCTGCTTGTCTCGGGCGGGCATTGCCAGTTCCTGCGCGTCGATGGTCCGCAGGATTTCCGCCGTCTGGGCGGCACCATCGACGACGCGCCGGGCGAGGCCTTCGACAAGACCGCCAAGTTGCTCGGGCTGGCCCAGCCCGGCGGCCCCTCGGTTGAAACCGAGGCGCGGGCCGGTAATCCCAAACGCTTCGCGCTGCCGCGCCCGCTGCTGGACCGGCCCGGCTATGACCTGAGCTTTTCCGGCCTGAAAACCGCCGTGCTGCGTGCCCGCGACGAACTGGTCGCCGCACAGGGTGGCATGACGGTGCAGGACCGCGCCGATCTCTGCGCCGGCTTTCAGGCCGCCGTCGCCGAGGTGCTGGCCGAAAAGACCCGTCGCGCGCTGGCGGATCATCCGGTGCCGGTGCTGGCGGTGGCGGGGGGGGTCGCGGCCAATGCCACCATCCGCGCCGCTCTGGAGCGCGTCGCCGAGGCGGCGGGCGCAGCCTTCCTGGCCCCGCCGCTGCGGCTCTGCACCGACAATGCCGCGATGATCGCCTGGGCCGGGATCGAGGCCTTCCGCCTCGGCCAACGCGACGACATGACCCTTGCCGGACGCCCCCGCTGGCCGCTGGACGAAGCCGCCGCGCCCATGCTGGGCGCGGGCCGCAAAGGCGCGAAAGCATGATTTCGGCCGAGGCCAAGGTGCTGATCCTGAACGCCGTCGTTCTGGGCGTGGCCTATCTGGGTATCTACCCCACGATGCGGGAAAAGACATTGAAGGCGATGCTGCGCAACGATCTGGCGCTGACCTTGCTGCTGATCGTCACCGCGGGGGCGTTGTTCGCCGGGTCGGGCACGCGCTTCGGCCTGATCGTCACCGACACCAACTGGTTCGCCTTCACGCTGTTGACCTCGGCGGCGATGGAACTGCCGCTGTTTCTGTGGTTCTGCAGGAAGCACGATATCGACATGACCGGAGGCGCGCGATGATTTCAGTTCTTGGGGCCGGGGCGTTCGGCACCGCGCTGGCGGTGGCGCTGTCGGCCAAGGGGCCGGTGACGCTTTGGGGGCGCAGCCTGCCCGAGGGGCGCAGCACCCCGCGGCTGCCCGGCGTCATCATCCCCGAACGGGTCCGCCTGACCGACCATCTGGACGAGGCGATCGCCCAGACCATGATCCTCGCGTTGCCGGCGCAGGCGCTGCGCGGCTTTCTGGCCGAACATGGCCCGGCGCTGAACGGCCGCAATCTGGTCAATAGTGCCAAGGGGATCGACCTCGCGACCGGTGAATCGCCCTCGGGGCTGATCGCACAGGCCTGTCCGGGAGCCATGATCGCCACGCTGACCGGCCCCAGCTTTGCCGCCGATATCGCGCGCGGCCTGCCCACGGCGCTGACGCTCGCCTGCGCCGATGAGGGTGCGCAGGCGCTGCAGCACGCGCTGTCGACGCCGGTGCTGCGGCTGTATCGCACCGATGATCTGCGCGGCGCCGAACTGGGCGGGGCGCTGAAGAACGTGATTGCCATCGCGGCGGGCGTCGCCGTCGGCGCGGGTCTGGGCGACAGCGCCCGCGCGGCGCTCATCACCCGCGGATTTGCCGAAATGACCCGCCTTGCCGTCGCCATGGGTGCGCGGGCCGAAACCCTGTCGGGGCTGTCGGGGCTGGGCGATCTGGTGCTGACGGCGACATCGGATCTGTCGCGGAACTTCCGCTACGGCCGCGCGCTCGGCGCAGGCGAGGACTTCGATGCCGCCATCACCGTGGAAGGTGCCTCGACCGCGCAGGCGGCGCGCGTCATCGCGCACGATCGCGGCATCGCCATGCCGATCACCGATGCCGTGGCCGCCCTTGCCCAGGGCCGCGCCAGCGTGGCAGACACGGTGGCGGAATTGCTACAGCGCCCCCTGAAGGAGGAATGATGCCCTATTTTGCCGTGATCTGCCGCGACAAGCCCGGCGCCCTGCCCGTGCGCATGGAAAACCGCGCCGCCCATCTGGATTATGTCGCCGAGACCGGCGTCGTCTTCATCGGCGGCCCGCTGCTGGAAGACGGGCAGATGGCGGGGTCGATGCTGGTGCTGGACGTGGCCGACATGGCGGCGGCGCAGGACTGGGTCGCGGGCGATCCCTACGGCAAGGCCGGGCTGTTCGGCAGCGTCACCATCAACGAATGGAAGAAGGTGTTCGGCTGATGGCATATTGGCTGTTCAAATCCGAACCCGACGTGTTCAGCTTCGACGATCTGATCGCCAAAGGCGATGCGGGCGAGGAATGGGACGGCGTGCGCAACTATCAGGCGCGCAACAACATGCGTGCCATGAAGAAGGGCGAGCGCGGGATCTTCTATCACTCCAATGTCGGCAAGGAATGCGTGGGCATTGTCGAGGTGGTGGCCGAGGCCCATCCCGACAGCAAGGCCGCCGATCCGAAATGGGAATGCGTCGACATCAAGGCCATTCAGCCGCTGGCCCGCACCGTCACGCTGGATCAGGCCAAGGTCGAGCCGCGCCTGAAGGATATGGTGCTGGTCAATAACTCGCGCCTGTCGGTGCAGCCGATCTCCGACGCCGAATGGGCCGTCCTGATGGAGCTGGGCGGCGTCGACTGACGCGACCATGCCACCCCGGTGGTGGTGGGCGGCGTCCGCTAGCCCAGCCACCCCCGCGCCAACGCCGGCAGCGCATCGAAGTGATCCAGCATCGCATCGGGGCGCAGCCGGCTGATGCCCGGTCCCTCGGGGCCGAAGGCCACCAGCGCCACCCGCACCTGCGCCGAGGCCGCCGTCTTCACATCCGTCACCGTATCGCCCAGCAGGAAGGACTGCGCGACCTCGCCGCCGGCGCGGGTCACGGCCTCGCGGTAAGGCAACGGGTCTGGCTTGCGCACCGGCATGGTGTCGGCCCCGACAAGGCTGGCGAAGGCGTCGCGGATGTTCAGCGCCCGCAGCAGGCTGTCGGCCAGCCCCTCGGGCTTGTTGGTGCAGACGGCCAGCCGGTGCCCCTCGGCGGCCAGTTGGGTCAACGCCTCCTCCACCCCCGGATAAAGCCGGGTATGAACGGCGATGGCGGCCCCGTAGGCGTCCAGCAGGCGCGGGAAATCCTCGTCCTCCGCCGCTGGCGGAATCAGCATCCCGGCGCTGGCGCGCGCATAGCCCGCGCGCAGCATGGCACGGCCGCCCTCGAAGGCGATGGACGCGTCGGTCACCGGGTCCAGCCCCGCCAACCCGCGCCGCGCCAGCACCGCATTGGCCGCGCCGATCAGATCGCCCGCCGTATCGGCCAGGGTGCCGTCCAGATCGAAAACCACCGTTCCCGCCATCGTTGTAACCTTTCGTCAAATCCTGTGAACCGCGGGGTGCTTGCGGCCTGGCGGCTGCAAGGGTTAAACGGCCCAGACAAAAACGGCAAACGATGAAACGGGCAGCAGCGTGGCAGAACAGGAAAATCGGGACATCGCGGTGGTCATCCTCGCCGCCGGACAGGGCAGCCGGATGCTGTCGGACCTGCCCAAGGTGCTGCACAAGGTGGGCGCGGTACCGATGGTGGGTCACGCGCTTGCCGCCGCCCGCAGCCTGAACCCGGCCCGTGTGATCGTTGTCGCCGGCCATGGGGCCGAGACGGTGACCAAGGCCGTGGGCAAGCTGGATGAGGAGGCCCGGATCGCGCTGCAGACCGAACAGCTGGGCACCGGGCATGCAGTCGCGCAGGCCTTGCCGCTTCTGGACGGGTTCGAGGGCCGGGTGATCGTGCTTTATGGCGACACCCCCTTCATCAGCGAAGACACCCTGGCCGCGATGGTCGCCCATGATGCCGACGTGATCGTGCTGGGCTTCGAGGCTGCCGATCCGGGCCGCTACGGCCGTCTTGTCACCGATGCCCAGGGCAACCTGCTGCGCATCGTCGAGTTCAAGGACGCGGACGAGGCCACCCGCGCCATCCACCTGTGCAATTCCGGCGTCATGGCCGCCGATGCCGGCCTGCTGCGTCAGTTTGTCGGCCAGTTGGGCAATGACAACGCTTCGGGCGAGTATTACCTGACCGATGTGCCGGCTCTGGCACGCGCGGCGGGCCATCGCGCCGCCGTGGTCACCTGCGACGAGGCCGAGACGCTCGGCGTCAATACCCGCGCCGAACTCGCCCGCGCCGAGGCGATCTTCCAGTCCCGCCGTCGCGCGCAGGCGCTGGCGGACGGGGTGACCCTGACCGCGCCCGAAACCGTCTTCTTCGCGCTGGATACCCAGATCGGCCGTGACGCCATCATTGGGCCGAACGTGGTCTTCGGCCCCGGCGTGACCATCGAATCCGAAGCCGAGATCCTGGCATTCTGCCACCTCGAAGGTTGCCACATTTCGTCCGGCGCGACGGTCGGCCCCTTCGCCCGTCTGCGCCCCGGCGCGGAACTGGGCGGCGATGTCCATGTCGGCAATTTTGTCGAGATCAAGAACAGCGTGCTGGACGAGGGTGTAAAAGTCGGCCACCTCACCTATCTGGGGGATACCCATGTGGGCGAGCGCACCAATATCGGCGCCGGCACCATCACCTGCAATTACGACGGGGTGATGAAGCACCGGAGCGAAATAGGCCGCGACGCCTTCATCGGGTCGGACACCATGCTGGTGGCGCCCGTCAGCATCGGCGACCGCGCGATGACCGGATCGGGGTCGGTCATCACCATGGACGTGCCCGCCGACGCGCTGGCGCTTGGCCGGGCAAAGCAGGTGGTCAAGCCGGGGCTTGCGGCGCGGCTGATGCAGGCGCTGCGCGAAGCGAAAGCAAAGAAGGGTTAAGGCAGATGTGCGGCATTATCGGCATCCTCGGGAATCATCAGGTCGCGCCTCAGCTGGTCGAGGCCCTGAAGCGGCTGGAATATCGCGGTTATGACAGCGCCGGTGTGGCCACCATCGACGCAAGCGGCACGCTGGACCGGCGCCGCGCGGTGGGCAAGCTGATCAATCTGTCGGACCGGCTGGTGGGCGAACCGCTGGCCGGGCGCGCTGGCATCGGCCACACCCGCTGGGCCACCCATGGCGCGGCCACCGAAGGCAATGCCCATCCCCACAAGCGCGGACCGGTCGCGGTCGTCCATAACGGCATCATCGAAAACTTCCGCGAGTTGCGCGAGGAGCTGCTGGCCGCCGGTCTGGCCCCGGAATCGGAAACCGATACCGAAACCGTCGCCATGCTGACCGCCAAGCATCTGGCCGATGGCATGACCCCGGTGGAAGCCGCCCGCGCCACGCTGACCCGCCTGCACGGCGCCTTCGCGCTCGCCTTCATCTTCGACGGCGAGGAGGATCTGATGATTGCCGCCCGCAAGGGCAGCCCACTGGCCGTGGGCCATGGCGAGGGCGAGATGTTCGTCGGATCGGACGCCATCGCGCTTGCCCCCTTCACCGACCGCATCACTTATCTGGAAGACGGCGATCACGTCATCCTGACCCGCGAGGGCGCGCAGATCTTCGACGCCGAGGGCCGCCCCGCCAATCGCGAGATCGCCCAGATCGACGTCGGCGCCACCGCCATCGACAAGGGCGGCTACCGCCACTTCATGGCCAAGGAAATCGCCCAGCAGCCCGCCGTTCTGGGCGATGTGCTGAACCACTACATCAAGGACGGCCGGATCGTCCTGCCCGAAGGCATGGATTTCCGCGATGTCGACCGGCTGACGCTGGTCGGCTGCGGCACCGCCTATCTGGCCGGTTATGTGGCGAAATACTGGTTTGAAAAACTGGCCCGGCTGCCCTGCGACCTGGATGTGGCGTCCGAGTTCCGCTATCGCGAGCCGCCGCTGTCGGATAAAAGCTGGGCCCTGTTCATCAGCCAGTCGGGCGAAACCGCCGATACGCTGGCGGCGCTGCATTATGCCCGCGACAAGGTCGCCAAGACCGTGGGCGTGGTGAACGTGGGCACCTCGGCCATCGCGCGTGACACCGATGTCGCCCTGCCGACGCTGGCCGGGGTCGAGGTCTGCGTGGCGTCCTCGAAGGCCTTCACCTGCCAGCTGGCCGTGCTGGCGGTGCTGGCGCTGAAGGCCGGACATGATCGCGGCGTGCTGTCGGACGCCGAACTCGCCGCCCATCTGGACGACCTGCGCGGCATCCCGGCACTGGTCAATCAGACGCTGAACATCGCCGAGGAATGCGAGAAGCTGGCGGGCTGGCTGTCGGAAAGCAGCGACGTTCTGTTCCTGGGTCGCGGCGCGCTTTATCCGGTGGCGCTGGAAGGCGCGCTGAAGCTGAAGGAGCTCAGCTACATCCACGCCGAGGGTTATGCCTCGGGCGAGCTGAAGCACGGGCCGATCGCGCTGATCGACCAGAACATGCCGGTGGTGGTGGTTGCCCCGCGCGATGCGCTGTTCGAAAAGACCATCTCCAACATGCAGGAGGTGATGGCCCGCCACGGTCAGGTGCTGCTGGTCTCGGACGCGGACGGCATCACCGAAGGCGGTGACGGCATCCGCGCGGCGCTGACCATGCCCGCCGGCGGCGGCATCTTCCAGCCGATCACCTATGCGGTGCCGATGCAGTATCTGGCCTATTACACGGCCGTCGCCAAAGGCACCGATGTGGACCAGCCGCGCAATCTGGCGAAGTCGGTGACGGTGGAATAGGTTTTCCCCGCAGCGGCGCATCTTCCCGGTTGCGCCGCCGCCTTCCGCGCGCCAGTTTGCCGGGGAAGGAGACGATCATGCCCGTCAAGAACCGCTTCGCCGAGCTGCTGCCCGACATCATTGCCTGGCGCCACGATTTCCACGCCCATCCCGAACTGCAATACGATGTCCACCGTACCGCCGGCCGGGTGTCCGAGCTGCTGCGCAGCTTCGGCGTCGACGAGGTGGTCGAAGGCATCGGCCAGACCGGCGTGGTGGGCGTGATCCGCGGCCGGACCGACAGCAGCGGGCGCGTCATCGGCCTGCGCGCCGATATGGACGCCCTGCCGATCATCGAGGCGACCGGGCTGGACTATGCCTCCACGGCTCCGGGGCGGATGCATGCCTGCGGCCATGACGGCCATACCTCGATGCTGCTGGGCGCGGCGCAGTATCTGGCCGAGACCCGCAATTTCGACGGCACTGCCATCGTGATCTTCCAGCCCGCCGAAGAAGGCGGCGCGGGCGCGCAGGCGATGATCGGGGACGGTCTGGCCGAACGCTGGAACATCCAGGAATTCTACGGGCTGCACAATATGCCCGGCATTCCGGTCGGCCATTTCGCCATCCGCGAAGGCGGCATCATGGCCGCCGCCGACGAGTTCGAGATCACCGTGACCGGCAAGGGCGGCCATGCGGCCATGCCCAATAACGCCGTCGACACCCTGCTGGTCGCCGCGCAGATCGTGGTGGCGATGCAATCGGTGGTGTCGCGCAATGTCGATCCGCTGAAGAACGGCGTCGTCTCCTGCTGCGTGGTCGAGACGGATTCGACCGCCCATAACGTCATCCCGCAGGTGGTGAAGATCAGCGGCACCGCGCGCAGCCTCGACCCCGATGTGCGCGAGCTGCAGGTTCAGGCCATGCGCCGCATCGCCGAAAACACCGCCGCAGCTTTCGGCGCCAAGGCCGAACTGGATTATCACTACGGCTATCCGGTGACCGTCAATCATCCCGCCCCCACCCGCCACGCGATCGAGGTCGCCCGCAGCATCTCGGCCGATGTCGACACCGACGTGGCGCCGCTGATGGGCGGCGAGGATTTCAGCTTCATGCTGAACGCCCGGCCCGGCGCCTATATGTTCATCGGAAATGGCGATACCGCCGGCCTGCACCACCCCCAATATACCTTCACCGACGAGGCCATCCCCTTCGGCGCCAGTTGGCTGGCCGGCATGGTCGAAGCCCGGATGCCCGCCGCCTGAGGCGGTTCAGGTAGGCTTGCTCTCTGGGGTGCGAGCGGGCTTCATTCGGTGATGCCCGCAGGCAACCCCTAGGCATGTCCGAAGCGAAGACAGACAGCAGGTTCTTCTATCTTGCGCGCCCGAATACCTCGGGGGTCCGAAGTCCCCGGCACAGGGCGCGCTTAGCCGCCGGTATGGCTCATGTGGCGGCTGACCTGGCCGGTCACGTGCTGACGGGAATAATCGAAATCATGCCCCTTCGGCTTGCGCGCTATGGCGGCGCGGATCGCCGCCTGCAGCGGGGCATCGTCTTCTGAGGCCCGCAGCGGCGCGCGCAGATCGGCGCGGTCTTCCTGACCCAGGCACATATACAGCTCGCCCGTGCAGGTAACGCGGACGCGGTTGCAGCTTTCGCAGAAATTATGGGTGAGCGGCGTGATGAAGCCGACCTTCTGGCCGGTCTCGCCAATGCGGACATAGCGGGCCGGGCCGCCGGTGCGCTCGGCCAGATCGATCAGCGTCAGCCGCTCGGAAAGGCGGGCGCGCAGGTTCGACAGCGGCCAGTACTGGTCCAGCCGCGCCTCCTCGCCCATATCGCCCATCGGCATCACCTCGATGAAGGTCAGGTCATGGCCCTCGCCCGCGCACCAGTCGAGCAACGGGAAAAGCTCATCCTCGTTGAAGCCCTTCAGCGCGACCGCATTGATCTTGACCCGCAGCCCGGCCGCTTTCGCAGCCCTGATGCCCGCCAGCACCTGATCCAGCCTGCCCCAGCGGGTGATGGCGGCGAATTTCTGCGGGTCGAGCGTATCCAGCGAGACATTGACCCGGCGCACCCCGATATCGGTGAGTTCCGAGGCGAAACGGCCCAACTGGCTGCCATTGGTGGTCAGCGTCAGTTCGTCCAGTCCCGCGCCCAGATGCCGCGAGACGTTGCGGAAGAAGGACATGATGTCACGCCGGACCAGCGGCTCGCCGCCGGTGATACGCAGCTTGCGCACGCCAAGACCGACAAAGCTGGAACACAGGCGGTCCAGTTCCTCCAGCGTCAGCAGATCGCGCTTGGGCAGGAACTGCATATGCTCGGCCATGCAATAGGTGCAGCGGAAATCGCAGCGATCAGTGACCGACACCCGCAGATAGGTGATCGGGCGGGCAAAGGGGTCGATCAGCGGGGCCTGTTCCATAATCTTCAGATAGGCCGAAGGCCGCCGTCCCGCAAGCCGCGCCATTGCGCCGTTGCATCGCGCCCGCTAGCTTTCGCCCAACATGAAGGAGGCCGCATGACCCGAACGACCGCCCTGGTGGCACTGTGCCTGTGCACCGTTGTCCTTTCCGCCTGCAATACGGACCGTCAGGCTGTGGCCCCGCGCCCGCAGGCCCCGCCGCCGGCCGCCGCCAGCACGGCCGCGAAATCGGTCATGCAGGGTGCGGGGCAGGCCGTTGCCGCGCTCGACACCACCACGCCGGCGGAAAAGGCTGCGGCCGCGGCACCTGCCTCGGGCGGCGGCAAGCTGGGCCGCACGGTGGCATCGCTGGGCGACGCGACCGAGGGCGGCTTCTGGGTCAAGACCCCGCTGGTCAAGGCGCCGGCCAAGGGCCGCGTCGTCAACCCCGGCAATGGCAAATCCGCCAATGTCGATCTGCAGCCGCTTTCGGGCGGCGGCGCGGGCAGCCAGTTGTCGCTGGCGGCGATGCAGGCGCTGGGGCTGTCTCTGACCGACCTGCCGGAAATCGAGGTCTGGCAGAACTGATCGAGGGTGGATGGTGCCGGTTGAGGGGATTGAACCCCCGACCTTCGGTTTACAAAACCGCTGCTCTACCGCTGAGCTAAACCGGCGCTTTCGACTGTTCCGATAGCGCCTGGGCGATCTTCGCGCAAGACATCCTGCGGTCCCGCGCCGCAATCCTGACGTGAATCCGGTTTTCCTGACCGTAAAGCAACGCTAACCTGCGGATCGAGTTCACTGAAGCGGAAGCCTTATGCAGATCGTCTACCACGTCGGCGCCCATGGAAGCGATCAGGCCAAGCTTATCCGAACCTTGCTCCGCAATCGCGCGGAACTGGTGCGACACGGCACCGAGGTCCCCGCCCCGAACCGCTATCTCGGTCTGTTCGGCGAGGCCATGAACTCGTTGAACGGGGGTGAGGCGCCGCCGGAAATGCAGGAAGTCCTGCTGGACATGCTGGTCGACAACGAGGATGCGAAGCGTCTGGTGCTGAGCCAGAGCATGTTTCTCGGCACGCCGCGGCGGGCCATATCCCGGAAAAGGCTGTATCCGTATTCGCCCCGCCGCCTGCGTGGCCTGTCAAACCTGTTCCCCGACAGCGTGGTCGAATTCCACCTGGGCGTCGTTCATCCCGCCACCCAGATCTTCCAGTTGGTGGCACGCAACAAGGGCGATTACCCCGGCACGATGAACGGCGCCGATCCGCGGCAGCTTCGCTGGGCGCCCGCCGTCCGCGCCATGCTGGAGGCAGTGCCCGACCGCGAATTCGTCATCTGGGCGCAGGAAGACCTGCCCTTCACCTGGCCCGAGGTGCTGCGCCGCCTGGCCGGTGTCGGCCCCGAAGTGCCGCTGATCGGCGAGGACGCGATCCTGGCCGACCTGCTGCCCCCCGAAACCCTGCGTGATCTGCGGGCCAATATGGATGCCACGCCCGATCTGACCATTCGCGGGCGGCGCAATCTGGTCGAGCAGGCGCTTGCTGCGGGCGGCGCGACGGCGGCGATGGAAAGCGAAGTGCCCCTGCCCGGCTGGACCCAGGATCTGATCGACGAACTGTCCGAGATCTATGCGGATGATCTTGCGGAACTGGCGGCAATCTCCGGGGTTGAATTCATCTCGGCCTGAAGCGGGACCCTCCCACCCGCGCGTGGCCGGTTATGCCGATGGCGAGCGCGATGCTAACCAAGGCCGTTCGGCAAGCGCCGGGGATTGCAAGGCGTTTTCAGACGAACAGGGCCTCGCGGGCCATCGCGGACGCCCCCGAACCGGAACCCGTCGACCCGGTGTGATGCTGCAGGGGCGGCGGCGCTGCTGCGGTCGGCGATCTGCCGACATATGCGCGGCGCATCGTTGACTGCCGGACGAGCTGATCGGCCAGCCGCGCCGCCATCCCGGCGCGGGGATCGGCGGCGGTCGGAACCGGCCGTTCCCGCCCTCAGACCATGCCGAGCGCGGCCTTGTACATGTCAAGGATCGCTTCTTCCTCGGCGATGTCGTCGCGGTCGCGCTTGCGCAGGGCGATGACCTTCTTCATCACCTTGGTGTCATAGCCGCGCGCCTTTGCCTCGGCCATGATTTCCTTCTGACGCTCGGTCACGTCCTTCTTTTCCGCTTCCATCTGCTCGTATTGTTCGATGAACTGGCGCAGTTCATCGGCGGCGACGTTATAGGCGTGATCGTCCTGCATGATGTTCCCCGTTGGTCAGGGCGAAACTCATAGGCCGTCTTGCCGGCTTCTGCAATGACGGCTAAGCCCCACCCAACAAGGGGGCTGCATGAGCGTTTTCGACATCGTGATCTGGGCCGGGGCCGCACTGACGCTGGCCGGGCTGACGGGCATCCTGTGGTGCATCTGGGCCGTCTGGCGCGCCCGCAGGCAGGGCTTGGACGAGGACGCCTTCCGCGCCCGCATGCAGCGTGTGGTGGCGGTCAATATGGCGGCGCTCGCGGCCTCGGTGCTGGGGCTGATGGCGGTGCTGCTGGGGATCATGCTGGGCAACTAGGCCCGCCGGAAATCCTGCAGGGCGGCCTCGACCTGCACAGTGGCGGCATCCAGATCGCGCAGATCCGCCAGCGCCACCGTGGCGCGTTCGCGTTCGGCATAACGCGCCCGATGCTTGGCATAGCGCGGATCATAGTGATCGCGCATCAACCCCTCGGCCAGGTCGCGCCAGGCACCGGCATCGGCCAGCCGCAGCCACTCCTCAATCCGGGCGGCAGGATGCAGCGACGACAGCCGCCGGATGATGTCCTGCACCCGGCCGGGATCGGCGGCCACATCGCCATAGTCGCGGGCGCTGAAGGCGGCCCTTGCGCCCACCGGCACCTGCAGCGCCAGCCGGGGTGCATTGGCAACTGCCTGCCACACCGCTTTGGGCAGAATCACATCCCCGATGCGCGAGCTTTCAGCCTCGACCAGCACCGGGCGGTCGGGGTCCAGCCCCTCCAGCGCGGCGGCCAGCCGCCCCTCGAACAGTTTCTGGCCGGGTTGCGCGCCACGGTGGCCGAACAGGCTGCCGCGATGATTGGCCAGCCCTTCCAGATCGACGACCTGATGCCCGCGCGCCGCCAGCCGCGACAGGATCGCGGTCTTGGCGCTGCCGGTATTGCCGTCCAGAACGATGACCGGCGCGGGAAAGCCGAGGTCCTGCACCCGGCGAACGACCTGCGCACGCCAGCTTTTATAGCCGCCTTCGACCCGCGCCACCCGCCAGCCGACCTGCGCCAGAATCGTCGCCAATGCGCCGGAACGCTGACCGCCACGCCAGCAATAGACCAGCGGGCGCCAGCTGCCGTCCCGGTCCGCCAGCGGCCCCGAGATATGACGCGCCGCATTCGCCGCCACCAGCGCCGCACCCAGCTTGCGCGCATCGAAAGGCGAGACCTGCTTGTAGATGGTGCCGATCTGGGCGCGCTGATCGTCGTCCAGCACCGGCAGGTTGATCGCGCCCGGCAGGTGATCCTCGGCGAATTCCGAGGGCGAGCGCACGTCGATGACATCATCGAAACGGCCCGAGGCGATTCGCACCGCATCGAGCCGATAGGTCTGGGGAAAGCCCATCCGGGCGATCAGTAGACGTAGACCGGCGTGCCGATCGGCACCTGTTCGAACAGCGCCATCACCGCCTCGTTGCGCATGCGGATGCAGCCGTTCGAGACCGCGCGGCCGATGGAACCCGGTTCCGTGGTGCCGTGGATGCGGATGGCGGTGTCATTGCCATTGGCGTCATAGAGATACAGCGCGCGCGCGCCCAGCGGGTTGGTCGGGCCGCCGGGCATGCCGTCCTTCCATTTGCCGTATTGTTCGGGCTTGCGCTTGATCATCGCCTCGGTCGGGCGCCAGCTGGGCCATTCGACCTTGCGGCCGATGCGGGCCTTGCCCTTCCAGACCAGCTCATCCTTGCCCACCGCGACGCCGTAGCGGACCGCCCGGCCCGGCGCGATGACGTGGTAAAGGAAGAACTTGTCCGACAGGACCACGATGGAGCCGACCTCGAACCCTTCGCGGATCGGCACCTCGGTCGGCTGATAGGGATCGGTGGCGGCGGCGGCGGGGGTGGCCTGCGCCAGCACCAGCGAAGGCGCGGCGATCAGCGGCAGGGCCAGCCCGATCATCTGACGACGGTTCATGACAAGATCATCCTGTGTCTGCGTGTTACCCCCCTCCCTATATGTTCGATCGGGCCGATTTCAACTCAATCCCGCGTCATCGGCGTGGGAAATCCGGCATTGTGGCCGCCAGGACCGTCCGAGGGTCACCAATGCGGCGATCCGTGCGTGTCATTTCCCTCGCCGCGCCACTTGCCCGGGGCCACGCCGTCGCGCCGGCTTTCGTGACTGGACGGGCCGGGCTTTGGCGGGCTGTGTGCTGGCGTTGCCGTGCTCGTGCGTATATATCGGCCCCAGACCCGCAAGCCGGGACTGATGGACAGGAAGGCAGCATGGCCGAAATTCAACTGACGACTCCCCATCGCGCGGCCCCGGCCGGCCGGGTCAAGCGCCTGAAGCGCCCGCGGGGCGAGCAGATGACGCGGACGCTGATCCTCGGCTCGCTGCTGGTGATGGTGATCCTGCCCACGCTGGTCTGGGCCTGGTATCTGTGGGCGCGGGCGCAGGATCAGTATGTCTCGACCGTGGCCTTCTCGGTCCGCAAGGAGGAAGCCGATCCGACGCTCGACATTCTGGGCGGCTTGACCCAGCTGACCGGCAGCACTTCGGCTTCGGATCCCGATATTCTGTATGACTTCCTGCGCAGCCAGGACATCGTGGCGACGATCGATTCCGAACTGGATCTGCGCAAGCGCTTCTCGGCCGTGCACGATGTCGACCCGGTCTTCGGCTACGACCCTTCGGGCACGCTGGAGGACCTGACCGATTACTGGCGCAAGCAGGTCAAGGTCCATTACGATTCGGCCAGCAAGCTGATTACCCTGGAAGTGCTGGCCTTCACCCCCGAAGACGCCATGGAAATCGCCGAGGCAGCGTTCACGGAAAGCAGCCGGACCATCAACCGGCTGTCCGACATCGCCCGCGACGACGCCACCCGCTTTTCGCGCGGCGAGCTGGAAAAGGCGCAGGACCGCCTGACCGAAACCCGCCAGTCGCTGACCGCCTTCCGCATGCGCACCCAGATCGTCGATCCGGCCGCCGATCTGGAAGGCCAGATGGAGGTCATGACCAAGCTGCAATCGCAGCTGGTCGAGGCGATGGTGGCGCAGGATACGCTGCGCGAAACCGCCCGGCCCAACGACACCCGCGTGCTGCAGGGTCAGCGCAAGGTGGATGCCATCTACGCCCAGATCGAGGCGGAGCGCGCCAAGTTCGGCGTCGCCGACGTGGGGCCGAACGGCGAAAGCTATGCCCAGCTGGTGGCCGAATACGAGGAACTGGCCACCGACATGGAGTTCGCCGAAACGACCTATCGCGCGGCCCAGGCCTCTTACGAGGCGGCGCTTGCCGAGGGTCAGCGTCAGTCGCGCTATCTGGCCGCGCATATCGCGCCACGGCTGGCGGAATCCTCGCTGCTGCCGGACCGCCCGATCCTGCTGTTCAAGATCTTCGGCGTGCTGCTGCTGGGCTGGTCCATTCTGTTGCTGTGCTATTACAGCATGCGCGACCGCCGCTAGTGGCGGTCCTGCGCCCGCGCGGTCCTTTCGGGGATGGCGCGGGCCGGCCCGGCGGATGGTGCCTTCCCTTCGCTCGCCTTCAGTCGTCGTCGTTATCTGCGGCGTGAACGTTGGCGTGGTGGACGCGGATCGCCTCGTCCAGATCCTCGTAATAGGCGATCCGGCCACGTTCCAGCACCGCGCCCGCCGTGCACATCCGGCGCAGCAGCGGCATCGAATGGCTGATGAAGATCGCCCCCGATTCCCGCATCCGTTCCTTGAAGACGTATTCGCTTTTCTCGCGGAAGCTGGCATCGCCCACGGCCGAGACCTCATCCACCAGATAGGTGTCGAATTTCAGCCCCATGTTGATGCCGAACAGCAGACGCGCCCGCATCCCCGAAGAATAGGTCCTCACCGGAAGGTAGAATTTTTCGCCCAGTTCGGCGAAATCCTCAACGAAGTTTTTCAGCGCATCGGTATCGGCGCCGTAGATGCGGGCAATGAACTTGGTGTTCTGCGCCCCGCTCATATGCGGGTGCATCGAGTTGGCCAGACCGATTGGGAACGAGATGTTGCCATCGCTGAGCACCCGCCCCGAATTGGGGATCAGCGCGCCCGAGATGACCTGAAGCAGCGTCGATTTGCCGGCTCCGTTCCGTCCCAGAAGTGCCACCGACGTGCGGCTGGGAAAGACCGCGTTCAGGTCCTGAAACACCACGTTCCTGACGTGGCGCGAATAGAAGATCTTGCTGACATTTTCGAGAACGATCATTTGCGGTCGCGGATTCCATAGAAAGTCAGCAGCAGGATGATCCACAGCACGAGGCTGCCCATCGCCACAATCAGCAGCGTCGGCCAGAACTGGGGAAACAGCTCGATCGAGGCCATCGACCCGCCGGTCACGCTGGACAGGAAAACCTTGGTCGATTCCAGTTCCTGATTGTAACGCAGGATCGACAGTTCGGCCATGCGCAGCGACAGGCCCGACAATTCGGCCTCGGTCAGCAGGGGCTGGTAGGTGGCGATCAGATCGGTGATCTCGTCGCGGGTCGCCAACTTGCCCTGCCGGCGGGTGGGGTCATTCAGAAACGCCCTGATCGCCGCCAGCCGGTCGGCCGCGGCGCGGGTCAGTTCCTGTTCGCTGGCAACCGCCCCCTCGATCTCGGCCAGACGAATTTCCTCGCTGGCCTGCATCGAGCGCAGGAAGGTCTTGAACTCGGTATCGAGACCCAGCAGCATGACCGGATCCACGGTGCGGTTCTGCAGCCGGAATTCGGTCAGCCGCTTGCGGTCCTCGTCGCTTTTGACGCGCAGTTCCTCCACCCGGCGCTCGGCCTCGGTGATGGCGGCCCGCAGGGTGGCGGTCCGCGCCAGGTTCAGCCGCCGCTCGGCCTCGACGCGGATGGCGCGCAGCACCTCCTCGGCGGATTGCTGATCGAAGGCGGTGACCGATACGCGGATGATCTGGTCGCGCGATCCCAGGTGAACCGCGACCATGTTGCGCCAGAAGTCATGTCCCACTTCGGACGAGGCATTGGGGTCGTAATGCGTCGGCAGATAGGGCACCAGCCGATCCTCGGGCCAGATCCGCGACAGGTCGATCTGATCGCGGATGGTCCGGTAGAAATCCTCGCTGAGGACGAGTTGGCGGACGATGGCGGTTTCCTCGCCGCCCGAGCCCTTGAAGGCGGTCTGCAGCTTCGACGAGGCGGATTCGCCATCCCCGAACGAGCCCAGCGAATGTTCCTGCACCGTCACCGAGGCCGTCACCTTGCGCAGCGAGCCGGCGAAATTCCACGATAGAAAGGCTGCCATCAGCGTCGGTATGATCACCATGACCACGAAAGCGCCGATCAGCACGTAATGACGCTTGCGCAGGCGCGCCAGGCCGACATCGCGGATGTCGTATTGCGGCGTCTCCGGCATCGGGGTGGCCACGTTCATTTGTCCAGCAACTCCCGGCTGAACAGGCGGATCCCGGCCAGGCCGATGAAGGTGGTCACCAGCGCGATTTCCAGCGGATAGCGCAGATCGGCATAGCTGCCGACATAGTCGACATAGAAGGCCTCGCGGACGCGGCCGGTAATATGCACCAGCGGGTTCCACAGCAGCCATTCGCTGTAAGGGCGCGGCAGGGTCTCGACCAGGATGATGATGCCCGAAATGATCACCAGCGGGCGCGAGACGAAGTTCCAGACCATGTCCCAAAGCGGAAACTTGGTCTTCACCGCGCAGTTCATCAGCCCGATGCCGAAGCCCAGCACGGCTGCGGTGGCGAAGGATTTGAGGATCTCGGCGACGCGGAAAGTGGTGTCGGTGTCGTAGAAATACAGGATGAAGCCGAAGACCAGCACCGATACGACCGCCTGGGTCAGCACCGCCATGATGAATTTCGACATCAGCACGTCGAACAGCGTCACCCGCGGAAAGTTCAGCAGGTTGCGCGAGGACTGGATGGCGAACTCCACCCGCGCGCAGACGCTGCGGAACATGAAGAAAGGCAGCATCCCGGTGGCGTAGAAAATGGCGAAGTTGTCGCCCAAGGGGGGCACCCGGAAACCAGCCGAGAAGATCATCGCCAGGCCGATGATCCCCACCACCGGCGAGATGACCGACCACAGATAGCCGCCCGCCGTGTCGCCGTTCGAGGTCGTCAGTTCGCGCATCGACAGCGCCGCGATGGTGCGCAGCGTCGACATGCGCGGCAACATCCGGCCACTGACCGACGCCTGCACCGGTCGCAATTCGGGGGTGGAGCCGTCCATCAGCGCACCTGTCCCCTTGCCTTTCCCCGGCCTTGGTCGCCGCGCGGCAAGGATGCGGGGACCGATCCATCGGCCGGCGCGCCAATGCCGCGCAGCCCCGGTGGCGGGACGGCCCTATTGCGATCGGGTGTCGGGCGCATCTGTTCCTCTTGGTCGGCCGGCAAACGGGCGCGGCGCGGATCGGATAAAGTTGCCGGAACTTAGTCCCTCGCGTCCCGAAGGTCGAGAGGCTGCCATCCGCTGGCCGGCAAATTCACCGTGAACCGGGCGCCTTTCCGCCCTTTCGCAGCGCGCTGGGGCGTCGCGCGGGCTGGACTTCGCGGTGGAAATCTGCGATCCGGCGGCAAGAAACGATCTTTAACGAATTCCCCCGCATGGGTTTCGGGGCAGTATCGAGGTTTTCCGTCCGGCCCTGCCGTGCGTCCTGCGACGGCCCTGGCGCGCCGTTGGTCGCGGCGGAAGTCCCTCCCCTCCCCGACACCGCCAGAGAGACATGATGACAGCGCGCCAAAAGATTCTGACCGTCTTGGGCATGCACCGCAGCGGCACCTCGTTCCTGACGGATTGCATCGAGGTGCTGGGCTTTACCCTGCCCGCTGACCGCAGCGGACCGTCATCCGACAACCCCAAGGGCCATTTCGAACCGCAGGCGGTGGTCCAGCTGAACGACGACCTGATGCGCCGGCGCGGTGGTTGGTGGGGCCGGATCGCCCCCATCACCGTCAATGCCGATCCCGAGGCGATGGCGGCTGCGCTGGCGGACAGCTTCGGCGACGCCCCCCGCGTCGTCATCAAGGACCCGCGGATAAGCCTGCTGATGCCCGCCTGGCGCCCCTTCCTCGAAGAGCGCGGCCAGCTCAGCGCGCTGATCGCACTGCGGCATCCGGGCGAAATCGCGACCTCGCTCTCGCGGCGTGACGCCATGGGCACCGACATGGCCTATCTCAGCTGGATGGCCTATACGCTGGCCGCGCTGGAGGGCAGCGAAGGACTGCCGCGCGGGCTGGTGCTGTTTCCCGACTGGATCGACGATATCGACAGCACGTTGGAACGGATCGCACAAATCACCGATGTGCCCGTCCCCTCTGGCGCGGTCGAGGACGTCACCGCTCGATTTCAACGCGACGCCGTGCATGGCGGCCAGCAGCGCGCTGCCCCCACCGCCGAGATCGACCTGCTGGCCGGCGACCTGTTCACGGTGCTGGCGCGCCATGCCCGCGAAGGCTCGATGCCGGACGATGCCGAAATCGCGCCCTTCCGCGCCCGTTTCGACATCGTGTCCGAGGCCGCGCGCGAGGTCGAGGCCGCCGCAGGCGAGCGGATCGTGGAGCAAGTGGACATTATCAACGAGCTGAACGACCGTTTGGAGCGTTTCAGGAACGATGCGGCGCGTTTTGCCGATGATGGCAGGCAACTGCAGGAACAAGTCGCCGCGATCGAACAGGAACGCAGTACCATCGTCGCCGCGCTGGAAAGCCAGATTTCAGCGACCGAACGGCAGCGCGACGAAATACATACGCAACTGACCGGACAGATGGACGACATGCGGCAGGAACGCGAGACCATGGCCGCGATTCTGCAACAGCGCATCGCCGCGACCGAAGCCCAGCGGAATGAGATTGCCGATACCCTTGGCAAGCAGGTCCAGCAGGCGCATGCCGCTCTGGCAGAGGTTCAGCAGCGGGCGGAGCAGGCCGAAAGCCAGCGCGACGCGGCAATTGTCGAAAACAGCCGGATCGATATCCAACTGGCACAGACCGAAGCCGATCTCGAAACCTCGCGCATGCATCTGGACGAGGCGAAGCGAGAGCAGACCGCGCAGATCGGCCACTTGACGCAGCTTCTGGAACTCGAACGCATGACCATTCTGAAACCCCTCTATCGCCGCGTCCATCGCATGGGCGGCGATCTGCTGCGCGGGGTGCTGTCGCAGTCGGCCTTCGACTGGCTGAAGCGCGCCGTCCCCCATCCGGGCAACGTGCCGACCTATCTGGCCTATGCGCCTCGTGTGCCGCAGCATGGCGAAATGCATGCCTTCGACGATGTGGCCCCCGCCGACCCGGCCAAGCCCGACATCTTCGTGCTGTCGATCATCAACTGGGACTTCCGCACCCAGCGCCCGCAGCACCTGGCCAGCGAAATGGCCCGTGCCGGCCACCGTGTCTTCTTCATCGAGATGGAGACCAGCGACGGCCCGGCTGAGGCCCGCGAGGTGGCACCGAATGTCTACGTGCTGCGTCTGTCGCAGCGCGGGATGGGCTTCGTCAAACCCTATTCGGGCGACGTGCCGGTCGCCAGCCAGCGCGCCTGGGTCGATCATTTCTACAATTTCGCCGACCGGATCGGCGTCACCCCGCGCGCCCATGTGGTGATCGAGCATCCCTATTGGTGGAATTTCGCCCGCCATCTGGCGCCGCAATTTCAGCTGACCTTCGACTGCATGGACGAGATCGCCGGCTTCTCGAACACCGAACAGGCGATCCTCGATGCCGAGGAGGACATGATCGCGAAAGCCGACCACATGATCGTGTCCTCGCAATATCTGCATGACAAATACGCGCCCAAGCGCCCGGTCCGGCTGGTCCGCAACGGCACCGATGTCAGCCATTTCGTCCGCGACGAGGAGGCCGACCGCATCCCTGATTTCCTCGCCGGCAAGCTGCGGGACGGCGCGATCCGCGTGGGCTATGTCGGCGCCATCGCCGAGTGGTTCGACACCGACCTGCTGGAGGAGGTGGCCCGGCAGAACCCGGATTTCGATATCCATCTGTGCGGGGCCGTGACGGCCGAACATCCCGCCCGGCTGAACAAGCTGCCCAATGTCACCATGCATGGCGAAATCCTCTATGCGGATGTGCCCGCCTTCCTGAAGGCGATGGATGTGCTGATCATTCCCTTCCAGCTGGTGCCGATCATCCAGGCCTGCGACCCGGTGAAATTCTACGAATACTCCGCCGTGAAGAAGCCCACCGTCTCGACCGCGCTGCCGGAACTGGCGCGCGCGGGCGATCTGGTGACCACCGCAAATGACCCGGCCGGCTTCGCCCAGGGCATCCGCGATGCCGCCGCCAAGTCGGCCGATCCGATGGTCGGGGCGGCGCTGCGTGCCTATGCGCTGGAAAATGCGTGGTCCTATCGCGCCGCCGACATGCTGGCGGAAATGGAAAGCGCGCCGCTGCTGTCGGTGGTGGTGCTGGCTTACGGCTCGGCCGATCTGACGCTGGCCTGCCTGCATTCGCTGTTGGGCCGGGGCGAGGTCTATCCGGCGCTGGAGGTGCTTGTCGTCGACAACGGCTCGCCGGTCGAGGAACTGGAAAAGCTGCGCGAGGTCGCGGAAGGCGACCGCCGCATCCGCCTGATCGAGAACGGCGAGAACCTGGGCTTCGCGAAGGGCAACAATGTCGGCATCGAGGCGGCGCGCGGCGAATATCTGCTGTTGCTGAACAACGACACCTATGTGCCGCCGGGGGCCCTGTCGGCGATGGTTCGTCACCTGCAGCTGAACCCCGAAATCGGTATCATAGGCCCGATGACCAACAATATCGGCAACGAGGCCCGGATCGAGGTCCATTACGCCGATATGGCCGGGATGGAGAGCATCGCCCGCGATCTGGTCACCGGCTATCGCGGGATCTGGACGCCGATTCCGGTCAATGCCTATTTCTGTGCCATGTTCCGCAAGGCCGACATGGACCGGATCGGGCATCTGCCCACCGTCTATGGCCGCGGCATGTTCGAGGATGACGACCATTGCGCCATGTTCCGCGAGGCGGGAATGGACATCGCCCTGGCCGAGGACGCTTTCGTGCACCACCACCTTTCGGCCACGTTCAACGCCATCCCCTCGGCCGAAAAACAGGCACTGTTCGAGAAGAACAAGGCGACCTATGAAGACCGCTGGGGTCCCTGGGTGCCGCATCGCTATCGCGACAGCCGCCCGGATTCCACCTTGCCGGACAAGCCATGAAAACTGTCATTCTGCATTATCACATCTACAAGAACTCCGGCACGTCGTTCGAGCGGGTGCTGGACGAGAGCTTCGGCGCGCTGCACGAGCGTTTCGACGGCCCCTACCCGTTCTTCACCATCGATCAGGATCAGGTC
Organism: Paracoccus sp. S1E-3; assembly: GCF_013868135.1. Lineage (GTDB taxonomy): Bacteria > Pseudomonadota > Alphaproteobacteria > Rhodobacterales > Rhodobacteraceae > Paracoccus. The sequence goes on from NZ_JACEMU010000016.1 coordinate 260,664, forward strand.
GACCGAATCATCCGGCGGCGGACACAGGCGGTGGCGTTCTCCTCGCATCAGACGCTGATGCCACAGCCAACCGCCGTCGATTACCGGGTGATTGCGGCGCTGTTCCTGCGCCATCCGATCCTGCGCATCGGCTCGATCTATCGCTTCAAGCGGCAGGCCGATGACGGCACCACCACCTCGGCGCTGGCGCAGCAGCACGACTTCGCCGGCTGGATCGCCAAATGTTTCGAGATCCCACAGGAATTGCCGCAGATCTCGAACGGTCAATCCCGGCATCTGGGCGGCGTGTATGGCCGCACCCCGGCGATGAAGCGCGCGCCGCAGATGATGATCTATGACCTGTCCACCGCGCGGCGGAACCTCGCCAATGTCGAAATGCTGGGCCGGACCGAGCATTTCGAGGCCGATATCCGCCGCTTCGCCGAGATCGCGCCGCGCTTCGGGCTGGAACTGAAGATCCCCCAGCAGACCCGGCACAACACCACGCAGGACATCGACCGCCCGGTCGCCGATCGCGTCGAGGATCTGCTGAAAACGCTGTCTCCGGCCGAACGCCAGCGGCTGCTGGCCGCCAATGCGCAGGATCTGGAGCTGTATGACTATGGCAACTGGCTGATCGAAAGGGGTGCCCCGGCATGACCAGGAAAATCGTCTGCGTTGTCGGCACCCGCCCCGAGGCGATCAAGATGGCGCCGGTGATCCGCGCCATTCAGGAGGCGCCCGACATGGAATGCGTCGTGCTGGCGACCGCCCAGCACCGCCAGATGCTGGATCAGGTGCTGCAGGTCTTCGGGATCACCCCCGATATCGATCTGGACATCATGCACCCGAACCAGACGCTGACCGGCCTGACCGGTCGGCTGCTGCTGAGGCTGGAAGACGCGCTCGGCGGCCTGAAGGCCGATGCGCTGCTGGTGCAGGGCGACACCACCAGCGTGCTGGCCTCGGCGCTGGCGGCCTTCTACATGGACATTCCCGTCGGCCATATCGAGGCGGGGCTGCGCACCGGAAATATCCGCAATCCCTTCCCCGAGGAAATGAACCGCGTCGTCACCTCGCAACTGACGCGCTGGCATTTCGCGCCGACCGAATTCGCCGCCGACAAGCTGCGGGCCGAGAACTATGCCGAGGACAGCATCATCGTCACCGGCAACACGGTGATCGACGCGCTGCACCACGTCTCGGCCCAGCAGCCCGAGCTGGGGATCGACCTGCCCGCCGACCGCCGCCTGCTGCTGGCCACGCTTCACCGGCGTGAAAACTTCGGCGAGCCGCTGCGCCGCATCATCGACGGGCTGGAGCAGGTGCTGGAACGGCACCCCGACACCCAGTTGCTGCTGCCGGTCCATCACAATCCGAATGTGCGTCAGGTCATTCAGGACCGCTTCGGCACCCGCGACCGCGTGACCCTGTGCGATCCGCTGGAATATACCGCCTTCGTCGCCGCCATGAACCGCGCCACGCTGATCCTGTCGGATTCGGGCGGTGTTCAGGAGGAAGCCCCCGCCCTCGGCAAGCCGGTGCTGGTGCTGCGCGAAACCACCGAGCGCCCCGAGGCGGTCGATGCCGGTGCCACCCGTCTGGTCGGCACCCGGACCGAGCAGATCGTCGCCGCCGCCGACGAGCTGCTGACCGATGCCGATGCCTATGCCGCCATGGCGCGGATCGGCTCGCCCTATGGCGATGGCAAGGCGGCGGGCCGCATCGTCGAACGGCTGCGCCGCGATCTGGCCTGATTACAGCAGGATCCCCGGCATCTTGTCGATGCGGAGGCCGGGGAAAATCACCTCCTCCAGCGCGCGGGCGGGCACGCCGAACTGGCCCGCGATGGCCGCGCCGGCATAGCTGCGCACATCCATCAGCGGCATCAGGTCGCGCCCGGCATAGAGGCTCTCCTCGGCCAGACCGGGCCAATCGCCGTAAATCCGGCCGCCACGCACAGCGCCGCCCGCCATCACCATCAAGCCGCCGGTGCCGTGATCGGTGCCCCCGGTGCCGTTCTCACGCGCGGTGCGGCCGAATTCGGTCATCGCCAGCACCACGGTATTTTCCCAATTCGCGCCCAGATCCCGCTTCAGCACCTTCAGCGCCATTACCAGATCATCCAGCGGCCGCGCGAGCGCGCGGACCTGCCCGCGATGGGTATCCCAGCCGGTCAGCGAAAAGGCGGCAATCCGGGTCGCCCCGTTCAGCCGCGCGGCGGCAAAGCTCGCCAGCGCCTCGACCGGGCCAGGTTTCTTGCCGTCCGCCATGACCGGATCAGCGCCCGCGGCCTCCGCCTCGGCGCTGATGGTGATCGCGGCCTCGGCGGCATTGTGGAAGGGGGCATCGCCTTCATAAAGCGCGCGCAGCAGGATCTGTGCCTGCGACGACAACGAGAAGCGTGCCTCGGGCGCCCAGCTTGCAAAGGGGTTTTCACCCTGCAGGATCGCCAGCTCATCGGTGCCGACAGCAAAGGCGGTCTCGAACACGGCGCCCGGAATCAGCGGCAGCAGCCGGTTCAGCCAGCCCCCGGCAGGATGCGCGGCCTTCGGATCGGCGCCCACCCCGGCTTCGAGGATGTCCTGGCCGTCGAAATGGCTGCGCTTGTCGCGATAGGGGGTCGAGACGGCCTGTGCGAAGCCCAGTTCGCCCGCCTGCCACATCGGCATCAGCGGCGCCAGCGCCGGATGCAGTGCATAGAAACCGTCCAGATCCAGCGCCCCCGCCTCCGGCCCCGATGAGAGCGTCGGGCGCAGCTTGCGCAGCAGCGGATCCCCGTAGGGCTGCACCACGTCCAGCCCGTCCATAGCGCCGCGCAGCACGATCGTCACCAATCGGCGGTCGCCGGGGGCCGAGGCGAAGCTCATCGGGGTGATGGCTGGCAGGGCCGCAGCCGAACAGGCCGCGCCGAGGGCGATATTCAGGAACTGGCGGCGATCGAGCTGCATCGTTTACCTCCGGTTGAACTGCGGCGAGGCGAGCACCAGCCCGACCCCGTCCGCCTGTGATTCGGCCCGTGCGACCAGGGTTGCGACCTCGGGCGCCATCTCGGGCCCCAAAGCGGTCGCGGCAAAGCTGCGCGGATCGGGCAGCCGGGTCATCAGCTTCTTCGGCTGCACCATCGCCCAATAGATCCGCGCCGCCAGCAGCTGCGGGCTGAGCCACGCGGCGGCCGGTTCGGGCCAGCCTTCGGGCTGCGAGGCGCCATTGATGTTCTGGCCCATCCGCTTCATCGGCTGGACGTAATGCTGGTGCAACTGGGGCGTGGTCCAGCCCATCACCTGCGCGCCGTCCACGCCCAGGGCCCGCAGACCGGCCACCACCAGATCCTGAGGCTGGCGGACCTTCTGGCCGAAACTGTCACGGGCTTCGGGGTGGCGCACCAGCACGTCATAGACCGCCATCAGATCGCCGTCGGTCTGCTGAAAGCGGGCCTGCATGTCGGCCACCAGCCCCGCCGGCGGATCGTCGGCGCAGAAATGCCGCGCCAGCTTGGTGCAGATGAAAGAGGCCGTGTCCGGCCGCACTGCCAGATCGTTCAGAAATTCCTCGATCTCGGACAGCTTTGCCGGACGGCCACCACCATAGCGAGTGCCGAGGACCGTTTCCGCCCCCGGTTCGACCCGGCGCAGTTCAAAGACGAATTCCCGCTTCTCGTTGACGGAAAGCCCCGTCATCAGTCGCGCCAGTTGGCGCACATCGGTCTGGCTGTAATCGGCGCCCACGCCCATGCTGTGCAGTTCCAGCAGTTCGCGGGCATGGTTCTCGTTCAGGCCCAGCCGGCGCTTCTTGCGCTGGTTGATCGCCATCGGCGACCGCGGCCCGACCGACGAACTTTGGTCGAGATAGAGCAGCATCGCCGGGTGCAGCGTGGCCGCGCGCAGCAGTTCGGAAAAGCGGCCGCGCTGATGGGCGCGCAGGACGTCTTCGTGGAAGGCGGCCTGCAGCACCCGCAGATTGGCCGAGTCGGCGCGGGTGGTGAAATGGCTGGCCCAGAACAGCGCCAGCCGGTCGGCAAATCCTGTCTCGTCATCCAGCGCCCGCGCCAGCCGCGCCCGCACGGCCGCTTCGGCGCCGGCATCCAGCGCCGCCTTGGTGCGGATATATTCCGGGCTGTCATCGCCCTTCTGCTGCGCGGCACGCCCGGCCATGGCGAAATCATAGGCCAGCCGGCTGGCCTCGGGCGTCGACAGCGCCGGATAGCGCGCCACCATCGCATCCTCGCGCAGCCCCTGCATCAGCAGATCGGCATCCCCAACGCCCGCGTGGCGCGGAGAGAGGCCGGTGCCGAAGCGGATCAGCGAAAATTCTGCATAGGTCATGGCGCATCCATTTCGTTGTTAACGCCCGCAGGCCGGCGCGGTTCGCGCGTCGCGGCAACCTGCGGTCACAAATGCGTGGCGCCCCGCCGGCGGGAAAGAGGCCGCGCGGCCCCTTTCCACCGGACCCGGTGCGCTCAGTTCGTTGCGGGCGCGGGCATGGTATGCTCGCCGTGTGACATCGGCGCGGCATCCTCGGGTTTGCGGTCATTATCGACCGGCACCACCGCCGCGACGGTGCCGCAATCGCCGAAATCCAGCGTCAGCGCGAGGTCCTGACCGTTTTCCAGCGGCGCCGTCAGGCCCATCAGCATCACATGGTCGCCGCCGCGCTCCAGCTTCTGTTCGGCGCCGGCGGGGACAGCAATGCCGCCCTCGATCTTGCTCATCTTCATCACGCCGTCGCCCATGTCTTTGGTGGTGTGCAACTCGGCCATCTCCGCGGCTTCGGTGGTCACGGCGGTCAGCGTGCAGTCTGCGGCGCCGGAGTTGCGAAGCGTCATGAAGGCGGCGCCGGATTTCGGGTTGGCGCTGCGGGCATAGCCGTCGGCGACGGTGATGGCGGCGTCCTGCGCGAAAGTGGCGGCGGGAAGGATGATGGCGGTCAGCGCCGCGAGAAGGGTGATTTTCATCTGTCTGTCCTGAATGGTCGGAAGGGTTGGAAAAGGGATAGCTCAGCCGAAAGCCGACGGCGGATCGCGGGCCTGGGACGATGGCGCATCGCGCCCCGCCCCCCCGATCACCGGCGCGACCGGGACGCTCCACGCGGCCCACACGCGCGCCGGGGGTTGGGGCGCGTCCATCCCCACCGCCGCCAGCAATTGCGGGGCCATGTCGGGACAGAAATCGCTGCGCTTGACCGGTTTTCCGTCTTCGTCGACGCGCAGCGTGATGACAGCCGCGCCGGCACAGATCACCAGTTCGGATACCGCACGGGGCTGACCGCGCGCCGAGGCGAGGCCCTGCGAGGTCAGAGCCAGGATGAGGATCAGGAACAGGCGGAAACCGGCGCTCATGCGGTGATGTCTAGCGCGGGCGGGCGCGCCGCGAAAGCGACATGATCGCGCAGCGCGCCCGATGACGGTCCCGTGATCGCAAACGAAATCGCCCCGCCGGGGATGCCGGCAGGGCGATCAGCATTCAGGTCGCGAAGGATCAGGCCAGGTTGGCGGCCGAATCACCGGCGCCGGCGATCTCTTTCTTGATCTTCAGCGCGCGGGCCGACAGTTCCGCATCCTTGGCTTTGGCCAGAAAGGCGTCCAGACCGCCACGGTGATCGACCGAGCGCAGGGCGGCCGCCGAGATGCGCAGCGAATAGGCGCGGCCGGTCTTTTCCGAGGTCAGCGTGACATCGTTCAGGTTCGGCAGGAAGCGGCGACGGGTTTTGTTGTTGGCATGGCTGACGTTGTTCCCGCTCATCGGGCCCTTGCCGGTCAGTTCGCAGACGCGCGACATGGTCTTATCCTCGTTTTACGTTCGCGGGACGGCGAGGTCCCAATGTGAAAGGGCGCCGCAGCACCTGTCGGTGTCAGCGCCCGGAAATTCGGTTCGCGGGTAATTACCGGCCCGCGCGGGGAACGTCAACCCCTGTTGGGCCGGAACGCGATATGTGGTCGCGAAATGCGCGGCCAAGCCCATCCATCGCCTCGCGCCATGGGAAGGGGCCAAAGCTGACGCGCGCCACGCCCAGCCGGGCAAGATGCCCGATCGAGGGCGCCGCGGGCGATTTCATGATGTTCACCGGCAAGGGCGACCGCCGGCAGACCGCCGCGATCAGGTCGGGATCGACCAGCCCCGGCACGAAGAAACCATCCGCCCCCGCCTCGGCATAAGTGCTTGCCCGCTCAAGGGCTTCCTCGATCAGTTCCGAATGCGTTCCGGCTGGATTCTGCAGGAAAAGATCGGTCCGGGCATTGATGAACAAGTCCGTCCGCGCGCGAATCGCGGCGATCAGCCCAGCCTGTTCGGGGGCGGCCCGAATGCCGCCTGCGGGTGGCAGACCGTCTTCGAGATTGATCCCGACCACGCCCAGATCGGCCAACCCGGCGGCGTTTTCCGCCATGTCCGCCGGGGTGTCGGCATAGCCTGCTTCGAAATCGACGCTCAGCGGCAGATCGGAGACCGCGCGAATCCGCGCCACCACCGTCAGCAGCAGATCGAAGGGCAGCGTCTGTCCATCCTCATATCCCAGCGCTCCGGCAACCGAGGCGCTGCCCGTCGCCAGCGCCGCCGCCCCCGCGCCGGCCACAGCGCGGGCTGAACCTGCATCCCATATATTGAACAGGACCAGCGGGTTGCCGGGCTGATGAAGCGACGCAAAGCTCATGCTGCACCTGCATATTGGCGTTCGACCGCGATCAGCTTTTCCTTGCGCCACAGGCCGCCGGCATAGCCGGTCAGCGTTCCGTCCGCCCCGATCACCCGGTGGCAGGGAATCACGATGGCGATTCCGTTGGTGGCATTGGCGCGCGCAACGGCACGGGTGGCGGTGGGCTGACCGATGGCGTCTGCCACCTGCGCATAGCTGCGGGTGCGACCCGCCGGGATCTGGCACAGCGCATCCCAGACGCGGCGCTGGAAGGGCGTGCCATGCGGGGCCAGCGGCAGATCGAATCGTGCCCGCTCGCCCGCGAAATAGGCGCCCAGCTGATCGGCAGTGGCGCGCGTCACCGCCGACCGGCCAAGTCCGACCTTGCCGCCGGCATCCTTCGAGACCCGCGCCAGTTGCGGCTTCAGCGCCTTTCGGTCGGTGAATTCCAGCAGGTGCAGCGCTGATTCGTCGGCCACCGCGATCATGCCACCCAGCGGCGTGTCGATCCAATCGGCGACCAGCCCATCGGCGCCGCGCATCGCCGCCGGCGGATGACCGAACAGCTTGGCGAAGGCCTGACGGAAACCGCTGGCCGAATCGAAGCCGGCATCCAGCTGTGCCTCGATCACCGCATCGCCGGTGGCCACCCGGCGCGCGCCTTCGCGAAGGCGTATCTCACGCGCCATCTGCAGAAAGGTCACGCCGAAATGGCGGCGGAACGCGCGACGGATGGTGGAGGGATCAAAGCCCATCTCCGCAACATCGCTCTCGGTCCAGCGGCGACCGGGATCGGCCTCGATCGCGGCGCGCAGGGCGGTGACGGCGGCATCGCCTTCCGCGGTGGCCCCCACCGGATGGCAGCGCTTGCAGGGGCGAAAGCCTGCGGCCTGCGCATCTTCCGGCCGGGCGAACCAGCGGCAGTTTTCCGGGCGCGGCTTGCGCGCCGGGCAGGTCAGGCGGCAGAAAATCCCGGTCGAGGTCACGCCCACATAGGCGCGGCCTTCAAAAGCCGGGTCGCGCGCGGTCAGCGCGTCATAGAGGATCGCGTCATCGGGCAGGTCGAACATGGTCGGCTCCTTTGTCATCTGCCCTCACTCCTACAGGTTACGCCCAGATGGCGCGGCGCGAAAACGGGCGTTTACTTCGGTTCCCGCCCTTCACTTTCTGGATAGGCCCGACCGCCACGAAAGAAAAGCGCTGTGCCCCAGCCGCCCGCGCGCCTATTGTCCGGCCATGCGCATCCTGACGACCCTTCTGCTGCTTCTGACCCTGCTGCCCGGCGCGGGCCGGGCCGACCCGCAGACCCGATTGCTGATGATCCGGCAGGATGGCTGTATCTACTGCCGCCAATGGGAGGCCGAGATCGCCCCCCTCTACCCCACCAGCGCCCAGGGCCGGGCGGCGCCCCTGCAGCGCATCGACATTGACGGCCCCTACCCGGACGGGCTGGCGCTGGATCGGCAGCCCTATGTCACCCCCACCTTCATCCTGATCCACGACGGCCAGGAAATGGGCCGGATCGAGGGCTATCCCGGCCCGAAGAACTTCTGGCGTTTTCTGGACCGGCTCATGGCGGCGAAGGCTCCGCAGCCCGCGGGCTAGTATTTCAATCCGCCCCGCCTTCGGCTAACACGCTTGGCGTAACTTTCAGACAGGTTCCGCCATGCACGACATCCGCGCCATCCGCGAAAACCCGGCCGCTTTCGATGCGGCGCTTGCCCGCCGGGGCGATGCGCCGGTCGCGGACCAGATCCTGTCGCTGGACGAAACCCGCCGCGCGCGCATCAAATCGGCCGAGGACGCGCAGGCCGAACAGAACCGCGCCAGCAAGCTGGTCGGCGCCGCCAAGGCCAAGGGCGACGAGGCCGAATTCGAACGCCTGCGCGCGCTGGTGGCCGAAACCAAGGCGCAGGTCGCCGCGCAGCAGGCCGAGGCCGCCGATCTGGACCGGCAGTTGCGCGATCTGCTGATGACCATCCCGAACCTGCCGCTCGACTCGGTGCCCGATGGCGCCGACGAAGCCGACAATGTCGAGATCCGGCGCTGGGGCAGCCCGCGCAACTTCGACTTCACCCCGGTCGAGCATTTCGAGATCGCCGGCGTCAAGCCCGGCATGGACTTCGCCACCGCCGCCAAGCTTTCGGGCGCGCGCTTCGTGCTGCTGCAGGGCGGCGTCGCCCGTGTCCACCGCGCGCTGGCGCAATACATGATCGACACCCATGTCGATCAGCACGGCCTGACCGAAACATGGGCCCCGGTTCTGGTCCTGTCCGAGATGATGGAAGGCACCGGCCAGCTGCCGAAATTCGGCGAGGACAGCTATCAGACCCGCGAAGGCTGGTGGCTGATCCCGACCTCGGAGGTCACGCTGACCAACACTGTGAATGGCGATGTGGTCGAGGCCGCCAGCCTGCCGCGCCGCCTTGTCGCGCATTCGCAGTGCTTCCGCTCGGAGGCGGGCAGCGCCGGGCGCGATACGGCGGGGATGCTGCGCCAGCACCAGTTCGAGAAGGTCGAGATGGTCTCGATCACCACGCCCGAGGACGGTCTGGCCGAACACGCCCGCATGACCGCTCGGGCCGAGGCGATCCTGGAAGGGCTGGGCCTGCCTTATCGCACCATGGCGCTGTCGACCGGTGATATGGGCTTCAGCGCCCGGATCACCCATGATCTGGAGGTCTGGCTGCCCGGCCAGAACACCTATCGCGAGATCTCCTCGGTCAGCTATTGCGGCGATTTTCAGGCCCGGCGGATGAATGCGCGCTTCAAACCCGAAGGCGGCGGCAAGCCGGAATTCGTGCACACGCTGAACGGTTCGGGTCTGGCCGTGGGGCGCACGCTGATCGCGGTGCTGGAAAACGGTCAGCAGGCCGATGGTTCGGTCAGCCTGCCGGCGGTGCTGCACCCCTATCTGGGGGGCCGCACGGTGCTGAAGGCCGACGGCACGCTGGGATGACCGGCACCCGCGGGGGCGCGGCCCGCGGGCAGCTGCATCGAAATTAATTTTTGACTATTGGCTCAACTGCGCAACCTGCGGCGGACTGATGCGTTTCAGAACATGCAACGCGCCGCGACCCTTGTGATGACTCTGCTGACACTGGCATTCGTGGCCAGCGGCATGAAATTCGCCCTCGCGTCGCGACCGGACGCCCTGCTGCCGGAACAGTTCGCCACGCTATCGGGCCAGGCCGACCCCGACGGGCTGGCAGAGATCTATCTGCGTCCGCAGCATCCCGCCATGTGGATCATGCTGTGTATCCTGTGGGTGGTGCTGCTCGGCTTCGCCCTGCGCGAGGCGTGGCCCCACAAGGCGCGCCCCGATCTGAAACTGGCGGATCTGTTGCTGCTGATCGCGGCGCTGGCGGCCGGAACGGTCTGGCCATGGGTGGCTGTGGGCGCGCCGCTGGTCGGCTTCCTGCTGTGTGTGCTGATGCTGCTGGCGCTGATCGCGGCCGGTCGACGCACCGATTCCGACGGGCGCCTGGCGCGCGATCCGACGCTGGGGATGTTTGCCGGTTGGGCGACCGTGCTGACCTTCGCGGCCTTCGCGTCCTTCCTGCTGGACGCGATGCCCATTCCGGTGGAGCTTGCCACGCTGGCCGGGGCCATCCTGTCCTGCAGCGCCGCGATCGCCATTCAGCTGCGGCTGCCGAACAATCCGACCTATACAGTGACGGTGATGTTCGCCCTGCTGGCCACCGCCGCCACCATGATCGAAACGAACCCGCCCATCGCGGTCATCGCCGTCCTGTCGATGGCAGCGCTGACCTTCCTGCTGGTCCGGGTGACAACCTAGGTTCCCTTCGGCTTCTGCCGGTTCTTGTGCTTCGACAGCGCCCCCGACTGGCTGATCTTGGTCGCCTTGTGCCGGTAAGGGTTTGCGTTACCCTGATCGCGGAAGAAGATGCGGATCGGCGTGCCCGGCATGTCGAAATCCTGCCGCAGCCCGTTGATCAGATAGCGGTGATAGCTTTCGGGGATCTTGTCGGTATGGGTGGCCTTCACGACAAAGGCCGGCGGCCGCGTCTTCACCTGCGTCATGTAACGCAGCCGAATGCGGCGTCCGCCCGGCGCGGGCGGCGGATGCGCCTCGGTCATCGCCTCCAGCCAGCGATTCAGCTTCGAGGTCGAGACCCGCGCGTTCCACACCTTGTAGGCCTGCATGATCGCATTGTGCAGCCGGTCCAGCCCCTTGCCGGTCTTGGCCGAGACGGTGACCAGCGGCGCCCCCTTCAACTGAGGCAGAAGCCGCTCGAAGGATTCGCGCAGCTCCTTCAGCTTCTCGGCCTTGTCTTCTTCAAGGTCCCACTTGTTCGCAGCCAGCACCACCGCCCGCCCCTCGGTCTCGGCCAGATCGGCGATGCGAAGGTCCTGCTGCTCGAAGGGGATAGCCACGTCCAGCAGCACCACGACCACCTCGGCAAAGCGCACGGCGCGCAGACCGTCGGCGACCGACAGCTTTTCCAGCTTGTCCGTCACCCGGCCGCGCTTGCGCATCCCCGCGGTGTCGAAGATCCGCATCGGCGTGCCCATGAACTCCGTCCGCACGGAAATCGCGTCGCGGGTGATCCCGGCTTCGGGGCCGGTCAGCAGCCGGTCCTCGCCCAGGATCTTGTTGATGAGGGTGGACTTCCCGGCATTGGGACGCCCGATGACGGCCAGTTGCAGGGGCTGGGCCTCGGTCGGCATCCAGTCGGGAACGTAATCCTCGAACTCGGCATCCTCAGGCAGATCGACATCGACTGCGGGTTCGTAAACCGCGTTCTGCGCCGTCAGTTCGGCCGCCAGCGGCTTCAGGGCGGCGTAAAGATCCTCCATCCCCTCGCCATGCTCGGCCGAGATGCGCAGCGGTTCGCCCAGACCAAGGCCATAAGCCTCCATCGCGCCGGCCTCGCCCGCGCGGCCCTCGGCCTTGTTGGCGGCGAGGATCACGTGCTTGGCCCGCTTGCGCAGGATATCGGCGAAATATTCGTCCGCCGCCGTCAACCCCGCACGGGCGTCGATGACGAACAGCACCACATCGGCCTCGTCCACGGCGCGCTCGGTCAGGCGGCGCATCCGGCCCTGCAGGCTGTCATCCTCGGCCAATTCCAGCCCGGCCGAATCGACCACGATGAAGCGCAGATCACCCAGCCGGCCCTGCCCTTCGCGCAGGTCGCGGGTGACGCCCGGCTGGTCATCCACCAGCGCCAGCTTGCGCCCGACAAGGCGGTTGAACAGGGTCGATTTGCCGACATTGGGCCGGCCGACAATGGCGAGGGTGAAGCTCATCTGAACGCGTGCAGGTTGCCGTCACGACCGGTGACGTAAAGGGTGCCGCCCGCGACGACCGGCGCACTGGCCGCGCCGCCAGGGATTTCGGCCTGACCGACCAGATTGCCGGAAACCGGGTCGAAGCTGCGCAATATCCCGTCCGAGGACGACACGAACAGCCGCCCGCCCGCCAGAACCGGCCCGTATTGGGCATAGATGCGGGCCTGTTTCTTCACCTTCTGGTCGACGAAATACGGCAGGTCGCGGGCCCAGACCAGGCCACCGGTGGCGGCGTCCAGCCGGATCAGCTGGTTCTGGTCGTTGACCGCAAAGATCGCGTTGCCCGCCGGCAGTACCGGCGAGACCGCGCCTTCGCGGGCCGACCAGACCTGCTGGCCGGTCGCCCGGTCGAGCGCCGCAATCCGTCCGGACGAGGTGCCGGCATAGATCAGGTTGCCGGCGATCACCGGTTCCCCCGTCATGTCGCGGATATAGGCCACGGCGCGCCCGACGCGCGAACCGGCGACCTGACCGGACCAGTTCTCGATCCCGGTCTGGGTGTCGGCGGCCAGGATCTGACCGGAGGAGAAGGGAAAGACGACCAGATTGCCCTCGACCGCTGGGGCCGCCACGCCGGTCACCCCGGTCGGCTGCCGGATGCCCGAGACCTGCCACAGAAGCTTGCCGTCCGCCGCCCGCACCGCATAGCCATTGGCGCCGCGATCGGTGACATAGACCACGCCGTTGCTCACGGTGGGCGCGCCACCGATGGGGGCGCCGACGCGCTGGCGCCACAGCACCCCGCCGCGTTGAACATCCAGCGCGATCAGCTCGCCATAGCCGGTGGTGACGAAGACGCGGCCCGCTTCGTAAGCGATCCCGCCACCCGAGGTGCCCGCATTCCGCTCGCCCGGCGGGGTCAGGTCGACCGACCAGGCGCGGCTGCCGGCCAGCGAAACGGCCGTCACCGTCGCCCGGCTGTCCATCGCGAAGATCCGGCCGCCGGCGACGACCGGATCGGCGCTGATGCGGTAGCGGCGATCCGCCGCCTGCCCGATCGGCACCGAGAAGATGCGCTGCGTGCCCGCCCCGAAGGCGACATGACCGCTGTTATGGGCGGGATTGGCAGCACGATGCGTCCATTCCGCGTTGGCGCGCGCGCCGGGCAGCGACAGTTGCCCCCCGCCGGTGGGCGGCTGTTCCACTGCCGGTCCATCGGGCGAGGTCACGGCGCGCGGATCGAAGCGCGGCCCCGGCAGAATCACCTCGCGTTCGGCGCAACCCGCCACGGCAAGCGCCGCCAGCAGGGCAAAGCGCGCGGGCGTCAGGGCAAGTTTCGACGTCATGGCAAGCCTCATGTCATTCAGCGGGGGCAGGTGCGGGTTCGGCGCCGGGGGCGGCTGCGGCATTGGCAGCCGCCGGGGTTGCGGCGCGCGGCGCGCCCGGTTCGGCACCCAGCGTAATCATCATCTCGGTCAGGCGGGCGCTGAGCGTCTGGCTGACGCCATCCTCGGCCATGATCTCGCGGATCAGGTTCAGCGCATCCTGGTCGCGGCCGGCAGCGATCAGCGCCACCGCCTTCTGTTCCAGCGCCAGAAGCCGGAAGGGCGCGCCGGGCTTGGACAGCTCGGCCAGGGCGGCGTCGCGGACAGCGGGGTCCATCGTCTCGCCCATCGCCAGCACGGCCTTCAGCCGGGCCAGGTCGCGCAACGTCGGGTCCTGCGCCGCCGCGGCGGCACCTTCCAGATAGGCGCCTGCGGCGGCGCTGTCCTTGGCATCCAGGGCCGCACCCGCCGTCAAAAGCTGACCCAGCGCGCCGCGATCGGGATTGCCCGCCGGCTCCAACGCCGCCAGCGCCACCACCGGATCGTCCGATTTCTGCGCCGCCAGGACGGCATCGCCCCAGGACTGGGCCTCGGCCTGATCGCGGGCATTGACATATTCGCGCCAGGCCGCGCCGCCCACGATCACCACGATCACCAGCACCCCGATCCAGCCATAGCGCCGCATCAGCAGGTAAAGCCGGTCGCGCCGGACCTCGTCGGTCACTTCGTCGATGAAACTGTCGGTATCGTGGCTCATGTGGTTCCGCCTTGTTCTCGCTGCCTCTTATAGCCCAGACGCGGCAGGGAACAAGCCGCAGGCAGGATCACGTCGCCGACACCCCCGCTGGCGAGGGCCGTCTGCGCCCTTGACGCCGCCGGGCGAACCGCCCTCCAATAACCCATTGCCGCAAAGGAGCCCGGAGATGAGCAGCCAGCCCGCCCTCGACGCCGACCAGATCGCCGCCCTGTTCACGCGCGACGGCAACTATCTTGCCGCCCGCTGGGGGCGTCCGGTGGCGCCGGTGATCTTCGGTCTGGCGGATGAAAGCCTGGACATTTTTCGCGGCGCGCTGAAGGCGGCCTATGCCCATGCCGGTCATCCGCTGGCCGAGACCGATCCCGAAATCGGCGCGAATCTGATGATGTTCTTCTGTCGCGAATGGGACGAGCTGGCCGAAATCCCCGACCTCGACCAGTTGACGGGCCAACCCGATCTGATCGCCCGGCTGAAGCAGCAACACGCCGACACCTACCAGATCTTCCGCTTCGACCCCGACGGCAGCATCCGCGCCTGCCTGTCTTTCGTGCGCATGGGCGGCGCGCTTGCCGATGCGCATCCCGCCCAATTGGCCGAAACGCTGGCCATGCGCACCATGCTGACCTTCGCGCAGCAGGTCACCGCCAGCGCGCCGCTGGCACAGCTTATCCGCGCCGCCTATGATCCGGTGATGCCCGCCGTTGCCCGCGACCCGAGCCATGCGCTGCGCCTGGCCGCCCGCGTCGGCGCAGCCAGCTGATCCCGGAGATCAGCGAAACTGGCGCGCTTCGCACCCGGCCGCGCGCAGCGCCGATTATAGAAAGCTATTGCCAGATGACGTGACCACGCGCAGGCCACCTGCCCGAGACGACCGGGCATTGCGGATCAATCCGTCTCCAGCCGGTCGCGCAGGGCGCGCAACACCGGCAATGCGGCACGCACGCGCTCGGCCCCGATGTCGCGGACGACATCGCTCATCGCCGGCAGGATGGCCGCCAGCGCCGCGTCGCGGGCGGCGCGGCCGGCAGGGCTGATCGACACGAACTTGCGCCGCGCGTCGTCCCAGTCGGGCCGGATATGGACATGCCCCGCCCATTCCAGCCGGGCGAGGGTATTGCTCATCGCGCCACGAGTCACGTGGAAGGCTTCGGCCAGCTGGGCAGGCGTGCGTTCGTCCGAGATATGGGCCAGCAGATTCAGCACCGAGAAATGCGAAATCTGCATCCCGCCCGGCAGCGTGCGGCCGATCATCGCCCGCGCAAGCTGTTCGACGACCAGCACCTCGGCAAAGAGGCTGGCCGCGACCGACGCGCGGTTGGGGTCGTCCGGTGGGGGCGGCAGTTCGGTCACGGGCCCTCGAAAGGCTGATCGGCATGGATGGCGGGAATACGGGACCGTGCCTTGTCTACCGCGTTCAAGTCAAGTGAAACGATCAGTACGCCCAGATCTTCCCCAGCGTCACCAAGGACTTCACCCCAGGGCGACACCGCCAGACTGTGCCCGAAGCTTCGCCGGGGCCGCGGATGCGCCGCATGGTCCGCCGCGTGCAGTCCGCATTGCGCCGGCGCCAGCACGAAACAGCCGGTCTCGATCGCGCGGGCGCGCAGCAGAACGTGCCAATGCGCGGCGCCGGTGGTGTCGTTGAAGGCGGCAGGCACGGTCAGGATTCGCGCGCCCGCCTGCGCCAACGCGCGGTAAAGCTGCGGGAAACGCAGGTCATAGCAGACGCTCAACCCGATAGGCGCCGGTCCCTGCGCCAAAGCCGCCCGCGCACCCGGACGATAGGCTTTCGATTCGGCATAGGACTCCGTTTCGGAAATGGTGACGTCGAACATGTGGATCTTGTCATAGCGCGCCGCGATCGCCCCGTCCGGCGCAATCAGGAAGCTGCGATTGACAAGACGCGGCTCGGCCGGGTCATCGGCTTTCAGCGCCAGCGATCCGATCAGCAGCCAGACCCCCAGCTCCGCCGCCTGCGCCCGCAGCGCCTTCAGCGTCGGATCCTCGGCCTCGTGGCGGATGACGCGGTCGCGCCAGCTCCGATCGGCCGAGATCAGATTCGTGCATTCGGGCGTCGCGATCAGACCCGCGCCCCGCCCGGCCGCCTCCGCGATCAGCGCGCGGGTCAGCGGCAGGTTCGCCGCCGGGTCATCCCCGACGGACAACTGCACCAGGCCGGTGATCAGCGCGCCGGACATGGATCAGGCGGCCAACAGCGGATCAAGCCTGCCGTCGCGATCCAGCGCATGCAGATCGTCCGAGCCGCCGACATGGCGCTCGTCGATGAAGATCTGCGGCACCGTCCGCCGTCCGCCGGCGCGCCGGGTCATCGCGTCGCGCAGCGCCGGGTCACGGCTGACATCGATCTCGGCATAGGCCACGCCCTTGCGGGTCAGCAGGGTCTTGGCGGCCTGGCAATAGGGGCAGGTAGGCGTGGTGTAGATCTCGACTTGGGCCATGGTTCATCCTCGGTTCCGGTTGCCAGCGATTTAGGTGCGGGGCGGCAAGATTTCCAGACAACTGCCTGCAAGAACAGGTGTCCATGCGCTTCAATCCTGATGCCTATTCCTTCACCGCCCGCGCCAGAACGGCGACGCAAACGGTGGCCGCGCCGGCGGCCAGCAGGGCTTGGGCCGCGGCGGACATGGTCGCCCCCGAGGCCATGACATCATCGATCAGCAGCACCGAACGGCCTTGCAGTTCCGCCCGGTGACGCGGTGCAACCGCCAGCGCATCCTGCAGGTTGGCGTAACGCTCCTCCAGGCGGCGGTGATCCTGCGCGGGGGTCTGCCGCGTGCGATACAGAAGTGAGGGGTAGTGCGGCAGCCCGTGGACCTTGGCCGTCTGGGCCGAAAGCAGCGCCGCCTGGTTGAACTTGCGCTGCATCAGCCGCCGTGGGTGCAGCGGGATGGGCACCACGATCATACCCTCGCGCAGGATCGGCGCGACGGCCAGGGCCAGCCACCCGCCCAATGGACCGGCAAGGTCGGGCCGGTCGCCATGTTTCAGCGCCAGCACCAGATCGCGGCCGATCCCGCGATAGACAAGCGCCGCCCGACCATGCCGCCATGGCCGCGCCATGGTCAGGCAGTCGTCACAAATCAGCGAGCCATCGGCCCCGGACATATCCTCGCCCGCGTCGCCGGGCAGCGGCACCCCACAGCGGCGGCAGGCGCAGCCCGAGACGAATTCGCAGTCGCGCCAACACCTTGGGCAAAGCGCGCCGTCCTGGTCCACGGCCCCGCCACAGCCCAGACATTGCGGCGGATAGATCATCCGCAATGCCGCTTTCATCGCCCGCGGAAGGGTTTTATGACTGAAGCCCATGAATCCCGTATCCAATCCTCCCGACAGTCCAGCCGCCCCCCGTCGCCTGATCGACGCGCATGCGCTGCGGCTGCATCGCGACCGTGCCGGCATGCTTGGTCCCGCGGACCCGCTGCATCGAATCGCGCTCGATGAGGTGCAGGATAGGCTGGCAGAGATTAACAGGCCCTTTACACGCATCGGAATTGTCACCGCCTGGCCCGGATTCTGGCAGGCGGCCTTCCCCGATGCGCATGTCACCACCGCGGCCGAGCGACTGGACCTGCCCGAGGGGCTGGATCTGGTCATCCATGTTCTGGCGCTGCACTGGGCTGAAGATCCGGTCGGCCAGATGGTGCAATCGGCTCGCGCGCTGAAGCCGGACGGGCTGTTCATGGCCGCCTGCCTCGGCGGCGAGACGCTGGTGGAGCTGCGCGACACCCTGACCCGCGCCGAGATCGAGACCACCGGTGGCCTGTCGCCGCGTTTCCTGCCCATGGGCGAGATCCGCGACCTTGGCGGCCTGCTGGCACGGGCGGGCCTCGCGCTCCCGGTCGCCGACCATCTGCCGCTGCGGCTGTCCTATCGCGACCTGTTCCATCTGGCCGCCGACCTGCGCGCCATGGGCGAAACCAATGCGCTGACCGAGCGGTTGCGCCATTTCACCCGGCGCGCGATCTTCGCCCGCGCCGCTGCCGATTACGCGACACGCTATCCCGATCCGGCCGATCCGGCCCGGATCATCGCCACCTTCGACATGATCTTCCTGACCGGCTGGGCCCCCGATGCCAGCCAGCAAAAGCCCCTCCGCCCCGGCTCGGCGAAATTTTCCCTGACCGAGGCCCTGACCCCGAGAACGCCATGATCCCCGCCGACCACCCCAAGACGCCGCAGCCGAAAACCGGCATCCTGATCGCCAATCTGGGCACGCCTGACGGCTATGATTATTGGTCGATGCGGCGCTATCTGGCCGAATTCCTGTCGGACAAGCGCGTCATCGACTATCCCGCGTGGAAATGGCAGCCGCTGCTGCAAGGCATCATCCTGACCAAGCGGCCCTTCACCTCGGGCGCGAATTACAAGCTGATCTGGAACGAGGAGCAGAACGAAAGCCCCCTGATGACGATCACCCGCGAACAGACCGAGGCGCTGCGCGCCCGCGCCACCGCCGAATGGGGCGATCGGGTCATGGTCGAGTTCTGCATGCGCTACGGCAACCCCTCGACCGACGCGGTGCTGGACCGGATGGTCAGGGCCGGCTGCCGGCGCATCGTCTTCCTGCCGCTTTATCCGCAATATGCGGGGGCGACTTCGGCCACGGCGAATGACCAGCTGTTCCGGGCGCTGATGACGCAGAAATGGCAGCCCGCCGTGCGCACGGTCGATCCCTATTTCGATCGCCCGGATTATATCGCGGCCCTCGCCGGTTCCGTCCGCCGGACGCTGGAAGGCAAGACCGCGACCAAGCTCGTCGCCTCCTATCACGGGATGCCCAAACGGTATCTGGAGGAGGGCGACCCCTATCATTGCCAATGCCAGAAGACCTCGCGCCTGCTGCAGGAGGCCCTTGGCTGGCAGGACGGCATCCTCGATACCAGCTTCCAATCGGTTTTCGGGACCGAGGAATGGCTGCGCCCCTACACGGTCCAGCATGTCGCCGAGCTGGCACGTCAGGGCCATACCGACATCGCCGTGATCTCGCCCGCCTTCGCCGCCGATTGCATCGAGACGCTGGAGGAGATCAACGGCGAGATCCGCGAGGCCTTCCTCCATGCCGGCGGCAAGACCTTCACCTATATCCCCTGTCTGAACGCCGAAGACGCCCATATCGAGGTGATGATGAACGTCATCCGCGACAATATCAGCGGCTGGGTCTGATCCGCAGGCAGAATCGGTGCTAGACTGGGCAGCAAGGAGGACCCGATGCCCGACAGCCCGCTTGCCCAGAAAACCTGTACCCCCTGCGAGGGTGGCACCCCCGCCCTGCCCGAAGACGCCGCGCGGCAGATGATGGTCCAGTTGGACGGCTGGACGCTGTCCGACGATCGGCGAAGCATCCTCAAGCGCTTTGAATTCAAAGGCTTCGCCAAACCAGTCGAGCTGGCGAACCTCGCGGCCTGGCTGGGAAACAAGCAGGGTCACCACCCAGATATCCGCTTCGGCTGGGGCTATTGCGAGGTCAGCTTCACCACCCACGCCGCAGGCGGCCTGACCGAAAACGACTTCATCTGCGCCGCGAGGCTGGATGCCCTGCTGGCCTGATTCCCCAAAACCGGAGGGCCTCTGTGACCGCATTCCCGCCCGCCGCCAACCTACAGCTGAAGCGCGCCTATGACCCGGCGCTGCCCTCGGACGGGACGCGCATCCTTGTCGACCGGCTATGGCCGCGCGGGGTCAGCAAGGAACGCGCGGACCTTGGCGCATGGATGAAGGACATCGCGCCTTCGACCGCGCTGCGCGAATGGTTTGGACATGACCCGGCCCGCTGGGGCGCGTTCCAGTCCCGCTACCGCGCCGAACTGGCCGATCACCGGGCCGAGCTGGACGAAATTCGCCAGCTGGCGCAGAAGGGCATCGTCACGCTGGTCTATTCTGCCCGCGACGAGGTCCACAACGATGCCGTCGTCCTGCGCGATGTGCTGCTGGGAAAGCGGCATGATTGAGCCTTGCAGGATCCGCAATCGGATGAGGCGAGGCGTCCCCCTGCTGCGCATCAGGGCGCGAGACCGCTGCGGTTGCGGGCGATGGCCACGCAGGGCAGGATCGGCGCGATCTCCCCGCGGAAGGACAGGGTAATGAGGTTTTCCCGACTGCTGCTGGCCACGCTGTTGGCGCTGCCCGCCGCCGCCATGGCGGAAGATGTCGACATGGTCGCGATGTTTGCCACCGCCGAGCAGCAAGGGCGCACCGGGGTGGCCCGCAAGACCAGGCCGGTCGACGCCCGCCCCGCCATCCCCGGAGAGGTCATCGTGACGGTGATCGCCGGCGAAGGCGTCGAAACCCGCAGCAAACCAGCCGAGGCCGGCGATCAGGTCGTGCGCAACCGCTGCCCGGAAACCGGAAACGAGCAATACCTGATCAAGGCCGCCAGGTTCCCCGAACGCTATGCCTCGCCCGGTGCGCCGGATCTCGATGGCTGGACCAGCTATGTCCCGCGCGGCAAGGAGACGGGCTATTTCCTCATCCCCGAAGGCGAAGGCCCCTACAGCTTCATCGCCCCCTGGGGCGAGCCGATGGTGGCGAAAGCGGGCGACGCGATTCTGCGTAACCCTGCGGACGCAAGCGATGTCTATCGCGTCGCCGGCGCGTCCTTCGCCTGCAGTTATGAAATCACCCGCCGCGCATTCTAGTCATGCAAAAGGCGCGGCCCTCGGCCGCGCCCCCTGTCGTCGTCATCGCGTGGCGCGGCTCTAGATCAGCAGCACCTGGGTGCCGATCTTTGTCAGGTCGAACAGTTCCTTGATGTGTTCGTTATACAGCCCAATGCAGCCGTTCGAGGACTTGCGGCCGATCTTGCGCGTGTCGTGGGTGCCGTGGATGCGGTAATACTGCCAGCTCAGCCACAGTGCATGGGTGCCCAGCGGATTGTCCGGCCCCGGCGGCACGAAGGGCGGCCATTCGGGGTTGCGCTTGCGCATCTCGGGCGTGGGCGACCAGCTGGGGCCAACGACCTTCTTGATGATCTCGGTCCGGCCGCGGCGTGTCAGTTCCGGCGAGACCGGGATCGAGGACGGGTAAAGCTTGTAGGTTGAGCCATCCTCGGACCAGAAATGCACGGCGCGCGAGGTCAGGTCGGCCAGAATCGCGCCGTTGGTCAGGTTGCTGAAATAGGGCTGCCATTCCTGCGCGCGGAAGCTGGAAATGTTGCGGCGCTGATCGGCCTCGGGGTCGTATTGCACCTGGCCCGCGTCAGGCGTCTGCTGCGCCAGCGCCGGCGCTGCCAGACCGGCCGCACCAAGCGCGGTCGCGGTGGTCAAGAAATTGCGGCGGCTGAAGCCGCGGGTTGTCTCACTCATCTCTGTCTCCTGCTCCGGCCATCTTCCGCAGCCTTGCGGTTATATATCCGCGATACGCCCGGCGACGGCGAGTCGACAAATCAAACTGTTGTCAACCGGCCAGATCGGTTCGGAAATGTGTTGAAAATCACGCAATATTGGCTTTGCGCCATGATCGCGCCGCGTTACACGGTCCAAAAAACACAAGCAGGATCACGATCGAGGATCACGAGGGGCAGCATGAAGCAGTTCATCATCTTGGCGCTGGCAGGGCTGACGCTGACCGCCTGCGCGCCGCGCAATCCGGGCGCGCAGCTTGGGCCGGACGGCCAGCCGATTCCGGTGGCCTATACCATCAACGCGGCCGAGGCCGCGGCAATTCCCGAACGCGTTCTGGGGCAGGTCAACAGCCTGCGGGCGGGCTCTGGGGCCGCGCCGCTGCGCCTCGACCCCGCGCTTGCCGCCGCGTCGGCGGCGCATTCGCGCGACATGGCCGCCCAGAACCGCGCCTGGCATTTCGGCTCTGACGGTTCCTCGCCGCTCGACCGGGCGCGCCGCGCTGGCTATTCCGGCCATCTGGTGGGCGAGAATATCAGTGAAAGCTATGAGAACGACATCGCCACCCTGCAGGCCTGGATGCAGGCGCGCGATACCCGCGATGTCATCATGGACCCCAGCGCGACCACGCTCGGCGTGGCCTGGTATCAGGAGCCTTCGCGCAAGATCTGGTGGACGCTGGTGACCGGAAAATAGGCACGCGCCGAAACAGGAAAGCACCCAGGGCGCCGCCACGGTGGCTGCGCCCTGGGTTTCTTCATGGCGTGGCGCGGGCCTGCGCTAGAACAGCAGGTCGTAGGGGCTGAAATCCCCCCCAAGGATATCGATGTACAGGTCGGCGCGGCCGTCGCCATTCATGTCGACATCCAGCCGCACCCTGTCAGGCAACTCGGTCATCCGCAGCTCGGTCCCCCCCGTTCCCGTGAAGGTGAAGTTGCCCAGCCATACCGGTGTGCCGGGAGAGCGGGTCATGTCGATCACATCCTCGCCGCTACGGAAATCAGTGATGACGTTGACGGCGCCCCCTTGCCCGGCCGGCGGCGCGAAAACGAAGACATCCGCGCCGAAGCTGCCGCTCAGCGTGTCATGGCCGTCGCCGGCCACGAGCGTGTCATTACCGGCGCCGCCCTTCAGGATGTCATCTCCCGCCTTGCCGTCCAACTGGTCGTCCCCCGTTCCGCCTTCCAGAAGATCCGCGCCCGCGCCGCCATCCAGCGCATCGTTGTCGCTACCGCCATAAAGGCTGTCGTTGCCGCCGCCACCCAGCAGACTGTCCCGCCCCACCTCGCCATAAATCCCGTCGCGGCCCTCTCCGCCGACCATGTGATCGGCATCCGCGCCGCCCCACATCAGGTCGTCGCCGAAGCCGCCATCCATGATGTCGCGGCCGTTCTCGCCCATCATCCGGTCGTTATCCGCGTCGCCGAACAGCACGTCCTGCCCGTCGCCGCCCCGCATGAAGTCATGGCCGCGGCCGCCGAACAGCCGGTCATCGCCGGCATTTCCGAACAGCCGGTCATTGCCATCATCGCCGCGGATGGTGTCATTGCCCGTCTCGCCGAAAATCTGGTCCGCGCCTGACCGGCCATAGGCGAGATCATCGCGCGCGCCCAGCAGCGCAAAATCGGCCCCGAGACCGCCAATCACGGTATCATTGCCGTCCTCGGCAAACAGGATGTTGTCGCTGCCATTCGCCCGCATCAGGTCATTGCCGTTCCCCCCGAGGATCTGGGTGCGGTTGCCCCTTCCGATCAGGTTGTCATGCCCATCGCCGCCGAGGATCTTGTCCGCCCCCTCCATCCCGAAGATCAGATCGCTGCCCGCGCCTCCCCGCAGCACATCATTGCCGGCGCCGCCCAGGATCACGTCATTGCCCGCGTCACCGTCGATGAGGTCGGTCAGATCGTGGCCCCAGATCCGATCATCCCCCGCACCGCCCCGAAGGACGTTATAACCCGCGCCGCCATGAATGCGGTCATGCCCGGCCTGGCCGTTCAGCGTGTCGTTGCCGGCACCCCCACTGAGGAGATCCGCCCCGGCGCCGCCATGGATCTGGTCGTTGCCATTACCGCCATACAGCAGGTCCTGATCCCATCCGCCGATCAGCAGGTCATGCCCGTTCATGCCATTCAGCATCGCCCCCGCCTTGGTGACTATCATGCGATCGGCGAGATTGGTCCCATAGCGGATGTCGGATTTGACCGTCAGCGGCGGCAGCGGCGCA
This sequence comes from Paracoccus sp. S1E-3, assembly GCF_013868135.1. Lineage (GTDB taxonomy): Bacteria > Pseudomonadota > Alphaproteobacteria > Rhodobacterales > Rhodobacteraceae > Paracoccus. The sequence goes on from NZ_JACEMU010000016.1 coordinate 284,193, forward strand.
GGCGGAACATAGCCTCCCGTCGGCCCCCCGTTTGTCGGCGGGGTCGAGGGCGTTCCCGGATCGGGCGTCACCGGCTCGACCAGGTCGGTATAGTCGATGTTGTTGGCGAAATGGGCCAGGCGGAACATCGATTCGGTGAAAAACCACGGCTGCAGCATGGTCCCCGATATGGTCTGAACCTCAATCTTCAGGGGGCCTGTCACCAGCAGCGCACCGGTCGAGGTCGGGATGATATTCAACTGATCGATGCTGCGGATGTAACCAAGCTCGGACAGGTCGATCTGGTCGTTCCGGGGATCGAAATCGGCGATGGTCACCTGCTCGGTCGCGTGGCCCGGCAGGAAAATATCGGCGCCGCCACCGCCCTGCAGCACGACCACGCCTTCACGCGCGATCAGGATGTCGTCGCCTGCCCCGCCCGACAGGGTGGATGCCGGGCCGGTGCCGATCAGGATGTCGTCATTCGCGCCGCCGCCGACCTGTCCGCTGCCGACAAGCGACACGCCCAGCGTTCCCGGATCGAAGAAAAACTGGCTGATCCCGACCTCGGTCGCGCTGGTGACGAAGACCGAGATCCTGCCGTCAATGACATGCGCCACGATGGTGGAGACATCGGCGAGGGCGAAGGCGTCGCTGTCCTCGATCGTGGCGAGCAGGATCAGTCTGCCCTGGCCATCCAGTGTCAGCACCGAAATGCCATCGTCGCCGCCACCGACGAAGACAAAGGCCCGCCCGTCGAGTTCGGCCGTCGCCATCGCGGTAACGGCCTGAAACCGGGTCGAACCGGAATCGACGACGTGATCGGCCAGCACGAGGCCGCCCGTCGCGGTGATGCGAAATACCGAGAGGGAGTCGCTCTCGCCGCCCGAGACGATCAGGAACGGCCCGGTCGCGGTATCGACCGCAGCCACCTCGCGCGGGGCGGCGATGCCCACCGTGTTCGCCCCGCCGATCTGTCCTTTCATGGCGATGCCGTCGGGACCGACCGAAAGTACCGCCAGTGCGTTGCCCTGCGCCGATGCGGCATAGGCGTAGGTTGCGGCGCCGACTGTGATGATGTCGATCCCGGTATATTCGCCGTCGACCGTCTGCACTTTCGGCCCCGCCGCCTCGCCCAGCTTCACGAGATCGGCGCCGTTCCGCGCGAACAGGGACAGCGACATGCTGCCGTTGCGGTTGGCCAGCAGGTAATCCTGTCCGTTCACCGCAAAGGCCTCCAACCGGACGACATCCGAGCCGAGCGTCGCAGGCAGCAACGGCAACACCGTGCCGAACTTGCCCGAGCCATCCAGCGGTTGGCCGTTCTGCGCACTTCCCTGCATGCCGGTCACAACCATCTGCATGCGGCCGTCCACGCTCAGGACCAGCACGTTCGGATCGGCGAGATAGAGCGGATAATCGACCGCAGGCCGATAGCTGACGCCCACCGCAGCATCCTCGGCCCCGGACAGTTTGTAGGTCATGATCGCACCGCCGCCCGACACGGCCACCAGGATCGGCCCCGCCGGCCCGTCGACGATCACGCTGTCCTTGAAGTTGGTGCTGTTTTGCACCTTCTTCCAGACATGGGTGGCCACATGGCCGTATCGCAGCATGCCGCACTCCCAACCGTTTCGCGCCACCTGCGAAATTGGCAGACAAAGATTAAGAAAGTCTTCCCGCCGGCCTCGGAAATGGCGCTCGCCGCAGAAATATCCCTAAAACTTGACCCAGCGCCCGGCACGCGGCCTTGCCGGGGGGCGCGCGCCATGGAAAGACGACCGGGGTAATTCGAGGCAGATGCAATGAAACTGGGCGATCACGTCATAAATGCCTTTCGCCAGATCGACCGGGCGATCCGGGTGCGCGGCCTGGGCCACACGCTGACGCTGAGCCTGCGCGTGCTGATGCAGGAAGGGCCCACCGGGGTGAAACGGCGGCTGGAGGCCCTGGGTCCGGCGCTGCGGACGGGTCGACCAAGCGGGCCGGGTTCGGTCCTGATCCTGACGGTCCCACATACCCTGCATTTCGCGCGCCGGATGCAGGCCGTACTGGCCGAAGCCGGCATCACGGCGGAACTCTCCGACAATGACCGTGCCGCGCGCGATTTCGACACGGTTTTCGCCATCGCGCCGCATAATTTCCCGGCCGCCGCCCCGGATCGCTGCGTCGCCTTTCAGGTCGAGCAATCAGTCATGCCGGACCGCTGGACTCCAGAATATCTGGAACAGCTGGGCCGGTTCCGGGCGGTTCTGGAATATTCCCAGATCAATATTGCGGCGCTTCAGGGCAAGGTTCCGACCTCGAAGATCTTCCATGTCCCGCTGACACCCGCGATCAGCGCCGCACCCGAAAAGCCGGCCACGCCGTCGGTGCTGTTCTATGGCGACGTCACGCCCGAACGCCGAGCCCGCCTGCTGAACCAGATCGCCCGCGCTGTCCCCGAACTGACGATAGAGACCAATCTTTTCGGTCCGCGCATGGCCGAGCGGCTGGACGCCGCCACCATCGTGCTGAACCTCCATTCCCGTGCCGGAGGCCTGCTGGAGGTCGCGCGCATCTCGGAAGCGCTGGCGCATGGCAGCGTCGTGGTCAGCGAGACCTCACCCGATCAGGCCGAATACCCCGAGCTGGACGGCCGCGTCCTGTTCACGCCCGAAGGCGATGCCGAGGCGCTGATCGCGGCGCTGCGCGCGCTTCTGGACGATCCGGCCGGACTGCGCGCCATGCAGCTTTCGGCGCCGGACGGCCCCGACCGTTTCCGGCTTGGCTTCCTGCGGGCTCTGCAGGGTCTGGGCATGATTACTCCCGACACATTCGAGGCCCTTGCCACCGATTACCCGGCCGTCTTCGATCCGCGGCAGGACCTTCCGCGCACCTGCCTGACGCTGCCGGAGACACCCGGCCGCACGCGGGCATTCCTGGAAAACGACGCCGGCGACTATCTGATCTGGCCCGGCATGAAGGCCAATCCGGGTTGGCGGGGCTGCGCGCTCAGCTATCGTCACATCATGCGGCAGTTCCGCGAGGCCAATATCACCGAGGCGCTGGTGGTCGAGGACGATGTTGTCCTTCCGCAGGATTTCGACAGCAAGCTGGAAACCGTTCGCCGCTATATGGATGAATGCGGCGCCGATATGTTTTCCGGGCTGATCGTCGATCTGCACCGCGATGCCGTCGTGTCCGGGGTCGAACGGCGCGACGGGCTATGCCTGGTCCAGCTTGACCGGGCGGTGATGACGATCTGCAATCTCTACCGAACGCGGATGATCGAGCATATGGCGAATTGGGACGATCAGGACGACAACGCGTTTTCCAACACCATCGACCGCTACATGGAACAGGCCACGCATCTGCGCGTCGTGACGACGCTGCCCTTCATGGTCGATTACGGCGCCAGCCTGCCCTCGACCCTGCGCGAGGCCGACAACCACAAGTTCGACGCCCTGCGCGCCCGGTCCGAAGCCCTGCTGGTCGAGAAAGTCGCCACCTTCGAGGCCAACCAGCGCGGCTGAGTGGCGGCTTGTATGCTGGCGCCGACTATGGCAGTTCGGCGGCGGCCCCAAAAGCAGGATCAGGCGATGCAGATCGAAACCACCTCCCTTCCCGGCGTGCTGCTGCTGACGCCGCGCCGCCACGGCGATGCGCGCGGCTTCTTCAGCGAAAGCTGGAACCGTAAGACGCTGGAGGATGCCGGCGTCCATCTGCCGGAATTCGTGCAGGACAACCACTCGATGTCCGGTGCCGTTGGCACGCTGCGCGGGCTGCATTACCAGTCGCCGCCAATGGCGCAGGGCAAACTTGTGCGCTGTGGACGCGGGGCGCTGTATGACGTGGCGGTCGACGCACGGCGCGGCAGCCCGACCTATGGCCAGTGGTTCGGGGCCGAGCTGAGCTTTGAAAACGGCCGGCAATTGTGGATTCCGGCGGGTTTTCTGCACGGCTTCGTCACGCGCGCACCCGATACCGAAATCGTCTATAAATGCACCGCGCATTATTCGGCCGCAAATGACGGCGGGGTCCGCTGGGACACCGTCGGCATCGACTGGGGCGTCGACGCGCCAATCCTGTCGGACAAAGACCGCGACGCGCCGGCCTTCGCCGACTGGCAATCCCCCTTCACCTATGAGGATTGAGTCATGAAGATTCTGGTTACCGGCGGCGCCGGCTTCATCGGCTCGGCTGTGGTGCGGCAGGCCCTTCGTGCCGGGCATGAGGTCGTGAACCTCGATGTGCTGACCTATGCAGCGAATCTTGAAAACGTGGCCAGTGTCTCGAACGCGCCGGGCTATGCCTTCGAGCAGGCCGACATCCGCGACCGCGCGGCGCTTGACCGGATCTTCGCCGATCACCGCCCCGACGCGGTGATGCACCTGGCCGCCGAAAGCCATGTCGACCGCTCCATCGACGGGCCGGGCGCCTTTATCGAGACCAATATCACCGGCACCTATAACCTGCTGGAGGCCGCCCGTGCCTACTGGACCCGTGCAGGCAAGCCCGAGGGCTTCCGCTTCCACCATATCTCGACCGACGAAGTTTTCGGGTCGCTGGGCGAGGACGGCCAGTTCACCGAGGAAACCCCCTATGACCCGCGCAGCCCCTATTCGGCGTCAAAGGCCGCGTCCGACCACCTGGTCCGCGCTTGGCACGAAACCTATGGCCTGCCGGTGGTCATGACCAATTGTTCGAACAATTACGGCCCCTTCCATTTCCCCGAAAAGCTGGTGCCGGTGGTGATCCTGAAGGCGCTGTCGGGGCAGCCGATCCCGGTCTACGGCGACGGCGGCAACGTCCGCGACTGGCTGTATGTCGAGGATCACGCCGACGCGCTGCTTTGCGTGCTGGAGAAGGGCCAACTGGGCCGCAGCTATAACATCGGCGGCGAGAACGAGGCGAAGAATATCGACCTCGTGCGTACCATCTGCGCCCATATGGACGATCTGCACCCCGAGGGCGCGCCCCATGCGCGGCTGATCACCTTCGTGGCCGACCGTCCCGGACATGACCGCCGCTATGCGATCGACCCCACCCGCATCCGGGAAGAACTGGGCTGGCGCCCCTCGGTCACGGTCGAGGAAGGGCTGCGCCGCACCGTCGAATGGTATCTCGCAAACGAGGACTGGTGGCGGCCGCTGCTGGACCGCGACGGTGTCGGCAAGCGGCTGGGGAACGGGTAGGCCCTGATGGATGCGGCGCCGCCCCGCACGATCTGGACGCGCCGGCCGCAGGTTGCGCGGTCGGCGCCGGGCGCGAGACCGGCGTGCGAACCGGTCGTGCCGCCCGGAAAAGATTCTGACTTTGCGTATCACCGGGCCTTTGCATCTCGCAGCCTGGAACTGCAGGAAAATCCATGACCCTTCTGATCTTTGGGAAAACCGGACAGGTCGCGCAGGAACTGGCGCGCCGCGCACCCGGCGCGCAGTTCGCCGGACGTGAAACCGCCGATCTGACCGATCCCGCCGCCTGCGCGGCACTGATCCACCAGACGCGTCCCGGCGCCGTCATCAATGCCGCCGCCTATACCGCCGTCGACAAGGCGGAATCTGACGCGGCCACCGCGGGGCTGGTCAACGCCCAGGCGCCGGCTGCCATGGCTGCGGCCTGCGCGGAACTGGGCATCCCCTTCGTCCATTTCTCGACCGACTACGTTTTCGACGGCTCGGGTGTCGCGCCGCGGGCGGAAGATGCCCCGACCGCGCCCCTCGGCGTCTATGGGCTGACCAAGCTTGAGGGCGAGCGTGCCATTCAGGCAGCGGGCGGCCAATACGCGATCATGCGGACCAGTTGGGTCTTTTCGGCGCATGGCAACAATTTCGTCAAGACCATGCGCCGGCTGGGTGCCGAACGCGACCGGCTGACCATCGTGGCCGACCAGATCGGCGGTCCCACCGCCGCCGCCGATATCGCGGCCGCTGCCCTGAGCGTGGCGCAGACGATGACCGCCGATCCCGCCAAGGGGGGCATCTATCACTTCGCGGGCGCCCCCGATGTCAGCTGGGCCGATTTCGCCCGCGAGATCTTCGCCCAATCCGGCCTGACCCCCGAAGTCGTGGACATTCCCAGCAGCGACTATCCCACCCCAGCGCGGCGGCCACTGAACTCGCGCCTCGACTGCGCGGCCATCACCCGCGATTTCGGGATCGCGCGGCCCGACTGGCGCGTTTCGCTGCAAGACGTCATCAAGGAGCTTCGCGCATGACCCAACGCAAGGGCATCATCCTCGCCGGGGGATCCGGCACGCGCCTTTACCCGATCACCATGGGCGTCTCGAAACAGCTGCTGCCGATCTACGACAAGCCGATGATCTATTATCCGATCAGCGTGCTGATGCTGGCCGGCATCCGCGAAATCGCCATCATCACCACCCCCGACGATCAGGAACAGTTCCGCCGCCTGCTGGGCGATGGCGCCCAGTGGGGGATGGATTTCACCTATATCGTCCAGCCCTCGCCCGACGGGCTGGCGCAGGCTTACCTGCTGACGCGCCAATTCCTGAACGGCGCGGGCTCGGCCATGGTGCTGGGCGACAACATCTTCTTCGGGCATGGCCTGTCGGAGCTGCTGGCTGCCGCCGATACCAAGCCGCAGGGGGGCACCGTCTTCGGCTATCGTGTTGCCGACCCGGAACGGTATGGCGTGGTCGATTTCGATGCCCAGGGCCGGGTGCGCTCGATCATCGAGAAGCCTGCCAACCCGCCGTCGCCATTCGCGGTGACGGGGCTGTATTTCCTCGACAATACGGCCTCGGACCGCGCGGCCGAGGTGCGCCCCTCGGATCGGGGCGAGCTGGAAATCACCACCTTGTTGGAGACCTACCTCCATGACGGGCTGCTGACGGTCGAGCGGATGGGCCGCGGCTATGCGTGGCTGGATACCGGCACTCATGGCAGCCTGCTGGATGCCGGCAATTTCGTGCGCACGCTGGAACGCCGTCAGGGCCTGCAAACCGGCTGCCCCGACGAGATCGCCTTCGATCAGGGCTGGATCGACGCCGAGCAGCTGTCCCGCCGCGCCCAGCTTTTCGCCAAGAACGACTATGGCCGCTATCTGGCCGGTCTGCTGAAATAGGCTCAGCCCAAGGCGCGGATCAGCGCCGGCAGCGCGCCGAAATCCGCAAACAGCGCCCGATGCGGCAGCGTGTCGGCCGCCGCCTTGCGGTAGCCTTCGGTGAACAGGAAGAAGGGCAGTCCGGCGGCTTCCGCGGTCGCCGCGTCCACCTCGCTGTCGCCGACATAGGCGCCGGGTCCCCCGCCCATGCGGCGCAGGGTTTCAAGCAGCGGCGCCGGGTCGGGCTTGCGCGGCAGGCCGCTGTCGCCGCCCACGATCACCTCGAAATAGGGCAGCAGCCCCAGATGCCGCAGTACCGCCAGCGCTGGTGCGGCCGGCTTGTTGGTGCAGACGCCCAGCCGGTGACCCGTCGCCTGCAGGACCTGCAACGCGTCCTCGACGCCCGGATAGGGCTGGGTTAGCGTCACGGCCTCCGCGTAACGGCCGATCAGGTTCTCGGCCATGCGGACGGCGCGGGCCGGATCATCGATGCCGCGCACAGCCAGCAGACTGTTCACGAGATGCGGGACACCATGCCCGACAAAGCCGCGCACCGTCGGCAGATCGACCCCGGCCAGCCCCTCATCGGCGAGCACCAGATTGACCGTGGCATGAATATCCGGGGCGCTGTCGATCAGCGTGCCGTCGAGGTCGAAGGCGATATTCATGCCTGTTTCATCCCCGGTGCAGCGCCGATTCGGCGGCCTCACGAATGGCGCGGATATTTTCGCCATAGACCTGCGGCGCGGCGACCGAGCCCCCCTTGAAGACCGCCGAGCCCGCGACCAGCACATCCGCGCCGGCCCTGGCCACCAGCCCTGCCGTCTTGGGATCTACCCCGCCATCCACCTGGATATGGATCGGCCGGTCCCCGATCATGCCCCGCAGACGGGCGATCTTGTCGACCTGGTTGTGAATGAATTTCTGGCCGCCGAAGCCGGGATTTACCGACATCACCAGCACCAGATCGGCCAGATCCAGCACATATTCGATCGCCTCCAGCGGCGTGCCGGGGTTGAGCGCCACGCCCGCTTTCTTGCCGGTGGCGCGGATCGCCTGCAACGTGCGGTGGATATGGGGACCGGCCTCGACATGGGCGGTGATCAGATCGGCGCCGGCCTCGGCATAGGCTTCGATATAGGGATCGACCGGCGCGATCATCAGATGAACGTCCATGAAGGTGTTCACATGCGGACGGAACGCTTTCACCGCGGGCGGCCCGAAGGTCAGATTGGGGACGAAATGGCCGTCCATCACGTCGACATGAACCCAGTCGGCGCCCTGGTCTTCGATGGCGCGGATCTCGCGGCCGAAATCGGCGAAATCGGCGGACAGGATCGAGGGCGCGATCTTGATATTGCGGTCGAAACTCATGACAGGCCTCGCGGGGGAATGGGTGAATGGGCCAGAGCGTTATGGCCGAATGCGGCCTTGCGTCAACCGCGCAAATCGGCGGGCAGCATCGACTGGTGCGTGGCATGGTCGAAACCCGCCAGAACGGCCCGCTATTGCGCCGTCCTCAACGCCCACCCGGCCGCGACGGATGGCCGCCACAATCTAGGCCGGGCGCCGCAGCCGTCCCGCAAGTACGGCGGCATAAAGCGCCGCCGTCCCCGAGCGGGTCTGCCGCCGCAGCCGCAGCCGAGCGAAATCCCGCGCCATGCGCCAGCCGGGCTGGGTCAGGGCATGATCGAAATCTGCCAGAACTGCCCGGTTTTCCGCCGTCAGCAACGCCGACGCGGCCGACAGGGCAGCCACATTGTCATGCACCCAGCCGCCATAATTCCCGGCGAAAAGCTGATCCAGCCGCGCCTTCATCGCCGCAATGGTATCATTGCGACCCTTCAGATTGTCACCATGCTGGCGATACAGAAGCACCTCGGCATCGTCGCGGATGATCCCCAGCCCCGCGCCGGAAACCACCTGATAGAGCCACCAGTCATGCGACTCGAGCCCGATTTCCATTGCGGGCGGCGCGGCCGCGCGCGCCAACCGGATTGCGGCGGGCGTCAGCACGCAGGTATTGCCCGCCGTCACCGCCTGCACCAGCGCATTTCTGAAGTTGAAGGGTCCGGCGAAGCGGCGCGACCCCGCCAGCGGCGTCAGATCCGCATCGCAGATCGTCGTGCAGGCCGAATAAAGCCCCGCCTCGGGCTGCGCGCGCAGCGCCGCCAGGGCCCGGCTCAGCTTGTCGGGTCGCCAGACGTCGTCCTGATCCGCAAGCGAGAGATATTCGTCCCCGGCCGGCAGCGTCATCATCGAGAGGAAGTTCCGCGTCGCGCCGGCGCATGGCCCCGAGATCAGGGAAACGCGCCCGGCCGGAAAGGCCGCCGCGAAGTCCTGCACAATTGCCGGCCCCGCATCGGTGGACCCATCGTCCGAAACCACCAGTCGCCAGTCCCGGTGATCCTGTGCTGCGATGCTGTTCAGCTGCGCCGCCACATGCGCCGCGCCGTTATACAATGCCAGACCGATCAGAACCCGCGCCAATTCACTCTCCTGCCCCTGGCCGGGGCGGCGATGGGGCCGCGCCCGACAGCGTCACGCGCCCAAGACGCGCGCAGCACATCTAGCCGTGCCACCGCAGAGTGCAAGCCAGACCGGCTTTTTGTCATGCCCCTTCCCGCCGGCCGCCCGCGCCCCCCACCGTCGTGCGCAGCGCCGTCGGGGCCGCGATTGCATGGCCGGCCGTCCCGGTGCAATTTCATGCCAGGCCAGCCCGATGGCAGCCCGGCCCGATCTCAGGCGGCATCCTGACGGGCGATATCCTCGATCAGCACGTCCAACACGACGCCGCCCGTCACCTCGGCGGCCGTCTTCATCAGCGATTCGCGCAAGCGCCGCATGCGCGGCTCGATGGTATAATTACCATCAAAGCCACCGGTATTCGCCTGGATCAACAGCGTTCGCAGGAAGGCATCCCGCAGGCGAAATTCCTGCTTGAAGATTGCTTCCTGCTGGGCGACCGGCATTTCGACGGTCAAGGTCATCACCATCACGCCGTCCAGCCGGTCGCCATGCATGACCGGGACGAAGAATTGCGAGGGAAAGCGGAAATAGGCCGTCGTCGCCTCGCCTTGCGGGGCACCGGTTTTGGCCGAGCCCTTGGCGCGGTGATCAGCCTCCGCCGCTTCCGGCGCGCCGTCCTGTGCATTCGTCCCCTGCGGTTCCCCTTCGGAGGGCGGCTGGTCGGCTGCGCCCTCCTGTGGGCGCAGCATCTCGCCGCCGAACAGACCGCCGATGGCCGCGATCACGATGGCAAGCAGCGGTATCAGCTTCTTCACCATGGCGACCTCTCAATAGGGCAGGATCATGTCGGCGACCTGCTGGCCATAGCGCGGCTGCTGCACGTCCATCATCTGCCCGCGCCCGCCATAGGAAATCCGCGCACCGGCAATGCGGTCATAGGCGACCTCGTTGTTGCGACCGATATCCTCGGGGCGGACGAAGCCCGACACCAGCAGCTCGCGCATTTCGAAATTGACGCGAACCTCCTGGCTGCCCTGGATGTGCAGTGTGCCGTTCGGCAGTCGGTCGATGACCGTGGCCGCGACCCGCAGCGTCAGCTTGTCCCGGCGCGAAACCTTGCCGTTCCCCTTGTAGGTCGACGACGAATTCGCATCGACCGCATTGTCCATCGAGGCGCCCGCAGTCATCCGCTTGTCCAGGCTTTGCGGCAGACCGGCAAAATCGGGGATGCTGACCTTATCCGCCGCCGAGCGCGACCGGTTCGAACTGTTCGAGATCTCGGCCCGGTCGTCGATTTCGATCACCACGGTGAGGATGTCCCCCCGCGTCGTCGCGCGGCGATCGCGCACCAGCGAACTCTGCTCGCCCGCCCAGAGCGAGGCATCCGCCTCAGGACGCTGCGGGGTTTCGGGCAGGAACAGTTCGGGCGTGGTCATCGCGGCAAATTCGGGGGTGCTTTGCGGCTCGGACATGGTGGGGGGGCGGCCAAGATGATCGGTCCGGTTGCAGGCTGCGGTGGCGGCGAGAAGGAGGGCGGCCAGCAGAAGGGTGCGCGGCGTCATTTGAACTCCGTGTTGCTGGAGGTTGAAACAAGGGTGCCGTCGGGTTTGACGACGGCGGAAATCGTATTGCGCGAGGCGAGATTCATGATCCGAACCACGTCGCCTGCGGCGCCTTCGGACAGCGCCCGGCCTTCGGCTTCGATGCGCAGCGGCCCGGCATCGAAGGCGACCCGCACGATCTGGTTGCGCGACACCAGCACCGGCGCGCGCAAGGCACCGGCAACCACCGGACGCCCCTCATAGATCGCCACGCGGGCCTGCTGGCCGACCGCAAGCGCCGGATCATTGATGCCGCCGGGCACCTCCTCGATCCAGGCGACGTCCGACGCGCCGATGATCGTGCCTGCCGGCAGATCCCGAGCGGCCGTCACCGTGGCCTGCGCGGGCGCGGACAGCATAACGGCCAGAAGGGCAAACCCGCTCCGCATCACCGCACCTGCACAGTCGCGCCGAGCATCTGGTCGGCGGCGGTGATCACCTTGGCGTTCAGCTCATACCCCCGCTGCGCCTTGATGAGTTCGGTGATCTCGCGCACCGGATCGACCGAGCTTTCCTCGAGGTATCCCTGCCTGACCGTGCCCAATCCCTCCTGCCCCGGCAGCGAAACCAGCGCCGGTCCCGAAGCATTGGTTTCCAGAAACAGGTTCGAGCCGATCGCCTCCAGCCCCTTTTCGTTGGTAAAGCCCGCAAGCGTCAGCTGGCCCAGCAGCTCCGGCTCGACGCGACCGTCGAAATAGGCATAGACCTCGCCATCGGCGTTGATGGCGACGCTGCGCGTCTCGTCGGGAATGGTGATGCCGGGCGCCACCGGATAGCCGTCCGAGGTCACGATCTGCCCGTCGGGCGAGCGCTTCAGCGCACCGTCGCGGGTATAGCCCGAGCTTCCCGAAGGCATCGTGACCTCGAGATAGCCGAAGCCATCAATCGCGAGGTCGAGATCGCCCCCGGTGGCCGACAGCGTCCCTTGGGCGATATTGACCGTCACCGCCGTCGGACGGGCACCGAGGCCCAGCTGGATCCCCGCGGGAATGACGGTCCCGTCCGCTGCTGAAATGGTCCCCGGCCGGACCACCTGCTGATAATGCAGGTCCGCGAATTCCGCTCGCCGGGCATTGTAGCCGGTCGTGGACATGTTCGCGAGGTTGTTGGAAATCACATCGACCCGTGTCTGTTGGGCGCTCATGCCGGTGGCGGCAATCTGAAGGGCTTTCATGGGAAACTCCGTTAACGGGTCAGGGCGGTGATGGCGTCGCGGATGCGCTTGTCTTCGCGGTCGAGAAGGGTCTGACCCATCTCGTAGGCGCGCTGCACCTCGATCATGCGGCTGATTTCGGCGATGGGTTCGACATTGGAATCCTCCAGAAAACCCTGCTGGATCCGCGCGTCCTCGGCGGGTTGCAACGTGGCGTCGCCGGTTTCGAACAGGGTCCCGCCATTGCGCAGCATCGCGGCCGGGTCGGGGGCGGCGAAAACGCCCACCCGCGCCAGTTGCAGGCCGTCGGCCGACAGCGTGCCATCCGGGCCGATGGCCACCTGTTTGGTGCCGGGGGGGATCTGGATCGGCGCCAGCCCCTCGTCGAGCAGGCGATGACCGTCCGCCGTCATCAATTCACCATCGGCAGAGGCCAGAAAGGCCCCGGCGCGGGTGATGCGGGTGCCCTGCGCTGTCTCGACGGCGAAGAACCCTTCGCCATCGATGGCCAGATCATAGGTGCCCCCGGTCATGGACATGCCCCCCTGTTTCAAGTCCAGCAGACGGCCGCGGGCATTCGCCATCGACAGGCCCTCGCGTCCTTTTCCCGTCGCGGTCAGATATTCGGAAAAGACGACCCCTTCGCGGCGAAAGCCGTTGGTATTGGCATTGGCGATATTGTTGGCGATGACGCGCATTTCGCGCATCAGGCCCGATTGCCGGGTCAGCGAGGCGTAGATGGCGTTATCCATGCTCAGTTGCCCGCGATCAGGGGAATGACGGCCTCGGTGAAGAAGCCTGACAGAATGGCGGTCATGAAGCTCATCGAGACCCAGAAGACCGCGAGCATCAGGCCGACTTTCGGCACGAAGGTCAGCGTCATTTCCTGAACCGAGGTGAGCGCCTGGAACAGGCCGATGGCCACGCCCGCGATCAACGCGACTGCCAGCAACGGCGCCGACATCCGCACCGCGATCCACAGCGCCTGACGAACAAGGTCGAAGATGAGGTTTTCATCCATGTCACACCGGCATCCGCAGGATTTCCTGATAGGCCTCGACCACCTTGTCGCGAATGGCGACGGCGGCATCGAGCGCCAGCTCTGCCTCGGTCAGGGACTGGACCAGGGCATTCGTGTCGGCGCTGCCGGACATGGCGCCGATGGCGGTCTGGTCGGCCGCGGCCATCGCCTGTTCGAACCCATGGGCGGCAGCGCTCATGCCGGCCCCGAGCGGTTGCTGGGGCTGCGGCGGCGTCGCCTCGGTCGCACGCAGATAGGCGGTGATGGCATTGGTGGGGGTAATCATGCAAAATCCTTTCAGCGGCGCAGCAAATCAAGAAGCGAGGAAGACATCTGCCGGGCCTGCTCGAAGATGCGCAGATTGGCCTCGTAGCTGCGGCTTGCCTCGCGCGCGTCGGCCATCTCGGTCACCAGGTCGACATTCGAACCGTCATAGAAGCCCTGCGCGTCAGCCATCGGATGGGCGGGATCGTGGATACGTTCCAGGGAACTGCGATCAAGCTGCGGCTGCGACGCCTCGACCAGGCCATTCGGGCGGCCATGATCGAGAACCGCATCGAAGGTGACCAGCTTGCGGCGATAGCCCGGCGTATCGGCATTGGCGATATTCTCGGACACGTGCCGCAGCCGGTCCGCTTGTGCACGCATCCCGAAAGCGGCGATCCGGGTGGCAGAGATCTGGTTCTCCATCACTTACCCCCGCCGCCCCAGAGCGGTGCGCAGCATGGTCAGTGAGGACCGGTAGACCGCGAGCGAAATATCGTGCTGGCGCTTGGTTTCGGCATTCTTGACCATCTCCTCCTCCAGCGAGACGGAGTTGCCGTTGGGCGCCCGGCCACCCTGATCCTCGGTCACGCGCATCGCGGTCGCGCCCCCGTCGGACGAGGTGAAATGCCCCGCGCGCGTCGCCCGGATCGGGTTGGCGGCGGCATTGCGATACGTTTCGGAAAAGGGAGCCAGGTCCCTCGCGCGAAAGCCCGGCGTGTCGGCATTGGCCACATTTCCGGCGATCACCTTCGCCCGCTCCGCCGCATGCGCGGTCATGGCTCGCGCCATGCGGATCGTTTCAAGTTTTTCCAACAAAGAGGCTTCTCCTCCACTGTGATAAACCCGGTCTTAACCTCAACTGGTTTAAAAACCCTTTCGAGCCGGGCGGATCCCGGCACAAAGCGAGGCGAAAAATTGGATAAAATTGAATCCATTGCGGCAAGGATCAGCCGGCTGCGCCCGGCCCGCTATTTCGGTCGCGTAGAGGAGATCCGCGCCGGGCTGGTGCGCGTCTGTGGCCTGAATGCGCATGCTTCGATCGGGGATCGGGTGCTGCTGTCGCGGGAACTGGACCTGACAGGCGAGATCGTCGCATTGGGGGCGACAACAGCGGAAATCCTGCCGGAATCGCCCGTGAATGGCCTGTCCATCGGCACCGAGGTCGAGTTGACCTTCGCCCCCCGCCTTGCGCCATGCGCGGCGTGGATCGGCCGTATCGTCGACCCGTTCGGCCGGCCCCTGGACGGCCGCCCCCTGCCCCACGGAAGCGAGGAGCGCAGCTTCAGCGCAGCCGCGCCGGCTGCGGTCACCCGCAAGCGGCTGGGCAGCCGGCTCGATACAGGGCTGGCGGTTTTCGATACCCTGCTGCCGATCGTGCGGGGGCAGCGAATCGGTCTTTTCGCCGGGTCCGGCGTGGGCAAATCGACACTGCTGTCAAACCTCTCGCGCGGCGTGCAGGCCGATCTGGTGGTCATCGCGCTGATCGGCGAGCGCGGGCGCGAGTTGCGTGAGTTCGTTGAAAATGTGCTGGGACCGGAGGGTATGGCGCGCGCGGTGGTGGTCGCTGCGACCTCGGACCAGTCGCCGCTGATACGGCGGCGTTGCGCCTGGGCGGCGATGGCGGTGGCCGAATATTTCCGCGACCACGGCAGGCATGTGCTGTTCCTCGCCGATTCAATCACCCGCTTTGCCGAGGCGCATCGTGAAATCGCGCTCGCCTCCGGCGAAAGCCCGTCCTATCGCGGCTTCCCGCCGTCAACCTCGCATCTGATCATGTCGCTGGCCGAACGCGCCGGGCCCGGTCCCGAGGGGGGCGGCGACATCACCGGCATCTTCAGCGTGCTGGTAGCCGGCTCCGACATGGAGGAACCGATCGCCGACATCCTGCGCGGCGTTCTGGACGGTCACGTGGTGCTGGACCGCGCGATCGCCGAGCGCGGGCGTTTTCCGGCCGTCGATGTGCTGCGCTCGGTCTCCCGCTCGCTGCCGCACGCTGCGACCGACGCGGAAAACGCGCTGATCGGCAGGGCGCGGGCCGCACTCGGCGCCTATGCGGAATCGGAATTGATGATCAAGGCCGGGCTTTACGCGGCGGGGTCGGACCCGAAGCTGGACGAAGCGGTCAAGCTCTATCCCGCATTGGATGCGTTCGTGGCCCGAAACAGCCCCGATGGCGCCGCCGCCAGCTTTGCCATGCTGGCCAACGCGCTGCATTTGCCGCGCGGCGGAAACCAGCGCAGCTGAGGCGCGCGCGGGACGGCCCGGAACCCTGCCGGATTAACGAATGTTATCACAGCACGGCATTGCGGTTTATGACCAAATCCTGCACCGTCCGCGAGCCGTTCAAGGAAATGCCGTGGCACTGTCAGACTATTTCATCCGCTATCTGGAACGTCGGGATCAACTGAGCGCAGCCGAGCGCGCACGCCTGAAAGCGCTGAAGACGCGGCAGGTGCGCTTCAACGGCGGTGATGTCATCGTCGCGCGCGACGTGATCGTCGATCAAAGCTGTCTGATGCTGCAGGGCATGTCGGCTCGGGTGCATTTTCTGTCGCGCGGCAAGGACCGCGTGATTTCGGCTTTGCACGTGCCGGGCGACTTCGTCGATCTGCACGGCTTCGTACTGGCAGGGCTGGAACACACCATCCTCGCCATGGGTCCGACCGAGGTCGAATTCGTCAGCCACGATCAGCTGCTGGAGATCACCAACGACTGGCCGCACCTGACGCGGCTGTTGTGGATGTCGACCACCATCGACGCCGCCATCCATCGGCAATGGCTGGTCGCGGCGGCATCGTTGCGGTCGAGCGCCCATCTGGCGCATCTGCTTTGCGAGCTTTACACCCGCCTCAGCTCGGTCGGGGCGGCGCGGGATTATCGCTTTACCCTGCCGCTTCTGCAGCGCGACCTGGCCAATATCCTTGGCTATTCGCCCATCCATATCAACCGCGCCGTCCGCGACCTGCGCGAACGCGGGCTGATCCGCTGGTCCGGGACGGAAATCGAGATTCTCGACTGGCGCGGTCTGGTGGCGCTGGCGCAGTTCAAGCCCGACTATCTGGACATGGAGCAGCTGAGTCGCTGAGCGCGCTTATTCGCACAGCCGCCAGCCGCCCTTGCGGACCGCGCCGTCGAAATGCAGATGATCGTCATGGGCCGCGTTCGACCCCGGCCCGAGAACGGTGGTGAAATACAAGCAGGCGCCATATCGAATGGCCTTCTGGAACGCTTCTTCGATCCCGCCACTGTCATCGCGCGGTTCGATCAGCATCTCCTCGCCATTGGAAAAGCGCAGGCCGGCGACATCGAAGGCGTTGCCAAGCGCATGTTCAGACAGCTTGTCCGACGCGCCGCCCACTCGCGCCCGGCACTGATAGGTCGAACCGGGCAGGATTTCGGCGATCCGCGGTGCGCCGGGCAGCAGGGCGGCGGCCGGTTGGGCCTCGGCACGCAGCCACAGCGCCAGACGCCGGGCGGTATCACAACGCATCAATGCGCCACCCGCGATGGTCACGCCGGGCTGCAGGCTGTCAACCTGAATTGGCCGGGCAATGCCGCAATCGGCATCCTCAGGCGAGGTCATCGGCGCGACCTCTCGGTAACCAACGCCCAGCATGTTCAGGTTCATCAGGCAGAAGCGATAGGGCAAGGCGCCCTCGGCCAAGGCCTGCCAGGCAGGCGGCCCGGCGGGCACGGGATCGGTCGCGGGCGCGGTCGGGGGCGGCGCGGGCGCGGCATCCGTGCCGCCTGATGAAGGGGGCGCAGGATTCGCGGCATTTGGCTGGGGGGGCACCGCATCGGTCGCGCTTGGCTGGTCGGCTGCGGCATCCGTCGCGTCCGGCTTTGACACAGCTTCGGGGCGCGCGGGTGGCCGGACGCTGTCGGTCAGCGCACCATTCTGGCCGCGATCAGCCGCTTCGGGCGCCGTGCTGCCGGGGGGCCGATGGGGCGGTTCCTGCGCCTGCGATGGCGCCGACATCATCGCCACACCCAGGATCGTCGCCAGAAGCCACCCTGTCATCCTAGCGCCCGCGCGGGACGTAGCCACCGGGCAGAACTGCGCCGGGCGGTTGGATCACCTGCGGCGCGATGCCGGCTGCGGGGGCGGCCGCCGCCGGCAGCGCAGTTGCCGGCACGGCGGCCGGAACCGCATCGGGCGAACGCAACATATGCGGTGGACGCGCCACCGGCGCGGCCGAGGAGACCAGCACCGTCGAGGTCTGCGCGGCAAGTTGCGGCACCGAGGCCGCCAGCGCAGCAGAAGCCGCCACCGCGGCCTGCACGGCTTTCGAGGTTCCCCGCGCCTCGCCCATCACGTCGGCCAGCGAGGTGCCCTTTTCCAGAAACTCGACCGAGGTGACGCCGGGCTGAACCATATGGGCCAGTTCCTCGGCGTCCCAGTTGGTCATGCGCACGCAGCCATGCGATTCACTGACGAACAGCCGCGACGGTGTAGGCGTGCCGTGCAACCCATAGGTCGGCTTGCTCAGCGCGATCCACACGGTTCCGACCGGGCCGTTCGGCCCCGGCGGCAACACGAGCACCGATTTGTTGGACCCCTGGGTGAAATTGATATTCGGGTTATAGGTATATTCGGGGTTCATGGCGACGGCCCGAACCATGTGGGTTCCGCTGGGCGACGGCGTCTCGGCCGAACCGATCGTGGCGGGATAATTCACCACCATATGGCCCTCGGCATCATAGGCGGCGACGCGGTTGGTGCCTTTTTCGACAAAGACGCGGGTCACCTTGGCGCGCAGCGGTTTCGTTGGCGCGATCACCCGGATCGTTGCCCCCGCGGTCAGCGGCACCCCCGGATTCAGCGCGGCGATGAGGTTCTCGTGCATGTGGAACCGCTCGCCCAGCTTCTCGGCCACGCTGGTATAGCCCAGAGAGGTCATATTCGCCTTTTCGAGGTAATCGGTGGGAATATGCGTGGTCAGCTGCGTCACATCAGCATCGGTGATGGTATAGCTGGTGGTCATCGGGCCGCCCGCGAAGGGCAGCAGCGCCGCCCAGACCTGCGGGTCCATCACGCCATCCGCCGGCAGCCCGCTGCGGCGTTCGAAGGCGGCGATGGCGCTGCGGCTCATTCCGCCCTTGATGCCGTCGATCACCCCCGGCGACACGCCGGCGCGATCCAGCATGACCTGCACCTTGGCTGTCAGCGCCGACTGGCCCGATGGCAACGCGCCGCCGGTATAGGTGGCAGCTTCGATCGCCTCGGCGCTGATCGGCGCGGCGGCGGCGAGGTTCGGAACGGACAGGGCAAGCGCCGCCAGCCAGGCGGCGCAACGCAGGGGGGAAATCATCGCGGTCTCCAGCATCGGGGCGGGTCACTCGTAGCGCAGTATGGCGCGCAAATTCAACGCGCGAAACTGACGCGATGCCCCGGCGGATAGACCCGACGCGAATGTGATAGCGCGCGACCGTCGCACCACAGCGTGCGGTCCAGCGTCAACACCGGCTGGCCCTTTTCCGCGCCCAGCTCGGCCGCGCATTCGCCCGTCAGCCGTGTGGCGAGGATTTCCAGCCGCCCCGAGATCTGGTCGATCGACTGGCGCATCCATTCCAGCGGCTCGGCCGATTGCAGCATTTCGTCGGTCAGCTGCGCGGCGTCATGCTGGGCCAGATAGCCGACTTCAACGCAATAGGGCGCATCATCGGCGGTGATCACGGCGCGATAACGGATCAGCCGCTCGGCCTGCGGCACATGCATGATCGACGCAATATCTTCCGGCGCGGAAACAGTGATCTGACCGGCCAGATGATAGGCATAGGCGGCGCCGGTGGCCTCGACCTCGGTGCGAATCGGCATCGCCTCGACCCCGGCTTCCGGGACACGGGTATCGGAAACGCGCGTCCCCACCCGACGGCGGCGCTGCAGGATCCCGTCCTGGGCCAGCTGGCTCATCGCGCGGTTGACGGTGGCGCGCGCGCAACCCAATTCGGCGGCGAGCTGATGTTCGGTGGGGATCAGCTGCCCAGCCACCCATTCACCCGTGCGAATGCGGCGCAGGATTTCCGACTGCACGGCCTGCCAGGTGTTCAGCACCTGCCGACCGGCCGGTCGCAGAGTCCCCTCGGCCAGGGATGATTCACCTTTTGCAAGCAGCATGGTGTTAAAGGACCTCTTGATGGTAAGCAGACATATGAAACCGTGTTTAGGTAAGTAAAGCTGTCCATAAGGTCAAAGAGAACCGATCGGTTCACTCAATGGTGAGATGCTATCGTCATCTCGGGATATCGCACAATGCGTTTATTTTTCCGCTCATTTTCAAATGGATAGCAATACCTCCGCCTTCAACCGCCTTCGTTTCAAACCTGTCGGTGCAAAAACGGAGCAGTCAGAGTATGAGATTATTGCCATGCCCAGTATCACGAATCCGTGCCCTGACTATGCCTATGAGTTGGATGCGCGTCTTGCGGGCGCCCGGCGCGTAGCTGGAGTGGACGAAGCGGGACGCGGGCCGCTGGCCGGTCCGGTCACCGCAGCCGCAGTCATGCTTGATCCACAACGACTTCCCGCGGGCCTGAACGACTCGAAGAAGTTGGGGGTAAAGCAGCGCGAAAAGCTGGCGGCGGAAATCCGCGCATGTGCCGATTGGGCAGTCGTCCATGTCTGGATCGACGAAATCGACAGGCTGAACATTCTACGCGCCTCGCATGCGGCGATGTGTCGGGCGATCGACCAGCTTCCCACCCGCCCCGATCTGGCGCTGATCGACGGCAATCTGCTGCCCCGCAACCTGCCCGTCCCCGGTCGCGCCGTGGTGAAGGGCGATGCCCTGTCGCTGAGCATTGCGGCGGCGTCGATTCTGGCGAAGACGGCGCGCGACGCGGTGATGGTGGATTTGGCGCAACAGTTCCCCGGCTACGGCTGGGACCGGAACGCCGGATACCCCACCCCGGACCACAAGCGCGCGCTGCTGGAACTCGGCGTGACCCCATATCATCGGCGTTCCTTCGCGCCCGTCCACAACATCTTGTGTAAAGTCCCAACCACAACAGATTGATTCAAATAAATAAATTGACGGCGAATCACCTGTGACTCATCATTCGAGCCATACCAGACCGGGAAAATCCGGCGTTCCGAGAGGCAGAGATGACAGACCCCAAGACCAACGCGTCCGCGCGAACCTTACCGCTTAACCAGATTCTCGCCGGCGATTGTGTCGATGTGATGAACAGCCTGCCGGCAGGCAGTGTCGACCTGATCTTCGCCGATCCGCCCTATAATCTGCAGCTGCGCGGCGATCTGCACCGGCCCGATAACAGCCGCGTCGATGCCGTCGATGATCACTGGGACCAGTTCAACAGCTTCGCCGATTACGACCGGTTCACCCGCGAATGGCTGGCGGCCGCACGCCGCCTGCTGAAGCCCAACGGGGCGCTGTGGGTGATCGGCAGCTATCACAACATCTTCCGCGTCGGCGCCGAGCTGCAAAATCAGGGTTACTGGATTCTGAACGATGTGGTCTGGCGCAAATCGAACCCGATGCCGAACTTCCGCGGCAAGCGGCTGACCAACGCCCATGAGACGCTGATCTGGGCCTCGAAATCCGAATCGGCGAAATACACCTTCAACTACGAAGCCCTGAAAATGCTGAATGAAGGCGTCCAGATGCGATCCGACTGGGTGCTGCCGATCTGCAATGGCGGCGAGCGGCTGAAGGATGACAAGGGCGACAAGGCCCACCCGACCCAGAAGCCCGAGGCTCTGCTGCACCGTGTCCTGATCGGGACCACCAATCCGGGCGATGTGGTGCTGGACCCCTTCTTCGGCACCGGCACCACTGGGGCGGTGGCCAAGATGCTGGGCCGCGACTTCATCGGGATCGAGCGCGAAAGCGGCTATCGCGATGCGGCCAACAGACGGCTGGACCGCATCCGCCGCCTGCATGCCGAAGCGCTGGCGACCTCGACAGGCAAACGCGCCGAGCCGCGCGTGCCCTTCGGTCAGGTCGTCGAACGCGGCATGCTGCGTCCCGGTGAGGAACTGTATTCGATCGGCAACCGCCACAAGGCCAAGGTGCGCGCCGATGGCAGCCTGGCGGGTGGCGACATCAAGGGCTCCATTCATCAGGTCGGCGCCAGGCTGGAGGGTGCCCCCTCCTGCAACGGCTGGACCTATTGGCACTTCAAACGCGAGGGCAAGATGATTCCCATCGACGCGCTGCGCCAGCAGATCCGCGACGAGATGGACGAACGTCCCAACTGACACCTCTCTGACAGTTTCGCCACGTCCGCGCCCCGCTCGTTCGGCACGGACAGACTTCGCCGCCCGCGGACCAGTTCCGCATGGGCGGCTTTTTTTTTGCCTATAGCGCCCCTTTCGGCATCGGCAACTCGGCCCGGTTATAAGGCCCCCAATCCGCGATATCGGGATAGAATTGCCGCCGCCATGCCCGCACACGCGGGTTCATCCTCCGTCGCCACAAAGGCGGGATCATCGCCAGAAAGGTCATGCCGGGATAGCCGAAGGGCAGCTGCGGCGCCTCGTCTTCGGGATAGGTCTGCAGCAGCGGAAACCGGCGGTCGGGCTTGTAGTGATGATCCGAATGCCGCTGCAGATTGATCAGCAGCCAGTTCGAGGCCTTGTGCGCCGCGTTCCAGCTGTGCCGGGGCAGGACATGTTCGTATTTCCCGTCGCCCAGATGACGACGCGTCAGCCCGTAATGTTCGACGTAATTGGTCAGCTCAAGCTGCCAGATCGCCGCGAAGGCCTGCCACACGAACAGCAGCAGCCCCTGCCATCCGCCAAGGATCAGCGCCAGCGCCAGCATCCCAAGCTGCAGCGCCGCATAGCGCCAGAACGGATTGCGCCGGTCAAAGGCCGACCGCCCGGCACGCGCCTGCAAACCCCTTTCGGCCCGCCAGGCGCTTGCCGGCCCCTCGGTCAGCACGCGCCAGAAAAAACGGTGAAACCCCTCATTATAGCGGGCCGAGACGGCGTCGCGCGGCGTACCGACCCAGGCGTGATGAACCAGCAGATGCTCGGTCCGGAAATGCGAATACAGCACCGAGGCCAGCAGCAGATCCCCCAGCCAACGCTCCCATTTCGGGCGCTGATGCAGGAGTTCATGGGCGTAAACCATGCCGATGGTGCCCGAGGCGACGCCGAGGCCGAAGAACAGGCCCAGCTTTTCCCAGCCCGACAGGTCGGACCGGGTGGCATAAAAGATCAACCCGAAGACCAGACAGAACTGCACCGGGAACCAGATCGCCGTGATCGCGCGATACCAGAACAACTGCTCGACCGGCGTCCCGGTATCGGGGTTTTCCTTGTTCAGCCCCAGAACCAGATCCAGCCCGGTGACCAGATACCACGCATAAAGCGGCATCAGGACCCACCACCAGCCTCCCCAGGCGGCGGCAAGGATCGTCAGCGGCACTAGGCCGAGCGACATCCAGAAAGGCAGGGCGGTGCGAAAGGAATGGCTCATGGCGCGCTTATACACCGCCACCGCCCAGGCCGGAACTGCGACCGCTTGCCCCGCATCTTCCGTGTTCCAACACCTCGGGGCCTGCGGTGGAAGGCCGGCCGGCGGTCAGGCCCGCACCAGCGCCTCGTAGGCGGCGGCGATATCTCGGGTGATCTGACCGACCTGATAGTGATGCGTGCCGATCTGTCCCACCGGGGTCACTTCGGCCGCGGTCCCGGTCAGCCAGCATTCGCTGAAATCCGCCAGCTCCTCGGGGCGGATGCGGCGTTCGTGGACGGTGAAACCCTTGTCACGCGCCATCTGAATCACGGTCTGCCGAGTGATGCCGTTCAGGAAGCGGTCGGCCAGCGGCGTATGGATCTCACCATCCCTGACGAAGAAGATATTCGCGCCCGTCGCCTCGGCGACATAGCCTTCCCAGTCATAGAACAGCGCGTCCGAACAGCCCTTCGCCTCGGCGGCGTGTTTCGACATGGTGCAGATCATGTACAGCCCCGCCGCCTTGGCCGCCGCCGGGATGGTTTCAGGGTCGGGACGCTTCCAGTTGCTGATGTCCAGCTTGGCCCCCTGCCATTTCGCATCGCCGTAATAGCTGCCCCATTCCCAGGCGACGATGGCCACGCTGACCGGGTTGCGCGCCGCCGAGACGCCCATATCCGGCCCCGAGGCGCGCCAGGCAATCGCCCGGATATAGGCGTTGCTCAGCCCGTTGGCCTTCAGAACCGCCTCTTTCGCGGCGTCCAGCTCCTCTGCGGAATAGGGGACGGGCATGTCCAGCAACCGCCCGGATTCGATCAGCCGCAGCGAATGTTCATGGCCTTTGAAGATCCTGCCGTCATAGCAGCGCTCGCCTTCGAAAACCGAGGAGGCATAGTGCAGCGCATGGGTCAGGATATGCACCTTGGCATCGCGCCAGTCGACCAGAACGCCATCCATCCAGATCTTGCCGTCGCGGTCGTCGTAGTTTCCAGCCATCTCGCTCTCCTTGTGCCGACATTACGAATCTTGCGCAAAACGACCATCATCAGACCTAATCTTGCGTTCATTGAGCGAAGCGCTAATGATTGATTCTTGGAATGTCAACAAGGCTGACTTAAACTGACCGCAGGACAGGAGATGTCATGAAGGAAACGGCGATCAAGCCAGTCTCGGGTCAGGGCGCGGAAAACCTGCTGTTCCTGACCGACGATCAGATTCGCGGCGGGATCGAGGCGTTCTATTTCGCCTATCGCGCCTTCACCTCGGACCCGGACGAAATCCTCGAAGGGATAGATTACGGCCGTGCCCATCACCGCGCGCTGCATTTCATCGCCCGCAAGCCGGGGCTGACCGTATCGGGGCTGCTGGATATTCTGGGGGTCACCAAGCAATCCTTGAACCGGGTATTGCGGGCGCTGCTGGATGACGGGCTGGTCGAATCCCGCATCGGCAAGCGTGACCGGCGCGAGCGGCTGCTGAATCTGACCGCTGCCGGCATCGATCTGGAACGCCGCCTGTCCGAGGCGCAGCGCGCCCGCGTCCGCGCCGCCTATCGCGCCGCCGGGCCGCAGGCCGTCGCCGGTTTCCGCACCGTGCTGGAGGCGATGATGGACGATGCGGGCGCCCGCCAGTTCCGCGAAATGCGCGGCGCCGAGGCGGCTGAATGAACGATACTGCCCATATCCTTGTCATCGACGACGACGAACGCATCCGCAGCCTGCTGCGCAAGTTTCTGGTCAAGAACGGCTATATGGTGTCCACCGCGACCGATGCCGGCCATGCCCGCAAGATCCTGCGCGGGCTGGAATTCGACCTGATCGTGCTGGACGTGATGATGCCCGGCGAAGACGGGATCAGCCTGACCCGCGACCTGCGCAACCGCATCGCTACCCCCATCCTGCTGCTGACCGCGCGCGGCGAGACCCAGGACCGCATCGCGGGTCTCGAAGCCGGGGCCGATGACTATCTGCCCAAGCCCTTCGAGCCGCGCGAGCTGCTGCTGCGCATCTCGGCCATCCTGCGGCGGGTGCCGCAGGCGCAACCGGCGGGACCGAAATTCATGACTCTCGGCGGCCTGCGTTACGACACCGAGCGTGGGCAACTGTTCGAAGGCGACAGCCACATCCACCTGACCGGAACCGAGGCGGCGTTGCTGCGCCGTCTGGCCGAGACGCCGGGACAGGCCGTCAGCCGTGTCGATCTGACCGTGGATCTGGGCCGCACCCCTTCCGAGGAAACGGACAGTTCGGATCGCGCCATCGACGTGCAGATCACCCGGCTGCGCCGCAAGATCGAGCCCGACCCGAAAGAGCCGCGCTATCTGCAGACGGTACGCGGAGCCGGCTACATGCTGATGCCGGACTGAAGCCTGCGGGGGCCAGCCCCCGCACCCCCGGGATATTTGCCCCAGAGTGAAAGAGATCAGCGCCGAGCGCTGGCGCGGCGGGCGTCGGTGATGATATTTGCACGCAGTTCCAGCAGCGCGATGCGGCGCTGAAGCTGGTGGCGTTCGTCCGGGTCGTCGATCTGGTCGAGGATGGCGCGCTGGCTCTCGACCTCCTTGCGCAGCTGAAATTCCTCGGGAAGGAAGCCCGCATCGGCCATCATGCGGTGCAGCACGTCCTCGGCCTTTTCGCGCAGATATTCGGGGTCGAGGGGTTTGCCCTCGCCCCGCAGGCCACGCAATTCGCCCTTGGCTTCCGCCTCGTCGGCGCGGCGCAGGGCGATGCGTTCGAACCAGTGCATCACATCGCCTTCAACTGCGCCAGCGCGGCGTTGATGCGGGCCAGATCCTCGTCCAGATCGGCGAGTTTCTGGCGGGTTTCCTCGATCACCTCGAAATCGGCATTCTCGACGAATTTCGGGTTGTCGAGACGCTTGCGCAGCCCGTCCGCATCCTTGCCGATCTTACTGGCGTTCTTTTCCAGCCGTGCAGTTTCGGCCGCCACGTCGATCACCTCGCCGATGGGCAGCGCGAAGGACGCGCCGGGGGCGGCCACGGCGATCATGCCCTTGCCGGCCGTGCCATCCTGCGGCGCGTTCACACGGGCCAGCCGCTCGATCAGGGGCGCGTTCGCCGCGAGTGCCGCGCGGGCGCCCTCGTCGGCCTGCGTGACGATCAGGTCCAGTTTGGCGCCGGCCGGCACGCCCATCTGGGCGCGGGCCGAGCGGATGTTCTCGATCAGCTGAATCACCCAGTTCATCTGCCGGTCGGCCTCGGCATCGATCAGGTCGGGGCCGAGTTCCGGCCAGTCGCCATGGACCAGCATTTTCTGGCGTTCGCCGGTTAGCGCCCACAGCTCCTCAGTCACGAAGGGCATGATCGGGTGCAGCAGGCCGTAGCACTGATCCAGCACCCAGCCCATGGTGGCGCGGGTTTCCTCGGCATATTCGCCATCGAACAGCGGCTTGGCGAATTCCACATACCAGTCGCAGACGGTGCCCCAGACGAAGGCGTAAAGCCCGTTCGCGGCGTCGTTGAAACGGTAGGCGCTCAGCGCCTCGTCGGTGGCGGCGGCGGCGCGGGCAACCTCGCCGATGATCCAGCGGTTCACCATGTGCTGCGGATTCGGGCGGTCCCCGCCGCCGCGCACGCCGTTCATTTCGGCAAAGCGCGTCGCGTTCCAGATCTTGGTCACGAAGTTGCGGTTCGCCTCGACATGTTTCGGGCCCAGCTTCGGGTCGCGGCCCATCGCCGCCATCGAGGTCAGGGTGAAGCGCAGGGGATCGGCGCCGAATTCGTCGATCAGCACCAACGGGTCGATGACATTGCCTTTCGACTTCGACATCTTGGCGCCCTTTTCGTCGCGCACCAGACCGTGGACATAGACGGTGTGGAAGGGAATGTCGCCCACCACTTCCAGTTGCATCATCATCATCCGGGCGACCCAGAAGAAGATGATGTCGAAGCCCGTGACCAGCACATCGGTGGGGAAATACTTGCGCATTTCCGGCGTGTCCTCGGGCCAGCCGAGCGTGCCGATGGGCCAGAGACCCGAGGAAAACCACGTATCCAGCACATCGGGGTCGCGCCAGACCGGATAGACCAGTTTCGTCGGATCCTGCGACAGGTTGTAATCCGCCAGCCCCTGCGCGAAGGCGTCGATGGCCGCCTCGCGGTCGGCGACCTCGATCACGCGGGCGATTTCCAAGGGCTGCGGCAGGCCGGCGATATCGTCGCGGAATTTCTCGACCACGCCGTCGAAATGCGGCGCGGCGTGGTGGAAATCGCCCTTCTGGACCAGACCCTCGACCAGCAGTTCGAACAGTTCGACCTCATCCAGCGCGCCATCGCCGTCGTCGTCTTCAAAGTCCGGCGTCTGCAGGTCGAGACCATACCAGACCGGGATCTGATGCCCCCACCACAGCTGGCGCGAGATCGTCCACGGCTCGATATTTTCCAGCCAGTTGAAATAGACCTTGCGGTGCTGTTCGGGCAGGATCTGGGTGCGGCCGTCGCGCACCGCGTCAAGCGCCGGGCCGACGATGCGCTGGGTATCGACGAACCACTGATCGGTCAGCATCGGCTCGATCACCACGCCGGAACGGTCGCCGAAGGGCTGCATGATCGGCTTCTGATCAACCAGCGGGCGCATCTCCAGATGCTCGGCCCCGGTTTCCTTGTCGATTTCCTTGTGCAGATAGGTCACCGCCAGCTTTTCGGCATTGATCTGGTCGATCACGGCCTTGCGGGCCTCGTAACGGTCGAGGCCGCGCAGATCCTCGGGCACGAGATTGACGTTCGAGACATCGCCCACATCCTCGCCCCGCGCGGCGCGGGTGGCGATTTCGGCGCTTTCCTCATAGGACAGACCGTCCTCGCGCATCGCCCCCTTGGTATCCATCAGCGCGTAAAGCGGGATATTGTTGCGCATGGCGACGGCGTAATCGTTGAAGTCATGCGCGCCGGTGATCTTCACCGCGCCCGAGCCGAAATCGGGATCGGGATATTCATCGGTGATGATCGGGATCAGGCGGCGGTATTCCTTGGGGCCGACCGGGATTTCGACCAGCTTGCCGACGATGGGGGCATAGCGCTGATCGTCGGGATGCACGGCCACCGCGCCATCGCCCAGCATGGTTTCGGGGCGCGTGGTGGCGATGCTGATATAGTCGCGGGTCTCGCGCAGGGTGACATTGCCGTCATCGTCCCGCTCGACATATTCATAAGTCTCGCCGCCGGCCAGCGGGTATTTGAAATGCCACATCTGACCGGGAACCTCGCGGTTCTCGACCTCCAGATCGCTGATCGCGGTTTCAAAATGCGGGTCCCAGTTCACCAGCCGTTTGCCGCGATAGATGATGCCCTTGTCGTAGAGATCGACAAAGACCCGGATCACCGCATCGTGAAAATTGCCCTCCTCGCCCTCGGGCGCACCGGGGGCGCCGGACATGGTGAAGGCGTTGCGCGACCAGTCGCAGCTGGCGCCGAGGCGCTTCAACTGGTTGACGATGGTGCCGCCGGATTCCTGCTTCCAGGCCCAGATCTTTTCGACGAAGGCCTCACGCCCAATTTGACGCCGGTTCGGCTCCTGCCGCTCGGCCATGCGGCGCTCGACGACCATCTGGGTGGCGATGCCGGCATGGTCCTGACCGGGCTGCCACAGCGTGTCGAAACCACGCATCCGGTGCCAGCGCACCAGAATGTCCTGCAGCGTGTTGTTCAGCGCATGGCCGATATGCAGGCTGCCGGTCACGTTCGGGGGCGGGATCAGGATGGAAAAGGCCTCGGCCCCCGGCTTGGCATTGGCCCCGGCAGCGAAGGCGTTCGTCGCCTCCCATTCGGCGCTGATGCGGGCCTCGGCACTGGCGGCGTCGAAAGTCTTGTCCATGCTCATCGGTGGTCCCCTGATCTTTGAGAATTGTCCTAGCCCGTCCGGGCGCAAACGCCAAGACCGGGAACCATGGCGGCGCGGGCGGGTTGCCCTGCGGCATGACGAAAGGGCCAGCATGACGGCGAAATTCGACCTCTCGAACGCGCGGGTGGCCGCGATCCTGAACGCCGCCTCGGGCAAGAGCGATGGCAGCGATACCACGGCGCTTCTGGAAAAGCTGGTCGCGCCGGTCAGCGGCAGCTTTGATATCCTGCCGATCCAGAAGGGTCAGGACCTGATTCGGTTGGCCAGCGATGCGGCGAAATCGCATGATCTGGTGATCGCGGTGGGCGGTGACGGCACCCAGGCGGCGGTCGCGCAGGCACTGGCGGATCTGGGTGGCGAGACCGTGATGGGGGTCATTCCCGGCGGCACCTTCAACTATTTCGCCCGCGACCTGCATGTCGGCGATACGCCCGAGGAGGCGATCCAGACCATTCTGAACGCCCGCGTCCAGCCGGTCTCGGTCGGGGACATGAACGGAAAGGTGTTTCTGAACAATGTCAGCCTTGGCGCCTATCCCGAGATTCTCGAAAAGCGCGAGGCGGCGTACCGGAAATTCGGCCGTTCCCGGTTTCTGGCCTATTGGGCGGTGCTGGACGCGTTGAGGGACCTGCGCCACCCGCTGCAACTGACCGCCCATGTGAATGGCGAGACGCTGGAGTTTCAGACCGCGCTCGCTTTCGTCGCCCAGAGCGAGACCCAGCTTGAGAGTTTCGGGCTGCAGGGCGCCGAGGACGTGAAACGCGACCGGCTTCCGCTGTTCGTCGCCAAGGCGAAGACCGGACGCGGGCTGATCGCAGCGGCGTTGCGGCTGGCGCTTGGCCGAACCTCGCATGGCGAGGATTTCGACCTGATCATCGCCGATGATTTCATCATCCATACCGACAGCCCGACCCGCCATGTCGCCCATGACGGCGAACGCTCGCGGGTGCCCGCGCCGTTGAAACTGACCATCCGCAAGGACGCGCTGCGGGTGCTGGTTCCCGCTGATCCGGTATCCGACGACCCCCGCACTCCCACCGCCGGGACCGCGACGAACTGATGCGGATCGCCCTTCTTTCCGACCTGCATATCGGGATGCACCGCACGCGGCTTGTCCAGCCCATGCTTGATGCCATTGCAGATGCCGCGCCCGAACATATCGTCGTCGCCGGCGATCTCGTTCAGCGCGCCCGACCCGAACTGTTTGCCGAGGCGGCCGCCATCCTGGACCAGACCGGCCTGCCCTGGCTATGCGTGCCCGGCAATCACGACATTCCGCTGATGAACCTGCCCGCGCGGTTGCTGCGGCCGTTCCGCGATTACGAAGCCGCCGTCCCCGGCCCGAGAGATCCGCTTCTGGAACTGCCGGGGTTGAAGATCGTCGGCGTCAACTCGACCTTTCCCTATCGCTGGCGCAACGGACGGCTGACGAATCGGCAGATCGCGCGGGTGAAGCACCTGGCGCGGACGGGGCCGGTCATGGTCGTCCAGCACCATCCGATCAGCCTGCTGCCGGGCGAGACGAAGGAGTTGATGCTGAACGCCGATGCCGCCCTTGCCGCCTATGACGAGGCGGGGGTGGATCTGGTGCTGACCGGCCATCTGCATCACTTCAACACCGCGACCTCGGCCAGCGGCATGACGCAGATCCATGCCGCATCGGCGCTGTGCGACCGCAGCGAGGACCCGCCGAACGAGATCGCCATGCTGGATGTGGAGCCGGGCGGCTTTCAGCTGACCCGCATGATCGCGCCGCGCGACGGCGCCGATTTCGTGGCCGAGCCGCCGGTCAGCCTGCCCAGCCGGCACTAGACCGCCGGGTCAGTCCAGCCCCAGCACGTCCAGCATGTCATACTCTCCGGGCCCCTTGTCCTGCCCCCAGATCGCGGCCTGAAGCGCGCCGCGCGCAAATATCGCGCGATCGCTCGCCAGATGACGCAGGACCACGCGCTCGCCCTCGCCGGCGAAGATCACGTCATGCTCGCCCACCACGTCGCCGCCACGGATCGAGGCGAAGCCGATCGCGCCCGGCCGGCGCGGCCCGGTGATGCCGTCGCGCACTGGCCCGCGCAAGTCGTCCAGCGTCACGCCGCGCCCCTCGGCGGCGGCTTCGCCCAGCATCAGCGCGGTGCCCGAAGGCGCATCGACCTTGTGACGGTGATGAGCCTCGACCACCTCGATATCCCAGTCCGTGCCAAGCGCGGCGGCGACCTTCCGGGTCAGCCCCATCAATAGGTTCACCCCAAGGCTCATATTCCCCGCGCGGATGATCGGCGCATGCCGGGCGGCGCGCGCAATCGCGGCCAGATCCGCAGGTTCCAGCCCGGTGGTCCCGATCACATGGACGGCACGGGCCTGCGCCGCCAGTTCGGCATAGGCCACGGTCGCGGCAGGGGTGGTGAAATCGATCACCGCCTGCGTCCCGGCAATCGCGCCGACCGCGTCATCGGTGACGATCACCCCATTCGGCTGCCCACCCATCGCCTCGCCCAGATCGCGGCCGACCCACGGATTACCGGGCCGCACGACCGCCCCGACCAGCCGCACCTTGTCCGAGGCGCCGACGACGCGCACCAGCATCTGCCCCATGCGCCCCGATACGCCCGTGACGACAATCCCCGGCTTGTCCATATCCCGCCTCCTGACCATTTCCCCTTCGCTTAGTCCATTGCGGGGCGCCGCCCAACCCCCTACATCTGCAGCTATGGCACAGAACCGCTTTCATACCGGCCCCGGTCCGTCGCAACGACAGCTTCGCGTGGGCGAACTGATCCGTCACCGCTTGTCCGAACTGCTACTGCGCGCCGAGGTTCACGATCCCGACCTGAACCGCCACTCGATCACCGTGGGCGAGGTGCGCACGTCGCCCGATCTGAAGGTGGCGACGGCTTACGTCATGCCGCTGGGTGGCACCGACAGGGAAGACGCGCTGAAGGCGCTTCGCCGCAACTCGCGCGAGTTGCGCCATATGGTCGCCAAGGGTCTCAACCTGAAATACGCGCCCGAACTGCGCTTTCAGCTGGACGAGACCTTCGACCGCATGGACGATACCCGCCGCCTGTTCGCCGACGAACGGGTTCAGCGCGACATCCGGGCCGATACGGACGATGAAGATCTGGACTGAATTGCGCCGCCGCCTGGGGCTGGCCGCGGGCGCGGTGCTGGCACTTGGCCTGCCGGTCGCGGCCGCCGACTGCGCGCGCATGACTCATGACGGCCAGGGCTATGTGGTCTGCACCGTCCACGCCGCCGAGGAGCCGAAGCTCGGCCTGTGGCTGGACGATGCCAAGGGGCGCAAGCTGAACAATTTCAGCGGCGTCCGCAGCACGCTGGCCGAAGGTCAGGTGCTGGCCTTCGCCATGAACGCGGGCATGTTCCATGCCGATTACGAACCCGTGGGGCTGTTCCGATCGGGCGGGGAAACCCACGGCCAACTGGTGACCGCCGGTGGGGACGGAAATTTCGGCATGCTGCCCAACGGCGTCTTCTGCACCGGCGGTTCGGCCCCGTTCCGCGTCATCGAATCGCGCGCTTTCGCCAAGGCGCAGCCAGAGTGCCGGCTGGCCACCCAGTCCGGCCCGATGCTGGTCATCGAGGGCGAGCTGCACCCGCGCTTTCTGGTCGATTCCGACAGCCGCTATATCCGCAACGGGGTCGGCGTTTCCGCCGATGGGGGCACCGCATGGTTCGCGATTTCCGACCGCCCGGTGACTTTCCACGAATTCGGGCGGCTGTTCCGCGACGGGCTGAAGGCGCGCAATGCGCTGTATTTCGATGGCTCGATCTCGCGGCTTTACGCGCCGCAGCTGCGCCGTAACGATTTCGGCTGGTCGATGGGTCCCATCATCGGGCTGGTGGACAGCGCCGGTTGACGGCGGCTGAGGCCGGGGCTATCCGCTTCGCCTTTGCTAAGGAGGGCGCGCCATGGCACGCAAGAAGGGCCGCGACATCTCGGGCTGGCTGATCGTCGACAAGCCGGCAGGCGTGGGATCGACCGATGTGGTCGGCAGCGTGCGTTGGGCGCTGGATGCAAAAAAGGCGGGCCATGCCGGCACGCTGGACCCCGACGCCACCGGCGTTCTGGCCGTGGCGCTGGGTGAGGCCACCAAGACCGTCCCGCTGCTGACCGAAGCGCTGAAGGCCTATGACTTCACCGTCAACTGGGGCGCGGAGACCGATACCGACGACGCCTCGGGCGCGGTCATCGGCCAGTCGGATGCGCGCCCGACGGCCGACGCCATCAACGCCGCCATGGCCGCCTTCATCGGCGAAATCATGCAGGTCCCCCCCGCTTTTTCGGCCGTGAAGGTGGAGGGGGCGCGCGCCTACGACCTCGCCCGCGAGGGCGAGGCGGTCGAGTTGGCCGCGCGCCCGCTCTATGTCGATGAACTGACCTTGCTGGCCGCCCGCGAGGATCAGGCCGACCTGCACATGGTCTGCGGTAAGGGCGGCTATGTCCGCGCCATCGCCCGCGATCTGGGCCGCGCGCTCGGCTGCCTCGGCCATGTCCAAAGCCTGCGCCGCGTCTGGTCCGGCCCGTTCGAGGTCGAAAACGCGGTGTCTTTCGATCTGATCGACCGCGCCAATCAGGCCGAGATCGAGGCGCGGCTGCTGCCGATCCAGTCCGCGCTTGTCGATCTGCCCGAGATGCGCGCCACCGATCAGGGCGCCGTGCGCATTCTGAACGGCAACCCCGGCCAGGTGCTGGGCATGGCAGATTTCGGCGAACAGGTCTGGGTCAGCCATCAGGGCCGCGCGATCTGCATCGGCCGCTATCTGGCAGGCGAGGTCCAGCCCGACCGTGTCTTCGTCCAAGGAACGGCGTGATGTCGGGCCTGCGGATCCGCCCCGAAACACCTGCCGACGCCGACGCGATTTCGGCACTGACCACTGCCGCTTTTGCGGGTGCCGAACACAGCGACGGAACCGAGGCGGAGATCGTCGCGCGCCTGCGCGCCGCCGATGCGTTGCTGCTGTCGCTGGTGGCGATGCAGGCCGAACAGATGCTGGGCCACGTCGCCTTCTCCGAGGTGACGATTGGCGGCCAGGATCGGGGCTGGGTCGGGCTCGGGCCGGTCTCGGTCCTGCCCGCGCGGCAGGCGGAAGGCATCGGATCGGCGCTGATCCGCGCCGGGCTGTCGCGCCTGCAAACGACCCGCCGGGGCTGCGTGGTGTTGGGCGATCCGGGCTATTACAGGCGTTTCGACTTTGCCGTTACGCCCGGCATCACCTATCCGGGCGTGCCGCCGAAATATTTCATGGCCCTTACCTGGGAAGACCCCGTGCCGCAGGGCGAGGTCGCCTATCACCCCGCCTTCACAGGCTGATCGTCACCGCAGGCGGCCGCCGCGCCCCCCGGAACGGCCCATTCCCCGAAGCGTCGATCCGCGCGATGGCGCTGGCGATATCCTCGTGGATCACCCGCATCTGCCAGGCCGTCGCATGCACCATGCGGCCGTCGCCGCAGGCCATGGCGACATGGCCGGGCCAGAACAGCAGATCGCCGCGCTGGATATCCTCGACCGGCTGGAAAGCATGTTCCTGCAGATCGGCATCGCCCGGACAGGCGATCCCGCAACCATGCAGCGCGGCCTGCATCAGACCGGAACAGTCGATCCCCCCGCGCGAATTGCCCCCCCAGAGATAGGGCGTCCCCATGAGCGATTCCGCCAACACCACCGGATCATCGGCAAAGCGGTCGGAAATCGCCTGCACCGGCACCCATCCGCCCTGCGCCAGCCCGGCAAAGCCGTCGCGGATTTCGGCCACCGAAAGCCGCGCATTGACCGAGAGGCTGGCCATTTCGTGCCGCTTCATGTTCGGCTCGGGATAGATATGGGTCGCCGGCGCGGCGACGCGATGGGTGATGGCGGGCATGTCGGCGTGAAGGTCGCCCTCGACCACCCAACCGACATAGCCGTCCCGCTGCGCCTGCACGAAGGCCCAGCCGTCCGTCCGGTCGATCACCAGAACATCGGCGCCGAAATTCAGCTGACGATCGCGCGGGCCATCCGGGCGCACCCGCAACTCTACCAGCGGCGCCCCGATCCGCGCAGGCGCGCCATCGGTGTATTCGGGGCGTTCGACCACGCCCCTCAGCCGGGACAGCGCCACCCGGTCGGTGGCCGGGGTCAGGCGGCGGTCCAGTTTTACGCTCATTTCCCCAGCAACTCCGGCAGTGCCGCCAGCAGCGCCCGCGCGCCCTGCTGAACGCCGCCCTTGGTGCGGCCCGGCGCGGGCTTCGGCTGCCAGCCGTAAATGTCGAAATGCGCGTAATGCCCCGCGCCTTCGGCAAAGCGGCGCAGGAACAGGGCCGCGGTGATCGACCCCGCCATCCCGCCCGAGGGCGCATTGTCCAGATCGGCGATCCCCGGCTCGATCATCTCCTCATAAGGCTCCCAGAAGGGCATCCGCCAGAGCGGGTCCCAATGGCTGCGGGCAGCCGCCGAGATCGCGGCCGCCGCCGCATCGTCATCACAGTAGAATGGCGGCACATCCGGGCCGAGCGCCACCCGCGCCGCGCCCGTCAGCGTCGCCATGGAAATCAGCCAGTCCGGTTCGTCTTCCGCCGCCAGCGCCAGTGCGTCGGCCAGCACCAGCCGCCCTTCGGCGTCGGTATTGTTGACCTCGACCGTCAGGCCTTTGCGGCTGGTCAGGATATCGCCGGGTCGGAACGCATCGGCGGAAATGGAATTTTCCACCGCCGGAATCAGCACCCGCAGGCGTATTCCGTCGGCCGCGCCGGTTGCGGCCAGCATCTGCGCCAGACCCAGAACGGTCGCGGCCCCGCCCATGTCCTTCTTCATCAAGCCCATGCTGGCCGCCGGCTTGATGTCCAGCCCGCCGGTATCGAAACAGACCCCCTTGCCCACTAGGCTCAGCGCCGGTCCGCCCTCCCCCCGCGTCAATTCGATCAGGCGGGGCGCCTGTGCGGCGGCGCGGCCAACCGCGTGGATCAGCGGAAAGTTCTGGTCCAGCAATTCATCGCCCGTCACCACCTTCACCGCAAAGCCATGCTGCGCGGCCATCGCGCGTGCCGCCGCTTCCAGCGCATCCGGCCCCATGTCATTGGTGGGCGTGTTGATCAGGTCGCGGGTCAGGAACTCTGCCTCGGCCATGGCCAGCAGACGCGCCGCGTCGACGCCTTCGGGCGCGACCAGGCGCGCTTTCGCGCCCTCAGCCTTGCGATAGCGGCCAAAGGCATATTGCGCCAGCAGCCAGCCGAAAGCGGCCTCGGCCGGGTCGAGGCCCTCGGGCCAAGCGACGATCCTCCACGCCCCTTCAGGCAGCGCCATCGCCGCCTTCGCCAGCGCGAAACGTTCGCGCGAGGGGCGGCCAGACGCCTGCTCCACGCCCACAAGCGCCCCCGAAAGCGCCCCATCGGCGCCCGGCAGCAGGCAGACCTGACCGGGCTTCCCGGCAAAGCCGGTCGCCTGGGCCCAGGCGCGGGCGGCAGGATCCAGATCGTCGGGCAAAGCCCCCTGCACCAGCCAGATCGGGCGGGCATCGGCAGTCGGGGCGGCAAATTCGGGTGTCATATCGGCCTCAGGTCCTTGCATCGCGCGCAAGCATGTCACCGCCCTTCCCCATCCGCAACTACAGCCCCGATACCTCATCCCAGATTTCCGTCAGCGAGCGGTTCGCCACCCGCACCGCCCGTGCCAGCGTCGCCGTCAGCGCCACCGCGTCGCTGCGGCGGGCGCAATCGGCCACGTCGATCGCGACCCCGGCGAGCGAGACAAGCCCCACCTGCCATGCCAGACGCGACAGCCGTTCCGCCTGCGCCACAATCGCCCCCTCATCCCCGCGCCGGGCGCTGTCCAGCACTCCCTGAACCGATGTTGCCATCTGCTCCAGCGCCATCTGGATCACCCCTTCGGCCGCGATCTCGCCCAGCTCGTTCACGATATTCTGAATGCGCCCAGCATCGACGCGAATGGGTTCCACCACGCCAAGCGGCGCTATCTTGCTCACGACCTTCACTCCACACCTTCATGTCCCCACACGTCCCGGAAAGATGGCAGCGTGGCGTTATGATTTCCTTACCCGGCTGAGGAAAAATCGCTCGAATTGAAGACAATACCGGCCTATTTGTGAGGGCGCGTGACGAAAGGACAGCCGATGCTCAACGCCAAGCCACTGCCGCATTATCTTGTCAGCCGCTATAACGGCTGGCGTGCGACCACCTTCGCCGAGAACCGCGCCTGGTATAACCGGCTGGCCGAAGACGGGCAGCGCCCGCGCGCGATGATCATTTCCTGCTGCGATTCGCGGGTGCATGTCACCTCGATCTTCGGCGCCGACACTGGCGAGTTCTTCATTCACCGCAATATCGCCAATCTGGTGCCGCCTTATACGCCTGACGGGCACCAGCACGGCACCTCGGCCGCGGTGGAATATGCCGTGAAGGCGCTGAAGGTCGCGCATCTGATCGTCATGGGACACACCAAATGCGGCGGCGTGGCGGGGTGCCATGCCATGTGCTCGGGTCACGCGCCCGAGCTGGAGGAGGAATCCAGCTTCGTCGGCCGCTGGATGGACATCCTGCGCCCCGGCTACGAACGCGTGACCGCGCTGCCCGAGGCCGAACAGGTCCCGGCGCTGGAACGCGAGGCTGTCACCGTGTCGCTGGAAAACCTGATGGGCTTCCCCTTCGTGCGCGAGGCGGTGGAATCGGGGGACATGACCCTGCACGGGCTGATCCACGACATCGGCGACGGCACCCTGCTTCAATATGACGGGCTTGAAGGAAAGTTCGTCCGGGTCTGATGCGGCGTTTCCCGGCTGGAATATGGGTGCTGGTGCTGGGCTATACGCTCAGCCAGTTCTACCGCGCCTTCATGGCGGTGCTGAGCCCGGTCCTGCGGACCGATATCGGCGCAGGGCCGGGCGATCTGGCGATCTCCTCGGGGATCTGGTTCTTCGCCTTCGCGGGGATGCAGGTGCCGGTCGGCACCTGGCTGGACCACTACGGGCCGCGCCGGACGGCATCCGGTCTGATGCTGGTGGCGGCGCTTGGGGCCGCGGTTTTCGCGATGGCGACCGCGCCATGGCACCTGCATGTGGCAATGGCGCTGATCGGGATGGGCTGCGCGCCCGCGCTGATGTCGGCCTATTACATCTTCGCCCGCAACTTTACCCTGCGGGAATTCGGCACTCTGGCCGGGTCCTTCGTGGCGGTGGGCGCGCTTGGCAATATCCTGTCGGCCTCGCCGCTCGAAGCCTATGCCGAGGCGGTCGGCTGGCGCATCGCCATGTGGTCCATGGTCGCAGTGACGCTTGGCGTGGCCGTCGCCGAGTTCCTGTTCGTCCGCGACCCGCAGCGGCTGGACGCCAGCCACCCCACAGGACGGCTGTCCGACATTCTGCGGCTGCGTGCGCTGTGGTTCATCCTGCCGCTGTTTTCGGTGAATTACGCCGCCTCTGCCGCCATTCGGGGGCTATGGGCCGGCCCCTATCTGGAGGAGGTTTTCGACGCCACCGGCCAGACCATCGGGCGCGCCGCGCTGCTGATGGGACTGGCGATGATCGCCGGCAACTTTCTGGCCGGGCCGGCGGTGCGCGCGGTCGGCTCGGTGCGCCGCACCATCCTGATCGGCACGGCGGGCACGGTTCTGGTGATCGGCGGCCTGTGGCTATTCACCGCATACAGCCTTGCGCTGGCGGTCACGCTGCTGGCGATGGTGGGTTTTTCCGGGGCTTCCTATGTGCTGCTGATCGCCCATGGCAGGGCCTTCCTACCGCAACATCTGGTGGGCCGTGGGGTCACATTCCTCAACATGTTCTCCATCGGCGGGACGGGCATGCTGCAATTCGGGTCGCGCCCGATCTATCAATGGGCTTCCGCGCATGGATCGCCCGCGCAGGCCTATGCGACCTTGTTCCTGTTCTTCACCCTGCCGCTTGCGCTAGGCTTGGCATTGTATTTCCTGACCCCCGAGGCCCCCAATGACTGAGCCGAACCCCATCGAGGTCGTCGCCCCCAATCTGAAAAAGCGCCTGTCGGGCGTGACTGCAACGGTGGTGCGACTGATCCCGGTGCAGGCGCGGATGATCGGCATCGTGACCACCGGACCGGGTCTGCCGGCCGAGCTGCCCCATATCCCGCTGGCGCGCGCAGCCACCTTGCCGCGCGAGCGCTGGCGGGTCTGGCACGCGCGGCGCAATACGGAAATGACGCTCGGGTTGATCTATCGCCGCCTGCTTGGGCGGAAATACCGGCTGCTGTTCACCTCGGCGGCGCAGCGCCACCATACCGGTTTCACCAAATGGCTGATCCGCCAGCAGGACGCGCTGATCGCCACCTCGCCTCAGGCGGCCAGCTATCTGGATCGCCCGGCCACGGTGATCCTGCACGGCGTCGATACGGAAATTTTCCAGCCCGTACCCGACAAGCGGGCGCTGCGGGAAGAACTCGGCCTCGCCCCCGATGCGGTGCTGGTCGGCTGCTTCGGCCGGGTGCGGGCGCAGAAAGGGGTGGATCTGCTGGTTCGCGCAGCGCTGCGGCTGTTCCCCGACCGCCCCAGGGCGCAGATGGTCTTCACCGGCCGGATCACCCCGGACAACCAGCAATTCACCGATGCGCTGACGGCCGAAATTGCCGCCGCCGGGCTGAGCGATCGCATCCGTTTCCTCGGCGAATTGCCGTGGGAGGATGTCGTGCGCCACTATCAGGCCATGGACCTGTTCGCCGCCCCCGCCCGCTGGGAGGGGTTTGGCCTGACGCCGCTGGAAGCCATGGCCTGCGGCGTCCCCGTGATCGCCACCCGCGTCGGCGCCTATGAGGCCCTGATCCGCGAGGGCGAGACCGGCTCGCTGGTCCCCCCCGACAATCAGGAGGCGTTGACCCATGCGCTCGCCTATTGGCTGGACAATCCCACCGCCCGCGAAGCCGCCGGCCGCGCAGCGCGCGTGCACGTGGTCGAAAACCACTCGATCGAGGATGAGGCCCGCGCCATCGTCGATGTCTATCGCGGCCTGCTGGCATGACGCCGCTGCGCTTCATCGCCGCGCGCCTGCTGCGGGACGAGGGGATGCTGACCCAGCTTTCCGTGCAGCAGGCAGAGCTGCTTGCCCCCCTGAAGGGCAAGACCGTGGCGCTTGTCGGCAATGCCCGTGCGCTGGCGGACACGCGGCAGGGCGCCGAGATCGACGCGCATGACGTGGTGGTGCGCATCAACCTCGCGCCGATGCCGGACCCGGCCAGCCACGGAACCCGCACCGACTGGCTTGGGCTGGCCACGCGCCTGCCCCGCGCCGAGCGGACCCGCATCAAGCCCGCCCGCATCCTGTGGATGTCGCACAAGCGCAAGCGGCTGGACTATGCCAGCGCCCAATCGCGGGGGTTCTACCTGCATCCACTGACGGATTACGCCGCGCTGAAGGACAGCCTGGGCGCGCAGCCCACCACCGGCGCGATGCTGATCGACCTGTTGCTGCGGTCCGATCTGGCGCGGCTGGACCTGTACGGCTTCGATTTCTTCGCCTCGCAATCGCTCTCTGGCAGCCGATCCGCTGAACAGGTGCCGCATGATTTCAGCAGCGAGGCGGCGTGGGTCGAGGGGCTGATGAAAACGGATCAGCGGTTGCATCTGCACCGGCCGGGATAATTGCAGTTTGGGGGGCGCTTTGAGTCCATTGCGAGCGGTGCCACCCGCAGATCGCCGGGCGCAAGCAACCGATGGCGCAGCGCGGATGCGAAAACTCATGTTTCTGGTGATTGTGGCTGCCGTGGCTGGCTGCAAACCTGAAGCGCATCACGCAGATTGATGTCGAAGGTGGTGCCACTGTTGCCATGATGATCAGCCCGTTGTTCAGCCTGCATAGCGACAGGCATCGCAAGCTGTCGATTGAGACGCCCACGGGAAGGCGGGTGAATGATCCTGTCGAGGATACCGGCTGGTGGAGGGGACGTAATCTTTATCGCCACGCATCCGGCATTTATGTCCTGTATGAGGGGCAGGCAGGTTGTGTCCTTCGCCGCGGCTTGCCGCATGAACTGGTCAAAAATTCCGCCATTTCTGCGATAAAGCCGATCAGACCATGAATAACGACGCGGTCAGGGCTGGTAACGCGACGGGAGGATTCCCAGCGTCAGGATTCTACGCCGAATTCCAATATATCGGTCAATTCGTGCAAACACCGCAGGGGCGGGAAGCGATCAGCTTCATCGGCGCGGACGAACGCCCTGAGGCCGAACTGCCCAACATACCGTAAGCCTCGCGCCGCACTGCCCAGATCGCCGAGCCCATGGCCCTGCTGCCCCCGTCAAAGAAAAAAAGCCCCGCGAAATCTCGCGGGGCTTTTTATCTGAATCAGCGAACACTCAGCCGCGCAGCACGCCGCCGGTGGCCTTCGCAACCTTTTCAACAATCTTCGCACTGACCGCCTCAATCTCGGCATCGGTCAGGGTCTTGTCGCGCGGCTGCAACCGGGCGGTGATGGCGATGGACTTCTTGCCGGCGCCCATCTGCGATTCCGCCTTGTCACCGCTGAACTGGTCGAAGACCCGCACGCTGTCGATCAGCGCCTTGTCGGCGCCGGCGGCAGCGTTCACCAGCGTCAGCGCCTCGACGCCCTTGTCCACGACGAAAGCGAAGTCACGTTCGACCGGTTGCAGGCTGGACGCATTCAGCGCGGGCCGCGTGGTCACGCTGGCCTTGGGCAGCGGCACGTTCGGGATGTGGATGGTGAAGGCCACGGCCGGCCCCTTCACATCCAGCGCCCGCAAAACCTTGGGGTGGACCTCGCCGAAGGTCGCCAGCCGGTTCGGGCCCAACTGGATATTGCCCGCGCGGCCGGGATGCCACCAGCCGTCCAGCTTGCGGTCGATCTGCACCTTGGCGGGCGCGCCGATGGCCTGCAGGATCGCCTCGGCATCGGCCTTGGCGTCGTAAATGTCCACCGGACGGCGCGAGCCGTAGGGGTCGCGCGGCGCGGTGCTGCCGACCAGCAGCCCGGTCAGGCGCAGCGCCTGCTGCCCCGGCTCGCCGCCCGAGAAGACCGGCCCGCATTCGAACAGCGCCAGATCGGCGAAGCCGCGCGCCTGATTGC
The DNA here is from genome assembly GCF_013868135.1 of Paracoccus sp. S1E-3. Taxonomy (GTDB): domain Bacteria; phylum Pseudomonadota; class Alphaproteobacteria; order Rhodobacterales; family Rhodobacteraceae; genus Paracoccus. The sequence continues at coordinate 326,066 of NZ_JACEMU010000016.1, forward strand.
GCGCCGCCGCCGCCAGCAGGCCCGGCAGCAGGTCGGGGCGCAGATGCGTCATCTCGCTGCTGATCGGGTTGTCGATCCGCACCGCCTCATCCCCGCCGCCGAACAGTTCCGCCGCCGGCTGGTCGATGAAGCTGTAGGTGACGCATTCGTTGTAACCCAGCGCTGCCGCCAGCCGCCGCGCCGTGCTTTCGCGGCGCTGCAGGGGCGTCAGCACCGGCTGCGGCACACCCGCACGCGGGCGCGGCAAGGGCGTGCCGACCAGCTGGGTCAGACTGGCGATGCGGGCGATTTCCTCGATCAGGTCGGCCTCGCCCTGCACATCGGGGCGCCAGCTGGGCACATGGGCCATGTCGCCGTCCATGCGGAAGCCCAGATTTTGCAGCGTGTCGCGCTGAACGTCGGCGTCGATCTCCATCCCCACCAGGCTGACGACACGCTGGGTGTCCAGCCGATAGGCGCGGGAATGATCCGGCACCTCGCCCGCCACGACGATATGCGAGGGCTCGCCGCCGCAGAGATCCAGCACCATCTGCGTCGCCAGTTCCAGCCCCTGCAGGGTGAATTCGGGGTCGATGCCGCGTTCGAAGCGGTAACGCGCGTCCGAATTGATCTTCAGCGCCCGGCCGGTCGCCGCGACGGCGATCGGGTCGAAGAACGCCGCTTCGATGAAGACTTCGGTGGTCTCGTCCGACGACCCCGAGGCCGCACCGCCCATGACGCCGGCGATGGATTCGATGGCCCGGGCATCGGTGATGACCACCGCGCCCTCGGGCAGCGTATAGGTCTTGTCGTCCAGTGCCACGACGGTTTCGCCCGGCCGTGCGGCACGCAGGTTCAGATCGCCCGAGACCTTGGCCGCATCGAAGACATGCAGCGGGCGGTTCAGGTCATAGGTGAAGAAATTGGTGATATCGACCAGCGTGTTGATCGGTCGCAGCCCGATGGCGCGCAGGCGTTTCTGCAGCCAGTCGGGCGACGGGCCGTTCTTGACCCCGCGCACCACCCGGCCGGCGAAGAAGGGCGCTTTCGCCAGCACCTCGGCATCGATGGTGACGTCGATCGGGCTGTCGAAACGGCCTTCGATCTCCACCTCGCGCAGGGGCTTCAGCGTGCCGAGCCCCCGCGCCGCCAGATCGCGTGCCACACCGCGCACGCCAAGCGCATCGGGGCGGTTGGGGGTGATCTTGATATGGATCATCGGGTCGATCTTCTCGGGCGCGTTCTCGGCCAGCCAGTCGACGAAACGCTGGCCGACCTCGCCCGAGGGCAGCTCGATGATGCCGTTATGCTCGTCCGACAGTTCCAGCTCGCGTTCGGAGGCCATCATGCCGTGGCTTTCGATGCCGCGGATCTTGCCGACGCCCAGCGTAGTGTCGATGCCCGGCACGTAATCGCCGGGCTTGGCAAGCACGCCGATGATCCCGGTCCGGGCATTGGGCGCGCCGCAGACGATCTGCTTTTCGCCCTCGTCCGTATCGACCTTCAGCACACGCAGCCGGTCGGCATCGGGATGCGGCTCGGCATGGGTCACACGTGCCAGCGTGAAACTGCCCAGCCTGGCGGCGGGATCGACGACCTCCTCGACCTCGAGACCCAGATCGGTCAGCGCCTCGGTGATCTCGGTGACCGAGGCATCCGTGTCGAGATGGTCCTTCAGCCAGGACAGGGTGAATTTCATGGCACACCTTCATGTCAGCACCCGCCCTTGCGGGGGCGGGTGAGGGGTTTGTGGTTCTTCAATCCAACAGAGGCCGGGGCGTCAAGCCCCGCGCGCCGAAAACCTCAGTCGTTGCGGTGCTTGGCCAGATATTCGCGGGTCAGCATCAGCACCACCGGCGTCAGCACCAGAAGCGAGATCAGGTTCGGGATCGCCATCAGCGCATTCAGCGTATCGGCGACCAGCCAGGCGAAATCGAGGCTGACCACCGTGCCCACGAAGACCGAGACGGTCCACAGGACGCGGAACGGGGTTTCGATCTTGCTGCCGAACAGGAATTCCCAGCATTTCTCGCCGTAGAAGGCCCAGCCGAGGATGGTGGTGAAGGCGAAGACCGCCAGCAGCAGCGCGAGGATTTCCTTGCCCACGCCCGGCATGGCGGATTCGAAAGCCGCAGCCGACAGCGCCGCGCCGGATTCGCCGCTGGTCCAGACCCCGGTGACCATGATCGCCAGCGCGGTCATGGTGCAGATGACAATGGTGTCGATGAAGGTGCCCATCATTCCGATCATGCCGGAATAGACCGGATCGCGGGTGGCCCCCGCCGCCTGCGCGATGCCGGCGGTGCCCAGGCCCGCCTCGTTCGAGAAGATGCCGCGGGCGACGCCGCGCTGGATCCCCATCATGACGGTCGCGCCCAGAAAGCCGCCCGTTGCCGCCGTCGGCGTGAAGGCCGAGGTGATGATGGTCATCAGCGCCCCCGGCAGCGCCGAAAAGTTCAGCGCCAGCACGATCAGCACGGCAATGATATAGCAGACGGCCATCGCCGGAACCAGTTTCTCGGCCACCGCGCCGATGCGGCGGATGCCGCCCAGCACCACCGCCCCGGTCAGGCCGGCCAGCACCAGCCCCACCGCCCAACGCGGCAGGCCGAAGGCGGTCTCCATCGCCTCGGCGATCGAGTTCGACTGCACCATATTACCGATCCCGAAGCCCGCGAGGCCGCCGAAGATTGCGAATGCCACCGCCAGCCAGCCCCAGCGCGGCCCGAGGCCGTTCTTGATCGCATACATCGGGCCGCCGACATGTTCGCCCTGATCGTCCTTCTGTCGGTAATGGACGGCGACGACCACCTCGGCATATTTGGTGGCCATGCCGACGAAAGCGGTCATCCACATCCAGAAGACCGCGCCGGGGCCGCCAAGCGCGATGGCCGTGGCCACGCCCGCGATATTGCCGGTGCCGATGGTGGCCGACAGCGCCGTCATCAGCGCGGCGAAGGGCGTGATCTCGCCTTCCGCCATGTCATCGGCCTTGCGGCTTTTGGCGATCATGCGGAAGCCATAGCCGATCTTGCGCAGCGGCAGCCAGTTCAGCCGGATCTGCAGATAAAGCCCGGTCCCCAGGATCAGCACGATCATCGGCACGCCCCAGACGATGCCGTTCAGCCAGCTGACAAAATTTTGGATGGTGTCCATCGCTGTCCCTCACGTTTTCGTTAAGCTATGCAGACCCGGCGCCGCTTGTCGAGGGCACCGCCCATCCGAGAGCCCGACATGCACCCCGAAACTTACGAAGCCACCATCGTCATCCTGACCGCAATCGCCATGTGTGGCGGCGCGGGCATGCTGTGGCTGTGGTCCGACCGGTCGGCCAAGGCGGCGCGGCTGATCGGCGGATTATGGCTGGTTCTGGTGCTGGCCGGGCTGATCCTCGGCTGGCCGTGGAATATCGGCGTCGCGGCGGCGACCGCAATGGCAGCGCTTTTCCTCTATGCGGTCTGGGAACGCTCTGACGACTGGCGGCGCTAGATCTTGGCCTGAAAGCCGATCCTGTAGGGCGGCTGTTCCGCCACCGGCGGCACCGCAACCAGCATGAAATTCAGTTGTGAAACATGCTGCAGCACCGCCACCTGCGCGCGGCCGTCCAGCAGCCCGTAAAATTCGATGATATTGGGATTGCGATAGCCCATGCCGCGCACATGGACGGCGCGCTCGGCCCCGAAATTGGCCAGTTGGATGCCCAGTTCGTGATCCTTGGGCAGGTTTTCCTGAAAATCCTTCACGCGGGCGATGAGGTGGTTGAACACTTCCTCGGCCGCATGAAGCGTGGCCTGATCGGCGGCGTCTTCCTGCGGCCAGAGGTCTTCGGAAATCGCCGGAACCGGAGACATGATCGCAGGCGGCGTTTCCACCTTCACCGGCTTGGGTTCGGCCTTTTTCGCCTTGGACTTCGATTTCGGCGACTTGGTCATAGTGCGCTGCCCCCCTTCCGGTTTTCCGGCAGCATGCACGGATCGCCCCAAAAGGGAAAGGCGCGGGCCTAGAACAGCATCCCGAAAATCGCGAAGGTCAGGAACACCGCCGCAATCGCCATGAAGCCCCCGCGCCGCGCCGGGCGGCTGAAATAGGCCAGGGCCCCAAAGCACAGCGCGTAGATCAGCGCCCAGCTTTTCACCAGCCACAGCGCCATATTCACCAGCCCGAGCGCCGCCAAAGCATATCCCGCCAGCGCCAGCGCCCCCATCCCGCAGGCCACGAGCATCCCGTTCAGCAGCAGGGTTTCCTCGGCATGGGCACTGTTCCAGCGCCGCCCGCCCGAGAGGACGCCGCGCGACAGCACGATCACCGTCAGCGCCAGAAACAGCAGGCAGGTGATGACCAGCAGCGGCAGCAGATAGGTGGTGGTCGCCGGGGCCGCGCCCGGCGCCTGCCGCGCGCTGACCAGTGCCAGCAGGCCCAGCGTGACGATAAAAGTCGTGAAATAGCCGATCAGATTGAGCCTGGCCGTATCGTTCCCCACCGCGTTTCCCCCCCCAGCGCGCTTTGTCGCAGACTAGCCGAGGATGGGGGCTGCGGTCATGTTGAAAGATCGTGAGGTGGGGGGTTATCAGGGGGGCCTACGGCAGTGCGTGCGAGCACGCACTCCACGCTCACTAAAGCCGATGAAGCTCCCGCTGGGCCCGAATATCACCAATCACATAATCAATTTGAGAGAATGCCGCGGAAATATCCTGCGCCAAGCAGTCACGAACCATCAAAACTCCCATCGGAGCTGCGACCGCAAGTAAGGCTTGGGTCATATGGTCCTTACTTTCATAAACTTCTTGAATACTGCGCCCAATAAGCCGTTCATTTGCTAACTTTACCTGTGTTATCAGGCTTTCAATCTTGTCAGCTGCGTCCTCGATAAACGATTCCTCAATGGAATAGGCAAGTTCACGTGCGATCCGCCGAAACTCTTCTATATCGGCTGTAGCGCTTCGATAGTTATCTCGACGCTGCTGAAAGCTTGGTGGATCGGTCCAGCGATCATCTCCAGCAGGAGCTTCTGGAAGTAGCGTCCGGTTAGCCTTCAGGAGACGCTGCAATCTTGCCGAATACCCTGCAAGTGCTTCGGCAAGTTGAAGCTGCGCCGGGGAATACAGGGGACCGACAGGCACATTGAAGTTAACAACCTGCGATTGCTGCGCCACTTGGCTTATCGTCTTTTCCTTAGTCATCTGAATGTCGGCACGGTCTGAAATAGACCGTCTTCGAATGCTGAGGAAAATAGTAATAACCACTCCTACAATAGTAGCAATCGCCCCAATCGCTCCCCAATCAATCAACGCGACAACCCGCCCGCCACGCTCGGCACATCACCCGCAGCAAAGCCGTAATGGCGCAGCCAGCGCAGGTCGCTTTCGAAGAAGGCGCGCAGGTCGGGGATGCCGTATTTCAGCATGGCAATCCGGTCGATGCCCATGCCGAAGGCGAAGCCCTGCCAGACATTCGGGTCCACGCCTGCCGCTTCCAGCACCTTCGGATGCACCATGCCGGACCCCAGAATCTCCAGCCAGCTGTCGCCTTGGCCGATCTTCAGGGTGCCACCCTCCCAGCTGCAACGGATGTCGACCTCGGCGGAGGGTTCGGTGAAGGGGAAGTGGCTGGCGCGGAAGCGCAGCTCGACCTCATCCACCTCGAAGAAGGCGCGGCAGAATTCCTCCAGCGTCCATTTCAGGTTCGCCATCGAGATGCCTTGCCCGATGGTCAGCCCCTCGACCTGATGGAACATCGGTGTGTGGGTCTGGTCCATGTCCATGCGGTAGACGCGGCCCGGCGCGATCACCCGGATCGGCGCACCCTGATCCTGCATCGCCCGGATCTGCACCGGCGAGGTATGGGTGCGCAGCACATGCGGCGGGCGTGGATCGCCTGCCGCGCGGGCCATGAAGAAGGTGTCGTGTTCCTGCCGGGCCGGGTGTTCGGGCGGGATGTTCAGCGCGTCGAAGTTGAACCAGTCGCTTTCGACCTGCGGACCCTCGGCCACCGAAAACCCCATATCGGCGAAGATGGCGGTGACTTCCTCGGTCACCTGGCTGACCGGGTGGATGGTGCCCGCGGGACGCGGACGGCCCGGCAGGGTCACGTCCAGCCATTCCTCACGCAGGCGGGCATCCAGCGCCGCATCCTCCAGCGCGACCTTCTTGCCGCGCAGTGCCGCGTCGATTTCGTCGCGCAGCCGGTTCAGCGCGGCGCCGGTGGTCTGACGCTCCTCCGGCGACATCTGGCCCAGTTCGCGCATCTTCAGGCTGATCTCGCCCTTCTTGCCAAGGGCGGCAAGGCGCACCTCCTCCAGGGCATTGGCGTCAGAGGCATCGGCCACACGGGCCAGATAGGTAGAGCGAAGCGTGTCGAGATCGGTCATCGGCGGTCATCCTGCGTTATGCGGGCGGCTTAGCATGGGATCGGGGATGGGGAAAGTGGGGGGAATATGCGATGGCCCACGCCGGATCAGGCGCGGGTCATCGGGATCATCCTCGTGATGAGGAGAAGCTTAATTCCAGATCTCGTGGTTCACGCCCGGCGCGATGTCGGGGTGCTTGTCGATATGGAAACGCGGCTCGATCCCGGCCTTGCGCTGGGACAGGTAATCGCGGGTCAGGATCACCACCGTGCCCGACAGAAGCACGATCGCCACAAGGTTGATCGTCGCCATCAGCCCCATCGACGCATCGGCAAAGTCGAACACCGTCTGAACCGCCTGCACCGCGCCCCAGATGACCATGCCCATCACCGCCAGCCGCAGCACCAGAATGCCGCTGCGGCCACCGCCCAGATAGACGACGGCGTTCTCCGCATAGGAATAGTTCCCGATGATCGAGGTGAAGGCAAAGAAGAAGATCGCCACCGCCACGAACAGCGGCCCGAAGCTGCCGAAATGGTCGAACAGCGCTGCCTGGGTCAGGTTCACCCCGGTCAGGTCCTTGGACGGGATCACATCGGCCAGCAGGATCATCACCGCCGTCGCCGTGCAGACCAGAATGGTGTCGATGAACACACCCAGCGCCTGCACGAAGCCCTGGCTCGACGGGTGGTGCGGCGCGGGCGTGGCCACGGCGGCGATATTGGGAGCAGAGCCCATGCCGGCCTCGTTGGAAAACAGACCGCGCTTGACGCCGTTCAGCATCGCGGCGGTCACCGCACCTGCCACCCCGCCCACGGTCTCCTGCAGGCCGAAGGCGTTCAGCACGATCCCGCTGAGGATTCCCGGCACCCGGTCGATGTTCAGGATCATCACGATGATCGCCGCCAGCAGGTAAGCACCGGCCATGAAGGGCACGACATATTCCGCCACCCGCGCGATCTGCGGGATGCCGCCAAAGATGATCACCCCGGTCAGCGCGGCGAGGGCAACGCCGACGATCAGCTTGGTCATGCCGACACTCTCCGCGCCAATGCCGAAGGCGGTGGCGGCAGCTTCGGCGATGGAGTTCGCCTGCACGGCGTTGAAGACCAGCCCGAAGGCGATGATCAGCGCGACCGAGAAGACCGCCGCCATTGCCGGCATCCCCAACCCGCGCGAGATATAGGCCGCGGGACCGCCGCGATACATCCCGTCCGGGCCGTGGGTCTTGTAAAGCTGCGCCAGCGTCGACTCGGCGTAAGCGGTGGCCATGCCCAGAAGCGCCACCACCCACATCCAGAAGATCGCGCCCGGCCCCCCCAGCGTCAGCGCCACGGCGACGCCGGCGATATTGCCGGTGCCGACACGGCTGGCCAGCGACACCGTCAGCGCCTGAAAGGGCGATATCCCGTCCTTGTCCCCCGTATCGGAGCCGGTGACGCAGCGCAGCATCTCGCGGAAATGGAGGATCTGGATAAAGCCCAGCCGCAGGGTGAAATAGATCCCCACGGCGAGCAGACCGTAGATCAGCACATAGCCCCAGAAGATATCGTTCAGAAAACCAATGATCTGGTTCAGAAAATCCATCTTGTTCCCTTTCATCCCGGCCTGCCCCGAGAACATTCCGTCAAGGTTAACATTCCCGTGATCCGCGGCAAAGGGCGAAGGCCCGGCGCAGATGCGGCTATTCGCTGATGCCGGCCCGAGGCGGCCGGACAGCCCGTGCCCCACAGCGGATTGCACCCACAGGCATTCCCCCTGAATCGGGGGACGGGTAACGGCTCACCAGCCCGAACGCAAGCCGCGCAGGGCCGAAACCCTGCCGCGAAAGGCCAATGTTTTCCATGATGTGCAGCGCATCCGGCTGGCCCGGAAACGGTCCTCTCAGCCTGCGCGGGCGGTCGCCAATGCCTCGGGCAGGATGGCGGCGAAGGCGTCCAGCTCGTCCTCGGGGCCGCAGGAAATGCGGATGCAGCGGTCCAGCGGCGCGACGCCGGGCATGCGCGCGAAGATGCCGGCGCGGTCCAGCCCTGACAGCACGGCACGGGCGAAAGCCCCGTCCCGTCCGCAATCGATGGCGACGAAATTGGTGGCCGAAGGCAAGGCGGCCAACCCGTTTTCCGCCGCTATCGTGGTGATCCGCGCGCGGGCGCGAGCGACCTCGGCGCGGATATGGGCCAGCCAGTCCTGATCGCCCAGCGCCGCCAATGCGCCCGCCTGCGCCATCTTGTTGACCCCGAAATGGTTGCGGATGCGGTCAAAACCCGCGATCAGCGGAGCCGCCCCGAGCGCATAGCCGATCCGCGCCCCAGCCATCCCGTAAGCCTTTGAAAACGTGCGCAGGCGAATGACCCGAGGATCCGCCGCGTCGATCCGGGGAATGGCGTCATCTGGGGCGAATTCGGCATAGGCCTCGTCCAGAACCAGCAGCGCGCCGTCAGGGATGCCATCCAGCATCGCCTCGATCACGGCACCCGCGTGCCAGCTGCCCATCGGATTGTCGGGATTGGCGAGATAGATCAGCCGCGCCTGCGTTTCGGCGGCGCGGGCCAGCAGCGCCTCGGGGTCCTCGCGATCGTCGCGGTAAGGCACCTTGGCCAGCACCCCGCCAAAACCGGCAACGTGATAGTTGAAGGTCGGATAGGCCCCTTCCGAAGTCACCACCGTCTCGCCGGGTGCCACCAGAAGTCGCACCAGAAGACCCAGAATGCCGTCGATCCCCTCGCCGATCAGGATCTGGTCGGGGGCGACGTCGTGATGCGCGGCCAGGGCGTTGCGCAGGTCGTGGTTGTCGGGATCGCCGTATTTCCAGGCCTCGGCGGCGGCACGGGCCATCGCCGCGATGGCGCGGGGCGAGGGGCCGAAGCCGTTCTCGTTCGCGCCCAGCCGGGCGACATAGGGCGCGCCCCGGCGACGCTCCAGCGTTTCCGGGCCGGTGAAGGGCACCGTTGGCGGCAAGGATTCGGGGAGCGGGGCAAAGCGCATCATTCGGCCTTCTCATTCTGGCCGACCAGCGACCGGGCGACATCCTGCAGCCCCGCACGCGCCGCGTCGATCCCGGCCACGGCCGCGACGACCGGCGACGGCGCGCCGCCCGTGCCCACCCAGGCCGTGCCCGCGACATAGGCCAGCAGCAAGGCCGCAACGACCGAAAGCGCGCGCGAAAAACCCGCGCGGTAACCGTCCGGCGCGAACTGCGCGACGGTGGGTGCAGGTGCAGGGGAGACCGTCGGCGGGTCCGCAGGCGGGGGCAACTGGGTTTGCAGGGTCGCGGCCAGCCGTTCGGCATCGGGTAGCATCTTGACGCTGCGCCGGCGCGGCACGGGCGGCAGCGCCGGGGGAGGGGCAATCACCGGGGCCGGCATCTCGGTCGGGGTCGCGGCAAGTGTATCCTCAGCCAGCGGACGCGACGGGGCCTTGGCGAGGATCGGCGTCGGGCGCAGACCCCGTGCCGGAACCGGGGTCGCGGGTTGCCGGCGGGTGATGACGCGCGGCTGCGAATCGTCGGGCGCGGTCACGGTGGTCGCCGGCCAATCGGCCGCAGGGGGCCCCACTGCCGTCAGCGCCGGATCGGCAGGTTTCGGCTTGGCGGGTTTCGGCTTGGCGCCAGGTTTGGGGGCGTCCGGCGGTCGCGCGTCGGCCACCGGCGAATCAGCGGGCGCGAGCGGGGGAGGCGGGGAATCCTCCAGCGGCACACCGCGCCGGGCGGACAGTTCGCGGGCGGTTTCCTCGCGCAGAATCGACAACACGTCATCGGGCAGCGGCCGGCGCAGCGCCGGGGCCGCGCCCAGATCGACGGCCGGGGCGGCAGAAGCGGATTTCGGGGCCGGGGGGCGCAGATCGCCGGCCAGTCCCCGCATTTCGCGGATATCCGCCGGTTGATGCCAGACATGCCCGCAGGCGGAACATTCGACCTCGCGCCCCTCGGGCGGGATCATCGCACTGGAAACGTCATACAGCGCGTTGCATTGGGGGCAAATCAGCCGCATGTGAAGTCCTGTCAAAAGCTGCGCCGTTTCTGGCAATCCTGCGCGGGCTGTTCTATCAACTGGGCGCCCGGCTTCCAAGCGCTGCGGCATGACAAGATACCGAGACCGATCCCGTGGAGGCCGCTTTGATCGAAATGCAGGACGTGTCCTTTGGCTATCGTGGCGGCGGCGCCTTGCTGTCGAACATCACGCTCAGCCTGCCTGCGGGATCGTTTCACTTCCTGACCGGGCCGTCCGGCTCGGGCAAGACCACCTTCCTTCGGCTCTGCTATGCCGATCTGCTGCCCAGCGGCGGCCATCTGACTGCCTTCGGCCATGACGTGGCCAACCTGTCGCGCGACGGCATCGCCATGCTGCGCCGCAAGGTGGGGGTGCTGCACCAGGACGCGCAATTTCTGGACCATCTGCCGGTGGCGGAAAACATCGCGCTGCCGCTGACCGTGGCGGGCCAACCCGTCGACATGAAGGCGCTGAAGGATCTGCTGGGCTGGGTCGCCATGACCAACCATGCCCGCGCCCTGCCCCCGGCGCTGTCGGGGGGCGAGCGTCAGCGCGCGGCGCTTGCCCGCGCCGTCATCATGTCGCCCGATTTCGTGCTCGCGGACGAGCCGACGGGCAATCTCGACTGGGACATGTCCATGCGTCTGCTGCAATTGCTGGTCGAGCTGAACCGCTCGGGCAAGACCATCCTGATCGCAACCCATGACATGGACCTGATCCGCGCCGCGCGCCAGATGGACGTGCAGGCAAGGGTGCTGCGGATTTCCGGGCGGCGGGTGCAACTGGCGGGGGCAGACCTATGAGAGGCGATCTTCGGCATGTCGACTGGCGCAGCCTGTGGCGCGGGCTGATCGGGCGCGACGGCAGCGTGGCGGGGCGGATCGTGCCCTCGACCGGATTCACCGCCCAGTTGACGCTGCTGACGGCGGGGGCGATGGCCTTTCTGGCGGTCTTCGCCCTGGCCTTGTCCTTCGCGACCGGGCGGCTGGCCGATCGCTGGTCGCAATCGCTGGCGCAGACGGTCACGGTGCGCATCTCGGCCCCGGCTGATGAAATCGAATCGCAGACCGGCATCGTCATGGCTATCCTGAAGCAGACCCCCGGCATCGCCGAGGCCCGCATGATTCCCGAGGAGGAGGTCGAGCAGCTGCTGGCGCCGTGGTTCGGCCCCGATGTCCCGGTCGAGGCACTGCCGGTCCCGCGCCTGATCGAGGTCACCGAATCGGATGACGGCTTCGACGCCGAAGGCCTCAGCCTGCGACTGACCGCCGAAGCGCCCGGCGCGGTCCTTGACGACCATACCCGCTGGCGCCAGCCGCTGATCTCGGCGGCGAGGCGGCTGCGCTTTCTCGGCCTCATCTCGCTGGCGCTGATCGCCGGGGCGGGCGGCGCGATGATGGCGCTGGCGGCCCAAAGCTCGCTGGCGGCGAATGGGCAGGTGATCCGGGTGCTGCGCCTGATCGGCGCGCGCGATGTGACCATCGCGCAGGCTTTCGTGCGGCGTTTCACCCGCCGCGCCGGGGCCGGCGCGCTTGGTGGCACGCTTCTGGGAATGCTGGCCATCGCGTTCCTGCCCAATATGGAGCAGGCTGGCGGCTTCCTGACCGGCCTTGGCTTCCAGGGCTGGGGCTGGCTGTGGCCGCTGCTGATCCCGATCGTGGCGGCGGGCGTGGGCTTCTTCGCCACCCGCTGGGCGGCGCTGCGCATGTTGCGGGCGGTGCCATGACCGGGCCGCTGCTGACCGCGGCCGAGGCCGCCCGACTGGCGCCCAGACCGGGGCGGACCGGTCCTTTCAGCTATGTCCGGGCGCTCACCTATTACGTCCATATCGCGCTGGCGACGCTGGTGCTCGGGCTGTGGGGGCTGACCCAACGCAGCAAGGGCCGCAAGGGCGCGAACCGGGTCGCGACCAGCTGGATCGACTATATGCTGCGCGCCGCGCGCTGGCATATGGGCGTCGCGGTGGAGCTGCGCGGCACCCCTCCGGCCCGCGGCACTGATGCGCTGATTGCCGCCAAGCATCAGAGTTTCCTTGATATTCTGGCCATCGCCTGCGCCGCCGGACGACGCAATTTCGTCATGAAGCGCGAAATCATGCGCGTGCCGATCATGGGCTGGTATGCGCGCGAGGTCGGCTCGATCCCGATTGACCGGGCGCGCGGGCGCGACGCCATGGGGCAGATCGTCTCGACCGTCCGGGCGCGCATGGACACCCCGGACGGGCTGGGCCACCTGATTATCTACCCCGAGGGCACCCGTACCAAACCGGGCGAGCATCGCCCCTACAAGCACGGGATCGGCACGCTGCATGCCGAAACCGGCCTGCCGGTCTGGCCCGTCGCGGTCAATTGCGGGCTGTTCTGGCCGAAGGGCGGCATGCCCATCGCCAGCGGCCGCGCGGTGATCGAATTCCTGCCCCCCATGCAGGCCGAACCGGGCGAGAGCCGCGACGCCTTCATCACCCGCCTGCGCGACGCGATCGAGACCCGCAGCGATGCGCTGATGGCCGAGGCGGGGTTCCAAGCCGGCGAAACCCACATCCCAGATACCGCATAAACAGCATTTGCGGGGGGGTTTGTTCATTCATATCATGGGCTTCACGCCGATCGCGATTCGCGGTCCCATTCGAACACAGGAACGAGTAAAATGTACTTGAAGCCCGCCCTCGCTGTCGTCGCCATCGCAACACTGTCCGCCTGCTCGATCAGCCCGAAGGATTACGAAACCACCCCGGTCATCGCCGACTCGGCCATGGGTCCGGTGATCTGTCAGATCTACACCCATGAACAGGTGACCTGGGACCGCTCGATCAAGCGGCCGGAAAAGATGGACACCGAGACCGCGGATAATCTGTGCCGCGCCGAAGGCAAGCGGATCATGGAAGGGGGCACCCCGAAATATGTGCCCACCACCGCGGCCGCCCCCGTCTGAGCGCTGCGCTAGGCATTCACCGGGATTCGGGCCGCAGCATCGCGCTGCGGCCCGTCCTCTTTGGCGTTCAGGGATAAACCTGATCCAGCAGATTCGCGGCCAGCAGCGCGCCGGGCGTGACGATGGCAATATTCTGCAATTCGGGCCGCCATTCGTCTGAATCCGGTACCGCCCCGCAATCGGGATCGGATCGGCGGGCTTAAGCAACGCCTGCGCCAATCGCCCCTGCCAATCGCTCAGCATTGCCAGCTTGCGGGGCCGGCCCGGAAAGAATCCTTCGCTGAAGGTCGCCTCATAGGCCGGTTGCACCCCATAAAGGCGGCTATTTCCGAACAGGATCTGCACATCGGAAGGGCCGCCATAAGCCGATAGCAGCAACTGGTTCGTCAGCCGCCCGAGGCCGTCCGCCCCGGTCCCCTTGATGCGACAGACGGTATAGCCGGAGGACGCGCAGCGCTCGGTGATTTCATGCAGGACCAACGCGGTCACGCCGGCCTGCGCGGCCAAAGAAGCCCAGTCGCGAACCACCGCTGACGGCCCAGATGACCCGGACCGAGATCGCTGCCCCGCCCTCGGATTGCCGGATCAGCTCGTCAGAACCGTTGATGCCGTTCATGAAATCCACATCACCGAGGCGCCAGCCCCGCGCGACCTCGGGCAATTATGCTGTTCCGGTCCTGCGCTGCTGCTGGCTGAGCCGCCAGCCAGACGCCAAACCGCGATACCCCGGTCCGCATCCATCCGTCCTGCCCCCAAATCCCGCAGGCCGGAATGCCGCACCAGGTCACGTCCGGCCTATTCCGCTGCCACCGCCTGCCCCGGAACATAGTTCAGGATCGGCGCCAGCCAGCGCTCGGCCTCGGCCAGATCCATGCCTTTGCGGGCGGCGTAATCGGCGACCTGATCGGCCTCGACCTTGGCGACGCCGAAATAATAGGCATCGGGGTGGCCGATATAGATGCCGGACACGGACGATCCCGGCCACATGGCCATGGATTCCGTCAGTTCCACCCCGGTGGCTTCGGTGGCGTTCAGAAGGTCGAACAGGGTCCGCTTCTCGGTATGGTCGGGCTGCGCCGGATAGCCGGGCGCCGGGCGGATGCCGTCATAGCCTTCGGCGACCAGTTCTGCATTCGACAACGCCTCATCCGGCGCATAGCCCCAGTGATCGCGGCGCACGCGTTCATGGACCAGTTCGGCCAAAGCCTCGGCGAAGCGGTCAGACAGGGCCTGAACCATGATCGCGGAATAATCGTCGCCCTCGGCCTTGAAGCGGGCGGCGATCTCGTGATCCTGCGGGCCCGAGGTAACCACGAAGCCGCCGACATAATCGGGCTGCCCCGCCGGCGCGACGAAATCCGACAGCGCCACATTCGGGCGCCCCTCGCGCTTCTCGACCTGCTGGCGCAGGGTGTGGAAGGTGGCAAGCGCCTCGGCCCGGCTTTCATCGGTGAACAGGCGGATATCGTCGCCCGCCCGGTTCGCCGGCCAGAAGCCGATCACCGCGCGCGGCTGGAACCAGTTTTCGGCGATGATCCGCGCCAGCATGGCCTGCGCATCGGCGAAAAGCGCGCGCGCCGCCTCGCCCTGCTTTTGATCGTCGAGGATGCGCGGATAGACGCCCTTCATCTCCCAGGTCTGGAAGAAGGGGGTCCAGTCGATATAGCGGGCGATCTCGGCCAGATCGAAATCCTCGATCACGCGCGGGCCGAAGAATTTCGGCGTGGTCGCCTGCCATGCGGCGAAATCGACGGCGACGGCATTGTCGCGCGCCGCCTGCAGGGACAGGCGCGGCTTGTCCTTGTCGCCGCGATTATATTTCTCGGCCACATCGACATATTCGGCCCGGACATTGGCCGCATATTCGGCCTTCTGGTCCGACAGAAGCTGCGAGACGACGCCGACCGCCCGGCTGGCATCGGTGACATAGACCGTCTGGCCCTTGTGATAGCGCGGATTGATCTTCACCGCCGTATGCACGCGGCTGGTGGTCGCGCCGCCGATCAGCAGCGGGATATCAAAACCCTCGCGCTCCATCTCGGCGGCGACATGGACCATCTCGTCCAGCGAGGGGGTAATCAGCCCCGAAAGCCCGATGATATCGACGCCCTCGGCCTTCGCGACCTCCAGGATCTTCGCCGCCGGGACCATCACGCCGAGGTCGATGATCTCGTAATTGTTGCAGGCCAGCACGACGCCGACGATGTTCTTGCCGATATCGTGCACATCGCCCTTCACCGTCGCCATCAGGATCTTGCCATTGGTATTGGCTTCGCCCGAAGCGGCCTTCTCCTCCTCCATATAGGGCAGCAGATAGGCCACGGCCTGTTTCATCACGCGGGCCGATTTCACCACCTGGGGCAGGAACATCTTGCCCGCCCCGAACAGGTCGCCGACCACGTTCATGCCCGACATCAGCGGGCCTTCGATGACATGCAACGGGCGTTCGGCCGCCTGCCGGGCAAGTTCGGTGTCTTCCTCGATGAATTCGGTGATGCCGTTCACCAGCGCATGGGCCAGCCGCTGATCGACCGGCAATTCGCGCCAGGACATGTCCTTCTCGCGCGCCTTGGTCCCGCCCTCGCCGCGATAGCGTTCGGCGATTTCCAGCATCCGCTCGGTCGAATCGGCGCGGCGGTTCAGGACCACGTCCTCGCAGGCCTCGCGCAGGTCCGGGTCGATCTGGTCGTAAACCGCCAATTGCCCGGCATTGACGATGCCCATGTCCATCCCGGCCTGAATGGCGTGATAGAGGAACACCGCATGCATCGCCTCGCGCACCGGTTCGTTGCCACGGAAGCTGAAGCTGAGGTTCGAGACCCCGCCTGAGATATGGACATGCGGCAGGGTCTGCACGATGCGGCGGGTGGCGTTGATGAAATCGACGCCGTAATTGTCGTGTTCCTCGATCCCGGTCGCCACGGCGAAGACGTTCGGATCGAAGATGATATCCTCGGGCGGGAAGCCCACCTCCTGCGTCAGCAGATCATAGGCGCGGGCGCAGATCTCGACCTTGCGGTTCTCGGTATCGGCCTGCCCGACCTCGTCGAAGGCCATCACCACCACCGCCGCACCGTAAGCGCGGCACAGCCGGGCATGGTGCAGGAAGGCTTCCTCGCCTTCCTTCAGGCTGATCGAGTTCACGATCGGCTTGCCCTGAATGCATTTCAGCCCGGCCTCGATCACCTCCCATTTCGAGCTGTCGACCATGATCGGGACGCGGGCGATATCGGGTTCGGACGCGATCAGGTTCAGGTAATCGACCATCACCTGCCGGCTGTCGATCAGCCCCTCATCCATGTTGATGTCGATGATCTGGGCGCCGTTTTCGACCTGATCGCGGGCCACATCCAGCGCCGCCGCGTAATCGCCGGCGGTGATGAGCTTGCGGAAGCGGGCGCTGCCGGTGACGTTGGTGCGCTCGCCGACGTTCACGAAAGGGATTTCGGGGGTCTTGGTGAAAGGCTCCAGCCCCGACAGGCGCAGGGCGGGGGTGATCTCGGGGATCTTGCGGGGCACGATGCCTTCCACCGCGCGCGCAATGGCGGCGATGTGATCGGGGGTCGAGCCGCAGCAGCCGCCGACGATATTGACCAGCCCTTCACGGGCGAAATCGCGGACCTGCGCCGCCATCTGGTCGGGGGTTTCGTCGTAAAGCCCCATCTCGTTCGGCAGGCCGGCATTGGGATAGGCGCAGACCAGCGTGTCGGCCACGTCCGAGATCTCGGCCAGATGGGGGCGCATCGCCTCGGCGCCCAGCGCGCAGTTCAGCCCGATGGTCAAGGGCTGGGCGTGGCGGATCGAGTGCCAGAATGCGGTGGGCGTCTGCCCCGACAGCGTGCGCCCCGACAGGTCGGTGATGGTGCCCGAGATCATCACGGGCAGGCGCAGGTTCTTTTCGACAAAGACCTGTTCGCAGGCGAAAACGGCGGCCTTGGCGTTCAGGGTGTCGAAAATCGTCTCGATCAGAATCAGGTCGGCGCCGCCGTCCATCAGCCCGCGAATCTGTTCGGCGTAAGCCGTCGCCAGTTGGTCGAAGGTCACCGCCCGGAAGCCCGGATTGTTCACGTCTGGGCTGATCGAGGCGGTCCGGTTCGTCGGCCCGAGCGCGCCCGCGACGAAGCGGGGCTTGCCGTCTTCGGCCGTCGCCCGATCCAGCGCGGCGCGGGCCAGCCGTGCGCCTTGGACGTTCAGATCATAGACCTTATCTTCCAGCCCGTAATCGGCCTGCGCGATGGTGGTCGAGGAAAACGTATTGGTTTCAACGATATCCGCCCCCGCCTTGGCATAGCGATAGTGAATTTCCTCGATCGCGTCGGGGCGGGTCAGGTTCAGAAGGTCGTTATTGCCCTTCTGCGGATGGTCGGAATGGATATGGCACGCACAACCCGCGCCATGGCCGATATAGTCATCCTCGGACAGGCGCAGATCCTGAATCTGCGTCCCCATCGCCCCGTCAAGGATCAGGATTCGGTCCTGCGCCAGCCTGCGAAGCTGATCGAATGCGGCAGAGCGGGGAAGTTCGGGCACGGGCTCACCTGTCACAACGGGAATAGGCGCTTATAGCGGCGGCAATGATATTCTTCAAATTCATGTTTCACATGAAAATCTTGCGCAACGCTCATATTGCGCGCCCGATTCCAGCAGGATTTCGCGGCTATTTCTCGGCGGGCGCGCTCGCATCCGCCTGTCGCATGCGTTCCGAAATCACCTCGCCCGAGTTGGCGTCATAGACCGTTTCCACGATCAGCTTGTCGCGCCGGGCCTGGACCTGGAACTGGCCGTCCTTGCGGGTGATCTCGATCCCTTCATAGCCTTGGGCCGCCAGTCGATCCCGAATCGCAGTTTCCATGGGATCGGCATTATCGGCGAGGGCGGTGCCAACCGTCAGCATCAACAACCCCCAGACAAGAGCAGCGCGCATGCTGAACCCCCATAGTCGTATACAAGAAATATATGGGAATCCGTCTGCCGCGTCTATCCTTCACGGTCAACTGCGCCGCCAGCTGTCCCCCAACCGCCACAACCCTTTCCAAGCAAGGCCGCAAAGGTTACATACCGCCGGTAATTTCCGGGAACGCATATGGCACGCCACCTCATCACCTCCGCCCTGCCTTACATCAATGGGATCAAGCATCTGGGCAACCTCGTCGGCAGCCAGTTGCCGGCCGATCTCTATGCGCGTTACCTGCGCGGGCGGGGACACGAGGTGATGTTCATCTGCGCCACCGACGAACACGGAACCCCGGCGGAACTCGCCGCCGCCAAGACCGGCGAGCCGGTCGATGTCTATTGCGCCCGGATGCATGCCGAACAGTCGAAGCTGGCCGAGGGTTTCGGCCTTTCCTTCGACCATTACGGGCGGTCTTCCAGCACGCAGAACCGGCATCTGACCCAGCATTTCGCCGGCAAGCTGGACGAGGCCGGCCTGATCCGCGAAGTCAGCGAAAAGCAAGTCTATTCCATCGACGATGGCCGCTTCCTGCCGGATCGCTATATCGAGGGCACCTGCCCGAATTGCGGCTATGACAAGGCGCGCGGCGATCAATGCGAAAACTGCACCAAGCAGCTGGATCCCACCGACCTCATCAACCCGCACAGTACCATCAGCGGCAGCACCAATCTGGAGGTGCGCGAGACCAAGCACCTGTATCTGCGCCAATCCGCCATGCGCGACCAGATCGCGGCATGGATCGACAGCAAGAGCGACTGGCCGGTGCTGACCACCTCCATCGCGAAGAAATGGCTGTTCGACGGTGACGGCCTGCAGGATCGCGGCATCACCCGCGATCTGCACTGGGGCGTGCCGGTGCAGAAGGGCGACCAGCCCTGGCCGGGAATGGAGGGCAAGGTCTTCTATGTCTGGTTCGACGCGCCCATCGAATATATCGGCGCGACCGCCGAGTGGGCCGATGCCAAGGGCGGCGACTGGGAACGCTGGTGGCGCATGGATCGGGGCGCCGACGACGTGACCTATACCCAGTTCATGGGCAAGGATAATGTCCCCTTCCACACGCTGTCCTTCCCGACCACGATCCTCGGCTCGGCCGAGCCTTGGAAGCTGGTCGATTACATCAAAAGCTTCAACTACCTGACCTATGACGGCGGCCAGTTCTCGACCAGTCAAGGGCGCGGCGTGTTCATGGATGACGCGCTGTCGCTGCTGCCCGCCGATTACTGGCGCTGGTGGCTGCTGTCGCACGCCCCCGAATCCGGCGACAGCGAATTCACCTGGGAGAATTTCCAGCAATCGGTGAACAAGGACCTGGCCGATGTGCTGGGCAATTTCGTCAGCCGGATCACCAAGTTCTGCCGCTCGAAATTCGGCGAGACGGTGCCGGAAGGTGGCGAATGGGGCGAGGCCGAACGCGATCTCGCCGCCGCATTGGCCACCCGCATCCGCGATTACCAGACCTTCATGGACCGGATGGAGGTGCGCAAATCCGCGGCCGAGCTGCGCGCCATCTGGGTGCTCGGCAACGAATATCTGCAGGCGGCGGCGCCTTGGTCGACCTTCAAGGAAGACCCGGAAAAGGCCGCCATGCAGGTTCGCATGGGCCTGAACCTGATCGCGCTTTATGCCAGCCTCTCGGCACCCTTCATCCCCTTCACCTCGGCCGCCCTGACCGAGGCGATGAACAGCCGCGCCGATTGGCCCGATGATGTGGATGCCGCGCTGACCGCCCTGCCCCCCGGCCACGCCTTCACCGTACCCGAAAACCTTTTCGCCAAGGTCACCGACGATGAGCGCGACGAATGGGCCGAGCGCTTCAAGGGCACCCGCGCCTGACAGGCACGACAAAGGTCTGCCCACTGGTGACAAGGCGGGTGGATGGCCAGTGGCTGGTGCTGGCTTTTATCCATCCGCTGGCCGGGCGCCAATTCGTCAAGGGCGGGATCGAGCGCCATGAAACGCCCGCCAAGGCCGCAATTCGTGAACTGTCTGAGGAAAGCGGCATCCGCGTTATGGCGCCGCCGGTCCTTCTGGGCACGGCCCCCATCGGATCGGAAGGCCGGATATGGCATTTCTTCGACTGCCCGGCCCCGGCGCTGCCCGACCGCTGGCAGCACCGGACCGAAGACCGGGGCGGATTGCTGTTCGATTTTTTCTGGCACCCGCTGGCAAAGACGCCGGGCCAGGACTGGCATCCGATCTTTCGCGATGCCCATGTCACGATCCGCCGCCTTCTTGACGGCCGCTGACTCCAAGGTCAGATCCTCGGTCTGGACTTCCGGGGGATCGCGCCCTTACCTCGGCGCAGGCTTTTTCGGGTGGTTTCATGTCATTTGATCCCGGCATCCTGATCTTCTGGGCCATCGCCGCGCTTGCCGCATGGGTGCAGACGCTGACCGGATTTGCGCTCGGGCTGATCCTGATGGGCGCGACCGGGGCGCTTGGGCTGATGCCGGTGCCGCAGGCGGCGGCGGTCACCTCGCTTCTGGTGCTGGTCAATTCGGTGCTTGTGTTGGCGCATGGCTGGCGCGATGTCGACAGGCCTGCGCTGAAGCTGATCCTGCTCGGCGCCTTCCCGAGCCTGGTCGCGGGCTTCTTCCTGCTCGGCTGGCTGGCGGGCACCGCGCTCGGGCTGCTGCAACTTCTGCTCGGCATAGCGATCGCCGGCTCGGCGGCGCAGCTTGCCACGCGGCCGACGCGCCGCGAGACACGCTCGCCGCCTTTCACCTTCTTCCTGTCGGGGTTGATCGGTGGCCTGATGGGCGGCCTTTTCGCCACCACCGGGCCGCCGGTCATCTGGCACCTTTACCGCCAGCCGATGACGCTCAATGCGGTGCGAGTGACGCTCGTTTCGGTCTTTTTCCTGACGCAGATCCTCCGCAGCGGGCTTGTCGCGGCTTCAGGCGGCATCACCCCGGCATTGCTGATCAGCGCCGCCGGTGCGGCCCCGGCGGTCGTTCTGGGCACATGGCTCGCGCGGCGTTTCCCGCCCCCTGTCGCGCCGGTGACCATCCGCAAGGCCGCGCTCGCGCTGCTGTTTCTGTCGGGTGTTTCCCTCATCCTTTCGGCGATCGGCAAGTTCGGCTAGGACGCAAGGTCTGGCATCACAAGCGCGCAGGTCGTATGTTCCGCGCGCAACCAGACAGAGGACCCCATGACGCATTGCATCCTGATCGGCGCCCCGGTGGACGAGGGGCAGCGCGTCCCCGGTTGCGTGATGGGGCCGGCCGCCTACCGCATCGCAGGGCTTGGACGCGTGCTGGAAACGCTTGGCCATTCGGTCGAGGATCGCGGCGATGTCGCCCTGCCGCCGCTGAAGGATGTGACCCATCCCAACAACGCCATTCACCACCTGCCCGAAATGATCGGCTGGACCGACGCGTTGAGCTCGGCGGCCGAACAGGCGATGCCCGACGGGATGCCGATCTTCATGGGCGGGGACCATGGCCTTGCGCTTGGCACCGTCGCGGGGGTCGCGGCCCATGCGAAGGCCGCGGGGCGGCCGCTTTTCGTCATATGGCTGGACGCCCACAGCGATTTCCACACGCCGCTCACGACGACCTCGGGCAATTTGCACGGCACGCCCATGGCCTATGCCGCGGGTCGCGACGGCTTTGCGCCCTTCCCCGATTTCCCGGCGCCGGTTCCGGCCGAGAACATCTGCATGTTCGGCATCCGCAGCGTCGATCCGGCGGAACACGCGGCGCTCGAGGAGACCGAGATCACCGTCAACGACATGCGCGTGCTGGACGAGCGGGGCATCGTCGCACCTCTGATGGAGTTTCTCGACCGCGTGCGCGCCGCGAACGGGATGCTGCATGTCTCGCTGGACGTGGATTTCCTCGACCCCGCCATTGCCCCCGCCGTCGGCACCACCGTCCCCGGCGGCGCCACCTTCCGCGAGGCGCATCTGGTCTGCGAGATCCTGCACGAATCCGGCCTCGTGACCTCGCTGGACCTGGTCGAGCTGAACCCGTTTCTGGATGATCGCGGCCGCACGGCGAAGCTGATGGTCGATCTGGTCGGCTCGATGATGGGCCAGAAGGTCTTTGATCGCCGCACCCGCAGCTTCTGACCCGGTTGCAATCGGGGAGCGCGCGGCCCATCTGTTCGTTGATGTCCAAACCGGAGTCCGCGATGTCCCAGAAAGCCATGCAACGGCTGTCCTTCTATCTGCTGATCGGCCTGACGCTTTACGCGTCGCTGGCCGGTGCGGCATGAGGAGGCAGCATGGCTGAACGCTATCGCGGCCGCTATTCGCCGGGGGAGCCCGCGCGCGCCGAACCTCGCGCCGATCAGCACCACCCCTATGAGTCGCGCACCAAATGGATCACCATCGCGGCGATCCCCTTCCTGCTCAGCGCGTTCTGGCAGGGACCGGTCGGCATGGTCGCCAACCTCGCCGCCTTCGGCATCGTGGCGCTGGGGTCGCGCCTGACCCGCGAAGGCCTGCAGGCCGAAGCCGTCTATGATGCCCGCCGCGTGGCGCGCCGCCCTGCCTGGCCGCGCAAGCTGTTCGGCGGCGTGCTGACCGGGCTTGGCCTCGCCATTGGTGCCGCCGAACCCGGCGCCCTGGCCCCGGCCATGCTGATCGGCTTTGCCGGGGCGCTGTTGCACTATCTGGCCTTCGGACCCGACCCGATGCGCGACAAAGGGATGGAGGGGGTCGACAGTTTCCAGCAGGACCGGGTGGCCCGCATCATCGCCGAGGGCGAGGCCTATCTGGCCGGAATGCAGGACGCCATTCGGCGCACCCGCGACCGCCGGCTGGAAGCCCGCGTCGCCCTGTTCGCCGAAACCGCGCGCGAGCTGTTCCGCCGGGTCGAGCAGGATCCGGGCGACGTGACCGCTGCCCGGCGCTATCTGGGCGTCTATCTGATGGGCGCGCGCGACGCGACGGTGAAATTCGCCGACCTCTATGCCGAAACGCAGGACCCCGGCGCGCGTGGCGATTACGAGGCGCTGCTGACCGATCTGGAAGCCAATTTCGCCGCCCGCACCCGCGCGCTGATCGACAGCGGCCGGACCGATTTCGACATCGAATTGCAGGTCCTGCGCGACCGGCTGGCGCGCGAAGGCGTGCGCATGCCCGATCCCGGTCAGCCGGCACTGGAAGACCGCAAGGGTGTCGACCTGACCGATCTGCTGCGCGCGACCGCCAAGGCGGGACGAAAGACCGACTGATGCCGCGCTATGCATTCCGGGTCGAATATGACGGCGTGCCCTTCGCCGGCTGGCAGGCCCAATCCGGCCAACCGAGCGTGCAGGGCGCCATCGAAACCGCCTTGGCAAAGCTGGACACGGGCTTTGCAACCGGCGCCCGGATCGCCGCGGCGGGGCGCACCGATGCGGGCGTCCATGCCGCGGGCCAGGTATTCCACGCCGATCTGATCCGCGACTGGGAGCCGTTCAGACTGTCCGAGGCGCTGAACTGGCATCTGAAACCCGCCCCCGTCGCCATCACCGCTGCCGTGCGGGCATCCGACGATTTCCACGCCCGTTTCTCGGCGCTGGAGCGTCGCTATACGTTTCGGCTGGTCGCCCGCCGCGCGCCCGTGGTCGCGGATCGCGGCCGCGTCTGGCACGTCCTGCGCCCGCTGGATGTGGACGCCATGCGCGCAGGCGCCGCCCATCTGATCGGCCGCCACGATTTCACCACCTTCCGCAGCACCATGTGTCAGTCGGCCTCGCCGGTGAAGTCGCTGGACGAGATCCGCATCGAAGCGCTGCCCTATCCCGCCGGGCAGGAGATCCGCTTTCACCTGCGCGCCCGCAGCTTCCTGCACAATCAGGTCCGCAGCATCGTCGGCACGCTCGAGCGCGTTGGCGCGGGGGCGTGGGACCCTGATCACGTGCGCGCCGCGCGCGAGGCCCGCGACCGCGCCGCCTGCGGGCCGGTCTGCCCGCCGCAGGGCCTGTCGCTGACCGGCGTGACTTACGCCCCGGACCCCTTCCAGAACTGATATCCCGGCCTTGAAATGAAAAATGGCGCGCCGCCGGGCGCGCCATTCGCATTTCGGCGGCGAGGTTTCAGTGCCCGCCCGAGAAAACCAGCGTGCGGAAAGGCATCATCGCCACCTGAATCCGCAGCAGCATCGCATGGACCAGCCCCAGCGCATCCACGCCGTGCAGCGCCACCTTGGTCAGGCCTGCCGTTTCCGGGTTGTCGATGGTGTCGTGATTGTTCGAATACACGTTCGCGATGCACTGGCTGCCCGGCACGATGTCCTTGAACCCGTCGGGGTAAAGCGGTTCGAAATTCACCGTAACGGTGCCGTCGCGCTTGGTCTCGCTGACATCGACCAGCCGCTCGCCGCTGTTGACCTGACCGGCAGCGATGAAATCCTGCTCTTGCGAGACGACGACCGGAATGACCTTCCACGGTGTGGTATTGCAGGAAATCTCGCCGATCATGCCGACCTTGATAACCGGGGCCGAGATCTGGCCGAACCCGGCCTGCACATAACGCCGACCGGCATCCGAGGGGACAAGCACCCCCGCCGGACGCAGGAACGAATTCACCATGTCGCCCTTGCGCAGGGTGAACTGTTCGACTGTGCCGTCGACGCCGGCGCGCACGGTGGCGTTCTCGATCTCGATCTCGGCCCGGCGCAGGGAGGCTTCGGCTGTGGCCTTCTGGGCGGGCAGCAGCGTCTGCAGCCGTTCCCTGGCCGAGGCGAGCGACGCCTCGGCCGCTGCAAGCGCGCCCTGGGCGGCGGTCCGGCTGACTTCAAGGGTCTCGATCTCGCGGCGCGTCACGGCCGAGCCGGACAGGCCTTCCTTCGTCGCCAGCTCATCCTCGATCTGGCGCAGCCCGGCGCGGGCTTCGGCAACGTTGCCTTCAGAGGCGGCCATGTCGGAGGCGGCGACCAGCATGGCGGCATCGGCTTCGGCGATGCGGCGGCGCTCGATCTCGACCTGGGCTTCCTGACGCGAGGTGTCGACGCGGAACAGGGGATCACCCGCGCGAACCGTGTCGCTGGTGTTCTTGTAGACTTCGACCACTCGACCGCTGGCATCGGGGATGATCGGCACGGTGCGGAAATGGACGACCACGTTCGAGGTTGACGGATGGAAGTAGAACACCACCGTGATCAGCGAAATGGTCAGGATGAAGCAGGCGGTAATACCATAGCGCAGCACGTACCACACCGAAAACAGCGTGATTTCCTTGCCCCAGCGCTTGCCCTGCACATAGCGGCGATACAGATAATCGGGCAGAATCGTGACCAGCGAACACAGAAGAACTTCAAGCATGGCTCAGTGCTCCTTCGCGGGGGCGGTTTCGGCCGCGAAAATCTCGGCGGAGGAAGGCTGCGCGTCCGGCTGCGCGGGGGTCTCGACCGCGGGGGAAGGCGCGTCCGGCACAGGGGCGGGTTCGACGGCGGGCACGCGCACGCGGGTGCCGGTCATCCGCTCCAGCGCCTCCGAGATGCGCGTCAGCGGCGTCGTCAGGTCCGGCAGGTCGATCATCGCCAGTATCAGGGCCGCGCCCCATAGCAGGTTGTTATGCGTGAACAGCGCCAGCAGGCACAATACCGCGACGATTTCGAATTGCAGCTTCTGGCCATGATGGGCCAGACGCTCGGGCAGGCTGTGCAGCCACAGGAAAGCGACGCCCAGCAGGAACACCACGACCAGCAGGAAAATCCCGATCCCCACCAGCAAGCCGTCGACCTGTCCGGGCGCGGTAATGAAGGATGGTAAGTAATGCGTAGCGAGCGGGTTTATTTCTTCAGGCATACCAATAACTCTCTGAAGGCGTCCCGGCGCCCTGCGCGGAAGCGCAGGAGGGCCAACGGGCATTTGTCTGCGCTTGCGCTTCCCACTTTCGCCTGCGCGCGTCAACGGGTCGCACATATGAAACAATACTCCAACCCTCGCGCGATGGGGCGAAATTTGGCCGAAATGCGGGGCGTATTCGCGGAAAAGCGCCTTGAGGGCCATTTCGCCGGGGGTCCGACCGCACCGCCGCCGCCCCCCGCGCAACGTCGCGTCACGACAGCCGACTCAGGCGGAGCGGGATAGAGGCGAGGGCCGTGCGGGTACGAGACAAAGGGCCGGCCGTGCATCAACGCGAGCCGAGCCTTATCATTTGCTTTCACCGCGACTGGCAGCGACGCAGATCCGCACCCGACATCAGACCTGTGTCAGCGCCGTGCCGGGCGGCGTCAGGCCTGCAGGCTTCGCACCCCGACCTCTCCCTCATCGCGCGATTTGATCGCTGCCACCGCCGCAATGCTGCCCGCGGCCGTGGTAAAATAGGGGATCTTGTCATACAGCGCCACGGCGCGAATCTCGCGGGAATCGTTGATCGTCTGCGCGCCTTCGGTGGTGTTGAGGACCATTGCGATATCGTCGTTCTTCAGCCGGTCGATGATATTCGGACGACCCTCATAGACCTTGTTGACGCGCTGCGCCTCGACGCCGTTCCCGGCCAGGAACTCGGCCGTGCCGCTGGTCGCGATGATGCCGAAGCCCATCTCGACCAGTTCGCGGGCGGCCGCAGCCATCTCGGCCGTCTTGTCGGCGTCCTTGATCGAGATGAACACCTGACCCGACGAGGGCAAGACGGTCCCGGCGCCAAGCTGGGCCTTCAGAAAGGCGCGCGGGAAGTTGCGATCCCAGCCCATGACCTCACCAGTCGAACGCATCTCGGGCCCGAGAAGCGTATCGACGCCGGGGAAGCGCGCGAAGGGCAGCACCGCCTCCTTGACCGAGAACCAGGGGGTGATGGGATCGGCCAGCGTCAGCGGATCGGCGAAGGGCAGCGGATGATCGGGGCCGACACCCGCCGGATAGGGCGCGCGGGCGGGGAAGTTCGACATCGGCTCGCCCGCCATCAGCCGCGCGGCGATGGAGGCAATGGCGCTGTCGGTCGCCTTGGCCACGAAGGGCACGGTCCGCGAGGCGCGCGGGTTCACCTCGAGCACATAGATCTGCCCGTCCTTGATGGCGAATTGCACATTCATCAGCCCGACGACGCCCAGTTTCAGCGCCATGGCGACGGTCTGGCGCTTCAGCTCCTCGATCGTCTCGGCATCCAGCGTGTGCGGCGGCAGCGAACAGGCGCTATCCCCCGAATGGACGCCGGCTTCTTCGATATGCTCCATGATACCCGCGACATGGACGGTCTTGCCATCGGACAACGCATCGACATCGACCTCGATCGCGCCGGACAGATAGCTATCGAGCAGCACGGGGTTTTTCCCTGAAACATCAACCGCATGGGTGATGTAGCGATTCAGGTGATCCATATCGCGCACGATCTCCATCGCGCGGCCGCCCAGCACATAGGAGGGGCGGATCACCAGCGGGAAGCCGACGCGGGCGGCGATCTCGCGCGCTTCCTCGGCGCTATGGGCGATGCCGTTGACGGGCTGTTTCAGGTCCAGCTCGTGCAGCAGCTTCTGGAAGCGCTCGCGGTCCTCGGCCAGATCGATGGCGTCGGGCGAGGTGCCGAGGATCGGGATCCCCTCGGCCTCCAGCGCATCGGCGAGCTTCAGCGGCGTCTGGCCGCCGAACTGGACAATAACGCCGTGCAAGGTGCCGTTTTCCTGTTCGACCGCAAGGATCTCCAGCACGTGCTCCATGGTCAGCGGCTCGAAATACAGCCGGTCGGAGGTGTCGTAATCGGTGCTGACCGTCTCCGGGTTACAGTTGACCATGATGGTTTCATAGCCGGCATCGGTCAGCGCGAAACAGGCGTGGCAGCAGCAGTAATCGAACTCGATCCCCTGCCCGATCCGGTTCGGGCCGCCGCCGAGGATGACAACCTTCTTGCGGTCGCTGGGCCGCGCCTCGTTCTCGACATCGCCCATCGCCGGCGCTTCATAGGTCGAATACATATAAGGCGTCTGCGCCTCGAATTCGGCCGCGCAGGTGTCGATGCGCTTGAAGACCGGGTGCAGACCGGCGGCGCGGCGGATGCGGCGGATCTCGGCCTCGTCGCGGCCGGTCAGCTGGGCCAGGCGTGCATCGGTGAAACCCATCATTTTCAGCGCCCGCAGCCCCTCGCCGGTGGGCAGTCCTTTCTCGCGAACGCGATTCTCGGCCTCCACGATCTCGCGGATGCGGGCCAGGAACCAGGGATCGAAGGCAGTCACGGCGTGAATATCCTCGTCGCTCAGCCCGTGGCGCATCGCCTGCGCGATCACGCGAATGCGGTCCGGCGTCTGCATCGCCAGCGCGCGGATGACCGCGGGCTTGCCCTCCTCGGCCGCGCCGGGAATGACGATGTCATCCAGCCCGGTCAACCCGTTTTCCATCGAGGCGAGCGCTTTTTGCAGCGATTCGTGGAAACTGCGGCCAATCGCCATGACCTCGCCCACCGATTTCATCGCGGTGGTCAGTTCGGGCTTGCTGCCGGGGAACTTCTCGAACGCGAAGCGCGGGATCTTGGTGACGACATAGTCGATGCTGGGTTCGAAACTGGCGGGCGTCACCTTGGTGATGTCATTGTCCAGCTCGTCCAGTGTATAGCCCACGGCCAGCTTGGCGGCGATCTTGGCAATCGGGAAACCCGTGGCCTTCGACGCCAGCGCCGAACTGCGCGAGACGCGCGGGTTCATCTCGATCACCACCATGCGGCCATCCGCCGGATTGATCGCCCATTGCACGTTGGAGCCGCCGGTCTCCACCCCGATCTCGCGCAGGACCGCAATCGAGCCGTTGCGCATCCGCTGATACTCACGATCGGTCAGCGTCAACGCCGGGGCGACGGTGATGGAATCGCCGGTATGCACACCCATCGGGTCGATATTTTCGATGGCGCAGACAATGATCGCATTGTCCTTTCGGTCGCGCACGACCTCCATCTCATATTCTTTCCAGCCGAGCAGGCTTTCATCGATCAGCACCTGCGCCACCGGCGAGGCGTCCAGGCCAGAGCGGACAATCGCCTCGTAATCGTCGCGGTTATAAGCAACGCCGCCCCCGGTCCCGCCCAGCGTGAAGGCGGGCCGGATGATCGCCGGCAGGCCGATCTCCTCCAGCGCCGCCAGAGCCTGGGCCACGCCCGCATTGATGTCATAGCGGCCCTTGGCATCCTTGGGCGCCGAGACGATTGTCGCGCGCGGATTTTCCAGGCCGATCCGGTCCATCGCCTCGCGGAACAGTTTCCGGTCCTCGGCCATCTCGATGGCGGCGCGCTGCGCACCGATCAACTCGACACCGTATTTGTTCAGCACCCCCGCGTCAGCCAGAGCGAGCGCCGTATTCAGCGCCGTCTGCCCCCCCATGGTGGGCAGCAAGGCGTCGGGCCGTTCCGCCGCAATGATCTTCTCGACGACTTCCGGGGTGATCGGCTCGATATAGGTTGCATCGGCCATCTCGGGATCGGTCATGATCGTAGCCGGGTTCGAGTTGACCAGGATGACCCGGTAGCCTTCTTCGCGCAGCGCCTTGCAGGCCTGGGCGCCAGAGTAGTCGAACTCGCATGCCTGGCCGATGACGATGGGACCGGCACCGATGATGAGGATGGACTGGATGTCGTTTCTCTTCGGCATGGCGGGCCCCCGGGCGCTGAACTGTCGGCAAATCGACCGGGGTTATAGTGATGCGGCGCCGGGAAGCAAGGGGAAGGTTCCCGGATTCTGCGGCACCCCGCGCCCCGCAACGACCCAGCCTTCACGCATCGCCAGATCCGCAGGAAGGGCGCCCCGGCACGCATTTCGTGCCCCAACCACCTACCCGCCCGACAGCAGGCTGAGCGCCGTGGAATAGCGGCGGGTCGCGCCATCGACCTGGATCGCGCTGCGCGCCAGGAAGCTTCGCACCAGCTTCTCGACCTTCTCGGGCAGGGTGAACTGTTGCATGTCGTCCGACCCCAACAATTTTCGTGCGCCCTTCGCAAATTCCTCCATCTGCCGATCGATGGGCAGCTTGCCATAGGCAGAGCCGAAGCCGAAGGCCCCCGCAAAGACCGCCCGTAACGGCTTGCTTCCCAGCACCTCATACCATTTGGTGGCATTGGTGGAGGGCCGAGCCGCCAGCGCCGCCAGCTCACGCCGGGCGTTCAGCGCAAGACGCAGGTTCTGGTCGCCCTCGCCGACGCGCGCCTCGAACTCCCGGTCGACATATTGGGCGGTGATCCTGTCGGCAAAACCGGCTTGCTGCGTTTGCGGAGGCCCGGCGCTGTTGAACGCAAACGCCTCGGCCAGCCGCTGGTAGCTTTTGTTGGACAACCTGTTCGCGAGACTGCCCTTTTCCGAAAGGTCACTCTCCAGCACCTTGCGGATAAACCCCCGGTTGCCGATATCGTTTTCCAGTCCAAAGGCGTGCAATGCGACCGTCAGCAGACGATGATCCGAGAGCAGATCGTCCACCGAGGTCACCGAACCGATCTTCGCGCGAAAGTTGTTCGTCGCGGTGGCCACCGCGCCGTCGGCGGCGACCAGATCGCGCTGGCGTGTCGCCGTCTTGTTGAGCAGCGTCCAACCTGCCAGTCCGCCCGAGCCGGTAAAAACCTGATAACTCATGCTTTCGCCGCGAGGAGGCGCGCCTCCCGGGGCAGCAGATCGCGCAAAGCACGCAGGGCGCGATAGAAGTTGCTTTCGATCACCCCCGCCGTGGCATCGCCGAGAAGATGGCGACTGTCTCTGTCCTCAAACACCTGGGTAAGCTGCTCGATCCCCCGCAACAGGATCCTGCGGCCGTCTTCGACGGCGCGGTCACCCGAGAGGACCAGTTGCGCTTCGTAGCAAATCCGGCTGACCGGGGTGATGGCGTCATCGGGATGAATGGCATCCCGCAGTCGCAGGATGTTCGCCTGCGGCGTCTTCACCGAGAGTCGCGCGCGCCGATCGCCATTTTCAATGACCACCCCATTGATGAGGATACGTTCATTCGGCGCCAGTTTCAGAACAAGCCCGCTCATTCGCCACCCCGGCCCCGCAGGCCTTTCATGATGTTGAGATTGATATCGATCAGCGCCGAAACATCGCCCTGGCCGGCAAGGACACGGTTGCCGTGACGAATTGAAAACATCGCCAAGGACAGAAGCTGGCCCTTCAACTGTTCGGGAAGTCCATTTTCCGGGCCGGCCAGATCCGCCGCGAGTTCAGTCCAAAGATAGTTGTTGTCCACGATGGCCTGCGCGGCCTTCGGTCCCGAGCCCGATGGGCCCGCAGATTGCAGCGCGCGCGTGACGCGTGCGAAAAGTTCGTATTCGACCTCGCGCGGCGATTTCGCCAGCGGCGAGCCATATCCGGCAGATCGGACCATGGAAGTTTCGAGCACCCGTTCACCCCGTCAATGCAAGTGAAGGTCGGGGCATGCGCGACGCCCCGACCCGTGTTATCAGCCGCGGAACAGCGACAGCAGCGATTTCGGCGCTTGGTTGGCAATCGAAAGCGCCTGGACCCCCAACTGCTGCTGGGTCTGCAGCGCCTGCAGGCGGGCAGAGGCTTCTTCCATATCGGCATCAACCAGCGCACCGACCGCCGAGGTCATCGAATCGCTCAGCTGCGAAATGAAGCTCGACTGGATTTCGATCCGCTTGTTGGCCCCACCGAAGGCCGTCGCGGCGTCCGTTGCCGCACTGAACGCCGCGTTGACGGTTGCCAGGGCGGCATCCCAGTCCGTCACCGCCGTCAGATCGAGCGCGGCAAGGTCGGTCATCGCCGCAACCGTGCCACCCGTAAGCCGCAGGTCGGTATTGCTCAGGTCGACATCGATCGTATCGGCCGTTACGGTCCCATCCTGCGCGCGGTTCAATGCTGACAGCGCCTTGAAGGTCGAAGCCCCGTCAAACTGGTCGCCATTCACCAGATTGATCCCGTTGAACTGGGACGCCTTCACGTTGGTTTCGATCTGTGCCTTCAGTTTGACGACATCCGCCTGCAGCGTCGCGCGATCGAGGTTGCCGTCCTTCGCCGAGGCGACCTTTTTCCCGATTTCAGTGATCAGCGACTGGACGGATTCTGCCGCCTTGGTGGCCGTCGAAATCGCGCCGGACGCAAGCGAAAGGCTTTTCGAGACCGCCTTGAAGCCGCCGACATCCGATTCCATCACCTTCGAGATGGCCCAGATAGCCGCGTCATCCTTGGCATTGTTGATGTCCTTGCCGGTCGAGATCTGATCCTGCGTTTTCGCCAGACTCGAGTTGATCCCTTTCAGGGTTTGCAGCGCGACCATTGCGCCGTTGTTCGTCAGAATGCTGGACATGTTGTCCTCCTTAATATGGCATTTGCCGTTGCATTTAAGGCCATTCTGACCACGGATATTCCGGTGCTTTCAACACAAGCCCGGTTTTACCGGACAATCATTACCAATTCTCTAATTTTCAGATTCGCTCCATATCTTGATGCTGCACATTTTATTAAAACCGACCGAGCGTCGGACGTGTGACGCGCACCTTGTTCGGCTCGCCGCGCCGGTCATAGGTCGTGACATTGCGCGCCGATGCCCCCGCGATTGAGATCAACGCACGAGCATCCGCGATCCCGTCCGCCGCCGCACGCGCAAGCCCCTCCAGCCGCGCCAGCCGCTTGCGCACCCCCGAACGGGTTGCATCCGGCGAACGCTCCAGCCTTGCTCCAGCCCTCTCCAGATAATTCAGTGCCGCGTCAGCATCGCCGGCGATCAAAGATTCTGCCGCCATATCCAGACATTTTTCAATATCATGCATTGCGCGGCGCCTCGAGGCCAAGGTTGAGCCGGTTGGAAAGCGTAACCGCGTATTCGCGGCTGAGAAATGAGGAGAACTGCTCCTCCCCAACGCCCCCGGAAAATTCGCCGGCAGAGGTTTGTGGCACTATATATTTCATCATCTCCTCCAGAAAAGCCAACTCGAGCTTCTGCGTGGGCAATGTATGAGATGGATAAAATGCAGGGATGTTATCTACACGCATTGACTTCTCCGAATCATCTATTTTCGATGTTTAAGCGGAGGCGGTAAATATTTGGTAACCCGGAACCGTTAAGCAGGACGCATGGACATCCGAATCGCACCCTTGGCCCCGACAGCCGAATCGATCCCCACTCTATCTGGCGGCAGCGCCAAGCGCGGGGCGGAGTTCGCATCGCTGATGGTGTCGGCAGCCGAGAAAGCAAATACCAGCGCGCTGGCGGAGACAGCCGATCCCGCTGTCAGGGCCACCAACGTTGTTACCGGCACCGAGGATGACCTTGGACAGCCACCCGAACCTCCCGAACAGCCACGCTCAAACGGGACGTCAATGGACGTTCGCAAACCGCCTTCTCAGGTTCCGGCCGTTCAGGATCAGCCTCGCGCCACCACTCCCGTCTCGAATATGGACCCGTCCCCTGCGGAAGTCGCCTTCGTTGAACTCCCCCCTCAGCGACCCAAGCTGCCGCAAGGCGTGGTCGTGGTGCCAGTGGCGATAGGTGAAGCATATTTCAATGACGAGAACAGCGATCCGTCCGCCGATATTCCAGAATATCCCGACACTGAGGTCGAATGCTGCGACTCCAATGTTCTGGAAACAGCCAGTCCCCGCCAAACGCAAATCATGACTCTCGATCCTGGCTTCGCAAGGTATGCCGCCGCGCCAAAAGAAAGCGCGATTGCTATGGCCACCAGTCCCAGGTTCACCCTGCGTGCCGTAGCGCCAACTGAAAGCGCGGGGGGTATGATCGACGAAAGTCGTGACGCAACTCCCACAACCAAGTCGACAACCACTGAGATACCTGGCCTCGACAGTTCGGCCCTGTCGGAAGATCGTTCGCAACCCACCAGATTGAAAGACGCGCCCTCGCCCGACCGCCGACCCAACGTCCGTGGCCCTGCGGCCAGCGAACCGCCGCCGATTTCGGCAAGCACGACAGGTCTCGGCGAGGCAACCCCAAATGCAATATCCAATCCGGATAGGCGCGCCCAGGCTTCTGATCTGACGCCCCAGTCGAGCCGCACGTTTCCGGTCGCTCACCTGCCGCCGGCGGTGAGCGAGCAACCATCGTTTCCGACGCCCCCTCCTCTGCCGCCTCGCGACGCACCGCTTGCAGTTCTGGCGGGTGAAAAGCTGCTGCAGGTGCCGAGCACCTCCACCGGAAGCCGTGGCGCATCGGCCCAACCCGCAGCTTCGCTTGCCACGTCTTCACTGATCGCATCGCCGTTACCCTACATAGGCGAAGGTGATTTTCTGAACAGCGATGAGACCGGCTCCACCACGCTCCGCTCTATCCCCGGCACGAAAACGGATACCCCTCTGCCTCACGCCGCCATGCTGACGACCGGGCTGCGAATGGCCCCGGGCGAACTAATCGCAGAGG
Organism: Paracoccus sp. S1E-3; assembly: GCF_013868135.1. Lineage (GTDB taxonomy): Bacteria > Pseudomonadota > Alphaproteobacteria > Rhodobacterales > Rhodobacteraceae > Paracoccus. Next base: position 360,498 of record NZ_JACEMU010000016.1, read on the forward strand.
GTCCGGCCCACCCAACAGGGCCGTCGATTCCTGGAACCATCGAAACGCGCTCCAGAACGGAAAAGGCAGAGGTTGCGCCGGACGCAAGCAACTGGCCCAAGAACGCTGCTCCGCCGGCAGTCATCGCCACCCTGACCGGAAACGTTGCGGCCCCGGAATTGCTCGTCATTTCCGCCGTGGAGGACGATCAGATTGGTGCGGGAGCGCGTGACGAGATCGTGTTGACAGATGGGGGCGGGCTACACCCCACTTCACCACTCGGCGAGCGGCTGTCGCCTGCTCTCGCATCCGGCATGCAGCCATCCCGCCAGTTGGCGGAGGCGATCACGCGAACTGCGGCCCCGCAAAGCGAGACCGAACTGGTTCTGACGCCTGAGGAGCTCGGCACCGTTCGATTTACCGTCAGCCAACAGGACGGCGCGATGACGATCGCCATTTCCGCCGATCGCCCGGATACCTTGGCGCTGCTTCGACGCAACGCCGACATGCTCATGGCGGATCTGGCGCAATCAGGCATGGGCGATGCCACGTTGGATTTTGGCGGCTCGGGCCGTGATCGGCGAGACAATGACGGATGGCAGTCGTGGGAGGCATCGCCAAAGGACGGCGCGATGGAGGTGGCGGCCGACCGGACGCGAACCCAGCCGACGCGGCGCCCCGCCGGGCACGGACGACTGGACCTGCGGCTATGAAACCCAGCATGGAAGGCAACATAGAATGGTAACCACTTCGGCTGTATCGGCAACCGGCGCGGCGAACACGGCGCCGCCGCAGTCCAAAAGCAGCGGCTTTTCCGGCGGTGACTTCGAGACGTTCCTGAAGATGCTCACGACGCAGATCAAAAACCAGGATCCGCTGAACCCCATGGAAGGATCAGAATTCGCGGTCCAGCTCGCAACATTCTCGGGAGTCGAGCAGCAGGTCAAGACCAACGACCTGCTGGAGCAGATGTCGGGGCAGTTGGGTGCGGATTCGCTTTCCACCTATTCTGACTGGATTGGCCGGCAGGTGCGCACCACCGGTCCGGTCTACTTCGGGAAAGACCCGCTGATCATGGACATCTCGCCCGATCCAACGGCAGATCGGGTGGTGCTGGTCGCCAAGGACAGCTACGGCCGACGCATATCCGCAGAGGATATCGGCAAGGGGACAGGACTTGTCGAGTGGTCCGGGGTGGATGCCAACGGGGCTCGGTTGCCGGCAGGGATCTACAGCTTCTCGCTGGAAAGCTATCGCGGCGAGAAGCTGATCCAACAGGGCAACGTGCCAACATACAGCACGGTTCACGAAGTCCAACGCAGCAACGGCAAGATCTCGTTCGTGCTCGACGGTGGCGCAACCGCGAAACTGGATCAGATCGACGCTCTGGCTGTCTCGGGCAATCCGTGAGGAGCGCGCTGCGGGCATTGATCGCGACGGATCCCGCGAAGGCGACGAAGCGCTGTCGCGGTGTCGAACGGCTGAGGCTTTTGCAAAGCTTGATTTCCCGGCGCCCTGTACGAAGGCCGATGCTTTGCTGCAGCAAGCGACTGTCTCCCATCCCATCGCCGAACGGCCTGCGCGCCGTCACCGTTATGGCGCTGAATGGGGCGTCTGGTCTGCGATCTGGCTTTTGGGCATCGCCGTGAAACGTGGAATAAAGGCGCGGGACCTGCGGTTTCGCCGCACGGCCCGACTGCCGCCAACGCGGACGGCGCGATCAGATAGGGCCTTCCTCGGCGGCGAATATTGCCCTCAGACCCGCTTCCAGATCGGGATAGTGAAGGCGGTAGCGCAGATCCTGCTTGAGCCGGGCGTTCCGCACCTTCTTCGATTCCGCATAAAAACTGCGGGCCATGGGGGTCATGGCGGCTTGGGCGAATGGCTCGGCCGGCGGGACGGGCAGCCCCAGAAGGCGCGCGGCAGTTTCAATGGTTAACTCTGGCGCGGACGGCGCGTCATCGCAGAGGTTATAGATCTGTGTGGTCGCCGCTGGATGGCCTTCATCGGCGGCGGTTCGATCGAGAGAGGCGAGGATGGCGCCCGCGATGTCATCAACATGGATGCGCGAGAAGACTTGGCCGGGTTTGACGATGCGCCGCGCCGTGCCGTTGCGCAGCTTGGTGAAGGGGCCACGGCCGGGACCGTAGATGCCGGCCAGGCGGAAGATCGTCAGCGGCAGATCCGCGCGGCGGGCAAGCTCGACCCAGTCGTTCTCGGCCCGAAGGCGCGCCTGGCCGCGCGCGGTCGTCGGACGAGGCTGGGTGCTTTCGTCAACCCAATCGCCACCCCGATCGCCATATACATTGGTCGAAGACAGGTATCCGATCCAGCCTGCGCGGCTGCGCAACAGATCCTCGGAGAAGGCGGCGAGCACCGGATCACCGCTCGCAATGTCCGGCGCCGCCGCGATCAGGATGGCGTCGGTGCGCGATATCTCATCACGCAGAAGCGCTTCGTTTCCCGGCCACAGGATTGGCCGCGCGCCCGCGGCGGCAACCCGCGCCGCATCGGCGCGGGTAGTGCCCGAAACCGTCCAGCCCGCCGCGACCAGTTGCGGGGTCAACGCGGCGGCGGTGTAGCCGTGGCCGAAGATCAGCATATGCATGGGGCACCGGAGAGTTATCGCGTGGCCGCAAAGATGGAGGCAGACGGGCGCTGCGGTCAAGCGGACGGACGGTCGCAGCGAATAACGCGACGACATGTTCTGCAGGACGGAGGCGCCTCATACAGGGCGCTGCACTGGCAGAACGTCTCGCGCGGAGAAGCGCGGGCGTCGCTTGTCTCGGCAGACAGGCAGCGCGCGATATTCCGTCTCGTGGCGGCGGCAGTTGGGGGCATTGGCCCTTCCTGTGCCAAGGAAGTTGCGTGCCCCTTACCGTCGAAAAAGGCAGCGCGACTCATCCGTTCACGCGGTAGCGGGGAGGGCGCCGCGGCGCCCGCGCGCGGGAGGTTGTAAGGCCCCCCTCCCCCGCCGACACTGCCGGCGCGACATCTCCGGTCATCCGGCAGCCGCGATGGAAGCGCTTGGAACGCCCCATCTGCCGCGCCCCGTGCCGCTCGCTCGGCCGGTCAAGCCGGGGTCTTCTGCAAGGACTCCATGACCTCGGCGGCGATGCGGAAGGATTTGCGCCGCGCCTCGGGGTCGTGGATCTGCCCGGTCAGGATCACCTCGTCAGGCTGATAGCGCTGGATCAGGTCCGAAAGCTGCGCACGCACCGTCGCCGGACTGCCGACCGCGCTGATCCGCAATGCCTCGCCCACCATGCGTTCCATGGGCGGGGTGATTTCAGACAGGTCGTGCGTGGGGGCGGGCAGCTTGCCGGGCCGGCCGCTGCGCAGCCGAGCGAAGGCCAGTTGCTGGCTGGATTGCAGCAGCCGCGCCTCGGCATCGGTATCGGCCGCGATCACGTTGATCGCCAGCATGAAGCGCGGGCCATCCTCGGCATCTGGGCGGCCGGCCGGCTGAAAGCGCGCCCGATAGAAGGCCAGCGCCTCATCCAGCGCGGTCGGCGCGAAATGCGAGGCGAAGGCATACGGCAGGCCCAGCATCGCCGCCAGTTGCGCGCCGAACAGCGACGACCCCAGCATCCAGACGGGCACATAGGTGCCCTGCCCCGGATGGGCCTGGACCGGCGCCGCCGGGTTCGGATCATCGAGATAAGAGATCAGCTCCAGCACATCCTGCGGGAAGTTCTCGGCCATGTCAGGCGTTTTGCGCAGGGCCCGAAATACCGCGCCGTCCCCGCCGGGCGCCCGACCGAGGCCCAGGTCGATGCGGTCGCCATGGATGGTGGCCAGCGTCCCGAACTGTTCGGCGATGGACAGGGGCGAGTGATTGGGCAGCATCACCCCGCCCGCGCCGACCCGTATCCGTTTGGTCGCCCCTGCGATATGCCCGATCAGGACCGAAGTCGCCGCCGAGGCGATGCCGACCATGTTGTGATGCTCGGCCAGCCAATAGCGGTGATAGCCCAGCCCGTCGGCCATTTGCGCGAGGGCAAGGCTGCTTGCAATCGCCTCACGGGCCGAACTGCCCTCGGGAACAGGCGCGAGATCAAGGATGGAATAACGCATGCAACTCTCCTTTTGCGCATGATTTAGGAACCTCGGCGCCGTCTTGCCAGTGTCGCGCCCGGCTGGCACTGTCATCGGAACGACGAGGTTTTCGATGAACGACGAACAATTGCAGCTGGAAACGCCCGCCCCCGCCGCGCCGGAAAGTTTCACCGATCCCCGCGCGGCGGTCGAACGGCTGAAGGAGCTTTACGACCGTTCCAGCGGCTTCCTGACCGACCGTTTCATCCATACGCTGGGGGGCGAGAAGCCGGGCGCGCGCTATCGCGCCTTCTACCCCGAGGTGCGGCTGGCCACGACCAGCCATACCACGGCGGATTCGCGGCTGTCCTTCGGCCATGTCTCGCTGCCGGGCACCTATACGGCGACGATCACCCGGCCCGACCTGTTCGAACATTACCTGCGCGAGCAGCTGGGTCTGCTGATGCGCAACCACGGCGTGCCGATCACCGTCGGCTACAGCGAGACGCCGATGCCGGTGCATTTCGCCGTCGCCACCCGCACCGATCTGAACGTGCCGCAGGAAGGCGTGCTGGATTTCAGCCTGCGCGACGTCTTCGACGTGCCCGACCTGAACACCGTCAATGATGACATCGTGAACGGCGTGGCCACGCCCGGCCCGAATGGCGAGCAGGATCTGGCGCCCTTCACGGCGCAGCGGATTGATTACTCGCTGGCGCGGCTGGCGCATTACACGGCGACCGACCCGAAGCATTTTCAGAATTTCGTCCTGTTCACCAACTATCAGTTCTATGTCGACGAGTTCGAGGCCTTCGCCCGCGCCGCGCTCGGCGATCCGGCGTCCGGCTACACGGAATTCGTGGCGCCGGGGAACCAGATCATCGACCGCCCTGATGGCGAGATCGTGCCGCTGGCGAAGATGCCCCAGATGCCCGCCTATCACCTGAAACGCGCCGGCAATCAGGGCATCACGCTGGTCAATATCGGCGTGGGTCCGTCGAACGCCAAGACCGCGACCGACCATATCGCGGTGCTGCGCCCCCATGCCTGGCTGATGGTCGGCCATTGCGCCGGCCTGCGCAACAGCCAGCGCCTGGGCGATTTCGTGCTGGCCCATGCCTATCTGCGCGAGGATCACGTGCTGGACGATGACCTGCCGGTCTGGGTGCCGATCCCTGCGCTTGCCGAGGTTCAGGTGGCCCTGCAGGAGGCCGTGGCCGAGGTCACCAAGCTGGAAGGATATGAGCTGAAGCGCATCATGCGCACCGGCACCGTCGCCACCATCGACAACCGCAACTGGGAGCTGCGCGACCAGTCCGGCCCGATCCACCGCCTGTCGCTGTCGCGCGCCGTCGCGCTGGATATGGAAAGCGCCACCATCGCCGCCAACGGCTTCCGCTTCCGGGTGCCCTACGGAACGCTGCTCTGCGTGTCCGACAAGCCCCTGCACGGAGAGCTGAAGCTGCCCGGCATGGCCACCGATTTCTACCGCACGCAGGTCGCCAACCATCTGTTGATCGGCGTCCGGGCGATGGAAAAATTGCGCGACATGCCGCTGGAACGCATTCATTCGCGCAAGCTGCGCTCATTCAGCGAAACGGCATTTCTTTGAACCAAAGGACGTGTTGACCCTGCGTCATGCCGCCAGGGATCGGCGGAAATGGCGCTTTCCTGCGTCAGAACGTGCCAAGCCCGCGAAAAACGGTTGAAATGTTGCGCGAAACCTTGTGTAGCAGGTGGATGCCGCAGCGTGCGGTGACTGAATTCCCCAACCGAAGGGGATAACGAGGAGACTGACTTATGGCTCAAGCCGTGAAGCCGATGACCAAGACCCAACTCGTCGCCGTTCTGGCCGAGGAAATGGGCAGCGACAAGAAAACCGCCACCGCTGCGCTGGATGCGATCGCCTCGGTCGTGACCCGTGAAGTGTCGAATGGCGGCGCCGTGACGCTGCCCGGCATCGGCAAAGTTGCCTGCCGCGCCCGCCCCGAGCGTCAGGTCCGCAACCCGCAGACCCAGGAAATGATGACCAAGCCGGCTGACAAGCAAGTCAAGGTCACGGTCGCCAAGGCGCTGAAGGACAGCGTGAACGCCTGATCGGCTTTCCGCAGGATCTGGGGCCGTCCTTCGGGGCGGCCTTTTTCTTTGCCGCCCGCTGTCCCTGGCCATGCCGCACAACCATGCGGGTCGGCCTTGGGGTCCGTTTGATCGGCTGTCCACCCGCAACGACGACGCCCTGAAGGCTTCCCCCCCCTCCCGTGACGCTTATTCGGCCACGCCAGCGCGGTCCGGCCTATCTTCGTTATCCTCCGCCGCAACCGATCGGAGCCCGCACACTCCGCGCCTCGGTTCCCGCCAGAAAAACCTGCGGGCGCGGGGTCGCTGCCGCAACCAACTTTCGACCTTTCGCCTGACCCCCCGTCAACCGAGACCGAAAAATGGGGGCCGATGACGGTGCGGGCATATGAATCGACGGCACCCACGATGTCACGCGGGGCAAATCGCCTCACGGCAGGACACCAACCGGCAGAACTTCTCGCATCACCGTTTCCTGGACAGCGGCTTTTCTGCGACAATCCTGCCGCCGGGTCTGGCGCAGCGCGGAATGCCTGCCTAAGGTCCCCTCGCGGCAGAGGGGCGAGGCAATGGATTTCAAGGCCATTCTGATGGGGCTGGCATTCGCGGTGATGTGGTCGTCGGCCTTCACCTCGACCCGTGTGATCGTGACCGCCGCGCCGCCCCTGACCGCCCTTGTCATCCGCTTTGCGCTCTCGGCTGTGATCGGCATCGCCATCGCGCGGGCCATGGGCCAGACATGGCGACTGACCCGTGCGGAGTGGCGGGTGCTGATCGTCTTCGGGATCATGCAGAACGCCTTCTATCTGGGCCTCAACTGGGTCGCCATGCGCTCGATCGAGGCGTCGGCGGCCTCGATCATTGCCTCGATGATGCCGCTTCTGGTGGCGTTCTTCGGTTGGGTCTGGCTGGGCGAGAGGTTACGGCCGGTGGCCATCGCCGGGCTGGTGCTGGGGGTGTTGGGCGTCGCCATCATCATGGGCGTCCGGCTGCAACACGGGCTGGACCCTCTCGGCACCATTCTGTGCGTAATCGCCGTCGTCGCACTGACGGTGGCCACGCTGGTCGTGCGCGGCACCGGTGGCAGCCGCAACATGCTGATGATCGTGGGCCTGCAGATGGCCGTGGGCATGGCGGCGCTGATCGTTCCCGCCGCCGTGCTGGAATGGGGCCAGCCTGTCGACTGGAGCTGGCGGCTGGTCTTCGCCTTCCTCTACACCGTCGCGGCACCCGGACTGGCAGCGACGTTCATCTGGTTTCGGCTGGTCAACCGCATCGGCGCGGTGCGCGCGGCAACTTTCCATTTCCTGTCGCCGATCTTCGGCGTCACCATTGCCGCGCTGTTTCTGGGCGAGCGCTTCGGCGCCTCGGACGTGGTCGGGGCCAGCATCGTGGCGGCGGGGATCCTGATGGTGCAGATGGCCCGCATCCCGCCGGCCCCGGATGCGTCCGAGGATCAGCGCTCGCCCACGCGTGCCACCGCCTCGCGCCCCTGACACCGCGCCACCCAGTCGAGGATCGCAGGCGTGGCTGGCATCTGATCGCCGAACCAGGCGAAGGGGCCGGAACACAGCAGATCGGCGGCGCTGAATTCCGAACCCAGAAGATAGGGCTGGCGGCTCAATACCTCGTCCAGACGCTGGATGGCGGTGTCGTAATCACGCAGCGAGGCGGTGATGGCCGGATGCGTCAGCCCGGTCCAGCTGAGAATCGCCACCGGCTCGAACACGCCCTGATACCAGAACAGCCACGAGAGATATTCACCGCGCTGCGGATGGCCGACCGAACGGCCCAGACCAGCCGCGGGGAAGCGGTCGGTCAGGTACAGGATGATCGCGCCGCGTTCGCGGACGTGGTCCGTGCCATCGGTCAGATAGGGCACCTTGCCCTCGGGATGGGGGTTCGCGGGGTCTCGCGCGCCCGAACCGTCCTGGCGCGGAATGGTCACCTGCACGATCTTGACCTGATCGGTGATGCCCAGTTCGTGCAGCAGCACCATGACCGAGGTCGAGCGCGATTTCGGTGAATGGTAAAAGGTCAGCATGATGGACTCCTGTCGATTGATGGGTCAGTTATGGGCCAGGGACCCTGACAGAATGTGGCAGCATGGCACGCACCGACCGGCTGATGCGATTGATGGATGCGATGCGCCGCCTGCCGGCCCCGGTGACCGCCGCACGGCTGGCCGAGGAAACCGGCGTCAGCCCGCGCCAGCTGTATCGTGATATCGCCACCCTGCGTGCCGGCGGCGCGCTGATCGACGGCGCGGCGGGCCTCGGTTACCGGCTGACGGAGGACCCGGCCCTGCCCCCGCAAAGCTTCTCGCGGCTGGAGATCGAGGCGCTGCGCCTTGCGGTCGAGGCGCTGCCCCGCATCGGCGACCCCGAACTGACCGAGGCTGCCCGAACCGCATTGGCGCGCATCATCGCCACCCTGCCCGACCGTCAGGCCCAGCAGGCCGTCCATGCCACATTGCGCAGCTTCCCCACCCGGAGCGAGCGCCCCCTGCCCGCCATCGACATGGCGCTGATCCGTCAGGCCTGCTGGGACGAGACCGAGCTCGACATCACTTATCTGGACCTGCAGGACCGCATGTCCACGCGCGAGATCCGCCCGTTGGGCATGTCCTATTCCGAACATGCGCTGCTGTTGCTGGGCTGGTGCAAGCTACGGCAGGATTACCGCATGTTTCACTGCAATCGCATCATCGCCGCCCGGCTGACTGGGCAAAGCTTTCGCCCCCAGCGCGTGTCCCTGCTGCGCGACTATGCGCGGATCCTGCGCGACCGGCACCCGCGCGCATGAAAAAGGGCCACGCAGTTGCCCGCGCGGCCCCCAAAACCCGGAAACGGGATCAGAAGCGGTAGTTCACACCGATCTTGATATTGTGGTATTTCGGCGTCGCCTCGGTGTGCAGGGCGCCGAATTCACGGGTTTCCTTGCCGAAATTGGCGTATTCATATTCGCCGCTGACCGACAGCTTTTCCGAGACGCGCTTTTCCAGGCCGACCCCGACGATATAGCCGGTCTTCTTGAAATCCGCCTCGCCCGAGCCGGTGTCGCCATCATCGTCGACGAAGCTGGCGCGGTATTCGATATCCGCACGGGCGACGCCAGCCTTGGTGAACAGCAGCAGATCAGGCTTCACCAGATAGCCGCCTTTCAGCACCAGCGCGGCGACATTCTTGACCTTCGATTCCGTCTTCATCTCAAACGGAACATAGCCGCCGGGGGTCAGCCGGCCACTGGTCGAATCCTCGATACTGCCGAAATCGAAGCTCAGTTCCGGGCCGAAGACCCAGGCGTCGCGCTGCCAGCGATAGCCGGCGCGGATGCCGCCATTCACGCCTTTCAGCTTCAGCTCGCCCGCGTCGCCCAGAAAGCGCTCGGCGTTCGTGGCGGTGGCGGTTTCGTGATAGCCCACGCGGTCCTCGCCCTGGAACGCGTAGCCCAGGGTGCCACCGACATAGCCGCCGGCCCAAAGCGGGGCTTGCGCAACTTCGACGACCGGCACGACCTCCTGGACCACCGGGGCGATATAGCCCCCGGCGAATGCAGCGGAGCCGGTGAGAACGGCGGCAGAGGTAAACAGGAACGCGTTAATCTTCATGGCTGGCTCCACAAGCAGAGAGGGTGACTCTCGATGAACTGATCCCCGCAAGATAAGAGGTGCCCTTTTGGGGGGCAATTGCACTTATGGATAGAGCGTTAATACGCGACAATCCTGCCGCAAACTGCGGCAGGATTACCACGCATTTCGTCCTCAGGTGGTGGAATCGAGATCAGATATCCAGATTTTCGACGCTCAGCGCATTCTGCTGGATGAACTCGCGGCGCGGCTCGACCAGATCGCCCATCAGCTTGCTGAAGATGTCTTCGGCATCGGACAGGTCCTCGATCCTGACCTGCAGCATGGTCCGCGCCTGCGGGTCCAGCGTGGTTTCCCACAGCTGTTCCGGGTTCATCTCGCCCAGACCCTTGTAGCGCTGCAGCGACAGCCCCTTTTCACCTTCCAGCAGAATCGCCTGCAGCAGGCTCAGCGGACCATAGATCGGCACTTCACGGTCCTTGCGGACAAGCAAGGCCGGCTTGGCATAGATGTCCTGCAGTTTCTCCGTCATCGCCCCCAGGCGGCGCGACTCGGCCGAGCGCAGCATGGCGCCGTCCAGCGTCCGGCCCTCCTCGACGCCGCGCAGCATCCGCGACAGCCGGATGCCCCCGTCCTGCGTCGGACGCCCGCTCCAGCCGCGTTCATATTCCTCGGCCACAAGATCCAGACGCGTTGCGACATCGGCCGCCACCGCGCCGGCATCGTCCTCCAGCCGGCCGCCCATCAGCGCGCCCGCGATCGCCGCCTGTTCGGTGATTTGCGGCGGATAATGGGTCGGATAGGCGCGCAGGATGCGCCGCGCGGTACGGGCTTCCTCGATCACGCGCATCAGGTCATTGCCCGACAGGGTCTCGCCCGAGCCGAGGCGCAGCGCCGCGCCGTCGATGCCCTGCTGGATGAGGTAATCCTCCAGCGCTGCCTCGTTTTTCAGATAGACTTCGGAGCGCCCGCGCCCAACCTTATACAGCGGCGGCTCGGCGATATAGAGATGCCCGGCCTCGATCAGCTCCGGCATCTGGCGGAAGAAGAAGGTCAACAGCAGCGTGCGGATATGGGCGCCATCCACATCGGCATCGGTCATGATGATGATCTTGTGGTAGCGCAGTTTGTCGAGGTTGAATTCGTCACGGCCGATACCGGTCCCCAGCGCGGTGATCAGCGTGCCGATCGTTTCCGAAGACAGCATCCGGTCAAACCGCGCCCGTTCCACATTCAGGATCTTGCCGCGCAGGGGCAGCACGGCCTGATTCTTGCGGCTTCGCCCCTGCTTGGCCGAACCACCGGCCGAGTCACCCTCGACGATGAACAGTTCCGACAGCGCCGGATCCTTTTCCTGACAATCCGCCAGCTTGCCGGGCAGGCTGGCGATATCCATCGCGGTCTTGCGCCGGGTCAGTTCGCGCGCCTTGCGGGCGGCTTCGCGGGCCAGCGCGGCCTCGACGATCTTGCCGACGATCTGCTTTGCCTCGGCGGGATTTTCCTCGAACCATTCGGACAGCTTCTCGCCGACCAGGTTCTCGACCGCCGGACGCACCTCGGACGAGACCAGCTTGTCCTTGGTCTGGCTGGAGAATTTCGGGTCCGGCACCTTCACCGACAGAACGCAGGTCAGCCCCTCGCGGGCGTCGTCGCCGGTGAATTCGACCTTTTCCTTCTTGGCAATGCCGCTGTCCTGCGCGTATTTCGTGATCACGCGCGTCAGCGCCCCGCGGAAGCCCGCCAGATGGGTGCCTCCGTCGCGCTGCGGGATATTGTTGGTGAAGGGCAGCACCGTCTCGTGGTAGCTGTCATTCCACCACATCGCCACCTCGACCCCGATGCCGCCGCGTTCGCCCTGCATGAAGATGGGCGTCGGGATCAGCGGCGTTTTCGAGCGGTCGATGAACTTCACGAATTCACGCACGCCGCCTTCATAGAACAGCTCGGTGCGCAGCGGCTCGGCCGGGCGCTCGTCCTCCAGGATGATGCGCACGCCGCTGTTCAGGAAAGCCAGTTCGCGCAACCGGTTTTCCAGGGTCTTGAACACGTAATCGAGGTTCGAGAAGGTGCCCCCTTCCTCGCTCTGGCGCGACGAGGCGAGGAAGCGCACCTCCGTCCCCTTCTCGCCGGGGGCATCGCCCACCTCGCGCAGGTGCTCGACCGTATCGCCCTTTTCGAAGCGGGCGTAATATTCCTTGCCATTGCGCCAGATCCGCAGCTCCAGCCAGTCGGAGAGCGCATTCACCACCGACACACCCACCCCGTGCAACCCGCCCGAGACCTTGTAGCTGTTCTGGTCGAATTTGCCGCCCGCATGCAGCTGGGTCATGATGACCTCGGCGGCGCTGACGCCTTCGGTCGGGTGCATGTCGACCGGGATGCCGCGACCGTTGTCGCGCACCGAAACGCTGCTGTCGGCGTGGATCTTGACGCGCACGAAATCGGCGTGGCCCGCAAGCGCTTCGTCTATGCCGTTATCGACGACTTCGTAAACCATATGGTGCAGACCGCTGCCATCATCGGTGTCGCCGATATACATGCCGGGGCGTTTGCGGACGGCCTCCAGCCCTTTCAGCACCTTGATGGAATCGGCGCCGTATTCAGCTTGCTGCGGGGCGGTATCGTTCATGCGTGAAGGTTCCTGTATATCTGCAGCAGATATAGGGGTTCGGCGGGGTAAAGTCACGGCAAAGCCACCGTATTTCGTGGCTTTTCGCCGCCTTGGCGCGAAGTCTTGCGCATCGCCCGCACAGCGGCTTGCACAATCGGCGAAAGCGGCGTGAAACTGCCGTCATTTGCGGGGTTTTGAGGCATTGGATGCGGTGGTTGCGGATGTTGTTGTGGATCATTCTGGTGCTGGCGGTGCTGTGGGTGGCGGGGCGATGGATCTTCCCGGTGCCCGCCACGGCCGGACGCGCAATCCAGACCGCGATCCCCTTTGATCCCGACACCAGGCTGGGGCCGCGGGCGGTCGAGGCACAGGCCGCCCATCCCGGCAAGTCCGGCGTGATGCCGCTGGCCGAGGGCCCCGATGCGCTGCACAGCCGGATCGCACTGGCGAAGCATGCCGAGCGCTCGCTGGACGTGATGTATTACATCTGGCACGACGACGTGTCAGGGCTGCTGCTGCTGGACGCGCTCCGGGCCGCTGCCGCGCGCGGGGTGCGGGTGCGGCTGCTGCTGGATGACAACGGCGTGGCGGGCATGGACACCATTCTTGCGGCGATGAACGCCCAGCCGAATTTCGAGGTGCGGCTGTTCAACCCCTCGACCGTTCGCAATCCGAAGATGCTGGGCTATGCGCTCTATCCGCTGCGGATGAACCGGCGGATGCACAACAAGGCCTTCATCGTCGACGGGGCCGCGGCCATCGTCGGCGGCCGTAATATCGGCGATGAATATTTCGACGTCGGCGACAAACCTTCCTATCTGGATCTCGACGTGCTGGGTGTGGGCAAGGTCGTCACCGATACCGCCGCAATCTTCGACGAATACTGGAACAGCGAACCGGTGCTGAAGCTCGACCAGGTGATCGCCGGCGGCGGCGACATGACCGGTTTCGATGCCGCGCTGGCGCAGGCGACCGCCTCGGGGGCCGGCCAGCGTTATCTGGCCGATGCCCGCTCTGCCGCCGATCAACTGGCCGCCGGAGGCGCGCCGGCGCTGGAATGGACCGATGTGCAGGTGGTCGCCGACGATCCCCGCAAAGGCATGGACTATGTTCCCCGCACGCAATTGATGATCAACCGGCTGGTCGAGATTCTGGGGCCGGTGGCGTCACGGATGGACCTGATATCGGCCTATTTCGTGCCCGCAAAGGCAGGAACGAAATATTTCGGCAACCTCGCCCGGCAGGGTGTCGAGCTGCGGATCCTCACCAATTCATGGGAGGCAACCGACGTCCCGCTGGTCCATGCAGGTTATACCAAATACCGGCGCGAGCTGCTGCAGGCCGGCGCCCATCTGTACGAGCTGAAGCGCAGCGGCGACCGCCCGCAGGGCAAGGAGGAACTGGGCCCGATCGGCTCATCCGGGGCCTCGCTGCATGCCAAGACCTTCGTGGTCGATGACCGGCGCGTCTTCATCGGTTCGTTCAATTTCGACCCGCGCTCGGCCCTGCTGAATTGCGAGATGGGCTTCCTGATCGACAGTCCGACCATGGCCCGGCACAGCACCCTGATGTTCACCGAAGCGCTGATCCCGCGCAGCTATCAGCCCGAATTGCAGGACGAGGCGATGGTCTGGCTCGACCCGCAACCCGATGGCAGCACGGCCGTGATCGAGTATGAACCGGGCCTGCGCCCTGGCAGCCGGATCATGGTCTACGCACTGAACCTGTTGCCGATCGAATGGCTGCTGTGATCCCAGCGCTCAATCCGCCTGCGATGCGCCGTTCGTCCGGCTGACTGAGATCTGCCGGGCGCGGGGGCCGAATTCGGCGAACAGCTCTGGCCCGGTGCCGGTCAGCATGGATTGTGCGGGCAGCGCGGTGATCTGGTCATACAGCGCCGCGCGCCGGGCCGCGTCCAGATGCGCCGCCACCTCGTCCAGCAGCAGCATCACCGGCTGATCCGCCAGCGCGCGGGCATTGGCGAGGATCAGCGACAGCAGCAGCGCCTTCTGTTCCCCGGTCGAGGACAGCGCCGCCGCCATGTCCTGCGGCCCCCAGACCGCACCCAGATCGGCGCGGTGCGGGCCGGTCAGGCTGCGCCCGGCGGCCAGATCGCGTGGCCGCATTGCCGCGAGGCGCCCGGCGATGTCCTCCGCATTGGGATCATCGGCAAAGCCCTCGCCCGGCAGCAGGGTCAGCCGGGCGGCGGGAAAGCCGCTATCCGCCTCCTGCGCCGATGTGATCGCACTCAGCGCGTCCAGCCGGTTGCGGGTGATGCGCGCGCCTGCCTCGGCCATCTGCGATTCCAGCGCACGATACCAGCCAGGATCGGTGATCTGATCCTTCAGCAGCCGGTTGCGTTCGCGCATCGCCTTGTCATAGGTCAGCGCGGCCTCGGCATGGTCGGGGTGAAAGGACAGGGTCACGCGATCCAGAAACCGCCGGCGCCCTTCCGGCGCGTCGGTCCAGATCCGGTCCATCGCGGGCGTCAGCCAGATCACCCGCAGAAGCGAGGCCAGCGCAGTTTGCGGCGCCGCCTTCTCGTCCAGCATCACGCCGCGGCTGGCCCCCGGCAGCGCCGAGGTCTCGACCTGGTGGCCACCGATCTCGGCCCGGATGCGCCAGCCGGCCCCCACCCCCTGGCGGGCCTGATCGGCGGGCGCTGCGCCGCGCATCCCGCGACCGGGCGACAGCATCGACACCGCTTCCAGAACGTTGGTTTTCCCGGACCCGTTCGGTCCGTGCAGCGCCACCGGCCGCGCGTCCAGATCCAGATCCAGACGCGGCCAGGACCGGAATTGCGCCAGCGTCAGCCGGCCGAGCGTCACACGCGCATCGGCATGACGACATAGACCGCCGACAGGTCATTGCCTTCCCGGATCAGCGCCGCATCGCCCGCGCCGTTGAACATGAAGACGGCATTCTCGCGGTCCACCTGACCGGCGATTTCCTGCAGATATTTGGCGTTGAAGCCGATTTCCAGCGGATCGTCGCCGTAGGCCACGGCCAGTTCCTCATCCGCGGTGCCGGCATCGGGGGCGTTCACCGACAGCACCAGCCGGTCCATGTCCAGCGCCAGCTTCACCGCGCGCGAGCGTTCGCTGCTGACCGTCGCCACCCGGTCCACCGCGCGGGCGAAATCCTTGGCATCGACTTCCAGCTTGCGCGCATTGCCGGTCGGGATGACGCGCGTGTAATCGGGGAAGGTGCCGTCAATCACCTTCGAGGTCAGGGTGATGTTCGGCGTCGCGAAACGCACCTTCGTCTCGCTGACCGAGACCGCGATCTGCGTTTCATCATCGTCCAGAAGCTTGCGCAGTTCGGCCACGGTCTTCTTGGGCACGATCACGCCGGGCATGTCGGCGGCGCCCTCCGGCAGAGGGGCGTCGATGCGCGCCAGCCGGTGGCCGTCGGTCGCCACGCAGCGCAGGACCGGTCCGTCCTCGCCCTGCGCCACATGCATATAGACGCCGTTCAGGTAATAGCGCGTCTCCTCGTTCGAGATGGCGAATTTCGACTTGTCGAACAGCCGGCGCAGCACCGGCGCGGGGGCGGCGAAATTGGCCGAATATTCGGCATTGGCCATGACCGGGAAATCCTCGGTCGGCAGCGTCGCGAGGGTAAAATTCGACCGCCCCGCCTGCACGGTCAGGCGTTCGTTGGCGCCGTCCACCGCAATGGTCACCAACGCGCCGTCGGGCAGTTTGCGCGCGATCTCGTTCAGCATCTGCGCCGAGACGGTGGTGGCGCCGGGACGCTCGACATGGGCATTGGCGCGGTCCACCACCTCGGTGTCCAGATCGGTCGCGCGGAAGCTGACACCTTCGGGCGCGGCCTCGATCTGGACATTGGCGAGGATCGGGATCGTGTGGCGGCGTTCCACCACCGATTGCGCCTGCGCCACGGCCTTGACCAGATCGGCCCGTTCGATCGAGAATTTCATTGTCGGTCCCCTGTCATGCGCGGTTCGGTCCTGCGCACGTTCCGGCGCATCGAAACCGGCCCTGCGGCCGGCTCGCCGAATGTCATTAAAAACGCCGCCGGAATCAAGCCTTGGCTGTCATGCCTCGAGGGCGCGGCGCAGCAGCTGAACGTCCTCGGCCATACCGTAATCTTCGGCGCACAGCTCCTCGATCTTGCGGACGCCGTGCATGATGGTGGTGTGATCGCGCCCGCCGAAGCGGCGGCCGATTTCGGGCAGGCTGCGGGTGGTCATCTGCTTGGCCAGATACATCGCCACCTGCCGGGGCCGTGCAATCGTGCGCACGCGCTTCTGACCGACCAGATCGGCCAGCTTGATGTTGTAATGCTCGGCCACCTTGCGCTGAATATCCTCGATCGACAGCTTGCGGTCGGACGAGCGCAGGATGTCGGCAAGGCAATCCTGCGTCAGATCCATGTCGATCTTGCGTCCGACGAGGCTGGCGAAGGCAAACAGGCGCTGCAGCGCCCCTTCCAGCACCCGCACATTCGAGGTGATGCGGTGGGCCAGAAACTCCAGCACGCCCGGCTCGATGCAGAGGCCGGCATATTGCGCGCGGAAAGCGTCGGTCTTGGATTGCAGGATGCCCAGGCGCAGTTCGTAATCGGTCGGGTGCAGATCGACGACCAGCCCGCATTGCAGGCGCGACTTGATGCGGTCCTCCAGATCCTTGATCTCGCCCGGCGCGCGGTCGGCGGAAATCACGATCTGCTTGCCCTGATCCACCAGCGCGTTGAAGGTGTGGAAGAATTCCTCCTGCGTCGATTCCTTGCCGGCGATGAACTGCACGTCATCGACCATCAGCACCTCGACGGTGCGGAACATTTCCTTGAAATCCATGACGGTGCGCTCGCGCAGTGCCTGCACGAAGCGATACATGAACTGCTCGGCCGACAGATACAGCACGCGGGCCTCGGGGCGGCGGGCGCGGATATCGGCGGCGATGGCATGCATCAGGTGGGTCTTGCCCAGACCGACGCCGCCATAGAGGAACAGCGGGTTGAAGGTCACCGGGCCGCCTTCGGCCACGCGACGGGCTGCGGCATGGGCCAACTCGTTCGGCTTGCCGACGACGAAATTGTCGAAGGTGAAGCGGGCGTCGAGCGGCGCCGACATTTCCGGTTCGGCTGCGCGGATGAGGGGGGTCGCGGAGGCTGCATCGGCCTGCTTGCGCGGCGCGGCGGCGCGACGGGGGGCAGCCACGCGGAAGTTCAGCCGGGCGATCGGGGCGCCGACCTCGATCAGGGCATCGCGAATCGCATCGGCATAATGGCGCTGCACCCAGTCCGAGATGAAGCGCGTCGGCGTCACGATCTGCGCCTCGCCCGAATCGATTCCGGTCAGATCCAGCGGCGCGATCCAAGCCGTGTGGTTATTGCTGCCGACACGGTCGCGCAGCGTGTTACTGGCCCGATCCCATAGGTTTTTCATTCTTTTTGTCTCGTCCGTCTTGTCCCCGATCCCGACCGCATCCGCGGCAAGGGCGAGACACGGCGCCCTGGGCATGGCAACAGAAGGTCGCCGCAGCGCGAAGGCTGCGCGGCCTGTCTGGCCCGGACAAATTCGACCTCCGTTTGCGAAAGGTGGCAGCCCTTCGCATCGGCAGCGTCCGACCGCTGAAACGGTCTGATTGATCGCACCCTCTGGCGGGCTGGCAGGCCTGCCGGGGCGCGATGTCCCCCAAGGCGACGTGAATCGCAGGGATGAAGCTAGCCCTTCCAGAAGCCCCCCCGCAACCGATCTTCGCGCTTGACAGAAACTTCGCTGGAACGAATCCGGGACGCTTTCACAAACCCGTCGCAAATCCAGAGACTTGTTCGAATTTACTGGAAATTCAGAAAGTTGGAGTCACAAAAAGCAAAAGGGCGCATCCCGGATGCGCCCTTACGTCAACTTCATCTGGCGCGTTTCCGCACTACCCTGGGCAGAATCACCCTTCCGTCCGATTACTTCGCGGCGACTGCTTTCACGCGCGATGCCAGGCGCGAGACCTTGCGCGCGGCGGTGTTCTTGTGAACGACGCCCTTGGTCACACCGCGCATCAGTTCGGGTTCGGCAGCCTGCAGCGCGGCCTTGGCGGCAACGGCATCGCCCGAGGCGATGGCTTCCTCGACCTTGCGCAGGAAGGTGCGGATGCGCGAGCGGCGGGCTTTGTTGACATCGGTGCGACGCTCGATCTGGCGGGCGCGTTTCTTGGACTGGGGCGTATTGGCCATGGATGCTTCCTGTGTGTTCGTCGAATTTCAAATATCGGTTACGCAAAAGCCCCATGGCACCGTTCGTGGAACGGTCATGATTCTTGCCTTAAGCGGGCCCACGCGCATGTAGCCCGGCGCTATACAGGCGCCGAGCCGGAAAGCCAAGGGAAATCAGCGATCGCGGAATTGCGGTTCGCGCTTTTCCAGGAAGGCGGCCATGCCCTCCTTCTTGTCCTCGGTCGAAAACAGTGCGTGGAACAACCGGCGCTCGAACTGAATCCCCTCGCGCAGGGTGGTTTCATAGCTGCGGTTGACGCATTCCTTGGCAGCCTTGACGGCGACCTGCGATTTTTCCGCGATCTTGCGTGCGATCGCCATCGCTTCCGGGATCAGCTTGGCGGTCGGGACCACGCGTGATACCAGGCCCGACCGTTCGGCCTCCTCGGCATCCATGAAGCGGCCGGTCAGGTTCATGTCCATGGATTTCGACTTGCCCACGAAACGGGTCAGGCGCTGGGTGCCACCGATGCCCGGGATGACGCCCAGGTTGATCTCGGGTTGGCCGAACTTGGCATTATCGGCGCAGATGATGAAATCGCAGGCCATGGCCAGTTCCGCGCCCCCGCCCAGGGCATAGCCCGACACCGCCGCGATGATCGGCTTGCGGATGTTGGAAATCGTTTCGGTCGGCGCCACGAAAAGATTCTCGTTATAGACGTCCACGAAGGTCTTGGTGGACATTTCCTTGATGTCGGCGCCCGCCGCGAAGGCCTTTTCGCTGCCGGTGATGACGATACAGCGCACCTTGTCATTGGCGTCAGCATCGACAAGCGCCGAGGACAGCTCTCCCAGCAGTTCCGAGTTCAGCGCATTCAGCGCATCGGGCCGGTTCAGCCGGATCAGCGCCACGTAATCGTCGATCTCGACGGTAATGGTGTGGTAAGCCATGGGGTGCCCCTTCGGGATTGCGGATCGCCATGTCCTAACAAAGCCGCCGCACAAGAACCAGCCTTCATGCTAGCGCTGACAACGGGGGCACCAGAAGCTTGACCGCCCCGATTGGACGATCCGTTGGATGCTGCCCCCGCAGCCGGGGCGCGGACACGGTGCGCCTTCACGGTCGTAGACGCGAAAACTGTGCTGGAAATAGCCCAGCTCGCCGGTCGTCTGCCGGTGGTCGCGCAGGGAGGACCCGCCCGCCGCGATGGCTTCGGTCAGCACGTCCTTGATATGGGACACCAGTGCATCCAGCCGCGCCCGGCCGATGCGGCCGGCAGCCCGGCGCGGATCGATCCCAGCGCGGTGCAGCGCCTCGGAGACATAGATGTTTCCCAGCCCCGCCACCACGCCCTGATCCAGCAGCGCCGCCTTGACCGGCGCCCGGCGCCCGACGAAGGCGGCGGCCAGCACGGCGCCGGTAAAATCGTCGCCCAGCGGTTCCGGCCCCAGCACATCCAGCAAGGGCGAACTGCCCCGGATCAGATCCACCATGCCGAAGCGGCGGGCGTCGTTCAGCGTGATCCGGGTGCCCGCATCGGTTTCGAACACCACATGGTCATGGCGCGGCAGGATCGCCGGGTCGCGGTGGAAATCCCCCAGGCCCGCCCCCTCGATCAGCATCCGTCCCGACATGCCCAGATGGATCAGGATCGCGGCCTCGCGGTCCAGATCCAGCAGCACGTATTTCGACCGCCGGCGCAGCCCGGTCACGGTCGCGCCGGTGGCGACCTGCACCAGATCGGGCGGGAACTTCCAGCGCAGCCCGTCCCGGTTCAGCGTCAGGCGCGCGATGCGGCGCCCTTCCAGATGCGGCTGCAGGCCACGCCGGACGGTCTCGACTTCGGGCAGTTCTGGCATTCCGCTGTCTTTCGTCGCATTGTGTGGGCCAATCTTAGGCCTTAACTGGCCCCGAGCAGCTGAAACGGCAAGAGCATGACATCCCATAAGGAAACCCATTTCGGCTTTCAGACCGTGGCCGAGGACGAAAAGGCCGGCCTGGTCCATGGCGTCTTTTCGCGTGTGGCCTCGCGCTATGACGTGATGAACGACGTGATGAGCGTGGGCATCCACCGGATCTGGAAGAACGCCATGATGGACTGGCTGGCCCCGCGGGACGGCCAGCACCTGCTGGACGTGGCGGGCGGCACCGGCGATATCGCCTTCCGCTTTCTGGACCGCGCGCCGCAAGCGCAGGTCACCGTCTGCGACATGACCGAATCGATGCTGGTCGAAGGCCGCAAGCGCGCCGAGGCCGACCGTCTGGCCGACCGCCTCGGCTGGGTCACGGGGGATGCGATGGCGCTGCCCTTCAGGGATAACAGCTTCGATCGCTATACGATCAGCTTCGGCATCCGCAACGTCACCCGCATTCCCGACGCGCTGGCGGAAGCTTTCCGCGTGCTGCGCCCCGGCGGCCGGCTGATGGTGCTGGAATTTTCGCAGCTGCCGGTCCCGGCGATGCAATGGGCTTACGACCGCTACAGCTTCAATGTCATCCCGGTGATGGGCCAGCTGATCGCCAATGACCGCGACAGCTATCAGTATCTGGTCGAATCGATCCGCAAATTCCCCGATCAGGAAACCTTCGCCGCGATGATCCGCGAGGCCGGGTTTGAACGGGTGCAATATCGCAACCTCTCGATGGGCATCGCCGCGCTGCATTCGGGCTGGAAGCTGTAACATGCGCGGCCCGCATAACATCTGGCGCCTGATCCGTACCGGCGCCACGTTCGAGCGCACGGGCGCGATGCGCGTGGCGCTGGATGCCATGCAGGCGCCGCGCAATGTCCGCATCGCCGCGCGCGTGCTGGGCTGGCCCTTCCGCTGGCTGGGCTACAAGGGCGATCCTGCGCTGCCGCCGATCACCCGCGCGATCACCGCGCTCGGCCCCGCCTATATCAAGTTCGGCCAGATTCTGTCGACGCGTCCGGATGTGGTGGGGGTCGAACTGGCCGACCAGCTGACCTATCTGCAGGACAAGCTGCCCCCCTTCCCGACCGAGACAGCCAGGCAGATGATCCAGGCTGATCTGGGCCGTCCGCTGGACGAGGTCTTCGTCGAGTTCTCCGAACCCGTGGCGGCGGCCTCGATCGCGCAGGTCCACCGGGCGCGCCGCGCCGATACCAGGCAGGAGGTCGCGGTGAAGGTGCTGCGCCCCAATATCGGTGCGGCCTTCGCCCGCGACATCGACGCCTTCCATTTCGGCGCCAATATGATCGAGGCGCTGTCGCCCGCCACCCGCCGCCTGCGGCCCAAGGATGTGGTTCAGCATTTCCAGGACACCGTGAACGGCGAACTGGACCTGCGGCTTGAGGCGGCCTCGGCCTCGCTTTTCGCGGAGAATACGCGCAACGATAAGGGCATCCAGGTGCCGATGCCGCATTGGGGCCTGTCATCGCGCCGGGTGCTGACCTCGGATTGGGCGGAAGGGATTTCGCTGGGCGATATCGCGGCGATCCGGGCCGCGGGACATGACACGACCGTGCTGGCCGAACGCATCCTGCAGCTGTTTCTGGCCCATGCGCTGCGCGACGGGTTTTTCCACGGCGACATGCATCAGGGCAATCTGAAGGTAGCCCCGAATGGCGATGTGATCGCCTATGATTTCGGCATCATGGGCGAGATCGACGAATATACCCGCCGCGTCTATGCCGAGATCCTGATGGGCTTCATCCGACGCGATTACGACGCCCTCGCCCGCGTGCATTTCGAGGCGGGCTATGTCCCCCGCGACCGCGACCCCGCCGCCTTCGCCCGCGCGCTGCGCGCGGTGGGCGAGCCGATCTTCGGCGCCGATGCCAGCCAGATCTCCATGGCGAACCTGCTGGGCTATCTGTTCGAGGTGACCGAACGCTTCGGCATGCAGACCCGGACCGAGCTGATCCTGCTGCAACGCACCATGGTCGTGGTCGAAGGCGTGGCCCGCTCGCTGGACCCGAACCTGAACATCTGGAAGGCCGCGCGCCCGGTGGTCGAGGATTACATCAAGGCCAATCTGGGCCCGCGCGCTTTCCTGAAGGACAGCCGGCGCATCGCCCACACCCTGCAGCGCGCCATGCCGCTGATGCCGGGCCTGATCGAGGACGCCATCTGGCGTGCCCGGCAGCGGGCCGAGCCCGCGCCGAAACCTCAGTGGTTCAGCTGGCGCTCGGCCGCGATCGGGTCGGGCGCGACGGCGCTGATGGTGGCCCTGCTGGCGGTGATCGCGTCCTAACGCGCGATGCGGCAGCAACCGGAATAAAGCTGCGGCCCGGCGGCGCCCTGCAGGATGACCGTGGCCTCCAGCCCGAAGGCCATCTCGGACATGCCATCCGAACACCAGGCCGGGGTTACGCTCGCCGTCAGCGCCTGATCGCCCGATCCGGCGACCAGGGCGCGGCGCGGGCTGCGGAAGACACCGGTATCCAGCACGTGCAGGCCGCGATAGGCGGTTTCGCCATCGGGCGTCCACCAGACCAACGCGTCACCCTTCGGGGCCAGCGACCAGAAAGGTTCGGTCCCGCCGCAGGTAAAGCCGGCAGGCAGCGCACCCGGCTGCCAGACATCCGTGCGATTGACAAGAAACCGCATCGAGACCCAGCCCGCCCGCTCGCCCGCATTGACCTGCCCCCATTGGCCGGAGCGGTCCGTGGCGACCACCTCGATTCCGGTGGCGTCCGGGGCCAGCGTGCCGATGATGGCGGAACTCGCGTCGGGGGCTTCGCGGATATTCAGCACGTCATCGGCGGCCACATCCTGCACGTCGAACAGCGTCGGCAGGATATATTCCTGCGTCGCCACCGCCGGACCGGCCATCAGCAACGCCATGAGGACCGCCTGCTTCACCATCTTCATCCGTTTCAACATCGCCCTACCCCACTGCCACTCCGAACAATTTGCCGATTGCGGCCGTCACCGCCATGGCGATGACGCCCCAGAACACGACACGCAGCATCGCGCGCCCTGCCGGCGCGCCACCGGTGCGCGCCCCGACCGCCCCCAGCACCGCCAGCGCCAGCACCGTCGCCACCAGCACCACCGGCAGGATCTGCCCCGCCGGCGCCAGCCAGGCGCCCAGCAGCGGCAAGGCGCCCGCCGTGGTGAATGTCAGGGCCGAGGTGAAAGCCGCCTGCAACGGGTTGGCGGCATGGACTTCGGACAGCCCCAGTTCGTCCCGGACATGCGCGCCGAGCGCGTCATGCGCGCTCATCTCGCGCGCGACGAGCAGCGCGGTTTCGGGGCTGAGCCCGCGTTCCTGATAGACCTCGGCCAATTCGCGCAACTCGCCCTCGGGGTCCTCGTGCAGGGCCTGTTTCTCGCGCGCAATATCGGCGCGTTCGGTATCCGACTGGCTGGAGACCGAGACATATTCCCCCGCCGCCATCGACAAGGCCCCCGCCGACAGCCCGGCGATCCCGGCAAGCAGCACCGCGTGGCGATCCGCACCGGACGCCGCGATGCCGGCCAGCAGGGACGCCACCGACAGGATCCCGTCATTCGCCCCCAGCACCGCCGCCCGGAGCCAGCCGGAGCGGGACACGAAATGCGGATCGTCGGGATGCGCATCGGCGAAGCTGTGGCGGGACATGCGCAGATGCTCCGGGTCAGAGTTGCATTTCAGGCGCGGGCCGGAATCTGGGCCACGCCCAGCACCTCGAGCACTTTCGCCTCGATGTCGGGGGCGTTCATGGCCGCTTCAGCATACATCGCGGCGGGGCTGTCATGGTCGATGAAGGTGTCGGGCAGCACCATGGAGCGGAACTTCAGCCCGTGGTCGAACACCCCTTCATCGGCCAGAAGCTGGGCGACATGGCTACCGAAGCCACCGACGGCGCCCTCCTCGATGGTAATCAGCGCTTCGTGGCCGCGGGCGAGGCGCAGGATCAGGTCGCGGTCCAGCGGCTTGGCGAAACGGGCATCGGCCACGGTGGGGGCAATGCCGCGCGCCATCAGGGCTTCGCGGGCGGCCATCACCTCGGACAGGCGGGTGCCGAAGGACAGGATGGCGACGCGACTGCCCGCGGCGATCATGCGGCCCTTGCCGATCTCCAGCGGCGTGCCCCGTTCGGGCAGTTCTACCCCGGTGCCCTCGCCCCGCGGGAAGCGGAAGGCGATGGGTCCGCTGTCATGGGCGGCGGCGGTGGCGACCATATGGACCAGCTCGGCCTCATCCGCGGCGGCCATCACCACCATGCCGGGCAGGTTGGCGAGAAAGCCGACATCGAAGGCACCCGCATGGGTGGCGCCGTCCGCGCCCACCAGACCGGCGCGGTCGATGGCGAAGCGCACCGGCAGCCGCTGGATCGCAACGTCATGCACGATCTGGTCATAGCCGCGCTGCAGGAAGGTCGAATAGATGGCGCAGAAAGGCTTGATCCCCCCCGCCGCCAGCCCGGCCGAGAAGGTGACCGCGTGCTGTTCGGCAATGCCCACGTCGAAGGTCCGGCGCGGGAAGCGTTCGGCGAACAGGTTCAGCCCGGTGCCGTCCGGCATGGCGGCGGTGACGGCGGCGATTTTGTCGTCGCGCTCGGCCTCGGCGATCAGGGCCCTGGCGAAGACCGAGGTATAGCTGGGCGCGTTGGATTTCGCCTTGGCCTGCTCGCCCGTGACCACATCGAACTTGCCGCGCGCATGGCCACGGTCGGCCGCCCCCTCGGCGGGGGCATAGCCCTTGCCCTTCCTGGTGATCGCATGGATCAGCACCGGCCCGGTGGCGCGGCTTTTGACCGTGCGGAGAAGCGGCAGAAGCTGATCCAGATCATGCCCGTCAACCGGACCGATATAGGAAAAGCCCAACTCCTCGAACAGCGTGCCGCCGATGGCCATGCCCTTGAGCATTTCCTTGGCCCGGCGCGCACCCATCTGGATCGGCTCGGGCAGGAAGCCCACGGCGCCCTTGGCCATGGCCTTCAACTCCTGAAACGGGCCTTCGGTGTAAAGCTTGGTCAGATAGGTCGACAGAGCCCCGGTGGGCGGTGCGATCGACATCTCGTTGTCGTTCAGGATCACGAACAGCCGCTTGCCCAGATGGCCGGCATTGTTCAGCGCCTCGAAGGCCATGCCCGCCGACATGGCGCCGTCGCCGATGACCGCAATCGCATCACCCGGATCGCCGCCCAGCTCGCGCGCCATGGCGAAACCCACCGCCGCAGAAATCGACGTCGAGCTGTGCCCGGCCCCGAAAGCGTCATAAGGGCTTTCCGCGCGCTTGGTGAAGCCCGACAGCCCGCCGCCCGTGCGCAGGGTGCGGATGCGGTCGCGCCGGCCGGTCAGGATCTTGTGGGGATAGCACTGATGGCCCACGTCCCAGATGATCTTGTCGCGCGGCGCGTCGAAGACGGCATGCAGCGCCACCGTCAATTCGACCACGCCCAGGCCGGCGCCCAGATGCCCCCCGGTGACGGAAACCGCGCTGATGGTTTCGGCGCGCAGTTCATCGGCAAGCTGGCGCAGCTCGCGATCGCTGAGCGCCTTCAGGTCGGATGGCAGGTTTACCCGGTCGAGAACGGGGGTCTTGGGTCGATCTTGGCTCATGGCGCGTCCCTTTCCGGGGCGTTCAGCTTTGGCGGTCGATAACGAAACGCGCCAGCTCGCGCAAGTTTTCCGCCTTTTCACCATAAGGTGATAGGGCCGCATTGGCGCGTTCGATCAGTTCGGCCTCGCGCGCGCGGGCGCCGTCCAGACCCAGCAAAGACACGAAAGTGGCCTTGCCCGCGCCCGCATCCTTGCCGACGCGCTTTCCGGTGGTCTCCTGATTGCCGGTCACATCCAGAATGTCGTCATGGATCTGGAAGGCAAGGCCGAGCTTGGCGGCATAGATCCGCAGCGCCTCGGTTTCCGTGCCCGCGATCAGCGCGCCCGATACCGCCGCGAAGGCGATGAGCGCGCCGGTCTTGGCGACCTGCATCCGGGTGATCCCGGCGATATCGAGGGGGGTTTCGGACTGTTCGGCAATGATGTCCAGCATCTGCCCGTAAACCATCCCCGCCGGTCCTACCGCATGGGCGAAGGCCGCGAGCAGACGGACGCGCACCTCGGCATCGCCGATGGCGGGGTCGGTCATCAGTTCGAAGGCCAGCGTCTGCAGCGCATCACCGGCCAGAATGGCGGTGGCTTCCGACCACTGCACATGCACGGTCGGCAGGCCCCGCCGCAGGTCGTCATCATCCATCGCCGGCAGGTCGTCATGGACGAGGCTGTAGGAATGCAGCGCCTCGACCGCCATCGCCACCGGCAGGGCGGCGCTGTCCGGCACGCCATGCAGCCGCGCCGATTCCATCACCAGAAAGGCCCGCAGCTTCTTGCCGCCGAGGCAGGCGTAGCGCATGGCGTCGGTCAACTCGCCCTGGGGCAGGTCGTTCATCGCGGCATCCAGTGCGGCTTCGACCTGCGCCTTCACCTCCTCCATCCGGGTCTGCAGCATCACAGGCCCTCGGCCTTGGCGACGCCGGTGGGCTGGCCCTGCGCCAGCGTGATCTTCTCGACCCGCTCCTCGGCCTCGCGCAGGCGGGCCTCGCAATGGGCGCGCAGGGCGGCGCCGCGTTCATACAATTTGATGGAATCCTCCAGCGAGGCATTGCCGCTTTCCAGCCGCGACACGACCGATTCCAACTCTTTCATCGCGTCCTCGAAGGACATGGTTGCGATTTCAGTCATCCCGCAGCCCTCATCAGTGCGTCCACATGCGCCCGGGCCGATCGTCCCAGTGCCGCAAGGTTGTAGCCCCCTTCGAGGCAAGAAACCACTGCCGCGTCACAATCGCGCGCAACATCGCAGATTGCCGCCGTCAGCAGCGCGAAATCCGCGTCCTGCCAGCGAAGTTCGCCTTTGGGATCATCGGCATGGGCATCGAACCCGGCCGAGAGGATCAGCAGCTGCGGCCGGAATGCCGCCACCCGCCCCAGCATCGCATCCCAGGCGGCGCGCCCGAAGGCGCCATCCGATTCGGGCGGCAGCGGGGCATTTATGACATTGTCATGCGCGCCGCGTTCCTCGACGGCGCCGGTGCCCGGCCAATGCGGATATTGCTGGCTGGAGGCGAACAGCGTCCGGGCCTCGTCCCACAACTGCGCCTGGGTGCCGTTGCCGTGATGGACATCGAAATCCAAGACCGCCACCCGGTCCAGCCCCCGCGCATCCAGCGCGTGTTTCGCTGCGATGGCCGCGTTGGCGAACAGGCAGAAGCCCATCGGCTTGTCCGTCAGCGCATGATGGCCCGGCGGCCGCATGGCGACGAAGGCATTCGCGGCCGCCCCGTCCAGCACCGCATCGACCGCCGCCACCGCACCGCCGGCGCCGCGCCGCGCGGCCTCGAGACTGCCGGACGACAGGAACGTATCCTCGTCCAGTTGCCGCAGCCCTTCGGCCGGCAGTGCTTCGGCCAGAAAATCCAGATAGGATTGCGGGAGACAGAGCCGCAGGTCGGCGTCGCGGACCAAAGGCGCCTCGCGCCGGTCAAGCGCCAGCCCCGCCAGCGCGTCGATGACCGCGGCGTGGCGGCCCGGCTGCTCGCCATGACCGGGCGGGGTCCGGTGATGGGCCGCGGCGTCATGGGTGAACAGCAGGGTCATGCGGGATCAGACCGGCCGATGCAAATCATCTTCCGCGCCCTCGGGCGAAATCCCGAGCGAATCCATCCCGGCTTCCAGATAGTCGGCCAGACGCGGTTCGCCCATCAGGTAATCCTCGGTCGGGCCGGATCGTTCGGCCCGCGCGGTGGCCACGGCCTCGTCCAGATCCTCGGCATCGAAGCTTTCGCGGCCGATCCACATCACCGCCGTCAGCGCCGCCTGCTCATCATCGTTCAGGCCGGCGATGAATTCGTGCAGCTCGGTGCGGACACCATGGCCGGTGCGGTGGCCGCTATGCGCCCAGGCGTTCACGCCGCTTTCATATTCGCGGGCGCGAATGATGACATAGGCGATCTTGTCGGCGGTGATTTCAAGCATTCTGGTCTCCCCTCATGCTTGTCGCGCCTGCGTGGCCCCGCGTCAATCCTTGCGGCCGAACAGCCGCTCGATATCGCCCAGGGACAGGCTGACCCAGGTGGGCCGGCCGTGGTTGCACTGACCCGACCTGGGCGTCCTTTCCATCTCGCGCAGCAGGGCGTTCATCTCCTCGGCCGACAGCCGCCGCCCCGACCGGACCGAACCATGGCAGGCCATCGAGGACAGCACCGCATCGACCCGTCCCCGCAGGCGGTCGCTTGCCCCCTGATCGGCCAGATCATCGGCGATGTCGCGAATCAGTGCGGCCGCATCGACCCGGCCCAGCAGCGCCGGCACCTCGCGCACGGCGACGGCGCCGCCGCCGAAAGCGTCGACATGCAGACCAAGGGCGGCCAGATCCTCGGCCACGGCCAGGATACGGGCGGCGTCGCCTTCGGGCAGTTCGACGATCTCGGGGATCAGCAGGGCTTGGCTGGCGATGCCGTTCGTCTCGGCCTGCGCCTTCAGGCGTTCATAAACCAGCCGCTCATGCGCGGCATGCTGGTCGACGATGACCATGCCGTGTTGGGTCTGGGCAATGATGTAATTCTCGTGGATCTGCGCCCGCGCCGCGCCCAGGGGCGCGTCACTCACCAGTTCCTCGGGGGGTGCCTCAACCCGCGCCGAGGGGGCTTCGTGGAACCCGTCAAAGGCCGGGGCCAGCGCCTGATATGCGGTCCGGACCGCCCCCGCCGAGGGGCGCGCGTAGTCCATCTGATAGCGCTGCGCGCCACCGGGCGCGGCCCCCTGCGGCTCGGCCCGGAAGGCCGCCAGCGTCGCCGCGCCCACCGTATCCGAAGCGCGCCGCGATTCCCCCGCCAGCGTATGCCGCAGCGCCGAGACCACCAGCCCGCGCACCACATCCGGTGCACGGAAGCGGACCTCGGCCTTGGCGGGATGCACGTTCACATCGACGAAATGCGGATCGCAGGTGACAAACAGCACCGCCGCCGGATGCCGCCCGGCGGGCAGCACGTCGAAATACCCGGCCCTGAGCGCCCCGGTCAGAAGTTTGTCGCGGACCGGGCGGTTGTTGACAAAGACATGCTGCGCCACCGCCGCCCCGCGCGAATAGGTCGGCAGCGCCGCGAAGCCGGTCAGCCGCACGCCGTCGCGTTCGGCGTCGATGCGAACGGCATTGTCGATAAAATCGTGGCCCATCACCCTGGTCAGCCGGGCGTGGAGGGCGTCGAACAGATCGCCCTGTTCGGCATCGGCCCGAAACAGCAGCCGGTCATCGTCATGCAGCGTGAACCCGACTGACGGCTCGGCCATGGCCAGCCTGCGGACCACCTCGGCCACGGCCTGGGTTTCGGCGCGCTCGCTGCGCAGGAATTTCAGCCGCGCGGGCGTGGCGAAGAACAGGTCGCGCAATTCCACCACGGTGCCGCGATTGGCGGCCGCCGGGCGCACCGGATCGGCGCGCCCGCCTGCCACGCGGATTTCGGCGCCTGTTTCGCCCGCGCGCGAGGTGATGGTCAGCCGCCCCACCGCGCCAAGGCTGGGCAGCGCCTCGCCCCGGAAGCCGAAGCTGTGAATGTCCAGCAGGTCGGTGCCGTCGATCTTCGAGGTGGCATGCCGCGACATCGCCAGCGGCAGATCCTCGGCGCTCATGCCACAGCCATCGTCGGCCACCCGGATCAGCGCCTTCCCGCCTTGCGAGATGGTCACGTCGACGCGCCTCGCCCCGGCATCCAGCGCGTTTTCGACCAGCTCCTTGACCGCCGAGGCCGGGCGTTCGACCACCTCTCCCGCCGCGATGCGGTTGGCGACATCATCATCAAGCTGGCGGATAACCGGGCGCATATGGCGGCTGTGTTCGTTCATCCCACAATATCTAGCAAGTCGCGGCGGGTCTGAAAATGATTCTGCGCATTTTTGGGATGGATACGGAAACTTATGGCGGAACAGTTCGTTTTGCCTGTCAGCCGGGCAGCTTCAGCCCGACCATTTTATCAAGCAAGGAGAAGACCATGACGAGACTTGCTGCCATTGCATTTTGCGGAATCGCCCTGACCCTCGCGGCCTGCGGGCCGAACACCGCGACCCGCGCCACTACCGGCGCCGCGACCGGGGCGGTCGTGGCCGGCCCGGTGGGCGCCGTCGCGGGGGCGGCGCTGGGGGGATCGGGCGCGGTTCGGGTGAAGTAAGACCGGGCAGCCCTGCCGGAACAGAAAGCGCCGCCCGAGGGGGCGGCGCTTATTCATCGGGCATATCTGCATTGATCCGTGGCGGCGCGGTTATTTCTTCACCCCATCGGGGCGGCCGACCAGCACGAATTGCAGCTTCTCGGGATCCAGCCGCTCGCGCGCGACGCGGGCCACGTCCTCGGCGGTCACCGCCTCGATCTTCGCATTACGGGTGTCGGGATAGTCGATCGGCAGGCCGATCAGCTGCATCCCCACCAGAATCCCGGCGATCTTGGAATTGCCATCCCAGCGCAGCGGATATTCGCCGGTCAGATAGGTCTTGGCGTCGGTCAGTTCCTTTTCGGTCACGCCCTCGGCCATGCGGCCCCATTCCAGCTTGACCAGATCCGTCGCCTCGGCCGCCGAGGCGTTCGAGCTTGCCATCCCGCCGACCCAGCTGGCGCCGTTCACCGCATTCGAAAGCGCTGTGGACACGCCATAGGTCAGCCCGCGCTTTTCGCGGATTTCCGCCATCAGGCGCGAGGAAAAGCCGCCGCCGCCAAGGATATGATCGGCCACGAACGCCGCGAAGTAGTCGGGGTCATCCATGGAGAGGCCCGGCTGCGCGAAGGAGATCACCGTTTGCGGGCTGTCCCAGTCGATCACCTCGGTGCCCCCCTTGGATTCGAACTGCGCCGCCTGAGGCAGCGGCACTGTGCCGGTTTTGGGCAGTTTGGCAAGGATACGGTCAACCAGCAGCCCCAGCTGTTCGGGGGTGATATCGCCGGCGGCGCCGACGATCACCCGGTCACGGGCGATGACGCGATTCTGCGCCTCGACCAGATCCTCGCGCCCCAGCGGAGCAACGGATTCGAGGGTGCCGTTCAACGAACTGCCATAGGGATGCGCCCCCCAGATTGCTTTCGCCAGCGCCTTCTGGGCGATGGCATTGGGGTCGCTGTCCTCGGCGCGGATGATCGCCTGCACCTGCCCCTTCACGCGGGCCACGGCGTCGTCGTCGAAGCGCGGCTGGGTCAGGGCGGCCGCGATCAGATCGGCGCCCTCGTCACGATTTTCGCTGAGCAGCCGCGCCGCCACCGTCAGCGCGTCGTCGCCCACATCGAAGCCGATCTTGGCGCCGAGCGCTTCGGTGGCAGCGGCATAGGCGGTGGCGTCCATGTCGCCCGCGCCTTCCTCCAGCGTGTGGGTCATAAGGCTGATGGCCCCGCGCTTGCCCGGCGCGTCAAGGCTGGCGCCGCCCCGGAAAGCCAGGTTCAGCGCGGTGAAGGGAATGCTGTGATCCTCGACCAGCCAGGCCTTGATGCCGCCGGGTGAGGTGACTTCCTGGATATCGGTCGCAAGGGCCGGGACGGCCACAAGGCTGGCGGCGAGGAAGGTGCAAAGGCGCAGAAAGCTCATTGTGCGGTCTCCTCGGTCGCGGCGGCGGGGATATCGGCGGCGGGTGCGTCGACGGCAGGGCCGCCGGTGGCGGGCGCATCGGCGCCCACGGGGGCGGCCACAGGCGGCGTGGATTCCACCGCGATCTCGGCCCCGGCGTCGGCCGCCTTCTGCGGCAGCAGCCAGCCGGTCACGGTGGCGGTGCTGTTCAGGACGAGATCGGCGGCTTTCATCACGTCTTCGGCGGTGACGGCGGCCAATTCGTCGGGCCAGTCGTTCACGTCCTCGACGGTCAGGCCAGTTGCGAGGCCCTGCCCGTATTCATAGGCGCGGCCATGGGCCGAGTCCTGTTCGTAAACCTCCGCAGCGCGGATCTGGGTCTTGACCCGTTCCAGTTGCGCCGGGTCGGGGCCTTCCTTCAGGAAATCGGCCAGCACCTGATCCAGCGCCGCCTCGGCGTCGGCGGGTTCCATCCCCTCGACCGGGGCGATGGAGATATAGAAATTCGTCGGATCGACCGCGAAGCCGTCATAGCCCGCCCCGGCATAGAGCGCCTTGCCGGTCATCACCAGCTTCTGCCCCAGAACCGAGGTCTGGGCCGAGCCGCCCAGCAGTTCCGCCAGCACCGTCAGCGCCGCGGCCATCTTCTGATCGCCCGGATTGCGTTCGGGCACCAGCACGGTGCGGATCAGCGAGGGCTGCGGCACCCGCGGGTCGGTCATCTCCATCCGGCGGGGTGCACGCTGCTGGGGTTCCTGCGGCCGCGCCTCGCGGGCAACGCCTTCCTTGGCGGGGATACCGCCGTAATACTGCTCGGCCAGTTCGCGCGCCTTTTCGGGGGTCACGTCCCCTGCGAGGACCAGAATCGCGTTGTTCGGCGCATAATTGCTGTCATACCAATCCAGCGCATCGGCACGCGTCAGCCCCTCCATCTCGGCCCGCCAGCCGATCACCGGGCGGCCGTAAGGATGGTTCAGATACTGGGCGGCGCTCCGCTCCTCGCCGAAAAGGGCCGAGGGATCGCTGTCGGTGCGCTGCGCGCGTTCCTCCAGCACCACCTGACGCTCGGCCTGCCAGTCTTCCTCGCCGATGCGCAGGTTCTGCATCCGGTCGGCCTCCATCTCCATCACCAGGGGCAGGCGGTCGGCGGCGATGCGCTGGAAATAGGCGGTGTAATCATAGCTGGTGAAGGCATTGTCGGATCCACCATTGGCGGTGACGGTCTTCGACAGCTCGCCCGGCGCCAGCTTGTCAGTGCCCTTGAACATCAGGTGTTCCAGATAATGGGCCAGCCCGGTCTTGCCGGGCTTTTCATCGGCCGAGCCGACCTTGTACCAGACCATCTGCACGACCACCGGGGCGCGGTGATCCTCGATCACCACGGCCTCCATGCCGTTGTCCAGGGTGAAATGGGTCACGCCCTCCGGCATCTCGGCCAGGGCGGGGGTGGCGGCCAGCAGGGCTGCCAAAGATAGCGCGCGCATCGGCGGTCCTTTCGCGGGACGGGAAGCGTGGGGAACATGAAACGCCAGGCCGCCGGTCGCAAATCACGACCGGGTGACCAGAGAACGCGGCGGCGCCGCTCAGTCCAGGGTCTTCGGCGGCGCCGAGGGCACCTGCGCACCCGCGCGGCGCCAGCGTTCGTTTTCGGCCCAGCTGTCCAGCGTCATGGTCTGGTAGGCGCGGTAATAGACATCGCTGCGGGCCACGGTTTCCAGCAGCCTGCGCGACCGCTTCGAGCGCCACTCGACATCCTCGACGGCCAGTTGCTGGCGGATGCCGCCCTGCACGCCCAGCCGCGAGGCATAGTTGATGAGCGCGCCATCGGCCGCGCCGACGCCCTGCGCAGCCAGTTGCGCCGGGTTGCCGCCAAGCGCCGCCACGGCATCGCCTTTCGGATTGGGATCGGTGATGTTCGCGCCGCCCGGCGTGGGCGGCGGCAGCACGTTCAGGTCGCCCGGCATCGACAGCGCGCGCGTCGGCACGATGGCAAATTCGTCCGGCGTGCTTTGACCGGCGCGGATGTTGTGCAGAAGGGGATCGCTGGAACAGGCCGCCAGCGCCGCCGTCCCGATCAGTGCCCAGATTACCCGCATACCGGTCCCCCGTTTTTCATTGTTGCCGTTCTAGCGTCATTTCGTGGCGAGGTCACGGGCCTTGTCGGCACTTTGCGGCGGTTGCAGGATCAGGCCGATGGCGCCGGCAAAGATGGCGATATCGGCAACATTGAAGCTGTAGGGGTTCCGCCAGATCGGCAGCGACATGTTCAGGAAATCGGCGACCGCGCCATAAAGGACGCGGTCGATCACATTGCCGATCGCGCCGCCCACCAGCAGCCCGGCCGAGGCCTGTGCGAACCAGCCCGGCCGCACCCGCCGGATCCACAGGATCACCCAGACGCAGACCGCCACCGCCACCGCGATCAGCACCCAGCGCATGATGTCCTGCGAGGACGACAGCAGGCCGAAATTCACCCCCTGATTCCACGCCATATGCAGGTTCAGCCAGGGCGGCAGCAGCTCGATCTCGCGCAGGCGGTCCAGCCGCATGACATGGACCACGTAATATTTGCTGACCTGATCCAGCAGCAGGATCAGCCCCGCCACCCAGGCCATGGCGCGCAGGCTGACCGGCGGCGGCGCGGGCGCTTTCTTCGCGCGTGGCTTGCGCGGCTTCGGCGCGGGCTTCGGGGCGGGGACCTCGGCGGGCATGTTTGTCGGGTCCTTGGCCATCAGTGACGGAAATGCCGCTGACCGGTGAAGACCATGGCCAGACCGCGCGCGTCGGCCGCCGCAATCACCTCGGCGTCGCGCATGGAACCGCCGGGCTGGATCACCGCCGCTGCACCCGCATCTGCCAGCGCCTCGACGCCGTCCGCAAACGGGAAGAACGCGTCCGAGGCCACCGCCGACCCCACCGTCAGCGGCAGCGGCAGCGCCAGCGCCTCGGCCATGTCCTGCGCCTTGCTGTGGCCGATCCGGGTGGAATCGATCCGGCTCATCTGGCCGGCGCCGATGCCCACGGTCGCCAGATCCTTGGCATAGACGATGGCATTGGATTTCACATGCTTGGCCACCTGCCATGCGAACAGCAGATCGGCCAGTTCGGCCTCGGTCGGCTGGCGCTTCGTCACCACTTTCAGTTCGGGCAGCGCGATACGGCCATTGTCGCGCGACTGCACCAGAAAGCCGCCCGCGACCTGTCGGAAGGCGGTGCCCAATGCAGCCGGATCGGGTAGGCCGCCGGTGGTCAGCAGGCGCAGGTTCTTGCGCTCGGCAAAGACCGCCTTGGCCTCGTCGGTGGCGTCGGGGGCGATGACGACCTCGGTGAAGATCTCGGTGATGGCGCGGGCGGTATCCCCGTCGAGCGTCTGGTTCAGCGCGATGATGCCACCGAAGGCCGAGGTGCGGTCGCAGTCGAAGGCGCGGCGATAGGCCTCGGCCGCGGTGGCGGCGCGGGCGACGCCGGACGGATTGGCGTGCTTGATGATCGCGCAGGCCGGACCTTCGGCGGGGTCGAATTCGGCCACCAGCTCGAAGGCCGCGTCGGTGTCGTTGATGTTGTTGTAGGACAGCTCCTTGCCCTGCCACTGACGCGCGGTGGCGACGCCGGGACGCGCCTCGCCAGTGACATAGAAGGCGGCGCGCTGATGCGGGTTCTCGCCATAGCGCAGCCCCTGCGCCAGCGTGCCCGCGAAGGCACGGCGCCGCGGGGTTTCCACCTCCACCGCATCCGCCATCCAGTTCGAGACCGCGGCGTCATAGGCCGCCGTGCGCGCATAGGCCGTCTGCGCCAGCCGCTTGCGGGTGGCCAGATCGGTGCCGCCCTTTGCGTCCAGCTGGGCCAGCACCTCGGCGTAATCCTGCACATCGACAACGACGCTGACAAAGGCGTGGTTCTTCGCCGCCGCGCGGATCATGGCCGGGCCGCCGATGTCGATATTCTCGATGCAGTCGTCATAGCTGCCGCCCTTGGCGACGGTTTCCTCGAACGGGTAGAGGTTGACCACCAGCAGGTCGATCATGCCGATCCCATGCTCGGCGGCCGAGGCCTGATGCCCCGCATCGTCGCGCAGCGCCAGCAGACCGCCATGGACGACCGGGTGCAGCGTCTTCACGCGACCGTCCATCATCTCGGGGAAGCCGGTGACCTCGGACACGTCCTTGACGGCGATGCCCGCGTCGCGCAGCGCCCCGGCGGTGCCCCCGGTCGACAGGATCTCGACCCCCCTGGCGTCGAGCGCCTGTGCGAATTCGATCAGCCCGGTCTTGTCAGAAACAGAGATCAGGGCGCGTTTCAGCGGGACGATGTCTTGCGGCATGGGAACCTTCAGGTGGCGGCTTTCGGTTGGCGCCTAGCTAGCGCCTGCCCGCCTGAAGGTCCAGCCAATCTGCACCGCATGGTCTGTAAGGTGATGGCTGAGCAAGATCTGCACGCCGGGGCGCGGATCGGGCAGGCCCGGCTCCAGCCAGGCTGTCGGCTCCAGTCGCAGCTCGGCCACCAGATCATGGCTGAACTGCCATTCCTCGCCGCCCGGCAGGATCAGCCGCGCGGCCGCGCCGTCCTGCACGACGTCGATGTCGGGATGCAGGTGGAAACGGATGTCGAAGCCGATGCCCTCGGGGTGGTTGGTCAGGATCTGGTCCAGACGCCCCTGCCCGGCGATATCCAGCGCCGCCAGCGTGTCGTCGCCCCGGAATTCGTCGCCATCAGGGGACAGGTAAAGCTCGCGCAGATGGGTCAGCCCGTGGGTGCCCTGCCAGGCGTCGTGCCCCGACAGGATCGTCGTGGGCAGCCGGGGCGAGGGCGGCGGGGCGTCCGCGGGCAGCAGATTGCCCTCCGCATCGCATTGCCCGGCCCAGACCTTCTGCGGCAGCAGGGTCAGCCGCTCCTGCCCCTGCCCATCCGGCGGCAGCAGCTTGGCGGAACTGAGCCCGGTCAGGCTGAGGGTCGAGTGGCAGGCGGTGGCGCGGGCAGCCCGTGCCCAGGCCTGCCCGAACATCCGGCCGGGGCCGCAATTGACCACGATCGGGTGCCGGGCCGAGGTGAATTCAATCGCCAGCGTCGAGGCATGGGCATGGGCCGCCCCCGGTCCCGCCGGCGGGGACGCCGCATCCAGCACCACCGTCGCCCGCGCCCGCGCCAGCCGGGCAAAGCCCATCGCATGGCCCGGCGCGGTCAGGCCGGGACCTTCGGCGGCCTTCAGGCTGTGATCCAGACGCCCCGACGCCCCGCGCCCACCGCCGTGAAAGCGCGGCAGGCCGCCATCGGCATGGCGCAGCGCCCGCAGGATCGGGACGATTTCGGCAATGGCCGCGTCAATCTCGGGCGGCAGCGGCTGGCCGGTCTCGGTCGCGGTGGCCTTGACCCAGCCCAGCAGCGACAGGCAGGTCAGCAGTGCTTCCGGGCAGCGGCCGCGCAGCACGCCCTGACGGATGCTGCCATCCATCTCGGCCGCCAGGGCCTCCAGCGCAGGGCCGGCGCGGTCCGTGGCCCCTTGCAGCAGCATGGCAGCGATGGCGCGACCGCTCAGCGCCTCGATCCGCGCCGGGCCGGCCGGGGCCTCGGTCCGTTCCAGCAGCGCCAGCTGGGCGTGGAGGCTGTCAAAGACCGGCTGCGCGCCGGCGCGGTCCAGCCCCGGCAGGATCTGGCCGGAATTGAAGATCCAGCGCAGCATCCGCCGGCCGGTCACGTCGGCACGCCAGACCGGATCGCCTGCAGGGTCTTCGGGCGGGGCGGGATGCGCGGCCAGCCAGGCCAGCACGCGGGCCTGCGCGAGGTCACGCGCCTTGGCGTTGCCGACGGCGGCCAGATCGTCCAGCCAGCCGAAGCCATGCAGTTCCGCCATGTGATCCGTATCCGCCAGCCGATGCGCGAAGGGATCGCCTTCCAGCCGCAGTCCGGTCAGCGGCAAGGCGCCGTCCACCATCTCCTGCCCGCGCAGGGCAGAGCCGAGGCTGCGCGCTTCGGGCCGCTGGGTGAAACCATGGGGGCGAGGATCGGTCATGAGCTGAATTTACCGGGCCGCTTCGGGCTTCTGCAAGCCGGCGATGAAGAAGCCATCCATGCCGCCCTTGTCAGGCCAATAATCGGGCCGCAGCCGCAGGCCACCCCGATCGGTGATCCAGTCGGGCTGAATGCCCGGAAGATCGGGGCGGATCACCGTCAGGCCGGGATGTCGCTGCAGCGCCGCCGCCAGCTGATCCTCGCCCTCGGCCTGCAGCAGCGAGCAGGTGGCGAAAACCAGCCGACCGCCCGGCTTCAAGATTTCGAGAGCGCGGTCGATCAGCGCCGCCTGCAGCGCCGCCAGCCCCTCGATCCCGCTGTCGTCGCGAATCAGCGGCAGGTCGGGATGGCGGCGGATGGTGCCGGTGGCCGAACAGGGTGCGTCCAGCAGAACGGCATGGGGCGCCTCGGCCGGGGTCCATGCCAGCGCATCGGCCTCGATCACCTCGGCGCTCAGCCCGCAGCGCGCCAGATTCTCGCGCAGCCGACCCAGCCGGGGGCCGGAAATATCGACCGCCGTGACCTTTGCGCCGGCAGCGGCCAGTTGCAGCGTCTTGCCGCCGGGTGCGGCGCACAGGTCCACGATCACCTCGCCGGGGCGGGGGTCCAGCAGGCGCGCGGCCATGGCGGCGGCGGCATCCTGCACCCACCAGTCCCCCTCGGCATAGCCCGGCAGCGCCGAAATCTGCGCCTGCCCGTCCAGCCGGTAAGATCCGGTCGGCAGCGCCTCGCCCGGCGCGGTCCTGTCGGGCTTGGCGCTGAAATCGACTGGCGCGCCGGCCTGATGCGCGGCCTCGATGGCCAGAACGGTGTCCTCGCCCCAGGCGGCGGCGATGGGGTCGCGCAGCCAGTCGGGCATTTCCTCGGGCGGCAGGGTCTGCCAGATGTCGCGCTGATCGGCGATCTTGCGCAGCACCGCATTGACCATGCCCGAGGCGGCGCGCCCCTTCGGCCCCATGGACTGCACCAGCCCGACCGCCGCGTTCACTGCACCATGCGGGGCCTCGCCCATCTCCAGCAGTTCGACCGTGCCGAGGCGCAGCACATCCAGCACCTCGGGCCGGGGCTTTTTCGACAGATGTTCGACCAGCAGCGTATCGGCGCGGTCGATATTGCGCAGCACCGTCAGCGCCAGCCGCTGCGCCCGCGCCCGGTCGGCGGGGGCAAGGTTTGCCAGCGCGCCCGGCTGATCGGCCAGCGACAGCCCCTCGCGCAGCCCGTTCAGAAGCCGCAGCGCGCCCTTGCGCGCCGCATCCGGCCGCGCGGCATTTCCCGGTGATCTGCGTGCTGCTGGCTTGCCCAAAGCGGAACCTTTCCCTAGATTCTGCCCTGTTAACGCAATGAAAGGCCGCCCGCCATGACCGAGACACGCGAATTGCCACCCGAGGCCCAACGCGCCCTCGCCGAGGCAGAGGCGCGCCGCAAGGCCGCCAAGCCGCTGGACCTGCCACCCGAACTCGGCGGCCGCGACGGGCCGGAACCCGTGCGCTATGGCGATTACGAGAAAAAGGGGCTTTGCGTCGATTTCTGAGGCAGATCGGCAAGATCAACCCAAAAGCTTGATCGTCGGCAGCCGGTCACCAACGCGGGCGCGCGATAGCGTCTTCAATGTGCTGCACAGAGAGAACAACCTGCTTGGCAAGCTGCGAGCAGGTTCCGGCCCATTGTTCCAGTGCACCTATACCTTCAACGCTTGCGCCCTTCTCATTTACCAATGCCCGGTTCGTATTGGCCATGTCCCGGATTTGCTCGCATTGGGCACGCATCACGACAAGAGAGTTGATAACGACCTCGGGATCTATGCCCGCCGAGACAGCCACATCTCGCAGACGCACAATCTCGAAATCTAGCATCATCGCACTCTCAATGACTGCGGCGTCGATGTTCGACAGTATGGTCAATGCACGCAGCTTGCGATCATCAGCCCGCTGCAAACTGGTCAGGCCTAACCCGAGAAAACCTAGGAAATACTCAAGCATCCCGCAGCCTCTCGTAGCAACAAACTGTCGTTTACATAAAAGACGCCAAATCTACGGGGTCAGCCCTTCGGGGTCCGGCAAGCCGTTCGACCGGCAGCAGGCGGTCAGCGTATTGGCCAGCAGGCAGGCGATGGTCATCGGGCCGACCCCACCTGGCACCGGGGTGATGGCGCCGGCGACCTCGGCGGCGGATGCGTAATCCACATCGCCGACCAGCCCCTTCTCGGTCCGGTTGATGCCGACATCGATCACCGTCGCGCCGGGCTTGATCCAGTCGCCCTTGATCATTTCCGGGCGCCCGACGGCGGCCACGACGATATCGGCGCCGCGCACCACCTCGGGCAGATCCTTGGTTCGCGAATGCGCGACCGTCACCGTGGCGCTGTCGCCCAGCAGCAGGGCCCCCATGGGCTTGCCGACGATGTTCGACCGTCCGATCACCACCGCATTCTTGCCCGACAGATCCCCCAGGTGATCGCGCAGCAGCATCAGGCAACCCAGCGGCGTGCAGGGCACCATGGCGCCGCGCTGCCCGGTCGCCAGGCGTCCGGCATTGGCGACGGAAAACCCGTCCACATCCTTCTTCACCGCGATGGCGTTGATGATCTCATTTTCATCGATATGGGCCGGAAGTGGTAATTGCACCAGAATGCCATGCACCGCCGGATCGGCGTTCAGCCGCCCGATCAGGGCGAGCAGTTCGGCCTGACCGGCATCGGCGGGCAGCCGATGCTCATAGGAGTTCATCCCCGCCTCGACCGTCTGGCGCCCCTTTGAAGCGACATAGACCTGGCTGGCGGGGTCGTCGCCGACCAGCACCACCGCGAGGCCGGGCGTGATGCCGTGTTCATCCTTCAGCGCCGCCACCTGGCTGGCGATTTTCGCCCGCAGCCCCGCCGCGAACGCCTTGCCGTCAATCCGCTGTGCCACCATGACCGCCCCCAAGCTGCGCTTCTTCCTGCGCAATGAAATGTTCCATCATCAGCCGCCACAGCCCTTCGGCCAGATCCGGGTCCAGCCCGGATTCGGCGGCGCGGCGCCGCGCCAGCGCGGCCACTTCCTCGACCCGAGCATCGATGCGGGCGGGCAGGCCGACCTGCGCCTTGATCTCGGCGGCGCGGTCGATCAGCCTGCTGCGTTCGGCCAGAAGCGCGATCAGCTGCGCGTCCAATGCGTCGATGCGGGCGCGCAGCGCCACCATGTTCTGAATGTCTTCATGCGCCATGGCGGCACTTCTGCCCGCTGGATCGCCATCGCGCAAGCCCGAAGCGTGGCAGATTTGCCGCAGCGCGGAGATGACGGTTCCGTGACGGAACTCCGACTGCGCACCGGACGTTTTCCTGCATCTCGAAGACGAGCGGCATTTTGCCGCGATGAAAGGAAACGCCATGGATAAGCTTGGCGTCGTTATCAATCTGGGGTTCGGCTTCGCACTCGTCGTGTTGGCCTCAGTGCTTATGGTCTTGTGATACGCGTCAGTTCTTACGGTGTTGTAACGAGTGCGGCGAAAGCCGTTATGTTAAGACAAACCCCGACCGAACGGCCGGGGTTTGTTGTTGAAGACAGGATGGCGGCGGTCAGGATTGCGGCACCGGCGCGCCCCCTTCGGCCGCACGCCCGGCCTTCGGCGCGGTGCTGACCTGCGGGATGCCCGAGGACGGGGTATCATCATCGCCACCCAGCGCCTCGCCGCGGATGACCTTGCCGATTTCCTCACCGGTGAGGGTTTCGAATTCCAGCAGGCCCTGGGCCAGACGCTCGAACTCCTCCTCTTTCTCGGTCAGGATCCGGTGGGCGGTCTGATAGCCTTCCTCGATCAGGTCGCGGACCTCCTGCTCGATCAGCTCCTTCGTCGCCGCCGAGACCGAGAACCCCCCGGTCGAGCCGTTATAGCCCTCATGCGCCTCGGCATAATCGATATTGCCGACCTTGTCGGACATGCCCCAGCGCATCACCATGGCCCGCGCCAGCGCGGACGCCTGCTGAATATCGCCGGCCGGCCCGTTCGAGACCCCTTCCTCGCCATATTTGATGATTTCGGCTGCCTTGCCCGCCATGGTCATGGCCAGGCGCTGCTTGGCCTCGTCCTTGTGGAAGTTCAGCCGGTCCATCTCGGGCAGGGACACCACCATGCCGAGCGCGCCACCGCGTGGGATGATCGTGGCCTTATAGACCGGGTCGGTCTTGTCCAGCGTCAGGCCCACGATGGCGTGGCCCGCCTCGTGATAGGCGGTCTTTTCCTTCTGCTCGGGCGTCAGGACCATGCTGCGCCGCTCGACGCCCAGCATGACCTTGTCCTTGGCATTCTCGAAATCTTCCATGGTCACGAAGCGACGCCCGATGCGCGCGGCCATCAGCGCGGCCTCGTTCACCAGGTTCATCAGATCCGCGCCCGAGAAACCCGGCGTGCCGCGCGCGATGATGCGCAGATCGACATCAGGGCCCTGCGGCACCTTCTTGGCGTGGACGCCCAGGATCTTCTCACGCCCCTTGATGTCGGGGTTCGGGACATGAATCTGGCGGTCGAAGCGGCCAGGGCGCAGCAGCGCCGGGTCCAGCACGTCCTTGCGGTTGGTGGCGGCGATGATGATGACGCCTTCATTGGCGTCAAAGCCGTCCATCTCGACCAGCAGCTGGTTCAGCGTCTGTTCGCGCTCGTCATTGCCGCCACCGATGCCGACGCCGCGCGCCCGGCCAACGGCGTCGATCTCGTCGATGAAGACGATGCAGGGGGCGGATTTCTTCGCCTGTTCGAACATGTCGCGGACGCGGGATGCGCCGACGCCCACGAACATTTCCACGAAATCGGAACCCGAGATGGTGAAGAAGGGCACGCCCGCCTCGCCGGCGATGGCGCGCGCGAGCAGCGTCTTACCGGTGCCGGGCGGGCCGACCAGCAGCGCGCCTTTCGGGATCTTGCCGCCCAGACGGCTGAATTTCTGCGGATTACGAAGGAATTCGACGATCTCCTCCAGCTCCTCCTTGGCCTCGTCGATGCCGGCCACGTCGTCGAAGGTCACCCGGCCATGCTTTTCGGTCAGAAGCTTGGCGCGCGATTTGCCAAAGCCCATCGCCCCGCCTTTGCCGCCGCCCTGCATGCGGTTCATGAAGAAGATCCACACCCCGATCAGCAGGATGAAGGGCAGCCAGACGCCGATGATCGACATGAAGCCCGATTGCTGCTGGCGCTCGACCCGCACATCGACATTCTTGGCGATCAGCTTGTCGGCGATTTCCTCACCCTGAGGACGGATGGTGGTGAACTGGTTGCCGTCGGCGGTCTTGTAATAGACCTGCTCACCATCGATCGTTGCCGAGGCGACCTGGTCGTTGTCGACCTGGCTCATGAATTCCGAATAGCTCACCTGACGGCTGTTCATCTGCGAGGCACCGTCGCTGAACAGGTTGAACAGCGCGAGGATCATCAGAAACAGAACGACCCAGAAGGCGATATTGCGTGCGTTACCCAAAGGGCGGTCCTCCGGCGGGAAAGGGTTTGGCCTGAAAATAGGGATTCGGGGGCGGGGTTCAATGCCCAAGCAGGATTCCTTGGAAATCCATCATGCCACGCAACGGTTCCGCCGTCAGCCCCTGCGCGGGCGCCAAGGCTGGCACGATCAGGTGACCGCCGCGCCGGATGGCCGGCAGTGCCTGCGCCTCCAGATGGGTCAGCCCGGCGCCGCGCCAATCGGCCGCAGGGGCATCCGCCCCCAGCGGCACGACCGAATCACCCCGCTGCAAACCGCCGATGCGCCAGCGATTGTCCCAGATCCCGGCAACGAGACCGGCCCTTGCGGCGGCCGCGGCCTCCCGGTGGATCAGCAACGCCGCGCCGGGATCCAGCACAGCGCCGTCCAGCGTCACCCGCGCCCCACGCGCCAGCGCCGCCAGCGCATGTTCGACCCCGGCCCTGCGCGGCGGATAGCCCGCGCCGGTGACAAAGCGCACCGCCGCGACGATCAGCCGCCGTTGCTGCTCGACCGGTGCCGCCTCGAAAGCGGCGCGGTTCAGCAGCAGCGCGCCATGGCGTGCCTTGGCGCTGTCCAGCAGCGGCATCAGCGCGGCATTCAGCGCCGCCCGCGCGCTGTCGAGATGGGCCGCGGACTGCGCCAGCGCTGCCGGGTCCAGCCCCAGCGCCGCGATGGCCTGCCGCGCGCGCACCCGTTCAAAGCGGTCGCTGTCATTGCTGGGATCGTCGATCCAGCTCACCCGCAGGCCACGAAGATAGTCGCGCAACTCCACCCGCCCGATCCCCAGCAGGGGGCGCAGCCAGATCATGCCGCGATCGGTTCGGCGCGCGGCCATGGCGGCCAGCCCATCAATGCCGGCGCCGCGCGCCAGTCGCATCAGCAGGGTCTCGGCGATATCGTCGCGGGTGTGGCCGAGCGCCACCGCGTCCAGCCCCAGCCTTTGCGCCCACTCGGCCAGCAGGTCCAGCCGCGCCTGCCGTGCATTGGCCATTAGGTTGCCCGGCGCATCCGCTGCCTGCCAACGCAGGACCTGATGCGGAAGACCGAGCCGGGCCGCCGCAGCCCCCGCCGCCGCCGCCTCAGCAGCCGATTCGGGGCGCAACCCGTGATCCACCGTCGCCGCGGCCAATGCCCAGCCGCGCGCCGCCGCCCATTCGACGGTCAGATGCATCAGCGCGACGGAATCGCCCCCGCCCGACAGCGCGATGCCAAGGCCGCGCGCATCGCCCGCCAGCACATCCAGCGCCGCGAAAGCCCGCGCCCGGACATCGCCGGGCGCCGCATCATCGGGGATTTCAGTTCGCACCGCCCTCGTCCGCAGCGGCCAGTTCGGCGCAGGCGGCGGTCTCGGCCAGCGGTGCGGCCTCGGCCGCTTCGGGCGAGGCGGGGAAGCGTCGGGTCAACTCGTCCAGATAGGGGCAGGCATCGCCGGGCGCGCCGAGCCCGGTCATCGCCTGCGAAAGCGCCAGCAGGCTGGCCGGTGCCCGCGGGCCGTCCGGGGCGGCGGAAAAGGCCAGCAGATAGGACTGCGCGG
The DNA here is from genome assembly GCF_013868135.1 of Paracoccus sp. S1E-3. Lineage (GTDB taxonomy): Bacteria > Pseudomonadota > Alphaproteobacteria > Rhodobacterales > Rhodobacteraceae > Paracoccus. The sequence goes on from NZ_JACEMU010000016.1 coordinate 405,452, forward strand.
CCTGATTCAACTGACCATCCCCCTGACGCGCGATTCCCTGCAGATACAGGGCCTCGGCCGTCAGCGGGCCGCCGGCATGGGCGGTGACCAGATGGTCCAGCTTGGCCTTGGCCGGCGCCCAGTCCTGCGCCGCGACCAGGCCGCGGATCTCGGCGAATTCGCGTGCCTCCTCCTCGGTGGGGGGCGTCGCGACAGTCTCGGGCTCGGCCATGGGCGGCAGTGTCTCGGCGCTGACATCAGAGGGCGGCGGCGGCACCGGACCACCGCCCGGCGCCGGGGCCACGGCCCCCTGCCCGCCCAGATCGGCGGTCATCAGCGCACCCAGATCGCAATTGGCGTCCAGCTCGCACAGGCGGAACTCAATGTCGCCGATGCGGTTGGTGCCTTCCGCCACCACCTGCTTGATCCGGTTGGAAAGCTGCTCGGTCTTCTCGGTCACGGCGGCGATCTGGGCTTCCATCGCGTTCATCCGGTCGATGGCCGAATCACCCCCTGCCGCCACGAAACCCTGTGCCCCCGAGGCCAGAAGCTGGGCCCTGAGCGCCTGCAGATCAGCCGAAACCTCGCGCAGGTTGGCCTGCATGTCGGCCAGCGTGGCCGCGTCGACCTGCGGGCGCGCAGCGGCATTTTCGGCTTCCACCTCGGCCGCGATCTCATCGGTGGAGGGGATCGCCTCCAGCCCCTGAGCGAGGGCAGGATCGTTCACCACCACGCCATTGGGCAGAACGATGGCCTCCTGCGCCAGCATGGGCAGGGCGGTCAGCGCCACCAGCCCGAGAACGGCGACAGCAGAGCGCATCAGACGCCCGCCGCGGGCGGGGCGACGACGGTGACGGCGCGGCGGTTGCGCGCCAAGCAGCTCGCCTCCGAGGCGCAGATCGACGCCGGGCGTTCCTTGCCGAAGGAAACGGTGCGGATGCGGCCGGCCTCGACCCCCTTGGCGACCAGATATTCCTGCACCGAAGTCGCCCGCCGCGCCCCCAGCGCCAGATTGAATTCGCGGGTTCCGGGTTCGTCCGCATGCCCCTCGACCACGGCAGTGAAGCCGGCATTCTGGACCAGCCATTGCGCCTGACGCGACAGGGTGGTGCGGGCTTCCTCGGACAGGGAGGTTTCGGCTTCAGCGAAATAGACGGTGGCACCGGCGGCGGCGAAATCGGCGCCGAGGGCCACGGTGTCGGCGCCCGGCAGGCGGTTGCCCGCCACATTGACATCGCCGCGATAGACGACATTTCCCCCGGCGGTCGAGACATAGGGATCGGTGACGGGTGCCGATGCCTGCGGCGTATCATTCGGCATATTGCATGCCGACAGCGCCAGAACGGCCGCGATCAGGGTCAGGGTCACACGCATCAGACTGTTTCCTCGGCCTTTTTAAGGCAGCAACGGCCCCCAGGCAGGGTCCGACGCCGCATCATTCAGCGCAACTGGTCGCATGTTTCGCCCGGTAATGTCCACAGAATGCAACTGCGGGACCTCATCGTCGGCGGTCAGGCGTGTGAAGATCAACACACGGCCGTTCGGCGCCCAGCTTGGCCCGGAATCGCGACCGCCCTCGGACAGAAGCTGCTCGCCCGAGCCATCGGGCCGCATCACCCCGATGGACGAACCCGCCTTGGTCTGGCGCGTGAAGGCGATCCGGTCGCCGCGCGGCGACCAGGCCGGCTCGCCATAACTTCCCCCACCGTCGCCGAAGGAAATACGCGTCGGTTCCGATCCGTCAGCGCGCATCACATACAGCTGCGACGACCCCGAGCGATCGCTTTCGAAGACGATATGGCGGCCGTCCGGCGACCAGCTGGGCGCGGTGTCGATGGCCGGACCCAGCGTGATCGGCTTGGCAAAGCTCGGGTTGGCGACCTCCATGATCCAGATGTCGGTGTTGCCGCTGCTTTCGCGCGAAAAGGCGATCCATTTCCCGTCGGGCGAGAAGCGCGGCGCGAAGCTCATGGCGCGCGGATCGCGGGTCAGCGCGGTCGACGTGACGGTCTCCACGTCCAGCGACATGATCTGCGGCACGCCGCTGGCAAAGCTGGTATAGAGCACCGTCTGCCCATCGGGCGAGAAGCGCGGCGACAGCACGAGATCGTCCTTCGAAGTCAGCCATTTGACGCCCGCGCCGTCATAATCCATCACCCCGACCCGCTTGACACGTTCGGTCGCCGGGCCGCTTTCACCGATGAAGGCGATGCGGCTGTCGAAATACGGGGTCTCGCCGGTGATGCGGGCATAGATCTGGTCGGCGATCTTGTGCGCGGCGCGCCGCCACCCCTCGCGCGGCGAGACGAACTGCATTCCGTCCCCCAGCGGCTGACCGGCGAAGACGTCGAACAGCCGGAAGCGCAGCATGACCGAATCGCCCTCGAGGGCGACCTGACCGGTCACCAGCGCCTCGGTCCCGGTTGCTTTCCAGGCGATATAATCGACGGTGCGGTCGAAGCCCGTCGCCGGGCTGCTTTCGGGTTCGGTCATCTCAAACAGGCCGGTGCCGTTCAGGTCGTCGGCGATGACGGCGGTGATATCGCCCAACAGTTCGCCAGCACCGCCCGCATCCTCGAAGCGCAGAGCGACGGGCATGGGGCGGACGACGCCCTCGGTGATCTCGATGCGCAAGGGGGCGTCCTGCGCAAGCGCCGGCAGCGGCCCAAGCAACGCAGCGGCCAACAGGGCAAAGGCGGCGCGCCGCATCATGACATGGCTCCGATTCCGTCGGCAGTAAAGGTGATCTCGATCAGGTCCCAGGCATCATAGCGATCCTTCGGCAGATCGTAACCCGCGCGCGCGCAGCGAAGCACCGCCCGCCGCGCCGCTTCGAACGCGGTCTGCGCTGCCGTGCCCACCACCACAAAACTGTCTGCGACGGGGCGGCCGTCAGGGGTCATGGCGAAGCGCAGGGTAACGCGTGGGTCGACCCCCTGCGCGAGTGTCCAGCAGCTTTCGACCCTGCCCGCGAAACCGGTCTTTTCCGCCGGGGACAGCGCAGCCGGCTGCGCCAGCGCCGCGACCGGCGCCAGCATCATCGCTGTCAGGGCGCGCCGGACGCTCATTCGAAACCCTCGACGCCGTTGGGCGTGAAGGTCATCTCGACATCGTCCCATTCGTTATACTTGGCCGCCGGCAACTTATAGCCCGAACCGGCGCAGCGCAGGATCGCGCGGCGCGCGGCTTCGAAGGCCTGCTGGCGGGCGCCGTCGACCTCGGGCGCGCCGACGATGCGGAAGCTGTCAGGATCGGGGCGGCCGTCGCGGCTCATGGTGAAGCCGACCACGACGCGGGTTTCCAGCGCCTCAATCGAGGCGGTGCCGAGGTTCCAGCACGACTGCACCGCATCGCGGAACCCGTCCTTCTCGGCCTGAGTCATCGGCACGCTGGCAATGTCCACCGCCTCGCGCGGGGGCAGCTGCGACGGCCGGGTCTCGCCCATCGCATCGGCAAGCGCATCGTCCAGATCATTCGCCTCGATCCGGGCGCTGCCGGCTTCGTTCAGCGCATCGGTCAGCACGTCCGACCCGCCGCCCTCGCCCTCGCCTTCGGGCGCGTTGCCGTCGACCGGGCTGGGGGTGGCTTCCTGCGCGTTCTGCGCGGCGTCCTGCAGGCGCTGCTGCTCGGCGAGCCGCTCGGCAAGCGCGGTCTGGCGCGCCAGTTCGGCCTGCGCAGCAGCGCGGATATCGGCCAGTTCGCGTTCCTCGGCCTCGCGGGCCAGGCGGCGCTGTTCCTCCTCCTCGATCTGGCGGGCGATGTCGGCCAGCCGTTCCTGCTCGGCGCGGCGTTCTTCCGCGCGGCGCTGTTCTTCCGCGCGGCGCTGTTCCTCGGCGCGGCGTTCTGCGGCCAGACGCTCCTGTTCGCGGCGCTCAGCTTCGGCGCGGGCCTCCTCCTCACGGCGGGCTGCTTCGGCACGGCGTTCTTCCGCGCGCCGTTGGGCTTCGGCGCGCTCGGCCTCCTGCCGTGCGGCTTCGGCGCGGCGCGCTTCCTCAGCGCGTTCGGCCTCCGCACGTGCGGCTGCGGCGCGTTCTTCTTCGGCGCGGGCGGCGGCGGCGCGGGCTTCACGCTCCTGTGCGGCCTCCTGCGCTTCGGCGGCGGCGATGGCGGCCTGGCGGTCTTCCTCGGCCTGGGCGGCGGTCGCCAGACGTTCCCGCTCGGCGGCCGCTACGGCAGCTTCGGCACGGGCCGCTTCGCGCGCGGCAACGACGGCTTCGCGCAGCCCCGCCGGACGATCCGGTGGCGGGGCTGAGCGATCCAGCGCCAGCGCCGAGCGCGGCGTCACAGGCTGGTCGGGCCGCGCCGGGGCGGCGGTGTCGGGGGTTGCCTCGGTGCGCGGCGTGTCGGGCGCGACCTCGGCATCGGGGGCCTGCGGGACCGGCGCGATGGTCGCCACGTCGACGGGCGGCCGCGCGGTTTCCAGATCGCTGAGATCGGGCGCCGGTTCGGCCGTGGTCGAGGGCTGGGGCAGCGCCGCAGCCGTGGTGTCTGGCTCGGGCGCCTCGAGCGCCACGTCGGGGCCTTCGGCGGCGCTGGTATCGCCGGGCGTCTGCGGCTGCGCGGGGGCATCGCCATCGGCCTGACCCACCGGGCCGGCCCCGCGCGAGCGTGCGGCCATTTCCTCGAACTGCTGGTTCGAGATCGTCGTCACCTCGGTCATTTCAACCGGCGGACTGTCATCGGCGGCGAACAGCGCCCCCCCGATGATGGCCCACAGGACCAGCACCGTGTGGCCGACGCCGGAAATCCACACGCCCACGCGTTCGGCGCGGTCCCGGCCCGGCGGCATCTGGTGTTCAAGCGGATCCAGCATCGGATCAGCCGTCCATCCGCGGCCCGCCGGTATCGGTCACCAGCACGATATTGTTGAAGCCGGCGGCGTTCAGGGCGCCCATCACCTGAACCACGCGGGCATAGGGGATCGCCCCGTCCGCGCGCAGGAAGATCTTGGCCGAAGCCCGCGTCGCGGCCAGTTCGCGCAGGCGCGGGACCAACTGGTCCTCCTCGACGCTGTCTTCCATCAGCATCAGCGGACCCTCCGCCGGGACCGAGACGGTCAGCGGCTCCTCGGGTTCGGCGGCGACCGCATTCGCAGCGGTTTCTGGCAGTTGCAGCGGCACGCCCACGGTCAGCAGGGGCGCGGCGACCATGAAGATGATCAGCAGCACCAGCATCACGTCGACGAAGGGCGTGACGTTGATTTCCGCCATCGGCTGGCGGCGGCTGCGCCCCCGGCGCGAGGATGACGGGCTGTTGCGGGACTGGACCTGCATCGGTCAGCCCTCGTTCAGCTGGCGCGACAGGATGGTCGAGAACTCGTCGGCGAAGTTTTCATAGCTCGCGCCCAGCCGGTCCGAATCAGCAATGAACTTGTTGTAGAAGATCACCGCGGGGATTGCCGCCATCAGGCCAAGCGCGGTCGCCAGCAGCGCCTCGGCGATGCCCGGCGCCACCACCGCAAGCGAGGTATCCTGCGCAATCGCGATCTGTTCGAAGGCGGTCTTGATGCCCCAGACGGTGCCGAAAAGCCCGATGAAGGGCGCGGTCGATCCGATCGTGGCCAGCCAGGACAGCCCGCGCGTCAGCCGCGCTTCCTCGCGCCCGATGGCCACATTCATGCCCCGGTCGATGCGCTGCTGGGTGCCGGGGATCATGCCGCCCTGCTCGTCCTGCGACTTGCGCCACTCGCCCATGCCGGCGGCGAAGATCCGCTCGGGCGCGCCGCGCGGGGTCTGCCCGATGCGGTCATACAGATCGTCCAGAGGCTCTCCCGACCAGAAGGCGCGGTCGAATTTCGCCGCATCGGCACGGGCGGCGGCGAATTTCAGAAGCTTCTGAACGATCAGCGCCCAGGACCAGAAGCTGGCGAGGATCAGAAGCACCATCACGATCTTGACGATCAGCGAGGCGCGCATGAACAGCGCGATCAGCGAAAAATCAATCTGCTGCCCTGCGGAGGCGAGTTGTTCCATAAATCTGCCCGTAAACTGCTGGCCAATTCCGGCCTTTCGCGCGCTTTAGCAGGAAAATCCGGCAGGGACCAACAAAATGCCGATCAACTTCCCATGAGTGCCGCCAGATCGCCCGGCAAGCGGCGCGGGCGCATGTCCGGGCCAAGGCAGGCCAGCATCACGCGCGCCTTGAACAGAAGCTGTTCGCCGCGCAGGACCTGCTGGTCCAGCTCGATCCGGGCAGGGGTGATGCGATGGGGGGCGGTGGTAACGATCAGCGTATCGTCAAAGCGCGCGGGCGACAGATAGTCGGCCTCGACCCGGCGGACCGCGAAGACGGCGCCCTCGTCTTCCTTCATGCGGGTCTGATCGATGCCGAGCGCGCGCGTCCATTCGGTCCGCGCGCGTTCGATGAAGCGCAGGTAATTGGCGTAATAGACGATCCCGGCCAGATCGGTGTCTTCGTAATAGACCCGGACCGGCCAGCGATGCATCAGGGGCGCTCCCGCACCAGCGCGGCGAATTCGGGGAACAGCGCTGCATTGGCGCATACGATATTGCCGGCATCGACCACCGGGCCGTCGCCGCGGATGGTCTCGACGAAGCCGCCGGCTTCCTTGACCATCAGGATACCCGCCGCCACGTCCCAGGCATGAATGTCGCGTTCCCAATAGCCATCGACGCGGCCGGCCGCGACATAGGCCAGATCCAGCGCGGCCGAGCCGAAGCGGCGGATGCCGGCGCTGACCGGGGCGATGCGGGCGAAATCCTGCAGGGTCGCGGGCAAGGTGCCCTTGCCGCCGAAGGGAACCCCGGTGGCGAAGATTGATTCGATCATCTTCCGGCGCCCGGAGACCCGCAGCCGCGTGCCGTTCATCCACGCCCCGCCGCCCTTTTCGGCGGTATACATCTCATCCTTGGCGGGATCGAAAATGACGCCCGCGACGATCTCGCCCTTGTGCTCCAGTGCGATGCTGACCGCCCAGTGCGGCAGGCCGTGCAGGAAGTTGGTGGTGCCGTCCAGCGGATCGACGATCCAGCGCCGGGTCGGGTCCTCGCCCTGCTCGGTGCCGGTTTCCTCGCCCAGCCAGCCATAGGTCGGGCGGGCGCCGCGCAGTTCTTCCTTGATCAGCCGCTCGGCCTCGCGGTCTGCGCGGCTGACGAAATCGCCCGCGCCCTTGACCGAGACCTGAAGGTTCTCGACCTCGCGGAAGTCCTTGACCAGCGCACGCCCCGCTTTGCGCGCGGCCTTGATCATCACGTTCATATTGGCGCTTTGCATCGCGGCGCTCCTGCATTCGGGGATTCTGGCTATCGGGTTTTCACGCGGTTTAGGGGGAATGGCGCGCGAAGGGAAGCCATGTCCCAAAAAGAGGAACGTATGGGAAACACGGGCTGTGCGAATCGCCTGATCCATGATACCAAATACAGGCCAAATGCTCGGCATCGATACTAAATGGAGTGTCTGAAATGTCAAAAATGCATCGTAGCGCCAAATCGGGACAGTTCGTGTCCAAGGGCTATGCCAAATCGCATCCATCGACGACCGTTAGCGAAACACGTGGTGGCGGCGCGACCGGGGCAGCGCGCAGCGCCAAAACCGGCCGCTTCGTCAGCGACTCATATGCGCGCCGGCATCCTTCGACGACGGTGAAGGAAAGCTAGTTCGTCAGACCTGTGCCCGCCCGGCGCGCACCGTATCGGTCCGCGCCAGCCGCAGCACGTGATCCATATAGGGCAGCCGCCGGTCGGAATCGCGGATGGCCGCATAGACCCGGCGCTTCAACCCGTCCTTGCCCAGCCGGATCGTGGTCAGTTCGGGGTTGCCCGCATGGCGGCGCAGCACCCAGTCGGGCATCACCGCCACCCCGCGTCCCGCTGCGACCAGCATCAGCGTCACGTCGGTCAGCTCGACCTGCCGGACTTCGCGCGGCTCGATCCCGGCGGGCAGCAGGAATTGCGAAAACACGTCCAACCGCTCGCGATCCATGGGATAGACGATCAGGCTTTCGCCGGCCAGGTCCTCGGGGCGCGCATAACCCTGCGCCGCCAGCGGGTGACTGGCGGCGACGACCATGGTGGGGGCATAGTCGAACAGCGGTTCGAAGGTGACGCCGGGCAGATCCTCGGGATCCATCGAGACGACCAGATCGACCTCGCCCCGCAGAAGCGCCGGAAGGGCGGCGAAGGCCAGTCGGGCGCGGATGTCCAGATCGACTTCGGGGAAGGTGCGGCGGAACTGGTCCAGCACCGGCAGCAGCCAGTCGAAACAGGCATGACATTCCATGGCGATGTGCAGCTGGCCGACGCGCCCGGCCTCGACGCCCTTAAGCTCGGCCTCGGCGGCGTCGATCAGCGGCAGCAGCTGTTCGGCCAGCCGCAGCAGCCGCATCCCCGCGGGCGACAGCCGCATCGGCTTGGCGCGGCGGACGAACAGCTCTACCCCGGCCTGATCCTCCAGCGCCTTGACCTGATGGGACAGCGCCGATTGGGTGATGTTCAGCACGCCCGCCGCGCGGGCCAGGCCACCCTGTTCGTGAATGGCGCGAACGGTGCGAAGATGGCGCAGTTCAAGATGCATCGGACTCATCATAATGATGTGGATTATGAATTTGTCTCACGCCGTCAGGCATGGCACAAGGGCTGAACCTCAAGGATTGCCAAGATGACCACGCCTGCAGTCAGTTTCGAATTCTTCCCGCCCCGCAATCTGGATGCGTCCTTCCGGCTGTGGGACACCGCCCGCGCGCTGTCGCCGCTGGGGCCCGACTTCGTGTCGGTCACTTACGGCGCCGGTGGCACCACCCGCCAGCTGACGCATGAGGCGGTGACGGCGCTGACGAACCATTACGGCCTGAACGTGGCCGCGCATCTGACCTGCGTGGATGCCAGCCGCGAGGAAACCATGCAGATCGTCGAGGAATATGCGCAGGCCGGCGTGCGCGAGATCGTGGCGCTGCGCGGCGATGCCCCGCAGGGGCAGTCAGTCTGGACGCCGCATCCCGAGGGCTTCGCATCCTCGGTCGAACTGATCGAGGCGATCGCCCGGCGCGGCGACATCGCCATCCGCGTCGGCGCCTATCCCGAGCCGCATCCCGATTCGCCGGGCACCGCCGCCGATGTGGCCTTCCTGAAACGCAAGGTCGATGCCGGCGCGACCTCGGCCATCACCCAGTTCTTCTTCGACGCCGACACCTTTTTCCGCTTCCGCGACGCCTGCGTGGCGGCTGGGATCAATGTGCCGATCCTGCCCGGTATCCTGCCTATCCAAAGCTGGACCGGCGCGCGCAAATTCGCCGAGCGCTGCGGCACCTCGGTCCCCGACTGGGCCATTGCCGCCTTCGAGGCCGCTGGCAAGGAAGGCGAGGCCGCGCTGGCGCAGGACCTTTCGGTCAGGCTGTGCCGCGACCTGCTGGCCGGCGGGGTCGAGCATCTGCATTTCTATACGTTGAACAAGCCCGACCTGACCCTGGCGGTCTGCCGCGCGTTGGGCGCGGCTAAAAAGGGCCTTGCCGCCTGACCCGACGGGCGCGCCGCGCATAAGCGGGCAACAATGACCGCGACATTGGACGCCGCCCCTTGGGCGGCGTTTTTTCTGAGGGCGCGTGCCTTTGGGCCAGCCCATCGCGGAAATGCGGTGTCTGACCAATACGGCCGACCGTTCTCAGCCAGCCGAGCCGCTTCTCCGAACCGGCCCAGTCTACGCGGCTTGAAGGGTCCCGGCGCCGCGGCTTGCAGGATGGCGCATTTGCCCCAAGGGCTGCCCCCCGATCCGCCGCCATCTGGTGCCGCCGCAGAACTGCCGCCCCGGCCCGGACAGCGGGTCGCGAAGCTTCCCTGCCACATACCCCCCCTTGGTCGCCTAAGGCCGCACGGGCGCCGCAATCCGGCAGGAGCCGCCCGGCACCACCATCGCGCCGGCTGCGCTGTGCCTGCCGGTAAACCCTAGGCGCCGCGGGTGATGCGCTGTTCCCGCAGCCTGCCGCAGACGCGATCCGCACCTGTCGACAGGCCGCCCGAGCCGCCGCTAATGCAGCAGCCGCCCCGCCTTGTGCACCTGCCGCTGGCGGCGACGCGCGCGCAGGCGAGTGGGATGCGAGTCCTCCTCGGCCAGATCGCCGGTCAGGATGGCCGGTCCCTTGTAGGGGCGCGGCACCGAGGGGTGCAGCGCCTCGCTGGGGTCCAGCCCCGCTACCCGCGGGCTGCGGGCCAGGAACGCCTTGCCCCAGCCGCGCCAGTTCCCGACCGAAGGCGCGGCGACATCCTGCGCGAACCGGTCGCGCCAGCCGTGGGGCAGCGCCAGCCCGGCGCTTTCGGCCTGGCCCAGCATCCAGACCAGCGGGATATTCGCCAAGGGCCGCGCCGCCTCATACCCCGACAGCTGGCCGCCAATATCGGCGTGATAGCCCTTGAACCACATCTGCACGATCCGGCCGCCGGTCCGCCCGGCGCTGTTCCACAGGATCGGCTGGAAGGCGGCACGGGTTTCATCCAGCGCCAGCGCCTGCGCCCCCAGCAGCACGTCATCGCCGAGATGCTGATCGTGAAAACGGAAGCGCGGTTCCGTCATCATCCACAGCACCGGCAGACGAATCCCCAGTGCCATCACGGTGTCGAACACCCCCAACATGTTGATGGGCGCGCTGTCATGGCACAGGCGGGCGCGCAGATCGGCGCGGGCGGCGGCGCTGCCCGCATCACGATACATGCGCCAGACGGTGCGGATATTGCGTTCGGTCGCGGCATCCGCGCGCAGCAGCCCGACCCGCCCGATCATCGCCGCCAGTGACCGGATGGCGAACGCACCGCGCGAATAACCCATCAGGAAGATCCGGTCCCCCGGACGATAGGCCGAGGCGAGCCAGCCATATGCATCACGGATGCGCGCGCCCATGCCGTGCCCCATGGCGATGCCCATGATCTGGCGCCACGCCTCCCATTGCTGGCCGGCGTCATAGCGCACGCGCAACGCGGCCCCCCGCATCGGCCGAAGCAGCCGAAAGATCTGCCCGATATTGGAATGGCGCCCCTCCATCAACGAGGCGAATGTGCCATCAAGCAGCACGACATGGGTAACAGACGGCCGATTCATTTCGCCACAATAGCACCGATTCCTTCACGGGTGGTGAACCGCCGATATGACAAAATCGTCAGGATTGCCTCGCATCGCGCGCGGGACGGGGATATAGCTCTGCGTCGACCGCACCCCCGAGCCTGACCCCGCCGACATGCATGCGCTTGCCCTCTTTGCCCTGGCCTCTTTGTGCGAGATCGCCGGCTGCTATGCCTTCTGGGCCTGGGCGCGGCTGGGGCAAGGGGCGCTTTGGCTGCTGCCCGGCACGGGGCTGCTGATCTGTTTTGCCTGGCTGCTGACGCTCAGCCCCGCCGATCAGGCCGGGCGCAGCTTTGCCAGCTATGGCGGGATCTATATCACCGCCTCGCTGGTCTGGATGTGGCTGGTGGAAGGGCGCCGCCCCGATATCTGGGATCTGGCCGGCGCCGCCCTGTGTCTGACCGGCGCCGCCGTTATCCTGCTGGCGCCGCGGGGCGTCTGAACGACGCCCCCGCGAAACCCGTTCAGTCGAGCCGCAGGGCCGTGGCGCGCTGCATCTCGCCAAAGCCGTTGAAGCGGGTATTGGTCACCACCGAATAGGCGCCGGCACCGTGGAAAACGACGTAGTCGCCTTCCTGCACCGCGCCCGGCAGCACCAGTTCGCCCGGCAGGCGGTCGACCGAATCGCAGGTCGGTCCGAAGATGACCCGGCCACCCTCATCGCCGCCGCGCTGCACGCCCTCGGGCGTGAAGACCTGCACGCGGTCGAGATTGCCGACCACCGGCAGTTCCGCCAGACCACCATAGACGCCATCATTGAGAAACACCGACTGCCCGTCGCGGACCGCCTTGACGCGGGTGATGAGAGAGAATGCATCGCCGCAGACGCCCCGGCCCGGCTCGCAGACCAGCATGGGGGCGTCATCGCCGAAGCTTTCGGCGGTCACGCGGCCGATCAGCGCAAAGATGTCATCCAGCGCCGGTTCCACCCCGTGCACGCGGTGCGAGGGGAAGCCGCCGCCGACATTCAGCCGCTTCGCGGTCACGCCCGCCATGTCGCAGATCTCGCGGGCGGTGCGGATATACTGCTCCCATGCGCCGGGATCGGTGCATTGGGTGCCGGGATGGAAGGTCAGCGAGGGGGTGAAGCCAGCCTCGGCCACACGTTTCAGCAGTTCAGCCGCCACTTCCGGCGAGGCCCCGAATTTCGAGCCGAAATCGTAGATCGCGCCGGCCACGGGCAGCTTGAAACGCGGCGAGATCTCGCAGCCTTCGGGCGGCACCATCTCGATCAGCTTGTCCAGTTCGGAATGGCTGTCGACGGACCAGGCCTTGATACCGGCATTCACCGCATGGGCGATTTCCCAACGGGCGCGGACGGGGTTGTGATAATGGCGCGCGGCGCCCGGCGACAACCGGCCGATCAGGTCGATCTCGGCCGGCGAGGCGACGTCGAAACCGGTCACGCCTGCGGCGATCAGGTTCTCGATCACGGTTTCGTCCGGGTTTGACTTCACCGCATAGGTGACAAGGCCCGGAAAGCCTTTCAGGAACCGTTTGGCGGTGTCCTGCAGGACAGTCGGGGCAAAGACCATGACCGGATGTTCGGGCCGGGTTTCGCGGATGATTTCTGCGGGATTTTGCCAGACGGTCTTCAACTGTGTCATCGCACCTTCCATGATCGCGGGTGACAGGGGCCCAGACGGGTTCGCCGGAAATAGAGCATCTTGCCGTGCGTTTCAAATGCGATCGCCCCGAACGATGCCGGGGCGATGCAATCATTTCATGACGGTGGTTATTGTGCCTTGACGGCTTCTTCAGCGACCTTTTCGCGGGTCTCCAGCGCCTCTTTGCTCAGACCCGATACCACGGCGATGCGGTCAGGCGTGACGACGAAGGCAATTTCCTCGGGCAGCAGGACGACTTCCTTTTCGCCCAGGCCCAGGAAGCCGCCGACCTCGGCGATGGCCCCCACAACATTACCGCTCCCGTCGAGGACCAGATCCTCAACCTCACCGATCTTGTCCCAATCGGTGTTGATCTCGGTGAAGGCAGCGCCGTCATCCCAGGTGGTCTGACCGGTCACGTCGATGGTGTAGACATCCACACCTTCCAGCGCCGAAGCGCGCAGCAGCCCGGTCTTTTCCGCGCCCGCAGGCGTGGACGCAGCCGCGTCGGCGGCAGGCGGGGTCGCCGCCGCATCAGCTGCAGGCGGGGTCGCGGCAGAATCGGCAGGGGGCGGGGATTCGGGTGCTGCCGTCTGGGCAATCGCCGCACCGCCAAGTGCCAGGATCAGCGCGGAGGTGAGATAAAGATTTTTCATCATGAATATCCTTTTCATGCCGTGGACCATCACAACCTGCCACAACCGGAATCGTTGCACGGATCGGCTCGTCAAAATGGATCATCGGCAAAGTTCTGCCAACGAATGCCATCGGGGAGGTTCAGCCAAATTCGGCCCGGGTCGATGTCGCCGGGGCGGCATGGGCTTCCAGCCGGAACAGGTCGACAAAATCCTGCGCCGCTGCCAGATCGCCTTCGGCCGCGATTACCCTCTGCGCGGCCAGCTGTGCCACCGGGGTCGGACCATAGACGGCGATCGCCATTGCGTTGCCGCTGCCCTTCAGCAGGAATGGCGCGTCGGGCTGCGCGGTCGCGCGGGTCGCGACCTGCGGATGATCCACCTGCATGGTGAAACGCTCGGCCCCGAAATCGAAGCCGGCCCGCGGGGCAGCCGTTCCGATCGGGTCACGCGTCAGGTTGACCCCCATCGAGATCATCAGCGCGCTGGGGCTGATGAAGCGTTTATGGTCATGGCCGGGCATGAGCAGCGCCCAGCGGCACAGCGCCTCCAGCACCGGCAGCAGGGCGCGGCCTGAATCCCTGAGCGCATAAAGCCCCTGCGTGGCGTCATGGATCAGCACCCCCGCCTCGCGCAGCTGTGCCAGACGTGCGGTCAACACGCTGGCGGTCACGCCGGGCAGCCCGGCGCGGATCAACTGGAAGCGCTTGGGGGCGAAAAACAGCTCGCGCACCACCAGCAAGGCCCAGCGATCACCGATCAGGTTCAGCGCATGGGCCGCCAGACAGCCTTCGTCATAACGGATTCGCGTGGTTTCGCCGGATTTTGTCATGTTTTCATACAGGTATTGTTTTATTCATCATATCAGTTGTTTTTTACTACCGCAACTGGCAGGATGCGAGTCGAAGAAAAATTCTGGAGGAGACCCGAGATGACTTATTTCACCGGCTTCGTCGCGGCCGTTCCGACCGCCAACAAACAGAAATACCTCGATCATGTGAAAACTGCGTGGCCGCTGTTCCAGGGCTACGGCGCCACCCGCATGATCGAATGCTGGGGCGCCGACGTGCAGAAGGGCAAGGTCACCGATTTTCAGGGCGCCGTGCAGGCGAAGGATGACGAAACCGTCGTCTTTTCATGGGTCGAATGGCCCGACCGCGCCACCGCCGACAAGGCGTGGGAAACCATGCAGACCGATCCGGCCATGGAAGCGCTGGCGGAAATGCCCTTCGACGGCAGCCGGATGATCTTCGGCGGATTCGAGCCGGTGTTCGAGGCCGGCCAGCCCAGCGGCGCGGGATATTATCAGGGCTTCATTCTGGCGGTCCCGGAAAAGAACAGGCAGGCCTATGTGAAAATGGCCGGAGATGCCTGGGGCATGTTCGAGAAATACGGCTGTCTCGGCATCATGGAAAACTGGGGCGTGGACGTGCCCCATGGCAAGCAGACCGACTTCTACCGCGCCACCAAGGCCGAGCCCGGCGAGGCGGCGCTGTTTTCCTGGACCGCCTGGCCCGACCGCGCCACATGTGATGCCGCAAGCCAGAAGATGATGGCCGAGATGGAAGGCCAGCAGATGCCGGAAATGCCGTTCGACGGCATGCGCATGGTCTGGGGCGGCTTCGATCCGATCTTCGATTCGGGGGCCGCGCGATGACACTGACGCTGTATACCTATGAATGGCTCCCCGAGTTCCCGCGCGGCTTCGTGCGCGACATCCGGGTCCGCTGGGCGGCCGAGGAACTGGGGCTGCCCTATCAGATCGCCACCGTTCCGGTTTATCCCAAGACCGATGCCCATCGGGACATGCAGCCCTTCGGGCAGGTGCCGATGATCGTCGATGACGACCTGACGCTGTTCGAATCGGGCGCCATCGTCCTGCATCTGGCGGAGAACACCGACCTGCTTCCCGCCGACCAGCGCGCGCAGATCGCCCAATGGCTGATCGCGGCGCTGAACAGTGTCGAGCCGGTGATCAGCGCCTGGACCTTGACCCGTCTAGCCGGGCGGATGCCGCAGATATTCGGGCCGCCCTCGTCGCCCGAAGTGGTGGAGCATCTGCGCAAGAACATGGACGGGAGGCTGGCGGCGCTGGAACGGATCTTGGCGGGGCGCAACTGGATCGCCGGCGAATTCAGCGCTGCGGATATCCTGCTTGCCGACACGCTGCGGGTTGCGGCGGCCGAAGATGCGCTGACGGACTATCCGGCGCTGACCGCCTATGTCGACCGCGCCACCGCCCGGCCCGCCTTCCAGCGGGCCATGGCCGATCACATGGCCCATTGGACAGCGGCCGACGCCGCCCGCGCCACCCCCACCAATCCGAAGGAGAAGCAAGATGAGCTTTCAAGGTAATCCCTGCTGGTATGAACTTGGCACCAGCGACCTGAAGGGCGCGACCGCGTTCTATGAAAAGATCCTCGGCTGGCAGATCACCGATGCGGGGATGGAGGGCTTCACCTATCTTCTCGCCCGCAGCGGCGAGGAGATGGTCGCCGGCCTGATGTCGAACGACATGCAGGAAGGCCCGCCCCCGCCCAACTGGCTGATCTATTTCGCCGTCGAGGATTGCGATGCGACGGCGACGCAGATCACCGCTACGGGCGGCAAGGTGCTCAAGGCGCCCGCCGACGTTCCCGGCACCGGGCGCTTTGCCGTGGCGGCGGACCCACAGGGCGCGGTGTTCGGCATCCTTCAGCCGGACATGAGCCAGATGACCCCCGAACAGATCGCCAAGGCCCAGACCACCGGCGCTTTCGACCAGAAAAAGGCCGGGCATGGAAACTGGAACGAGCTGATGACCTCGGACCCCGAAGCCGGCTTTGCCTTCTACGCCGACCTGTTCGGCTGGACCAAGGGCGAGGCGATGCCGATGGGTGCGATGGGCACCTATCAGCTGTTCCAGCGCAATGGCGTCGATATTGGTGCGGTGCAGGGTCTGGGGGACGCTCCGGTGCCGGTATGGCTGCCCTATTTCGGGATGAATGGCTCGATGACTGCCATCATCGCGGCGATCAAGGCTGCCGGCGGCAAGGTCCATCACGGTCCCGCCGAGGTGCCCGGCCCGGCGTGGATCGCCGTGGCGCAGGACCCGCAAGGCGCATGGTTCGCGCTGGTGGGACCCGAGAAATAACGCTCAGACCCTCAGACTGCGGTGGCGGTTCACCGACAGCCGCCGCAGGAAAGCCACAATGAACATTGCCGTCAACACCAGAATGATGGTGGCGGCGGGGGCGCTGTCAAGAAAGAAGCTGGCGTAAACGCCGCCCAGCATCCCGGCCAGATTGACTGCCACCGCCATGACCAGCATCGCCCCGAACCGCCGCACGGTCAGAAACGCAATCGCGCCGGGCGCGATCAGCAGCCCGACCGCGAGGATCAGCCCGGTCGAGGACAGGGTCGCCACGATGGTCAGCGACAGGATCGTCAGCAGCCCGTAATGCAGCAGCCGCACCGGCAGACCCGAGGCCTTCGCCTGCGCCGGATCGAAGGCCTGCAGCATCAGGTCCTTCCATTTCAGCAGCAGGCAGGCGCTGACCAGCAGGGAAATCCAGCCGGCCGTCCAGAGATCGTTAGGCTGGATGCCCAGCATGTTGCCGAACAGGATGTGATCCAGATGCACATTGGTGCGCAGCGCCACATACATGACGATGCCCAGCCCGAACATGCCGGAAAAGACCACGCCCATCACCGTGTCCGACTTGACGCGGCTGTTTTCGGACAGAAACCCCGTCGCCAGCGCCGTCAGCATCCCTGCCACAAAGGCCCCGAAGATCAGCGGCAATCCCCAGATATAAGCGAGCACGATCCCCGGCAGCACCGCATGGCTGACCGCATCCCCCATCAGCGCCCAGCCGTTCAGCACCAGAAAGCAGGACAGAAGCGCCGTCGGCGGTGCCACCATCAGGCAGATCAGAAAGGCGTCCCGCATGAAGGGAAAGGTGAAGGGCTGCAGCAGGGTGTCCATCATGGCGCGGGCCTCAGCGCGTCGGCGGCGCGACGACGGGCGGCCAGCACGCCGTGTTTCGGGGCGAAGATGAAGGCGGCCAGAAAGATCAGCGTCTGCAGCACCACGATGATGCCGCCGGTGGCGCCATTCAGGAAGAAGCTGGCATAGGCCCCGACAAAGCAGGTGCCGGCCCCGATGGCGACGGCCGTGACGATCAGCCGCGGGAAGCGGTCGCACAGCAGATAGGCAGTCGCGCCGGGCGTCACCACCAGCGCGATGACCAGAAACGCCCCGACCGTCTGCATCGCTGCCACCACGCAGGCCGACAGCAGCGTGAAGAAGACGCCCTTCAGCAGACCCGCGCGCAGCCCGATGGAGCGGGCATGGCTTTCGTCGAAGAACACCACCATCAGGTCCTTCCACTTCGCCACCAGCACCACCAGCGACACGGCGCTGATGATCGCCAGCTGGGTCGTCTCCTCGGGCGTGATGGCCAGGATGTTGCCCATGGTGATGGTCTGAAGATTGACGGCGATGGGGTTGATCGAGACCAGAAACAGCCCCAGTCCGAAGAAAGCCGTGAAGATCAGCCCGATCACCACATCGACCTTCAGCCCCGACCGTTCCGACAGAAACAGCATGCTCGCCGCCGCCAACCCGCCCGAGATGAAGGCGCCCACGGCCAGCGGCAGGCCCAGAAGATAGGCGCCTGCGACGCCCGGCACGACCGAATGCGACAGCGCATCGCCGATCAGCGACCAGCCTTTCAGCATCAGAAAGCAGGACAGAAAGGCGCAAACCGCGCCGACCAGTGCCGAGACCAGCATCGCACTGGTCATGTAGCCATAGGCGAACGGGTCCAGCAGCACGCTCATTCGCGGTCCTCGCGGCGTTGCATCTGGTCGCCGTATTGGACCAGCGGGCGCTCGTCGTCCGAGAAGATGGTGATGGCGCGGGCGCCGTCGTCATCATGCAGCGCTTCGCCGCCGAGGGTGAAATGACGCAGCACTCCGCCAAAGGCGCGCTCCAGGTTGGCGCGGGTGAAGGTCGTCTCGGTCGGCCCGTAAGCCAGCACCGTTCCCTGCACCAGCACCACCCGGTCGCAATATTCCGGAACCGAGCCGAGGTTATGGGTCGACACCAGCATCACCCGGCCTTCATCGCGCAGCTCGCGCAGCAGGGCGATGATCTGCTCCTCGGTCTTCACATCGACGCCGGTGAAGGGCTCGTCCAGCAGGATGACCTGGCCGTCCTGCGCCAGCGCGCGGGCCAGGAAGACGCGCTTTTTCTGGCCGCCTGACAGCTCGCCGATCTGGCGGTCGCGGTAATCCCACATGTTGACGCGCTTCAGCGCCGCCTCGACCGCCACCTCATCGGCCTTCGCGGGGATGCGCAGGAAGTTCATCTTCCCGTAGCGCCCCATCATCACCACGTCCTTGACCAGCACCGGAAAGGACCAGTCCACCTCCTCGGATTGCGGGACATAGGCGACGAGGTTGCGCTTCAGCGCCTCCGGCACGGTCAGGCCCAGCAGGCGGATCTGGCCCGCCGCAACCGGCACAAAGCCCATGATCGCCTTGAACAGCGTGGATTTGCCCGCGCCGTTCACGCCCACCAGCGCGGTGACGGTGCCGCGCGGTATTTCAAAGCTGGCATGGTTCAGCGCGGTCAGCCCGTTGCGATAGGTCACCGTCACATCGCGGGCGAAGATTCCGCCTGCCGGATCGAGGTCGCGCATCGGCTATTCTCCTTCCGCGCCGAGGCCATCGGCGATGGTCTGCGCGGTCTTTTTCAGCAAATCCAGATAGCTGGGCACCGGCCCGTCGGGGGCGGACAGGCTGTCGACATACAGCACGCCGCCGTAAGCCGCGCCGGTTTCACGGGCGATCTGGCGGGCGGGCGCGGTGTTGACGGTGCTTTCGCAGAAGACGGTGGGAATGTGACGCGCCTTCACCCCGTCGATCACCGTGCGGATCTGCTGCGGCGTGCCCATCCGATCGGCGTTCATCGGCCACAGATACAGTTCCTGCAGCCCGAAATCGCGGGCGAGATAGGGGAAAGCCCCCTCGCAACTTACCAGCCAGCGGCGATCTTCGGGCAGCGCCGCGATGCGGTCGCGCAGGGGGCCGATTTCGGACTGGATGCGCGCCTTGTAGGCCGCCGCGTTGGCGCGATAGGTGGCGGCATTCGCGGGGTCGTGCGCGGACAGCGCGGTGGCGATATTGTCGATATAGGTCATGGCGCTATCCAGCCCCATCCAGGCATGGGGATTGGGCTTGCCCTGATAGGCGCCGGCCGCAACCGGGATGGGCGTAATCCCGTCCGACAGCGTGACCGAGGGCAGATCGCCCAGATTGGACAGGAACTGTTCGAACCAGATTTCCAGATCCAGCCCGTTGCGCAGGATCAGATCGGCATCCTGCGAACGGACGAAATCGCGCGGCGTGGGTTCATATCCGTGAATTTCCGCGCCGGGTTTGGTGATCGACACCACCTCGGCGGCGTCGCCCGCGACCTGCTGCGCCATGTCGGCCAGCACCGTGAAGGTGGTCACCACTTTCATCTTTCGCGGCTGATCCTCGGCCATCGCCGATCCCGCCATCAGGGCCAAAGCCGCCGCCCATATTCCCGTTCGCACGACCATCCGCCCTGCCTCCTGCCCCTTCTGTAAATGCAATTCATTCGCAATCGTCAAGAGTAATTGCGAACGCCTCGCAATTACTTGCCTTCGGGGCGGCATGGGGCTAGACCAAAGGGGAAGCAGCAAGGACCAGCGGATGAGCGCCGAGACCACCGATTTCGCCCGCGCCCTGCGAGAGGCCGGGCTGCGTGTCACCCAGCAGCGCATGGCGTTGCTGTCGATCCTGATGGATGCCGCCGATCACCCGAATGCCGACGAATTGCTGGCCCGCGCCCGCGATCTGGACGATTCCATGTCGCTGGCCACCGTCTACCGGACCCTGTCGGCACTGGAGGAAGCGGGCCTGATCCGCAAGCTGTCGCTGGAAAACGAACCGGCGCGATACGAGATCGCACCCGCCGCCGAGCATGACCATCTGGTCGATCTGGACACCGGCGAGGTGATTGAGCTGGCCAGTGACGAGATCCACCGGCTGCGGGCGGAACTGGCCGCCCGGCTGGGATACGAGATCGTCAGCCAGCACACGCTGATCCGGGCGCGAAAGATGCGGGGTTGAGCGGCCTTTTCTCGGCAAAATTCAAGCGCAGAGCTTTCGCCGTCTACGCGACGATCTTCATGTGCATCTGGATTCCCGGCATGGCCGCGTCGCTGACGGCGAAAACCTGCGTGAATCCGAAATATGACGATGCAAAGCGGCTGCGCTTCTGCAATTTCTCGCTGACCGTCGTGCAGGTGACCGTTTTCGCAACCGAGGGACACAAGGTCGCCGGCATTCTGATGGAGCGGGGAATTTTACGGGCGAATAAAGGCGATGTCGAAGCGGCCCGGCAGGACATGCAGCGCGCATTGAAACTGGCATCCTATGGCACCCCCCACGCCCAGCAGCGCGAGCTTTCCAGGCAATTGGAAGCCGCACCGGGCCACGGAAAAAGCCCCGCACTGGCCGAGACGACGCGGACATATCATTGGCTTTTAAAGCTATTGCTGCGCGCGCAGCGGCCGGATGTCTCGGAAACGGCCACACGGATCTGGAACGAGGTGCTGGACGACGCGTTGACCCGGCCAGACGCCTGATCTTCAGCCGCGATAAAGCCCCCTGAACCGCGTCAGCGCCGCCTCGAAATCCGGGCGCAGTGCCGGATCCGGCAGGATCTCGGTGGCGATTTTCGGCGGCGTGCAGACGGCCACCGGATCGGCCCCGGTCGCCGCCATCAGCCCCAGCCGCGCGGCGCCAAAGGCCGCGCCGAAATCGCCGCTTTCGGGCACCAGAACCGGCAGATCCAGCGCCGTGGCGATCACCTGCAGCCAGTAATCCGACCGCGCGCCCCCGCCAAGCGCCAGCAGCGCCTTGGGGTCCGACCCCGCCGCGCGCAAGGCCGCGAGGTTGTCGGCGAAGGCGAAGGCCACGCCCTCCAGCACGGCCTGGGTCATCGCCGCCCGGTCGGTCCGCGCCGACAGCCCATCGAAACTGGCCCGCGCGGCGGCATCGTTATGGGGCGTCCGCTCGCCCGACAGATAGGGCAGGAAGGTGACCTCGCCGGGGCCGCGCAGCTGATGGCCCAGCTCGGCGGTCAGCTCGGCCGGCTTGCGCCCGACGATGCTCGATAGCCACTCCATCGCGGCCGAGGCGGACAGGATAACTCCCATCTGGTGCCACATGCCCGGCAGCGCGTGGCAGAAGGCATGCACCGCGCTTTCCGGGCGCGGCAGGTAACGGTCCGTCGCCGCGAACAGCACCCCCGAGGTGCCGAGCGAGACGAACCCCTGCCCCCCGGTCACCGTGCCCGCGCCGATCGCGGTCGCGGCATTGTCGCCCGCCCCGCCGGCCACGGGCGTGCCGGGCTGCATCCCGAATTCCGCGGCCACATCGGGGCGCAATCCGCCCGAATTCTCGCTGCCCTCGATCAGCCGGGGCATCTGGTCGCGCCGCATGCCCGAAGCGGCCAGCAACCTGTCCGACCAGGCCCGCGCGCCGGTATCCAGCCAGCTGGTGCCGGCGGCGTCCGACATCTCGGCCACGCGCTCGCCGGTCAGCCACAGGCGCAGGTAATCCTTGGGCAGCAGCACGCAATCGACGCGGGCGAAAGCCTCGGGTTCGTGTTCGGCCATCCAGACCAGTTTCGGCGCCGTGAAACCCGGAAAGACGATATTTCCGGTGATGGCGCGAAATTCCGGCATGGCATCCAGGCGGGCGGCCTCGACATGGCTGCGGGTATCGTTCCAGAGGATCGCCGGGCGGATCACCTGATCGGCGGCGTCCAGCGTCACGGCACCATGCATCTGCCCGGACAGCCCAATCCCCTTTACACCCGACAGGTCATGGCTGGCGCGCAGTTCATTCAGCGCCGCACGGGTGGCCGCGATCCAGTCGGCGGGGGCCTGTTCGGCCCAGCCTGCATGGGGTCGCTGAACCGTCAAGGCGGCGGTGGCCGATCCCAGCACATGCTGGTTTTCGTCCATCAGCAGCACCTTCACCCCAGAGGTGCCAAGGTCGATCCCAAGATACATGTTGTCTCCCCGGTTTCAGATCGAAGCCATCAGCCGCATCAGAGCTTCGGAGAATTTCGCGATGTTAGCAACGACAGCATCGGCGAAAATTGCCCGTTCTCGCGCCCGCCCGCAGCCTGGCCGCCGGGGGCGCCCGGTTTGCCACCGACAGGACAAAGGGCGAGGTCGCAGGCACCGTCAGCCGTCCAGATAGCGGCGCAGCGTCGCCGCCGTGCCGTCGTTCCACAGCGCCGTCAACCAGCGGCCAAAGGCCTCGGCGAATTGCGGATCGCGCCCGGTGTCGCCATAGATTTCTGTCATGGCCAGCCAGGCGCCGGGGTTTTCCCGCGCCTCCAGCGCCACCGTGTTCAGGTGGTCCCAGTTCGGGTCGTTGGGTTCGATCACCGCACCGGAATCGGTGGTCCCTGCGCAGTAGCGGCACCACAGCGCCGATTCCAGCGCCAGCCCCTCGACCTGTTCCCCGGCTGCCAGGCGATCGGCGATGGTCGGGATGATGAACTTCGGCTGCCGGTTCGAGCCGTCGAGGCACAGCCGCCGGATGGTGTCGCCGATCTTGGGATTGGCGCAGCGTTCCTCGACCTTGGCGAAATAGGCGTGCAGGTCGGTCTTCGGCACCGGCGGAACCGAGGGGATCACCTCGTCATTTTCGACCTTGCGCAGGAAGGCGCGGACCAGGTCGTTTTCCATCGCCTCATGGACGAAGTGGATGTCCATCAGCCCGGACGGATAGGCGATGATCGCATGCCCGCCATTGAGGATGCGGATCTTCATCAGCTCCCACGGGGTCACGTCGGCGACGAATTCGACGCCCACCCTTTCCAGCGCCGGGCGCCCGGCCGGAAAATTGTCCTCCAGCACCCATTGGATGAAGTCTTCGCAGAAGACCGGGCTGTCATCGTCCACGCCCATCTCGCGGATCATGGCGCGCTCGCGATCGCTGGTGGCGGGGGTGATGCGGTCGACCATGCCATTGGGGAAGGCCACATTGGCGGCGATCCACTCGGCCAGTTCGGGGTCAGACAGGCGCGCGGTTTCCACCACGGCTTCGCGGGTGATGACCCCGTTATGGGGAATGTTGTCGCAGCACATGACGGTGAATGGATCCACCCCCGTCGCACGGCGCGCCTTCAGGCCCGCGACCAGAAGGCCGAAGACGGTCTTCGGTTCGGCCGGGTTGGCTCCGTCGGCCACGATGGCCGGATGCGTCCTGTCGAAATGCCCGGTGGCAGCATCGATGAAATAGCCGCCCTCGGTGATGGTCAGGCTGGCGATCTTGGTCGCGGGACTGGCCAGCTGGGCGATCACCGCCGCCGGATTGCCGGGCGCGAGATAGTCGATCATCGCCCCCACCACGCGCGGATCCGAGGCCTCCGCCGACTGTTCGACCACGGTATACAGGAAATCCTGCCCGGCCAGAACCTCGCGCGCCTTCGCGTCCGCAGGCATCACGCCCGCCCCCACGATGGCGAAATTCAGTCCCTCGCCGGTGTTCATCAGCCGGTCCAGATAGACGGCCTGATGGGCGCGGTGAAAATTCCCCAGCCCGAAATGGACGATCCCGGCGGTCAGGGCGTCGCGGTCATAGCCCGGCACCGCAACCGGCAGCGCGGAGAGATTGGCGTTGTTCAGTTTCATGTGCTGCTTTTCCAGTTGCAGACGCCGTGCCCGACGGCGCGGCGGGATGAGGTGACACCGCGCGCGCCACAACGGCACCGGTGCGCTGACGGATGCGTCGCACGGAACATGGCAGTAGCCTCCCCAAATGCGGCAATTGCCCGCACCATGGGCAAACGCTCGCAATATCGGTTAGGCTTGTCAAATCGAATCTCTTACCTCAGTGGCTCGCCGCCACCATAGCAAGCGGGGACGCGGATGAGCCGGGAAAAAGACAAGCTGGATCAGGCCGTTCGCGCGGCGTGGCTGTCCTGGGTCGGCGGCTTGACCCAGGACGAGATCGCCCGCGAAATGGGGGTGTCGCGCCAGACCGCGCAACGGCTGGTGGCGCAGGCGATGGCGGCGGGCGTGGTGAAGGTGCGAATCGATCACCCGCTGTCCGAATGTCTGGATCTGGGCCGGCAACTGCAGGACCGCTACGCCCTGCGGCTGGCGGCGGTCACCCCCGATGCGGGCGGCCGCGTCGGCGTCGCCATGCAGGCGGCCGATCTGATCGAGGCACGGCTGTCGCGACCGGAGCCGACGACGCTGGCCATCGGCACCGGCCGGATGCTGCGCTCGGCGGTCGCGCAGATGCGGCACCTCGACTGCCCGCAGCACCGCATCGTCTCGCTGACCGGGAACATCGCCATCGATGGCTCTGCCGCCTATTACAATGTTCTGTTCACGCTGTCGGAACTGGTCACGGCCAGCAGCTATCCGTTGATGGTGCCGGTCATCGCCGCCTCGTCCGAGGAGCGTCAGGCGTTGCACCGCCAGCCCGGCATCAGCCGCGTCATGAAGATGGCCGAGGAGGCGGATGCCGCCATCATCGGCCTGGGCGATCTGGGACCCGATGCCCCCCTGCGCGTCGACCGCTTCCTGACGCAGGAAGAGATCGACGCCCTGACCGCCCGTGGCGGTGTGGGCGAAATTCTGGGGCGGCCCTTCGACCGCGAGGGCCGGCTTTTGTCGCTGGACGGGCGGGTGGCCTCGGCGCGGCTGCCCGCAACCGACCGGGCGCTGGTGGTCGCGGTCTGCCACGGCCCCGCCAAGCACGCCCCGATCATTGGCGCGTTGCGTGGCGGCCTGATCAACGGGCTGATCTGCGACGAGGCGACCGCCCGCTGGCTGCTGGCCCAGCCCGCCATCCAGCGCCCTTCTGATCGGGCAGCGCGCGCCCAGCCCGACCCCGACCCGCCAATTGGTAAAAACCTATGAAAAGGGTGGAAAAAATCACCGGGAGCGCGTATAGCCCGCTGCGTCACCGATTGGGGAGCGCTCGATGAAATCCACCCTCGCCGCCTGTCTTCTGGCCACGCTCGCGGCTCCGGCCACGGCTGACACCACTGTCGGCCTGCTGCTGCCGGCCTCGGGCAATTACGCAGCACTCGGTCAAGATATCGCGGATGGGTTCCGCATGGCGCTGGCGGAGGCGGGTCGCGACGACATCACCGTGATCGCGCAGGACACCGAAGCCAAGCCCCAGACCGGCCTGACCGCCGCCCGCAAGCTGATCATGCAGGATCAGGCCGATGTGCTGGTCGGCGTCGTATCCTCGGCGGTGCTGGCGGCGGTGCGCGACGTGGTCGACAGCGCGGGCGTGCCCCTGATCGTCGCCAATGCCGGCAATGACGAGGCGACCGGCGCCGATTGCTCGCCCTTCATCACCCGCATCAGCTTCTCCAACAGCCAATTGAACCGTCCGATGGGCGAATGGATGGCCGAGCAGGGGATCAGGTCGGTCTACACGCTCGCGCCTGATTACGCCGCCGGCCAGCAGATGATCGGTGCCTTCACCACCGCCTTCGAGGCCGGTGGCGGCAAGGTGCTGGGGGGCGAGTTCACCCCCTTCGGCAAGACCGAGGATTTCGGCCCCTACCTGGCCAAGGCGCGGGCTTCGGGGGCGCAGGCGCTTTATGTCTTCTACGGCGGGGCGGATGCGGTCAGCTTCGTCAGGCAATATGACAGTTTCGGACTGCGCGATTCGATGCCGCTTTATTCCGTGGGCTTCCTGACCGCGCCGCTTTACCTGCGCAGCCAGGGCGAGGCCGCCGAGGGGGTGATCGGCGCGCTGCACTATCTGCCGATGCTGGACACGCCGGAAAACACTGCCTTCGTCGACGCCTACAAGACCGCGCATGGGGACGACATGCCCTCGGAATACGTGGTGGCGGGCTATGATGCGGGCCGGTTGCTGCTGGGCGCGCTCGACACCGGCGCGACGGGGCGCGCGGCCATTGCCGCGGCGCTGCCCAAGGTTGCCTATACCGGCCCGCGCGGGCCGTTGCAGATCGACCCGGCCACCAACAACATCGTCCAGAACGTCTATGTCTTCGAGACCGTCAAAACCGATGCCGGGATGAGCTATCGGCTGCTGGATACCCGCGAACAGGTGCGCGACGCCCCGAACGGCTGCGTGATGCCCGAGTGACAGGTTTCTGGACGCTTCAGGTGCTGAACACGCTGCAACAGGCGGCACTGCTGCTGCTGATCTCCTCCGGGCTTTCGGTGAGCATGGGGCTGATGGGCTTTGCCAACCTTGCCCATGGCGCGTTGTATATGCTGGGTGCCTATATCGGCATCGCAGTGGCCGCCAAGGCCGGGTTCTGGGCGGCTCTGCTGGCCGCACCGCTGGCCGTGGGTCTGCTGGGGGCGGCGCTGTATCTGGGCCTGCTGGCCCGGCTGCGCGGGCCGATGCAGCAGGTGCTGGCCAGCTTCGGGCTGGTCTTCATCGCGGTCGAGGTCGTCCGCATCCTGTGGGGCGACGTGGCGCTGACGCTGGACAGGCCAGCGCTCCTGTCCGGCTCGGCTGCGGTGCTGGGGGTCGATTACCCAATCTATCGGCTGTTCGTCATTCTGCTGGGGCTGGTGGTCGGCGCGGGCCTGTGGATGGGCGTCCATCGCAGCACCCTCGGCGCGATGCTGCGCGCCTCGGTCGAAAACCGGGGCATGGCCCGTGCCATCGGCATCCGGACCGAGGCGCTGTTTCTCGCCACCTTCGCCCTTGGCGCGGCGCTGGCGGGCCTGGGCGGGGCGGTGGCGGCCCCGCTCTATTCGGCCAATCCGGGGATGGCGATCAGCGCCCTGATTCCGGCGCTGATCGTGACCGTGATCGGCGGCATGGGCAGCATCACCGGCGCGATCCTCGGGGCGCTGATCGTGGCGGGGATCGAGGTCTTCGGGGCCGCTCTATGGCCCGATGCCAGCGCGGTGCTCATCTATGCCGCACTGGCTGCAACCCTGATCTGGCGGCCGCAGGGGCTGCTGGCCGTGAAAGCGCGTCGCTGATGTTCCGGCTGACCCCGATCCGCGCCGCCATCGCAGCGCTGGTGCTGGCGGCACTCGCCGGATGGGCCAGCTTCGGCGGCTATCTGGCGCGCGAGATGGTGGCCGAGATCGCAGTCCTCGCCATTCTCGCGCTGGCGCTGGATCTGGTGGCGGGATTTGGCGGCATGGTCTCGCTGGCGCATGGGGCGATCATGGGCGTGGGGGCTTACGGCTATGCCCTTGCCAATCAGGCGGGACTGCCGCCCTGGCCTGCGGCGCTCGTGGGCATGGCTGCCGCCACCCTGACCGGCACGGCGATCGGGGCGGTTTCGGCGCGGCTGACGGGGGTCTTCTTCCTGATGGCCACGCTGGCTTTCGGGCAGATGATCTGGGCGCTGACTTTCCGCGCCGACGCGCTTGGCGGCGATAACGGGCTGGGGGGCATCGCGCGACCGCCCCTGCCCTTCCTGGACAGCGGCGATCCGCTGGTCTTCGCGCTTTACGCGCTGGTGCTGGCGGCCGGCTGTCTGGCGGTCTGCGTGGCGGTGCTGCGCAGCCGCTTTGGCCAGCGGTTTGAGGCCGTCCACGACAACCCGGACCGCGCCGCCGCACTGGGGATCGCGCCCGAACGCATCCGCGCGCAGGGCTTTGCGATCTCCTCGATGATTGCGGGTGCGGCGGGGGTGCTGGCGGCGCAGCATATGCAGTTCGTTTCGCCCGAGCTGATGGTCTGGACCGCCTCGGGCGAGGTGCTGGTGGTGCTGATCCTCGGCGGCATCGGGTCGCTGAGCGGGGCGGTGATCGGGGCTGCGGGCTTCGTCTTGCTGAAATACTGGGCGGCGGATTGGACCGATCACTGGCATCTGGCCATCGGCGCGCTGCTGATCGTGGTCGTGCTGGCGGGCGAGCGCGGTCTGTCCGGCCTGCTGGAGGGGCGCCGCGATGCTTGAACTCTCGGGCCTGTCCCTGGGCTTTGGTGGGATCAGCGTCATCCGCGATCTGTCGCTGCGGGTGGCACCGGGCGAAAGACTGGTCATTCTGGGGCCGAACGGGGCCGGCAAGACCTCGCTTCTGCGGCTGATCGCGGGCGAGCTGCGCCCCCAGCAGGGCAATATCTGGCTGCATCGCCGCGACATCACCCGCGATACCGTCCCGTCCCGCGCCCGCGCCGGCATCGGCCGCGGCTTTCAGCAGACCAGCCTGTTCACCGGCATGACCCTGCGCGAGAACCTGTCGCTGGCCTGCGACGGCGATGCGGCGGCGATGGAACAGCTGGCGGCCCGCGCCGGACTGACGGATCTGGACCGCCCGGTGGCGAAGGTCGATTACGGAACCGCCCGGCGGCTGGATCTGGCGCTGGCGCTGGCGGGCAATCCGCGCCTGTTGCTTCTGGACGAACCGGCATCCGGCATCGGTCCCGGCGGGGCGGTCGATCTGCACGCGCTGATCGCAGCTCTGCCCCGCGACCTGACGCTGGTGGTGATCGAACACGACCTCGATCTGGCCTTCGCCATCGCCGACCGCATCGCCATCATGGATCGCGGCCGCATCGTCTTCGACGGCGCGCCCGAGGCCGCCCGGCCTGCACTGAAAGCGACCTATGACGTTTGAGATCCAACATCTGACCGCTTTTTACGGCAAGGTGCAGGCGCTGCACGGCCTGTCCCTGCGGGTCGAGCCCGCGCAGGTCCACGCCCTGCTGGGCCGCAACGGCGCCGGGAAGTCGGCGCTTCTGGCGCGAATCATGGGGCTTCTGCCCGCCGCACAGGGCCGCATCAGCTGGGACGGGCAGGACATCACCCATTGGCCGACCCCGCGTGTCGCCCGCGCCGGCATCGCCCTGGTCCCCGAGACGCGTGACATCTTCGCCAGCCTGACCGTCCGCGAGAACCTTACCCTCGCCGGGCGCATCGGGCGGGGCGACTGGACCATCGGGCGGGTGGCGGCGCTGTTCCCGAACCTGTCGCCCCGGCTGGCGACCCCGGCCGGGATGCTGTCAGGGGGAGAGCAGCAGATGCTGGCGATCGGGCGCGCGCTGATGACCTCGCCGCGTCTGCTGTTGCTGGACGAACCGACCGAGGGGCTGGCCGCGCCGATGGTCGCAACCCTGCAGACGGCGCTGGCATCGCTGAAGGCGGCGGGGCTGGCGATCCTGCTGGTCGAACAGAACACCCGCTTCGCCCTGGCGCTGGCGGATCGGGTGACGCTGATCTCGCGCGGGGCGACGGTCTGGACCGGCAGCCCGGACGATTTCGCCGATGCGCAGGCGGTGCGCGCGCGTTATCTCGGGGCGTGACCTGCGCATTCGCACTTTCGAAAGCCAAGTCGCGGACCTATATCGGCAATTCAGCAACGGAGTCTCCTGATGGGCTATCGAATCGCCGTCGCCGGGGCCACGAGCAATGTGGGCCGCGAAATCCTGAACATCCTCGCCGAGCGCGAGTTTCCCGCCGACGAGGTCGTGGCGCTTGCCGGGCGCAATTCGCTGGGCACGGAAGTCAGCTTTGGCGAACGCACGCTGAAGACCCGCAATATCGACAGCTTCGATTTCTCGGGCTTTGACATCGCGCTGTTTGCGACCAACGCCGAAACCTCGCGCAAGCATGCGCCTGCCGCAGCCGCGCAGGGCTGCGTGGTGATCGACACGTCCGAAGCCTTCCGGCTGGACCCCATGGTGCCGCTGATCGTGCCCGAAGTGAATGCCGAAGCCATCGCCAACTATCGCGAGAAGATGATCATCGCCAGCCCCGATGGCGCAACGGCCGAACTGGTGGTGGTCCTGAAGCCGCTGCATGACCGGGCGCGGATTCGGCGGGTGGTGGTGTCGACCTATCAGGCCGTCTCGGGCGAGAACAACGCCCAGATGGACGAACTGTGGAACCAGACCAAGGGCATGTATGTGCCCGGTCAGGAGGTCGAGCCGAAGCATTTCCCCCGCCAGATCGCCTTCAATGTGATCCCTCAGATCGGCACATTCATGGAGGACGGGACCAGCAGCGCCGAATGGCAGATGGTGACCGAGGTGAAGAAGATCCTCGACCCCGCGATCCGCATTTCCGCCACCTGCGTGCAGGTGCCGGTCTTCGTCGGCGATGCCGAATCGGTCAATGTCGAATTCGAGGATTTTCTGGACGAGGACGAGGCCCGCGACATCCTGCGCGAGGCGCCGGGGATCCTGGTGATCGACAAGCGCGAGGATGGCGGCTATGTCACGCCGGTCGAAAGCGTCGGCGATTTCGCCACCTTCGTCTCGCGCATCCGGCAGGATCCGACGGTGGAAAACGGCCTGAACCTGTGGGTGGTGTCGGACAATCTGCGCAAGGGTGCGGCGCTGAACGCGGTGCAGATCGCCGAAATCCTGGGCCGGGACGAGCTGCGCAAGGGTTGACGCCGCCGGGGGCACCGCCCCCGGACCCCCGGGATATTTGGACCAGAATGAAGGAGGGCTGCGGGATCAGTCCTCTTTTTTCGTCTCGGCCGCTTCGGCGGGGATGTCCTGTGCCGGGGTGTCTTCGGGCGTGTCGTCGGACGTGTCGTCGCTGTTGGCCAGTTTGCGCATAGCGGCGCGGAAGCGGTCGACCGGCGTATTCGCAAGAGTTGCGGCGTCCTCATCCGGGTGCTGCGACAGGTATTCCGCGATCAGCCGGTGGCCGAGACCGTAGCCCGACCAGCGGCGGACCTTCCCCTTGCCGAAGAACCATTCGGCGTGGTCATAGGCCAGCCGCGCCCATTCGTTCATCGCCCGCCGCGTGAGCCCGTCCGAGGGCGCGACCGCGTCCCATGGGTCCGGCTTGCCGCCCAGCACCTGCAGGACGAAATGCCCGGCGAGGCCCTCGCTGACAAGCGCCTCGCCCAAGGTCTTGCCATAGCCGGGGCCGTCCCAGCGGATCAGGTGATGGAGTTCGTGGACGAGGGTGCGGATGAAGGGCTCGGGCGCGAAACGGGCGGGGTCGAGGGTGATCTGGATCTGGCCCGGCGCCGGTGCGCAGCCGCCGATGCCCCAGCCGGTCATGACATCCTTGCCGTCACGCACTACGAGGTCGAAACGGGGCAGCGCAGCATGTTCCTCGGCCGCCGCGACGGCCTCGCGGGCTGCGGCGCGAAGCTCGGGTATGACGCGGGTGAGATTGTTGCGCGAATTCAGGTAGTGGATGTTGAAGATCGACATGGCGCCCGGCTGCGGTTTGGACAGGACGAAAGGTTAGGCCAAACCGCCGCGCGACGCCAGAAGTGCGGGCGCCCATCTGCGCGACATCAGCGCGTCAGGCGGGATGGCGCCTGCCGCGTCAAGCCCCCGGCTGGATGCACCGCCGCGATCTGCGCCGGCGGACCAAGCTTCGGCTTCAACCGGAGCCGGTCAGCGGGTGAACTGATAGGTCGCCGGGACATAGCGAAACGAATTTTCGCCATTCGGCGCGATGAACCCGAGGGCCGGGAAAGGCATGTGATAGCCGATGAAGGGCAGCCGTTCTTCGGCCAGCCGGGCCAGAACCTTGGCGCGCGCCTCGGCCCCCTTGACCTTGTCGATGTCGAAGCGGACCTGCCAGTCCGGGCGTTCGACCGAATAGACATAGTGGCTGAAGCTGTCCCCGGTGATCAGCAGCTTCTGCCCCTCACTGTCCAGCAGATAGGTGGTATGGCCTGGGGTGTGGCCGTAAGCGCCCTCGGCGGTGATGCCGGGCACGATCTCCTCGCCGTCATCGGTCTGGCGCGCCCCATCGAGCAGCGGCACCACATTCGCGGTATAGGCATCGCCGGGGTTGGCGGCCCAGTAGTCATTTTCCAGCCGGGGGACGATCAGCTGCGCATTGGGATAGGCGGGCGCGCCGTCCGCCATCAGACCGCGGACATGGTCGCCATGCATATGGGTCAGCACGACATGGGTGATGTCTTCGGGCATGACCCCGACCGCCGCCATGGACGCGCCGATGTTCGCCGCGTTGTCGCCGGCATCGAACAGCACAAGCGCTTCGGGCGTTCTGACCAGCGTCGGTGTATAGCCGCTGCCGGTGCGGTCGTTCGGGATGAAGTTCTGTGCGCTCACCTGTTCAAATTCGGCCGGATCGGCGTTGAGGCCAAAGGTCTGGATCGGGTCCGGCATGTCGCCGGTGCCCCCCAGCAAGGTCGTCACCTCGAAACTCCCGAGGCGGATCTGATTGGCACGCCCCGCGAAGGCGGCAGCGGGGGCGGCGTCCTGCGCCTGCGCCATGCGCGCCGCCGGCACGGTCAGCAGCAAGGGCAGCGCGCCCACGGCAAGGGCGCCGCGGCGGTTGAATCTGGCTTTGAACATCTCAGGCATTCCCTATGCTAATTCTCGGGATTTCAGCCTGTGATTGATCGGCGCTTCTGTCCAGAACCAATGGGCCACCTGCTTCTGGACCTGCGCTTTTGTGATCTGCACGTGATCACAAGACTGTCGCATTTCCCGTGGCTTATGCCATTGCCGGGGACCTAGATCTCCGGCACCAGCACCTCGCGTTTGCCGACATGGTTGGCGCTGCTGACCACGCCCTGTTCCTCCATCATCTCGACGATGCGGGCGGCCTTGTTATAGCCGATGGCCAGCTTGCGCTGGATATAGCTGGTCGAGCATTTGCGGTCCTTGGCGACGATCATCACCGCCTGATCGTAGAGCGCGTCGTCGCCATCGGCCGAATTGCCAAGCCCCAGCACCGCATTGATGTCGGAGGCCACATCGTCTTCCGGCCCGTCGACCACGCCCGATTTGTAGCTGGGCGGCCCGAAGGATTTCAGGTGGTTTACGACTTCCTCGACTTCCTCATCCGACACGAACGGTCCGTGGACGCGGGTGATGCGCGAGCCGCCGGCCATATACAGCATGTCGCCCTGACCCAGCAGCTGTTCGGCCCCCTGTTCACCCAGGATGGTCCGGCTGTCGATCTTCGAAGTCACCTGGAAGGAAATCCGGGTCGGGAAGTTCGCCTTGATGGTGCCGGTGATCACATCGACCGAGGGACGCTGCGTCGCCATGATCAGGTGGATGCCCGAGGCCCGCGCCATCTGCGCGAGACGCTGGATGCAGGCCTCGATTTCCTTGCCGGCGACCATCATCAGGTCGGCCATCTCGTCGACGATCACCACGATATAGGGGAAGGTCTCGGGCTGGAATTCCTCGGTCTCGAAGACGGGTTCGCCGGTATCCTCGTCAAAACCGGTCTGGACGGTGCGCTTGAACAACTCGGACCGGGCGAGCGCCTCGCGGACGCGGCCGTTATAGCCCTCGATGTTGCGGACGCCCATCTTGGACATCTTGCGATAACGCTCCTCCATCTCGGCCACGACCCATTTCAGCGCCACCACGGCCTTCTTGGGGTCGGTCACGACCGGCGACAGCAGATGCGGGATGCCGTCATAGACCGACAGTTCCAGCATCTTCGGGTCGATCATGATGAGCCGGCATTCCTCGGGCGTCAGCTTGTAGAGCAGCGACAGGATCATGGTGTTGATCGCCACCGATTTGCCCGAGCCGGTCGTCCCCGCGATCAGCAGGTGGGGCATCTTGGCAAGGTTCGACACGACCGGGCCGCCGCCGATATCCTTGCCGAGCGCGAGCGGCAGTGGGTAGGAGGCATCGCCATAAGATTTCGCCGACAGGATCTCGCGCAGCAGCACCTTTTCGCGGCGGGCGTTCGGCAGTTCGATCCCGATCACGGTGCGGCCCGGCACGGTCGAGACACGCGCCGACAGCGCCGACATCGAGCGCGCGATGTCGTCCGACAGGCCGATCACGCGGGACGCCTTCAGGCCCGGCGCGGGTTCCAGTTCATAAAGCGTCACGACCGGGCCGGGATGAACCGCGGTGATCTGGCCCTTGACGCCGTAATCGTCCAGCACCGCCTCCAGCATGCGGGCGTTTTCGGCCAGGGCTTCGCTGGACAGTTGGTGGCGTTCGATGGTCGCGGCGGCGGTCAACAGGGACAGCGGCGGGCATTCGTAATCGCTGACGTTTTCGTCGAAGCGCAACGCCGGTTGCGCCTCGGCGCGGGCCTGACGCGAGGGCGCGGCGGGCTTGGGCGGAGCGACCACCACGCGCGCGGTGTCGGCCCCGAAAGGATGGGGATCGGCGGGTTCGATCAGCTCGTCCTCGTCCTCCGGGCCAAGCTCGAATTCCTGATGATTGGCATTCAGCCGCTGCGTGACCGAAGCCAGCAAGCTGCCGCCGCGTTTTGTGATCACATCGCTGATCCGGGCCGAGACCTCGTCGGCCGAGGGAGCGGTCGCGTCATGGGCTTCGGGCTCGACCAGTTCGGAATCCTGGTCCCAATCCTCGGCCGGGCGACGCCGGAACAACCGGCGCGGGGCGCCAGGCTCCTCGGCCGCCCGTTCGGCCGCCTCCCCGCGATGGGCGCGGCGCTCGGCGGCGCGGGCCTTCAGCCCCTGCGCGGCGCCGACGGCCCCCAGTGCGCTGCGGCCCATCAGGCGCAGCGCAATATCATAGGCGGTGACCAGCCCGGCCCAAAGCCAGCGGCCCAGACGGCGCCCCTCGGCCAGATCGAAGCCCAGCACGAAGCCATAGAACGCAATCGCCCCCGCGGCCATCAGCAGCGCGCCCAGCTTCAGCGACGCTGCCGGACCGAAGGGCAGCAGCGTCATCAGCCCGCCCATCATCATGTCGCCGAAATGGCCGCCAAGGCCGAAGCTTTCCTGCCAGCCGGCCGGCGGCACCAGCGACGCGCAATAGACTGATCCCAGCGCCACGGCGATGGGCAGGAAGACGGCGCGCATCACCCGCTCCTCGCCCCGGTGCAGCATCAGGCGCAGGCCCCAGACGCTGGCGCCCAACACCAGCCCCCAGGCACCATAGCCCGCGATCATCATCAGGGGCGCGGCCAGATAGGCCCCGAAGCGGCCCAGCAGGTTCACCGGCGGCTGATCGGTCGCGGCCAGAAAGCTGGGATCGTCGGGCGACCAGCTGTATAGCAGCGCCGCCAGCAGCACCGACAGCAGCACCAGCCCGGCCCCAAGCAGTTCCTTGCCGCGCCGTTCCAGCGCCGCCTGGGTGTTCTGGTCAAACAGCGGATCGCGTTGTTTCGCCTGCCAGCTGG
Source organism: Paracoccus sp. S1E-3 (assembly GCF_013868135.1). Classification (GTDB taxonomy): domain Bacteria; phylum Pseudomonadota; class Alphaproteobacteria; order Rhodobacterales; family Rhodobacteraceae; genus Paracoccus. The sequence goes on from NZ_JACEMU010000016.1 coordinate 440,824, forward strand.
CCATGCGCCTGCCCCCTAGTAGATAGTCTGCCGCAGGCGGTTCAGCGCCTGCTCGGTTTCGTCTTCGCCGGCCACCAACGCCACGCGGATATAGTCCCGGCCCGGATTGAAGCCGTCCACCTCGCGCGACAGATAGGCGCCCGGCAGCACCTGAATGCCGGCATCGCGCCACAGGATCGTGGCGGCTTTTTCGCCATCGTCAACCGGCAGCCACAGGAAAAACCCGCCCGCAGGCCCCTGATAGCCGGGGACATTTCCCAGCACCCGGTCGGCAATGGCGTATTTGCGCAGATACAGCGCGCGGTTTTCGGTCACATGGCCTTCATCCGCCCAGGCCGCCGCGCTGACGGCTTGCGCGGGCAGCGACAGCGGCGCGCCGGAATAGCTGCGCAAACGGCGCAGGGCGGCGATATTGTCGCGGCTGCCGGCCGCGAAGCCTGACCGCAGACCGGGCAGGTTCGAGCGTTTCGACAGCGAGTTGAACATCACCACCCGGTCGGCCAGCCCCATGCGCGTGGCCACGGCCAGGGCGCCGGGCGGCGGGGCGTCGCGATAGATCTCGGAATAGCATTCATCGGCGAAGATCAGGAAATCGTGCCGGTCCGCCAGCGCGATCAGCTGTTCCAGATAATCCCCGTCGGCGATCGAGCCCTGCGGGTTGGCCGGCGAGCAGATATAGGCGAGCGCGGTGCGGTCCAGCGTCGCGGCGTCAAGCCCGGCATAATCGGGCAGGTGTCCGGTTTCCGCCGTCGCCGGCACGAAGACCGGATCGGCACCCACGGCGGCGGCGGCCACGGCATAGACCTGATAGAACGGATTTGGGATCAGAATCGCCGGGCGGGCGCCGTTCTTCTGTTCCGGGCACAGGGCGAGCGCGGCGTTGAACAGGCCCTCGCGGGTGCCGTTCAGGCTGGTAATGCGGTCGGGCGCGACCTCAAGCCCGTGGCGGCGGCCGATCCAGTCGGAGATTGCGCCCAGCAGCGCGGGGGTGCCCTCGTTCGGGGGGTATCTGCCGAAATCAGCAATGCTGGCCGCCATGATCGGGGCGACGAAATCGGGGACCGGGTGACGCGGCTCGCCAATGGTCATGACGATTGGATCGCCGCCGGGCTGGATGCCCGACAGCAACGCGCGCAGGCGCGGGAATGCGTATTCCGGCAGGTTCGAAAACCGCTCGGGTATTGCCATGACTGCCTCTCAATCGGGGTCGTGTCGCCCCGTTATGAGGGAAGGTTACAGAAAGCAGGGCCTTGCGTCCAGTCAGCTTGAGGCCGAAAGCGCCGCTTCCATGGCGCGGGCGACACGCAGCAGGTGCCGGTCGGCGCCCGCTATCCCCATCGCCATGATCCCGCAGGCGGGCCGGCCGGTCGGCAGCGTCACGGCCGGAAGGCCCAGCACATTGCCGATGCGGGTGTTGCGCAGCGCCAGCATGTTCTCGGCCGCGAAGAAATCGGGATCAGACAGCAGCCGTTCGCGATCCGGCGGCAGGATGGGCGAGGTGGGCAGGATAACCGCGTCAAAGCCCGCCACCGTCTCGGCCCAGACCTGGCGCAGCCGGTCCAAGGTGATCCAGGCGTCGACATAATCGGGCGCCGGAACGCTGGCGCCGGCCCGGAATCGGGCAAGGATCGGCGGATACATCGCCTCGGGGTCGGCCTCGATATGATCCTTCCAGGTGCCATAGGCCTCGGGCGCGAACAGGGCCGGCGACAGCGCCATCGCCTCGGCCACGACCGGAGGGGCGGCGCGGGTGATGCGGGCGCCGGCCCGGTCCAGCCGGTTCACGGCCTCCTCGAAGGCGGCGACGGGGGCGTCGCGCGCGTCTTCGAAGGGAAGGCCGTCCGGCACCAGCAGGCGCAGCCCGGCGGGCGCGGCACCGGTCAGATCGGGCGCACGGGTGCCGGCGATCACGGCCAGCAGTTCGGCGCAGTCCTCGACGCTGCGGGCCAGGGGTCCGGCCACGTCGAATCGCCCGCAAAGCGGCACCACCCCCCGCATCGGCACCGCGCCGGGCGTGGGCTTGAAGCCGACCAGCCCGTTCCAGGCGGCGGGCAGGCGGATGGAGCCGCCGGTATCCGACCCGATGGTTGCCGCCGCCAGCCCCAGCGCCACCGACACCGCCGAGCCGGAGCTGGACCCGCCGGGCGCCAGCGCCGGATCGAGCGCATTCGGCGGGGTGGCGGTGATCGGGTTCACGCCCAGCCCGCTGAAGGCCAGTTCCGTCATGTGGGTCTTGCCCAGACAGGCCAGCCCCGCCGCCGTGGCGTTTTCCAGCACCGCCGCATCGCGGTCGGGCGTCCGGCCCGCCAGCAGGGCGGATCCGGCCTCGGTCGGGATGCCGGCGCTGTCGACATTGTCCTTCCAGCTGATCGACACCCCGTCCAGCAGACCCCGGCGCAGCCCGGCGCGGGCGCGGTCATGGGCGGCAATCGCCTCGGCCCGCGCGCGGTCGGGGGTCAGGCGGGCGAAGATCAGATTGCGGTCGGGGTGACGCAAAGCGGCCTCCAGATAGGCCTCGGTCAGGTCTACGGGCGAGACCAGCCCCGCCATGATCCCCCGACCCTGCTCACATGCCGTTCCGGTCAGCCAATCCATTCCCCACGCCTCCGAGGTCCCATCTGGAAAGGCTAATCCGCGCCGTGGGGGCCGTCCATCTCTTTTGCCGCATGGACCTGCGCCGGGGGGGCGCATACACTGACCGGATGGAACATGATTTCGATGTGGTGATCGCGGGCGGCGGCCTGAACGGGCCGGCCCTGGGACTGGCGCTGGCGGATGCCGGTCTGCAGGTGGCGGTGGTTGACGCCGCGCCCGCACGCGCACGGGCTGCGGATGCCTTTGACGGGCGCGCATATGCGCTGGCGCTGGCATCGGTGCGGTTGCTGATGGGCATCGGCCTCTGGCCGGCGCTGGCGGACAGCGCCCAGCCGATCCGCAAGGTTGTCGCCACGCAGGCCCGCAGCACCGGCGAGGCGGGGCATTTCGGCCTGTTCTTCGACAGCGCCGAGATCGAGGAAGGCGTGCTGGGCCAGATGCTGGAGGACCGCTTCCTGTATCGCGCCCTGCTGGAGGCGATGCAGTCCCGCCTGACCCACATCCCCGAAACGCAGGTGACCGGGCAGGCCGCCGATCCGGGCGGCGTCACAGCCCGGCTGTCGGATGGCCGCAGCCTGCGCGCGCGCCTGCTGGTCGGTGCCGACGGCCGCCGCTCGGGCGTGGCGGAACGCGCCGGGATCGCCCGCACCGGCTGGGATTACGGCCAGACCGCGCTGGTTGCCGCGCTGGATCAACAGATCCCGCACGAGGGAACCGCCCATCAGGTTTTCCTGCCCACCGGCCCGCTGGCGGTGCTGCCTCTGCGGGGGGACCGGTCGTCAATCGTGTGGTCGCTTACCCGGCGGCAGGCGCGCGCGATCGCGGCGTTGAGTGATGCGGACTTTCTGGACGTGCTGGCCCCGCATATCGGCAACATCACCGGCCGGATCGGTCTGGCCGGGCCGCGCTTTTCCTATCCGCTGAACCTGACGCTGGCGCAGGACTACACCGCCGAGCGGGTGGCGCTGATCGGCGATGCCGCCCATGGCGTCCACCCCATTGCCGGGCAGGGCCTGAATCTCGGGCTGCGCGATGTGGCGGCGCTGGCGGAATGCGTAGTCGAGGCCGCGCGGCTGGGCGAGGATATCGGCTTTGCCACCACGCTGGACCGTTATCAGGGCTGGCGGCGGTTCGACTCCACCGCGCTGGCGCTGGGAATGGACAGCGTCAACCGGCTGTTTTCAAATGACAACCCGCTGCTGCGCGCCGCGCGGGACCTCGGGATGGGCGCGGTCAATGCGGTGCCGGCCCTGCGGCGGCGCTTCATGCGGCAGGCGGCCGGGCTGACCACCCAGCCGATGCCGCGTCTGCTGGCCGGCCGGCCGTTGTAACGCCAGAACCCGCCGGGGCAGTTCGGCAGGTTATCATCGCGATTCAGAAAACGGTGCGGTCAGTCCGCCTTGATCTGGCGGGCCTCGTCGATCAGCATGATCGGGATGCCGGCGCGGATCGGGAAGGCCAGGCCCGCAGCCTTCGACACCAGTTCCTGGCGGGCGGCGTCGTAATGCAGCGTGCTGTGGGTCACCGGGCAGACCAGTGCTTCCAGCATGTGGCGGTCGAATTCCGGCGCGGGCCGTTCGGGGGTTTCGGTCGTCATTGCATCACCTCGTCATTCTCGCCGCCGCGAAGTTCATATTCCAGCAGCCCCTCCAACAATTCGCGCCGTTCGGCCAGGGTCACGGCCTCCAGCAGACCCTGCTTGTCCTGAACCTCCAGCGGCAGGGCCATGGACAGCGAGTTGATCAGCAGTTCGACCTCGGCCCGGCCTGCCACGTCCCAATCCGTGGACAGCGCATGCGCCTCCATGTAGCGGCGCAGCAGGTCCATGAAATGGCCACGATCCCAGCCGGGGTCCTGTTCGGGGGCGCCCTGATCGGCCGCGTAATCCGACCAGTCGGCGAAACCCTGCGGATAGGGCGCGAAGCCCTGCTCGGCCTCGGTCAGGCGAAAGCGCGACACCTGCCCCAGCGAGATCATGTAACGCCCGTCATCCTGTTCCGCGAAACCCACGATCCGCCCGGCCGAACCGACATGCGCCAGCGTCGTGCTCTCCTCGTCCAGCGGCTGGATCATGCCGATCAGCCGGTGCGGGGTACGCAGGACATCGTCCACCATCTGCAGATAGCGCGGCTCGAAGATGTTCAGCGGCAGCCGCGAGCGCGGCATCAGCACCGCACCCGGCAGGACGAACAGCGGCAAAGTCTCCGGCAGATCGAAGCTGCGCCGGATCATGTGTAGATCAGGCTGGACAATTTGCGGCGCCCCTTCTGGGCGATCGGATCGGTTGCCTTCAGGGCATCGAAAATGGTGAAAAGCTGCGTCTTGGCGGCGCCGTCATTCCATTCGCGGTCGCGCCGGAACAGTTCCAGCAGCTGATCCACAGCCTCCTCGATCCGGCCGCCCGCATGCAGCGCGGTGGCATAATCAAACCGCGCCTGATTGTCTGCCGGATCGGCCTCGACCCTGGCGCGCAATTCGTCCAGCGGGCCCGCATTCGCCGCCTGCCGCGCCAGCGCCAGCTGGGCGCGCGCGGCCTCGACCGGGGCCGAAGCGGTGATCGCCGCGGGAACCTTCTCCAGCGAGGCCGCCGCCGCTTCCGCCTTGCCGGCCGCCATCTGCGACCGGATCAGGCCGCCCCAGGCTTCGGCGTTTTCGGGTTCTTCGCCGATGATCGCCTCGAACGTCTCGGCGGCGTCGTCGAAGGCGCCCTCGGCCAGCATCCCCTCGGCCGCTTCCAACGCTTCGCCCAGACCGCCGTCATCGCCCGACAGCGCCGTCAGCTTGTCGACGAACTGCTTGATCTGGCTTTGCGGCAGCGCGCCTTGGAAGGCATCGACGGGCTGGCCCTTGTAGAAGGCATAGACCGTCGGAATCGACTGCACCTGCAATTGCGCGGCGATCATCTGGTTCTGATCGACATTGACCTTGGCCATGACGACGCGGCCCTTGGCCTTCGACACTTCGGCTTCCAGCATCGGACCCAGGGTCTTGCACGGCCCGCACCACGGCGCCCAGAAATCGACGATGACCGGCACTTCCATCGACTTCTCGACCACTTCGGCCATGAAGGTCGCTTCGGTCACGTCCTTGATATACTGGCCGGCCGGCGCGGGCTCGGCATTGTCTCCGATCAGCATGGGATTCTCCGAATTGTGTTTGCGAGCAATATGGGGCGTCGCCGGGCGAGGGAAAAGGGGCGCTTAAAGATCAAAGCTGGCCAGCACCGGCACGTGGTCCGAGGGCTGATCCCATCCCCGCACCGGGCGCAGGATGCGGCTGCCGTGTCCGGCGCCGGCGATATCGGGCGTCGCCCAGATGTGATCCAGACGGCGCCCCTTGTCGGCGGCATCCCAATCCCGAGCGCGATAGGACCACCACGAATAAAGCAGCCCGGACGGAATGTCCTGACGGGTGATGTCGACCCATTTGCCGGCATCCTGCGCGGCGCCCAGATGCTCGACCTCGACCGGGGTGTGGCTGACGATCTTCAGCAATTGCCTGTGCGACCAGACATCGTCCTCGCGCGGGGCGATGTTCAGATCGCCGACCATGATCGAGCGCGCGGGCCGGTCGGCGTGAAAGACGTCGCGCATCTCGGTCAGGAAATCCAGCTTCTGGCCGAATTTCACATTCAGCGCGCGGTCGGGGATATCGCCGCCCGCCGGGACGTAGAAATTGTGGATGGTGACGCCGTTTTCCAGCCGCGCAGCCACGTGCCGGGCATGGCCGAGACGCGCATAATCGCGATCGCCCGCATCCTCCAGCGGCAGCCGCGACAGGATCGCCACGCCGTTATAGCCCTTCTGCCCGCGTGCGACCATGTAGCGGTAACCCAGCGCGGCAAAGCCTTCCAGCGGCACCTTGTCCACCGGGGACTTGATCTCCTGCAGGCAAAGAATGTCGGGCGCCTCCTCGCTGAGCAGGCGCGCAACCAGCCCGGCGCGCAGGCGGACCGAATTGATGTTCCAGGTGGCGATGGTGAACATGGGCAGCCTTTCTGTCAGGGTCGAAAACCTAGCGATACATTCCCTGACTGTCGAGTGCGGCAAGATTATCCTTTGTGGAGCACGACTTGCCCGCTACAACATCGCATCCGACGAGGAGAACGGGATGCAGATGACCATCGACGAAGCCCTGGCGCGGGGCGGGGCGGGCAGTTTTCAGAAGCGGTTGCTGGGAATTTTCGGGCTGGTCTGGGCCGCCGACGCGATGCAGGTCATCGCGGTGGGCTTTGCCGCGCCCTCGGTCGCGGCCACCTTCGGGCTGGAGCGTCCGGCCGCCCTGCAGATCGGCACGCTGTTCTTTCTGGGCATGTTCGTGGGCGCCTTCGTCTTCGGACGTGTCGCCGACCGCTTCGGCAGGCGCAACGTGCTGATGCTGACGGTTGCGGCGGATGCGGCCTTCGGCCTCGCCTCGGTCTTCGCGCCCAGCTTCGAGGTGTTGCTGGTGCTGCGCTTCCTGACCGGGGTGGCCGTGGGGGGCACACTGCCCGTCGATTACGCCCTGATGGCCGAGTTCCTGCCGCCCAAGAACCGCGGCCGCTGGCTGGTCATGCTGGAGGGCTTCTGGGCGGTCGGCACCATCGTGGTGGCGCTGACCGCATGGCTGGCGGCCAGCAATGGCGCCAGCGCGCCCTGGCGCTGGATCTTTCTGGTGGCGGCGCTGCCGGCGCTGATCGGGGTTTTCCTGCGGCTCTGGGTGCCGGAATCGCCGATGTATCTGCTGAAATCCGGCCGTCAGGATGACGCCCGCCGGGTGGTGAACCAGGTCCTGTCGACCAACGGCGCCCCGCCGATCACGCCCGATACCGAACTGACGATCGCCACCCCGCCCGAGGGCGCGCCGACCTCGATCTTCGCGCCCAGCCTGCGCAATCGCACCATCGGGATGCTGGCGGTCTGGTTCCTCGTCTCGCTGTCCTATTACGGGGTCTTCGTCTGGGTGCCGGGCTGGCTGGCCAATGAGGGCATGGGCTGGGTGCGCGGCTATGGCTTCCTCGTCATCCTTGCGCTGGCGCAGGTGCCCGGCTATGCGCTGGCCGCCTACGGTGTCGAGCGGTGGGGACGCCGGCCCACGCTGATGGGCTTTCTGCTGCTGTCGGCACTTGCCTGTTTCCTGTTCACCCTGTCGATGAACCCGACGCTGGTCGCGGCCTCGCTGCTGGTGATGAGCTTCGCGCTTCTGGGCTGCTGGGGCGCGCTATATGCCTTCACGCCCGAACTGTATCCGACCAATCTGCGCGGCACCGGCATGGGGACCGCCTCGGCGGTGGCACGGCTGGGCGGGATCTTCGCACCGACGCTGCTGGCGCTTGCCTTCGCCAAGGGCTTCAGCTTCGCCATCGGCGTTTTCGCTGCGCTTCTGGTGCTGGCGGCGCTCGCATTGTTGCTGGTCCGCACCGAGACCCGCGACCGCGCCATCGGCTAGGCGCAAAAGAAAGCCCCGGGGGTAATCCCCGGGGCAAGTCGAGTCGAGACAGGGTGGGTATGGCCGTATCCCCGAACCATTGGGCTTCACCGCCCTAACCCGCGGGGACAGATCCGGTTCCAAAGGTCTTTTCCGGGTCCGGTGCTTCGGCCAATAACCGCCCATCCACCAGATCCGGGGGCCGCTTGGACAGGTTCGCACCGCTTCTGACCCATGATCCGGCTCTGGTGCGCCGCGCCTATGCGATGAGGACCATCGGCACGACGAGGATTCCGTTCGCCACCGCATGAAGCAGGATCGAGGCGCGTAACCCGAAGCGCATCCGCGCGAAGGCCCAGTTCACCCCCGCCACGAATTGCGGCAGCAACATCGGGATGACCGTGGCAGAGGTCCCCTCGTCATAATTGCTCCAATGCACCAAGGCGAAGCTGGCGCTGCTGAGCCAGAAGAACCAGACGAAATGGCGCTGGAAGAAGGGCACAGGCTGGCGGCCGCCGCGCCACAGGATCAGCACCGCAACGATCCCCGCAAGGATCAGCAGCCATTGCTGGATCATCTCGGCGCGCGGACCCTCGCCGATCCGGCTTAGAAAAGACGCCAGAAACAACCCCGCCAACACCAGCAGATAGCGCGGCGTGCCCTTCAGCCAACTGCGAAACAGGAACTCCTCCGCCAGCGGGGCTATGATGACAGCGCTGATCAGCAACAACCGGGGATCGCCCATCCCGTCATCGGAAAAGCCGGGCAGCGGCAGGTTCAGCCGCGTCAGCACCAGCGTATAGCCGGACACCACCAGAACCGAGACCACCATCAGTGCCACATCCAGCAGGAACAGCCAGAACAGCTGCCGCAAGACCATGCCGTCCCAGGGCCGCCGGCTTTCCATCCAATACGGGCGGCGCAGATAGGCCCACAGCTCGGCATAGATACCGCGCGCGCGGGTCCAATCGCTGCGCCTGTCGATGTCCGCGACCATGTCTCACGATCCTTTCAAGCCACTCGAATCAGATCGGGTCTGCTTTTAAAAAATTGCCCCGGCATTCCGCCGGGGCCAGTCGAGACAGGGAGGGTGTGGCCGTATCCCCGGCCACTGGGTATCGCCGTGTAAACCCGCGCCAGCGGGTTGGGTTCCACCGATCTTAGGCGATCAGGCGATAACCGCCGCTCTCGGTGACCAGCAGCCGCGCGTTCGAGGGATCGGGCTCGATCTTCTGGCGCAGGCGATAGATATGCGTCTCGAGCGTATGGGTGGTGACGCCGGCATTATAACCCCAGACCTCGTGCAGCAGCACATCCCGGGGCACCACACCGTCCTGCGCGCGATACAGGTATTTCAGGATGTTGGTTTCCTTCTCGGTCAGGCGGATCTTGCGGTCCTTTTCGTCGACCAGCATCTTCATCGCCGGCTTGAAGGTATAGGGGCCAAGCTGGAAGATCGCGTCCTCGGACTGTTCATGGGTGCGCAGCTGGGCGCGCAGCCGGGCCAGCAGGACCGGGAACTTGAACGGCTTGGTGATGTAGTCGTTGGCGCCACTGTCCAGACCCAGAATGGTGTCGGCATCAGTGTCATGCCCCGTCAGCATGATGATCGGGCATTTGACGCCCTGCTTGCGCAGCCGCTTGCACAGCTCGCGCCCGTCGGTATCGGGCAAGCCCACGTCCAGCACCACCAGATCAAAGATGGCGCCCTTGGTGCGTTCAACGGCCTCGGCGCCGTTGCCTGCTTCGAACACGTCGAAATCCTCGGTCGCGACCAGCTGTTCGGCCAGTGCCTCGCGCAGGTCTTCCTCGTCATCCACCAGCAGAATTTTCTTCAGTCCGGCCATGGTCATGCCTCCAAAAGCGTTGTTTGACGGCAAGCTGACTTGCGCCCGCCCTTCCGTCCAGCCATGTTACGAAATCCTCACGCGCTCTTGTCGCTGAGCCTCGAAATGTTTCAGTTTGTTTCAAGATGAGCCTGCTTCCGACCCTCGAAGAACAGATTTTCCGCGCCCGCGCCGAGCTGCGGATGGGGCTTGCGGTGCAGATCGACGGCTGGATCGCCGCCTCGGTCGAAACGCTGCGGCCCGACCGGCTGGCGGCGATGCGCGCGCTTGGCGAGATGCAGCTGGCCGTCACCGCGCGCCGGGCGGAAACCCTGAAGGCCCGCGCCTATGACGGCGATCTGGCCCGGATCGCGGTCCCCGCCGATGCCGACCTGACCTGGCTGCGCGCCGTGGCCGACCCGGTGGCCGATCTGATGACGCCGCTGAAAGGCCCCTTCCGCACCCTGCGCGGCGGCGATACCGCGCCGCAGCTGGCGGCGATCATGCTGGCGAAATCGGCGCGCCTGCTGCCCGCGATGCTGATGGTGCAGGCCGCCACACCCGGTCTGCCCGATCTGCCCGCGCAGACGGTGATCAAGACGCTGGCGGCCGAGTCCATCCTGCACCCCGTCGCAGCCGCGCGCCTGCCGCTGGCCGCCGCCGAGCATTCCCGCCTGCATATCTTCCGCCCCGAAGATGGCGGGATCGAGCATTACGCCGTCGAGATCGGCGACCCGCCGCGCGCGGGCGCGCCGCTGGTGCGCCTGCATTCGGCCTGCTTCACCGGCGATGTGCTGGGCAGCCTGAAATGCGATTGCGGCCCGCAGCTGCATGCGGCCCTCGACGCGATGGGCCAGCAGAATTCGGGCGTGCTGCTTTATCTCAATCAGGAAGGGCGCGGCATCGGGCTGGCCAACAAGATGCGCGCCTATGCCCTGCAGAATCAGGGCTTCGACACCGTCGAGGCCAATCACCGCCTCGGATTCGAGGATGACGAGCGCGACTTCCGCATCGGCGCCGAGATCCTGCGCGAAATGGGTTTTGACCGCGTCCGGCTGATGACCAACAACCCCCGCAAGGTGGCGATGCTGCAGGGCCATGGCATCGAAGTCGTCGAACGCGTCCCCCTGATCCTGCCTGCCAACCGCTTCAACCGTGCCTATCTGGCGACCAAGGCGGAAAAATCCGGGCATCTGCTGTGATCACCCTGACCCCGCAGGGCCTGCGTTTCAGGCGCCGCAATCTGCCCTGCAGCATCGGCCGCGGCGGCGTCACAGCTGACAAACGCGAAGGCGACGGCGCCACCCCGGCCGGCACCCTGCGCATCGCCGAACTATGGTATCGCCCCGATCGCCTGCCGGCCCCGGCCCCCTGGGCGCGCCCCATCGGTCCCGGCGATCTTTGGTGCGACGACAGCGCCCACCCGGCCTATAACCACCACGCCCGCGCGCCGTTTGCCGCCAGCCACGAGAAACTGCGCCGCGCCGATCCGCTTTACGACATCATCCTGACCACAGACTGGAACTGGCCGCTGGCCCTGCCCGGCCGCGGCTCGGCCATTTTCCTGCATCAATGGCGCCGCCCCGGCTTTTCGACCGCCGGCTGCATCGCCATGTCACGGCGAGACCTTCTTTGGCTCGCCGCCAATGCCCCGCCCGGCACGGCCGTCTTCATCCCATCTTCTGTGCCCAAATATCTGCGCGTCCGGGGCGGCGCCCCGGAAACGCGCGTCTGACCCCGCGCCGTCGGCACGCAAGACCCTGTGCAATGGCGGCAATCACGCTATCCTGCCGCCATTGCTTCTGTTCAATGCGAGGTTTCGATGACACAGCAAGGCATCAGGACGACCAAGGGGCGCGGGCGGCTGTATGACAGCATCCTCGACACGGTGGGCGATACGCCGGTCGTGCGCATCAACAACCTCGGCCCCGATGGCGTGCGGCTTTACGTCAAGGCCGAGTTCTTCAACCCCGCCGCCTCGGTCAAGGACCGGCTGGCGCTGAACATCATCGAGGCCGCCGAACGCTCTGGCGCGCTGAAGCCCGGTCAGACCGTGGTCGAGGCAACCAGCGGCAATACCGGCATCGGGCTGGCGATGGTCTGCGCGCAGAAGGGCTATCCGCTGGTGGTGACGATGGCGGAAAGCTTCTCGGTCGAGCGGCGGCGGCTGATGCGGATGCTGGGGGCCAAGGTGGTGCTGACCCCCGCAGCCGAGCGCGGCACCGGCATGTATAAAAAGGCGGTCGAGCTGGCCGAAAAACACGGCTGGTTCCTGGCCCGCCAGTTCGAGACCCCGGCCAATGCCGATATTCACGAATCCACCACCGCGCAGGAAATTCTTGGCGATTTCAAGGATCAGCGGCTGGATTACGTGGTCACCGGCTATGGCACCGGGGGCACTGTGACCGGGTTGGCGCGGGTGCTGCGCCGCGAACGCCCCGAAACCCGGATCGTGTTGACCGAACCCGCCAACGCGGCCCTGGTCGCCAGCGGCACACCACAGGAACGCGGCCCCGACAACAGCCCCGCCAGCGGCCACCCCGCCTTCCAGCCGCATCCGATCCAGGGCTGGACGCCGGATTTCATCCCCTATGTGCTGCAGGAAACGCTGGACAAGTCCGGCTATGACGCGCTGATGGCGGTGCCCGGCCCCGAGGCGATCGCCTGGGCGAAGAAGCTGGCCGCGCAGGAAGGCATCCTGACCGGCATTTCCGGCGGCGCCACCTTCGCCACCGCGATGCAGATCGCCGAAACCGCCGCGCCGGGCGCGGTCATTCTGGCGATGCTGCCCGATACCGGCGAACGCTATCTGTCGACGCCGCTGTTTCAGGACATTCCCGAAGGAATGGACGACGCCGAAAAGGCGCTGTCGGCCTCGACCCCCGGCTATCAGATGGGCTGAGGCGCGGGCCGTGCGGCGGGCTGGACGGCCGCCGCCGAAAGCGCCAGCATGAGCCTATGGGGCACCGCCCCGTCCAACAGAATCGCAGGAGAGGCAGATGGATCACAGCGTTATCGACAACCCGGCCGAGCATCGCTTTCAGATGGCGCTCGACGGGGACGACATTGCCGCCGCCTATTACCAGATCGACGAGAACGGCAATGTGGTGCTGACCCATACCGAGGTGCCGTATGAATATGGCGGCCGGGGCATCGGCACGCGACTGGCGACCGGGGTATTCGACCAGTTGCGCGCCTCGGGCCGCAAGGCGGTGCTGAAATGCAGCTTCATGGCGCATTTCTTCGCCACCCATCCCCAATATGCCGATGTCGTCGCGGGTTAGCCCGCCAGGATGATATCGCCTCGCGCTGCAAGGCGGTGCTGAGGAAGCCGGCAGGGGCAGCATGGCGCCGGCGCAGGCGGCTGGAATAAGCCGGTCCGCGGAACCCGGAACATACTGCTGCCGGGCGCCCGCCTGTCCGCACGCCGCATCCGCGGCGGTCTGGGGAATTCTCCCCAAAGTCCATCGGGCCGAAATGCACCACTCACCTTCAGGCCGGAGAAAGCCGGGTGCCAGCGATCTGGGGATCGCTTTCCAGCATCCGCCCCCCCTATTCCGCCTCAAGCCCGTCGAAACGGGTCTGGGCCTCCGCGATCACGCCCTGATGGGCGAGGGCCCATTGGCCCAGGGCCTCGACCGGGCCGCGCAGGGAATGGCCAAGCGGGGTGAGTTCATATTCCACGCGCGGCGGCGTCGTGGGATAGACCTTGCGGGTCAGCAGCCCGTCACGCTCCATCCCGCGCAGCGACAGCGTCAGCATGCGCTGCGAAATGGTGCCGATGGCGCGCTTGATCTCGTTGAAGCGGCGCGGGCCCGCGCGCAGGGTCATCACGATCATCACCGACCATTTGTCGCCGATCCGCGCCAGAATGGGCCGCACCGCCTGACATTCGGTCACCAGTTCACCACTCTCAAAGCCGTCTTGGGCAGGGTCGGAAGGTATCATGGATGTGCCTTCTTGTGTCGGGAATTTCAGTATCAATATAGGTGCAAGTTACAAATTTATACCAGCGTTGCCGAAACAAAATTGAGGCCCGCTGAAGGGAAGGAGATCCTGATGGAACTTGGTGTCTACAGTTTCGGCGACGTGCAGCGGGATACCGACGGCGCGCTCGGCTCCACCGCGCAGGCGCAACGCAACCTGCTGGAGGCGATCCGGCTGGCCGATGAGGTCGGGCTTGATTACTTCGGCATCGGCGAACACCACACCCACGAAATGCCCGCCTCGGCGGCAACGGTGGTGCTGGGGGCGGCGGCCTCGGTGACGAAGAACATCATCCTCGGCAGCGCGGTGACGGTGCTGTCCACCGATGATCCTGTGCGGGTCTATCAGCAATTCGCCACGCTGGACGCGCTGTCGAATGGCCGGGCCGAGATCACCGCCGGGCGCGGGTCCTCCACCGAAAGCTTCCCGCTGTTCGGCCACAGCCTGAATGACTATGACGACCTTTATGCCGAAAAGCTGGATCTGCTGCTGAAGCTGAACGAGACGCCGCGCATCACGTGGGAAGGCCGGTTCCGTCCGGCGCTGGATGATGCGCTGGTGGTGCCCCGCCCCGATCGCGGGCACCTGCCGATCTGGCTGGCCACCGGCGGCAATCCCAACTCGACCGTGCGGGCGGCGGTTGCCGGGCTGCCGATCAGCTATGCCATCATCGGCGGACCCGCCGAACGCTTCGGGCCGCTGGCGGACCTGTATCGCCGCGCGGTGGAACAGGTGGCGCATCCGAACGCGCAGACCCGCATCTCGGTCGCCAGCCCCGGCTTTGTCGGCAACGACGCGCAGGCGGCCAAGGACCTGTGGTGGAAGCACTATCACGAGGCTTTCCGCGCGCTTGGCGAAATCCGCGGCTTCCCGGCCCCGCAACGCGCAGGCTTTGACCGCGACGCCAATGGCGGCGGCGCGCTGTTCGTCGGCAGCCCCGAGGAAATCGCCGAACGCATCGTCGCGCTGCATGGCGTCATGGGCCACGATCGGCATTTCTTCCAGATGGATCTGGGGCAATTGCCGCAGAAGGACTTCCTCGGCGCGATCGAGCTGCTGGGGACGAAGGTAAAGCCGCTGGTCGATGCGGCGCTGGCGGAAAAAGCGCCCACGTCCGAGACGGTGTGAACGAACAGGAAAAGGAATTCACGATGACCGACATCAAGGTGATTGGTATTCTGGGGGCGGGCCGCGTCGGCACCGCTCTCGCCCGCCGGGCGCTTGCGGCAGGGTATGAGGTGCGTATCGCCTCGGCCCGCGCACCGTCCGAGATCGCGCTGATGATGGATTTCGTCGCCCCCGGTGCGGTCCCCGCGACCACCGAACAGGTGATCGCGGAAAGCGACATGGTCCTGCTGGCCCTGCCGCTGTCGAAATACCGCAGCCTGCGGCCCGAGGCCTTCGCCGGCAAGATCGCCGTCGACGCGATGAACTACTGGCCACAGACCGACGGCGTGCTGCCGGAATTCGAGGGCGCGCCCGTCAGTTCCGAAGTGGTGGCCGACCATCTGGCCGGGGCCCGGCTGCTACGCGCCTTCAACCATCTCGGCTATCACGAACTGGACGCCGAGGCCCGCCCCGCCGGCGACCCCGGCCGCCGGGCGCTGGCGATTGCGGGCGACGATGCGGCGGCGCGCGCGGATCTGGCGGTGGTGATCGACCGCATGGGCTTTGATCCCGTTGATGCGGGACCTTTGGCGCAGGCTCGTGCGTTTGCCATTGGAACGCCGCTGTTCGGCGCCCCTCTGGGCCGCGTCGAAATGCAGGAAGCCCTGGCCGGGCAACAAGCGGCCTGACCACGAACCCACAAGGAGATTGCCGTGAGCACCCCCATCAAGATCGACATCTGGTCGGATATCGCCTGCCCCTGGTGCTATATCGGCAAGCGGCGTCTGGAAAGCGCGCTTGCCGGCCTGTCTGATGGCAAGACGGCGCCCGAGGTCGAGATCCAGTATCACAGCTATGAACTGGATCCCTCGGCGCCGGCGGAATATCCGGGCAACCACGCGGAATATCTGGCCAGGCATCTCGGCGCCTCGGCCGAGCAGGTGCGCCAGATGGATGAGCAGATCACCGGCCTCGCCGCCGCCGAGGGGCTGGATTACCATCTTGGCGACATTCAGGTGACCAATACCGGCAAGGCGCATGAACTGATCCATTTCGCCGAAAGCCAGGGCAAGGGCCCCGAGATGAAGGAACGCCTGCTGCGCGCCTATTTCGTCGAAGGCCGCCATGTCGGCCGGATCGCCGAACTGGCCGATCTGGCGGCGGAAATCGGGCTGGACCGGGCGGCGGCCGAACAGGCGCTGCAAGCAGGAAGCTTCGCCAAGGCGGTCGAGGAGGACAAGGAACAGGCGCAGGCCTATGGCATTCGCGGCGTGCCCTTCTTCGTGATCGACGGCAAATACGCCGTCTCGGGCGCGCAGGAGGCCGAGACCTTCCTGCAGGCCCTGCGTAAGGTCGAGGCCGAACACAAGGCGGCCGTATGATGGCCGGCCCTCGCCTTCCCTTCACCCCGCTGACCCCGCTGACCGAGGATGCCGCCACCTGCGCAGGCGGCGTCTGCGCCCTGCCCGGCACCTCTCCCGCGCCGAAGACGGACGCGGCCCCGGCAGACAACTCCACCCCGGCGGCGGGAAGCGCATCGCCGGATAATCCCGCCCCCGTGGAAAATCCGGCGGACGACCGCAGGCGCTGAACCGGCAACGGTCCTGCAACTGAAAAGCCGCGCTTCCGGCGCGGCTTTTGAATATGGCGCGTCCGATATTTCGGCCGGACAGATGGCGCAGGACCCTCGGCCTCAGTTCTCCGGCATATCCGCGGATGAGGGGTCGTCGTCCCCGTCGCGATCCTCGTCGCGCAACCGCGTCTTGGTCAGGCCGCCATGGTGTTCCAGCACCGCATAGGCGATCGTCGCCAGCTTGCTGTTGACCTCTTTCAAGACCGCAATCAGTTCGAGATGCTGATTGCTGGAACTGAGGCTGGTCAGATTGCCGCCCCGGACCCGTTGCAGGTGCTTGCGCCGGCTTGCCTCCTCCAGCAGGGTCACGTTGCGCTTGTGCAGGACCAGCCGGCGCGCCGCCGCGGCCTGCCCGGTCCAGGCCACCTGCTGGGCGAGGATCAGCGCCCGGCGGACGGCCTCGACCAGTTCGTCGATCTCGGCGGCGCCTTCGGGGGTCAGGGCGAATTCGCCCTTCACCTGCGCCGCGCGGATCTCGATATACTTGCCCGACAGAATATCGGCGCTGCGCTCGATGCGGATGGCGAAATCGAGGATGTGGCGGATCTCGGCAAGGGCCTCGGGCGGAAGCTGTGGAAGCGAGGCGAAGGCCAGACGCAGGTCCGACAGGGCGGTGTTCATCTGCCGCTCGACCGACATGACGGCACGGGGATCGGGCGCGGCGGCGGATGCCTGGGTGAACATCTCGGACAGCAGCGCGAGCATATGATTCAAGCCGCCCTTCATCGCGGTGACGATGATGTCGGGATCGGTTTCGCCGCGCGGGATGGTGATGCCGGCCGGCATCTGCACGCCGCGATCCCCGGACTCGGGCCGGCGGCCCAGCTGGCGGGCAAGCGGCGTCAGCCACAGCAGCAGGAAGTTGAAACCGATATGGCCCAGCAGCATCGTGTCGGTGGTCGCCGGCAGGTGTGGCGCGATGAAGGGCCGCGCCACCAGCAGCCCGGCCAGCAGAACCACCGCCAGCCCGCAACGCAGAAGCGCGATGATGCGCGCCAGCCTCAGCGCATCGCCTTCCTCGTTCCGCAGCAGCCACAGGGGCAACAGCGCGCTGCCGATATTGCAGCCCAGCACGAAGCCAAGCCCCGAAAGCGGGCCCAGCCCGGCATGGTCGGCGATGAACAGCCCGGTCAGGATCGCGGCCAGGCTGGAATGCATCAGCAGGGTCAGCGCGGTGCCGATGACCGCCGCCGTGATCGGATCGTCCCGCAGCGCCCCAATGAGCGATCCTTCTTGCGACAGAGCCTGAAGCGGCTGGACCGAGTCGCGGATCACGCCCAGCGACATGAAGATCAGTCCCAGACCCAGGATCGCCCGCCCCAGATTCTTGCGCCGCGCCTCGGGCGAGTAGAGATAAAGCCACCCCCCGATCAGGATCGCCAGCGGCCCCAGCGCGGAAACCGGCAAGGTCAGAAACCGCACCGCCAGCGCCGAGCCGAAATCCGCCCCCATCGCCAGCGCCAGCGCCGACGCCATGGGGATCGCATTGCTGCCGACCATGCCCGCCGCCATCAGCATGACGACCGTCGCCCCCTGCATCACGAAGCCCAGCACCGCCCCCTTGGCGAGCAGTTGCACCGCGCCCGAGGACTCGTCCAGGCTTTGCCGGATCTGCGTGCTCCACAGCCGCTCGATGCCGATGCGCATAAAACGCACAGCGAACAGCAACAGGACGGCGCCGCTGAGAAGGTGGACAAGGAAGGACAGAATGGCCATGGCAGCTGGATTCCGGCGGGATCAGGCGGTGCCGGACGGCAGCATATCGGCCGGGCGCCCCGGTGTCGCGGTCCGCATGACCGGACAGCGCCACCGAAGTGCGAGGCCTGTCCGCGCGATGTCGCGGATGATCTCGATCAGGCGGTCGGTCATCGCGGGCGGGATGATCATGCTCTCCGGCTTTCGGGTGGGATGGCGATGGCGCGGCAGGCCGTTGCTGCCGCCCGTGGCGCCCTGCGCGCCCCTGGCAAGCAACTGCCGAGCGATCGCCGGGTCGTTCACCGTTGCTATCGCGACAGCCGCGCCTGCGTCAAGCCGACATGCAAGGCCGAAGGGCCGACCTGCACGGCGCAGCCGGGCGCGGCAGAGGCCGGCTTCGCCGGGCGCAGTCTGTGATTCGCCAGGGGTGAGGAGGCGGACAGGATGCCGGCGGCCGACGGGGATCAAGCACAGGTCGGCGAAGCCCAAGCACCCTTGGCGTTTGAAGGATCAGATAACCAGTTGCAGGGGCGGTTACCCGACGAAGGATCACCCGGATCCCGCCACGGTCAAATGCTTCCATGGTGATGTGCACGACAGTTATGCGCGCGACCGGCTGCGCCGACAACTCCGGCGACCCGGCGTCGCTCTGGGCAGACGTCCTGCGCCTGTCTCGGCGGGGTCAGGACCTCAGCGTCGGACCGATCGCGACCACCGGATGTGGCCGATGCCGGGGCGGGACGCCTAGATCGCCCGGTCGAGATGGGTGTAGCCGCCGTCAGGGAACAGCCATTCGCCGGTCATGTGGCTGGCGCGGTCGGACAGCAGAAACAGGCAGCAATCGGCGATCTCGCGCGCGGTGGTCATGCGCCGGCCGAGCGGGATGCGTGCGGTGATCCGGGCCAGTGCGCTCTCGGGGTCGGGCAGCGTGGCCAGCCAGCGTTCGTAAAGCGGCGTCATCACCTCGGCCACGACGATGGCATTGACGCGCACCCCATCGGGCAGGAACTCGACCGCCCATTCGCGGGTCAGGCCAAGCTGCGCCGCCTTGGCCGCAACATAGGCCGAAGTGCCCCCCTGCCCGGTCAGTGCGGTCTTGGAGCTGATATTGACGATGGCACCGCCCGTCGCGCGCAGGTCGTCGCGCAGCAGATGGACCATCGTGTAATAATGCACCAGGTTCTGGTTCAGGCTGGCGCGAAACGCCTCCGGCCCCTTGTCCAGCCCGATGCTGTCATTCGCCCCGGCATTGTTCACCAGCCCGTAGATGCTGCCATGGCGGGCGCGGATCGCCTCGACCGCATTCCGGCAGTCTTCGTCATCCGACAGTTCCGCCCGGACGAAATCCGCGCGGTGACGCATCAGCCAATCCGCATCGGGCGACCGCCGCGCGATGATGACGGGCCTTGCCCCTTCCTCGGCCAGCCCCTCGGTGATGCCCGCGCCGATGCCCGATCCGCCGCCGGTCACGATCACCACCTTGTCCTTCAGATTGAGGTCCATCACGCGCCCCGGAAGCGATACCGTTCCAGACTTTCAGGTTTCATCTGGATGGAAAAGCCCGGCATCGATGGCGGCATATAGGCGGCATCACGGATCACGCAGGGATCGAGGAAATGCTCGTGCAGGTGATCGACATATTCGACCACCCGCCCCTCGCGGGTGCCCGCGACGCAGAGATAGTCGATCATCGACATGTGCTGGACATATTCGCACAGGCCCACGCCCCCGGCATGGGGACAGACCTTCAGCCCGTATTTCGCCGCCATCAGCAGCACGCCCAGCAGCTCGTTCAACCCGCCCATGCGGCAGGCGTCGATCTGGACGATATCGATCGCGCCTTCCATGATGAACTGCTTGAACATGATGCGGTTCTGGCACATCTCGCCGGTCGCGACCTCGACCGGGGCCACGCCCGCGCGGATGCGGCGGTGGCCGGCAATGTCGTCGGGGCTGGTAGGTTCCTCGATGAACCACGGATTGACGAACGACAGTTTCTTCACCCAGTCGATGGCCTGATCGACCTCCCAGACCTGATTGGCGTCGATCATCAGGTTCACGTCCGGGCCGACCTCGTCGCGGGCGATGGTCAGGCGGCGGATATCGTCGTCGAGATCGCGGCCGACCTTCATCTTGATATGGCGGAAGCCGGCATCCACCGCCTCGCGGCACAGGCGGCGCAGCTTCGCGTCATCATAGCCGAGCCAGCCGGCGCTTGTTGTATAGCATGGATAGCCCTCGGCCTTCAGCGTGGCGATGCGGTCCTGCTTGCCCGCCGCCTGCGCGGTCAGGAAATCCAGCGCCCATTCCGGGGTGATGCAATCGGTCATGTAGCGGAAATCGATGCAGCGGACCAGTTCCTCGGGCGTCATCTCGGCGACCAGTTGCCAGACCGGCTTGCCCTCGGCCTTGGCCCACAGATCCCAGGCGGCATTGACCACCGCGCCGGTCGCCAGATGGATCGCGCCCTTGTCCGGGCCGATCCACCGCAACTGACTGTCGCCGGTGACGTGACGCCAGAAGCGGCCCATATCCTCGGCGATCCAGTCGAGGTCCAGCCCGACGACCAGCGGGCGCAGCGCCTCGATGGCGGCGACGCAGATTTCATTGCCGCGCCCGATGGTGAAGGTCAGGCCGTGGCCCTGATGCGGGCCATCGGTTTCGAGGATCACGTAAGCAGCGGAATAATCCGGGTCGGGGTTCATCGCGTCCGATCCGTCCAGCGACTGGCTGGTCGGAAAGCGCACATCCTCGGTCCTGAGGCCGGTGATGCGGGTCATGCCCTGACGACCTTCTGCACCTGCTCGCCTAGGCCGTCGATGCCCAGACGCATGGTTTCTCCGCCCTTCAGATAGACCGGCGGCTTCTGCCCGAGGCCCACGCCCGGCGGCGTCCCGGTCGAGATCACGTCGCCCGGCTGCAGCGACAGGAAGCGCGACAGATAGGCGATCAGTTGCGGCACGTTGAAGATCATCGTCGAGGTATTGCCGTTCTGGAAACGCTTGCCGTCCACCTCCAGCCACATCGGCAGGTTGGCCACGTCCCCGGCCTGATCCGGTGTGACCAGCCACGGGCCGATGGGGCCGAAGGTGTCGCAGCCCTTGCCCTTGTCCCAGGTGCCGCCGCGCTCCAGCTGCCATTCGCGTTCGGACACGTCGTTGATGACGCAGTAACCGGCGACATGGGACAGCGCGTCGGCTTCCTCGATATAGCGGCCGCCCTTGCCGATCACCACGCCCAGTTCGACCTCCCAATCGGTCTTGGTCGAGCCGCGCGGGATTTCCACATCGTCATTCGGCCCGCAGATGGCACTGGTCCATTTGTTGAAGACGATGGGTTCCTTGGGGATCTCTGCCCCGGTTTCGGCGGCGTGATCGGCATAGTTCAGCCCGATGCAGATGAATTTGCCGACGCGGCCCACGCAGGGCCCGATGCGGGGATCGCCATCCACCACCGGCAGCGAGGCCACATCGAGCGCCGCCAACCGCGCCAGCCCCTCTGGCGTCAGGACATCGCCCGCGATGTCGTCGACATGGGCCGACAGGTCGCGGATCTGCCCCTGATCGTCCAGAAGGCCGGGTTTTTCCTGCCCCATCGGGCCATAGCGCAGCAGTTTCATCTGTTCCTCATGATGCAAAGGGGGCGCAGGGCGAGACAGCCCTGCGCCATGTCAGGACCGGTCAGTCGTAAAGGACCGCGGCGATTTCCGGGTTGTCGATATTGGTCTTGTCATACCAGTAGAAACCGGTGTCGATGGTCTTCTCGACCGGCTCGCCCTTGGCGGCGGCGACGGCGGCTTTCACTGTCTCATAGCCGATGCCGACCGGGTTCTGGGTGATCGCACCGGCCATCAGCCCGTCACGGATCGCGTCGGTCTGGGCCTTGCCGCTGTCATAGCCGACGATGGTGATGCCTTGGGTGCCCGCCTCGCGCACGCCGTTCACCACGCCGATGGCGCTGCCTTCATTGGTGCCGAAAATCCCGTTCAGGTCAGGGTGCGCGGTCAGCAGCGCCTTGGTGATCTCGGTCGATTTCAGGTGATCGCCGCCGCCATATTCCACGGCCACGACCTCGATATCGGGATAGGCTTCCTTGATGCGGTTGACGAAGCCGTCGCGCCGGTCGACGCCGGTGCGCGAGGTCTGGTCATGGGCGACCACGGCGACCTTGCCCTTGCCGCCGATCAGTTCCGCCATCTTGTCGGCGGCGAGCGCGGCGGCGGCGACGTTATCGGTCGCGGCGGTGGCCAGCGGAATGTCGCTGTCCACGCCCGAGTCAAAGGCGATGACCGGGATATTCGCCTCCTGCGCCTGTTTCAGCAGCGGGATCGCGGCCTGACTGTCCAGCGCGGCGAAACCGATGGCGGCGGGCTTGTTCGCCAGCGCGGCGGACAGCATGTCCAGCTGCTTGTCCACCTGGGTTTCGTTATCCGGGCCTTCGAAACTCACGTTGACATCAAGCTCCTGCCCGGCCTTGTCGGCCCCGGCCTTGACCGCCTGCCAGAACTGGTGCTGAAACCCTTTCGAGATCAGCGGGATATACATCTTGTCCTGCGCGAAGGCGCCTCCGGCCATGCTGGCCAGCGACAGCGCGGCAACGGCGCCCATCAGGGTTCTTCTGGTGAACATCTGGTTTCCTCCCTTTGTGCTCACGTCTTTGGTAATCAGCTTGCCGCCCGCCGCCGCAACTGGTCGGCATAGACGGCGATGATGATGATCGCGCCGGTCACCACGGTCTGCCATTCAGGGGCCACCGACAGCACGCGCAGCCCGTTGGTCAGGACCGACATGATCAGCGCCCCGATCAGCGTGCCGAGGATGGTGCCGCGCCCGCCCGACAGGCTGGTGCCGCCGATGACCACGGCCGCAATCGCCTCCAGCTCATAGCCGAGGCCGAGCGCCGGCTGGGCCGAGTTCAGGCGGCTGGCGATCAGCAGACCGGCAATGCCGACGATGCCGCCCGCCAGCGCATAAATCGCCATCTTCCACGCATCGGTGTTGACGCCCGACAGGCGCACGGCTTCTTCGTTGGACCCGAGCGCGAAGGTATAGCGGCCCAGCACCGTGCGCGACAGGATCCATGCCGTCACCCCGGCGACCAGAAACAGGATCAGCACCCCGTTCGGCACCGGGAAGGCCGGAAAGATCGCCCCGATCAGCGAGCCCTGCGAGATCAGCGTGAAGCCCGGCGTGTCGTTGAAATAGATCGGCTTGGTGCCGGTCACGATCAGCGACAGCCCCTTCAGGATCAGCATCATGCCCAGCGTGGCGATGAAGGGCGGGATCTTCATCTTGGCAACGAAGGTGCCCGAGATCAGTCCGCAAAGCGCGCCAGTGGCAATGGAGGCGACGACGCCAAGGATCAGCGGCATCCCGAGCCATGTCAGCACCACCCCTGTCATTACCGCGCAGAAGGTCATCAGCGTGCCGATCGACAGGTCGATGCCCCCGGTGATGATGATCAGGGTGACGCCCACCGCCAGCACGCCGTTCACGGATGCCGCCTGCAGGATCGCCATGATGTTGGAAACCTGAAAGAAATTCGGGCTGGCCAGCGAAAAGCCGATCACCAGAACGATCAGGCTGGCGAAGGCCAGCAGCTTCTGTTGCGCCGCCCCGCGCAGGGCGCGCCGTTCGGCCAGCTTGTCCTCGGTCACGCTCATTGAACCGTCATCCCCTCGCGTTCGGTGGCCAATGCCATGATTTCCTCCTGCCCAGCGCCACCGGGCAGGATGCCGGTCAGCCGCCCCTCGCACATCACGGCGATGCGGTGCGACAGGCGCAGGATTTCCGGCAATTCGCTGGAAATCACGATGATCGCCTTGCCCTCGGCGGCCAGATCGCCCAGCAGGCGGTAGATTTCCGCCTTCGCGCCCACGTCGATGCCGCGCGTCGGTTCGTCGAAGATCAGGATGTCGCAGTCGCGCAAAAGCCATTTGGCGATGACGACCTTCTGCTGATTGCCGCCGGACAGCAGCCTCACCTCCTGCCGGTCATGCGGGGTGCGGATCTTCAGGCTGGCGATATAGTCGCGGGCGATGTCGCGCAGGCGCGGCTCATCGATGCGGCCCAGCCGGTCGGTATAGCGCTCCATGCTGGCCAGCGCGATATTGGCGCGCACATCCATGCCAAGGGCGAGGCCGTAATGCTTGCGGTCCTCGGACAGATAGCCGATTCCGGCGGCCACGGCGTCGGACGGGGTGCGAATGGTGACATGCTGGCCGTGAACGATGATCTCGCCATGATCGGGCGGCTCGGCGCCGAAGATGGCGCGGGCGAGTTCGGTGCGCCCCGCCCCCATCAGCCCGGCAAAGCCCAAGACTTCGCCCTTTTTCAGCGCAAAGCTGATGTCCTTGAGTTCGCGGCCCCGGCTCAGGTGACGCACCTCCAGCGCGGTTTCGGCGGCGCTCAGGTCGGGAACGGTGACGGTTTCGTCGCTGAGTTCGCGCCCAACCATCATCGAGATGATGCGGCTGATCGGCGTTTCCGCCGCCTCGACCGTGCCGACATAGGCGCCATCGCGCATCACCGTCACCCGGTCCGAGATGCGTTTGATCTCGTCCATCTTGTGGCTGATATAGATGATGCCGACGCCCTCGGCGCGCAGCTTGCGGATGATGGTGAACAGTTCCGCGATCTCGCTGTCGTTCAGCGCCGCGGTCGGCTCGTCCATGATCAGGACGCGCGAGCGATAGGACAGCGCCTTTGCGATCTCGACCATCTGCTGGCGGGCGATGGTCAGGGACGACACCGGTGCGCGCGGGTCCATAGCCACGTTCATGCCCTGAAAGATCGCGGCGGCATCTGCGTTCTGGCGGCGTTCGTCGATGCGGCCGAAGGTCAGGCGCGGCTCGCGCCCGATCCAGATGTTCTGCGCGACATTCAGATCGGCCATCAGCGCCAGTTCCTGATGGATGATGCCGATGCCCAGATCCTGCGCCGCCTTGGGGCTGGGCAGGCTGACCTCGGCCCCGTCGATCAGAATGCGGCCGCCATCGGGCTGATAGACGCCCGACAGGCATTTCATCAGCGTCGATTTCCCGGCCCCGTTCTCGCCCATCAGCGCGTGAACCTCGCCCGCGCGCAGATCGAAACTGACCGATTTCAATGCATGAACGCCGGGGAAATGCTTGTCTATGCCTTCCATGCGGACCAGTTCAGGCATCGCCAACCCCATAGAAAAGGGCGGCATTGCCGCCCATGATCGCCGCACGCTCGGCCTCGGTCAGCCCGGCCAGCAGCTCCGCCGTCAGGTCGCGCCACTCGGCATAGCCTGCGGCCAGCGTCACGACCGGCCAGTCGCTGCCCCAGATCAGCCGCTCCGGTCCGAACCAGTCCAGGAGATCGGCGACCACCGGGCGCAGCGCGTCCAGCGGCGCGGCCAACCCTTCCGGGGTCAATTCGGTTAGCAGGCCCGACAGCTTGCACCGCAGATGCGGAATCGCTGCCAGGGCCTGCATCCCCTGCCGCCAGTCATCGACGCCGCGAGGCTGCATTTTTGCGGCGTGGTCGATGACAAGCGGCAGATCGGGGTATTTTTGCGCGAAACGGGCCAGCATCGGCAGATGCCGCGCCGTCACCAGCGCATCGAAACGCAGATCCAGCCGGATCAATGCTGCGATCGCCTCGGGCCGCGCCCGTTCGATCAGCCAGTCGGTCTCCGCGATGTCCTGCAACATCGGGCGGACGCCCTTGAAGGCGGGATCGGCGGCGCGTTCGGCCAAGGCCTCGGGCGCAGCAGGATCAGAGAGATCGGCCCAGCCGACCACACCCGCGATGCGCGGATCGTCCTTGGCCAGGTCCAGCAGGAAATCCGTCTCGGCCAGCGTTGGCGCGGCCTGCACGACGATCAGCCGCCCCTCGCCCGGATAATCTTGCGGCAGGAAATCGCGGCGGATCGGGGCAAGCGGCCCCCCCTCACCCGCCAGCCAGCCGTAATCGCCACGGTCCAGCCGCCAGAAATGGCAATGTGCGTCGATGATATCCAACGCGGCCCCTCCCCGGCTGCGATCAGATAGTCACGCCGCCGTCGACCAGCACGGCCTGCCCGGTGACGAAGCGGCTTTCATCCGACAGAAGATAGACGACCAGCGGGGTGATATCCTCGACCGTGGCCAGCCGGCCCATCGGCTGGCGGGCGATGAAGTCCTTTTCCGCCTGCACCGGATCGGCGGCGGCGGCGATTCGCCCGCGCAGGCTGGGCGTGTCGACCGTGCCTGGGCACAGCGCGTTGCAGCGCAGGCCCTGCTTCACGAAATCGGCGGCGACCGCCTTGGTCAGCCCGATCACCGCCGCCTTGGTCGCCCCATAGGCGGTGCGGTTCACGAAGCCTTTGATGGAGGACGCCATCGAGGCCATGTTCAGGATCGAGGCCGTGCCGGTTTCTGCCGCGCGTTCCAGCATCCCCGGCAGGCAGGCCCGCGTCAGCCGCAGCATCGAGGTCACGTTCAGGTCCATGCTGAACGCCCAATCCGCGTCCGAAACCTCCAGAATGGTGCCGTGATGGACGAAGCCCGCGCAGTTGAACAACCCGTCGAGCGGCCCGACGCGCCCGGCAATGCCGGTGATGGCGGCGGGATCGGTCACGTCCAGCGTGGCGGTTTCGATGCCATGCTGCGACAGCCCTTCCAGCAGCGCCGCATCGCGGTCGGTCGCGATCACCTTCGCACCCTCGGCCGCACAGGCCAGCGCGCTGGCCCGGCCGATGCCCTGCCCGGCCGCCGTGATCAGAATCATCTTGCCTTGAAGCCGCATCAGATCTCCCCCATCCGGTCGCAGCATTTCGTATATGAATGATCTTTGCATATATGAAATGATATGCAAGCATAAACTTGCGCGCGAACCCGTGCGGCGGGTAGATTGCCCAGTCACTGGCGGAGGGAAGGATGGATCAGCAGAGCAGGAACACAATCACCGACATGGCCTCGGCAGAGGAGCGTTACCGCGCCCCGGCGCTCGACAAAGGCCTTGATATTCTTGAGGTTCTGTCCACGCAGGCGCGCGGGTTGACGCGGACCGAGATCGTCAAGGAACTGGGTCTCAACGCCTCGCAGATCTACCGGATGCTGGAGCGGCTGGTGGCGCGCGGCTATGTCTGCCGGTTGGACGGCGGCGACCGCTATGCGCTGACCATGAAGCTGTTCCTGCTCGGGAACGGCCACCCGCCGCTGCGCCGGCTGATCGCGCAGGCGCAGCCGATGATGGACGATTTCGCCGGTGAACTGCGGCAATCCTGCCATCTGGTCGTGCCGGAACAGGGTCACGGCATCATCGTGGCGCAGGCCAGCCCGGTCGATCACTGGGAATTCCGCGCCCGCGTCGGCGCGCAGCTGGACCTGTTCACCACCGGCTCTGGCCTGACGCTGCTGGCCTTCCAGCATCCCGACCGCGTGCAGGAAACGCTTGGCCTCTGGGGCGTGTCCGGCGCGGCCCAGCAACTTGAGGGCGCCGCCCCCCATTTGGCCGAAGTCCGCGCGCGCGGCTATCGCATCGGCCCGTCGCGTCAGGCCGTCGGCGTCACCGACCTGAGCGCCCCGGTCTTCGGCCCCGCGGGCGAAGCCGTCGCAACGATCACCTGCGCCTATATCGAACATCCCGGCGACACCCATGCCGTCCAGCGCGAGACGACGCTGACACGCCTGCTGACGCTGGCGGCCGATCTGGCGCTGAATATCGGCTGATCCGCCGCGAACCCGGTCGCGAAGCGTTCCCACGCTCCATTCTGCCACCTGCGCTTCGATGTCTGATCCCAGCCGGTGGGAAGATGATCCTCCCCCGTTGACGTGGTCCGCCATTATTATGAGGAAACGGAGGATCAAGCATGGCAAACAAGCGACCGAAGCCGGAAGAGGTCGTCTCGAAGTTACGGCAAGTCGAGGTTCTGATGGGGCAAGGCATGTCCCCTCCGGACGCGATCAGTAAGATCGGCATTGTCGAGCACTCCTATTACCGCTGGCGCAAGCAATATGACGGGATGGGTGTGGATCAGTTGAAGGAACTGACGCGCCTGCAGCAGGAGAATGAGCGGCTTCAACGTGCGGTATCGGACCTGACGCTGGACAAGCCGATCCTGACGGAGGCGGCAAAGGGAAACTTCTGAGCCCCGCTCGCCGCCGGGCCTGCATCGATCACGTTTGCAGTGAGTTGGGCGTTTCCCGCCTGCGTCAATGAGGCTACTGGATGCAACACATCGGCACTGGGTTCGCGCCGCATGCAGACAGAAGCGCCAGCAGAACCGGAACGAACAGACATCCAAGGCGGCTTCGGTGGTTCCCGGTCCTGCCGCCCCCGAGGGTGACTGCCGCCAAAGCCGGTATAAGGTCGTTTATTGGGCATCGGTCTGGCTTTCCGTGGTATGAACAGTCTTTGTCCGGCGCGAAAACAACCCCAGCACCCATGCTTTGATGCTGTCCCAATATTCGCGGCCCAGCAGGGCGATCACGATCAGGGTCAGCCCTTCCCCCAGGACGATCATGCCGGGAATGATGGCCGCCTTGTAAGGGACGTCCAGGAAAGGAACGATCGGGAAGGCGATCCAGTACAGCACGACCACGCCCAGCAGCGTCAGGCCCAGTTTCTTGCGCCATGACGCGGGCGGCGGCCGCCCCACATCAGGGCCGAGGGCATCATGCTGGACCTGCGCAACGGCGTCCGGCTGCGGGGCGGGCGCCGCCTCGGTCTTTGCGCCATGGCCGTGATCTTCGGGGGCCTTGGGCAACCACGGCTGGATGAAGCGCGTGAAGCTGTCGATATAGGACAGGATCACCGGCACCACGACCAGCGTGAGCACGGTGGAACTGATCAGGCCGCCAATCACCGCATGGGCCATCGGCGCGCGTTGCGCACCGCCGCCGGTCGTGGCGAGGGCCAAGGGGATCATGCCCACGATCATCGCCAGCGTCGTCATGATGATCGGCCGGAACCGCACGACGCCGGCACTGATCAGCGCCTCGGTCAAAGGCAGGCCGCGCTTGCGTTCCTGATTGGCGAAGTCGACCAGCAGGATGCCGTTCTTGGTCACCAGACCCATCAGCATGATGAACCCGATCATTGAAAACATGTTCAGCGTGCTACCCGCCACCATAAGCCCCAGAATGACGCCGATCAGCGACAGCGGCATGGCGGCCATGATCGCGATGGGTTGGAGGAAACTGGCGAATTGCGAGGCGAGGACCATATAGATCAGCACCACCGCCAGGATCAGCGCGGTGATCATCTCGGCCCCCGTTTCTTCCAGATCCTTGGCCGATCCGCCGATGTCGACGCGCACGCCAGCGGGCAGATCGGTCTTGGCGATCAGGGCGGTAATGTCCGCCGTCACATCGCCCAAGGCCCGCCCCTGCACATCGGCCGAGATCAGCACCTCGCGGCTGCGGTTCAGGCGCCGGATCTCGGACGCGGTGGTCGAGGGCACGAAATCCGCCACCTGATCCAGCCGCACCATGACCGGCGCGCCCTTGTCATCGGTCTTGCCGGTGCTGATTGTCAAATCACGCAGGGTGTCGATATCGACACGCGCCGCCAGCGGCAGGCGCAGGATCACGTCATAGGTCTCGCCGGTGCGGTCGGTCCATTTGGTGACCTTTTCGCCGCCCACCAATGTGTTCAGCACCGTGCCCATCC
Source organism: Paracoccus sp. S1E-3 (assembly GCF_013868135.1). Classification (GTDB taxonomy): domain Bacteria; phylum Pseudomonadota; class Alphaproteobacteria; order Rhodobacterales; family Rhodobacteraceae; genus Paracoccus. Next base: position 470,694 of record NZ_JACEMU010000016.1, read on the forward strand.
GCAGCACGTCGATGCCCAGATCGCTTGCCGCATCGCGCTTCATCCGCAGCGAGATGATGCCCGTCGGCGCTTCGGAGGAGCTGCGCAGATCGACCACGCTGGGGATCTCGTCGATGCCTTTCAGCAGCTTCGCGGCTGCGGCCTCGATGGCCTGCTGATCCTCGCCCAACACGCTCAACTGGATGCGGCTTTGACCGCCCTCCAGCCCGCCGGGCAGGATATAGGCGCGCAAGCCCGCGATCCGCGCCAGCCGGTCGCGGATGGGATCACCCAGATCGACCGGGGTGCGATCCCGATCCTCGGCCGCGACCAGCTCGACGATGACATTGGCCTTGTTCTTGCCCAGGGCGTTGCCGGTATTGATGGTGGTATAGACCGACCGCACCTCGGGGAATTCGATCAGCGCGGCCTCGACCTGTTCCAGCTTGGCGGTGGTGTAATCCAGCGAGGAGCCGACCGGCGTTTCCACCGTCAGGTTGATGCGGCCCTCATCGGCGGCCGAGACGAACTCCGCCCCGACCATCGGCACCATGGCAATGCTGCCTACAAAGGTCAGCACCGTCGCCATCAGCGTGATGAGGCGGTGCCGCAGCACCCATGCGATGACATGCTTATAGGCATGAGCCATGCGTTCGAACAGCGCATCGAAGCGGGCGACCAGACGGCCAATGAAGCCGCGCTTCACATCGGGCTGGGAATCCGGGTCATACCAGACGCTGGACAGCATCGGGTCCAGCGTGAAGCTGACGAACAGCGAAATGATGACCGCCGCCGAGACGGTCATGCCGAACTGAAAGAAGAACTGCCCGACCAGCCCGCTCATCAGCGCCACGGGCATGAAGACGGCGACGATGGTGGCGGTCGTGGCCAGCACGGCAAGGCCGATTTCGTTGGTGCCGTCGACAGCGGCGTCTTCGTGTGACTTGCCCATGTGCAGGTGGCGGGTGATGTTTTCGCGCACGACGATGGCGTCGTCGATCAGGATGCCGATGGACAGGGTCAGCGCCATCAGGCTCATCATGTTCAGGGTAATGCCCAGCAGGCTGATGACGGCGATGGTGCCGATGATCGCGATGGGCAGGGTCAGCGCGGTGATGACCGTGCTGCGCCATGAATTCAGGAACAGAAAGACGATGATGATTGCCAGCGCCGCCCCTTCGATCAGCGTATTGCGCACCTCGTGGACGGATTCGTTGACCGGGATCGAGCCGTCGGTGACGATTTCCACCGCGATGCCCAGGCGCTGAAATTCGGGCCCCATGCTGTCCAGCCGGGCCTTGACGGCATCTGTCACCTCGACCGTGTTGGCGTCCTGAATCTTGGTGATGTCGATTGCCAGCGCAGTATCGCCGTTATAGATCGCGCGGGTGTCGGGATCGGCCGCGCCATCGGTCACGCTGGCCACGTCGCGCAGATAGATCGGCGCGCCACCGCGCCGAGCGACGACCATGTCCAGCAGATCGTCGGGCTGGTCGATCCGGCCCTGCACCTGAATCAGGCTTTCGCTGAGATCGTCGATAACTGAACCCGCCGGCAGGTTCTGGTTGCCCGATTTCAGCGCCTCGACCACCTCATTGGCGCCGACATCAAGGGCGCGCAGGCTGGCTTCGTTGATGCGGATGTCGATCTGGCGGCTTTGCCCGCCGATCAGCTGCGCCCGGCCCACGCCCGACACGGTGTTCAGCGATTTGACGATGCGCTGTTCGGCAATCGTTGTCAGTTCGGCCAGCGACAGGGTCGTGGTGCTGAGCGCGACCGACAGCACCGGCGTATCGTTGGGGTTGAAGCGCTGGATGACAGGCTTCTTGACCGCTTCGGGAAACTCGCCTTCCAAGGGCGACACCCGGTCACGCACGTCCTGCGCCGCCGACAAGCCGTCGACATCCAGTTTGAACTGCGCCGTCACGACCGACTGCCCCTCGTAAGAGGTCGAGCTGACCTTATCCAGACCGCTGATCGAATTCAGCGCCTCTTCGATCGGACGCGAGATTTCGGTCTCGACCGTATCGGGGGTGGCGCCGGGATAAACGGTGGTGACGGTGACGACCGGGAATTCGAATTTCGGATACAGGTCCACATTGATCCGGGTCAGGCTGACAAGGCCAAAGACCAGCAGAGCCACCATCATCATGGTGGTCAGAACCGGCTGACTGACGGCAAGCTTCGTCAGGAACATGGGTCAGCCCCCCAGCTTCGGGGCCGACACCTGCGCGCCCTCGACCAGCCCGGCGATAGGCGCGCGCAACACACTGTCGCCGCCCGACAAGCCTTCGGTCACCTCGATTTCGCGCCCCCAGCTATCGCCGATGGCAATGTCGCGGCGCTGCAGGCGGCCATCCGTCACAATCAGCACATAGGGTTGATCGCTGTCGCGCCGCTGCGCGCTGTCGGGAATTGCGATGGCATCGGGCTTTTCACGCACCGTGATGGTGCCCGAGGCGAACATGCCGCCAAACAACCGCGCATCGGTCGGGTCAAGGCGCAGAAAGACCGGCACGAAACGCGTGCCTTCATTCGCCGCCGGGCTGATCAGCTGGACCTCGGCGGTCAGGCTGCGGCCGGGCAGGCCGTCAATGGTCAATTCCGCCTTCTGGCCCACCGCAAGGCGGGTCACGTCGCGGGTGGCGACCAGCACTTCAGCCTCGAAGGCGGTGCTGTCGACGATGGTCATCAGATCGCTGCCATTCGCGACAGTCTCGCCGATCTCAACGCTGCGGGTGGCGACGGTGCCAGCCATCGGCGCCCTGACCTCGGCATGGGTCAGCGCATTGCGGGCGGTTTCGACCTGCGCCTCAGCGGCGGTGACATCGGCCTGGGCAGAGGCGGCTTCGTTTTCCGCGTTTTCCAACGCCGACAGCGAGGCCACACGCCGATCGCGCAGGGCGCGCGACTTGGACAGGTTCTGTTCGGCCTGCAGGTTGCGGGCTTCCGTAGCGCTCAGCTGGGCTTCGGCCTTGCGCAGCTCGGCCGCCAGATCCTCACGGTCAAAACGCAGCAGGACATCGCCCTGCTGAACGGCCTGACCGGGGCGCACCAGCACCGCGGTCACGCTGCCGGAAACACGCGCCTTGACCACTGCCCTGTCGACTTCGCGCAGCTCGCCGCTGACATTCACCAGATCGCGCAGAGTTTTCGGCGCGACGGTGAACAGATCCACGGCGGCCAGTTCGCGCGCCGCCGGTGCAGCAGGTTGCGCCGCAACCGAGGCCGGCTCGATGGCAACCTCATCCTGGTCGCCATACAGCACGACGCCCGCCAGAACGGCACCGCCAAGCAACAGCGCGGCTGCGATTTTCATACCCCTAGAGGCCATTTTCGATGTCCTTGTTCTGAGAGATGCCCACACTGATGCGCCCCGTCATGCCGGGCGCGAGGCTCTTGCGAAGCCGCGGATCACAGGCCAAACAGGGCCGGTCCCGTCGGCACGCCGGCGGAGGGAAAAGCAGGGCATGGTGTTGTTCGTTCTCGCGGTTACAGGCGGTGCGATATTGTTCAATTCAAATTGAACGATTAGATAGGGCCTGTCAATGCCCGCCACAACCCCCTTCGAAGGAGATATGACATGGACAGCCGCCACCAGTTCCTGATTTTGATGGAACAGTTGGCCCCTCTGTCGGGACTGACCCCCATCGCCGCCCGGATTCTTGGCGTGCTGATTTTCGATGGCCGCGAGATGTCGTTTTCAGAGCTGGCGCAGGACCTTCAGGTCAGCCGTGGTTCGATCAGCACCAACACGCGGATGCTGGCCGACTGGCACGTCATCGAGCGGGTCCGAAAGCCCGGCGAACGTCAGGACCATTTCCGCGTCGCCCCCGAAGTCTTCCCTCAACTTCTTTCTGAATGGGCACGCAGCGCGACTGAGGCCGCCAACGCCATGCGCGGCATCAGCACGAGCATGCCGGATACGGAAGCCGCACCGCGAGATCGTATCGAAAGCTTCGCCGACCTTTACGAGAGTATGGCGGATGCTATGGCGGCGTCGGCAACAAGCATGATGGGGCAAGACCGAGAGGAATGATGCTTCACGGCATGGCTCCGCAGGCGGTTAATCAGGGAGCCAGCGCCCATCCTGGACCGCCCGCCCTCAGGGCGAAAAGCCCGACGAAGCACTACTCTCGCTCCTCAGGACCCGTGAGACCGAGGTCGAGAGCTTCCGCGCGGAACTGACCCGGCTTGCCGAGCCATCGGAGCTGATGGCCGAGTCCTCGATCCTGCCGGTGAACAAGTGCCCGCGCCTGGCGATCCGGCTGCACAGCTCGAACTGATGAACGCCTTCAGCGCCGCCATGGACCGCATCTTCGGCCATCCAGACATGGGGCTAGCCGCTGTCTGGATCGCGGGTGGCCCATCCGAAGAACGGCCGATCCGCCTGATCCGCCTGATCCGCCGCGCGCCGGACCGGATCACCGAATTCGGATCTGCCCGCATCCTGTCGGAGACCCTGACGGCGGATATCCGGGTCAGCGACCTCCCCGATTCCCGGCCGGGCGTTGCCGTGCAGATCGAAGACCGGGCGCGGGTGGACTACCGTGCCGATCTTCCTGCTGGTGTCGCAGGTCAGGCTGCCGAAGCGACTGGATCTGGCGCGGGAGGCAGAACAGGCGGAGGATGCGGTGCCGGGGCGGATCGTCGGGAAGTGGGTCGAGGGGAAAATTGCTAACTGACTGATCAGGAGATCAATTCGATCCGCAGCGGAAACTCACCATTTACGAGCAAGGGATCGATGCGGCCCTCGATCCTTCCCAGCCGGATCAGGTCGCCGCGATAGCTGTAGCTGTCGTGGAAGAAGGCGAGATTGCCCCAGCCACGGAAGTAGCACAGATCGCCGGGGGCTTCGTCGGTGTAGTCGACCAGCCCGCCTTCATCCAACCGGCGCGGCAAGTGAGCGATCTTCTCATTGGTGGAAAAGTCGCTGATCGTCAGATCCAGTGGCAGCATTGAGACGAAATCGCGCGTCGTGGCGCTGTCCTGCAACGCGACGGTGAATTCCTGATTGGCAAATGTGCAGCGGACGCGCATGGGCGTGGGCTCGGTCTGGGCAAGGATGGGGCGGCCGGCAAGCAAGGTCGCGGCAGCCGCGATGACGTTGCGCCGGGTCATGGTCAGCATATCAGGTCCTTTCTTGGCAAAGAGAGAACTCAAGGATCGCGGCCGGCGTTCATCGCCCCGGCCGCGGTCTGATCAAACGAGATTGTCGCCAAAAAAGCTTTCGATCCGGTCGAAGGGGATCACATCGACCTTGTCGTAAAGATCGGTGTGATTGGCGCCGGGCACGATCAGCAGTTCCTTTGGCTCAGCCGCTGCCTCATAGGCAGTTTCGCTGAAATAGCGCGAATGGGCATTTTCGCCGTGGATCAGCAGCACCGGGCGTGGCGAGATTTCGGCGATATAGCTGAGGATCGGCATGTTCATGAAACTCAGCGGCGTCGTCACTGTCCACGCATTGCCCGAATTGACCGCGCGCGGGTGATAGCCACGCGGCGTCATGTAGTAGTCGTGATAGTCGGCCATGAATTGCGGCGCGTCGGATGCAACTTCGGTGTTGTATGCGGGCTGATAGGCTGGCGAGCCATTCGCTGCATCATCCCAACGCTGACGGCTCAGGGTTTCCAGCGTTTCGGCCCGCTGCTCTGGGGTCACGCTGTCGTTGTAGCCACGCGACATGACCCGGGTCATGTCATACATCGTGCTGGCCACGACTGCCTTGACGCGCTTGTCGACCGCGACCGCGTTCAAGGCCATGCCGCCCCAACCACAGATGCCGATCACGCCGATTCGTTCCCGATCCACCGCTTCATGCAGGCCCAGATAGTCAACGGCGGCCATGAAGTCCTCGGTATTGATGTCGGGCGAGGCGACATTGCGCGGCTCGCCCCCGCTTTCGCCGGTAAAGGACGGATCGAAGGCCAGTGCGACAAAGCCGCGTTCGGCCATGGTCTGCGCGTAAAGGCCCGAGGATTGTTCTTTGACAGCCCCAAAAGGGCCGCTGACGGCGAGGGCTGGCGTCGCGCCCGCCGTCCGATCCTTGGGCAGGTAAAGATCGCCTGTCAGCGTGATCCCGTATCGGTTGGTGAAGCTGACCTTTTCATGATCAACGCGGTCGCTTTGCGGGAAAACCTTGTCCCATTCCTGTGTCATGGTCTGCGCCTTTGCTGTTGATGTGTTGATAATCGAAGCCGCACCGATGGCGGCAACACTTGCGCCGGTCATTTTCAGAAGCGCGCGGCGACCGAATTTTCGGCCAGCTTTCGGGGCGTTCGTTTCTTCGTGAAGTTGGGTCGTCATAACAGTGTCCCTTTCAGGTCTGATTCAGTTCGCCGGTTTCAGCATTCGCTGCCCGTTGCCGATCAGCGCCACGGCGGCGGCAGCGAGGGCAATAGCGCCCGCAAAGGTTGCGGTGATGGAAAAGGCATCCAGCAGCAGCCCGCCAATAACGGCCCCCAGCAGGATCGAGCCCTGGATCGCAGCGACCATCAGGCTGCCACCCGCCTCGGCTTGGTCATCGACGTTCTGCGACATCCAGGTCATGAAGATCACCGACAATGCCGTGTTCATCGCACCCCAGATGGCCAGCAGAATGCCCACTGCGAGGGTCGAACTGCCGGTGAGGATCAGCGCCAGCGTGACGCCGCCCATCACCAGAGCGGGCAGTTTCAAAAGCCGCTCGACGCCATCGCCGACAAAGCGGCCCGCAGCCCAGGTTCCGGCAAAACCGGCGACACCAAGGACAAGCAGCAGAATTGGCAGCAGTGTCGCATCGACGCCGGTCACCTGCTCCAGAAACGGGCGCAGATAGGTGAACATGGTGAAGGCCGCGCCCCAGCTGAGCATCGCAGCGATCAGCCCGCGCAGGAAATAGGGGCGGCGCAGGACCTCGATCAGGGCACCGAAATTCCGGCGGCCACGCGCAGGCAGCGACGGCAGCGCGATCAGGTGCCAGATCAGGTTCAGTGCCACCAGCGGAGTCAGCGCCCAGAACACCACGCGCCAGCCGAAGATATCGCCAAGATAGGCCCCCAACGGCGCGGCAAAGGCTGCGGCGATGGCCTGCCCGCCATACATGATCGACAGGGCCTTGGGCACATCCCCAGACGGCACCAGCCGCATCATCACGGCCGTCGCCAGGGCCCAGAAGCCACCGATGCAGATGCCCAGAACGGCGCGCGCAATGATAAGAACGGCGAAATTCCGAGCCATGGCGACCATGACAAGGGATGCCAGGATCAACGCGGTCAGTGCAATCAGCACCCATTTGCGGTTGAACTGACCTGCCGCCGTTGTGATCAGCAGGCTTGCGGCCAAGGCGAACAAGCCGCTGACCGAAATGGCCTGCCCGGTCGCGCCTTCGCTGGCATCCAGACCTGCAGCCATCGGCGTCAGCAAGCTTACCGGCATGAATTCCGACGCGATCAGCAGCGCCACGCAAAGGGACATGGACAGAACAGCGCCCCATTGGGCGTTGGATCTGGTATGGGCAAAGGCCGCGTCGGTCATGGCTGATCTCCGTCTTCTCTGGGTTGGGCAGAAGATAGAGGCAGCACGCCAATCTGATTAGCCATGCGAAATTGCATGGACTAATCGATACGGTCGATTAATGATCGCCCAATGTCAAAGACCGATTTCAACGATCTGATGTGGTTCCGCATCGTTGCCGAGGAACGCAACTTTACCCGCGCCGCCGCCCGGATCGGCGTGGCGCAATCGACGCTGAGCCATACGATCAAGCGGTTGGAAACCAATATGGGGATCCGCCTGCTGACACGGACCACGCGCAGCGTCGCCCCAACCCCGGCGGGCGAGCGCCTGCTGGCCACCGTCGCACCGCGCCTGACCGAGATCGAGGACGAGATCGCGGCGCTGATGGAGTTCCGCGACAAGCCCTCGGGTTCGATCCGGTTGACGTTGTCGGATCACGCGCTGGAAACCGTCGTCTGGCCGAAGCTGAAACCGGTTCTGGTTGACCATCCTGATGTCAGCGTGGAATTCAGCCTCGACAGCAGTTTCCGCAATATTGTCGAGGACGGGTTCGATGCCGGTGTCAGGCTGGGCGAAAGTGTCGAAAAGGACATGATCGCTGTGCGCATCGGCCCGGACTGGCGGATGGTCGCCGTCGCCTCACCCGGCTATTTCGCAGAACATGGCGTGCCGGAACACCCGCAGGATCTTCTGAGGCACAATTGCATCAACATGCGCCACGAAAGCCGCGGCGGGCTGTATCCTTGGGAATTCGAGAAGGACGGACAGGAACTGAATGTCCGCGTGGAGGGCCAACTGACCTTCAACAATTCCTACGCGATGATGGATGCAGCACTCAGCGGGATGGGCGTCGCCTTCGTGCCGAACAGTCTGGCCGACGATCACGTCGCCTCGGGCGCGCTGCAACTGGTGCTTGACGACTGGTCACCCTACTTCGATGGCTATTTCCTCTACTACCCGACACGCCGCCAGAGCTTGCCGGTGTTTCGGCTGATCGTCGATGCACTAAGGCAGCGACAAGCTTGATAAATTGCAAATGCTGGTATCGGGCTTACCGTTCACCCCAAGCTGAAATCGGAATCAATGTCCTCCACCCGCGAAACAATCCTCGCAGCGCTACACGAGCGACTTTCGCCGCTGCCCACCACTGCCCTGCGCGGGAACGCCCTGCCCGAGCGCGTTCCAACCGATGGCCTCTTGATCCTGCGCGATGGCGAACCGAACGAGCCCGAAATGACATTGTCGCCCATGCGCTATCATTGTCAGCACCGCGCCAAGATCGAGGCGGTGGTTCAGGGCGTTGACCGTGATGCCGCCTTTGATGCGCTCTGCGCCAGCATCGGCACCACCATCGCCTCGGACCGAGGCACTGGGCGGGTTCTGCGACTGGGTCGAGGCGGAAGCGCCGCGCCCGGTTGATCTTCCCGTCGAGGGTGCGGCCAGCCTGAAGGCGGCGGTGATCCCCGACGTCCTGCACTACACCTCCGCCGATCCGCTCGGCTGAACCACCCTAAAATCGAGGAGAACACGATGGCACGGGCCTGGGGGGCGCGGGCGCAGATGGCGCTGGCGTTCGAGACTGTCTATGGCACGCCGCCGGTGGACGGCTTCACCAAGATGCCCTTCGCCAGCACCACGCTCGGGGCGGAGCAGCCGCTGTTGAACTCGGAGCTGCTGGGCTATGCCAACAATCTCGACCGGATCGAGACCATCCGCGGCGATGGCCGCGTCGATAGCGCCGATCCGTCCATTGCCGCCCTGACCGGATCGATTGAGGTCCGGTTCGCCGACAGCGCACTGGTGACACAAGCTATGGATTGCGAGGCCTGCGAGCTGGATTTCTCCTATGCCCCGCCTTCAGGCGAGAGCTTCGCCTTCACCGTGCATGCCGTCTACCTGCCGCGCCCCCGGATCGAGAGTTCCGGGCCGGAGGGTGTGCAGGCGACCTTCGAGTGGCAGGCCGCACGCGACAGCACGCTCGGCCGCATTTGCACCGCCATGCGCGCCTAAGAACGCAACCGCGTCAGCACCATCATGACGCTCTGCGCCCGGCACGGGCTGGACGCCACGTTCCAGAACGATCTAATGGCGCGCGGCGTGTCGGTCGGCGCGATCATCGGCGGGTTCGATGCCGCGCAGTCTCATCGACGCCTGCGCGGATTCCGCGCCAGCCGCGCCCATGTGAACACGCTGATCGCAGGCGCGGGCGAAACCATCACGGCCCGCGCCCGCTGGCTGGCGCGGAACAACGGCTATGCATCCGGGGCGGTGGAAGCCTTCGCCAGCAATGTCATCGGTGACGGGATCAAGCCCTCTTCATCGATTGCAGATGCGGCGCAGAAGGAAGCACTGCAGAAACTCTGGCTCCTCTGGACGGATGAGGCCGATGCCGAAGGTCTGACCGATTTCTACGGGTTGCAGCGCCGTGCCGCCCGCGAACTGTTTCTCGCGGGCGAGGTGTTTCTGCGCCTGCGGCCGCGCCGACCCGAGGACAGGCTATCGGTGCCGCTGCAGCTGCAGATGCTGCCCTCGGAAATGCTGCCGATGGATCTGAATCGGGAATTACCGGGCGGCGGGACCATTCGGGCTGGCATCGAATTCGACGGCATCGGGCGCCGCGTGGCCTATCACCTGCTCCGCTGCCACCCGGGCGATATGACCGATCCGGGGCTGGTGGGCGAGACTGTGGGTGTGCCTGCCTCGGAAATCGTCCATGTGCTGGACCCGGTCGAGGCCGGTCAGCTGCGCGGCGTGTCGCGTTTCGCGCCTGCAATTGTAAAGCTGTTCACGCTGGATCTCTACGACGATGCCGAGCTGGAGCGGAAGAAGACCGCGGCGATGTTCGCGATGTTCATCACCTCGCCCGCCCCGGAAACCCCGCTGGAACCGGCCGAAGAGGATCTGGAGGTCGAACCCGGTCAGGTGGTCCGTCTCGATCCGGGCGAGGATGTCTCGACCCCCGCCACCCCGGATTCCGGGTCGACCTATGAGCCGTTTCAATATCGGACCTTGCTGCAGATCGCGGCGGCGCTGGGCATTCCCTATCCCTATCTGACCGGCGATGCGGCGCGCGGCAACTTTTCCAATACCCGCGTGGCGCTGCTGGACTTCCGGCGCCGGGTCTCGGCGATCCAGCACAGCGTCATCGTCCATCAGCTCTGTCGCCCGGTCTGGCAGCGCTGGCTGGATCTGGCGGTGCTGGCGGGTGCCATCGACCTGCCCGGCTATGATCGCGACCGGCGCAGCTATCAGGCGGTCAGCTGGCTGCCGACTCGCTGGGACTGGGTCGATCCGATGAAGGATGCCTCGGCCGAGATCCTGCAGATCGAGGCCGGTCTCAAATCCCGCAGCCAGGCCATCTCCGAGCGTGGTTTTGATGCCGAACAGGTCGACCGCGAAATCGCGGCCGAGCGCAAGCGCGAGGCGGCGCTGGGCCTCGACTTCAGGAGGCCGGGCTCGCCCGCGCAGGGGCCGAAGGGTGAGGTTGATGGCGAGGCTGGGACCAAAGACGACCGCGACGACGACCCAGATGCCGATGAGACCGACGACTACGATGCCAAACCCAAGGGGAACCGCTGATGCATCACGCCCAGATCGCCCAGCGCGCCTTCGACACGCCGCTGATGATCGCCCCCACCAAGGCACTGGCCTTTCTCTCCGGCCTCGGTCCGCGCATCACAGGACAGGAGATCAGGTTTGACGGCGCGACCATTGCCGAACCCGATCTGATTGGCACCCGGCGAACCGCCCGCGCCTCGCTGATCGGCGGCGACCTCGCCCCGCACCATGGTGAAGACACCGATGCGCCCTTCCCGGTCATCGATGGCGTGGCGGTCATCGCCATTGCCGGAACGCTGGTTCATCGCGGCGCCTGGATCGGGCAGAGTTCTGGCCTGACCTCCTATGAAGGGCTTGCCGCGCAGATTGACGCCGCCGTCAGCGATCCTGCCATTCGTGGCATCGCGCTGGAGATCGACAGCTTTGGCGGCGAGGTGGCTGGGGCTTTCGATCTGGCCGACCGGATCCGCGCCGCGCGGAATGCAAAACCCGTCCACGCTATCCTCGCTGAACATGCGCTCTCGGCCGGTTATGCACTGGCCTCGCAGGCGACCCGCATCACCCTGCCGCGTACCGGGGCGGCGGGCAGTATCGGTGTCATCACCATGCATACCGACCTGTCCGGCATGCTGGCCCAGAAGGGCGTGGCGGTGACGCTGATCCATGCCGGGGCCCAAAAAGCCGATGGCAATCCCTATGCCGCCCTGCCCGAAGGCATCCGCGACCGGCTGCAAGCCGAGCTGGAGGATCTGCGGATGCTCTTCGCCGAGACCGTTGCCGCCGGGCGCGGTGCCCGGATGTCCAATGACGCGGCGCTGGCCACCGAAGCCGCGGTCTTCCGTGGCGCGGCGGCTGTCGAGGCCGGTCTGGCGGATGCCGTGGCCGATCCCCGCGCCGCCTTTCGCGCCTTTGCCGACAGCCTCAGCGGCCCGGCATTGCCGGTCGGGCGACCGACGAAATCCCCGACCCTTTCACCACCCCACCCCAAGCAGGAGATGATCATGAGTGATCAGACGGATGAAGATGCCCGGACACCGGACCAGCAACACCCGCAAGCCGCCACGCAGGACCAACCGAGCGCGCCGACGGCGGAACCGCCCAGCGCCAAAGCGCCTGTGGCTCCGACCGATGCCGAGGCCATCCGCGCCGAGGCCGCCGAAGTGGCCTCGATCTGCGCGCAGGCGGCCAAGCTGGGTGTCACCCTGGACGCCGCCGATGCGGTCCGGCGCGGGGTGAGCCCTGATGCGCTGCGCGGCCAGATCCTCGACAGCCTCGCGGCCAGAAGCGACGCCAGCGGCATTCTGGCCAGCGCACCCGCGCCCACGAACAAGCCGAGCCCGCTCGTCGCCGCCGTCCGCAAATCCGCCGACAGCGCCCAGCGCTGATCCCCTGACATCCCGGAGACCACAATGCCCGTCCTGATCCAGCCGCCCAGCATGGGCGATGCGCTCAAATATGAGCTGAACCCCAACTATACCCGCGAGACCGTGACACTGGCCGAAGGCACCGAATACCCCGCCGGGGCGGTTCTGGGCCGTATCACCGTCAGCGGCCAATATACCTTCGCCAGCCATGGCGGCAGCGATGGCGCGGAAACCGCCGTCGGCATCCTGCTCTATCCGGTCGATACGCGGCTGGCGGAAGCCACCGGCATCCTGCTCGCGCGTGGCCCGGCGATCCTGTCGCGGGACGCCCTCTTCTACGATGGCAGCGTCGATGATGCCGCCAAGATCGCCCTGAAGCACGCAGAACTGACCGCGCTGGGCATCGTCATCCGCGACAGCGCCTGACCGGCGGCTGCGGCTGCGGCGCTTTCTTTCTTATCCTCCTTCTCGACAAGGTTTCCCCATGACCATCATCCGCAATCCCTTCGATGCCGGCGGCTACTCGCTGGCCGAGATGACGCAGGCCATCAATATCCTGCCGAACCTCTACACCCGCCTCGGCGAACTGGGCCTCTTCCGCTTCGAGGGGGTCAGCCAGCGCAGCGTCATCATCGAACAGATCGAGGGCGTCCTGAACCTCCTGCCCTCGGTGCCGCTGGGCGGTCCGGCCACGGTAGGTTCGCGCGAGGGCCGCGCCATGCGCAGTTTTGCGCTCCCCTGGATCCCGCATGACGATGTGATCCTGCCTGCCGATATTCAGGGCGTTCCGGCCATCGGCGCCGGAGACGAAGCCGATCCGCTGGTCGCGGTCATGACCCGCAAACTGACCCTGATGCGCCGCAAACATGCCCAGACCCGCGAATATATGGAGATGAACGCGCTGCGCGGCATCGTGAAGGACGGCGCCGGGACCACCCTCTACAACTATTTCACCGAATTCGGCATCGCGCAGATCAGCGTCGATTTCGTCCTCGGCACCGCTGGCACGAACGTTCAGGGCAAGGTCCGCGAGGTGCTGCGGGCGGTCGAGGACAATCTGTTGGGCGAAAGCATGTCGGGGGTCCACGCGCTCGTCAGCCGCGAATTCTTCGACAAGCTGATCTCGCACCCCAAAACGGAAGAGGCCTATAAATTCTATGCTGCCACCGGGGCCCAACCGCTGCGGCAGGATGTCCGTCGCAACTTCCCCTTCGCGGGCATCCTCTTCGAGGAATATGCAGGCGCGGTGACGCTCTCGACCAAGGCATCGGAACGTCTCGTCCCAGCCAATGAGGGCATCGCCTTCCCGACCGGGACCATGGACACCTTCACCACCTATGGCGGGCCTGCCAACCTGCTGGAAACGGCGAATACTATCGGTCTGCCGCTCTATGCCCGCCAGCATCTCGACCCGAAGGGACGCTGGATCGATCTGATGACCGAGGCCTCGATCCTGCCGGTCAACAAGCGCCCGCGTCTCGCGATCCGGCTGCACACATCGAACTGACCGGCCATGAACGCCTTCAGTGCCGCCATGGATCGCATCTTCGCGCATCCCGATAGGGGCATCTCCGCCGTCTGGATCGCGGGCGGGACATCGGAGGAACGCCCGATCCGCCTCATCCGCCGCGCCCCGGACCGGATCACCGAGTTCGGATCGGCGCGCATCCTGTCCGAGACCCTGACCGCCGATATCCGGATCAACGATCTCCCCGACCCACGGCCGGGCGATCTGATCGTCATCGGCGCCGACAGTTTTTCCGTCCAGGGCGAGCCAATCCGGGACCGCGACCGGCTGGTCTGGACCGTAGAGCTGGTGCCCGCGTGAAGCTGAAGCTCGACATTGATCCGGATCTCGTCGCCATGATGCAGGCCGAGATCAAGGCAGGCGAGAAAGCCGTGACCGGTGCCATGCGCGAGGCTGGCGCGGGCCTCAAGACCGCATGGCGCGGCCAGATCACCGGGGCCGGATTGGGGCGGCGGCTGGCGAATTCGATCCGCAACGCCACCTATCCGAAGGCGGGAGACAGCCTCAACGCCACCGCGCTGGTCTGGTCCAAGGCCCCGGTCATCATCGGCGCCCACAATGCCGGGCCGCTGATCCGGTCCAAGGACGGCTTCTGGCTGGCGATCCCCACGGAAGCTGCCGGAAAATCCCTGCGCGGCGGACGCATCACGCCTGGCGAATGGGAGAGACGCACCGGGCTGCGGCTGCGCTACGTCTATCGCAGGCGCGGGCCGAGCCTGCTGGTCGCCGAGGGGCGGCTGAATACCAAGGGTCGCGCGGTGGCATCACGCTCGAAAACCGGGCGCGGGCGCGCCACCGTGCCGATCTTCCTGCTGGTGCCGCAGGTCAGGCTGCCGAAGCGGCTGGATCTTGCACGGGATGCGGAACGGGCGGCGGATGGCGTGCCGGGGAGGATCGTCGGGAAGTGGGTGGAAAAGCGTTGAAGGAGCACAACCAAGCCAAAATCCGTCGCCGCGGCAATTTGGCAGGACAATTCTCAGCCAGCATTCCTGTTGCGTCCAGCGTCAGCGTCGCTACATACTGGGATAATGAACCAACAGACGCCCATCCATGAATTCGTCGGGGTCGGCCTTTATTCTGTGGCCGACGCAGCGAAGCTTCTGAAGGCACCACCGCGGAACTTGCGGCGGTGGTTGGGTGGCTATGACTACAAGCGAGATGACGAAATCCGGCATGTGCCGCCACTCTGGACCCCGGACATTCCCAAGCTCGACGATGATATCGAGCTGAGTTTTCGCGATCTGATCGAACTCCGTTTCGTGAGAGCTTTCCTTGAAAAGGGAATCGGACTGAAGGCTGTTCGGAACTGCCTGGACTATGCCCGGCAATGCATCGAAACTGACCGGCCGTTTTCGTCCGGCCGTTTCCGGACTGATGGCAGGACCATCTTTCTGGAAAGTCTCGAAGCTTCAGGCGAGCCTAAATTGCTTGACCTCAAGGAAAAGCAATACGTTTTCAAGCAGGTGGTCGAGCAGAGCTTCAAGGATCTGGACCTGGAAGGCGATATAGTCGCGCGATGGCGGCCGTATCGCGGCAAGGACAGTATCGTTGTCGATCCGACCCGATCCTTCGGTCAACCGGTGGCTGCAGCTTCTGGCGTGCCAACCATCGTGCTGGCAGAGGCCGTAAAAGCCGAGGGCTCCGTCGCTCGCGTCGCGGAATTGTATGAAGTCGACAAGTCCGTCGTACAGGATGCTGTCAGGTTCCATGAGGAGCTGTTGGCCGCTTGAAGGTGATGGTTGATGAAAACCTCCCCCCGGCCATGGCGAAGGCGCTTGCAGCCCTTTTCGCCGGAAAGCACGAAATCATTCATCTGAGGCAGCGGTTTGGTCCGGCGGTAAAGGATACCGAATGGATTGCCGCACTGCATTCAGAGGGTCATTGGATCATCATCTCTGCAGATCGAAGGATTGCAAAGAACAAGGCCGAACAACAGGCATTTAAAGGATCCAAGCTGGTCGGCTTCTTCTTTGCATCTGGACTGCAGAAGGCAAAACTGACCAAGCAGATGGAGCGGCTGATGGCGCTTTGGGAGACGATCGAGAAACAGGCAGAACTGGTCGGCGGCGGTGCAATGTTCGAGATCCCAATGAAGAGCACCAAGCTCAACCAGATTTGATTGTCGATCAGTTTCGATTCCTGAGCTCACCGTTCGAGAAACTGGCGAAGCTGCGAATTTAGATGTGCAAAACTGGCTACGACAGCATCGAGGACATGATCAAGCGCTCGCCCGTAGCCTTCGTTCAGGGCTGCCACGTCGAAATCAAGGCGCTCGAGCGCGACCAGTACCCCACCAGCGTCATGTGCGTCGGCAATCCTAAGGTCGTTATTCAGGAACAATGCTGCCATGGCACAATTTCTGACAGTCAGATCTTCTGGTATCGTCCCGGCGCCAAAAGCGTCGATCTGCTCCCCGTCGGCGTTCAAGCGCTCAAGAATGTTGGTCATCGCCTGAAGCAGCCTCAGGCCTGCAAACTCTTTGATGTCTTTGCCGTCATGGCCCGCAGACTTGATTAAAGAACGCAGGAAGCCGTTGGGGACGCGCTGCGCGATTTCGTGGATATTCTTGCATCGCGAAAGAAATTCCTGCTCTGACATGTCCAATGGCGCGACCTGTGCCAGACGGCAAAGTTCCGGATAACCGGTCCAGCCTTCGTTCTTCAGCTCCTGTCGGTCAAACTTCACGATGTCGGGGGCAGATTCATCGCGCCCAACGGCACGTCCCAGTTCTTCCAGCATGTCACCAAGTTCGAGCAGAACGTCCAGATAGCGCTGGGTTTTTTCTACGATGTGCTCCTCGCCCAGGTCAAATTCAGCAACTTTGGCCTGAGCCAGTGCGTGTGAGTGCGCGTGTATGATTTCCCGGTCCGGAAGCCCTTTGTAGAGTTCACGCATCGGCACCCTGATCAAATTACGGCCAACGCGGATACAATCACGGAAGGCCCATTGCCCTTGATATGACGGGCTGCATCGCCAGACCGATCCTGATCGGAACGGCGTGGAGTTGAAGAAATGGTTCTGTTCATATCTCTTGAGAAATCGATCATCGAGAAAAACAGATTCCCCCGGGTACCTAATTTGTCTGGCCCGATTACGGGTCATCGGTTCCGCATCGCCGGGCCACAGAAGACCATCAGCACTTTTGTCTCGGCACAGTTCAGGCGTTACGGCGGTGACGGTCGCCCAAAGCTGAAGCAGCAGCTGCCCCTCATACTCCCGGATGCAAAGCTCGAACCAACCCGGATCGGGTTTGAACTCAACCGACGTTTCGCCATTCATCAGCGCGCGCAACGCCTCGCAGTCCGCGACCGCCGCTTCGTAGTAAAAGACACGAACCCCATGGCACCCTCGCATCCAGAGATAGCGCCTGAGATGCTCGTTGGACATCTGCCAAGACACGTTTCGAGAAACCGAGAAGTAATGTTGCGTCGAGATTTCGCCCTCGACCACGCCGAATTCTGGCAATGACAGGTCATCAAAAATGATCTTCTGCCGTCCCCCGTCGGCGGGGTCGCCGCCTATACAACGAGGCGACAGTCCTAGCGCCATCCACACCTTTTCAGCGAGGTTATAGGTGTAGAAAGAGCCATCCCCCCAAGACGCCACGACATAGTCGAGACCGGAAACGGATGGCACAAAATCAGACAGACCGCCCATTGCGCGGACATCTGGAGTCGAATACTCGACCACCCCTTCTCCGGCCTCGGAGGAAATATCCTGAAGGTGAATTGTTGGCTGCGGCGAAAGCGCCATCAGCATGTGGCAATATTCGCGGCGCGGACCGAACTGATCAAAATCGTAGTGAGATGTGACCTCAACCTTTCGGCTTGGGTCGGAATCGACGGGTTGCAGCAATTGGAGCAACTTCAGGGGCAAGAGGTTCGCTGGTATCGGGAACTGCGACAGGTAGTCCGGGATCATGCTGAACCTCACTTGGATTGAACGATGGTGTTGTGACCGACGATTACGGCGAGCCAACAACGCACCTTATAAGAAAGTGCCCTTCTTATGCCCACCACCCGCGAAACCGTCCTGACCGGGCTGCACGCGCGCCTGTCCACGCTGTCTTCTAGCGCCCTGCGCAGCGACCTCCCGCCTGAACGCGTGCCTCCCGATGGCCTGCTGATCCTGCGCGACGGCGAACCGGGCGAACCCGAGGTCACGCTATCGCCGGTCGCCTATCACTATCAGCACCGCGCCGAGATCGAGGCGGTGGTTCAGGGCACCGACCGTGACGCCGCCTTCGACGCCCTCTGCGCCAGCATTGGAACAGCAATCGCCGCTGACCGCACGCTGGGCGGGCTCTGCGACTGGATCGAACCCGAGGCGCCACGTCCGGTCGATCTTCCCGTCGAGGGCGCGGCGAGCCTCAAGGCGGCGATCATTCCGGTCATCCTGCATTACACCACCGCCGACCCGCTCGGCTGAATCACCCAAAAAATCGAGGAGAACACGATGGCACGAGCCCTGGGGGCGCGGGCGCAGATGGCGCTGGCGTTCGAGACCGTCTATGGCACGCCGCCAGCAGGCGGTTTCACAAAGATGCCCTTTGCCAGCACCACGCTCGGGGCAGAACAGCCGCTTCTGAACTCCGAACTTCTGGGCTATGGCCGCGATCCGCTGGCGCCGATCAAGGATGCGGTGACGGCCGATGGCGATGTCGTGGTGCCGATTGACGCCGAGGCCTTTGGCTTCTGGCTGAAGGCGGCGTTCGGCGACCCGGTCACCACCGGCACCGGGCCGTGGACACATGAGTTCCAGTCAGGTGCGTGGTCGCTGCCCAGCCTCTCGATCGAGACCGGTATGCCCGAGGTGCCGCGCCATGCGATCTATTCCGGATGCGTGCTGGACCAGCTCAACTGGCAGATGCAGCGCTCGGGGCTGCTGACCGCGACCGCGCGGCTGGTCGCTCAGGGCGAGACCATCGGGATCGTCAGTAATGTCGGAACACCCGCACCCATCGACCTGAAGCGCTTCGGCCATTTCAACGGGTCGATCACCCGCAACCGCACGGCGCTGGGCAATGTCGTCTCGGCCCAGATCAGCTATGCCAATAATCTCGACCGGATCGAGACCATCCGAGCCGATGGCCGCATCGATGGCGCCGACCCGTCCATCGCTGCGCTGACCGGATCGATTGAGGTCCGCTTCGCCGACACCACGCTGGTGACTCAGGCCATGGATGGCGATCCCTGCGAGCTGGACTTCTCCTACGCCCTGCCCTCGGGCGAGAGCTTCACCTTCACCGTCCATTCAGTCTATCTGCCCCGCCCCCGGATCGAGATTTCCGGGCCGCAGGGTGTGCAGGCGACGTTCGACTGGCAGGCCGCACGCGACAGCGCGCTGGGCCGCATGTGCACCGCCACCCTGATCAACGACCGCGAGGAATACTGATGCTGACCTTGGACCTGAGCAATGAACCCCGTTGGCACGATCTGGTGTCCGGCGTCCGGGTGCAGCTGCGCCCGCTGACCACCGCGCTGATGGTCGCCACCCGCAGCGATCCGAATGTCGAGGCGGTCCCAGATGCGACCAGCGATGAGGAACGGGCGCTGATCTTCGCCAAGGCACTGGCCCGCCGCGCGGTTTTGGACTGGGAAGGCGTCGGCGATGCCGAGGGCAAGGTGATCGATCCCGGCCCGGAGGCCATAGACGCGCTCCTAGACATCTGGCCAATCTTCGAGGCGTTCCAGCTGGTCTATGTCTCCAAGGGCCTGCTGCTGGAGCAGGAAAAAAACGTCTCCGCGCCCTTGCCGACTGGTGCTTCGGCGGGGGCGATAGCTATTGCGCGGCCTGCACGCAAAGCTGCGAAGACTGCCCGGCACGGCAAAACCAGCCGCTGACCTTCGAGGGCTGGCAGATCTGGGATCTAATCGGGCGCCTTGGCGGGCAGTTGCGGGTGCTACCGGGCGCGGTGATCGGCTGGGATCTGAGTGCTGCGCTGGGTCTGGCGGCGGCGCTGGGCATTCCGGCCCCGGCCGCCGCCGAACTGCTGCCCATCATCGAAGCGGTGATGGTGCGGAAGATGAACGAACAGATGGAAAGATGAGATGGTCGAGAAACGCGTCAGCGTCCGCCTCGCGGCGGTGGGCGGGCGGCAGGTGCGCGCCGAGCTCGAAGGCGTCGGTGAGGCGGGATCGCGCGGTTTCGGGCGGCTCTCGCGCGAGATGGAGGCCGCAAATGCCCGCATGGCCGGGTTCACCCGCAAGGTCGGGATCGCGGCAGCCGCTGCGGTCGCCGCCGCGACAGCCGCTGGCATTGCCATGGTCCGGTCGGGGCTGCAAACGGTGGATGCGCAGGCGAAGCTGGCGCAATCACTGGGCACCACGGTCGCCTCGATCCAGACGCTGGAACGGGCAGGCGAACTGGCGGGCGTGTCGATGTCCGGCATCGAACAGGCGACCAAGGATCTGACCCGGCGGCTCAGCCAGGCAGCGGCGGGCGGTGGTCCGGCCGCCGATGCGCTGGCGCGTTTGGGCCTGACGGCAGGCGAGTTGCTGGCCCTGCCGCTGGATCAGCGCGTCGGGGCGATCAATGCCGCCATCGAGGCCTTCGTCCCGGTCGTGCAGCGTGCGGCCGCGGCAGGGCAGCTTTTCGGCGAGGAAGGCTCCATAGCCATGTCGCGTATCGACACCGCCACCCTGCGCCAGGCAACCGAGGACGTCCGGGCCTTCGGGGTCGTGGTCTCCGAACAGGATGCCGACCGGATCGAGCGGACGAATGACGCCAGCTCGCGGCTGGGGCTGGTCTGGCGGGGTCTGTCGAACCAGCTGGCCGTGGCCGCAGCACCCGCGCTGGAAGCCGTGGCCGATGCCATGGCGGCGCTGGCCAGCCGGACCGGACCGCTCGGCATGGCGATCTCCGGGCTCTTCGACCAGATCGGACGCCTCTCGACCTACGCCGCAACCTTCGCCGGTTTCATGGCCGGGCGCTGGGTGGCAGGTCTCGCTGCGGCGGCGCTGTCGGTCCGAGGTCTCGCCACGACACTGGTCGTCCTGCGCGGGGCGCTGATCCGCACCGGCATCGGTGCCCTGATTGTCGGGGCAGGCGAGCTGGTCTATCTGTTCACGAATCTGGTCAAGGGCGCGGGCGGCTTTGGCAATGCCATGGCGCTGATGGGCGATGTCGCGAAGGCAGTCTGGGAGGGCATCAAGGTCACGGCCATGTCCTTCGCCGACGATTTCCGGGCCATGCAGGCGGAGATCGAGGCGATCTGGACCCGGCTCATGGCGTTTCTGGCCGGGAAATGGGCAGATTTTCTGGGGATGATCGCGCCCACCTTCAACAAGGTGGCCGAAGAAATCGGATCGGATACCCGGATCGATGTCTTCGAGGCGCTGGGCCGGGCCTCGATGCTGGAGCATTCGGCCAGCAATTCCGCCCATATGGCGGGCCGCTATCGTGACCGGGCCAGTTCCAGCCGGGCCTCGGCCTTCGACGGGGTCGGTGCGGCCATGGAGGCGCTGCGCGCAGCGATGTCGGGTGGCGAGGATGACGCCGGTGGCGCGGCGCTGGAGGTGGCGACTGAAGCGGCCGGGCGCTACGAGGATGCGCTGGGCGGGGTGGAAACGGCTGCCAACGGCGCAGGGGCGGCCGCCAAAGAAGCCGGGGCGGCAGGGAAAGCGGCAGCGGAGGAAGCGAAGCCTGCGACTGAGGCGACGGCCACCGGCTGGAAGGCCGTCACCGAAGCTCTGTCGGATTATGCGAAGAAGGCAAAGGATATCGGCGTCGATATCGGCCAGGCGCTGGTCGGCGCATTCCAGAGCGCCGAGAACGCGGTCGGGGATTTCGTGAAGACCGGCAAACTGGACTTTCGGGATCTGGTCACTTCGCTGCTGGCCGATCTCTCGAAGCTGGCCGCCCGGCGCTTCCTGCTGGGTCCGATTGCCAATGCGCTTTCGGGCGCGCTGGGTGGGGCCGGCGGGATATTCGCCAGCATCATGCATACAGGCGGCATGGTTGGCGCGGGTTCGCCCTCGCGCATGGTTCCGGCGCTGGCCTTTGCCGGGGCGCCGCGAATGCATAGCGGCGGCATGGTCGGACTGCGCCATGACGAGGTGCCCGCGATCCTCCAGCGCGGTGAGCGCGTGCTGTCCCGCCGCGAGGCGCAGGATTACGGCAAGGGCGTCACGGTCAACATCAACGCCCGCGACGCAGAAAGTTTTCGGCAGTCCCGCACCCAGATCGCCGCCGATATCGCCCGCGCTGTCTCGCTCGGGCGGCGCGGCCTCTGACAGAACCCCGAAGAAAGGAAGGCGCAAGATGGCATTTCACGAGGTCCGGTTTCCGGACACTATCAGCCGCGGGGCGCGGGGCGGACCTGAGCGGCGCACCCAGATCGTCGAACTGGCCTCGGGCGATGAAGAACGCAATGCAAGCTGGGCCAACAGTCGACGGCGCTACGACGTGAGCTACGGCATCCGCCGCGCCGACGATCTGGCGGCGGTCGTGGCGTTTTTCGAGGCGCGGAACGGTCGGCTCTATGGTTTTCGCTTCAAGGACTGGGCCGATCATCGGTCCTGCCTGCCTTCGCAGGTCCCATCGCCGACCGATCAGCAGATCGGCGCGGGTGATGGCGTGACGACCAGTTTTCAGCTGGTGAAGCGCTATGCTTCGGGCGGGCAAAGCTGGTCGCGGACCATCGCCAAGCCGGTCGCGAGCACGGTCCAGATCGCCTTGAACGGTGTACCACAATCCAGCGGCTGGTCGGTCGATCACAAATCCGGCGTCGTCAGCTTCGAGACCGCTCCATCCGACGGCATCGCCATCACCGCCGGGTTCGAATTCGACGTTCCGGTCCGCTTCGACAGCGATGTGCTGGACGTGACGCTGGATATCGAACGGCTGGGCTCCATCACCTCCATTCCGCTGCTGGAGATCCGGCGATGAAGCAGATTTCCCCTACGCTGCAGGCGCATCTCGACAGCGGCACCACGACGTTCGCCTGGTGCTGGCGCATCACCCGCGCCGACGGTCTGGCTTTCGGCTTCACCGATCACGACCGGGCGCTGGCTTTCGACGGCACCGAGTTCGAGCCGGAAAGCGGATTGACCGCCAGCGAGATCCGCTCCGGCGCCGATCTCTCGGTCGATGCACAGGATGCGGCTGGCGCGCTGCGCTCGGACCGGATCACCGAGGCCGATATTCTGGACGGTCGCTGGGACAATGCCGAGGTCGAGCTCTGGCGGGTCAACTGGGTCAGCCCCGTGCAGCGGGTGCTGATGCGGCGCGGCGCCATCGGGCAGATTCGGCGCGGGCGACACGCCTTCGTAGCCGAGATCCGGTCGATGTCGCATACTCTCGGTCAGACCGTCGGGCGGAGTTTTCAGGCGAGCTGCGATGCCGCGCTGGGCGATGACCGCTGCGGGGTCGATCTGGAGGATCCGGCGTTTCGCGGCGCGGGGACCGTCATCGACAGGCTACGAGACCGGGCGTTCACTGCCTCCGGCCTTGGAAGTTTCGCGCCCGGCTGGTTCCGCTTTGGCACGCTGGACTGGACCTCCGGGCCCAATGCCGGTCGCCGCGCTGAGGTGCTGGCCCATGGTCGCAGCGATGGCATTGCGCTGCTGACGCTGCTGGAAGCGCCCATCCGTCCCATCGGCGCAGGCAACAGTTTCACCATCCAGGCGGGCTGCGACAAGCGCATCGCCACCTGCGGCGCAAAATTCGGGAATGTCGTCAACTTCCGTGGATTTCCGCACATCCCCGGCCAGGACACCATCCTGCGCTATGCCTCATCGGACGGTGGGCATGATGGCGGCGTGCTGTGACCCGGGTACAAACCGCCGCCGATCCGGACCGCGTCATCGCCGCTGCCCGCGGCTGGCTTGGAACGCCCTATCACGATCAGGCGAGCCTCCGGGGCGTCGGCTGCGATTGTCTCGGGCTGGCGCGCGGTGTCTGGCGGGAAGTCGTGGGCGATGAGCCCTTTCCTATCCCGCCCTATAGCCGCGACTGGGGCGAGACGGGTTGCCGCGAAGTCTTGGCAGACGGCGCACGGCGGATGATGATCGAGATGCCGGTCGCGGATGCCAGTCCTGGCGCGCTGGTCCTGTTCCGCATGCGCCCCGGCGCCATTGCCAAACATGTCGGCATTCTCACAGCATCGGACCGCTTCATCCACGCCTATGAGCGGCTGGGCATGATCGAAGAACCTCTGACGCAAGCCTGGAGCCGTCGCATCGGTTTCGCCTTTCTTTTCCCTGCACCCTGAGGCCTTTTCATCATGGCAACTTTAGTTCTCGCCTCGGTCGGCGCCACGATTGGCGGCGGCTTCGGGGGCGCGATCCTCGGCTTTTCCGGCGCCGCCATCGGCGGCATGATCGGTTCCACCATCGGCGCGGCCGTCGACAGCTGGATCGTCTCCTCCCTCGCTCCGGCCCAGCGGATCGAGGGCGCCCGGCTCGACAATCTGCGCATCACTGCCTCGACCGAAGGCGCGGTCATCCCGCGCGTCTTCGGGCGAATGCGAATGGGCGGGAATATCGTCTGGGCCACGGATTTTCGCGCGGAGGCCCGCACCAGCCGTCAGGGCGGCGGTAAAGGCGGCGGGCCGAAGGTCGAGACCACGGAATATCTCTATTACGCCTCCTTTGCGGTCGCCTTGTGTGAAGGCGAGATCACCGGCATTGGTCGCGTCTGGGCGGATGGCAAGCCGGTCGATACCTCGGGAATCACCTGGCGTTGGTATCCAGGCAGCGAGACGCAGGAACCGGACCTCTTCATCGCCGCCACCATGGGCGCGGACCAAACACCTGCCTTTCGCGGAACGGCCTATGTCGTCTTCGAGGATCTGCCGCTGAGTGATTACGGCAACCGGCTGCCGCAGCTCTCATTCGAGGTGTTCCGGCCGTTGGCCGATCCGGACACGGCCGAAGGCCTGACCCGTGCCGTCACCCTGATCCCGGCTTCGGGCGAGTTCACCTATGCGACGGAACCGGTGCGCAAGGGCGGCAATGGCACGACATCGGCCGAGAACCTGAACGCCGCACCCGGCAGTGCCGACATGATCGTGGCGCTTGACCGGCTGCAGGCCATGGTTCCGAAGGTGGAAAGCGTCAGTCTGGTCGTCGCCTGGTTCGGCAATGATCTGCGCTGCGGGTATTGCAGCATCCGGCCCGGCGTGGAGGTGGCCGAGAAGGCCAGCACCCCGCGCCTCTGGTCGGTCAGCGGCATGAGCCGCGATGAGGCGCATCTCGTCAGCCGCGATTCCGAGGATCGCCCGGTCTATGGCGGCACGCCTGCGGATTTCGCGGTGGTGCAGGCGATCCGGGAGATGAAGGCGCGCGGGCTGCGCGTCACCTTCTATCCCTTCATTCTGATGGATGTGCCACCGGGCAACACCCTTCCTGACCCCTATTCGGACCATGCCGCCAGCTCCGGCCAGCCCGCTTTCCCATGGCGCGGACGGATCACCTGTTCGCCCGCCGCCGGTCAGGCAGGCAGCGTCGACAAGACAGATGCGGCTGCAGATCAGGTCGCAGCGTTTTTCGGTACCGCCAATGTCGGCGATTTCGCCGTCACGGGCGACGGGGTCCGGTGGACCGGCGATCCGTCCGACCACGGACTGCGCCGCATGGCGCTGCATTACGCCCATCTCTCCGCAGCGGCGGGCGGCGTCGATGCGTTCCTGATCGGCTCCGAGATGCGCGGGCTGACCACGATCCGCGCGGGAGCGAATACCTATCCGGCCGTCGCGGCCCTCCGCACGCTGGCCGCCGATGTCCGCACCATTCTCGGGCCCGGCACAAAGATCAGCTATGCCGCCGACTGGTCGGAATATTTCGGACATCAGCCGGGCGACGGCAGCGGGGATGTCCATTTCCATCTGGACCCGCTCTGGGCCGACCAGAACATCGACTTCATCGGCATCGACAATTACCTGCCGCTGTCCGACTGGCGCGATGGCTTCGATCATCTGGACGCGCAAGAGGGCTGGCCCGCCATCCATGACCGGGCCTATCTGCAGTCCAATATCCATGGCGCCGAAGGGTTTGACTGGTTCTACGCGTCTGACGCGGATCGGGCCGCGCAGGTCCGAACGCCGATCACCGACGGTGCCCATGGCAAGCCTTGGGTGTTCCGACCCAAAGATCTGCGGTCGTGGTGGTCGAACCGCCATTACGACCGTCCGGGCCGGGTGGAATCCGCAACACCGACCGCGTGGTTGCCAAAGTCAAAGCCGATCCGCTTCACCGAACTCGGCTGCCCGGCCATCGACCGCGGCACCAATCAGCCAAATGTCTTCTACGACCCCAAGTCCTCGGAAAGCTTCGTGCCGTATTTCTCGCGCGGCTGGCGCGACGACGCGATCCAGCGCGCTTATCTCGAGGCGACATACCTGTTCTGGGGCAAGGCAGCGAACAATCCGGTCTCGATGGAATATGCCGGTCGCATGGTCGAGGTTTCCGAATGTGCCGCCTGGACCTGGGATGCCCGGCCCTATCCTTTCTTTCCGGCACTGGGCGATGTCTGGACCGATGGCGCGAACTGGCGGCTCGGGCATTGGCTGACCGGGCGGCTGGGCGCGGTCTCACTCGCCGCCCTCGTCCGTCATCTCTACCTGCGTGCCGGACTGCCGGAAGCCCGCATCGACGTTTCCGGCCTCTGGGGCTCGGCCGAGGGCTATGCCATCACCGCGCTGGAAAGCCCGCGCGCCTCGATCACCACGCTGGCGCGGCATTTCGGCTTCGATGCCGTCGAAAGCGAGGGTGTCATCCGATTTGTGATGCGCGGTCGGGCACCGGTTGCCACTATCACCCATGACGATCTGGTCGCAGGCAATACGGGTGGCGAGGCGTTTGAACTGACCAGGGCCCAAGAAACCGAACTGCCGCAGGCGCTAAAATGGCAAGTGGGCCGCGCCGACGAAGACTATGACGCGGCGTTGGTCGAGGCCGCGCGCATTACCGTGGACACCAGCCGCATCGCGTCCGAGAGCTTTCCGATGGCGGTGCCGCCGGAAGAGGCCGAACGACGCTGCCGCCGGGCATTGCAGGAAGCCTGGGCGGGTCGCGAAAGCGCGGTGTTTCGTCTGCCGCCCTCGAAACTGGCGCTCGACCCGACCGATGTCATCGCGCTGGACCATGACGGGCGCACACAACAGTTCCGGCTGACGGCCATCTCTGATGCCGAGGCGCGCGGCATTGAGGCGGTGCGGCAGGACCGCAAGGCCTATGACCTGCCGCCCGGCGCCGAACGCCCGGCAACACTGCCCCGCGCGGTGACATTCGGGCCGCCGGAAGTCATCCTGCTCGATCTGCCACAGTTGCGGGACGACGTTCCCGCGCATCAGCCTCTGATCGCGGCCACGGCAACACCATGGCCCGGCGCGCTGGCCGTGTATCGCAGCCCCGGCAGTGACGGGTTCGAACTGCTGACCACGGTGCGCCGCCGGGCCAATCTCGGGCGGCTTGCATCTGACCTTTGGCCCGGACCGCCATCGCGGTTTGACATGGGCAATGTCCTGATCCTCGATCTCGCCAGCGGTCAGCTGGACAGCGTCAGTGATCTGGCCCTCTTCGGTGGCGCCAATGCGCTGGCGGTGGAATCCGCGCCAGGGCGCTGGGAGGTTGTCCAGGCGGGCCATGCAGAACTGATCGCGCCGGGGCGCTATCGCCTGACCCGGCTGTTGCGCGGCCAGCGCGGCACGGAACAGGCCATGGGCAATCCCACCCCGACCGGAGCGCGGGTGGTCCTGCTGAACGAGGCCCTGACCCCGCTGCCGATCCCGGAAGCCGATCTCGGCAATCCTTTCAACTGGCGCATCGGTCCCGCCCGCCATCCGGTCAGCAACGAGACCTTCGCAGCTGTCAGTTTCACACCCGAAGGCGCTGGGCTGCGGCCGTTTGCGCCGGTTCATGTCGCCCAGCCGTGGCGCCGCCCGCATAGCCCTGGCGATCTGACGATCCGCTGGACGCGGCGGTCGCGCGATCTCGCCGCCGACAGTTGGCAGGGGATGGAGGTGCCGCTGGCGGAGGAACGCGAGGACTGGCTGGTTGAGATCATCGATGGGGTCTCGGTCCGGCGCAGTCTTGAGGCCAGTACCACGTCTGTCACCTATCGCAGCGCGGATCAGGTGGCGGATTTCGGGGCTCTGCTGGGTCCGGGCGACAGTCTGACGCTCCGCATCTGCCAGCTCTCTGCCCGTATCGGGCGTGGCACCGTCCGAACGACCACGCTTTATCTCTGATCCAAACGAAAGACATCCGCATGTCCGACAGCACGACGAACCTGCTGCTGCCATATCTGATGGCAGCGCAGGCCCAGAAACACGTCACCCATAACGACGCCCTGCGTCTGCTGGACGGGCTGGTGCAGCTCTCGGTGAAGAGCCGGGCAGTGACCGCACCACCGGCAGGTCCGGCGGATGGTGATCGCTACATCGTCGCCTCCGGCGCAACCGGCGGCTGGGCGGGCTGGGATCTGAACGTCGCCCTCTGGACCGAAGGCGCCTGGCTGCGCCTGCCGCCGCGCGAGGGCTGGCGGGCATGGATCGAGGATGAGGCCGCGCTGCTGGTCCGGCATGGCGCGGGCTGGCAGCCGGTGATCCCGACCGCCCTCGACGATCTCACTCGGCTCGGGATCGGCATGTCGGCCAGCGCCGGTTCGCCCTTCTCGGCCAAGCTGAACAGCGCCCTTTGGACAGCCCTCTACGCCGCCGATGGCGGCAGCGGCGATCTGACCCAGATCCTGAACCGGGAAACGGGTACGGACGATGCCGGGCTGATCCTGCAGACCGGGTTTTCCACCCGGGCCCTCATCGGGATGTTCGGATCGGATCAGCTACGGATTGCTGTGTCGCCGGATGGAAGCAATTTCCGCGACGCGCTGGGCGTCGATCCGGCGACGGGCATCGTGGACCAGCCGAACCTGCCGCGCTTCAAGGCGTACACCAATTACGACAATTACGTCGCCACCGACAGCTGGACCACGCTCGGCATCAACGTGACCGAGTACAATGATCAGGATTGCTTCGACGCAGACACCAACCGTTTTGTGGCGCCGGTCGCCGGCACCTATCTCTTCGGAGCATCGCTTCTCTACAAGATAAATGCCAATACCAGCGCCCGGATGCGCGGGCGTCTGGTCCTCAATGGTTCCACGGAAATCCGTGGCTCGTTTGGCGAGATTTCCAACGCGCATGCGTCCGAGGCGACGGCCCTCTGGCTGCAGACAATGGCCAGCCTCGACGCGGGCGACACGGTCGCATTGCAGGGCACGTTCCGGGCGGCGGATGGGTATTTCGCGGCCGACCACACAACATTCTGGGGAGCGAAGATCGGATGACACCCAAAAGACTCGATGACTTGCTGCAGATGAGCGAGAGCGAGTTTGAAGAACTGCTCGCCCGGGCAGCACAGGAAGGCGCGCGTCGAGCGCTGGCCGATGCCGGGCTCGACGGCAGGGAAGCCGCCCTCGATATCCGTGACCTGCGGGCGCTCCTGGAAGGCATCCGCCTGATGCGCCGGACCGCCGCCCAGACAATCATTCGCATGCTGACCGCTGGCCTGATCCTGACCCTGCTGGCCGGGATTGCCCTGAAGCTGAAACTCTTCGGCGACGGCGGCTGACGCGCGACGCGGCGTTCATCACCATCAAGCGCACCCCAATCCCATCACCCCACGGCCCGCCATTCCGGCGGGCTTTTTTTCACGTTCGGAGGATCCTCATGACCACCCGTTTCTACCGCCATTGGCGCGACGTGCCGAAAGACATCTGGCACTGGCCCAACTTCTCGCCCGCCGAGATCGCCTGTCGCGGCACCGGATCGATCCTGATCCACGAGCAAGCCCTCGACCGGCTGCAGGCGCTGCGCACGCGGCTTGGCAAGCCGCTGATCGTGAATTCCGCCTATCGCAGCCCGGAACATAATGCCCGGGTGCGAGGGGCGAAGCGCTCCAAGCATCTGGAGGGCACGGCCTTCGACATCTCCATGGCCAATCACGATCCGGCGGCCTTCGAGAAAGCCGCGCGGGCGGAAGGGTTCATGGGCTTCGGCACCTATCCTCGTTCCGGCTTCATGCATATCGATCTTGGGCCCGCCCGGCGCTGGGGCGTGCCCTTCCCGGCCCGCGCCATCCCCTTCGCTGAGGACCAACCGCCCGCGCGGGAACACCTAGCCGACAGCCGGACCATGAAGGGCAGCAGCGCTGTAGGACTGGCAACCGTCGGCGCCGCGGGCATCGAGATCGCGCAGGACACACTGAGCGATGCGCAATCGGCCATCCAGCCGCTGATCCCGTACCTGGATACCCTACGCTGGGCCTTCATCGCCCTGGCGCTGGCGGGGATCGGCCTGACCGTCTGGGCCCGGATCGACGACTGGAACCGGGGGCAGCGGTGATGGGCGCCCTCGTTGCGCTGATGGCGTCGCGCTGGGCGCGGCGTCTGGCCATCGGGATCGCGCTGACCGGCGCGGTCCTTCTTTTCCTCCTCAACCTGCGGCGCGCCGGTGAAACCGCCGGCCGTCACGCCAAACGTCTGAAACAGATGGAGCGCCAGAATGATATTCAACGCCGCATGCTGGAAGCAGCCAGCACCCGCCCTCGTGATCGCGACGATCTCGCTGAGCGCCTGCGCGACGGGCGATACTGATCCGGGTGGCGCGGTCTGCCCGCCGGTGATCGCTTACGATCAGGCGATGCGGGTCCGGGCGGCGGTGGACCTGGAGGCGCTGCCCGACGATTCCGCGCTGGTCGGGATGATGGCGGATTACGCGGTGATGCGGGCGCAGGCGCGGATGTGTGAAGCGGTGTGAACATCGGCCGGGTGGGCTCTGTTCCGCCCGGCGCGGCACGGGATTAACGATGTCAAAAAGCGGTAGAATTTCGCTGCACGAGGATGGTCGCATAGGGAGGTGCAGGCTGTCACGCCCGGAAATGGGCACAATTGTGCACCTAGAAGCATGCAACCATAGCATAGATCATGCCCATTCTCACATGCCTCGGGCACGCAAGGCCTCGATCATTCGACAAACTCTGCTCCGCTCAAATCGCAACCTGAACCAGGGGATTAATCTATACCGAAACTGGGGTGAGGCTCGAAATCTCATCGCATCTGAGTTGGAGTGCCTTAAATGTCAGATATGGTAATAGGCGGGCAGTCGAGGCATTATCCTAGAACGGGTGCCGAATGCACTTGGAATGGTTTGCAGGGTGCGCCAAGGGATTGTGTTTGACTGTTGATGTGAAAATGAACCGGGGCTCGGAATGGCGGCGCTGGGAGCCGCATATTCATGCGCCCGGCACCACGATGAACGACCAGTTCACCGGACCAACAGCGTGGGAAGACTATCTCGGCGCGCTGGAGAAGGCGACGCCGACCATCGAGGCAATTGCCGTGACCGACTACTATGTCACGGACACTTACGAGGAAGTGCTGCGCCACAAGGCCGCAGGGCGGCTGCCAGACGTAAAGCTGATCTTCCTCAACGTAGAGTTGAGACTAGATGTTGCGACCGCCAGAGGCGGCTTCGTGAACCTGCACCTGTTTGTCAGTCCTGAAGATCCGGGACACGTTGAAGAATTACAGCGCCTGCTTTCGCGCCTTCAGTTCAACGTCATGCAGGATCGGTTCGACTGCACGCGAGCCGACCTCATCAGGCTCGGCAAGGCAGCAGACCCAAAAATTACCGACGATGGCGCGGCGCTCGCCTATGGTGCCAATCAGTTCAAGGTGAATTTTCAAAAACTGCGTGAGGTATTTAGTGAGAGCGCTTGGGCGAAAAAGAACATCTTAATTGCGGTGGCTGGTGGTGCGAACGACGGCACGTCCGGCGTCCGTGAGGCTGCGGACCAGACTATCCGCCGCGAAATCGAGACCTTTGCCCACGTCATCTTCGCGAGCAGCGCCGCTCAGCGCGAGTTCTGGCTGGGCCAACGCCAACTAAGCCCCGCCGAGATCCGCTCCCACTACGGTGGGCTGAAGCCATGTCTGCATGGAAGTGACGCCCATAAGCTTGAGGACGTCGCCAGTCCGTTCGGCAACCGTTTCTCTTGGATCAAAGGCGCGCTTGAATTCGATGCGCTTCGCCAAGCATGTATCGATCCGCAGGGACGCGCTCATGTCGGTGCCGAGCCGCCGGCTGCCGCCACGCCCTCGCAAGTCATTTCGCAGGTGGAAATCCTGAATGCGGAATGGGCCGAAACACCGATTATTCCACTTAATCCCGGATTGGTCGCCATCATCGGCGCTCGCGGTTCGGGCAAAACTGCTCTGGCAGATATGATCGCCGCCGGGTGCGACTCGATCACGGAGGAGGCGTGGAACGCGAACGAATGGGCAAACCCATCATTCTTGGTGCGGGCGCGGCCGCTGCTCAGCAACAGCAAGGTCAAGGTATCTTGGGCGGCAGGCGAGCCCGTCGAGCGCTCGCTTGATGGCTTCGACGCCAACGGCCCATTCGCATATGAGCGGGTCCGCTATCTGTCTCAGCAATTCGTCGAGGAGCTTTGTTCTTCCAGCGGGCTGACGGACGGTCTTCTGCGCGAGATCGAACGAGTAATCTTCGAGGCCCACCCCGATCACGAACGCGACGGCGCACTCGATTTCGACGAGTTGCTGGATCACCGTGCCACTCGGCATCGGCTGGCGCGCGAGCGAGAGGCCGATGCCGTCACCCAGATATCCGACCGCATCAGCACCGAGCTAGAAAAAGAGAAGATGGCAGCGACATACGAATCGCAAGCCGCCCAGAAGAAGAAATTGGTCGATGCATATACGACTGATCGCGCTAAGCTGGTATCAGCCGGGAGCGAGAAGCGTGCTGAGCGGCACACCGAATTGGCGAGCGCGGCGAACACGCTTCGCGCGACGCTGCGACGCTATACGGCGCAGCGCCAGACTTTCTTGGCTTTGCAGGATGAGGTAAAGGATCAGCGCCGCAACCAGGCGCCGGAAACGCTTAGGCAGGCCCAGGCACGACATTCCAACAGCGGCATGTCCGAGGAACAGTGGGCGGCGTTCCTCCTCGACTACAAGGGCTCCGTCGACGAAAACCTTGCCTCCTATGTCAACTGGGCTGATGGCAAGATCGCCGAATTGAAGGGGGTGCCACCCGCTCCCGGCGATCCCAACATGCCCTATTTCCCTGACGATACCGACCTCAGCAAACTGTGCCAGGCCGTGCTCGACGCGGAAATGTCGCGCCTAGAGAAGCTCGTCAGCGCCGACAAGGACATTCAGCGACGCTACACGCCTGCGGCGGGTCTGTTCTCGGCGGCAGAGGTCAGCGCGCCGCACGAACGACTGCGCATCTTCATCCTGGCCCACACCGATGAGCCTGCACCCCGGCACCGGCCACTACAACCCGGCCGGGAACAGCGAATTCGCTGTCGCGGACCTTCGGTTCACCCGGAAGGCCGAGGCGCTGGCGCTGGGCATTGCGAAGGCCCTGCCCAACCACTGGCCGACCCCGGCGGCCCAGAACTGGAAGGGCAGTTCGGAGGCCAGCATCACCCGCACCGACGGCAAGTCCCGAATGGACCTGCTGCACTATCGGGCGGAACAGGGCTTCACCCGCCCTGCCCCACCGATCTCGCAGGATGGGCGACGGTCCTTGCCGCACGCCCCGATCTCGCGCCCACTTTGGGCTTCGATGATTGCCTCGCATGGGCGCGTCGTCTCGCGGCGGATCCTGAAGGGCCGATCGCGGAGGCGGCTGAACCCGCTCTTCGTCGGATGGTTGATGGGCTGGCCCATCGGGCACGCGCTTTGCGCCTGCTCGGTAACGGAGTTCACCCTCTGGCAGCATCGCATGCGTGGCGCACTCTCGCAGCTGCCCATGGCCTCGGGCCCGTGGATCTGGCGGCCGACCGATGCGGCCCAGCGCCCGGCGCAGATGGATTTCCTTGAAGGATTGCAGCCATGAGTTTCCACGGCCGCGTCAGCGGTACCAGGATCAAGCGTGCGCTGGGCGTGCAGGCGGCGCTGGAATGGGCATTCCGGATCGAACAGGCGCAGCTGGAACTGCCGCTGCCCCCGGACGTCATCGACGAAGGCTTCGGCTTCGGGCTGGAATACGTCCTGCTCCAGCGCGCTGTCCTGGGCTGCAGGATCGACGGCGGCCAGCACAAGATCGGCGGCTTCACCCACGAGGACGCCGAGGTGATCGCCGCCACCGTCACCGGGATCCCCGACAGCCTCGGCGGCAAGCGCATGGCGATCCGCGTTGCCGAGCTGGCCCGCGCCGGGCTGACCCCGGACTGGATGCCAGGCGCCGTCCCGCGCTGCTTGCCGAGCATCGTGAAGCAGAACCAGCACGGCACGCATGCAGGCGCCATCGTCGTGGGCACCGAACGCATCCGGGTGCGTGGAGCGGGCGCGCGCGCCACTTGGAAAACCGTCGACATCTTGGCATGTCCGGTCACCTTCTCTCCCCACCCGCAGCAGATCGAGGCAGCCCGGCGCGGCTATGACGACTGGTGGCAGGCGCTGGTCTGGGTCCGCGAGGGGCTGATCGCAGGCGGGATGCTTCGGGAGGTCGAGGTGACGGCGGCAATGCCGAAGGCGCGGCCGTGGAAATCGCGTGACGGTCGATGACCGTCACGCTTCCATTCACTTGATCACTTTGTCGATGAATCCCAGCGTGTTCGCGTTCTCGAGCAACGTGCGCACCTTGCTTCGGTCAAGGCCATTCGGGACTTCGGCATCGATCTCGAGCTTCAATGTGACCTCACTGCCTGGCAGCACAGTCAGCTGCTCGATAATCGCCTCTACTATCTGACGCATCTCGTGTGCTGGCCGATCTGCGGAGATCATGACCGTCCCGATGAACCGCGTCGGGTCACGGTCGGGCTGCACAACAGCCGCGGTTGGCTTCAGGCCGGTCTGTTCTGCTGCAGCTTTCGTCGGTGTCTGCGCCGGTTCCGCTGGCGCGGCAGCGGCCGCTGCGGTTTCGAGCGCCTGCTTTTCTGCCACCTCTGGCTTCACGATGACGCTGTCGGAGTCGATGACCACCGGGGCGTTCGCAGCGTTCTGAAGGACGAGTCCGATATAGCGACCGCTCTTCTCGTCCCAACGTTCCGCATAGGCGAAAGGACCAGGCACCATCGCGCCGACCGCTGCCCGCACCGCCTTGATCAAAACGTTCCGATCCTTGACCCGTGGCAGGTAGATGTAGCGGTTCAGATATTCCCAGAGATCCCTGAGCGACAGGTGGCCTTTTCCATTCCAGATGTATTTTTGCAATTCGCGGTCTAGGCGGGCAGGACCAAGCTCCGGCAGCAGGCCTTCGTCGCTGGCCAGTTTCTTACTGGCACGGGACAGAAGCCCATCCTGAGCCGGAACCTTCGATGCAATCCACTCGACATCAGCCTGAGCGCTATCCTGCATTGGATAGAGGAGGTAGCACCAGGTCTCTTTCAGCCGCGTCTTCACAGTCTCGGCCGCCTCGGCGACCTTAGCCTTGGCAAGCGCACTGTCGCGCTGGGTAAGGTTCAGCCTGTCCGTGTCCTTGACGATCCCTGCCCAAGCTAGGGACGACCGCATGGCCTCCTTCAGCCCATCGAGCTGGCGTGACTCCGCCGCAAGGAACACCAGCATGTTCCGATAGACCCGCGGCGTGGAGCCGCGCTGAAGGAGGATATCCTTGGCCTCTGCCATGGCATCGGAATTCTCGCGACCGGTGTGCGGGTGGGCCACGCCAAGCACAACGGCACGAACGCCACCGGCTTCGTCTGGAACGTCGGCAGAAGTGCTGGGCGCGACTTGCACGGTGTCGAAATGCCCGCGGTCGCCCAAACCGTTGATGTAGGTCGCCAGCGCCTTGTCGATTTCCAGCAGGACCAGCGGCTCTTCAATCTGCCCGGCCCGGTCGGCCGCCAACCGATTGAGACTAGCGGACATCGAATACCAATATCGGCCGAGATCACCATGCATGAACCTGGCGTTGTTCGCGAGGCGACGGAGGGCATCGCCGAAGATGGCAGGACGTTCACCGGGCTGAACCACGCCAAGATTGATCTGGCGATCATCGAGGCCCTTATTGTCTTGCCCATGGGTCGGCGCGGTTCCCATGAAGATCGCCCGAGCCACACGGCGGGTGGCCGAGTAGCGGTTAAGGTTTGGGGCTGACTGGTCGATCCGGTAGGGCGTCGAGTTCGGTCCATCGACATCGCCTGCGATGATCGACTGCCACGACACATCAAGGTAATGCAGCAACTCCGGTTCGACGCGCGCCGAACTGATGGACACGCTTCCCGGCATGATCATCACCGAGGGGTCATTGTTCATCCACAGTTCGTGGATCACCTGAGCCATCAACCGCAGCACGCCACGGGTGCGCTGGAATTTCTCCAACGAACCCCAGCTGGTGTAGAGCTGATCGAACAGCTCCGGGTGGATCGGATAGGCCTTCTCCAGCTTCCGGCGATAATCCTCGCCCTCGCAGTTCTGCGGGAACTCGTTCGGGCTATCGCGATACATCTTCGCGAACTGCTTCAAGGTGTTATCGCGGTGGTGGAACTTGTCGCCCGGAATCTCCTTGAAAAGCCGCCGACGGACGATCTCGTAGCTTTCCTCCTGGTCAGCCGGGCGCCAGCCGGTTTCGACCCGACTGAAGGTCTGCTTCAGGCGCGACAGCGCCTCCTGGCCCCCTTCCCCTCCGACCTCGATCTGCGAAGCGGGCAGCGATGCCACCAGAAGCGTGCCCGGGCTGGCTTTCACCGCCTCGGTCAGCGACTGCACGAAGGACAGGTTTGAGTCGAAAGACCCCGACGGCAGCCCCTCAACCTTGTAGATCTGGCGCAGGTAGGCGACCCACTCGTCGATCAGGATCAGCGACGGGGCGCATTGCCGGAACAGCTCCTCCAGCAGGTTTGACCCCGGCGCGATTCCATTGACGTCGTTCTCGGCCACCAGCGCATAGCCCGCCTCGCCCCCAAGTTGGTACGCCAGTTCGCCCCATGTTGTGCGGATCGGCCGCCCATAATCTCTCTGCCGCTTAGCTGCGTCCGAGGGCCCGTAGGACGTGCCCACCAGCACGGCACGGTTTACCTTGCCGGGCACGGTCAGCCCTTCGCGTGAAAGAAGCTGGTCGAGTCCCGGCAAATCCTCGACCGGCGTGCCGCCCGCCATGTGGTAAAGCGCCAGCATCGAGTGGGTCTTGCCGCCGCCGAAGTTGGTCTGCAACTCCACCACCGGATCACCACCGGTGCCCGACAGCCGCTTGGCCGCGCCGATCAGCAGGGTCGACAGGCCCGAGGTCAGATAGGTGCGCGAGAAGAACTCGGTCGGGTTGCGGTATTCCGACGGCGCGCTGCCGTTATGCACCTTGGCCAGATCGGCCGCAAACTCGGCCTGCTGAAACTCTCCCGTCGCCACATCGCGGTGCGGCTCCACCACCTCGCGCCACGGCAGCAGCCCCGCCACCGTCTCGACCGAGATGTCAGACCGCTGGCTCTTCTTACGCTCCTCGTTGCGCTGCAATTCGGTGAACTTGGTGCGCAGGATCGTGTCGCGCATTTTCCCAAGCTGATCGGCCACGTCCGAGGCGCTGATCGCCTCCATCAGCCGCCGCATGCTGTCCAGCGCGCGTTCGGCATCGTCATAGGTGAAGGTCTCGTTGTGCGACAGCTTGTTCCGGATCTCGAGCAATTCGCCGACATAGGACCGCTCAGCATGACCGAGTACCGAGCGAAAGGCATCGCCCCAATACGAGATCATCGCCTTGAGCAGGCCTTGCTGGTCCCACCCGACTTGGCCGTTGGCGTTCGGGCGCAATCCAACCTTCTGGGCAACATCGATCTGCCAATGCCCCTGCAACGAGGCCTCGAGCCGCCGTTCGACAAAGGGAATCAGAGCCTCGGGAAGAAGCTCCATGCCTTCAAACACATATTGGCGGGTCGACTTTGCCATGCACTCAATCCTTCTTCCGGCACAAAGCCCGGATTATCTCTTTGTAACCCAATGGTATTCGTAAGACAGCCCACTGATGCTGCCCTTGCGAACCTTGGCCATCAATCCCTCGTCAGGCACGGTCGCCGCGATCACCGAAATGTCGTAAGCCTTCAGATACGGCGGGCCGTTGGGCTCGCCATCCACGGTCTTCTGACACACCTTGACGGTCGCCTTGAACCTTGTGCCCAGGGGGAACATCTCGCGCAGGTTCCGCGGGAACTCGACCCGCATGGCGGGGGGAAACACGGTCACTGCCTTCACCCGCGGGCGCGAAACTCCGGGATCGGTGCAGGTTTCCAGCTCCACCCCGCCGAAGAACTGGCCAAGGGCGTATGATGGATCGTCGATCTTCATGGCTCCCCCGGTTAAACCTCAAATCTCATCTGACCGCTGCGGTTCGTCAGCGGCGCGGTGGCGGCTTCGCGGGTCAGGTCGGTCCAGTCCGCGATCAACGCGTTGTAGGCGGTCGCCTCCTTCGCGTCGCCCCGCTTTTCGCAGATGTTGTAAAGCACATAGGCAAGGTCGCGCACGTCATCCGCCTTGGAACCGAACTTCTTCAGCATCACCGCCGCCTCATAGCCGATCCCGTATTTCTCGTGCAGGCGCACCAGATGCTGGCAGCATTCCCAGACGGTCAGGTGGCCATCGGCATCCGGCTCCCACTCCGCATCCAATTCGTCGCGCTTCAGGATGCGCACCTTTCCGGCCGCACTTTCCACGATCCCGGCATGCTTCACGCTTTCGACCGAGATGCCGCGCGCGTTGGCGATGTTGTTCGCCGTGCCGTAGTCACCTGCCTTCAACCCGTTCTGTTCGAACCAGGTGATGGCAAATCGGGTGTCGGCGTCGAACTCGCCCTGGATGCCACCGAGGTATTCGTCGAGCTCGCGGTTGATCAACTGCAGCGCGGCCTTCACCGTCATCGGGCTGTCGTCGGATTCCAGCACCGCCTTGTAGCGCGAGAAGACGCCCATGCCGGGGCCGATGGCCGATTGCGGCATGTCGGCCGGGGCGATGTTCGCGGCTTGAAGCTCCCCGATGGCCGGGGGCAGTTCGCGTTTCAGGGCACGGATGAACTCGGCCCTGGTAATGACCTCGGCCGAGGCTTCCTTCTTGCGGCAGACGAGGACGACCGAAGTAGCGAGCGCGTTCGTCCCTACGCTAATTGTCCGTCCTGCCCTCTCAGTTCGCACGGGCCAAGTCCCGACTACTGACAGTCCAGACGAGATGATTGCTTCAAGGAATGTTGCCCATCCCGACGATGTCAGTCCCTCTTCAGAAACCTCACTTTGCTTAAACGCGTAATACACTGTAGCTGGTAGACTATGATCTAGCTGGCCGGCGATATTGGCGAACGCCTCTGACATACCATTCAGAAAATAATCTTCTGCCGCTCGGCGGTTCTTATGCCTGTGCGGCATTGCCACCAACTCGTCCGATTTGGGCACCGCAATCGTCGAGAATACCTCTGGATAAATGTCTCCAACAGATCTCTTGAGCCACACATAAAAGTAGTCCGAGAGGTCAGCATAGCCGATATTGTCGTAATAGGGTGGATCAGTGGAAAGGCAGCTAGCCTTCGGCAACACAGCAAATCTGGCATCTGCTTGCTTGAGACTGCCCATACCGAGAGCCGGAAGCTCTGATAGCGCCTTTACAACCCAATCAACGGCACCGCCAAAATTTCCCGTGGACGTACTGAATACATTGCACTCCGCAAAATCCCAAGTCATGGCGATAGCTTGCCGAGCAAAGGTAAATCGGATGAACCCACTCGTCGCCCACGTCGCAATGGTGCTCCAAGCATCAGCGCACCTGTCAATCGCACACGACAGGTAAACTCGAATGGCATTCGAGTACTCAGTAGGATCGACTGCGCCGAGATCTCCGTGGCTCCTCAGGTCATTGGCAATCTGGGCTTTTAGTTCCTTCGCAACATCGACAAACGTTGTCAGAGCAGTTGCCTGACGGTCCGTAAAAGCTGCTCCCCAAGTTGTCATGCCGTACATCGGGAGGCGATCGACTTCATGGGATGGAGTTGTCACAAGCTCTTCTGGAAGCCATTTTGGTTTCGATAGGAAGGCAGCTTTCTCCATCTCTGGAGTCGGAGAAATGAAGACACGTCCTCGTGTGCCTTCAACCACCACCGCCATCAGCTTTTGGCCTAGGCCCCTCTTGCGCGCCGTCTCACGGATGTAGTTGAGCGGCATCGCACTGTTTGAGACAAGGCAACGACCACCTTGCCTACTGACGGTCCCATCAAGTTTGCCAGCATTTGGCAATCCGCCCGTTCGCACGCGAAATGAGTAGTTCTTACCGTCGACAATTGGCTCGACCCAAGCGGTGTCACTAAGTTGGAAAGAACGAACAAGCGGAACATCAACGTCTGCAAATGCTGGATCAGGGCTTGGCACGGTCCTGGCCCAGATCCAAGCGACAACAGTCCCTTTGCCGCCGCCATACTCTTTCGGCAGGTCTACCTGCGGGTAGAGATGCCCGATGCGCGCCCACGCCTTCTCACGCATCCATTCGCCATAGTATTTCACATCCTCGGCCAGCCCTTCCGCGTTTCGGTAAAACGACCGATCCTTGATGCCGGGGTGAATGGGGGGCATGTCCTTGAATTTCGGCGGGATCTCGATCATCGCCTTGCCGATCATCACCGCCACCGGGTTCAGGTCGGACCCATAGGCAGGCAGGCCCAACCGCTGCGCCTCGAGCGGGATCGACCCGCCGCCCGAGAACGGGTCATAGACCGGCGGCAGCACACCACCGCACGACCGCCGGATTTCCGCCCGCGCGCGTTCCAGCACCTCTTCGTTTGTCGAGTTCTCCCACTTCACCAGGTCTTCGATGATGGCAAACAGCCGCTGCCGCTCCCGCTCCTGATCCTCATGGGTGGGGAACTGGTCGGGATGGCTGGAGGGATCGTCCACCAGCTGCGCAAACAGCACCGCCCGACACGCCGCCAACGGCCGCCGCGCCCACCACAGATGCAGGGTGGAGGGATGCCCATGCCGGATCGACTTCTCCCGCGCCGAGGCGGCGTTGATGGCCTCCAGCGGGATGGCGACTTCGATCAGTTTCTTTTTGTAGGGTTGGGTCATCGTCTTGCTTTCAATAGGGCGCG
The DNA here is from genome assembly GCF_013868135.1 of Paracoccus sp. S1E-3. GTDB lineage: Bacteria > Pseudomonadota > Alphaproteobacteria > Rhodobacterales > Rhodobacteraceae > Paracoccus. Next base: position 511,648 of record NZ_JACEMU010000016.1, read on the forward strand.
GCAGCTTCGATCCGTGTCGACATCGCCTTTAGACTTGTGCACATTGCCGCGAAGCGCCCTTGGCGCTTCAGCCATGCACCGCTCGATGACATTCCCTGCCCACCGATGGCATCTAGAGCGCGCTTTTTCGATACCGCACTATCGTGCGCGGCAAAGTTTCGCAACGCGCTGAGTTTCTTGAGTGCGTCCGTGTAGGCAGCATCAGAAACGATTGTCGGCAGCCAATGAGCTGCCGGAACTACCTTCTTGATGGTCTTGATGAGACCGTCGCGACCAGCAAAATCGAAATAGCCATCACCACAAATGAGATATTCGCAGACCTCGACGTTCATATGGGCTGGGAATTTCCTTCCTTTAACTTGTGAGAACGTCGTCGCATCGCTGTTAATCAAGGCAACCAAACAACTGAGAATCAAGTCCTCGAACTCGCGATAGACCCTGATGATGGCGAGATCAAAGCACCAAGACTGATCTTGATCGGTCAATGGACCTCCGGCACCGGTGGCCCGATTGGTGAAAGAAATGATTTCGTCGATGTTCGAATTGAACGTCCGGGCGGCAAGCCTAATGCTCTTCTTTCTCAACTTGGCACCTCTGCCCGCTCCAGCAGGCGCTTTAAGTTAAACTGGATGGCAGTGTGTTCGAACGCAGGCTCGTGGTCCGACAGCGCACCACGGACATACCGCGGCTCTTGTGCGTAACCACTTTCGATCTGCACGATGGCCAGGATGTATTTGCCCGGTTCGTGTAGGGAAGTGATGATTTCTTGCCGGGTCAGCATGACTGTATCGGCGCCGTCGATCCGACCCTTGACCTCGATAAAGCGTAGATGGCCAGAGCGAGGATCGTAGGAAGCGATGTCGTAGCCCACCTTCTGCGCCGACACATCAGACGGCTCGTTGCCCAGCGCCCGCTCGGCCTTGATCACCGCTTCCATGGCCTTCAACTCGCTAATCCGCCGGGCCTCCGGGTCTTCGGCAAAAGCGCTGGCCTTGGCCCCGCTTGCGGCGGCAGCCTTCGCCAACAGCAACCCCTTCGGCACGACGACCATGCCGCCCCGCACCCGCGGCGGCTGGGCGGAGATGAAGCGTTCCTTCTCCAGCAACTCCATCCGGCGTTTCAGTCGGTCGGCGAGGTCTTCAGCCCGGCGCTCTGCGTTCTGCCAGTTCAGGCGGGTCTTCTTTCCTGCCTTTTCGTCCTCACGCAGTTCGGCGGCGCGGTTGTCCCAGAAGTTGATCTCCTTCTTGAGGCGGGCCTTTACCTCCTGCTCGACCTTCGCCACCTCCGGCAGGCGCCGCGCCTTGACCTCGGCCACGTGGCTTTGGGCCAGATCGACCGTGGCAAAGCGGATCGCCGCCTTTTCCAGATCGTTGCGCAGCCAGTCCTCGTGCAGCTTGTCGGAAACCAGCGCGATTTCCTCAGCCGTAGCTGGACGCAGGTTCAGGTGGGGGGCGATCCCCGCATTCGAGGCTTGTCCAGTCTTGTCGATCGAGGCGAACTGCAGCTTCTCCGAGATGATGTGGGCTTTGCCGGTGCTGGTTGGGCGGCCATCCTGGACGCTGTGTTCCAGCAAGAAGATGGCCGACAGGTCTTGGCCGAGGTCGGTTTCATCGACCATGACCGCGCCCTGCTTCATCAGGTGGTCGTGCTGTTCGCGCACAATGCTGATGACGGCTTCGAGCAGTGGGTGACCGGGACAGACAAAGGTCGCCACGGGCTGCTGGTTCACCTTGCCCTTCTCGAAGCAGATGCGTTCGTACTTCTTCTGAACTGGCGAGCCCGTGCCGATCTGCCGGTCGCGTTCGCGGATGCTGACCGGGACATGGGTGATCTCCCACCGACCCTCTTCCCGAGGCTTGATCTGGCCACCAAGGCGCTTGAACGCCTCGACAAAGAAGCTCTGGATGTGATGCGGCTGAAGGCGCTGGGCCTCGGCGCGTTCCATGTCGATGCGGATTTCCTGCACCTTGGCGGCTGGCATCGTATCATTGGTCAGGGCCCGACGCGCCAGAAGGTCCAGCAGATGTTGCTGATCCACGGCCCCGTCGACGGCCTGGAACAGCCGGGCTTTCACATCGGGTTGCTCGCCATACTGGATCGCCTCGAACAACAGATCCTTCAGCGCCGTGCCATCGAACAATTCGCCAAGGACGTCGTAGACCCGCCCGCCCAGCGCCTCGCGTGCCGCCTCCAGCTTTTCCAGAAGCCGGGCGTAGACCTCGCCCTCGCGCGTGTCGGCCGCAACGAGGTTCCAGAGATGGCAGACCTCGGTCTGACCGATCCGGTGGATACGGCCGAACCGCTGCTCAATCTTGTTCGGGTTCCAGGGGAGGTCGTAGTTCACCATCAGGTGGCCACGCTGGAGGTTAACACCTTCACCAGCCGCGTCGTTCGCGATCAACACCAGCATGTCGCGGTCCTGCATAAACCGCTCGACAATCTTCCTCCGATCCTCGCGGGATACGCCGCCATGGATCACCTCGACCGCATCAGCGCGGCCAAGACGCGACCTTACGCGATCATGCAGGTAGTAGAGGGTGTCCTTCGGCTCGGTGAAGATGATCAGCTTGCGGCGGTTGCCGTGCGAGTCGACCATCAGCTCATCATCGAGGATACGGTTCAGCTGCGACCACTTGGTGTCCTGGCCAGAGCTGAGAACGCCCAGCGCCATCCGTTCGAGGACTTGCAGCGTTTCGACCTCAAGGGCGAGCTGATCGACGGTTTCGGCCGTGGTCGCGGTCGTGGAAATCCGATCCTCGATATCGTCGATCTCGTCCTGGCCGAGTTCCTCAAGGTTCTGCAGGGCGTCATCCGGCACGTCAGGGGTATCGAAACCGGACCTCTTGCCGCGGACCATCAGGCGCGCCTCGGCCAATTCTGCCTCCAGCCGTTCGCGCCGCCTTTTCAGGGACTGGTAGATCGCGGCCGGTGAGGACGCGAGGCGGCGCTGTAGGATCTGAAGGGCAAAGCCTACGTTGTTCCGTTTCTTGCCGTCCTCGGCCGCAAAGCGCTGGACCCGATTCATCTCGTTGCGGACGTACTCGGTCACTGCAGCGTAAAGCTCGGCCTCTTCGGGCGACAACTCGTATTTGACCGTGTAGGCGCGACGCTCGGGGAAGAGCGGGCGGCCATCGAAGCGCAGCAGTTCCTCTTTCGTCAGGCGCCGCATCATGTCGGCAGTATCCGCATAATGCACGCCGTCGCGGAAACGGCCCTCGAACCGGTCACCATCAAGCAGCGCCATGAACAGCTGGAAGTCCTGCTCGTGCCCATTGTGCGGGGTTGCCGACATCAGGAGCAGGTGACGACATGCCTCGCCGAGCTTCTGACCGACGCGGTATCGCTTGGTGTACTTCGCTTCACCACCGAAATAGGTCGCGGACATGCGGTGGGCTTCGTCACAGATGATCAGATCCCACTCTGCCGCTTGCGCCAGCTTGTCTTGGAGCTCTTCATTTCGGGCGAGAACGTCCAGTCGAGCAATCAAGCGGTTGCGGTCGCTGAACGGATTTCCTGATCTGGAATTTTCGATCATGTCGCGGGTGAGGATGTCGAATTCCAACCCGAACTTCTCACCAAGTTCGTCCTGCCACTGTTCGACCAGACTGCCAGGTGCGACGACAAGGCAGCGCTCGAGATCGCTGCGGGCGATCAATTCCTTGATCAGCAGCCCCGCCATGATGGTTTTTCCAGCACCCGGATCGTCGGCGAGAAGAAAACGCAAAGGCTGGCGCGGCAGCATTTCGCCATAGACCGCGGAAATCTGGTGCGGAAGCGGATCGACGAGGCTGGTGTGAATGGCCAGATAGGGGTCAAAGTAATGCGCCAGCTTGATCCGATTGGCCTCAGTGACAAGGCGCAAGAGATCACCATCGGCATCGAAGGACCATGCCCGGCCGCGGGCATCCAGTTCAATTCGGGCCTGATCATCACGATACAGAGTTGTTTCAGCTACACCGCCACCGGGCACGCGATATACAAGGTTTATTGCCTGATCCCCAATCCACTCGACAGAAACAACTTCGACGGGCTGGCCCGGAACGACGCCGCGCAATTGAGCGCCATTCTTGATATCTTCCAGAACCGTCATCTTCCCTCCGCCCACTTGCACCGGGATCGAATCGGCGCAGCACTCCAGTCTACTCGAAACGCATGGCCAAACAGCCTGAAAGCCCAGCAATTTCTATCAGATGGACGTTAGACGCCGATGCATCCGGGAACAAGCGGCGACCGCCGCTGAAAGCCGACGATCTGGAGGCTGACCACGCCTCTCAATCCACCGATCGTGCACCCTCCCCCCTCCTCTGGTTCCTCCCCGGCGCCAAACGTATGCGGGGGGGCGCAGCGCGGCGGTTCGCTAGCGTGAGTTAGTATCACCGGGGAAGCCAGGCGGAAGCCACCTTGCGCGCTGACGCCGGAATTCGTGAATCAGATCAGCGGCTTGCGGAATCACGATCTGGCCGGGGTGGATTCCCGGCGGGAAGCCAGGGAAGCCACCTCCGGGGAAGCCAGGGGGCCGGAAGCCACCCCGGAAAGCCAATTCGTCAGAAGCTGTTGAATCCGCTTCACTTTTCGGGTTGACAGACCTGCCCCCATTGACCTACCCCTTGATCATCGAAGAATTGCGCCCGGAGGAACCCCCTCGCGGGCGCTTTTCATTTTCCTCCCCCTCATCCTGAGCCCCATCCCATGGACCTCGTCTTCGCGCCGAGCCAGGTAGAGTCCTGGCCGATTGCCCGGCTGCGCCCCTATGCCCGCAATGCCAAGATTCATGGCGACGACCAGGTGGCCAAAATTGCTGCCAGCATGGCCAAGTTCGGCTGGACCGTGCCCTGCATGGTTGCCGACGACGGCGAGCTGATCGCGGGCCATGGCCGGGTGCTTGCGGCCACGATGCTCGGGCTGACCGAGGTGCCGGTGATCCGGCTCAGCCATCTCGACGAGGCGGAACGCCGCGCCTACCGGATCGCCGACAACAAGCTGACGGAAATGGGCGAATGGGACGAAGCCCTGCTGCGCGACGAGATCGCCGGGCTGCTGGCCGAGGATTCCTGCGCAGCGCCGCGGCGCTTGTCGCCTTTATCGCCCTGCTCTGGGCGATCCAGGTCGTCAACTGGATCACCGGCTACGGCCTGAACCCGGCGTTCGGACTGATCCCACGGTACCTCGGTGGGTTGGATGGTATCATCGCAATGCCCCTCCTGCATGGAAGTTTCGGGCACCTGATGGCCAATACGCCGCCACTTCTGGTGATGGGTGGACTGCTGGTGGCAACAACCACGCGGGCCTTGCTGCCGGTGAACGCCGTGGTGATCGGCCTCGGGGGAGGCCTCGTCTGGCTGTTCGGCACCTCGGCCATCCATATCGGTGCGTCGGGGCTCGTCTTCGGCTGGTTCGGTTTCCTCGTCGTGCGCGGCCTCGTGGATCGCTCGCTGATCACGCTAGGCGCGGCATTGGTGGTCGGGGTCCTATATGGTTCCATTCTCTGGGGCGTTCTTCCGGGCCAACCCGGCGTGTCTTGGGAAGCGCACCTCTTCGGTGCCATCGCCGGCGCGGCCGCTGCGTTACTGGTCCGAACGCATGTCCATGCCCCGCGCTTGGGGGACGTGGATCTGGACTAAGCGCCACAACTGACCTGCCCGGCCCAAAGCTGCCTTTGGGCGAGAGCTGATATCGCTGCAATGCGGCCCATCGAAGGAGATATTCGCTGCACAAGCTTAATCTAAACCTAAGCAGATGACTGGATCGCGGGATTTTGCCGACATTCCTGTTTAGCCACGCTGCCGACGAAGCATTTGCTCGCAGTTGCGGCACAAGAGTTGTTTCGAGGCGGCGCGCGTAGAAACGGACGGACCTGCTCGGACACTGGTGGGAAGGCTGGGCGGAGTTCGCCAATGCACGGCTCGCCGGACTCGACATCGACGCATGGATCGATCACTGCAGCCTCAACGCGCAGAGCATCTTACTGAAGCCGCAGGACAAGATCGGCGCGCCCGCGCAGCGGATCGTGCGAGCAGGTGAAAAGGCCGACCGCGCCGAGTTGAACCGCGCCATCGCGCGCGAGAACGGCCCCCGGATCATCGCGGACCCGAGCCTAGCGCTCGACGTGCTCGCCCGGCAGTAAGCGGCCTTCACCCGCCGCGACATGGCCGCTTGCGTATACCGTTACGGCGAAGGTCCGCGCCAGTTCAACGCGGTGCTGGGCGCCATGCGCAGGGCACCCGACCCGGTGGCGCAGGGGTAGGATGTGCGCGGCGGCGAGCGCTTCACCACGCGCGACTTGCTCGAGGTCGAACAGCGGCTACACCGCGCGGCGATGACGATGACGTCCGCGACCGCGATACAGCCCTTGCCCGCGCCGAGGCGCAGGATCTGATCCTGTCCGCCGAGCAGGCCGAGGCGCTTGCCCATGTCACCGACGGCTGTAGTCTCGGGATCATCATCGGCCATGCCGGGACGGGGAAGAGCGCTATGCTGGACGCGGCCTGTAAGACCTGGGAGGCGGCGGGGTTACCTCACCGCCATTCCCTCTTCAGCCCTTGGAAGAAAGGCTTGGGTGGCCGCCGAATTTATTGCGCAGGGCCGACAGGAAACGATTGCCCAGTTCATTTTTTTCGCGCGACGAAAAACGGGCAAACAGCGCTGCGGCGAGCACTTGCGCCGAGGTGCGCTGGTCGATGGCCGCTTCAATCGTCCACCGACCTTCACCACTATCAGCGACTTCGGTAGAATACTGATCCAGCGTCGGATTGCTGGCCAGAGCGTCGGCCCCAAGATCCAGCAGCCATGAACTGACTACGCTGCCACGCCGCCAGACTTCTGCGATAGCGGCGAGGTCAAGGTCATAGCGGTAATCTTCTTCCACCACTGCATGACCTGCCGAGGCGAACAGCGCGAAACCTTCGGCCATGGCCTGCATCATACCGTACTCGATCCCATTATGGATCATTTTCACATAGTGGCCGGAGCCGGGCTTGCCACAATGGAGCCATCCAGCCTCACCCGGAGCTTGAGGTCCACCATCGCGGGCAGGTGTTCTTGCGGCCGCATCTATCCCCGGTGCGAGCGTGTCAAGAATAGGCACGATCCGCCCGATTGCCTCATTTGCCCCGCCTAGCATCAGTGAGTATCCACGAGCCAACCCAAAAACACCTCCGCTGGTTCCGCAATCAACCATCAGGATGCCTTTAGCGGCCAGCATCTGGGCGCGCGCAACGCTCTCTTTGAAATGGCTATTGCCTCCATCGATGATGACGTCGCCTGATGTGCAAAGTTGGCCCAGCTCGGTCAACACCTGCTCGGTTACTTCACCGGCGGGAACCATCAGCCAGACTACACGAGGCGCTGCCAAAGCTGCGACCAAAGACCCGATGTCGGCATAGCTGACTGTGCCGACTTCTTTTGCCAACGCCTCCCTCGTCGTCTGGTTTGCACTGTGAACGTGACATTGATGCCCGGCCTTCGACAGCCGCCGGACCATGTTGCCGCCCATTCGTCCGAGACCGATAAATCCCAGTTCCATCGTTAAGTCCTTTCTTGATTTCCAATGCGTATTTGGGCCGGTCCGGCTCAGCTCACCTGTACGCGGCGCCAAAAGGCGACCATGCCCCTTATTTGCGCTGCCGCCGACCTGGGAGATGGGTAATACCAAGCCGCATCAGGGTTGGTCTTTCCGTCCACCTCTAGTGAGTAGTACGATGCAGTTCCCTTCCAGGGGCAAACCGTTTCGCGCGTGCTTTGCGATAGGTACACTGCCCGCACACTTTCGATCGGAAAGTAGTGATTGCCTTCGACAACAACGGTAGCGTCGCTTTCTGCGATGACTTTGCCGTTCCAGATTGCCTTGACCATTTGGCGCCCCCTTTTGTCAGTCTGTCTGATCCATGACCTCGCGGACACGCAGACGGAGTGCCGGAAGGAGTTCTGTCCCGAACCAGGGATTGCGGCGCAGAAACGCGTTGTTGCGCCAGGAAGGGTGCGGCAGCGGCACGACTACCGGCGCCCAATGGCGCCAGTCAGCAACAGTGGCTGTTACGCCCGCCTTGCGTGCGTCTGCGCCCAGGTGCCAACCATGGGCGTAACCCCCGATCAAGATAGTGAGCCTTACCTGATTGAGCGCGTCCAGCGCCCGGCTTCGCCACGTTGCCGCGCAGCGTGGTGGTGGCGGCAGGTCGCTGCCATTCACATGATAGCCGGGAAAGCAAAATGCCATGGGTAGGATACTGATCCGGTCGCGATCATAGAATTCATCGCGCGTAACCCCCAACCACTCACGCAACCGGTCGCCCGAGCGGTCATCGAAGGGGATGCCGGATTCGTGCACGCGCAAGCCAGGCGCCTGCCCAACAATCAGAATCCGTGCGCGTTGCCGCAGCCAGACGACTGGCCGGGGTTCGTGCCTTGTGGCAGTGGCTGCGAAATCTGCTGCGCACATACGGCAGGGCCGTATTTCCTGTGCTATCGCCGGCTCGCCAGCACTCATCCTCTGTACCTTTGTTCTTTCCAGGGATCACCGTAGTTATGATACCCCAGCTTTTCCCAAAAGCCCTTGTAGTCATAGGGACTGAAATGGAGGCCACGAAGCCACTTGGCGCTTTTCCACAGATATAGGTCCGGCACCACCAGTCGTGCCGGGCCACCATGTTCTACGCTCAGCGGTTTACCGTCGAATTCTGTGGCCACAAAGGCTTTGTCACTTAACATATCGACCAAACGCAGGTTCGCGGTGTAATTGCCGTCCGCACGCGCCTGAACATAAACCGGATCAGCTACTGGGCGAACAAGATCGGCCAGTACAGAAACTGCCACCCCGCGCCAAAGTGTGCCCAGTTTGGACCATCTGGTCACGCAGTGCAGATCGGCGCTGAATTCGCGCTGTGGGAGGGCCTGAAAGCCCGCCCAATCCAGTGTGATCGCCTGTTCGACGTCACCGTCGAGGGTTAGTGACCATGTTTCCTTGTCGGCCGTCTTGGGCGTACCCGCCGTCATTACCGGGAATTTCTGAGTTACCACCTGATTGGGCGGAATGCGCGGGCGTCCATCTGGGCGAAGAGTACTCATCGTCAGCTCCCGATTGTCAGTAGACCTCAGTGACCTTCAGCTTGCGGCCGCGGAACTCACAGAATTCACCGGCTCTCTTGCCTTCCAGGGCCTCGTAGATTGGCGCCGCTTGTGAGACACCGATAAATTTCTGCCCCTGACATGAAAACTCTCCTGTCGAGACGCCAATGACCAGATAGCGATCCCCGATCCGCACTGCTGCGCCCGGCGCCACTTCGGTTTTCGGTCCGAAATCAAGCACGTTCAACGCTGAGATTTTGGCTTCCACTTGATGCTCGCGGTCATCGAACGCCTCAGCAAGATCGGCGGCGGTTTCTGCTTGGCCCTGTTCGTCATTTTCAATCGGCTCCGTGCGATCCAGCCGCGCGGCGCTGAGAAATCGCTCATAGGTTTTATGGGCTTGCTCAAGTTCGGCCTCTGTCAGGGCCAGCATCGTGTTGCGCAAGTGGTTCTTGTCGATCATGGGTTTTCCTTTACGATAGTTGGAGTTGTTAAGTTGGTGATTTTGCGGGGCTTCTGATCCCGCTCAAGCGTGGGAAAAAGATTTGGGCGCAGCACTTTCCATCGTTATCCTGTTCACGATCTCGTCCACGATCGTGCGGGTCGCGGCTGTGTTTCTAGAACACACGGGCATTTCACGCGACGTTGCCAGAGTTCAGGCCATGTCGGCACTTAGCGGCACGGGGTTCACCACGTCTGAATCCGAACTGATCCTCCAAACACCGGAGCGCAGACGTATCCTTGTGATCTTGATGATTACCGGTTCCGTTGGTCTGGCCTCGGTGGTTGCCACTGTTGTGGTTGGGGCCTTCGGGATCAAGGAAACGGCCAGCGGGTTGTTGCTTCAGCTTACGGCGATCATCACGGCAATCGCCTTTGTGCGCTACGTGCTCTTTTCCTCTGTCGTCGATGAGTTCATTTGCGGCATGGCACATGCGTGGCTTGTCAAACACATGGCGCATGTTCCGTTCACGGTTTTGTACCAGTTGGATGCGGACAGGGTGATTGCCCAACATAGTTTGGCGAAGGCACCTCCTTCGAACAATGTGGAGTGGCCCGGCGACCTGACCCTCATCGGTGTGCGCAGCGCCTTCAACGCCGAGATAAACCCGTGGGACGGAACGCCGTTGCCTGAAGGATCGGCCATGGTCTTGGCGGGGCCAAGGGCGTCCCATCATAAGTTTGCCGCCGCCCATGGATTGACCCCAGATACAGGAGCGCACTGAGGCATGACAGACGTCAAAACATCGCCGGGGTTTCTTCACCTGCACGCACTGAACGGGGGCGGGGAATGGCTCCATATGTGTATCAAGCATCGAGAGACCAGCGCCTATCTCATGGAGGTGGCCATGCTCGACGACCTGGTTGTCGATGCGATGATCGAAGAGGACACACGTTCGCGCGTGCGCGTTCTTGATGACGGGATCATGGTGCTTTTGAAGGCCATGCATGTCGGTCAGGACATGGCACGCCCTGAAGACATGGTGTCGATCAGGATCTGGATCGACAAGACGCGCGTCATTACTACACGCGAGGCCGATGTTGACCCGATCCTGGCCCTTCATCAAAAGTTGTCCGCAGGTGCAGGCCCAACCACACCGGGTGAGTTTCTGGCTGATCTTATCGAAGAACACCTCGATGAGGTCGATGACCACATCGAGGAACTGGAAGACGCGGTCAACAGGATCGAAGGGCTTGTGGGCACTCATCAGACCGAGGCTGCCTGCCCCAATATGGCACAAACCCAATCGCGTATCAGCGGCTTCTTGCGCCACCTCGGGCCACAAAAACCTGTGCTGGAACACTTGTCGCGCTGCAAGCACTCCCTTTTGAGCGAAAGAGAGCGCACGCGGATCGATGACGGGCTCGATCAGCTTTTGCGGTATCTTGAAACCCTGCAAAACCTGCGGGACCGCGTTGATATCCTCAACGATCAGGTTGCCCGCATTCAAGACAGGCAACTGACGCGCAGCTCCTTTGTCTTCTCGGTCGTGGCGACGCTGTTCCTTCCGCTTGGGTTTATTGTCAGCGCGTTCGGTGTGAACCTCATGGGGGTTCCCTTCGAAGGGCATGCAAATGGTTTCACCATACTGATGGTGATCTGTTTGGCTCTGGTCGCAGGGATGCTGGTCTTGTTCCGCTGGCGAAAGTGGTTCTGACGGAGGTGGCGGCTGCATTTTCATGCGCCGGTGAAGTTCATCGCGTGATGCTCAACGACCTCGGCAACAACCACATCATACTCCAAAAAGACACCGTTCTTGCCGCGGTCTTTGGCGTATTTGTGCTCGGGGTGGACATCCCATTCCTCGATCGCCTCGAAATCTTCGAAGTAACCGATAAGCACCTTTTCTCCGTCCTCTGCGGTAAAGACCTTGTGGCTCATATACCCCTTTAGCCCCTTCACCACGGTCACCATGCGGGCGTAAAGCTCGTCAAACTCGCCTTGGAAGTCGGGATCAACCCGGTGGCGAAAAACCTCTACATGCATTGCCATTATAGTCTCCTTTTCTGGTTCAAGATTTCATGCGCCCGATGCGGGTCGCCAAGGGGGTTGAACTGAGGCCGTGCAACAGGATGGACAGGCCAACAGTCAGCGAGACACAAGCCAGCAGTTCCTCTTCATTCGGGAAATCGAATTGATCCATCATCAGCAATGTGAAGAGGATCGAGGCCAGACCGCGTGGACCGAACCAACCAAGGAAGAGCTTCTCACGCGCGGGTAGCCCGCTTCTTGTCAGAGAAACGAAGATTGGCAAGACACGGACCAGCGTGAGGAAGACCAACGCAAGAATGATCGTATTTGGCCCTGCGTGCGCCAATCCGTCGGGCAGCAGAAACGCACCGAACACCAGAAACGCCGCCATCGTCAAAAGTTGGCCAGCCCCCTCCATGAACTCGCTGATAAAGTGGATGTCATGACGGTAGGTGTTGCCAAAGACCATGCCCGCAACAAAGGCCGCAATGAACCCGTTTCCGTGGATGGCAACAGCAAACCCGTAAGCTGCGAAGGCGGTCACGAGAAAGACCACCGCCCCCGCCGCCTCTTGCATCAAGTCGCGGTTTTGCGCCCAGTCCATCGCCTTGGCCGCCACCCAACCGACGGCAATACCAGCGAGCGGACCGAGCACAATCTCGGTGGCGGCCTCCAGCGCCAAACCATCGGTCTGCGCGCCGCCAACCGACGACGCAAGGACTGCACCCAAAAGAACGAAGGGTAGCACCAGCCCATCGTTCAGCCCGCTTTCCACATTGATTGTCTGGCTGAGGTGGTCTGGCACCTCTGGGTTCGAAACGACAGATTGCCCCAGCGCGGCATCCGTCGGCGTCAATACTGCGGCGGTCAGCAATGCAACGGCAAACCCAGACGTAGGGTTGAGCCAAAGCGCGACAAGTGTCCCAAGCGCGATCGTCAGCGGCAGCCCGATCACCAGCATCCGTGTCGGGATCTGCCAATCCATCACCAGTTTCTTAAAGCGCACATGGCTAGCGTCTGAGAACAGGATCAGGATCAGCGTGATCTCGGCCAGAATTTTTTTACCTTCGTGGATCACATCCGGCGACAAGCTGGCGCTCAATGGCACGGACAATGCAAAGCCAAGCGCTGTGAAGATGATTGGCAGGGTAAGCAAGCTGCGCGAGATTGCTTTGCTGAGCAACGAGTAAATGGCAAAGGCCACAAGCACGAGAAGGACTGCGGGGGTCATGACGTTGTGTATTCCTTCTTGAGCAATGCACTGTGCCGGGCCCGAAGCTTGGCAAGTTTCGGCGCGATATAGGTGCGGCAAAAGGGCCGTTCGGGGTTGGATTTGTAGTAATCGTGAAATCGGCTGTCCGAAGGCTTGAAGCCCCGGTGCATAAGGCTGCGCGTAACAAAATGCACCTCCGCCTCTGCGGCAAGGTCCCGTATATGCGTCGCGCACGCGTTTTGCTGCTCCGCGGTCATACTGTAGACCGCGCTTCGATACTTGCCACGCATCTTGTGATCGGCCTCGCTGGCATGGGTGCTCAGGTGGACCGCGATCAGGTCTCGCAAGCTCACGCGATCAGGATCAAAGGAGATTTCCACCGCCTCGGACCACGCCTCGTCAGGGCCGTCGGAGCGGATAAAGCCTTGCCGCACCTCTGACACGCCCTCAAGCGGTTGGAAAACTGCCTCGGTGCACCAATGGCACCCGCCTCCAAAGCCGATGGTTACCACAAGATCACTCCGCCACTGGAACCTGACCTTGGGCCAGTTTCAGGCGGGTCCAGAGGTTCATGTTGATGACGATGGCCGCGATTTCGGCGATGGCTTTTTCGTCGAAATGTGACGTCAGGCTTTCATGCCGCGCTGCAAAGGCCGCCGGATCATAGGCCGTGAGCGCCTCGCAATAAGCCAGCGCGCAGCGTTCTGCCGGGGTGAACATCGTGCTTTCGCGCCAGCTTGCCAGATGCGCGACCTTTTCAACCGCGATTCCCTGATCATGGGCCGCTTTGGTGTGCAGGATCAGGCAATAGGAACAGGGGTTCATCTGGGCGACGCGTAGACGCAAAAGCTGGGCCAAACGTCCATCTACCGACAGATCGGCAGTATACCCAACCGAGGCCGCCATTTGCTTAGCGATCCCGTGAAACTCGATCAAATCGGGATCAAATCGGGTATTCTCGAATGTGACAGGCATTTTCAATCTCCCAGATTGAATTTCTTGCGCCAGTTTGCGCGTGTCCCACCGACCTTGCGCAGGAATGGGCAAGTCAGACGGATTTCATGGGAGCGGGTTTCAATTTCTTCAAAGACCTCGGCCGCAAAACGTGCGCCAAGGCCGCTGCCACGAAAGGATGGATCGACCTCGATATGCGTCAGGATCATCCGGTCGCCTTGCCAGACATAGCTGACGAACGCGTCAGATGGGGCCATGTGCCGGACAAAACGTTGCGCCCGTTCTTCGTGAATAAGGCCGGGGTCGTAAAGACCCGCGCGGGCTAGTTCCTTTTCAAGTTCAGGCAGCTTTGGGTTGCGCAGTTTGCGGCCCTTGATCTGGAAGGTCGGGAACTTATCTGCGCTGCCCGCCAACTTGGTCAGGCGCACGGCCGCGCGCGGGTCCTTATCAACTTCGGCCAATTCATAGGCCAGCCCGCGTTCTTCCAGGGCGGACTGATAGAACCGCGTCTTGTGGCAGCGGACCTCGCCAAACAGGGTGATGTCATGCATTGGCGGCCGCCAGCGGTTTCAAGCCTGCAAGGATCGTCGGGATCAACTCGGCGACGGTCGGGTGAACGGGCAGCGCCTGTTGCATGATCTTGTAGCTGGCACCCGTGGCCATGAAGTTCGAAAAGATCGCGATGATCTCATCGCCCGCGATGCCGAACACTGTGGCACCCAGAATAGCCTCGCTGTCGCCGTCCACGATGATGCGAATCAGGCCGGTTGTCTCGCTTTCTTCCTTGGCGCGGCTGATGTCGGCCATCTTCATGTCGGCGATTAGGATATTGCGCCCTTCGGCAGCAAGTTTTCGCGCCTCGGTGCGGGACAGGCCGACGCGTCCCAGCGGTGGGTCGGTGAACATGGCATAGGTCGTTGGCCGCTGATCGGCGTCCTTCCATTGATAGCGGTCTTTAATCTTATCGAGATCGGCCAGCACGATTTCGTGGTCGTGATAGCTGGTATGGGTAAAGGCACCACGCCGGTTCACATCGCCAAGCGCCCAGAGGTTGGGCACCTTGGTGCGCAGCTTGGCATCGGTCGGAACGTAACCGCGTGAATCGGTCTCCAGCCCGACCGCCGCAAGGTTCAGCTTGTCGGTGTTCGGGGCACGCCCCGTGGCAAACAGGACATGACTTCCCGCGATCTCGGTACCATCCTCGAGCGTCATCAGAACGCCGCGCATGCTGCGCCCGACACCTGCGATCTTGGCGTTCAGGTGCAGCGTCACGCCCTCATCCTGAAAAAACTTCGCGATGATTTCCGAGACATCCTCATCCTCGCGTTCGGCCAAACGGTCGGAACGGTGTACCACCGTGACCTTGCTGCCGAGGCGGCGGAAAATCTGACCCATCTCAAGGCCGATGTAAGAACCTCCCACAATGATGAGGTGATCAGGCAATTCATCGAGCGCCAGAAGTGATGCATTATCGAGCGCATCGATGTTTTCAAGGCCGGGAACTGGCGGGGTAAACGAACGAGTCCCGGTATTCAGAAAGACCTTGTCAGCCGAGAACTTGCTTTCGCCTACAGAGACGATGAACCGGCCGTTTTCATCGAACCCGGCAAGACTGCCCCAACCGTGGATCACCTCGACACCTTTGGTGCGCTTTAACCATGCTGTCAGTCCCCGGCGGGCGGTATCGACACGCTCGCGCATCCGCGCCATTGCGGCGGGAAAATCCACAGTAACCGCGCCCGTGGAGACGCCAAAATCCGCCGCGCGCCGCACCATATGCGCAACGCGCGCCGACTTGCGCAACGTCTTGGTGGGTGTGCAGCCGCTATTGACGCATGTCCCGCCCAGCTTGTCGCCCTCGATCAGGGCAACGGATTGCCCGCGATTGGCCAACCCAACCGCGAGCGAAGGTGCCGCTTGGCCAGAACCGATGATTACGGCGTCAAAATGATTCATGTCTTCGTCCTCTGCCATTCTCACGCTTCGCTGTTTTCGCCTTGGAAAGGCACCCGTTGGAGGCGCTCATCCCCGATAATCTTGGTGACCAGCCAAACGTATTCCTGCCTGGCCGTATCGAAGCCAAGCATCGTAAAACCCTGACCAAAGGGGCATTCCGGGAAGTCAGGGAACCCAAGCCTGAGAACATAGCGTCCGGGGTCGGCGTTGAACTCGCTCTTGCGGACCTTGCGGACACCGTATCGGTAATCCTCGTCCTCGGTCATCTCGCTGCGCGTATCCGGTTCGGCAGTTTTCAGTGACTTGACCAGATCTTGCGGGGCACCATCCCCCTCAAGATCAAGCGCATCGACAAGAAACCCTTTGACGCCCGTATCTGCGATCTCAAGCGCATAGATATTCGAGGCGTCGCCCGAACCCGGCTCGGTCTCAAAGCGGAGTTTCATCCGGACCGTCACTTCCGCCGGATTTACAGCGAGGCCTGCGCTTACATCCACGAGTTTTCCGTTCTGAATGCGGAAGTCATGGGTGAACCCGGCGTCTACGAGTTCCGACAAAGCGGCCACGGCATCAGTTGCATCAATTTTCATGGGTCGTTCCCTTCGGATTTGGGTAAGGTTAGGTGCCGCAAAACGTGACGTGACGGTGCGCGTCGACTGGGGCGGGTAGCGCATAGGTTTCTGACCCGTCTTGCTCGGTGAACGGATGTGCCAGCACAGCCAAAAGCTTGTGAAACGGCTCAAGATCGCCACCCACGGCGGCCTTCAGGGCCTCTTCAACCAGATGGTTGCGCGGGATGTAGATCGGGTTGATCCTGTTCATCGCTTCCGCCCGCAACTCCGCGGCAATATCTTCCGCCGCAAGCCGCGTGTGATAGCGGGCCGCCCAAGCGTCAAATACCGCGGGATCATCGAAATTGGCACGCGCCAGTTCGTCATTGCCACGAACAGACCCCGCCAAAGCGCGGAACAGGTTGGTGAAGTCAACATCCTGCCCTTCACAGGCCTTGAGCAGATCATTTGCCAAATGCAGATCTTCGGGCAGTTCCTTCAGCAGACCCAATTTGGCCCGCATGCCCCGCAGCCATTCCTGCTGGTAGTGCGCGGGAAAGGCATTGATCTCATTGGTCAACTGCCGGATCGCGTCGTCGCTGTCCTCGGGGTTCACCAGATCAATCAGCGTCTCGGCAAAGCGCGACAGGTTCCATTGCATGATCACCGGTTGGTTGCCATAGGCATAACGGCCGTGCTGGTCGATCGAACTGAACACCGCTTTAGGGTCATAGTTGTCGATGAAGGCGCAGGGACCGTAATCGATGGTCTCGCCCGAAATCGTTGTGTTGTCGGTGTTCATCACACCATGGACAAAGCCGATATTGACCCATCTCGCGACCAGCGACGCCTGTGCATCCCTGACGCGCCGGAAGAATTCCAGATATCGATCTTCGCGGCCCACGATGTCTGGAAAGTGGCGGGCGATGGCATAATCGGCCAGCTTGCGAAGCTTTTCGGTCTCGCCGCGCGCTGCAAAAAACTGGAAGGTTCCAACCCGCAGATGCGAGGCCGCGATGCGTGCCAGAACAGCGCCTTTCTCCAGCCCATTGCGCGCGATTTCTTCGCCCGTCGTGACCGCAGCCAAAGCGCGCGTTGTCGGAACGCCGAGGGCATGCATCGCCTCGCCCATCAGGTATTCGCGCAAGACGGGGCCAAGAACGGCCTTGCCGTCTCCGCCGCGTGAAAACGGCGTGCGGCCTGAGCCCTTCAGGTGCAGATCGCGGCGGCGGCCTTCGGTGTCGATCAACTCACCCAACAGGATCGCGCGGCCATCGCCCAGTTGCGCCGAGAAACCGCCGAACTGATGGCCCGCATAGGCCATGGCCAAAGGCGATGCCCCGGCGGGTGCCATCGCGCCGGACAGGGCGGCGGCGCCTGCGGCCGAGTTCAAGACGGTGGGATCGAGCCCCAGTTCTGCCGCCAAGGCGATGTTCAGAACGACGATCTGCGGATCGGGAACCTTGTCGCCTTGCCAAGGGACAAAGAAGCCCTCCATTTCGTCGGCAAAGCTGTTGTTGAAGGGGAACGAAAGGTCATCAAGCATGGTCATTTCCTTTCTACGATGGGCTAAACAAGGGCCAGCGCATGATGGTGTGCGATAGCAAGGCAGGCGACGAGCAAGCCAAAATCCTTCATCAGGAATTGCCCACGCGAGGACAGGAAAAGACGGCCTGCTTCTTCCTCGAAATACTGAACATAAGGAAACAGGCTGAGTGTGACCAAGAAGGTCAGCACGCCAAGCAAACCGCCCAGAAGGCCAAAACTGGGAAAGAAGATGCCAAGTACCAGAAGCAAAGCGGTGCTCAACTCAACAATCCCCAGAAATATGCTGAAGCCCGCCGGCGTCATCAGTTTCGGGCCAAACCGCAAGATCGGATGCCCCGCGACCAGCGTCTTGACAGCGTCCTGTTCATAGCGGGCAAATTTGGCGATGCCGAAGGCAACGAAGATTGCCGCAAGCGCCAGTGACAAAAGTTTCATTGCTGGCACCCAGTGGGTGATTTCTGCGACCAGTTCCATTTTCGTCCCTCGTTATTGATTGTTTGGCTCCGGCGATCTGGCCGCCGGAGCCAATGGTCAGGCGCGCTTCAACTCGACATCGTCGGCCCCGAGCGCGGCAAGAAATCGCTGCGGATCAAGACGGAAGTCCGCGTGGACAACGTTCCCTTCCGGATCGATCACGGTGAACCACGGCGTGCCGCCAGAACGGTAATCCTCCATGAAGGTCGGGTAGCGTTCACCTGCGGGCGGGGTGTCATGACCAAAGGGCATTTTCAGCCCATACTGCTCCTGATTGATGCGCAGCTTATCGCGGGTGTTTGTCTCGGCACCCTCAAAAACGGTCTGAATGACGGCGAAATCGAACCCTTTGTCCTTCAGTTTGTCATGCAGAAAGCGCAGCGTCGGAAAACCGCGCGAATGACAGCCAGGGCACCAGTGCTGGAAGCAATAAATGATCTTGTAGCCGTCTTTCATATCCGAAAGTCGAAGCGGCTTGTCCATCGGCTTGCCATCCGCATCGATCCAATCGTTGACGCGCAGTTCGGGCGCCGTGTTGCGAAGTTGTCCAAAGTTCATGACTGAAACCTTTCATATATGGCGATTTGGTTCGCTGCTTTCGCCCGCGCCGCCAGCGCACTGACGTCTTCGAGCGGAAACGCCAGAACCTCCGCGCCGATTTCGGTGACGGCGGGCGAGAGATAGCGAAGCCCCTCAACCTCCGTTTCAAGTCCGGGCCCGACGATCAGGCCCGTCTTCGTTTCGTTCATCCGCAACCAGCCGTTGCGGATCAGGCCGCTGGTTAGCAGGTCCATGGCAAGCTGGTCTCCCGGACCGGATGTGTTGATCACGACTGAGGTCGTGATTTCTTCGTTCGTTCTTGTGCCAGCCCGTTTCAGACGGATGCGGGTCTTGCCCTCGGTTTCGGCATAGACCCAAGTTATCTCGCCGTGCTCCTCCACGATCTGGCCTGCCGCTTGGAGCCGTGCATAGTCGGCAAGGCTGTTGTGCGTTGCGCGCCTAAACCGCCGCTCCAGTTGTGGCATGACCTTGCGGCGCTCCGAGAGGGAGGGCAGCAGGGTTTCAAGCCCCCTTTCGGCTGCCCAACCCAGATAGCCTGGTCTGAGTTCGGCCATGCTTGCCCCCTTGGCACGGAACGCGGCAATTTCGGCGTCGACCGCAGCCAGAAGCGCGTCTGCATCGCGGTAAGGGCCCGTCAGTTTGGGCGTCACCGGCTCTTTACGCGGGCGCGCCCAGATCAGCTGCTCCGGCTTGGACCCACGGGTGATCACCCGAAGCCGGATGTCCTGCTCGTCCATGACGGACTGCATAAGCCGCAGGACATCCAGCATCGCGGCGTTGCCTCCTAGGCAGGTCACTTCCTGTCCAGGACGCAGGACCTCGGCAATCGTTTGCTCGTTGCCATAAAGCGTCGTGAACGCCGTGGGGCCGCTATCCGCCCCAAATCGTTGAGGCGATGGTCCCCCGGTGGCCACGTCCACCCGGTCCGCCCGGATCACCTCGCCTGTGGCAAGCGTGATCCGAAACCCGTGTTCATCCTTGGCCAGATCGGTGGCCAAAGCCGTCCGCTGCTGCACCCGCACGCCTGCTTCGGCGTGCATGGCCAGAATGCCCTGCCCGATCTCGGCGAGATAGTCGCCAAAGACCGCGCGTGGGGCAAAGACAGCGCCGAAATCGCCTGCATCCAGATGATCCGCCGCGAAGTCCAACCAGCGTGGTTGGTAGGCGGCAATCCTTGAGCGAATATCACCCCAGTTTGCCTCGAACCATTCGACGAAACTCTCACCAAAGGCACCTGACGGCGAATTCAACAGATAGGCATATCGCCAAGGCGCGGCGCTCGGATGATCCGCATATGCCATCCCTTTGCCGAATTGACCCGCGTTGGCCCCAAGAATGGTCAGTTGGTCACCAGACGTAAGCACCAATGTTTCCGCAAGCGCCGCTGCGCTGGCCCCATCGCCAATAATCAGATGGTGATGAGGCCCACGCATGGCTTATTCAGCCGCCGTCGCCGCACGCTTGGGCAAAACCCAACTGGACCGCGGGAAGTGGCAAGTATAGCCATTCGGGATACGCTCCAGGTAGTCTTGATGCTCTGGCTCAGCTTCCCAGAAATCGCTCACCGGTTCTACTTCGGTCACGACCTTGCCTGGCCAGATCCCAGATGCGTTCACGTCCGCGATCGTGTCTTCGGCAATCGCTTTTTGTTCGTCATTCACATAGTAAATGGCGGACCGATAACTGCTTCCGCGGTCGTTACCTTGGCGGTCTTTCGTTGTCGGGTCATGGATCTGGAAAAAGAACTCCAGAAGCGCACGATAGCTGGTTTTCGAGGGGTCAAAGAGGATCTCGATCCCTTCGGCATGGGTTCCGTGGTTGCGGTATGTGGCAAATTTCACGTCACCGCCGGTGTAGCCAACCCGGGTGCTTTCGACGCCGGGCAGCTTGCGGATCAGGTCTTGCATCCCCCAGAAGCAGCCTCCGGCCAATACGGCACGTTCAGTCATACTTTTTCCTCCACTTGATCGAGGTATGCGCCATACCCCTCGGCTTCCATTTGGTCTTTCGGCACAAAGCGCAGGCTGGCCGAGTTGATGCAGTAGCGCAGGCCGCCCATTTCGCGCGGGCCATCATTGAAGACATGCCCCAAATGGCTGTCGCCGTGTTTCGAGCGGACTTCGACCCGGACCATGCCATACGAGGCATCACGATGCTCGGTCACGTTATCGATGGGTTTCGAGAATGCGGGCCAACCGCAACCGGAGTTGAACTTGGCTGAGGATGCGAAAAGCGGCTCGCCGGAAACGATATCGACGTAGATACCCGGTTCGAAATGCTTGTCATACTCACCCGTAAAGGCGCGCTCGGTCCCGCTCTCTTGCGTAACGTGATACTGTTGGGGTGTCAGCTTGGAGAGCGCATCCTGTGATTTTTCGTAGGTCATTTGTATCTCCTTCTTCTTCCGTTGAGAGGAAGATGGAGACTTTCGATCCGTTTGTGAAATTCCTGGCGGGAATAGTTTTTATAGCCGCGCGCGTGTGCCTATTACCAATTGAAATCTTTGGATAATCCAAGGATGACACGGACTTCGCGCGGGTTGGCAGAACCAGAAACGGCGACCATGCTGATGTTGCGTGACAGGGTCAGGCCCTTTACCGCGCGCAGGACGATTCCATCAACAATCGCTGAATGTTCCGGCAAGGAACACACACCCGCACCTTGCGCCACCATCTGCTGCACCCAGTCTTCCCGCTCTGACTGAAAACGCGGACGCATGACAATGTTCCGATCCATGAAATGCTTGATCAGTTGCGTGCGAAATTCGCAGTGCATCCTGTCGATATAGGGCTGCTCCATCATCTGCTCTGGCGTGATTTCATCTGTCCCGGCGAGCGGGTGATGACTTGCCAAGGCCAAGCGCAACCGCTCTTGGAACAGCGGTTGGATCGTCAGTTTGAAATTCGGTTCCGGCGGATTGGTCAGCAGACACATGTCATACTTGCCCGACAATACCTCCGCCTCCGCCTCGCCGGGGTTCAGAGGATGAAGAAGAAGCTCGACCTCGGGCAATTCCTTCAGAACGAGCGCCCAGAATTTGGCAAAGACCCGCGGCGCAATGGTGCTTGCGACGCCAATATTGATCTTCCGGCTGCGCCCTGCGACCGAGTTTTCCGCAAGCTCGGTGATGTTTTCGAGCGCTGATTGAATGCGCATGAACTCTACGATCAGATCACGGCCCAAGGCCGTCAGGCGCGTGTCCTTGCCGTCGCGATACAGCACCGGACCGCCAAACTCATCTTCCAGACGTTGAATCGCCTTGGTGAGACTGGGCTGAGATATCCCACTCACCCGGGCCGCTTCCGTGAAATTCAGGGATTCGGCGAGATTCAGGAAGTACCTGACCTGATTAAGATCCATTTGCCTGCGTCACTCCACAAGGTAGCCGACTTCCTTATGCCCACAAGTGCCTGAATTGATCAAGTTTTTCAACCTGATAGCGCCCATCTCTTGTGAGTTGTGGGTTTCGGATATGATCGTGAAACGACCGGGCAGGCCTGCAAGCCCGGCCGCGACAGGTTCCGGGCGCGGATGGAACGGTTTGTTCGAAACGCCGTCGATGTCACTGAGCGCCCGGTGCTGGATCTCGCCTCTTGGGCCAAAATGGATCGGTGTGTAGTGAAAATGTGTCGGCGTATCTGGGTTGGACCGCTGGAACTCGTCAATCCTTGCAAACACTTGCGCCATCGCGTCGGGCGTCTCAAGCTCGCCGAGCGAGCGCGCATGAACATGCCCGAAATCAATGCAAGGCCCGACCCCTTTGACCGTCGAGGCCACATCAAGAATCATATCGACAGACCCCATCTGCCCGACCTTGCCAGCGGTTTCGATCATAAGGCTGATGTCAGTCTTGCCCAATTGCGCCATGAATCGCTCAAGGTTTTCGGCAAACCGGCAAGACACATCGGCTTCGGGCGCGCCGTAGAGCGACCCGGGATGCAGCACGATTTCGCGCGCGCCCAGAATGTCGGCTTGCTCATAGGTCCGTAGAAGCGTGTCGACAGAGCGCAGGACCTTGGCCGGATCGGGGCTGGCAAGAACGATGTAGTAAGACCCGTGGATCGATAACTTGATGTCGTCTGCTATTGCCAGCGCGCGGTGCTGTTGGATTTCGGTGGCAACACCGAGCTTCTGCATCTGGCGGAGTCCATCGCTGCGGCCGAGCTTTGGATCGCACGCGAAGGCTATCGCAACGCGCGGCTGGAGATCGTCGGTGCCGAGGACGGCAATAGGGCAGGGGGCGCGGACCTGGCCGCCTAAGCCCTGAAAATGCGTGAGGGGTCTACCCATGGGCGGGCCTCTCACCGACTATTTGAACCTCGTCCCGCGATGCCGCGGGGCACCAAAGGATCCATCCCCCAAGAAGGAGGTCTTCAACCAAGAGCCTGCCCGGGAGACTGGCGGCGTTCCAAGCATCAGCGGGACAACCGGCTCCTGACGTCAGGGCACCCTTGCAGCAGTATTGTCGATGATAGTCGAAGCTCGCTCATCGGTTCGCTCGGTCCAATCGCCAGGTCGGTCGCGCGAAGTGGCAGCTATAGCCACCGGGTTGACGCAGGAGATACTTCTGATGCTCGGGCTCAGCCTCCCAGAAGGATTCTTCCGGGTTGATCTCGGACACGACTGGCCCAGGCCAGCGACCCGAGGCTTCGATCTCGGCGATCGTCGCTAAGGCGATGTCCATCTGCGCTTTAGACGTATAGAATATCGCCGACCGATAGCTTGGGCCGACGTCGCTGCCCTGTTGCTCGTAGGTCGTCGGATCATGAATCTGGAAGAATAGTTCCAGTAGAGCCCGATACGTCAGAATGGACGGATCGAAGGTCACCTCGACGGCTTCCGCGTGGCCGTAATGTCTCGCATAAGTCGGATCTGGCATTTCACCGCCAATATAGCCGACACGCGTGGCCACGACCCCCTTGGCGCGGCGCAGCAAATCCTCCAGGCCCCAGAAACAGCCACCCGCGAGTATCGCTCGCTCGGTTCGCGTCGGCGTCTGGTCTGTAGCTGGCAGGCTCATCATCCGATCACCCTAAACGCTGTGTGCCAATCAGTTCGACGGCCTTGCACCTGCAGGCTGGCCGCCGCTCGAAAGCTCGGTCTGCACATCAGAACCCCGGACGAGCGTCAGATCGACGGGACACCGATCCGCGATCTCAAGAATGCGCGCGCGTTGATCATCACTGAGCGGCCCATCGAGAACGATGGTGCGTGTGAAGCGGTCGGGAGGCATCATGTCCGCCACCTTCTCGTGCCGCACGCTCGTCGTCGCTCTTTCGAGCGGGAAGCCCTTGCGGTTGGCGTAAAGGCGCATCGTCATCACCGTGCAGGCAGCTAGCCCGGCTGACACCAGTTCGTAGGGAGACAGGCCGCTCCCAAGACCTCCGACCGATTCCGGCTCGTCGGCGAACAGAGTATGCTCGCCACTGCGGACCGTGAGCTGGAACTTCCCCGCTAGCGTCTCCGACGCAACGACACCTTTTGCCGCCTCGACCTGCGGAAGATCCGCCGCTAGCGGCGGAAGAAAGCGGCTGGCCCACGCGGCGACCATAGCTGAGGCGTAGTTCGCATCGTCGACGTCGGTGAGAAGGTGATCCGCCGTGTCGAGCGAGACAAAACTCTTAGGATGGCGTGACGCGACGAAGATGCGCGAGGCGTGCTCAATGCCCACGACTTGGTCCACCGGCGAATGCATGACCAGCACCGGACGTCGAAGCGCGGCGATGGACTTCTCGATGTCGGCTCGCTCTACCGTTTCCAGGAAGGTGCGGCGGATGAGGAAGGGCCTGCCAGCGATCTCCACAGAGGCCTCGCCCTCGCTCGCTATCGCGTCAAGGTCGCCAGGCCGGAAAACGCGCAAGATATGCTGAAGGTCGGCCGGCGCACCGATCGTCACCACCGCGGCGACATCCGGCAGCGCGGCAGCGGCTACGATCGCAGCCGTTCCACCCAGGCTGTGCCCGACAAGGAGGGCGGGTGGCATACCGGCGGCCGCCATGGCCTCCGCGGCTGCCCTCAGATCGTCGACGTCAGAAGCGAAGCTTACCGCTTCTTCCGCGGGACTCGCGATCCCTGTGCCGGCGAAGTCGAACCGCAAGACGCCGATACCGGCCCGCGAGAGCGCGCGTGCGATGTACACGGCGGCGCGGCTGTCCTTCCCGCAAGTGAAACAATGGGCGAAAATTGCCCAGCCGCGAGGAGTGCCTTCTGGCGCCTCCAGGTGCCCGGTTAGTTCAGACCCCCCTCCCCCGGCAAACGTGAACCGCGTTCCTGCCATATGCGTCGAGCCTCCAACGGCGGCTTAGCAGGAGCACCATCGACCCGAACTAGCAGCCCAAGACATTCTTTCTATATGCGCGGCGCATATAGACAAGCCCCTAAACCGTGATTATATGCGTCGCGCATACTTCTGAGGCTGTAGTCGGATCGGTCCTCTGGGGTGGCACTCGTCAGGTCGCAGGCCAAAGGGCTATGGAACTCAACCAGGTCAGCTATTTCATCAACTTGGCCGAGACGCTGAATTTCACTGCGGCTGCTCGTCTCAGTGGTGTCTCACAACCAAGCCTGACACGAGCGATCCGCCGCCTGGAGGAGGAACTCGGTGGACCGCTCATCTATCGTGACGGGAAGAACAGCCGGCTGACGAGCCTGGGTCAGGACGTCGAGTTGGAATTCCGCCGAATGCTGGTCGCGATGAAGAGCGTAAGACACCACTCGGAAAACTGGGCAATGGGGCGGCATCGCGTTCTCGACATTGCTGTCGCCTCCAGCGTCGGCCCGAGGGTCTTCACAGCCTTTTTCGACAGCGCGCTGGAAGAGGTGCCGTCCATCGAGATCAAACTGCACTCGCTCCAATCGGGTGAGGACACGTCGGAGGTGCTCTCAGGCAAATATCACGCGTGCATCCTGCCTCGCGAATCAAGGCCGGATCGTAAACTTGATGTGCGTCCTCTCTTCCGGGAGCGCTTCGTGCTCGGCTGCGCTGCAGATCACCCCTTGGCGGCGTGCGAAGTCGTTCGTGGTGAAGACCTGCTTGCTTTCCCGTTCGTCGATCGACTGAAATGCGAGTGCCGCGATCAAATCTTCGAGCACTTCGCGCGTCGAGAGGTGCGCATGCGCCCTCGCTTCCGCTCAGATCGAGACGACTGGGTGCAGCGCGTCGTCGCCGAAGGGCGGGGGATATGCATTTTGCCCGAACGCGCGGCCACCACCCACGGCCTGATCACAAGGCCGATCGAGGGCTTCGCGTTGGAGCGTGAGATCGTGATCGCCACCGTGTCCGGATCTACGGCACCGGTCGAGATACGAAAAGTCGCTCAGCTTGCAGCCCGTTACGATTGGAGTTGACCCGCCAAGCAAGAGGCATGTGCGGTATAGAAACTATACGCACGACGTATTGGATTAATGTTGGAGCCACTGCGATAGTTGATGTGAGTATCGACGTGATAAGTTGAACGTAGTGTGCCTGGCCCTCTAACTAAGTAATGGAGACTCACCATGAAGTTTGAAAAGTCGCAGGCAGCAATCGAACGCCTGACCCCGGAACAACGCCGGATCACCCAGCAGGACGGCACCGAGAGACCCTTTACCGGCGAGTATAACGACAACAAGGAGGCGGGCATCTACGTTGACGTCGTATCCGGCGAGCCGTTGTTCGCGTCGACGGACAAGTTCGAGTCCGGCACTGGCTGGCCGAGCTTTACCAAGCCGATCGTCGCGGCTCACGTGAACGAAGTGCGAGACAGCTCGCATGGCATGGTCCGGACGGAGGTTCGCTCGGTGCACGGCGACAGCCATCTTGGCCACGTGTTTCCGGACGGGCCGTCCGACCGCGGCGGCCTGCGCTACTGCATCAACTCGGCATCGCTTCGATTCATCCCGCGCGATGAGATGGAAGCCGCGGGCTATGGCGAGTATCTCGACCAAGTAGAGGAGGCTTAACATGCATCAGCGCGCTGTTCTCGCTGGCGGATGCTTTTGGGGAATGCAGGATCTGATCCGCAAGCAGCCCGGCATCGTTTCGACCCGCGTCGGCTACACCGGCGGCGACGTGCCGAACGCCACCTATCGCAACCATGGCACTCATGCGGAGGGGATCGAGATCACCTTCGACCCAACAGTGACGAGCTACCGTAATATCCTGGAATACTTCTTCCAGATCCATGATCCGACGACAAAGAACCGCCAGGGCAACGACCGCGGCCTCTCCTATCGATCTGGCATCTATTACGTCGACGAGGAGCAGAAGCGCATCGCCGAAGATACGATAGCCGACGTCGACGCGTCCGGACTGTGGGACGGCAAGGTCGTCACCGAAGTCGAGCCCGTGGGTGACTTCTGGGAAGCAGAGCCGGAGCACCAGGATTATCTGGAGAAGAGGCCGGGCGGATATACCTGCCATTTCCCGCGCGCTAAGTGGGTGCTCCCGAAGCGTAAAGACGCTGGCGACACCCAGGCTGAGGCCGGCGCGGCGGCGGAATAGCTGCAGCGACAATTGCGGCTGAGCCCCCCTGGGTCGCACCATCGGACCCGCATCCACTGATGGTGCGGGTCCGAAACCCAGCTAATCAAGCGGTCATACCGCTCCTCAGCCATCGAGTTGTTAGGATCGCCACATCATGCCAGACCTTTCGTCGTTTCCGATCGCACAACGCTGGCCGGCATCCAACCCCGACCTCCTGCAGCTCTACGCCGCGCCCACGCCCAACGGCGTCAAGGTCTCGATCATGCTCGAGGAGATCGGCCTGCCGTACGAGCCGCACTTTATCGACATCTCTAAGAACGAAAGCAAAGATCCGGCCTTCGTTTCGCTAAACCCGAATGGCCGCATACCTGCGATCATCGACCCAATGGGCCCAGACGGTAAGCCGATCGGCGTTTGGGAATCCGGCGCGATCCTCGTTTATTTGGCGGAGAAGGCCGACCAGCTCGTCCCGAGAGTATCAGCCAAGCGCTACGAGGCGCTAAGCTGGGTATTCTTCCAGATGTCGGCGATTGGCCCGATGTTCGGTCAACTCGGCTTTTTCCTGCGCGGGGGCGGCAAGGACTATGAGGAAAAGCGTCCTCAGAAGCGTTTCGCTGATGAATCCAAACGCCTCCTGGGAGTCTTAGACCGCCAACTGGACGGGCGCGACTGGATCGTCGATGACTATTCTATCGCTGACATTGCGACCCTCGGCTGGGTCAACGCCTTGGTTGGCACCTACGACGCCGGCGACCTACTGCGGCTTAGCAATCATTCGAATGTCCAAGCGTGGCTGGATCGCGGCCTCGCGCGCCCAGCAGTCCAACGTGGGCTGCTCATTCCGGCGAGGTCAGCATGAGTGTCATCGCCGCATATTACTACAACGAGGGTCGGCGTATCCGGGAAGTAGCTATCGACGAGCGCGTCGAACTCGACAAGAACCGTTCGGGCTTTTGCTGGATTGGGCTCAGCGAGCCCTCCGTCAACGAACTGAGGGCGCTTCAGGCGACCTACAATCTGCATCCTTTAGCGATCGACAACGCGATGCACCCGATATGCCCACCCAAGCTCGAAGTTTATAATGGCGAGCTTTACGTCGTCGCCCAGACGGCTGAGCTGGTCGGGGACCGAATACGTTACGGCAAGACGGCGATATTTACTGGCCATAATCATCTTATCACCGTTCGCCACGGCAACGCTGGTGCATTGGGCAACCTTCGAGAGCAACTCGAGCGTTCGCCCGCCCAGTTTGGAAAAGGCGTCGATTACGTCCTCCACGCGATCCTTCACCGGATCGTGGATCAGTATCTGCCCATCTTCGAAATGATCGAGGATGACGTACTTGCGATGGAAAGGCGATCGCTCGACGACTTCCTTGGGCGAGACGACGTTGCTCGCATCTTCGGCCTGAGATGCGAGCTTACGCGCTTTCAGCGCACCCTTGGCGCTATGGCCGAGCTGGTGCGCAAGCTCGTGCGCGGACACTTTCCCTGCATCAGCGCTGAGGTGCGGCCCTACTTCAACGACGTTGCCGACCATGTTGATCGTGTCCAGTCCATGGTCGATGGCCTCCTGCAGGTGCTATCCACTGTATTCGAGTTCAGCAGCCTTCTCGAAGCGCAGAGAATCGGGGTCGTCACCCGCCAACTTGCGGCATGGGCCGCGATCCTCGCAGTGCCGACAGCGATTGCAGGCATATACGGCATGAACTTCAAGAACATGCCGGAACTCGACACGCCTTACGGCTACTTCGTCGTGCTTGGTGTCATGCTGATGTTCTGCCTCTTACTGTTCGTGCGGTTCAAGAAGGCCAAGTGGCTGTGATCGCTACGCGCGAGCCGCGACTAGACCCAGCAGCCTGCCGCGCGCCGTCCACGGCCGCTCTTCCGTCCCAACGTGAACTCGAGGTGCATCAATGACAGCCCAAGTGACCGACGTTCTAGAAGCAGTGCAGTCCTTCGTCGCGAAGGGCTATGACCGCGAGTACCGCGTCAAGGACGGCAACCTGGTCGATCTCGAACTGGGATCGATGCTCGATCCATGCTCCATTCGCGTCGACGCAGCGCTGCGTCTCGAAAGCGGGGACGGTGCCGAAGATGCTTCGAACATCTACGCGATCACCGATCCCGCGACCGAGCGAAAAGGTTTGCTGATTGATGCCTTCGACGTGTTCGACGAGATCTGCCAACGTGATCTTTCCGAGCGCCTCCTGGAACATCGTGAAACAGCGCCTGCGGGCGACGAAGACGTTCCGAGCAAGCATGGGCTGCGGAAGGTCTACAAGGCCGAATTCGATCGCGAACCCGAGCGTTACGTTCTTCGAGAAGGCTTCCCCGACTTTCCGGCATGCCCGTTCGGCGGCGCATTCAGCATTCTCGGCTTCGATACTGCAGAACAGACGTATGTCTGGCTCGTGACCAGCATCATTCGGGATCCTCGGCTGATCAGGATCCCCTACCAGGGCGAACACGTCATCATCGACGAATGACGGCGCCGGCTGCGGAACGCGGCCTTTCAACGGCTTGCTGCGATCGATCGGCTTATCATTTCAAATTGCAACGCGACGAGGTGCAGATGGATTGGAATAAGGACCACATCCGGGAAACGATGCTGTCGTTGGAGACCGCTGCTCTGCAGAGCGCTCGCGACAAGTATCTCGATTATGTTTCCACCGCTCGCTTGGATCGGAGCGAGCCGATCGAGAACGACGAACAGGCACAAGCCGAGATCGCGAGCGACTTCGCCGAGGCGCTCGACGATACGCTGGACGATTACGCCGACAAGCTCGACAAGCTGAGAACAATCGACTTCGGACCGAAGACGGCGGTTACAGAAGGGGCGGTCATCAAGTTGTCGGGCCGCTACTTCGTCGTCGCGGTGTCAACCGACAAGTTCGTCTGCCATGGGCGCGAGCTTATGGGCATATCGACGATGGCGCCGATCTTCGAGGTAATCGACGGGGCTCAGGCCGGCGAGACCGTTCAATTCAACGGCCGAGAGCTGAAGGTCGAAGCTGTCTCATAGCAAACGGTCGCCGGGGCCGCAGCGCTAGTTCCGAACGCTCTGCGGCTCGTCCTTGGTTCGTATCATCGCATCGAGAGAGGCGGTGATCATCGGCGTGTTCGGACAACGTGTCGCCTTTACCTCGATTGCGGAGCGAGTTCGACCGCGTAGGCCCGCTAACACGTAAGCGCCGTTTCCGTCCCATTGATTTGACGTATTCCTGATGCCTGACGCGCCTGCGAGAAGGTTTGCGTTGGCGGACGGAGGTTTTTCATGGCGGATGGTGGGGATGGTTTTGTTGGGCGGTGTGACGTGGTTGAGCCCCGGCGCGGGAACCGCCGGTGGCCTGATCACGTGAAGGCGCGGATTGTGGCGGAGAGCTTTCAGCCCGGGGCCCGGGTTGTGGATGTCGCCCGTCGCCATGATCTTGTTCCGCACCAGCTTTCAGATTGGCGCAGGCAGGCACGAGAGGGGCTTCTTCGGTTGCCTGCGCAAATCTTGCCGGAGGCCGGAAGATCCGATGCGCCAGAACCTGCCTTTGTGCCGCTGTCCATTCTGCCTGAGCCCATGGACCCGCCCGTATTCGCTGCCGCTGAGGCCGCGCAGGATCGCATCGGCGTGATGACGATTGAGGTCGGGTCCGATCTGCGCTTGCGCATTCCTGGCGATGTTGCGGTGGAACGGGCGGCTGCGCTGGTGCGTGCCCTGCGCGGGGCGGCATGATCATCGCGGGTCAGAGGCTGCCGATCCTGATTGCTACGAAGCCGGTGGACTTTCGTTGCGGGCATCAGGCGCTGGCGCTGATCGTGCAGACAGAACTGAAGCTCGATCCCCATTCCGGGGTGACGGTGGTGTTTCGGTCGAAGCGCGGTGACAGGCTGAAGATCCTTGTGTGGGATGGCAGCGGGATGGTGCTGACCTACAAGGTCCTGGAACAGGGCAGCTTCGCCTGGCCGAAGGTGCAAGACGGGGTGATGCGCCTGTCGCGGGCGCAATTTGAAGCGCTGTTCGAAGGTCTGGATTGGCGGCGGGTGGTGGCGCAACGGGTGTTGCCACCAGCTGCGGCAGGATGACTCACCGGGTCAGTTTTGGCGTTGTTTTATTGGGCTTTCTGTCTCGGATCGGGTAGAAAGGGGCATGTCGCAGCCCCTCGATCTCAGCCAGTTTCCCGGCGCGACCCGTGCCCTTCGCCCCGGAACTGCCGCCCGCGCGCGAAGTCCTCTCGGAAAGCCGCACCCTGCGCGGGGGCGGCGCGGCTGGGGCGGCCACCGTCGGCGCGGCCGGGGTGGAAGTGCTGCAGGACGTCCTTGCGGAAACCCAGTCCACGATCCAGCCGCTGGTGCCCTATCTCGACACGCTGCGCTGGGCGCTGATCGCCATCGCCCTGATCGGCATCGCCGTCACCATCTACGCCCGGCTCGACGACTGGAAACGGGGCCAGCGGTGATCGGCTGGCTTCTGACCCATGGCCCGGCGCGAAGAGCGCTGGGTCTCATCCTCACCGCAGCAGCGATCCTGTTGTTCCTACTGAACCTCCGCCGCGCAGGCGAGCGCGCCGGGCGCGCCGCCGAACTCCTTGATGCAAGAGAGAGAAACGATGCCGTTCACCGCCAGATGCTCGAAGCCGCCGCCCGTCGCCCTGCTGATCGTGACGCTCTGGCTGACCGGTTGCGCGATGGCAGGTTCTGACACCCGCGCGCCCTGCCCGCCGGTAGTCGGCTACACGGCTGAAGATCAGGCACGGGCCGCAGACGAGGTCGATGCACTGCCGGAAGGGGCCGTAATCGTCAGGATGCTCGGCGACTACGCTGTGCTACGCGACCAGGCGCGAACGTGCAGCTAAGGGCACGACACGGACGTTCGCTGCAGCGAACATGAAAGACAGCTATGCGCAGAAAGAAGATCTATCTGCGCCTCTATTGAGGAGGTCTGACAGCCCTGCGTAATTTCGGCACGATTCCTTCTCGCAGGTTGAGTCAGCTTTCTGTTATGCAGGAAGGATGGCAAAAAGACCCGAAATTGGCCTCAGACAGGGGCGAAGATTGTGTCAGATGCGGCACGAGGACCGGCTAGCGTTCATCGCTGCAGGCCTTCCTATCCTGTTGGCCAGTTCGCAGGGGTTTCAGGATGCTGCCGCCCACCTCCGCGACCGTCCTCGGGAAGAAGATGTGATGGTCAGCTTCGCGGATGAAGAAGCAGCAAAGATTCTGATCTTATTGGACATTGTCCGCTGCCCCCCTGCCCAAGTAAATCAGCACATCGGGAAGCTGATGCGATGGTTCTATGATCACCTAGCGCGGCTCGTCTACGCGAAGGCGACGAGTTGGAAGCCTATGAACGTTGGCCAACTCCAGCGCTATGTGCAAACAGAATGTGAGGAGCACACCCTGGAGGGCTTCGCCGGGGTGTATATTCTGCCGGGCGGTCCGGTGCACGAACGCGAAAGCGCACTGTACGCGGATATTCAGTTACATGACGATGGCGAACTCGCTTGGCATGAACCGCGAACCCGTCCGTCGCTGTTCGGGCCTGAAGAATCGGATGCGCTGCGCGTTGTCAATGCCATGCATCGGCTCGGGATGCTTAGCCTCGTCGGTCTGCGAGTTATCGCATCCGTATGGAGCGGGACCCGGTTCTCCGACGAACAAACCCCGCGCATAGCCAAAGCACTGACTCAGGCAACGCTGGAGCAGATGGAGGCTGCAGGTCTGATCCCCGATAGCGCAGAGGATGGGGACGTGGGCACCCTGCATGAGCGATGGCAGCTCCCAATGTATGAGCTCCAGATCAATCCGACGATCCAGACGATGGAAGAACTCCGCGAAGCACAGGTGCGGATGCTGAATAACGAAATAGGCGGCTGGTAAGGCAAGGTGCCTGCAGCGCCCTCAGGTCATTAGTCGGTTCTGTTCTCGTAGGCTTCCAACATAACGGGCGACATTATAATCGCCGCCATCAGAACCGTGATGGAATGCTTCAGCAATTCGGTGCTCCGCTCGGGATCGAAGAAGCGCCCGTTGAACTTGCCCCCGTGAAACAGGTTGTTTCGGACGCGTCTGACGTACAGGAGTATGAGGTCGTTTTCGTTCTCCGCCTGTGGTGCAACAACGCGCCATTGAAGGACATTGTTCGCGTAGACCTGCTTTTTCGGAGGATTACCAAGCACGTAGGAAATGGCTTCCGCAACGCCCGGATCGGCCGATCCTGTCAGGGGAGGCAGTTCACGGGCAAAGCGCGTCCAGTCGGGATTAGCGGCGTCGCCACTGCTAGCCACGCAGTAGCCTGTTACCTTCAGACAATATTCAAACTGGGCGAAGACACGGAAAAGCCCCGTCGCCAAATCGTTAAGTCCCTGATCACATTCCACAAGATATGTCATTGGTGCGAAGCCTCTCAAACATCTCACTCAGTATCATTGCCTTGGGGAGTTGTCGTTAAGCTTCCGGCTAAGACTGGGCTAGTCACATACCGCAGCTGGGGGACCAGCGGTCCGGCTCCGCGAAGATGGGGCATGCGCCAGACGAGCTTGCCAGACCTGCTTTTCATATAGTGACCCCTGACCCAATGGGTCCTTCGAGGCATACCTTTACGGCCAACAGTAGACGTTTCGTACTTCATGGCCTCGACTTGGCCGCGCCCCGCCTTGCCGAGGCTGATTTTCGTGATGAGCGTGTCAGGTAGCGCCTTGCCGGACCGCTCAGCCTGGCGTCTCTCATGCCGTGGGTGGAGCGACACCTGCTGCGCATCAAGCATGCCATCATGGCGCAGCAGGGTGGCTATCGCTATGGCCGAGCCAAGGAAGCTTCGATTCATGGCGAGTTCATCATCGATCATGCCATCCGAAACCGGCATGCCCACAGCTTGGAACAGCTTTTGGGTGGGCGTCGGTACGGCCGAGGCGCCCATGCCTTTGGTGATCATGCAGCAGGCGCTTGGGCCGACGGTGTTTTGGCGAATGGCGAAACGCTGAGTGTAGATCTCTTCCCCGACCTGCGCGACGAGCCCGAAGACCGAGCCGTCATTCTGTCGCATGATCCCATCCGTCCCCAGGAGAGGTGGCATGATAATCATGGTCGGAAATGGCAGCTGAACCTGAGAGAATAGCTCGTCCAGCCCTTCCCGCTTCATCTCGTTCACTAGCTCGCTCATCATCCAGTAGGCATCGATATCGATCCGGAAGACCTGGGCGTCATCAAGGATGGCGAGAGAGCGCTCCCGATAGTCCAATAACTGATCCATCAGGCCCGCAGGCAACTCGGCTGGACTCATCCCCTGCATTTCGAGGATCTGCCGAGGGTAATCTGTGAAAAAGAGCTTCAGCTCCTGAACCATGCTTTACCTACCTTTGAAGCAGAAGCCGAACTGACAAGGGCATTGCCGCCAACCTGGACGGACTTTCGATGGCACTTCGCTGCGTCCGCCCTGATAGCCCCTAGATATCGGGTTTTTTCGCATCGCGCCACAAACGAGCGCTTCCAGGAACTTCTACGGAAGCAACTTCGCACGCAGAGCTTACTACTTTTGCGTGGGTGGCGAAAATATTCCACCGTCATAGCATCTTGACGGCCAGGCTTTCCCGGACGGGCTGGTTCCCTGCTTCGGTTCGGACTGCGTCTTGCTCCCGTCTTCATTATTGCTTATCTTGAATACAACCAGACGGAGGCCACTATGTCCCAGACCACGACGATGACTGTCCGCATCAGCGGTGCGCTGAGCGAGTTCGTGGCGTCGAACGTCGGCGAGAACGGTTCCTACGAGAACATCAGCGAATACGTCCGCGACCTGATCCGGCGCGACAAGGAGAGGGCGGAGCGGGAGGCGTTTGATCGTCTGAAGGCGGAACTGACGCGCGCCTTCGCAGCACCAGAAGAAAGCTATCGACCGTTGACCGCTGCCGAGGTCATCGCCCGGAACCGGGGCTGACATCGTGGCCATCCGCGTCCAGGAGGCCGCATCGCTGCGGCTGGACGAGATCTACCGCTACACCCGCGACCGCTGGGGCATTGAGCAAGCGGAACGTTACATCACCGAGCTCTTCGCGGCGTTCGGCCAGATCGAAAGCCATGGCGTCGCGTCACGGCCCATTCCGGCTGAGTTCGGGGTCGAAGGCTTCTACTTCCGGCATCTCCATCATTTCGTGTACTGGCGGCGTCTGTCGAACGGGGACGTCGGCATCGTGACGATCCTGCACGAGCGGATGCACCAGATGGACCGGTTTCGGGAGGATCTTCCGAAGTGAAGGGTGGCTCGGGCGACGATTATCCGCACCGTCGATGGGGGGCTCGTAAAACGTTGACCAGGTGTTGACAAGAATTTGGAACGACGAAAGCCGAGCGAAGCGCTCGGCTTTGAAGTCTTTGATAGTGTTGGATTTTTTGGTTGCGGGGACAGGATTTGAACCTGTGACCTTCAGGTTATGAGCCTGACGAGCTACCGGGCTGCTCTACCCCGCGCCATTCTGCGCGATCTGTTGCGCGGCTGCGCCGATTGTTGGGTTGGCGCGATGATCTGGATCGTTCGAGAGCTGCGTTTCTTATCAGATCTGGCGGTGACCTACTCTCCCACGTCTTGAGACGCAGTACCATTGGCGCAACGGCGCTTAACGGCCGAGTTCGGGATGGGATCGGGTGTTTCGCTCGTGCTATGTCCACCAGATCAGATAAGAAACGCTCAGCGTTGCGGACCTTGCGGTCCGTAAGTTGTCCAAGGATGCTTTTGGAAGCGGGGATCTGTGTCAGATCTGGCCACTTCCGGATCAAATCAAGCCTGTCGAGCCATTAGTACCGGTCAACTGAACGCATTGCTGCGCTTACATCTCCGGCCTATCGACGTGGTGGTCTTCCACGGCTCTCAAGGGATACCTGGTTTTGAGGGGGGCTTCACGCTTAGATGCCTTCAGCGTTTATCCTGTCCGTTCATAGCTACCCAGCACTGCCGTTGGCACGACAACTGGTCCACCAGTGGAACGTTCACCCCGGTCCTCTCGTACTAGGGGCAACTCCTCTCAAGTATCCTACACCCACGGCAGATAGGGACCGAACTGTCTCACGACGTTCTAAACCCAGCTCACGTACCTCTTTAAACGGCGAACAGCCGTACCCTTGGGACCTGCTCCAGCCCCAGGATGAGATGAGCCGACATCGAGGTGCCAAACGATGCCGTCGATATGGACTCTTGGGCATCATCAGCCTGTTATCCCCAGCGTACCTTTTATCCGTTGAGCGATGGCCCTTCCACTCGGGACCACCGGATCACTATGGCCGTCTTTCGACTCTGCTCGACTTGTCAGTCTCGCAGTCAGGCTGGCTTCTGCCATTGCACTCAACGAGCGATTTCCGACCGCTCTGAGCCAACCTTCGCGCGCCTCCGTTACTCTTTAGGAGGCGACCGCCCCAGTCAAACTACCCACCACGCAGGGTCCCGGACCCGGATAACGGGCCGCGGTTAGACATCAAGAGTGCGAAGGGCGGTATCTCAAGGATGGCTCCACGGGAACTGGCGTCCCCGTTTCAAAGCCTACCGCCTATCCTGCACATCACAATCCTGATGCCAGTGCGAAGCTATAGTAAAGGTGCATGGGGTCTTTCCGTCTAACCGCGGGAAGTCTGCATCTTCACAGACAATTCAATTTCGCTGAGTCCACATTTGAGACAGCGGGGAAGTCGTTACGCCATTCGTGCAGGTCGGAACTTACCCGACAAGGAATTTCGCTACCTTAGGACCGTTATAGTTACGGCCGCCGTTTACCGGGGCTTCAATTCAATGCTTGCACATCTCCTTTTAACCTTCCGGCACCGGGCAGGCGTCAGACCCTATACGTCGTCTTGCGACTTCGCAGAGCCCTGTGTTTTTAGTAAACAGTCGCCACCCCCTGGTTTGTGCCCCCCGCCAACAGTTGCCTGCCAACGGGGCCTCCTTCTCGCGAACTTACGGAGGTATTTTGCCGAGTTCCTTAAATGTGGTTCTCTCAAGCGCCTTGGTATTCTCTACCAGTCCACCTGTGTCGGTTTAGGGTACGGTCTCATGGAGGGCTGTTTCCAGGAACCGCTCAGCAGCAAGGTCAATCCGATAAGACCTCACTACACCTGCGATCCGTCACCATCTCCTGGCCCAGGAATATTAACCTGGTTCCCATCGACTACGCCTTTCGGCCTCGCCTTAGGGGCCGGCTTACCCTGCTCAGATTAGCTTTAAGCAGGAACCCTTGGACTTTCGGCGACAGGGTCTCTCACCCTGTTTGTCGCTACTCATGTCAACATTCTCACTTCTGATCACTCCACCGGATGCCTTACGGCCCGGCTTCACAGTCAGAACAATGCCTCCGTTGATCCCGAAGGAACAAAAGAGGCAGCGTTCTCTATCACAGAACGCTCCGCTACCGCGTGCACAGATGTGCACACCCAAAGCTTCGGCTCGTGGCTTGAGCCCCGTTACATCTTCGCCGCAAGACCTCTTGATTAGACCAGTGAGCTGTTACGCTATCTTTAAAGGATGGCTGCTTCTAAGCCAACCTCCTGGTTGTTTTGGAAGTCTCACATGCTTTCCCACTTAGCCACGAATTGGGGGCCTTAGCTGTTGGTCAGGGTTGTTTCCCTCTCCACGACGGACGTTAGCACCCGCCGTGTGTCTCCCGGATAGTCCTTCCTGGTATTCGGAGTTTGCTTAGACTCAGTAAGGCTGTGGGCCCCCATCATCCATGCAGTGCTCTACCCCCAGGAGGATACGTCCGAGGCGCTACCTAAATAGCTTTCGCGGAGAACCAGCTATCTCCGAGTTTGATTGGCCTTTCACCCCTAGCCACACGTCATCCCGACCTTTTTCAACAGGTGTGGGTTCGGACCTCCAGTTGGTGTTACCCAACCTTCATCCTGCACATGGCTAGATCACTCGGTTTCGGGTCTGATCCATCTGACTGAAGTCGCGCATTTAACACTCGCTTTCGCTGCGCCTACACCTAACGGCTTAAGCTTGCCAGATAGACCAAGTCGTTGACCCATTATACAAAAGGTACGCCGTCACCGCTCAAGGCGGCTCCGACTGCTTGTAGGCGTCCGGTTTCAGAAACTGTTTCACTCCCCTCGTCGGGGTGCTTTTCACCTTTCCCTCACGGTACTGGTTCGCTATCGGTCAGCAAGGAGTACTTAGCCTTCGAGGGTGGTCCCCCGATCTTCAGACAGGATTTCACGTGTCCCGCCCTACTTAATACGTCCAATCGAACTTCCCATACGGGGCTGTCACCCGCTCTGGCTGTGCTTTCCAGCACATTCCGGTCATTCTCATGGCTCGGCTGGTCCCCGTTCGCTCGCCGCTACTGGGGGAGTATCTGTTGATTTCCTTTCCTCCGGGTACTTAGATGTTTCAGTTCCCCGGGTTCGCTTCTAAAACCCTATGTATTCAGGTTGAAGATACCTGGTTCAGCCCGTTATTGATTACCCGAAGATAACAATAACAAACTGTCAGGTGGGTTGCCCCATTCGGAGATCCATGGATCAAAGCTTATTCTCAGCTCCCCATGGCTTAACGCAGAGTATCACGTCCTTCATCGCCTCTTGCTGCCTAGGCATCCACCAAACGCCCTTATCGCGCTTGATTTGATCCGGAAGAAGACAGACCGCAGTCCGTCACCGCGCCCCTTTGTAAAACGCGGCGTCGCTTCCGATCAAAAGCATGTACTTTCCCGCTCCTTCCATCCGGAAGAAGCTGTGTTCCTTACATGAAGAAACACTTGGTTAGTGTACTTGACTTGGACAACGTCATCGTTTGATCCGAAGATCACCGCACCCACACTCGGGTACAGCCGACAACGCTGATTATCTCTCTGAACGATGTAAACGCTTCCCGAAGGAAGCTGACGTCCGATTGGACGGGAAAGCAGAAACCGCTTTCCGGTCAAATCGGAAGATGATGGTGGAGCCTAACGGATTCGAACCGTTGACATCCTGCTTGCAAAGCAGGCGCTCTACCAACTGAGCTAAGGCCCCGCTGATGCAGGCGATGGTGGGTCGAGCCTCGTCTCGCCCGCAGGATCCCAGATCCGAGGGCGCACAATCAAGAACTCCGACGAGATCCACCACGAGGCGGAGCCGAGTGGTGGGTCGAGGAGGACTTGAACCTCCGACCTCACGCTTATCAGGCGTGCGCTCTAACCACCTGAGCTACCGACCCATTCCAGACCGGCAGGCCTGACATTGATGAACCTGAAGAGATATGAGGACGGCCTGGCCGTATGGGATCGGCTGAGTGCCGATCTGCTAAGTCGCTTCACGAGCGCTGCAAGCAGCCCTGCCAGAAGCTTCCTTAGAAAGGAGGTGATCCAGCCGCAGGTTCCCCTACGGCTACCTTGTTACGACTTCACCCCAGTCGCTGATCCTACCGTGGTCCGCTGCCTCCAAAAGGTTAGCGCACGGCCGTCGGGTAGAACCAACTCCCATGGTGTGACGGGCGGTGTGTACAAGGCCCGGGAACGTATTCACCGCGGCATGCTGTTCCGCGATTACTAGCGATTCCAACTTCATGGGGTCGAGTTGCAGACCCCAATCCGAACTGAGATGGCTTTTGGGGATTAACCCACTGTCACCACCATTGTAGCACGTGTGTAGCCCAACCCGTAAGGGCCATGAGGACTTGACGTCATCCACACCTTCCTCCGACTTATCATCGGCAGTTTCCACAGAGTGCCCAACTGAATGCTGGCAACTGGGGACGTGGGTTGCGCTCGTTGCCGGACTTAACCGAACATCTCACGACACGAGCTGACGACAGCCATGCAGCACCTGTCTCCAGGTCTCTTACGAGAAAACGCCATCTCTGGCGCGGTCCTGGGATGTCAAGGGTTGGTAAGGTTCTGCGCGTTGCTTCGAATTAAACCACATGCTCCACCGCTTGTGCGGGCCCCCGTCAATTCCTTTGAGTTTTAATCTTGCGACCGTACTCCCCAGGCGGAATGCTTAATCCGTTAGGTGTGTCACCGAACAGTATACTGCCCGACGACTGGCATTCATCGTTTACGGTGTGGACTACCAGGGTATCTAATCCTGTTTGCTCCCCACACTTTCGCACCTCAGCGTCAGTATCGAGCCAGTGAGCCGCCTTCGCCACTG
The DNA here is from genome assembly GCF_013868135.1 of Paracoccus sp. S1E-3. Taxonomy (GTDB): domain Bacteria; phylum Pseudomonadota; class Alphaproteobacteria; order Rhodobacterales; family Rhodobacteraceae; genus Paracoccus. The sequence goes on from NZ_JACEMU010000016.1 coordinate 552,005, forward strand.
GTGTTCCTCCGAATATCTACGAATTTCACCTCTACACTCGGAATTCCACTCACCTCTCTCGAACTCCAGACTGATAGTTTTGAAGGCAGTTCCAAGGTTGAGCCCTGGGATTTCACCTCCAACTTTCCAGTCCGCCTACGTGCGCTTTACGCCCAGTAATTCCGAACAACGCTAGCCCCCTCCGTATTACCGCGGCTGCTGGCACGGAGTTAGCCGGGGCTTCTTCTGCTGGTACCGTCATTATCTTCCCAGCTGAAAGAGCTTTACAACCCTAAGGCCTTCATCACTCACGCGGCATGGCTAGATCAGGGTTGCCCCCATTGTCTAAGATTCCCCACTGCTGCCTCCCGTAGGAGTCTGGGCCGTGTCTCAGTCCCAGTGTGGCTGATCATCCTCTCAAACCAGCTATGGATCGTAGGCTTGGTAGGCCATTACCCCACCAACTACCTAATCCAACGCGGGCTAATCCTTCTCCGATAAATCTTTCCCCCGAAGGGCGTATACGGTATTACTCTCAGTTTCCCGAGGCTATTCCGTAGAAAAGGGCATATTCCCACGCGTTACTCACCCGTCCGCCGCTGGACCCGAAGGTCCCGCTCGACTTGCATGTGTTAGGCCTGCCGCCAGCGTTCGTTCTGAGCCAGGATCAAACTCTCAAGTTGAAACATCCGAAGATGTCCTTGACAGAAAGACCTTGCACATCATCCTTCCCCTGAAGGAAGGATGCTTCTGCTTGTCGTTCCTACTTCCGTAGAACCGCCAAACAGTGAAGCTGACACCTACATCATCGGGGCAAGCCCCTAGTAGGCCGATATACAGGTCTTCCGGTCGTATCGACCAAACCGCCCGCATATCTCTTCAAGTATACGTCACAATGTCAAATAGCAGCGAAGCAAAACAACCCCAACCGCGCCCTTACTTCCGGCGCCGTCAAAGCCGATGCTCCAAAGATTGTCGCCCCGTTCCCGAAGCAGAAGCCCTACTTAAGAACCACATCCAAATCCGTCAAGACACAATCTCAACTTTTTCTTCCGTGACCCCCAAAGGCCCCCCGATCCCTCCCAGCGTTCCCGCCAGTCCGTTTCGGTGAGCGGCTATCTAGGACGACAAAAACAAAGCCGCAAGAGG
>NZ_JACEMU010000017.1:0-75802 GCF_013868135.1 Paracoccus sp. S1E-3
ATGGCAAAAGCTAAGTTTGAACGGACGAAACCGCACGTCAACATCGGGACGATCGGTCACGTTGACCACGGCAAGACGACGCTGACGGCGGCGATCACGAAGTATTTCGGCGAATTCCGTGCCTATGACCAGATTGATGGCGCGCCGGAAGAGAAGGCCCGCGGGATCACCATTTCGACGGCGCATGTGGAATACGAGTCGCCGACCCGTCACTATGCCCATGTGGACTGCCCCGGCCACGCCGACTATGTGAAGAACATGATCACCGGCGCGGCGCAGATGGACGGCGCGATCCTGGTGGTGAACGCGGCCGACGGCCCGATGCCGCAGACGCGCGAGCACATCCTGCTGGGCCGTCAGGTCGGCATTCCCTACATGGTCGTCTACCTGAACAAGGTCGACCAGGTGGATGACGAGGAACTGCTGGAACTGGTCGAGATGGAAGTGCGCGAGCTGCTGAGCTCGTACGACTATCCCGGCGACGACATTCCGATCATCAAGGGCTCGGCTCTGGCGGCGCTGGAAGGCCGTGACCCGGAGATCGGCGAGAACTCGATCAAGGCGCTGATCGAAGCCGTTGACAACTACATCCCGACGCCCGAGCGCGCCGTGGACCAGCCGTTCCTGCTGCCGATCGAAGACGTGTTCTCGATCTCGGGCCGCGGCACGGTTGTGACCGGCCGGATCGAGCGCGGCGCGGTGAACGTCGGCGACGAACTGGAAATCGTGGGCATCCGCGACACCAAGAAGACCACCTGCACCGGCGTGGAAATGTTCCGCAAGCTGCTGGACCGCGGGGAGGCTGGCGACAACGTCGGCGTCCTGCTGCGCGGCATCGACCGTGACGGCGTCGAGCGTGGCCAGGTTCTGGTGAAGCCGAAATCGGTGACCCCGCACACCACCTTCGAAGCCGAGGCCTATATCCTGACCAAGGAAGAAGGCGGCCGCCACACGCCGTTCTTCGCCAACTACCGCCCGCAGTTCTACTTCCGCACCACGGACGTGACCGGGACGGTGAAGCTGCCGGAAGGCACGGAAATGGTGATGCCGGGCGACAACCTGAAGTTCGAGGTCGAGCTGATCGCCCCGATCGCGATGGAAGAAAAGCTGCGCTTCGCCATCCGCGAAGGCGGCCGCACGGTCGGCGCCGGCGTGGTGTCGAAAATCATCAAGTGATCCCCGGCCCTCGGGCCCGCGGAGATCAGGATGGAAAGGCCGCCCGACAGGGCGGCCTTTTTGCGTTGCGGCGGGGCGGCAGCACCCGTCATCCGCATCCCGTTCCACAGACCTTCTGGTTTTGCGCCAAACATAATGACGATGCGGCTGGAGCCCCGGAGGATCAGGACGGCTTCACGCTGCTTTCGTGGTCGTGCAGGACCGGGGAGGCTTTGGGGATGCTGCCGTTATCGGGCCTGCGCTTCGGCGCAATGATCGACGGTCGTCATATCGGCACTTACCCGTGCGTGCTGCTGGCGCTGGCAGCCCGTGGCTGTCGCGCGGGGCGGCGGTTCTTCGGCACGAGACGCGTGCGGGGGCAGCCCGCCGTCGCTGCGCGCGGTGCAGCGCGGACGGCATTCTGCTGACGCGAACTGTCAGCAGCGCAGAGCCATCATTCCGGGGGTTCAATGACAGGAGTATCACATGATTGACCATATCGGATTGTCGGTGACGGATCTGGACAAGGCGCGGGCCTTTTATCTGGCGGCGCTGCGGCCGCTGGGGATCGGCATCGTGATGGAGGTGACCGAGGAGATGACCGGCGGCCACGGCGCGCATCTGGGCCTCGGGCGCGACGGCAATCCGTTCTTCTGGATCGGCACCGGCAAGGCCCCGACGACGGGCTGCCACGTCGCTTTCTCGGCCGCCGATCAGGCGGCGGTTGACGCCTTCCACAAGGCGGCGATGGCGGCGGGGGGCCGTGACAACGGTGCGCCGGGGCCGCGCCCGGAATACAGCCCCGGCTATTACGCGGCCTTCGTGCTGGACCCCGACGGCAACAATATCGAGGCTGTCTTCCACGGTGCGGCCTGAGGGCAGGCAGGCCGTATCTTGCCCTTCGGGCCACTCTACGCTAGTCTGCAGCCAGCAGAAGGAGTTGTCGCCATGGATCGCCCGCAAATCTGACCCCCTTACCGGACGGATTTGAAAGGATTTTCCATGAAAGAGACTGTTCTTGATGCGGCCTTGCCCCATCCCATGCATCTTCCGAATGGCCAGCTCAATACCGGGCTGGTGCATCTGAATCGGGTGATCGCCCATCCCAATATCGAGATCGGCGATTTCACCTATGCCAGCAGCTTCGATCCGCCGCAGGATTGGGCGGCGCGGCTGGTGCCCTATCTTTATCCGGGGGCGCCCGAACGGCTGGTGATCGGGCGCTTCTGCCAGATCGCCCATGGCGTGCGGATCATCACCGATTCCGCCAACCATCCGATGCGGGGAATCTCAACCTATCCGTTCGCGATCTTTGATCCGTCGCGGCTGCGTGCCTATGTCGATCAGCTGGGCGGGCTGCGCGACACCGTGATCGGCCATGATGTCTGGATCGGGGACGGGGCGGTGATCCTGCCCGGCGCCCGGATCGGCAGCGGTGCAATCATCGGCGCGGGCGCCGTCGTCGGCGGCGAGGTGCCTGATTACGCGGTGGTCGCCGGCAATCCCGGCCGGGTGATCCGACGACGCTTTGACTCGGCCAGGATTGCCCGGCTCATGGCGCTCGGCTGGTGGGATTGGCCGCTCGACCGGATCGAGGCCGCGATTCCGGCGCTGGCGGCCGCCGATCTGGACGCGCTGGAAGCTCTCGCCGCCCGAGCGCGGCATGACTGACGTGAAAGACCCCGGCACGCGCCGGGCCCGCTGAACGAGGTGAATGATGTTTCGCTGGTTTGAAAGCCGGCTCGATCCCTATCCGGTCGAGCCGCCACGCATGCCCCCGCGCAGCTTCTGGGGTTTTCTGCTGCACTATTCGCGCGGCGCGCTGCCGTGGCTGGTGATGCTGGCGCTGATCTCGGGTCTGATCGCGATGATCGAACTGTCGCTGTTCGGCTATCTCGGCGATCTGGTGAACCGCCTGTCCGACACCCCCCGCGACCAGTTCTGGCAGGTCGAGGGCACACGGCTGGCGATCATGGCCTTCGTGCTGCTGGTGGTGTTTCCGGGTCTGGGCGCGCTTGGTAGCCTTATCATGCACCAGACCCTGCTTGGCAATTTCCCGCAGCGCATCCGCTGGCAGGCGCATCGCTACCTGCTGCGCCAGTCGGTCGGCTATTTTCAGGACGAGTTCGCCGGCCGGATCGCGCAGCGGCTGATGCAGACGGCGCTGGCGGTGCGCGAAGTGGCGATGAAGATCATGGATGTGGCATCCTATGTCATCATCTATTTCCTCGGCGCGCTGGCGCTGGCGGCCAGTCAGGACTGGCGGCTGGCGCTGCCCTTCGTGGCCTGGGGGATCGCCTACGGGATCATGCTGTGGCAGATCGTGCCGCGTCTGGGCAGGGTGGCGCAGGAACAGGCGGATGCGCGCTCGGCGATGACGGGGCAGGTGGTCGACAGCTATACCAATATCGCCACCGTCAAGCTGTTCTCGCATTCCGACCGCGAGGAGCGCTGGATGCGCGCAGGCATGGACGGCTTCCTGCAGACGGTTTACCGCCAGATGCGGCTGTCGGCCCTGCAGGACGTGCTGCTGACGACGATGAATGTGTTGCTGGTGGCCGCCGTTACTGGTGTGGGCCTGATGCTGTGGACGCGCGGACTGGTCAGCGTCGGCGCAGTTGCGGTGGCGGTGCCGCTGGCGCTGCGGCTGAACAACATGTCACATTGGATCATGTGGGAATTCGCGGCGCTGTTTGAAAATGTCGGCACCGTGCGCGACGGAATTTCGTCGCTGGCGATCCCGCGCATGGTGCAGGATGCGCCGGGCGCCAGGCCGCTGGTGGCGGGGCCGGGCGCGGTGCGCTTCGACAACGTGACCTTCCGCTATGGCGCCGACGAGGCCGACCGTCCGCTGGCGGTGCTGGACGACCTGACCCTGCATATCGCGCCGGGCGAGCGGGTCGGCCTGATCGGCCGGTCGGGGGCGGGAAAATCGACACTGGTGAACCTGCTGCTGCGCTTCCACGATGTTGAAAGCGGGACCATCACCATCGATGGGCAGGACGTGTCCAGGGTGACGCAGGACAGCCTGCGGGCCGCCATCGGGGTGGTGACGCAGGACAGCAGCCTGCTGCACCGTTCCGTACGCGACAACATCGCCTACGGTCGCCCCGATGCCTCCGAGGAGGAGATCGAGCGCGCCGTCTTCCTGGCGGAGGCGCAGGGCTTCGTCCCCGATCTGGCCGACAGCCACGGCCGGCGCGGGCTGGAAGCTCATGTCGGTGAGCGCGGCGTCAAGCTGTCGGGCGGTCAGCGCCAGCGGATCGCGATTGCGCGGGTGGCGCTGAAGGATGCGCCGATCCTCGTGCTGGACGAGGCGACTTCGGCGCTCGACAGCGAGGCCGAGGCGGCCATCCAGTCGCGTCTGGACCTGCTGATGGAAGGCAAGACAGTGATCGCCATCGCGCATCGGCTGTCGACCATCGCGGCCATGGACCGGCTGATCGTGCTCGATCAGGGCCGAATCGCCGAACAGGGCACCCATGCCGAATTGCTGGCGGCGAACGGGATTTATTCCCGGCTCTGGGCGCGGCAGTCGGGCGGCTTTCTGGTTGCTGATGATGCCGACGAGGTTGCGGGCAAGGTCGACGCGGCCGAGTAATCCCTGCGCATCGCGACGCTTTCCTGTCGCGATGCGTTCTCCCCTTGCGCCCTGCGGAAAACCGCACTAATCAGGCGCCGCGGCTTAGGGGTTTAGCTCAGTTGGTAGAGCATCGGTCTCCAAAACCGAGGGTCGTGGGTTCGAGTCCCCCAACCCCTGCCAGCCGCATCAGACAGCGCCACAGGCGCCCCGTCGCCGGACTCTCCTTTCCCGTCTTCTCCCTCCGCAAGGGTCGCGCGATTGCTGTATGGGGGTGGGCGCGGCGCGTTTGCGGTGGCTTGAAACCCCCCGCGCTTCGGTTTATCTGACCGGCTGCAACACCGAGGATATCCATGGCCAATCCCGTCCAGTTTCTTTCCCAGGTCCGCGCCGAGGCCGCCAAGATCAGCTGGCCCACCCGGCGCGAAGTGGTGACGACCACCATCATGGTCTTCATCATGGCCACGCTGGCCTCGATCTTCTTCTTCCTTGTCGACCTGGCCATTCGGACCGGTCTGGCGTGGCTGGTCGGCCTCACCGGCTGACGGGGTTGCATTCAGGACCGGGCGGCTGTATCCCCGCGCGGACGGTCCGGATGACGGCGTGCACGATTCGTTGCGCGCCGGTTTCATTTTCGGGCTGAACAGAATCATCCGGACGGCCTGGCCGTCCGACGAATCAGAGGTCGATCGGAACATGGCAAAACGTTGGTATTCGGTCAGCGTCCTGTCGAACTTCGAAAAGAAGGTCGCCGAGGCGATCCGTCAGGCCGTGGTCGAAAAGGCGCTGGAAGACCAGATCGACGAAGTGCTGGTCCCCACCGAGGAGGTGATCGAGATCCGGCGCGGCAAGAAGGTCACCTCCGAGCGCCGCTTCATGCCCGGCTATGTGCTGGTGCGGATGGAGCTGAACGACCGCACCTATCACCTGGTCAACTCGATCAACCGGGTGACCGGGTTTCTGGGCCAGCAGGGCAAGCCCTCGCCCATGCGCGACGACGAGGTGAACCTGATCCTGCACCGCACCGGTGAGGGCGGGGCCGAGGTTGCGCCGCGCAACCTGATCCGTTTCGACATCGGCGAGACGGTGAACGTGACCGATGGCCCGTTCGAAGGCTTCTCGGGCACCGTGGAAGAAGTCGACGACGCCGCCAACCGCATCAAGGTCACGGTGTCGATCTTCGGCCGGCCGACGCCGGTCGAACTGGAATTCACGCAGGTGTCGAAAACCGCCTGACGTGATGTCGTGGGAGGTCCGGGCATCCACCCGGCCGGACCACTAAGTCTGGGCCTGACCATGTCGGTCGGGCACGATGATAAGGAGAGGGCCAGATGGCCAAGAAAGTAGTCGGGCAGCTGAAGCTGCAAATCAAGGCGCAGGAAGCTACGCCTTCGCCGCCGGTCGGCCCTGCACTGGGTCAGCGCGGCATCAACATCATGGAATTCTGCAAGGCCTTCAACGCCAAGACGCAGGAAATGGTCAAGGGTTCGCCTGTTCCGGTCGTGATCACCTATTACGCCGACAAGTCGTTCACCTTCGAGACCAAGACCTCGCCCGCGTCCTATCTGCTGAAGCAGGCCGCCGGCCTGAAGCCGCAGGGCAAGCGCAACCGCGCCAAGGGCTCGGAAAAGCCCGGTCGCACGACCGCCGGCACCGTGACCAGCAAGCAGGTTCGCGAAATCGCCGAGCTGAAGATGAAAGACCTGTCCGCGAACAGCGTCGAGGAAGCGATGAAGATCATCGCCGGTTCGGCCCGTTCGATCGGTATCGAGGTGAAAGGCTGAGCCATGGCGAAGATTGCAAAGAAAAAAGCTGCGGCTCGTGCTGCCTTCGAAGGCAAAGCCAACCTGAGCGTTGCGGACGCCGTCAAGCTGGTGAAGGAAGCCGCCTCGGCGAAATTCGATGAGACCATCGAAATCGCGATGAACCTGGGTGTTGACCCGCGCCATGCCGACCAGATGGTCCGCGGCGTGGTCCAGTTGCCCGCCGGCACCGGCAAGGACGTTCGCGTCGCCGTGTTCGCCCGTGGCCCCAAGGCTGATGAAGCCAAGGCCGCCGGGGCGGAAGTCGTCGGTGCGGAAGACCTGCTGGAATCGATCCAGGGCGGCAAGCTCGACTTCGATCGCGTCATCGCCACCCCGGACATGATGCCGCTGGTCGGCCGTCTGGGCAAGATCCTCGGCCCGCGCAACCTGATGCCGAACCCCAAGGTCGGCACCGTGACCATGGACGTGGCGCAAGCCGTTGCCGCCGCCAAGGGCGGTGAGGTCCAGTTCAAGGCCGAAAAGGCCGGTGTCGTCCATGCCGGCATCGGCAAGGTCAGCTTCGACGCCGACAAGATCGCCGAAAACGTCCGCGCTTTCGTCGAGGCCGTGAACCGCGCCAAGCCGACCGGTGCCAAGGGCACCTATGTCAAGAAGGTCTCGATCAGCTCGACCATGGGTCCGGGCGTGTCGATCGACGTGGCCGACGCGGTCGCCGCGCAGTAATCCGCGCGCGCTGCAGAAACAGGAAGCCCCGGTCTCAGACCGGGGCTTTTTCCGTTGAGGACGCGTCCGGTGCTGGCGGCGCCGACAGGGACGGGGCGTTCTGGATGATGCGGGTGAAATGTTCGGGGCGCAGGTCGTTGAAGCCGGCGCGCACGGCCTGCAGGAACCTGCGCTTGCGGTCGCCGAAGCGGTATTCGTGATCGGCCTTGGCCTCGGCGAGCTTCTTGTTCTGTGCTGCAATCGTGTCGGACTGGAGATGCGCGGTGTGGATATAGGCCAACGGCCAGGGCAGGTTCAGCGAGGGGAACATCCGATGATGGCCGCGATGCATCAGCGCATAGGGATTTCGGATATGTCCCGGCCCGTTCACGATGGCGAAGCCGATGGCGATATAGGGCTCGAACTTGGCCAGCAGATGCGGGCCATCTGCGCCGTCCATCAGAAACAGGCCGGTCGGGCGGCTGATGATGGAATTCTGGGGGACGCGGTCCATATGCTCATGCAGGGTGGCCACGAAATCGGTCGACAAGGCATCGTCGTCATCCAGCCGGAAATGCAGGGTCCGGTCGGCCTGCACGCTGTCCTGCCGGGCCATCCAGGGGTGGATGGCATCGTTGATATGCGGCGCCGTGTCATAGACGATCTCGATCTGCGGGATGGCCTGGGTCGCCTGCTTCAGACGTTGCTGATAGGGTTCGGGCAGTTCGGGCGAGGTGAAGATCGCGAAGCGGAAATCCTGATCGCTTTGCCATTTCAGCGAGGGCAGGCAGATCTTTTCGAAGAAATAGAACCGCTCCTCAAGCCGCTCGGGGGTATAGAGCACGCTTTTGCGGTATTCGAGATCGTCATGCTGCCGCGCGAGCCTGACATCGCTGCGGCCGAGATAGGAAAATCGCATATACCCGAATATGCGGGTCGTTGACATGGGGGCGCCCTGCTTCATAAGGTCCTTATCCCGGCCTAACATGGCCCAACCGGCAAGAAAAGCACCGCGCGGGGCGGATTCCGAGCGTTAATCGAACGCCTGCCCAGCGAGCTGTTGCATTCGTCTCCTTCAAGGCTTAAGTGAAGCGCTTCAGGCGGACGGGCGATTCGTTTCGTCAGCCTGTTCCTGTCCGAGACGGAGGGTGCCGCTTGCGGCTTAATGTCCTTCCCGAGATGGAAATCGAGACCATTTTTCCGGGGCTCTCCTCGGGTGATCTCGGGTCCATCGTCGACGGACCCGGCCCTTGGCTTCCTGAAGCCGGGGGGAAGTGAGAGCCGGGGGCTTTGGCCCCCAAACTTGGAGTAAACCGTGGATAGAGCGCAAAAAGAACAGGTGGTCGAAGAACTCGGCCAGATCTTTGATGGCTCTGGCGTCGTGGTGGTTGCCCGCTACGAAGGGATGACGGTTGCACAAATGCAGGACCTCCGTGCGCGCATGCGCGCTGAAGGCGGGTCCGTTCGCGTTGCCAAGAACAGGCTCGCCAAGATCGCCCTGGAAGGTAAGCCTTGCGCAAGCATCGCCGATTACCTGACGGGTATGACCGTGCTGTCCTATTCGGAAGATCCCGTGGCTGCTGCCCGGATCGCCGATAAATACGCCAAGGATAACGACAAGTTCGTGATCCTGGGCGGTGCCATGGGCGACACGGCGCTTGATCCGGCCGGTGTGAAAGCCGTTGCCGCCATGCCGTCGCGCGAGGAGCTTATCGCTTCGATCGTGGCCAGCATTGGCGCACCTGCTTCCAACATCGCCGGTGCGATTGGCGCACCTGCTTCGAACATCGCGGGCATCCTCACGACGCTCGAAGAGCGCGAAGCTGCCTGATGCAACCCATTCCCGACGTGTGGCTGATGTCCGACGTTGGAAAACTAAACTGGAAAGAACGGAAAAATGGCTGATCTGAAAAAACTCGCCGAAGAAATCGTGGGCCTGACCCTGCTGGAAGCCCAGGAACTGAAGACCATCCTGAAGGATGAATACGGCATCGAGCCCGCCGCCGGCGGCGCTGTCATGATGGCTGGCCCGGCTGCTGGTGCTGCCGAAGCCGCTGAAGAAAAGACCGAATTCGACGTCGTCCTGACCGACGCCGGCGCCAACAAGATCAACGTGATCAAGGAAGTGCGCGCCATCACCGGTCTGGGCCTGAAAGAAGCCAAGGACCTGGTCGAAGCCGGCGGCAAAGTCAAAGAAGGCGTGTCGAAGGCCGAAGCCGACGACATGAAGAAAAAGCTGGAAGAAGCCGGCGCCAAGGTTGAACTGAAGTAACTCGGTTCCTTTGGGTTCGAAAATTGGCAGGGTCCGGGAATTTCCCGGTCCCTGCCGAACCTGTCTTGAAGGACGCTGATTGAGTGCCTAAATGGCATCAGCTTCCCTCAGGGCATGTTCAGGTTCGGGAGCCGCACGGTGGGACGCGCGGCAGGTATTGAGCTGGAACCCCTGACATTCGCAGACCGCACGCTCCGGGCCCCGACGGTGCGTGCGCGTCAAGACGAAAGGTGCAAGACCCCATGGCGCAGTCCTATGTCGGCCAGAAGCGCATCCGGCGCAATTATGGCAACATTCGCGAAGTTCTTGAAATGCCGAACCTCATCGAGGTTCAGAAATCCTCTTATGACCTGTTCCTGAACTCGGGCGACGGTGCCAAGCACACCGACGGCGAGGGGATTCAGGGTGTTTTCCAGTCGGTCTTCCCGATCAAGGATTTCAACGAGACCGCGACGCTGGAATTCGTGAAATACGAGCTGGAAAAGCCGAAATACGACGTGGACGAGTGCCAGCAGCGCGACATGACCTATGCGGCGCCGCTGAAAGTCACCCTGCGCCTGATCGTGTTCGATGTCGACGAAAATACCGGCGCCAAGTCGGTCAAGGACATCAAGGAGCAGGACGTGTTCATGGGCGATATGCCCCTGATGACGCAGAACGGGACGTTCATCGTGAACGGCACCGAACGGGTGGTCGTGTCGCAGATGCACCGCTCGCCGGGCGTGTTCTATGACCACGACCGCGGCAAGACCCATTCCTCGGGCAAGCTGCTGTTCGCCTGCCGCATCATTCCCTATCGCGGCAGCTGGCTGGACTTCGAATTCGATGCCAAGGACCTGGTCTTCGCGCGCATCGACCGCCGCCGGAAGCTGCCGGTGACGACGCTGCTCTATGCGCTTGGTATGGATCAGGAAGGCATCATGGACGCCTTCTACAAGACTGTGACCTTCTCCCTGCGTCGGGCGAAGAAAGGGGTCGAGGGCGGCTGGGTCACGCGCTTCTTCCCCGAGCGCATGCGCGGTTCGCGCCCGACCTTCGATCTGGTGAACGCCGAGACCGGTGAAGTCATCACCAAGGCCGGCGACAAGGTCACGCCCCGTCAGGTCAAGCAGCTGCTGGAAGGCGGGAAAAGCATCGACCTGCTGGTCCCGTTCGAACAGATCGTCGGCCGTTACGTGGCCAAGGATATCGTCAACGACACCACCGGCTTCATCTATGCCGAAGCGGGCGACGAGATCACCGCCGAATACAACAAGGATGGCGAACTGTCGGGCGGCGTGCTGAAGACGCTGCTGGACAACGACATCACCGAGATCCCGGTTCTGGACATCGATAACGTCAACGTGGGCGCCTATATCCGCAACACGATGGCGGCCGACAAGAACATGAACCGCGATCAGGCGCTGATGGACATCTACCGGGTCATGCGGCCGGGCGAGCCGCCGACCGTGGAAGCGGCCTCGACCATGTTCGACAGCCTGTTCTTCGACAGCGAGCGTTACGATCTGTCCGCCGTGGGCCGCGTCAAGATGAACATGCGTCTGGATCTGGATGCGCCGGACACCCAGCGCACGCTGCGCCCGGATGACATCGTGGCCTGTATCCGTGGCCTGGTGGAACTGCGCGACGGCAAGGGCGAGATCGACGATATCGACCATCTCGGCAACCGCCGGGTGCGCTCGGTCGGCGAGCTGATGGAGAATCAGTATCGCGTCGGCCTGCTGCGCATGGAACGCGCCATCCGCGAACGCATGTCGGGTGTCGAGATCGACACGGTGATGCCGCAGGACCTGATCAACGCCAAGCCGGCGGCGGCGGCGGTGCGTGAATTCTTCGGCTCCTCGCAGCTGTCGCAGTTCATGGACCAGACCAACCCGCTGTCGGAAGTGACCCACAAGCGTCGTCTGTCGGCGCTCGGGCCGGGCGGTCTGACGCGTGAGCGTGCAGGCTTCGAGGTGCGCGACGTGCACCCGACCCATTATGGCCGGATGTGCCCGATCGAAACGCCGGAAGGCCAGAACATCGGCCTCATCAACTCGCTGGCCACCTTCGCCCGCGTGAACAAATACGGCTTCATCGAAACCCCCTACCGCAAGGTGGTGGACGGTCAGGTGACCGACAACGTGGTCTATATGTCCGCGACCGAGGAAATGCGTCACACCGTGGCGCAGGCCAACGCGACGCTGGATTCGGACGGTAAGTTCGTGGACGAGCTGATCTCGACCCGTCAGGCCGGGGACTTCACGCTGAACCCGGTCGATGCGATCGATCTGATCGACGTGTCGCCGAAGCAGCTGGTCTCGGTCGCCGCGGCGCTGATTCCGTTCCTTGAGAACGACGACGCCAACCGCGCGCTGATGGGCGCCAACATGCAGCGCCAGGCGGTTCCGCTTCTGCGGGCCGAGGCGCCCTTCGTCGGCACCGGCATGGAAGCCACGGTGGCCCGCGATTCCGGCGCCGCCATCATGGCCCGCCGCGGCGGTGTCATCGACCAGGTCGACGCGCAGCGGATCGTTGTGCGCGCCACCGAGGATCTGGGCGCGGGCGATGCCGGCGTGGACATCTATCGTCTGCGCAAGTTCAAGCGTTCGAACCAGTCCTCGACCATCAACCAGCGTCCGCTGGTGAAGGTGGGCGAGAAGGTGATGAAGGATCAGGTGATCGCTGACGGTCCCTCGACCGATCAGGGCGAACTGGCCATCGGCCGGAACGTCATCGTCGCCTTCATGCCCTGGAACGGCTACAACTATGAAGACTCGGTGCTGATTTCCGAACGGATCCACCGCGACGACGTCTATACCTCGATCCATATCGACGAATACGAAGTCGCCGCCCGCGATACCAAGCTGGGGCCGGAAGAAATCACCCGCGACATCCCGAATGTCGGCGAAGAAGCGCTGCGCAACCTCGACGAGGCTGGCATCGTCTATATCGGCGCCGAGGTCGGTCCGGGCGACATCCTTGTGGGCAAGATCACCCCCAAGGGCGAAAGCCCGATGACGCCGGAAGAAAAGCTTCTGCGCGCCATCTTCGGCGAAAAGGCGTCGGACGTGCGCGATACCTCGCTGCGGCTGCCGCCGGGGGCTTCGGGCACCATCGTCGAGGTCCGCGTGTTCAACCGCCACGGCGTCGACAAGGACGAGCGTGCGCTGCAGATCGAGCGTGAAGAAGTCGAACGCCTGTCGCGCGACCGCGACGACGAGCTGGCGATTCTGGAGCGCAACATCTATGCGCGCCTGAAGACGCTGATCTCGGGCAAGACCGCCGTGAAGGGTCCGAAGGGCATCAAGGCGAACAGCACCGTCGATGACGATCTGCTCGGCTCGATCTCGCGCGGGCTGTGGTGGCAGTTGGCCATCGGCGACGAGGACACCGCCAAGGAGGTCGAGGCGCTGCACGACCAGTTCAACGCCCAGAAGAAGGCCCTTGAGGCCCGCTTCGAGGACAAGGTCGAGAAGGTCCGTCAGGGCGACGACCTGCCTCCGGGCGTGATGAAGATGGTCAAGGTCTTCGTCGCGGTGAAGCGCAAGCTGCAGGCCGGCGACAAGATGGCCGGTCGTCACGGCAACAAGGGTGTGGTGTCCAAGGTCGTTCCGATCGAAGACATGCCCTTCCTGGCTGACGGCACCGCCGTCGATATCGTGCTGAACCCGCTGGGCGTGCCCTCGCGCATGAATGTCGGTCAGATCCTGGAAACCCATATGGGCTGGGCCGCGCGCGGTCTGGGGATCAAGATCGACGAGGCGCTGGAAGCCTTCCGCAACGGGTCGGGCGATATGGCCGGCGTGCGCGATGCCATGAAGAACGGTTACGGCGACGAGATGTATGCCCAGACCTTCGAGGGCATGGCGGACGAACAGCTGCTGGAACACGCCAATGCCGTGCGCACGGGCGTTCCCATCGCCACCCCGGTCTTCGACGGCGCCAAGGAAGGCGACGTGAACGACGCGCTGCGCCGTGCGGGCTTCGACACTTCGGGTCAGTCGGTCGTCTATGACGGCCGCACCGGCGAGGCCTTTGCACGCCCGGTCACCGTCGGCGTGAAGTATTACCTGAAGCTGCATCACCTTGTTGATGACAAGATGCATGCGCGCTCGACCGGTCCCTACTCGCTTGTGACCCAGCAGCCGCTGGGTGGTAAGGCGCAGTTCGGTGGTCAGCGTCTGGGTGAGATGGAGGTCTGGGCGCTGGAAGCCTATGGCGCCGCCTATACCCTGCAGGAAATGCTGACGGTGAAGTCGGACGACGTGGCGGGCCGGACCAAGGTCTATGAAAGCATCGTCAAGGGCGAGGACAATTTCGAGGCAGGCGTCCCGGAATCGTTCAACGTTCTTGTCAAAGAGGTCCGGGGTCTGGGCCTCAACATGGAACTCCTGGATGCGGAGGAGGACGAGTAAGCGCGTCCGGCCCCGCATCCTGCGAAATCTCGCGGGATGCGTGGCCCCTACGCGTCTCTCATCCCTCCCGCGCCCCTCATTAGGAATTGAAAATGAACCAGGAACTCGCCACCAATCCGTTGAACCCGCTGGCCCAGCCGCGGCAGTTCGACGAAATCAAGATCTCGCTCGCGTCCCCCGAGGAAATCCTCGCGTGGTCCTATGGCGAGGTGAAGAAGCCCGAAACCATCAATTACCGCACGTTCAAGCCCGAGCGTGACGGTCTGTTCTGCGCGCGCATCTTTGGCCCGATCAAGGACTATGAATGCCTGTGCGGCAAATACAAACGCATGAAATATCGCGGTCTGGTCTGCGAAAAATGCGGCGTGGAAGTGACCCTGCAGAAGGTCCGCCGCGAGCGCATGGGCCATATCGAACTGGCTGCCCCGGTCGCCCATATCTGGTTCCTGAAGTCGCTGCCCTCGCGCATCGGCCTGATGCTGGACATGACGCTGCGCGATCTGGAGCGGATCCTCTATTTCGAAAATTACGTCGTGATCGAGCCGGGTCTGACTGACCTGACCTATGGCCAGCTGCTGACCGAGGAAGAATATCTCGACGCGCAGGACCAGTTCGGCGCCGACGCCTTCCAGGCCGATATCGGGGCCGAGGCGATCCGCGCCATGCTGGCCAATATCGATCTGGCGGCCACCGCCGATCAGCTGCGCGAGGAGCTGAAGGAGGCCACCGGCGAACTGAAGCCGAAGAAGATCATCAAGCGGCTGAAGATCGTCGAGAGCTTCCTGGAATCGGGCAACCGCCCGGAATGGATGGTCATGACCGTGATCCCGGTCATTCCGCCGGAACTGCGTCCGCTGGTTCCGCTGGATGGCGGCCGTTTCGCCACCTCGGACCTGAACGACCTGTATCGCCGGGTCATCAACCGCAACAACCGTCTGAAGCGGCTGATTGAACTGCGCGCCCCCGACATCATCGTCCGCAACGAAAAGCGGATGTTGCAGGAATCGGTGGATGCGCTGTTCGACAACGGCCGCCGCGGCCGGGTCATCACCGGCAACAATCGCCGCCCGCTGAAATCGCTCAGCGACATGCTGAAGGGCAAGCAGGGCCGCTTCCGCCAGAACCTGCTGGGGAAACGGGTCGACTTCTCGGGCCGCTCGGTCATCGTGACCGGGCCGGAACTGAAGCTGCACCAGTGCGGCCTGCCGAAGAAGATGGCCCTGGAGCTGTTCAAGCCGTTCATCTATTCGCGTCTGGAGGCCAAGGGCTATTCCTCGACCGTGAAGCAGGCGAAGAAGCTGGTCGAAAAAGAGCGTCCCGAGGTCTGGGATATCCTGGACGAGGTCATCCGCGAGCACCCGGTTCTGCTGAACCGTGCGCCGACGCTGCACCGTCTGGGTATCCAGGCGTTCGAACCGATCCTGATCGAGGGCAAGGCGATCCAGCTGCACCCGCTGGTCTGCTCGGCCTTCAACGCCGACTTCGACGGCGACCAGATGGCCGTGCACGTCCCGCTGAGCCTTGAGGCCCAGCTGGAAGCGCGCGTGCTGATGATGTCGACGAACAACGTGCTGTCGCCTGCCAACGGCGCGCCGATCATCGTTCCCTCGCAGGACATGATCCTTGGTCTGTATTACACGACCATGATGCGAGAAGGCATGAAGGGTGAGGGCATGTCCTTCACCAGCATCGACGAGGTCGAGCACGCCCTTGCCGCCGGCGAGGTGCATCTGCACGCCAAGATCACCGCGCGTCTGAAGCAGATCGACGATGACGGCAACGAGGTGATGAAGCGTTTTGAAACCACGCCGGGCCGTCTGCGGCTTGGTGCGCTTCTGCCGCAGAACGCCAAGGCGCCGTTCGAACTGGTCAACCGCCTGCTGCGCAAGAAAGACGTGCAGCACGTCATCGACACCGTCTATCGCTACTGCGGCCAGAAAGAGGCCGTGATCTTCAGCGACAAGATCATGGGTCTGGGCTTCCGTGAGGCGTTCCGCGCCGGCATCTCCTTCGGGAAGGACGACATGGTCGTTCCCGACAACAAGTGGGAGATCGTCGAGGAAGTGCAGGATCAGGTGAAGGAGTTCGAACAGCAGTATCTGGACGGCCTCATCACCCAGGGCGAGAAGTACAACAAGGTTGTCGACGCCTGGTCGAAGTGCAACGACCGCGTGACGGACGCCATGATGGCGACGATCTCGAAGGTGCATAAGGACGAGAAGGGTGCCGAAATGGAACCCAACTCGGTCTATATGATGGCCCATTCGGGCGCGCGGGGCTCGGTCACGCAGATGAAGCAGCTTGGCGGGATGCGCGGCCTGATGGCCAAGCCGTCGGGCGAGATCATCGAGACGCCGATCATCTCGAACTTCAAGGAAGGTCTGACCGTTCTTGAATACTTCAACTCGACCCACGGCGCCCGGAAGGGTCTGTCGGATACCGCGTTGAAGACCGCGAACTCGGGCTATCTGACCCGTCGTCTGGTCGACGTGGCGCAGGACTGCATCGTGCGCGAATATGACTGCGGCACCGATCAGGCGATCACCGCTTCGGCGGCGGTCAATGACGGTGAAGTCATCTCGCCGCTTTCCGAGCGCATTCTGGGCCGCACCGCGGCCGAGGACGTGCTGGTGCCCGGCACCGACGAGGTGCTTGTCCGTCAGGGCGAGTTGATCGACGAACGCAAGGCCGACGCGGTCGAGGCGGCGGGCGTGCAGAAGCTGCGCATCCGTTCGGCGCTGACCTGTGAATCGGAAGATGGCGTCTGCGCGCTGTGCTACGGCCGCGACCTGGCCCGTGGCACGCTGGTGAACATCGGTGAAGCGGTCGGCATCATCGCCGCGCAGTCCATCGGCGAACCCGGCACCCAGCTGACGATGCGGACCTTCCACATCGGCGGCGTGGCGCAGGGTGGCCAGCAGTCCTTCACCGCGGCGAACCAGGAAGGCACCGTGGTCTTCGGGAACGCGGCCATCATCACCAACGAAGCCGGTGAGCAGATCGTCATGGCCCGGAACATGACGCTGAACCTGGTGAACAAGCAGGGCGAGCAGATTGCCTCGCACAAGCTGTTCTACGGCTCGAAGCTGCTGGTGAAGGAAGGCGAAGAGGTCGCACGCGGACAGAAACTGTTCGAATGGGACCCCTATACCCTGCCGATCATCGCCGAAAAGGCGGGAACCGCGAAATTCGTCGACCTCATCTCGGGCCTGTCGGTCCGCGACGAGACCGACGACGCGACCGGCATGACCCAGAAGATCGTGACCGATTGGCGCTCGACCCCCAAAGGCGGCGACCTGAAGCCCGAGATCCTGGTCCTCGACGCCGATGGCGAACCGGTCCGCAACGACACCGGCAACCCGGTCACCTACCCGATGTCGGTCGACGCCATTCTGTCGATCGAAGACGGGCAGGAGATCAAGGCCGGTGACGTGGTCGCCCGTATCCCGCGCGAAGGTGCCCGCACCAAGGACATCACCGGCGGTCTGCCGCGTGTGGCCGAACTGTTCGAAGCCCGCCGTCCGAAGGACCACGCCATCATCGCCGAGATCGACGGTTATGTGCGCTTCGGCAAGGACTACAAGAACAAGCGCCGCATCACCATCGAGCCGGCCGAGGAAGGTCTGGACGCCGTCGAATACATGGTGCCGAAAGGCAAGCACATCCCGGTGCAGGAAGGCGACTTCGTGCAGAAGGGTGAGTATATCATGGACGGCAACCCGGCGCCGCATGACATCCTGCGCATCATGGGGATCGAGGCCCTGGCCGACTATCTCATCGACGAGGTGCAGGACGTCTATCGTCTGCAAGGCGTGAAGATCAACGACAAGCACATCGAGGTGATCGTTCGCCAGATGCTGCAGAAGATCGAGATCCTGGACAGCGGCGACACCACGCTGCTGAAAGGCGAACACGTGGAGCGTGACGAGTTCGAGGAAGAGAACGCCAAGATCGTGGCCAAGGGCGGCAAGCCCGCCTCGGGCGAGCCGGTTCTGCTGGGCATCACCAAGGCGTCGCTGCAGACCCGCAGCTTCATCTCGGCGGCGTCCTTCCAGGAAACCACCCGCGTGCTGACCGAGGCTGCCGTTCAGGGCAAGCGCGACAAGCTGGTGGGCCTGAAAGAAAACGTCATCGTCGGCCGGCTGATCCCGGCCGGGACGGGTGGCGCCACCATGCGGCTGAAGAAGATCGCCACCGACCGCGATGCCGAGGTGATCGAAGCGCGCCGCGCCGAGGCCGAAGCGGCCGCAGCCCTGGCCGCGCCGCTGGCCGACGACGTGGTCACCCCGTCCGAAGCCGACGTGGTCTTCGCCGGCGGCCGTGGTGACGGTGACGAATGATCGTGCTGGTTGGTAAGACTGGCTGAAACCGCGGGGGGCTCGTTGCTGACGGGCCCCCCGTTTTCCATTTGCAGAGTGCAAGGCGTGGGAATGTCTGGGCATGTCAGGAGTGTCGCAGGCAGTTCCGGCCCACAGGCGGCCCCAAACCCGTGTGATGCTTACCGGATCTCAATGGTTTTATTGCCGTTTCCACAGGCAGTCCCGCGGCTGCCGAACCAGCTTGCCTGCGGCATTGAAACGCAGGCCGCCAACCCCTAAATCTTGGGGACGCAGGGGGTCCGTATCGCCGATTTCGGGACGCGCGCCCTCGGGCTTGAAAGGAAGAACATGACCGGACTTAATCATTCGCATCCCGTGCTGCCGCTTCGCGACATCGTCGCGTTTCCGCACATGGTCGTGCCGCTGTTCGTCGGTCGCGACAAATCCGTGCGGGCGCTCGAAGCCGTGATGGCCGAGGATCGCCCCATCCTTCTGGCGACCCAGAAGGATGCTTCCGTCGATGAACCGACTGCCGAAGGCATCTACCGCATTGGCGTTTTGGCCAATGTGCTGCAGTTGCTGAAGCTTCCCGACGGCACCGTGAAGGTGCTGGTCGAAGGTCAGCGCCGCGTTGAAATCACCAAATTCCTCGACAATGCCGATTACTTCGAAGCCGAGGCGACCCCGCTGATCGAAGAAGCCGGCGACCCCGATACGGTCACTGCGCTGACCCATGCGGTGGCCGAGGAATTCGAAAAATACGTCAAGGTCCGCAAGAACATCCCCGACGAGGTTGTGTCCACCGTGGCCGAAACCACGGAAGCCGAGCGGCTGGCCGATCTGGTCGCCGGTCATCTGGGCATCGACATCGCCAAGAAGCAGGACCTGCTGGAAACGCTGGTGACGGCGGAACGGCTTGAGAAGGTTTATGGCCTGATGCAGGGCGAAATGTCGGTCCTGCAGGTCGAAAAGAAGATCAAGTCGCGCGTCAAGACCCAGATGGAGAAGACCCAGCGCGAATACTATCTGAATGAGCAGATGAAGGCCATTCAGAAGGAGCTGGGCGACGGCGAGGACGGCGGCAACGAGTTGGCCGAGCTGGAAGAAAAGGTCGCCAAGACCAAGTTCAGCAAGGAAGCCCGTGAAAAGGCCGAATCCGAACTGAAGAAGCTGAAGTCGATGTCGCCGATGTCGGCCGAGGCTACGGTCAGCCGCAACTATCTGGATTGGCTGCTGGCCCTTCCCTGGGGCGTGAAGTCGCGCACCAAGAAGGACCTGACCAAGGCCATCGAGGTTCTGGACGCCGACCATTTCGGCCTTGAAAAGGTCAAGGAACGGATCATCGAATATCTCGCCGTGCAGGCGCGCAGCCAGAAGCTGAAGGGTCCGATCCTCAGCCTCGTGGGTCCTCCGGGCGTTGGCAAGACCTCGCTGGGACGGTCGCTGGCAAAGGCCACGGGACGGGAATTCATCCGCATCTCGCTTGGCGGCGTGCGCGACGAATCCGAGATCCGTGGTCACCGCCGGACCTATATCGGGTCCATGCCCGGCAAGATCATCCAGGCGCTGAAGAAGGCCAAGACGACCAATCCGCTGATCCTGCTCGATGAAATCGACAAGATGGGGCAGGATTTCCGTGGCGACCCGGCTTCGGCGATGCTGGAGGTTCTGGATCCCGAACAGAATTCGACCTTCGTGGACCACTATCTCGAGGTGGAATACGATCTGTCGGACGTGATGTTCGTGACCACGGCCAACAGCTACAACATGCCGGGGCCGCTGCTGGATCGGATGGAGATCATCTCTCTGGCCGGTTACACCGAGGATGAGAAGCGCGAGATCGCGCGCCGTCACCTGCTGCCCAAGCAGATCGCTGCGAACGGTCTTCGGAAGGGCGAATTCACCGTCTCGGACGAGGCGCTGGATCACGTCATCCGCTACTACACCCGCGAGGCCGGTGTCCGTTCGCTGGAGCGCGAGATCGCCAAGCTGGCCCGCAAGGCCGTAACCGAGATCCTGAAGGGCAAGACCAAGACGGTCGAGGTCACGCCCGAGAAGGTCGAGGAATATCTGGGCGTGCGGCGTCACCGCTTTGGTCTGGCCGAGAAGGAAGATCAGGTCGGTGTCGTCACCGGGCTGGCCTGGACGCAGGTGGGTGGCGATCTGCTGCAGATCGAAGCCCTGAAGCTGCCGGGCAAGGGCCGGATGAAGACGACCGGGAAACTGGGCGAGGTGATGAAGGAATCGATCGACGCGGCGTCGTCCTTCGTGCGCTCCATCGCCCCGGAACTGGGCATCAAGCCGCCGGAATTCGAGCGTCGGGACATCCACGTTCACGTTCCCGAAGGCGCGACGCCCAAGGATGGTCCGTCTGCCGGTCTGGCGATGGTGACCTCGGTGGTGTCGGTGATGACGGGCATTCCGGTCCGCAAGGACGTGGCAATGACCGGCGAGGTGACCCTGCGTGGCAACGCGCTGGCGATCGGCGGCCTGAAGGAGAAGCTGCTGGCGGCACTTCGGGGCGGCATCAAGACCGTGCTGATCCCGGAAGACAATGCCAAGGATCTGATCGAGATCCCGGCGAATGTGAAAGAAGGGATGACCATCATCCCGGTCTCGAACGTTCGCGAGGTGTTGAAGCATGCGCTTGTGCGGATGCCTGAACCGGTCGAGTGGGACGAGGCGGCTGAAGAAGCCGCCGAGGCCGCGCGGGTGGCTGAGGCGCGCGGCAACCAGGGCGGGGCCGCGCCGACGGCGCACTGATCCGCTGGAAATGATGGGGGCGCGGGGAAACCCGCGCCTTTTTTCATGGCGGCTTTCGATTGCGGATTTGCGCCGATTTTCGGCCCGAATCCTCTTGCGCAGCCCCGGCTCCACGGCTATCTAGCGCCCCACGGGTGATTAGCTCAGTGGTAGAGCGCTTCGTTCACATCGAAGATGTCAGCGGTTCAAATCCGTTATCACCCACCATCATTCCAAAGGCGCCGCGAGCTTTGCTCCGGCGCCTTTTTCATGGGTCGTGTCCTGTGGGTGGCGGGAATCGGATGATGCCGCCAACGCACAGATGGCGCCAACGGCGTTTGCTCGGGACCACTGCGCTCCGACCCCGTCCAACAGGGACGGTGGCGCATTCCAGACATGCCGTGCGGTGGCCGGGGCGCGGGCTGGCCGGTCGTCGGACGTTACTCGGCCACTTTCTTCACGAATTGCGACTTCAGCCCCATCTGGCCGATGCCGGGGATCTTGCAGTCGATATCGTGGTCGCCGGCAACCAGACGGATGCCGCGCACCTTGGTGCCCACCTTGACCACCAGCGAGGAGCCCTTCACCTTCAGGTCCTTGATCACCGTCACGCTGTCGCCGTCCTGCAGCAGGTTGCCGACGCTGTCGCGGATCTCGGGTGCGGCCTCGTCAACCGCGCCGGGCTGCCATTCATGGCCGCATTCCGGGCAGGTCAGCAGGGCATCCACCTGATAGGTGTAGATCGAGGCGCATTCGGGGCACGGGGGCAAGGTGTCGGTCATGGCATCCTTATACGCGTCCAGCCCCGCCGGGACCAGAGCGGGCGCCCCCGAACTGATGCGCGAGGGCGCCGGTGCGGCGTCGCGCCGGTGGCGTGCAGGCACAGGACTGCCATACCGGTCAGGGGGCGTCTATGTGCCGATCACCGAAGATGTCGATCATGCCGGGGCTGCAGCAACGGCCCCGAATATGTCGCCGGGCAACCCGAGATGGTCGGCCCGGATGCATCCGGGCCGGACCGGAATGGCGACGGGATCGGCTGCGAGCAGCAACCGCGGATCAGCCCAACTGATCCTTCAGCAGCCGTTTGACCGAGGCGTCGAAGCTGTCTGCCTGACCGGGCTGCGCCTGTCTTTCGGCCAGATAGGCGTCTCGCTTGGCGACGAGCGCGACCATTTCCGCCTCGGCCTGCTTGCGGGTTTGCAACTGGGCCTCGACATGGGCGGCGCGTTCGGCTGCGCTCATGCCTTTCAGCGTCTCGCTCAGTTCGGCTTCGGGGACCGCATCCAGCGCGATGTCGCCATTGGCGATATCGGCGACCAGATCGCTGCCGCCGGTCACCGCTTCGCGCCGGCCGCCCTTCTTGGCATAGTAGCTGGAATTGTCCGCACGGGCCGAGGCCGAGGCTGTGGCTCGTTCCGATACCTTGTCGCGGACGGCGGTTTGTTCGGCGGCGGATCCATAGGGCAGGATGGTGGCGTCGATGCGGGACTGGATCTTGATGATCTGGTCGTCATAGGGCGTCTGGATCTGGACGACCTGTCCGCCATCCTGCGGGATCGGATGATACTGGCCGCCGCCCAGCCGGGCCATTTCCTGCCAGTATTCACGGGTCTCGGGGTCGTCGCCGGCCTGAATGGTGTTGACGATGATGCCCTTCCGGCGCGCCTCGGCAATCACCTCGGCATAGCGGGGGCCATCGCGATAATCCATATGCGGCGGCGCATCGCCGACCAGGAAGATGATGCGGCGGGTGTCGGAGCCTTCGGCCCAGTCCTGCCCGCGCACGGCGGCTTCCAGCGCCTCGTTCACCGATTCCGGCGTGTCGCCGCCGCCATCGGCGGTGAAGCGGCGCAGATCGGAATAGAGGCCCTGCATGTCGCTGGTCATGTGATGCGGGCGGATGACATAGGCGTCGCCCCGGTCGCGATAGCCGATCAGCGCCATGCTGATCTCGGCACGCGGGTTCACGTCCAGAATGGTGTTGGTGATCGACCAGATCTTCTGTTTGGCGCCCTCGATCAGGTCCACCATCGAGCCGGTCGTGTCCAGCACGAAGGCCACCTGGATTTTCTGTTGCGGGGCCTGGTTGGCGACCTCCGCCGTGGCCGCGCCGGGCAGCGCCAGCAGCAGAAACAGGGCGAGGGCGGATTTCGGGGGTAACATACGCATTTCATCCTCCACACAAATTGGGGAAAGGATGACATGGCGGCGGAAATGCGCCTAGCGGCGTCCAGCGACCGGGGGCAGGTCTGGCGCGAATGTGACCTCGGCGTGATCGCCGCGCGAGCGCTCAGCGGGTGATGTCGGCGTAATCATGCAGGCGCCCCTGCCAGTCGCGGATGTGCCAGCGGCCGGGGCCGTTCGGCGTCACCGATCCCGAATCGAGCGGCACCTTGCCATAGCCCCCCGGCAGGTCCAGCACATAGGAGGGGATCGCCACGCCCGAAAGATGGCCGCGCAAGGCCTGCATGAGCGCCAGCCCCTCGGCAATGGTGGTGCGGAAATGGCTGGTGCCACGGGCGAGGTCGCAATGGTGCAGATAATACGGCGTGACCCGCAGCGCCGTCAGGCCGCGAAACAGTTCGGCCAGCACGGCGGCATCGTCATTCACCCCGCGCAGCAGCACGCTCTGCGACAGCAGCGCCACGCCCGCGTCGGCGAGGGTGCGGATCGCCCCGCGGGCCTCGGGCGTCAACTCGTCGGGGTGGTTGGTGTGGATGACCACGAAGACGGCTGCCCGGCGGCGCAGCAGGGGCGCCAGCGCAGCGATGCGTTCGGGGGCGACGACGGGGACGCGGCTGTGCAGGCGGATCACCTGCAGATGCGGAATCGCATCCAGCCGGGCCAGCACAGCATCCAGCCGGCGCGGCGACAGCGTCATCGGGTCGCCGCCGGTCAGGATGATCTCGCGCAGGCGCGGGGTGGCGGCGATGTAATCCAGCGCCGCATCCAGCTGGTCGGCGGGCAGGGGGCCTGCCGCGCCCACCACCTCGCGCCGGAAGCAGAAGCGGCAATAGACATCGCAGGTCTGGGTGATGTGCAGGATCGCCCGGTCGGGATAGCGGTGCGTCAGGCCGGGGACGGGGCTGTGGGCGGCATCGCCGATCGGGTCGGCCAGCTCCTCGGGGCGGGTCAGCATCTCGCGCGGATCGGGGACGAACTGGCGGGCGATGCCGGGGGCGTGCTGCTGCATCGCCGGGGTGACCCGGATGCGGAAGCTTTCCGCCACGCGGGCGAGGTCATCGGCCAGGGCCGGATCTGCCAGGCCTGCCTGAATGAGATCCCCGGCCGAGGTCAATGCCGTCGCGGGCAGGGCTTTGGGGGCGCCGTCCATCGGGGTCTCCGCCGCGCGCCTCGGCGCGTCAGTTCAGCGCCGCCTGCAGCGCGTAATAACCGTCATTGAACTCGCCGAACTGGGCGATCAATTCGGGATGCTCCACCGGCTCGCCCGAACTGTCGGCCACCAGATTCTGCTCCGAGACATAGGCGACATAATAGGTCGCCTCGGTTTCGGCATAGAGATGGTAGAAGGGCTGGTCCTTGTTGGGGCGGCTGTCTTCGGGGATGGATTCGTACCATTCCTCGGAATTGGAGAACTCCGGGTCGATATCGAAGACCACACCACGGAAAGGGTGCAGACGATGCCGCACCACCTGGCCGATCATGTATTTCGCCGTTCGCGCTTCCATCACATCCTCGTCGAATTTGAAACTCTTACGACTTCGACGACAAACTGTCCATGGATAGGTGGCCTGGTGGGGCGACGATCACCAGGATTTGCGGCTGCTCTGCATCAGTCGGGTTGCGCCTGCGCGGCCAGAACGCCAGCGGTTTCCGTCCGGGCCTCGGCGAGGGTGTCGGCGGAATCGCCCGCCTCGACGATGTCGCGGGCCTCCTCCTCGTCCTCATCCTCCAGCGCGGGTGGGTCTTCGCCGGCGAGGAAATTGCCGAATTTCTCCAGCCCCGGAATATGGTCGGCCAGCACCTTCATCACCACCAGCATCGGCACCGCCACGACCATGCCCAGCACCGACCACAGCCACGCCCACAGCGCCACGGTGATGAAGACCACCACCGTGTTCAGTTGCAGCTTGCGCGAGACGAAATAGGGCGTGACCAGCTGTCCCTCGATCGAGGTCAGCCCGAGATAGGTCAGCGCCACCATGAAGGGGGTAAAGATGTCGCTGAAGGTGATCAGCGCCACCACGAAGGACGCCGCAACCCCGGTCACTGCCCCCAGATAGGGGATGAAATTCAGGATGAACGCCGCCACTCCCCACAGAAGCGGCTGCGGCATCTGCCAGATCCACATCGCGACGGCGACACAGATCCCCAGCCCCGCATTGATCAGCGTGATCGCCCCCAGATAGGACCCGAGCGAGCTTTCGATCTCGCGCAGCGCCATATAGGCGGCGCGCTTTTCCTTCAGCGTGTCAAAGCTTTGCACGATCTTCAGATACATCAGATCGCCCGAGGCGAGCAGGAAGAACAGCAGGAACAGGGTGAAGACGATCTGCCCCACGACCGACGGCCCCGCCGACATCAGGGTCTGAAGCGTCGAACTGGAGTTGGTGTCGACCTGCACCTGGATCGGCGCCCTGCCCGGTTCGGGCGTGGCGACGACATCGCTCGCCGCCTCGGTGATGGCGTCGGGGGGCGGCGGGGGCGGGGCGTCGCGGCTGCCGCCTGTCATCTCCTCCAGCTTGGCTGCGGCCTGCTCCAGCGGCTTGATGTTTTCGCGCAGATCGCGAAGCCGCTCCTCCAGCCGGCCCGAGATCTGGTCGCTGTCTTCGACGATGTCGCTGATCGGGCCAGAGATGAAATAGCCCAGCACCACGACAAGCGCGACCATCCCCAGCGTCACCACCGCGGCCGTGACCGAGGCGTTGAAACCGAGCCTGCTCATCAGCCGTCGGAAGGGGACGAAGACGAAGAACAGCAGCACCCCAAGCGTCACCGGCATCAGGAAGGCGGCCGCCTCGGTGACGAAATAGAACAGCATCATCAGAAAAATGCCGATGATCGCCCAACGCGGCACCAGCGGCGGCTTTGCCTCCTCGTCGCGGGCGAAGGTCGGGAAGCGGTGTTCGGTCGTATAGCGCGCCTGGGGTGGCATCGGGTTCTCCGGTCAAACTCGCGCCAGCCTAACGCAAAACGCGACCCGAGGGGTCCCGGATCGCGCTTTTTTCGGTATTAGTATTTGTTTACTGTGGCTTGACACTCAGATCGGATGATCACCGGTGGCGTCGATCACGCGGGTGGGCAGGCCCATTTCGCCCAGAAGCTCCAGGAAGGGGCGGGCGGGCAGGTCTTCGACATTGACCATGTGCTTCACATCCCAGGTGCCGCGTGCGACCAGAATGGCCGCCGCGACCGGCGGGACGCCGGCGGTATAGCTGATGCCCTGGCTGCCGACCTCGGTATAGGCGTCCTTGTGGTCGGCCACGTTATAGATGAAGACCTCGCCCGGCTTGCCGTCGCGGCTGCCCTTCACCAGATCGCCGATGCAGGTCTTGCCGGTGTAATCGGGCGCGAGGCTCGCCGGGTCGGGCAGCACCGCCTTGATGACCTTCAGCGGCACGACCTCCTGCCCCTCGGCGGTCCTGACCGGCTGTTCGGACAGCAGCCCCAGCGATTGCAGCACCGTGAAGACGTTGATGTAATGCGCGCCGAAACCCATCCAGAAGCGGACGTCGGAATCCTTGTAGCGGGCGGACAGGCTGTGAACCTCGTCATGGCCCGACAGATAGGCGGTCTGCTTGCCGACCACCGGCAGATCCCATTCGCGGCCGATTTCGAACATCTTGTTCTGGGTCCATTTGCCGCCCTGCCAGGCATAGACGGTACCGGTGAATTCGCGGAAATTGATCTCGGGGTCGAAATTGGTCGCGAAATAGCGGCCATGGCTGCCGGCATTGATATCGACGATGTCGATGCTGTCGATCTTGTCGAAATACTCATCCTCGGCCAGCCGGGCATAGGCGTTCACCACGCCCGGATCGAACCCCGCGCCCAGAATCGCGGTCATCCCGGCTTTCTCGACCGCCTCGCGGCGCTTCCATTCATAGTTCCCATACCAGGGTGGCGTTTCGCAGACCTTGGCGGGATCCTCGTGAATGGCGGTGTCGATATAGGCGCAGCCGGTATCGATGCAGCCCTGCAGCACGGTCATGTTCACGAAAGCCGAGCCGACATTGATGCAGATGCCGGCATCGATCTTGCGGATCAGATCGGCGACCGCCGCGCTGTCCATGGCGTCCACCGCATGGCTGGTGAACTCCATCTTGTGACCCTTGTCGCGCAGCGAGGCGATGATCGCATCCGCCTTCGAGACGGTGCGCGAAGCGATATGCAGCGCGCCGAATTCCTGAGCCCATTGCGCCAGCTTGTGTGCGGTGACCTGGGCGACGCCTCCGGCGCCGATGATGAGAACGTTCTTCTTCAACATTTCCCCCTTCGGAGTCAGGACAGGCTGTCCCGGTAGTCATCATAGGTGAATTCGCGGACCGGACGGATCGTTCCGTCCAGATCGCGAATGGCGATGGCCGGCATATTCACGCCGTTGAACCAGTTCTTCTTGACCATCGTATAGCCGGCCGCGTCCGCGATGCTGATCCGGTCGCCGATGTTCAGCGGGCGGTCGAACTGCGCATCGCCGAAGATGTCGCCCGCCAGGCAGGTCTTGCCGGCGATCTGATAGGGATGGCCGCCCGATTGGGGCAGCTTGGCGGTCTCGCGGTAGATCAGCAGGTCCAGCATATGCGCCTCGATGCTGCTGTCGACCACCGCGATCTTTTTGCCGTTGTCGATGATGTCCAGCACGCTGACCTCCAGGGACGCCGTGCCGGTGATGCTGGCCTCGCCAGGTTCTAGATAGACCTGCACGCCCAGCCGGTCACTGAAGGCTTTCAGCCGGTCGGCAAGGCGGTCCAACGGGTAACCCTCGCCGGTGAAGTGGATACCGCCGCCCAGCGAGACCCAGTTCAGGCGTTTCAGGAAGGGGCCGAAATCGCCTTCGATCCGGTCCAACTGGTTGGAAAACAGATCGAAATCGCGATTTTCGCAATTGTAATGGATCATCACGCCGTCGATCCGGCCCTCGGCAGCTTCCAGACGGCTCATGTCCCACTCGCCGAGGCGCGAGAAGGGGCGCGCCGGATCGGCCAGATCGAAGCCAGAGGTCGAGAAGCGCGGGTTCAGCCGCAACCCGCGTTCGATATGGCCGGCCTTGTCGGCGAAGCGGTCAAGCTGGCTCAGCGAGTTGAAGATGATCTTGTCGGCATAGGTGATCGCTTCGTCGATCTCGTTATCGGCCCAGGCGACGGAATAGGCATGGGTTTCCTTGCCGAATTTTTCGCGTCCCAGCCGCAGCTCGAACAGCGACGACGAGGTCGTGCCGTCCATATAGTCGCGCATCTGGTCAAAGACCGACCAGGTGGCGAAACATTTCAGCGCCAGCAACGCCTTGGCGCCGGAGGCCGCGCGCAGGCGGGCGACGGTTTCCATGTTGCGGCGGAGCGCCGACAGGTCCATCAGATAATAGGGCGTCTGAAGAGTCATCGCTTCCCCTGGGTGATCGAGAGGGCTGCGATATATGCCGCCCGGCCTTGTTTCGCAAGGAACCGCGATCCCCTCTGGCAGGGAATGGTGACAGTGCCGCGACGGTCGCGGGTGCGAAGCCCGCCCGATCTGCGCCCACTGCTGCCGCCCCCCGAGGGGTGCCCGCGGGGGCGCCATGGCCGTGAAATCCGTCCGATGCCGGTATGGGGACAGCTCGCTGTGCGGAACCCGCGCATGCTGCAAGGACAGGTGGCCCGCCAGCGATCCCATCCGGGTATGCCGCGTGATCGGCCCCATGCAGGCGCGCGATAAGACCCTTGCGGGCTGGGTGCGCGATCACAGTGGCCGCTAAGGCCTAAGCGGCAGAAGCGACTGCCGCTTCCGCCTTGCGGGAAGCTGACTATGGCCAGCCTGCGCAACCCGGCCGTTCGTCACCGACAGGGGCATCCCCCCGGCTGATCGGCTAAAGCCCAAGGCAGGGCAATCAGTCCGGTCTGGGCGGCTGGAGTGGAATGGTGAAAGCCACGAAGTTGCGGTTCCGCTCGCGGAAATAGACCAGCGACTGCGCCAGATGACCGATCAGGAACCAGCCGAACCCGCCCTCCGGGTGGGTCAGCGGATCGGGCCCGGTCGAGTCGAGACAGACATGCGGCAACAGCCCTCCATCATCGCTGACCGAACAACCCAACCCGTCCGGCTGCGCCACCACGCTGAGATGCACCATCGGTGGCGTCCCGGCGCCCGGCGTGCGGCCATGGAGTGCCACATTGTTCAGCAATTCCGCGAGCGCCAGCTCTGCCCGGCCCAGCAGATCGGGGGAAACATGGGGGCCGAGCCGGTCGGTCATTTCGATCAGGACCGCGCGCACGGTTCCCGGCGCCGCGACGAAGCCGCGGGCGAACACCGTGACGCGGCTCGGGGGGGCTGTGGCACCGCCGCTGCCCGGCATCGGCTGCTTCTTTCCGGCGATCATGCCCCGCTTCCATCCTCTCCGCGAATGATGTCGAAGACCTGATCCATCCGGGTCAGGCGGAACACGCGTTCGACATTCGGGGTCAGCCCGCGCAGCAGCATCCGCCGCCCCTCGGGCAGTGCT
The DNA here is from genome assembly GCF_013868135.1 of Paracoccus sp. S1E-3. Taxonomy (GTDB): domain Bacteria; phylum Pseudomonadota; class Alphaproteobacteria; order Rhodobacterales; family Rhodobacteraceae; genus Paracoccus. The sequence goes on from NZ_JACEMU010000017.1 coordinate 29,593, forward strand.
TTCTTCAGCGCGATCACCGCGCCCAGGCCCGAACTGTCAAGAAATTCGACCGCCGCAAGGTCCAGCACCAGATCCGGCCCCTTGCCGGCGACATGAGGGCGCACGGTGTCCTTGAATTCACCCGCGATGAGGGCATCCAGCCGCCTTTCGGCCATGCGCACCACCATCCGGCCCGATTCGTCCTGCACGGTTACATTCATCTTGGCCCCATCATTCTGTCGTCTGGCATCCATAGCGCCAAATCCTTACCATCCGGTGAACGCGTCACGGGATTGCGGATGGGCGAATGCGGACAGGACCGGATGATGACGCCGAGCGGGTGGTGATCCGGTCTGCGGCCGGCCCCATCACGGCGCGACTGCGGCATGGTCTGATCCGCGCCACCGGCATTCCCTATGCCGGGGCCGCACGCTGGCAGCGGCCGGTGGCGGTCGCGACGGGGTCATATCGCGCCACGCGCCCGGCGCCGGCCTGCCCGCAACTGCCGATCCCGCGCCTTGATGCGCTGCTGCCGGCGGCCTTCGCGGATCTGGGCTTTGACGAGGCGTGCCTGAACCTGTCGGTGACCGCGCCCGCCGCTGCGGCGGGGCTGCCGGTAATGGTCTGGCTGCATGGCGGCAGCTACGAATCGGGGGCGGGGGACATGGCGGTGTTCGACCCCGCCGCCCTGGTGGCCGAGCAGCAGGTGGTGGTGGTGGCGGTGACATACCGGCTGGGCCTGTTCGGCTGGCTGGGCGGCCCGGAACGCGCGGCCAATCTGGGGGCGCAGGACGTGGTCGCGGCGCTGCATTGGGTGCGGGATCATATCGCGGTCTTCGGCGGTGATCCGGGCTGCGTGACCCTGTTCGGCCAGTCATCGGGGGGTGATCTTGCGGCGCGGCTGATGGTTTCGGATGCGACGCGGGGGCTTCTGCACCGGGTCATCGTCCAAAGCGCCCCGCTGGCGTTGTCGCGGCGGACCGGGCGCATGCGCGCGGTCATGCGGCGGGGGGCCGAGGGGCTGACGGCCGCAGCGCCGATCCGGGAGGTGTTGGAATGCCAGGCCACCCTGCGCCGGGCGGTGCGGCGCTTCGGGCTGGCCGGGCAGATGCCGTTCGGGCCGGAATTCGGCGCCGACCCTTTCCCGAGCGAGGCCGATCTGGCCGCCGCCCATGCCGCCATCGCGGCAGAGATCCCGCTTCTCATCGGTCACACCCGTGACGAGGCTGCGCTGTTCCTGCCACCGGTTGGGGCCGGGCCGGGCCGGCTGGCTGAGCCGCTGCGCCGCATGGGCGTCAGGGCGCTGGGCCATCGGCTGTATCGGCGCCCCGCAGACGGCTTTGCCGCGCACCACCGCCATGCCGGCGGTCAGGCCACGCGGTTCCGCATCGACTGGTCGGGAGGCGAATGGGGGGCGGCGCATCTGGCCGAACTGCCGCTGCTGTTTCCGGGGCCGGATTGGCTGGGGACGCCCTTGGTGCCGCAAGGCATGACGCTCAAGGCGCTGACCCGCGCCGGGGCGCCCCTGCGCCGCGCCTGGGCGGATTTCGCCCGCACCGGACGGGCGCCCGACGACCTGCCGGGGATGTTGCGCATCGACAGCTGAGCGCATGAAAAAAACCCGCGCCGGGGGGCGCGGGTTTCAGTTCGTCATCGGCTGCGGATCAGGCCGCGGCTTTTGCCTGCGCGACGATCGCACCGAAGGCTTCGGGCTCGTGCACGGCCAGGTCGGCCAGAACCTTGCGGTCAACCTCGATCCCGGCTTTCGCCAGCAGGTTGATGAAGCGCGAATAGGTCATTTCGGCATCGACCGCGCGGACGGCGGCGTTGATGCGCTGGATCCACAGCGCGCGGAAGTTGCGCTTGCGGTTCTTGCGGTCGCGGGTCGCATACTGGTTCGCCTTGTCGACCGCCTGGGTGGCGGTGCGGAAGTTGCGCGAACGGTTGCCGTAATAGCCCTTGGCGGCGTCAAGGACCTTCTTGTGGCGGGCGTGGGTCACCTTGCCGGATTTAACTCGTGCCATGTCTCAGTCCTCGGATCAGCGGTTGTAGGGCATGTATTTCTTGACGATCTTGGCATCCGCGTCCGACAGGACGGTGGTGCCGCGCGCATCGCGAATGAACTTCGTCGTGCGCTTGATCATGCCGTGGCGCTTGCCGGCCTGGCCGGACTTGACCTTGCCCGAGGCCGTGAACGAGAACCGCTTCTTGGCGGCCGCTTTGGTCTTCATCTTCGGCATTTTACGCTCCTTGTCAGAGGTTTACGCGCGACTCGGCAATGCCATATCGGCCGGCCGCGCGGGTGGAAGCCGTCCCTATACGGGCCGGGCTGCGGAAAGGCAAGCGGGATCAGGGAAAAAGCCGGCCCCAGGCGGCGCCCAATTGGCCGAAGCCGACGCTCCCCGGTTGCAGCCAGGCCGCCAGCGCCAGCGCCAGGATGCCGCCCACCAGCAGGATGGCGGCGGCGCGCGGCGCCTCGGTTCGCAGCAGCGAAATCAGCGCCGCCGGAAGGGAGAGCGTGCATAGCGCCGCGCCCAGAAGCAGAAGGATATCAGCCATGGCTCTTGTCCTGTAACCCGTTTGACAAGCAGGCTTATTCCGGGTCGGCGCGGTTGATCAAGCGCTCATCGCAGGTGGCGACGCGCAGGATGTTCGTGGTCCCGGCGATATTGAAGGGCACCCCGGCGGTGATGACGATCTGCTGATCCTCTTCGGCGAAGCCGAATTTGCGGGCGGCGCGGGCGGCGCTGATGACGGCCTCGCGGAAGCGCGACAGCGGCTCGGTCAGGACGCAATGGGTGCCCCAGGTCAGACACAGCCGGCGCAACACGCGTTCGATGGGCGACATGGCAATGATCGGCGTGCGCGGCCGCTCGCGCGCGACCAGGCTGACGGTGGTGCCCGACTGGGTATGGGCGCAGATCGCCTGGATATTGGTGGTTTCGGCGATTTCGCGGGCGGCGGCGACGATGCCGTCGGCCACGGTCTTGCGGTCGGCCTTCCGCGACGCCTCGATCACCTCCCGATAGGTGGGATCGATCTCGACCGAGCGGGCGACGCTGTCCATGGTGCGCACCGCCTCGACCGGGTATTGCCCGGCGGCCGATTCGGCCGAGAGCATGACCGCATCGGCGCCTTCATAGATGGCATTCGCCACGTCCGAGACCTCGGCCCGCGTGGGCATCGGGCTTTCGATCATCGATTCCAGCATCTGGGTGGCCACGATCACCGGCTTGGCGGCGGCCCGGCACTGGCGCACCAGCCGCTTCTGGATCGGCGGCACCGATTGCACCGGCAATTCCACGCCGAGATCGCCGCGCGCCACCATGATCCCGTCCGACACCGCCAGGATTTCGGGGAAGGCGCGGACGGCGGCGGGTTTTTCGATCTTCGACAGGATCGCGGCCCGGCCCTTGGCCAGTTCGCGTGCCTCCAGCACGTCTTCGGGGCGTTGCACGAAGGACAGGGCCAGCCAGTCGGCGCCCAGCTCGCAGGCGAATTCCAGGTCGTCGCGGTCCTTGTCCGACAGCGCCGCCAGCGGCAGCACCACATCGGGGACGTTCACGCCCTTGCGGTCGGAAATCGTGCCCGGAACGGTGACGATGCAATCGGCGAAATCGGGACCGCAGCTTTCGACCTGCAGGCGGATCTTGCCGTCATTGACCAGCAGCGAGGCGCCGGGTTCCAGTGCGGCGAAGATCTCGCGGTGGGGCAGTTGCACGCGGGTCGCATCGCCCGGTGCGGGGTCGAGATCGAAGCGGAATTTCGCGCCCAGAGCCAGATCCTGAGGACCGTCGGCAAAAGTGCCGACGCGCAGTTTCGGCCCCTGCAGGTCGGCCAGAACCGCGATCGGGCGGCCCAGATCGGCCTCGACCTTGCGGATGGCATCGTAGCGCGCCTTGTGGTCGGCATGGCTGCCATGGCTCATGTTCAGGCGGAAGACATCGGCCCCGGCCTCGAACAGGGCGCGAATCGTATCGTAATCCGAAGACGCCGGTCCCAGGGTGGCCACGATTTTGATGTTGCGGTGGCGTCTCATGGGGATCTCCGGCTGTCATTCGCGAATGTTGGCGGTATCATGGCCGAAAGTGCTGACGCCGACAACTGGCCTAACGTAAAGTTTTGACGTAAGGGGCGTGCATGAAAGATGACAGCATGACCCGACATGACGCCTTCTGGACCGAGGGCGACGGCCGCGACAGCCGCTGGCTGATCACCTGCGATCACGCCACCAATCGCGTGCCCGACTGGGTCGGGGGGGGCGCCCTGGGCATCGCGCCCGAGGATATGGCCCGCCACATCGCTTACGACGTGGGCGCGGCGGGCGTGTCGCGCAAACTGGGGGCGCTGATGGGCGCGCCGGTGGTGGGGTCGGATTTCTCGCGGCTGGTGATCGACCCGAACCGGGGCGAGGATGATCCGACGCTGCTGATGCGGCTCTATGACGGCACCGTCATTCCGGCCAATCGCGACGCCGACGCGGCCGAGCGCGAGCGGCGTCTGGACCGGCTGCATCGCCCCTATCACGCGGCGCTGGAGGGGCTGGCGGCCCGCCGGCCGGATCGCGCCATCTGCGCCATTCACAGCTTCACCCCGCAGCTTCGCGGTCGCCTGGCGCGTCCTTGGGTCGTCGGCGTGCTGTATTCGCACAGGGACGAACGCCTCGCGCCCCTGCTGATCGAGCGGTGCCGGCAGCAGGGCTGGGTCACCGGCGACAACGAACCCTATTCCGGGCATCTGGACGGCGATTCCATCGACCGTCACGCGCTGGCGCAGGGCCGACCCAATGTCCTGATCGAGGTCCGCAACGACCTGATCCGCGACGAGGCCGGGCAGGCCGAATGGGCCGAAAAGCTGGCGCTTGTCATGGATGGCCTGCTGGAGGAAGCGGGGCTTTAATCCCGCGTTTCACGGCCCGTCAGCGCAAACTGGCCGCGGAGCGGCGGCGGGCTTGCGCGCCGAACCCGACCCGCTGGCGCAGGCCGATCTCCGCCCCTTTCCCGCCGCGCACCGTGGCGGCCATTTCGGCGAATCTCGCGACGTGGCAGGATGGCGCACGCCAAACCGCAACTGAAGGAGAGACGAGATGAGCTATAAACCGACCGGGTACTCCACCGTTTCGCCCTATCTGCTGGTCGCCGATGCCGAAGCCGCGCTCGGCTTCATGGAGACGGTCTTTGGCGCCGAACGCCTGCGGGTTGAGCCGCGCAAGGATGGACCGGGCATCGCGCATGCCGAGGCGCGGATCGACGATACCGTGGTGATGATGGGCGAAATGCCCGATGCGACATCCGCCCATGTCCATGTCTATCGCGCCGATGTGGACGATTGCTTCACCCGCGCCATCGGGGCCGGCGGCAAGGTGGTCCAGCCCGCGGCAGAGCAGCCCGACGGCGACTATCGCGGCGGCGTTGCCGATCCGACCGGCACTGTCTGGTGGATCTCCTCCCAGCAGGGCTGAGCGTCACCCCCTCCGGAACGGCCCCCACTCGCGCAGAAGGTCGATTTCATCGTCTACGGCACGGCGCTCGCGGTCGAGGTAATCTTCCAGCGCGCGCCGGAAGCCGGGATCGGCGACCCAATGCAGCGAATGCGTCTCGGTCGGCAGGTAGCCGCGGGCAAGCTTGTGTTCGCCCTGCGCACCGGCCTCGACGCGCGACAGACCCTCGGCGATCGCGAAGTCGATGGCCTGATGATAGCACAGCTCGAAATGCAGGAAGGGGTGTTCCTCGATTGCGCCCCAATAGCGTCCGAAAATGGCGTCCGGCCCGATCAGGTTCAGCGCGCCCGCGACGGGCCTTCCGTCGCGTTCGGCCAGCACCAGCAGGCAGTCGTCGCGCATCGTCTCGTGCAGGCGGTCGAAGAAGGCGCGGGTCAGGTAGGGGTGGCCCCATTTGCGGGCGCCGGTGTCCTGATAGAAGGTCCAGAAGGCGTCCCAATGCTCGGGAAGGATGTCGTCGCCGCGCAACTGCCGAATGGTGCCGCCGAAATCCTGTGCCCGCGCGCGTTCCTTCTTCAACGCCTTGCGCTTGCGCGACGAGAGCCGCGACAGGAAATCCCCGTAATCGGCATAGCGGTCGTTTTCCCAGTGGAATTGCTGGGTGCTGCGGGGCAGAAAGCCGGATCGCGCGCCGAGGTCCGCCTCGGCTTCGGTGCAGAAGGTGACATGCGCGCCCGACAGCCCGTTCTGCTGGCAAAGCTGCGTCATGGCCGCCAGCAGCGCCTGCTGCCCCTCGGCATCCGGCGCGATCAGGCGCGGGCCGGTGACGGGCGTGAAGGGCACGGCGCATTGCAGCTTGGGATAGTATTGGCCGCCGGCGCGTTCGAAGGCCTCGGCCCAGGCGTGGTCGAAGATATATTCGCCCTGGCTGTGGGTCTTGACGTAGCAGGGGGCGACGCCATGCAGCTGCGCGCCGTGGCGCAGCGCCAGATGGGCCGGGTGCCAGCCCGTCCCCGCGCCGACCGAGCCGGACTCCTCCAGCGCCGCAAGAAAGCGGTGGGTGGTAAACGGGTTCGCGCCCGCGCCGGTGGCATCCCAGGCCTCCGCCGGGATCTCGGCGATGTGGTGATGAACGCTGACCGAGGGGGTCATGAAAACAGTCTCAGCACCAGAGGCGCGATGATGGCGGTCAGCACGGCGTTCAGGCCCATGCCGATGCCGGCGAAGGCGCCTGCGGTTTCGTTGACCTGAAAGGCCCGCGCGGTGCCGATCCCATGGGCGGCCACGCCCACCGCAAAGCCGCGCGCCCGCCAGTCGGTGACCCGCAAGGCGTTCAACAGCGGGGTGACGATGATCGCCCCGAATATCCCGGTCAGCAGCACCAGAACCGCCGCCAGCGTCGGCTGGCCGCCGATGCGTTCGGCGATACCGATGGCGACCGGCGCGGTCGTTGATTTCGGCGCCAGCGAGGCCAGCAGCGCCTGATCCAGCCCGAAGGCCCGTCCGATCGCCAGCGCTGAGCCGACCGCAACCAGCGAACCGACCAGCAGGGCCGCCACCACCGGCAGGCCGGCCCGCTTGATCCGCGCGATATTGTCGTAAAGCGGCAGGCCCAGACAGACCGTGGCCGGCCCGAGCATGAAATGGACGAATTGCGCGCCCTCGAAATAGGTCTGATAGCTGGTCTTGCTGAGGCCCAGCACGCTGCCCAGCAGGATCACCGCGATCAGCACCGGATTGGCGATGCTTTTGCGCCCTGAGGCGCGGAACACCGCGTCCCCCGCCCAGTAGGCCGCCAATGTCGCCGTCAGCCACAGCAGCGGCTGGCTGGACAGGTAGGACCAGATCAGCGCCGCGTCAGTCATCGCGCGACCCCGTCAGCCGGGCGACGGCGGCAAAGGTCAGCGCCCCCGCCCCGATGGCCAGCACGGTCGAAACGGTGACCGCCAGCGCGAGCCCGATCCCGTGCTGCGACAGCACCGGCAGATGGGCGATGACGCCGACGCCCGCCGGTACGAAGAACAGCGACAGATGCGCCAGCACCGATCTGGTGACAGGGCGCAGCATCTCGGCCAATCGCGGCCGCACCATGCAGGCGCCGACCAGCAGCACCAACCCCACAACGGGGCCGGGCAACGGCAGATCCAGCCAGCGCGAAGCGATCTCGCCGACAAGCTGAAAGCCGAGAATGATGGTCAGGGCAGGGATCATGGCTGCGAAGTTATGCGCCTTCGCGCCCCCTGACCAGAGGGGCAGCCATGCAGCCGCCGCCGGGCAGCCATGCGCACCCCGCGCCATGGGGCGTGGCGCAGGACTGCAACGCTGCGCTATCTTGGGAGGGCGCAAAAATCTTGTGGATATGTTGCCGATGCCCGCTATATCTTGCGGTTTCGGTTGACTTGGGTGCCTCCAGTTCAGAAAATCGGGCAAAACAGAACCGATACGGACCCGATTCCGGGGCAACGGGGGCAGCGCGCGTGAAATTCGACCGACTCAGGCTGAACGGGTTCAAATCCTTCGTGGATCCCACCGATCTGGTGATCCGCGAGGGGCTGACCGGCGTGGTCGGCCCGAACGGCTGCGGCAAGTCGAACCTGCTGGAGGCGTTGCGCTGGGTCATGGGCGAAAACCGCCCTACCGCCATGCGCGGCGACGGGATGGAGGACGTGATCTTCGCAGGCACCTCGCGACGCGGCGCGCGGGCGCATGCCGAGGTGACGCTGACCATCGACAACCGCGAACGCCTTGCGCCGGCGGCGGTGAATGATGCCGACGGCATCGACATCGTGCGCCGGATCACCCGCGATGCCGGGTCGGCCTACAAGATCAACGGCAAGGACGTGCGCGCGCGCGATGTGCAGATGCTGTTCGCAGATGCCTCGACCGGGGCGCATTCGCCGGCGCTGGTGCGGCAGGGGCAGATCTCGGAACTGATCAACGCCAAGCCGAAGGCACGCCGCCGGATCCTGGAGGAAGCGGCGGGGATCTCGGGTCTCTATGCCCGCCGGCACGAGGCCGAGCTGAAGCTGAACGGGGCTGAAACCAACCTGACCCGCGTGGATGATACGCTGGACCAACTGGCCACGCAGGCGGCGTCCTTGTCGCGCCAGGCCCGTGCGGCGGCGAAATACCGCGAGATCGGCGCCGCGCTGCGGCTGGCCGAGGGGCTGTTGCTGTATCGCCGCTGGGCCGAGGCCGACCAGGCGCGCGAGGCCGCTTTGCTGGCCCTGCGCGAGGCAGTGTCGGTCGCGGCTGACGCCGAAGCGGCGGCCAGAAGGGCATTGGCGGGGCGCGAACAAGCCGAAGCGGCGCTGCCGCCCCTGCGCGAGGAGGAACAGATCGCTGCCGCCCTGCTGTCGCGCGCCGTGATCGACCGTGAAGCGCTGGACGCGGCCGAGGCCCGCGCCGAGGCCGCGATCGCGCAACTGCGCGCCCGCATCACCCAACTGGCGCGTGACATCGACCGCGAAAGCCAACTGAACCGCGATGCCGCTGAAGTCGTGGACCGCCTGGGCTGGGAAAAGCGTGAACTGGAAAAGGCCGGGCAGGGACACGACGACAAACAGGCGCAAGCCGGCGTCGCGGCCGAGGAGGCCGCCGAAGTCCTGCGCGAGGTTGAGGCCAAGTTGGCCGAACTGACCGACGAATCGGCACGTCTGGCGGCGCAGGCGCAATCGGCGGAACGGCTGGTGGCCGACCTGACCGCCATGCGCGATCGCGCCGAACGCGCGGCGACCGAGGCTGAAGCCGCGCTTGACCTTGCCGATGCCGCCGGCACCGAGGCCGAGTCCGCATTGCAGGCGGCCGAGGCCGCTCAGGGGGACGCGGCCGAAGCCGTGGACGTCGCGGAGGAAACGCTGGCCGAGGCCGAGGCCCTGCGCGCCGAGGCCGAGGCGACCGAGGCTGCGACTCGCGCGCTCCGCTCGGAACAGGAGGGCGAGGCGAGCGCCCTGCGCGCCGAAATGAGCGCGCTGGAAAAGCTGGTGGCGCGTGGGGCTGGGGATGGCACGGCGCTGTTGGATCAGGTCCGGGTGGCCAAGGGCTATGAAATCGCGCTGGGTGCGGCTTTGGGCGATGATCTGTCGGTCGGGCTGGCCGAAGACGGCTCTGGCTGGGCCACGCTGCCGGGGTATGACGAGGCGGCAGCGCTGCCCACTGGCGCGGCACCGCTGGCGGCGCAGGTCTCCGCGCCAGCGGCGTTGACGCGGCGGCTGTCGCAGATCGGCATCGCCGCTAGCGCGGCCGAGGCGCAGGCGCTGCAGCCCACGCTGCGGCCCGGCCAGCGGCTGGTGACGCGCGACGGCGGCTTGTGGCGATGGGACGGGATGCGGGTGCTGCCGGGTGAGGCGTCCTCGGCCGCGGCGCGGCATCTGGAGCAGGTGAACCGGCTGGCGGAACTGCGCGGACAGGCCGAGGAAGCCGGTGTCCGCGCGGCAGAGGCGGTGGCTGGCCATGACGGCGCGCGTGCGGCGCTGAACGCGGCGAGTCAGGCCGAAAAGACCGCGCGCGAGGCCCGGCGCGAGGCCGAGCGCGCGCTGTCCGATGCCGCTCGCGCGGCGACGCGGGCCGAAAGCGACCTCTCGCTGACCCGCGCCCGGTCCGAATCCGCCAAGGCGGAACTGGCGCGGCATAGCGCCGATTCCGGCGATGCCCGCGCGCGGCTGGCCGAGGCGCAGCGGGCGCTGGCGGCGCTGCCCGATCGCGGCGCTGCGGCGGCGGCGGTCGAGGCCGCGAAAACCGGGGTTGAAGCCGCCCGCATTGCCACCATGACCCGGCGCGGCGCGCTGGACGAATTGAAGCGCGAGGCCAACGCCCGCACCCGCCGCCTGCAGGAAATCGCCAAGGAAGAATCGGGCTGGAAGCTGCGGCTGGAACAGGCGGGCACCCGCGCCGCCGAATTGGAAGACCGCCGCGCCGCCACCGAGGACGAACTGGCCGATGCCGAGGATCAGCCCGCGCATCTGGCGGAGAAACGCGACCAGCTGCGCGAGGCCGAGGAAGCCGCCGGCACCCGCCTGACCCGCGCCCGCGTTGCTCTGGCCGAGGCAGAGGATGTGCTGCGCGCCGCCGCCATGACCGAACGCGACGCCGAACGTGCGGCATCCGAATCGCGCGAGGCCCGCGCCGCCCGCGAGGCCCGCGCCGAGGCTGCCCGCGAAACCGAAGCCGCCGCCCGCGCCCGCATCTTCGAGGAGGTCGGGACCACGCCAGACGCGCTGCGCGAGTCGCTGGGGGATGCGGAACTGACCGGTTCGGCCACCCAGCTGGAAGACGAGATCGCCCGGCTACGTGCCGCCCGCGACGGGCTTGGCCCCGTCAACCTGCGCGCCGAAGAAGACAAGCGCGAGTTGGAGGGAGAGCGCGACAGGCTGGCCCATGACAAGGCCGATCTGGAAGAGGCGATCCGCAAGCTGCGCGCCGGGATCGGCGGCCTGAACCGCGAAGGGCGCGAGCGGCTGCTGGCGGCCTTCGACACCGTGAACAGCAATTTCACCACGCTGTTCACCCATCTGTTCGGTGGCGGCGAGGCCAAGCTGGTGCTGGTCGAATCCGACGATCCGCTGGATGCGGGCCTTGAAATCATGTGTCAGCCGCCGGGCAAGAAGCTGTCGACGCTGTCGCTTCTGTCGGGGGGTGAACAAACGCTGACGGCACTGGCGCTGATCTTCGCGGTGTTTCTGGCCAATCCGGCGCCGATCTGCGTGCTGGACGAGGTCGACGCGCCGCTGGACGACGCCAATGTCGGCCGCTTCTGCGACCTGCTGGACGAGATGACCCGCAGGACCGAGACCCGCTTTCTGGTCATTACCCACCACGCCGTCACCATGTCGCGCATGGACCGGCTGTTCGGTGTCACCATGGTCGAACAGGGCGTCAGTCAGCTGGTCAGCGTCGATCTGAAACGCGCCGAGCAACTGGTGGCCTAGGAAGGAGCGCTGATGGCTGAGCGAGAACCGACAGAACAGGAATGGGCCGAAGCGAGGAAGCTTCTTGCCGCCTCGGACCGGCCGATCACCACCTTCCGGCTTGGCGGACAGCGCCCGGCCGACACGCGACTGGCAAGCTGGTGGGGCGGGAATTTCGTCGCGCCGGTGCCCGAAGATGCACCCGGGATGCTGCCGCTGTTCCAGATCTGCGTGGCCGATCTGCCGCCGGCGCAGCGAGGCGCCTTTCGCGCGGAATATCTGCTGTTCTGGATCGCGCCGGAACCGGACAAGGGAGCGTTGATCGAAGGCCGCGATTTCATCATTCGCGAACTGGCCGCGCCCGAAACCATCCCTCCGACTGACGGGCAAAGCTCCGATGAGGGCCGCGCTTTCGCTCTGTTCCAGATGCACCCCGAATCCGGCACCACTCAGCGGCCAGCCTGGGAGGATTTTGCCCATCGAGTCCCGGATGCCGTTGCGTGGTCCCATGAGAATGACTGGTTCTTCGACCATCCCAACGATCCGGGCGACGAAGACCGCCCGCTGCTGATCGGAGGTTGGCCGCAATGGATACAGGGCGCGCAGACGCCGGAGGGCTCAGATTTCGTGCTTCAGATCAGCAGCACCGGGAAGGGAATGTTCATGTATGGCGACGGCGGCAATCTCTATCTGTGGCGTCGCCCCGGTGGATGGGAATTGCTTGGCGATTTCTATTGATGGCCTGTGCAACACTTGCGGCGTTGCCGCGAGGAGCCTAGACCGGGCGCGGAAAACCCGAAGGAAGCGCCTATGAAACTTAACGTCATCATCACCAGCACCCGCCCCGGCCGCAATGGCGAACCGGTGGGCATGTGGTTCTACGACTATGCCAAGGCCCATCCCGGCGCATTCGACGAGGTGATCCTGTCCGATCTGGCCGAGGTCGGCCTGCCGCTGCTGGACGAGGCCCATCATCCCCGCGCCAAGAACTACCAGCACGAGCATACCCGGAACTGGTCGCGGATCGTCGAGGGCTCGGATGCGTTCGTGTTCGTGCTGCCGGAATACAACTATGCCCCGCCGCCCAGCTTCTTCAACGCCATCGACTATCTGGCACTGGAATGGAACTACAAGCCGGCGGGCTTCGTGTCTTACGGCGGCATCTCGGGCGGCATGCGCTCGACCCAGGGCGCGAAAGAGATCCTGACCACGGTCAAGGTCGTTCCGGTGCTGGAACAGGTCGCGGTGCCGATGGTGTTCGACCATCTGAAGAATGGCGCTTTCGACGCGCCGCAGATCGTGCAGGACAGCGCCGACGTGATGATCGCCGAACTGGGCCGCTGGGCCACCGCACTGAAACCGATGCGCGGATAAACGTCTTCGACAAGCGCGCCGATCCGTCCTAGGATCGGCGCGCATTGATTGACGGAGCCGGAAATGTCCCATGATGCCCGCCTGAGCGCCCTGAATATCACCCTTCCCGACGCCCCCGCACCTGCGGCAAATTATGTGCCCTATGTCCGGTCGGGCAATCTTCTCTATGTCTCGGGCCAGATTTCGGCCGGACCGGACGGCCTGATCAAGGGCCGGCTCGGTGCCGATCTGGATGTGGCCGCCGGGGCGGCGGCTGCGCGGCACTGTGGCTTGGCGCTGTTGGCGCAGGCGCGCGCGGCGCTCGGCTCGCTCGACCATGTCGTGCGGGTGGTGAAGCTGGGCGGCTTCGTCTGTTCCACCGAGGGTTTCACCGACCAGCCCGAGGTCGTCAACGGCTGTTCGGACCTGATGGTCGAGGTCTTCGGCGACGCCGGCCGTCATGCCCGCGCCGCCGTGTCGGTCAACGCGCTGCCGCGCGGCGTGGCCGTGGAAATCGAGGCAATCTTCGAGGTGGCATGATGGCCCTGCATCCCGATTTCACACGTCTTCCGATCGCCCATCGCGGCCTGCATTCGCCCGGTCTGCCGGAAAACTCGCTGGGCGCCTTTCGCGCCGCCATCGCCGCCGGATACGCGATCGAGCTGGACATCCAGCCCTCGGCCGAGGGCACGCCGATGGTGTTTCACGACTATGACCTGACGCGGATGTGCGGGGATGAGGGCTATATTGCCGACCGCAGCGCCGCCGATCTGGCCGAACTGCGCCTGCAAGGTACGGCCGAACCCATTCCGACCCTGGCCGAGGTCCTGCGCGAGGTTGCGGGCCGGGTGCCGCTGCTGATCGAGATCAAGGATCAGGATGGCCGGCTGGGCCGCAATATCGGCGAATTGCAGGACCGCGTGGCGGCCGCACTGGTGGCCTATGAGGGGCCGGTGGCGGTGATGTCCTTCAATCCGCACACCGTCGCCGCCTTCGGGAAGGCCGCACCCGAAGTGACGCGCGGATTGACCAGCTGCGACTATCCCAAGGAAGACTGGCCGATGCTGGACGATGAAGAGCGCGCCCGGCTGGCCCGGCTGGAAGATTATCCGGCCTCGGGCGCGGAATTCCTGTCGCATTACTGGCGCGATCTGGACAATCCGGCGGTGACCGCGCTGGCGGCCCAGGGCGTGCCGCTGCTGTGCTGGACCATCCGCTCCCCCGAGGAGGAAGCCGAGGCCCGCAAGCTGGCGGGCGGCATCACCTTCGAGAACTATTCCGCCTGATGGCCACCGTCACCGAGCTTTACGACGCCCGCGTCCGGGACGGGCGGCTGAAGGATGATGCGGCGCAGCGCGCGGTGCTGCCGATCATGGACCGCATTGCCGCCGGTCTGACGGATGTGCCGCCCGCAACCAGACCGGCGGGTTGGCGGCGCCTGTTCGGGGGCGCCCCCGATCCGGCGGTGCCGGGGCCACGCGGCCTGTATCTGTGGGGCGGGGTCGGGCGCGGCAAGTCGATGCTGATGGACCTGTTGATGGAGGCCGCCCCGATCACCGCCAAGCGACGGGTGCATTTTCACGAATTCATGCAGGAAATTCAGGCGGGCCTGCACGCCGCCCGGCAGCGCGGCGACCAGGACACCGTGCGCCCCGTGGCCGAGGCGGTGGCCGCCCGCACCCGCCTGCTTTGCTTTGATGAGATGCAGATCACCGATATCGCCGATGCGATGATCGTCGGGCGGCTTTTCGAGGTGCTGTTCGAGCGCGGTGTCTGCATCGTCACTACCTCGAACCGGGTGCCCGAGGATCTGTATAAGCATGGCCTCAACCGGCAGCTGTTCCTGCCTTTCATCGCGCTGATCCGCGACCGGCTGGACGTGGTGGCGCTCGACAGCCCGCGCGATCACCGGCAGGGACGGGCAGCCGGCGAACAGGTCTGGTTCAGCCCGCTGAACCGCACCACCCACGGTATGATGAACGACATCTGGCAGGATCTGATCGGCGACGAGGCGCCCTCGGTCCTGCATCTGCAGGTGCAGGGGCGGCAGGTCGATCTGCCCGCCCATGTCGGGCGCGTGGGGCGCGCCGGCTTCTGGGATCTGTGTGGCAGGCCGCTGGGGCCGGCCGATTATCTGGCGCTGGCACAGGCGCTGGATCTGCTGATGATCGACGATATTCCGCTGCTTTCCTCGTCGAATTTCAACGAGGCGAAGCGTTTCGTGACCCTGATCGATGCCCTTTACGAGGCGCGGGTCCGCGTCATCGCCTCGGCCGCCGCCGAACCCGAGCGGCTGTATATCGAGGGCGAAGGCAGCTTCGAATTCGAACGCACCGCCTCGCGGCTGCGCGAGATGCAGGATGCGAACTGGGGCGAGGCTCCGGCGCAGTAGCTTCTACGAAACTATAGCGTATGTTTATGTGCGTTCAGCCATTTTCGCGCAGCACGATCCCGGCCAGATACAGCGATCCGCAGATCAGCAGCCGGGCGCCGGGATGATATTCAGCCAGCGTCGTCACGGCGTGATGCACGTCCGCCGCGGTGGTGGCCTGCAGCCCGACCGAAATCGCGGCCTCCCGCGTGGTCGCGGCGGGCAGGGTATTCGCCTCACCAGGGATCGACACGGCGGTCAGGCTAAGCGCGACTTCGGCCAGCGGCCGCAGATAGCCCGCGACGTCCTTGGTGTTCAGCATCCCGCAGATCAGATGCGTGGGTTTCCGCGCCATGCCCGCCAGCGTGGCGGCGACAGCCTCGCCCCCGGCGGGGTTGTGGCCGCCATCCAGCCATAGCTCGCAATTATGGGCGGTGGCGATCTCGACCAGCGGGCCGCGCGTCAGGCGCTGCATCCGCGCCGGCCATTCGGCGCGCGTGACGGCCGCCTGCGCCTCGGGCGCGCCGAAACCAAGCGCGCGCAGCGCTGCGATGGCGGTGCCCGCATTGTCAATCTGGTGGGGGCCGGGCAGGTTGGGGCGCGGCAGGTCAATCAGCCCGTGATCGTCCTGAAAGATCATCCCGTCCGCTTCGGGCGCCACCTGCCATTGCTGGCCGCAGGCGATGACCGGCGCGCCGAGGCGTTGAGCCCGATCCTCGATCACCGCCAGCGCTGCGTCCTGCTGGCGACCGATGACGACCGGAACCCGGCGCTTGAGGATGCCGGCCTTCTCGCCTGCGATCTCGGGCAGGGTCTCGCCCAGATATTGGGTGTGGTCGATGCTGACCGGGGTGATGATGGTCAGCGCCGGCTGCGTCACCACATTGGTCGCGTCCAGCCGGCCGCCAAGGCCGACCTCCAGCAGGGTGTAATCCGCAGGCGTCCGGGCGAAGGCCAGAAAGGCGGCGGCGGTGGTCAGTTCGAAAAAGGTGATCGGGCGGCCGGCATTCACCTGCTCGATCTCGGTCAGGATCGCCGACAGATCGTCTTCGGGGATCAGGGTGCCCGCCAGCCGGATGCGCTCGTGGAACCGCGCCAGATGCGGCGAGGTATAGGCATGGACGCGCTTGCCCGCCGCTTCCAGCCCGGCGCGGATCATCGCCTGGGTCGAGCCCTTGCCATTTGTCCCTGCGATGTGGATCACCGCCGGCAGACGGTCCTGGGGGTTGCCCAGATCGTCCAGCAATCGCATCATCCGGTCCAGCGACAGGTCGATGATCTTCGGGTGCAGCCCCATCACGCGCTGCAGAATGGCGTCGGAATGATCCATGGCGCGGGGCTGTGCGTCAGGCCTTCGCGGGTTCGGCGGCGGCCGGAACGCCGGGGGCGGGGGGCGGCAGCTCGCCCATCACGGCGGGGGGCTGGCGCATCATCATGCGCAGGATGGTGATCAGTTCCTCACGCAGGTCGCCGCGCTTGGTCACGCGGTCCAGCATTCCGTGATCCAGCAGGTATTCCGCGCGCTGGAAGCCCTCAGGCAGTTTTTCGCGGATGGTCTGTTCGATCACCCGCGGACCGGCAAAGCAGATCAGCGCATTCGGCTCGGCGATCTGGACATCGCCCAGCATGGCATAGGAGGCGGTGACGCCGCCCGTGGTCGGATGGGTCAGCACGACGATATAGGGCAGACCCGCTTCCTTCAGCATCTCGACCGCGACGGTGGTGCGCGGCATCTGCATCAGCGACAGGATGCCTTCCTGCATCCGTGCGCCACCCGCGGCCGAGAACAGCACCAGCGGGCGCTTCAGCTGCACGGCGCGTTCGGCGGCGGCCACGATGGCGTTGCCCACATACATCCCCATGGAGCCGGCCATGAAGCTGAAATCCTGCGCGGCGGCGACGATCGGGGTGCGGCCCATCTCGCCCTCGGCGACCAGCATGGCCTCTTTTTCGCCGGTGGATTTCTGCGCGGCCTTCAGCCGTTCGGGGTATTTCTTCTGGTCGCGGAATTGCAGCGGGTCGGTGATCGGCTCGGGCACCGGCACTTCCTTGAAGATGCCGTTGTCGAACAGCGCCGCAAAACGGTCGCGCGGGGTAATCGGCAGGTGATGGCCGCAATTGGTGCAGACCTGCAGGTTGTCGGCCAATTCGCGGTGGAACAGCATGGTTCCGCATTCGGGGCACTTCGTCCACAGGTTCTCGGGCACCTCGCGCCGTGAAAACAGCGAGTTGATGCGCGGGCGGACGTAATTCGTGATCCAGTTCATCTGCGGCAGGCTCCTGACCTCGGGTCGAGGGACAGATAGGCCGGCTGGCGCCGAATTGCAATTGCGGCGGCCGTCCGGGCAAGGTTTCATGGCGGCCATGTGGATGACCCTGCTGATCAGCCTGAACTATCTCGCCGCCGCCGTCGTGGTCCTGCGGGTGCTGACACGCTCGCGGATGGAGCCGTCGGTCCGGCTGGCCTGGATCATGGTGATCGAGGTGGTGCCGGTCGTCGGCATCATCGCCTATTTCCTGTTCGGCGAGGTGCGTGTCGCCCGCGCCGAACGTCAGAAGGCCGCCGATATCCGCGCCCGGCTGAGCGGGATGTGGACCCCCAGCCCCGAGGCGGTGACCGATCCGCCCGAATGGCTGGCCGGAATTTCGGCGACCGCCCATGCGGTGGGGGGCATGGTGCCGGTGGCGGGCAACCGGCTGGTGCTGCTGTCCGAAAACGACGATGGTTTCGATCCGATGATCGAGGCCATCGATGCGGCGCAGGATCATGTCCATGTGCTGTTCTATATCTGGCTCGACGACGTGTCTGGCCGGCGTGTCGCCGACGCGCTGATCGGCGCCGCGCGGCGCGGGGTTGCCTGCCGGGTCCTGGTCGACGCGGTGGGATCGCGCCGATTCACCCGCTCTGACGCGTGGCGGCAGATGGAGGCTGCGGGGGTCGAACTGGCCGAGGCCATGCCGACCGGGTTTTCGCTGTTGCTGAGCATGCTGACCCGGCGGCTCGACCTGCGCAACCACCGCAAGATCGTGCTGATCGACAACCGCATCGGCTTTACCGGCAGCCGGAACGCCGCCGACATGGCCTTCGCGGTCAAGCGCCGGTTTGCGCCCTGGATCGACGTGTGGTTCGCCATTGAAGGTCCGGTGCTGCGCCAGATGCAGGGCGTCTTTCTGGCCGACTGGATGAGCTATACCGGCGACGATCTGGGCGAGCGTGTTCTGGCGGCGGTGCCAGCCGCCACCCGCCCCGGCGTGATCGGCCAGGTGGTGGCGACCGGCCCCGACCGGCGGGCGGGCAGCGTCTCGGATTGCATCATCGCCATGCTTGCCGCCGCCCGTCGCGAGGTCATCATCACCACGCCCTATTACGTCCCGAGCACCGCATTGGACATGGCGGTTCAGGCCTGTGCGCAGCGGGGGGTCGCGGTCACGCTGATCCTGCCCGCGCGCAATGATTCGCTGTTTGTCGGGGCGACCTCGGAAGGATTTTATCTGGGTCTGCTGCGGGCCGGGGTGCGGCTGTTGCTGTTCGAGCCGGGGCTGCTCCATGCCAAGCTGGGCACCGTCGATGGCCGGGTGGCGATGCTGGGCAGCGGTAATCTCGACCGGCGCAGTTTCGAGTTGAACTACGAGATGAACCTGATCGTCGTCAGCGAGGAGGCGACCGCCGAGATCAACGCCCGACAGGACAGCTATATTGCCCGCTCGCGGCAATTGTCGCTGGCCGAGGTCGAGGCGTGGCCCAGCTGGCGCCGGATCCGCAACAATATGCTGGCGCTCGCGACGCCGCTGCTGTGACGCGGGGCGGCAAGCGCGATCTGGCTGCGGCGAAGCACCGGAATGGGAGATCGGCGGCGCGGGCGCGGCGCCGATCATTGCCATGAGGGCGCTTTAACCTTTCGGTTTGCCGTAGATCGCGGCCCAGAAGGTCGTCTTGCCATCGGCCGCCACGGCCTGCCCGATGCCGTAATCCTGCGTGCCGGAGATGACGATATTCGACAGGTGGTCGGGCGAGCTGTTCCATTCCGACAGCACCCGGTTCAGGTCGAAGCGTCCGGCGGCGATGTTTTCCGCTGTCAGCCGCGGCGCGTAGCCGTAGCCCTTCGCGCGGGCCATCGGGCCGGTGGTCTTGGTGCCGGCATGGGTCATGGCGCCCCGCATGGCCATTTCGCAGGCATGCGCTTCGGCCGCGCGCTGCAGGCGGGGATTGGTGCGCAGCGGCGTCAGCCCCCGCGCGGCGCGGGTGCGATTCGTTGCGGCCAGTGCGGCCGCCGCCGCATCGGGACTGGTCGGAACGCAACGCGCCTGGCCGGCGGCGGCGGCCATGATTTCACCCTTGCCGTTGGTCCGAACGATGCCGTTCGGCAGTTTCGGCGACAGGGTCGAGGTGCGCGCGGTCATTTGCGGCGCTTCGGGCGGGGCGGTGCACGCCGCAAGCAGCAGCACAACCGCGGGGATCATGAAGTGATGAAGGACGTTCATTTCAATTTTTCGCGCTATGGTTGATTCGACGCAGGCGACTGCTTCATAACCCGGTTCGTCTTAAAGTCGAGTTAAAGTCTGCCCCGCCGGCCCTTGCCCCAGCGTTCCGGCTTGATTATGCCGAAAGGGAACGAAATTTCCCTGGAAGCTCGGCTGAAAATGGCCTTCCGCCCCAAACGTTGGATCGACCGTGTCCTTCGACAGCGCGCCGAAGCCCAATGGGCCCGGCTGAGCGAGGGCGGCGCCGGGCTGCGCAGCGGCCGGCTGCGCTATCTGCGCGACGAGGCGGCGGCCCTGCGCCAAAGTCTCGACCGCTTTCTGCTGCAATCGGACCACCGTTTGGCGACCTCGCGTGCCGGGCTCAACGATATTGCGCTGCCGGGGGGCACCGATTGGCGCTGGCGGCCGGAATTCCTGTCGGCGCCGGGGCGGCCCTCCGGTCTGGCGGCGCCGGAAAACGCGACCCGCATGGGCGATCGCGTTACCATCTGGCATGATTGTCCGCATCGCGCGCTGATCCTGCGGCAGGTGCAGAACGCGCGCGCGACCGACCTGGCCACGCATGGGTTGCGGGTCGAGGTGATGGGCTTTGCGGGCGACTTCCTGTCCATGTCCATCGACCTGCCGCAGGCGGCGCTGCAGGGCCTGACGCGCAACCATATCATCCGGCTGGAATCCGTGGTCGAGGTCGAGCGTGCGCAGGAGATCTATTTCCGCCTGAATATCGGCAACGGCCCGAATACCGAGGAATTGCTGCGCCATCTGGGTGGCGTGGTCCCTGGTCGTGCCTGCCAGAACGTGACCGAATTCGATCTTGCCCTGACCGAGATGAACGAGAAGCGGCTGGGGAAGATCTGGCTGGATGTGATCTTCGAGAAGCCGCAGATGAACGCCGTCACCATCCGCGAAATGATCCTGTCGCGCCATCCGCGCGCGCAAGTCTAGGGGGCTGGCATGTCCGATTTCGAATCGCAGGGCCTGAAGGCGGGAAACTGGACCGGCACCCTGCTGCGCCCGACCGCGCCGAAGCGTGTTCTGCTGACCCATCTAGGCCTGCTCGTGGCCGAGGCGCGGGTCCGGCCCGTTCAGCCGGGCAGTTGGCGCATCGAGGTCGCCATTCCTCCAGAATGCCTGTCAGACGGCGTCCAGAGCCTGACCCTGCTGGCCGACGACGGCGAGGGCGATCAGCCGATGCCGGGGGCCGAGCGACTGGCAGCGCTGTCTCTGGTGGCGGGGGCGCCGCTGGACCTTGATCTGCGGGCGGAAATCGACCTGATCCGGGCCGAGCTGGAATTGCTGAAACGCGAATTTCGCCGGATCGTCACCGGGTAACCCCGGTTTTATCGACGCTGAGCGGCCGTAAAATCAGCGGCCGTAATAACTGTAGCCGCCGATCCCGGTGAAGCCCAGGCCGTGGTACAGCGCCAGGGCGGGGGCGTTGCTGGCCGTGACCGCCAGCAGCATGGTCCGGGCGCCGTGATCGCGCGCCCAGAATGCGGCCTCACGGACCATCCAGCCCGCCAGGCCCTTTCGGCGCTGCGCGGGCACCACCTCCAGCGCGTGCAGCACGGCTGCCGGGCCATCGGCGGCAACGAAAGCCACGCCGGCGGCGCGGTCGTCGACACGGCCGAGGATGGCGGCTTTCGGCAGCGCCACCCGGTCCATCACCGCCTGCCGCGCCGCGTCGATGCCCTGTTCGCGCCACAGGTCGCGCTGAATCGCCAGCGGCGGCCAGATCGCGAAGGCGGTGACGCGGGGGACCGGCGTCTCGGTCAGCCGCGAAACGGGCGCCGTCATCAGCCGCGTCGGCTTGCGCGCCTGCCAGCTGCGGGCCAGCAGCCAAGGCCCGAGCGGGTCCTCATCGGAAAGGCGGAACAGTGGCGTCTGGCCCCAGTCGGACTGGATCTCAATGGCGCGGTCGATATCGGCCTCGGTCCAGTCGGGGCCGTTGAGGCTGGCGGAATTGACCCGGTCCCCGCCGCCCGGCGTATGGCCGATGCGGATGGCCCCGGCCATGGCGTGACGGGCGGGCGGCCAACTGGCCGCGAAGGCGGCCTCCAGCGTGGCCAGCGGCAGGTTCATACGCCGATTCGCCGTTTCAGGTCGGACATGGCGGCGCTGACGCGTGCCGGATCCAGCCCGCGCACCACCAGCGCCGTGCCATAGACACCATCGCGATGCCAGGGATAGGAGCCGAGCGAGAGGTCGGAATAGGCCTCGGCCACGGCTTTCAGGTCGTCGGCCACCAGCGACTCGCCCCGATGGACATCCACCGATTCGCTGATCGGCGGACGACCCGTCGGCAGGTCGGGCAGAATGGCCTCGACCATGGCCCGGAACACCTCGGGCACCCCGGCCATGACATAGGTGTTGCCGATGTGGAAACCGGGCGCGGCACTGACCTTGTTTCGGATCAGCTCGGCCCCGAGCGGAATGCGGGCCATGCGCAGCGCGTTTTCGGTGGGGGTAACGCCGCGCGCCTCCCAGCGGGCGCGCATGTCGGCAAGCGCGTCCTCGTTCATCCCGATGCCCACGCCGAAGGCCTGGGCCACGGCATCGGCGGTCACGTCGTCATGGGTGGGACCGATCCCGCCCGAGGTGAACAGCAGGTCATAGCGTCCGCCCAGGGTGCTGTCCAAGGCGCGGATCGCCTCGACGATCAGGTCCTGTTCGTCTGCCACGACACGGATTTCCTTCAGATCGATCCCGACCGCCGACAGGACGCCCGACAGGTGATGGGCATTGCCTTCGCGGGTCCGGCCCGACAGGATTTCGTCGCCGATGACGAGGATCGCGGCAGTCTTGTTATCCGATTGCATGGGCACCTCCGTTCGCGGGCGCAGCTTACGCGGGCGTCCGGGCCGGAACAAGCGGGGCTGGAACAAGCGGGCCGGCATGGTTATGTCTCGGGCAACGAAAGGTTACGCCATGAATGACGGTTCTTTGACGCGGGAAGGCATCCGCATCCACCAGCCCGGTGATTTCGCGGGCATGCACAGGGCCGGGGCGCTGGCGGCACAGATCCTGGACGAGGTCGGCGCGCTGGTTCAGCCGGGCACGACCACCGGGGCGATCGACGATTTCATCCGAAACCGGGTCGAGGAGGCCGGCGCGACCTCGGCCACCATCGGCTATCGGGGCTATCAGCATGCCAGCTGCATCAGTGTGAACCATGTCGTCTGTCACGGCATTCCCGGCGACAAGATTCTGAAGGACGGCGATATCCTGAATATCGACGTCACCGTGATCGTCGATGGCTGGTATGGCGACAGTTCGCGCATGTATGTGGCGGGAACGCCCTCGGTGAAGGCAAAGCGGCTGATTCAGGTCACCCATGATGCGCTGATGAAGGGGATCGAGGCCGTGCGCCCCGGTGCCACCCTGGGCGATATCGGTTGGGCGATCCAGGAATATGCCGAGGGCCAGCGGATGTCGGTGGTGCGCGATTTCTGCGGCCACGGTCTGGGCCGCGTCTTCCATGCGCCGCCGAACGTGCTGCATTTCGGCCGCCCCGGCAAAGGGCCAGTGCTGGAGGAGGGGATGTTCTTCACCATCGAGCCGATGATCAACCTTGGCCGGCCCGAGACGAAGACGCTGGCGGATGACTGGACGGCGGTGACCCGTGACAAGTCGCTGTCGGCGCAGTTCGAGCATTCGATCGGCGTGACCGCGACCGGGGCCGAGATCTTTACCCTGTCGCCCGGCGGTAAATTCTACCCGGATCTGGGTTGAGGCTGTTTCTCGGCCTCGACGGCGGCGGGACCGGCTGCCGCGCGGTGCTGACCGATGCAGACGGTACGGTTCTGGGCCGGGGCGAGGGCGGCCCCGCGAATGTCATGTCCGATCCCGAAGGCGCTGTGGCGGCGCTGCGGGCCTGCGCGGGCGCCGCCCTCGGCGGCCATGATGCGGCGCAGGTCACGGCGGTGCTGGGGCTGGCTGGGGCCAATACCTCGAACGCGGCCGTGTGGCTGCCGCCGCTGCTGCCCTTTGGCCGCGTCCGGGTCGTGCAGGATGCCCAGACCGCCGCCGCAGGGGCGCTGGGGGCCGATGACGGGATCGTGGCCGCGATGGGCACCGGGTCGGTCTTCATCCGCCAGTCGCGGGGCGAGGTGGTGACCGTTGGCGGCTGGGGACCTGTTCTGGGCGATGAAGGATCCGGCAACTGGCTGGGGCGCCGCTTTCTGGCGCATGTGCTGCGGGCTTCGGACGGCCTGGCGACCGAGTCTCCGCTGACCCGCGCCACCATCACCCGTCATGGCGGCCGGAACCGGATCGTGGCTTTTGCGCGCAGCGCCTCGGGTGCCGATTTCGCTGCCGAGGCGCGCCACATCCAGTCCCATGGCAACGATCCCGCGGCGCAGGAATTGCTGGATGATGCTGCGCGGGTGGTCGCCCAATCCATCGCCGTTCTGCAGCCCGACGCATCCCTGCCGGTCACCTTCACCGGCGGTCTTGGTCCGCTTTATGCCGGGCTTTTGGTGGGGCGGTGGCCGCAACGCGCGCCTTTGGGTTCGCCGCTCGACGGTGCCCTGCGGCTGGCACGTATCGGGTTTGACTAAATTGCCCGGTGTTCGGGCTTTGCGTCGAATCACTGCTTTGGGCTAAGTCATCAGCACGGCCAGAAGGCCAGATCCATTCGGTTTCGGGCGCGGTGATACTGGGGTGCGCACGGGATGAAAGGGGTTCTGGCAAGGCGGCCGGGACCCCTTTTATCGGGTCGACGCCTCCGCGACTCCCTTGCGCCGAATGCAGCCGCAATAGCACTCCGTATCTCGCCTTGCGCCCTCAGCCTGACGTTCCCGCAGGCCCCGCAGGGGGGCTGCGGCATCGCGACTGGCTGTGGCATCCCGATAGGTTGCGGCATTTCGATCGACTGTTTGACGGTTGCGCACGGCATGGCGCACCAGTTCGTGTCTACCGGTCCTGTCGGCCGTCAGCCGTCGGGAACCGCCGGCGATCTCTCGGCCTTCCGGCGTCTTTGTGCCAACCGCTGACCGATGTGAATGGCGGCATGGCGAGGCGGGGCTTGACCTGCCGATGCGGCGGGAAGACAAGCCATCTATGCAGCTTTCCGATTTCGACTTTCACCTGCCCGAGGGGCTGATCGCTACCCGGCCCGCCCGTCCGCGCAGCAGCGCGCGGTTGCTGGTGGCCGATGGCGATACCATTGCCGACCGCCATGTCCGCGACCTGACCGAGCTGTTGGGGCCGGGCGATCTGCTGGTGCTGAACGACACCAAGGTGATCCCGGCGCGGCTGTCGGGGACGCGCGCGCGCCAGACCCCGCAGGGCGAGGTCACCGCCAAGGTCGAAATCACCCTGCTGGAACCGCTGGCCCATGGCTGGCGGGCGCTGGCGAAGCCCTTGCGCAAGCTGAAGCCGGGCGAGGTGATCCGCTTCGGCGACCTCCTCGCGGCCACCGTCGCCGAGATGTCGGAAACCGAGTTGGTTCTGCAATTCGACGCCGAAGGGACGGCACTGGATGCGGCGCTGGAGCAGGTCGGCGCCATGCCGCTGCCTCCATATATCGCCGCCCTGCGCGCCCCCGACGAGGCCGACCGCGCGGATTATCAGACCGTATGGGCAAAGAACTCCGGCGCGGTCGCCGCCCCCACAGCCAGCCTGCATTTCGATGATGCGCTGCTGGCGCAGCTCCGCGACCGGGGCGTGCGCTTCGTCCATGTCACCCTGCATGTCGGCGCCGGCACCTTCCTGCCGGTCAAGGTCGAGGACGTGACCACCCACCGCATGCATGCCGAATGGGGCGAGGTCACGCCCGAGGCCGCTGCCCGCATCAACGAGACGAAGGCGGCGGGCGGAAGGGTGATCCCGGTCGGCACCACCGCGCTGCGGCTGATCGAATCGGCGGCGGACGACGACGGGCGCGTCCAGCCCTTTGCCGCCGCGACCGACATCTTCATCTATCCCGGCTACCGTTTCCGGGTGACCGACGCGCTGATGACCAATTTCCACCTGCCGAAATCGACCCTGCTGATGCTGGTCTCGGCGCTGATGGGGCAGCAGCGCATCCGCAACATCTACCGACACGCTGTCGATACCGGTTACCGGTTCTTCTCCTATGGCGACGCCTCGCTTCTGATCCCGTAAAGGTCCGGCATGATTACCGTTCTGCGCAATTCCTGGCCGCTTCTTCTGGGCATCCTGCTGCTGCTGGTCGGCAACGGTATGCAGGGGACGCTGCTGGGCATCCGGGGCGGGATCGAGCAGATCTCGACCGACCGCATGGCGGTGGTCATGGCGGGCTATTTCGCGGGTTTCCTGCTGGGCAGTCGGATCGCGCCGGGAATGATCCAGCGCGTCGGCCATGTGCGGGTCTTCGCGGCGCTCGGCTCGCTGATCTCGGCGGTGCTGATCCTCTATGCCGCCGTGCCGAACTGGATCGCCTGGACGCTGCTGCGGGTGCTGATCGGGTTCTCCTTCTCGGGGGTGTATATCACCGCCGAAAGCTGGCTGAACGCATCGAGCAGCAACGAGAATCGCGGGCAGGCCATGTCGGCCTATATGATCGTGCAGATGGCCGGGCTGGTCACGGCGCAGGTGCTGGTCAATTTCGGCGATCCCAGCGGGTTCATGCTGTTCATCCTGCCGTCGGTGCTGGTATCGCTGGCCTTCACGCCGATCCTGCTGGCGGCGACACCCGCCCCCGCCTTCGGGGCGTTGAAACGGATGAGCATCCGGCGCCTGTATCAGGTCTCGCCGCTCGGCTGTATCGGCATCTTCATCATGGGCGGGGTGTTTTCGGCGCTGTTGGGCATGACCTCGGTCTGGGGCACCATCCTGCAGATGAGCGTGCGCGACATCTCGGCCATCGTCGCGGCGGTCTATCTGGGCGGGCTGATCGCGCAATTCCCCATCGGCTGGCTGTCCGACCGCATGGACCGCCGCCTGCTGATCCTGCAGCTGTTGTTGCTGGGCGTGGCGGTGGTGGTGCTGCAACTGGTCTTTCAGCCCGGCATCTGGGGCCTGATCGCGGTCGCCGCCATCGCCGGTGGCGTCGCCAACCCGGTCTATGCGCTGCTGCTGGCCCATACCAACGACTATCTGGACGCCGATGACATGGCGGCGGCCTCGGCCGGGCTGCTGTTCCTGAACGGGCTGGGGGCGATTGGCGGCCCGCTGATCGTCGGGCGGATGATGGCGATGATGGGGCCGAACGGCTATTGGATCTTCATCGGCACGCTGATGGCGGCGCTGGCGAGCTATACCGCCTGGCGGATGACCCGGCGCGAGGCTCGCCCCGCGGACGAGACCGGTAATTTCGCCGTCATCGCGCCCGCCGCCTCGCCCGTCGCGGTCGAGGTCGCGCTGGAGGCCGCGCAGGACGATACCCCAGCCGAGGCGGCGCAGGGCGACCTCGCCCCCGCCGATTACGAGCCCGCGCGGGGCGAGGCTTCGGATGGGGCCGGTCAGGACGCGCCCCGCTAGGCGCCGATACCGGCTTGCGCCCCCGGCGCCGCTGCGGCAACGATAAAGGGGACCATGGGAGGGCAGGCGATGACTCCGCAGCAGATTAACGCGTTCTGGCTGGACGAGGTCGGCGAAAAACGCTGGTACAAAAGCGATCCCGATCTGGACCGGACCATCCGCGACCGGTTCGGCGCCACATGGGAACAAGCCGATTCGCTGGCGACCGATTGGACGAGCAGCGCCGAGGGCGCCTTGGCGATGCTGATCCTGACCGACCAGTTCCCGCGCAACATGTTCCGCGGCAATGCCCGCAGCTTCGCCACCGACAAGCTGGCCCGGCGTATCGCCGATCAAGCCATCGCCGCCGGCTTCGACATCGCGACGCCCGAACCGGCGCGGCAGTTCTTCTATCTGCCTTTCATGCATTCCGAGGAGATGGGCGATCAGAACCGCGCCGTCACCCTGTTCGAGGATCGAATGCCCGGTGACAATCTGCGCCACGCCCATCTGCACCGCGAGGTCATCCGCCGCTTCGGTCGCTTTCCCTGGCGCAACGATCCGCTGGGGCGCGAGACGACACCGCAGGAACGCGCCTTTCTGGACGCCGGCGGCTATGGTGCACTGGTGAGCGGGCGGGTGTCGCTTGCTGACGCTGGGTAAATGGTTTAACGCTGAACTATATTTTCCGAGGAGCTTCACATGGCGCAGAATTTCGATGTGATTGTGGTGGGTGCCGGGCCGGGGGGCTATGTCGCTGCGATCCGCGCGGCCCAGCTTGGCCTGAAGGTTGCCTGCGTCGAACGCGAGCATCTGGGCGGCATCTGCCTGAACTGGGGCTGTATCCCGACAAAGGCGCTGCTGCGCTCGGCCGAGGTGTTTCACCTGATGCACCGGGCCAAGGATTTCGGTCTGACCGTCGAGAAGGCCGGTTATGACCTCGATGCGGTCGTCGACCGCTCGCGCGGCGTCGCCAAGCAGCTTTCGGGCGGTGTGGGCCATCTGCTGAAGAAGAACAAGGTCACCGTCATCATGGGTGATGCCGTCATCACCGCGCCCGGCAAGGTCAGCGTCAAGACCGACAAGGGCACCGAGGAGCTGACCGCGAAGTCGATCATCCTCGCCACCGGCGCCCGCGCCCGCAACCTGCCGGGGCTGGAAGCCGACGGCAAGCGGGTCTGGAACTACAAACACGCGCTGAAGCCGCCGCATATGCCGAAGAAGCTGCTGGTCATCGGCTCGGGCGCGATCGGCATCGAATTTGCCAGCTTCTTCAACACGCTCGGCGCCGATACCACGGTTGTCGAGGTGATGGACCGTGTCTTGCCGGTCGAGGATGCCGAGATCAGCGCCCTCGCCAAGAAGCAGTTCGAAAAGCAGGGCATGAAGATCATGGAAAAGGCGACGGTGAAGTCGCTCGACCGCAAAGCCGACAAGGTCATCGCCGAGATCGAGACCGGCGGCAAGACCGAGAAGATGGAGTTCGACACGGTGATCTCGGCCGTGGGCATCGTCGGCAATGTCGAGGATCTGGGCCTTGAAAAGCTGGGCGTGAAGGTGGACCGCACCCATGTCGTCACCGACGAGTTCTGCCGCACCGGGGTCGAGGGGCTTTATGCCATCGGCGATGTGGCGGGCGCGCCCTGGTTGGCGCACAAGGCCAGCCATGAGGGCGTGATGGTGGCCGAACTGATCGCCGGCCAGCATCCGCACCCGATCAAGCCGAACTCGATCCCCGGCTGCACCTATTGCAACCCGCAGGTCGCCTCGGTCGGGCTGACCGAAGCGAAGGCGAAAGAAGCTGGCTACGAGGTCAAGGTTGGCCGCTTCCCCTTCATCGGCAATGGCAAGGCGATCGCGCTTGGCGAACCCGAAGGCCTGATCAAGACCGTCTTCGACGCCAAGACCGGCGAGCTTCTGGGCGCGCACATGATCGGCGCCGAGGTGACGGAGCTGATTCAGGGCTATGTGATCGGCAAGACGCTGGAGACGACCGAGGCCGAGCTGATGGAAACCGTCTTCGCGCATCCGACCCTGTCTGAGATGATGCATGAATCGGTCTTGGCAGCTTACGGGCGCGCGATTCACATCTGATCGCCCGGTCAGGCTTGAAAGCGCCCCGGTCCTGCCGGGGCGTTTTTTATTCTCCCGGCCCTTTCACCACGAATTTCCCCGTGGTCTTCGGTGCCCAATACAGCGGGATGAGCCGCGACAGCGGCGAGGGGCAGAGCGCCTTTCTCAGTAAGCCGCGCCGTCGTTCATCTTCGGCGACAGGCTGCGGGCATCCACACCGTCCAGGCAGTTGACGTTGATCGCGTAGATTTTCTGGCCGTTCTGCGCGCCTGTCGCATAGGCCTCGATCCCGCAGGTCGGGCAGAAACGGTGCGAAATCTGCCGCTTGTTGAACAGGTATTCGGTGGTCGGACCGTCCTCGACCATGGTCACCGCCGTTTCCGGCACGAAGGCCAGCACCCAGCCCAGCCGGCGGCAGCGCGAGCAGTTGCACGCATTGACCTGATCGAGATCGGCATCGACCTCGAACGCGATCGCGCCACATTGGCAGCTGCCGGTATAATGTTGAACAGCCATGTGCTTTCCACCTCCTTGCTTCGGGCGGATGCTGCGCCGGTCGCGCCCGGCGGTCAACGAAGTTCGAGCGCCACGATCTCCTTGATATAGCGCGCGCCCCGCTTGTCGCCCGGCGCCACCATCTGCAAACCGCCCGGCACCGGTGCGCCATCGACCTCATAAGCGAGGAGGATCGGCGTATCGCCGAAATCCGGCGCAATTTCCCCGATGGAGAAGGCGACCTGATGATCGTCGCTGGCCTTAACCAGGACGATGCGGCGCAGCGCGCTTTTGACATCGTCGTCCAACTCCGTTTCCCGCGCGATCAGATCCCACAGCAGCACCCCTTTGTAACGCGCGCTCTGCTCGCCCTTGCTGCTGAGATAGCTGACCTCAATCTCCTGCGAGGGCAGGGCGCCCAGACTTTCGGGTGTGAGGGAGACGGACAACCCGTCCGGCCCGCTCAGCATGGCCTGGGCGAAAGCCGAGCCGGGAAGGATCGCCGCGCAGGCGATGGTAAGTGCGATGCGGTTCATGGCCATGTCCTCGAAGCGATATGCTTCGGAAAACATATCGCAAAATCAATCCACCGCAAAAGCCAAGTTTGTTCTTGCTTCGTTCGAAGTCTTCTGTTGCTTTTCCGTTAACACTCACTATCTGATGCGCTTGCGTCGTAGGGGCAGATCAATGGAACAGAAGTTCATCGAAGTGCGCGGGGCGCGTGAGCACAATCTGAAGGGCGTGGATATGGACATCCCGCGCGATCAGCTTGTGGTCATCACCGGCCTGTCCGGCTCCGGGAAATCCAGCCTCGCCTTCGACACGATCTATGCTGAAGGCCAGCGGCGCTACGTCGAAAGCCTGTCGGCCTATGCGCGGCAGTTCCTCGACATGGCGGGCAAGCCCGATGTGGATCACATCAGCGGGTTGTCGCCAGCTATCAGCATCGAACAGAAGACGACGTCGAAAAACCCCCGTTCGACGGTCGGGACTGTCACCGAGATCTACGACTATCTGCGCCTGCTGTTTGCCCGCGTCGGAACGCCCTACAGCCCCGCGACCGGCCTGCCGATCGAGGCGCAGCAGGTGCAGGACATGGTTGATCGGATCATGGCGATGCCCGAAGGCACGCGCGGCTATCTGCTGGCGCCCATCGTCCGCGACCGGAAGGGCGAGTACAAGAAAGAGTTCCTGGAACTGCGCAAGCAGGGCTTTCAGCGCGTCAAGGTCGATGGCGAATTCCACGAGCTGGACAACCCGCCGGAACTCGACAAGAAATTCCGCCATGACATCGACGTGGTGGTTGACCGTCTAGTGACTGCGCCGGGGATGGAGACGCGTCTGGCCGATTCGCTGCGCACGGCGCTGGATCTGGCCGATGGCATCGCGGTTCTGGAAACCGCACCGGCCGAGGGCGAGTCCGAACGCATCACATTCAGCGAGAAATTCGCCTGCCCCGTCTCGGGCTTCACCCTGCCCGAGATCGAGCCGCGGCTGTTTTCGTTCAACGCCCCGATGGGTGCCTGTCCGGTCTGCGACGGGCTGGGGATGGAGCTGTTCTTCGACGAAAACCTGGTCGTGCCCGATCAGGCGCTGTCGGTCGCGGGGGGCGCCATCGCCCCTTGGGCCAAGTCGAAATCGGCCTATCTGACCCAGACCATCAACGCCCTGGCCAAACATTACGGCTTCGACAAGAAGACCCCGTGGCGCGACCTGCCGGAGGCGGTGAAGAAGCTGTTCCTCTATGGCTCCGGCAAGGATGAGATCAAGTTCCGCTTCGACGATGCCGGCCGCGTCTATGAGGTCACGCGCCAGTTCGAAGGCGTCATTCCGAACATGCAGCGCCGCCTGCGCGAAAGCGATTCGAACTGGGTGCGCGAGGAGATGGAGCGCTATCAGAACAACCGCCCTTGCGGCGCCTGTAACGGCTATCGCCTGCGGCCCGAGGCGCTGTCGGTCAAGATCGCCGGCACACATATCGGGCAGGTGGTGGAAAAATCCATCCGCGAGGCGTTGGACTGGGTCACCGACGCGCCCGCGCATCTGTCCAAGCAGAGGAATGAAATCGCCGTCGCCATCCTGAAGGAAATCCGAGAAAGGCTGGGCTTTCTGGTCAATGTGGGTCTGGATTATCTGACCATGTCGCGCGCCGCGGGGACGCTCTCGGGCGGCGAAAGCCAGCGGATCCGGCTGGCAAGCCAGATCGGCTCGGGGCTGACCGGTGTCCTCTATGTGCTGGACGAACCTTCGATCGGGCTGCATCAGCGCGACAATGACCGGCTGCTGCTGACGCTGAAGGGTCTGCGCGATCAGGGCAATTCGGTGCTGGTGGTCGAACATGACGAGGATGCGATCCGCCACGCCGATTACGTCTTTGACATGGGGCCGGGGGCGGGGGTGCATGGCGGCACCGTGGTTGCCAAGGGCACGCCCGCCGAAATCGCCGCCAACCCGGCCAGCCTGACCGGGCAATATCTCTCGGGCGTGCGCAAGATCGCGGTGCCTGCGGAACGGCGCAAGGGCACCGGCAAGTCGGTGACCGTGGTGGGCGCGACGGGCAACAACCTGCAGGACGTGACGGCGGAATTTCCGCTGGGGCGGTTTGTCTGCGTGACCGGGGTGTCCGGCGGCGGAAAGTCGACGCTGACCATCGAAACGTTGTTCAAGACCGCCTCCATGCGGCTCAACGGCGCGCGCCAGACGCCAGCGCCCTGCCAGACAATCAAGGGGCTGGAAAACCTCGACAAGGTGATCGACATCGACCAGCGGCCAATCGGGCGGACCCCGCGGTCCAATCCGGCGACCTATACCGGCGCCTACGACCACATCCGCGACTGGTTCGCCAACCTGCCGGAATCCAAGGCCCGCGGCTATAAGCCCGGCCGCTTCAGCTTCAACGTCAAGGGCGGCCGCTGCGAGGCCTGTCAGGGCGACGGGCTGATCAAGATCGAGATGCATTTCCTGCCCGACGTTTACGTCCAATGCGAGACCTGCAAGGGCAAGCGCTACAACCGCGAGACGCTGGAGGTCCACTTCAAGGGCAAGTCCATCGCCGATGTGCTGGACATGACCATCGAGGAGGCGCAGGAGTTCTTCAAGGCGGTGCCCTCGATCCGGCGCAAGATGGACGCGCTGATGCAGGTTGGCCTCGGCTATGTGAAGGTCGGCCAGCAGGCGACGACGCTGTCGGGCGGCGAGGCGCAGCGGGTCAAGCTGGCCAAGGAGCTGGCGCGGGCCGCGACCGGCAAGACGCTGTATATCCTGGACGAGCCGACGACCGGCCTGCATTTCGAGGATGTGCGCAAGCTGCTGGAGGTGCTGCACCACCTGGTCGATCAGGGCAACACCGTGGTGGTGATTGAGCATAATCTCGATGTGATCAAGACCGCCGACTGGATCATCGACATTGGCCCGGAGGGCGGCGATGGCGGTGGCCGGATCGTGGCCGAGGGCACGCCCGAGGATGTGGCCCAGGTGGCGGAAAGCCATACCGGTCGCTATCTCGGGCCGTTGCTGCCTGCTGCGCTGCAGCGAAAGGCCGCGCGGCAGAGCTAACTGCGGCAAATCCGTCACGGGTGCAGCGTGATGGTCGCATTTCGTTCAAAACTATGGGAACTTCGCGGCGGAACGCTTGCTTTCCCCCGCGTGTCAGGGCGATAGCCCAATAGTCTGTCGGGCGGTCTGGTCCCCGCCCCTCTGGTTGTTATGCGCCGCCGGTCTGCCCCGGGGCGCCATGGAAGGAAGTCAGAATGCGCATTCTCCCCGTCGCGCTTGCGGTGGTTCTCGGGCTTGCGGCCTGCGCCCCCAGCGAGCCGGTCGTCACGGCCCCCGTCAAAACCGTGCCCACCTATTACGAGGCGCGTGTCGATTCCGGCCCGAATGGTGAGCCGATCGACATCAAGGCCGTCAAAACCGCCTATCTGAACGAGCGCACCATGCGCACCAACGTGCCCTATAACGGGCCGGACGCGCCGGGCACCATCGTGGTCGACCCCTATGCGCGCCTGCTCTATTACGTCCAGGCGGGCGGCATGGCCGAGCGTTACGGCGTGGCGGTCGGCGCCGCCGGCAAGAACTTTGCCGGCACGGGCACCATCGCCCGCAAGGCCCGCTGGCCCAGCTGGACGCCGACGCAGAACATGGTCAACACCCAGCCTGAGCTCTACGGTTCGCTGAAGGGCGGCATGAAGGGCGGCCCGGACAACCCGCTGGGTTCGCGCGCGCTGTATCTCTATCAGGGCGGTCGCGACACCTATTACCGCATTCACGGTACGCTCGATCCGTCGTCGATCGGCAAGGCGACCTCGGCCGGCTGTATCCGCATGTTCAACCAGGATATCATGGACATGTTCGAACGGGTTCCGAACGGCACCAAGGTCCATGTCCGCACCCAGTCGGAAAGCGTGCAATATGAGGGCCCGGTAGCGGAATCGCCCGAAGGCTACGCGCTGCCGGTCAACCCGACCCCGGCTGTGACCCCGGTTTCGGCCCCCGGTGTCAGCCCTGTGGAAAGCGCTGTTCAGGGCTGATCGTCCAGACTGCGACGCAAGAAAACAGTCCCGGTCCGGTTGGGCCGGGGCTTTTTCATGCGCAATGGGGATGCATACGGAACTTTCCTTAACGGCACAGGTCGGTTATTACCCCCCATGTCAGCTGCCGAGGACAGTCATGCCGAATTTTTCCGTCGAAGAACGCCGCGCCCTTTCCGATGAGGAACTGGATCTCGCCACCCAATCCCGCCAGCCGCGACTGGCCGCGCTCAGCGATGACGCGCTGGCGATGCTGATCGTGCGATTGCGGGCCGCGCGCGACAAGGCGCGAGGCCGTGGCAACCGGCAGGCGCGCGAGGCACGCGGCAAGGCCGATCCCGCCGGCGCGCAACCCGCCAGCGGCAATGCGGGGACGGTTCAGAAGGAAAAATACCTGACGGCGGCCCTGCGCCGCGCCACCCTTGAACAGAAGCGTCGCAAGGCCGCCGGCGCGCAGCCTGGGACCTCAGCCCCGCGGACGGCAGAAGCGGCACCCCCCGCATCCGAGACGAAGTCCGAGGACGCCACGGTCCCGGCTGAAACCGCGCCCCCCGCGATGCCTGCGGCGGCGAAAAAAGCCACTGTTGCCCGCAAACCCGCGACGCGCAGTAATGCCGCCGCGCGGGGGGCCCGCGCCAAGGCTGCCGCGCAGCCGACCGATCGGCGCGGAAGCGGGGCACGCAAGGTGGCCAAGCCGAAGGCCGCCCCGGCTGCGGCTGAAACGCCCGATATCGACACCACGGCCGCAAAACCCGCGCTCAAGGCAAACCCCGCGCCGAAGCCAAAGCCTGCGCCCAAGGCCGCGCTTGCGCCCGAACCCGCGGCCGTCCCCGAGGATGCGGCTTCGACATCGACGGCGCTGGTGAAGGATCTGACCGAAAAGGCGGCGCGCCGGGCGGCCAAGGCGGACAAGGCACGGCTCAAGGCCGACAAGGCCGCGCGTCAGGCCGAGAAGCTGGGCAACAAGAAATCCCGCAAAGCCTCGAAAAAGGCCGAGGAGAAGGCCCGCAAAGCGGATCGCAAGGCCCGCAAAACGGTGCGTCAGGCGCGCAAGGCGGCCGCCGACCTGACCTGACCGGGCGGCGCGCGATCGTCGAAATTCTGCGTCGGCGCGGTTTCACTAGCCGCGCCGATTTGCTAATCGGGCAGAGGTTGATGCTAGCGCGGGTTCGGGTCATGCGCCGTCTGTTCACAGCAATTGCGGCAGTTCTGCTGACCGTGGGCACGGGCCAGGCGCGCCCGGCGGTCGATGCCATCTATGGGCTGCCGCCTGCGTCCGAGGTCAAGGACCGCCGCTGCACCGCCGATGGGCTGCATTGCATCAGCGTCGCCACCTATGTGTCCGATGTCTGCCGCGCCATTGAACGCGCCGCCTCGCGCGAGGGGCTGGACAAGGGCTTCTTCGCCCGGCTTCTGTGGAAGGAAAGTCTGTTCGAACCGGGCGCCATCTCGCCCATGGGCGCGGAAGGCATCGCCCAGTTCATGCCCGGCACCGCC
The DNA here is from genome assembly GCF_013868135.1 of Paracoccus sp. S1E-3. Taxonomy (GTDB): domain Bacteria; phylum Pseudomonadota; class Alphaproteobacteria; order Rhodobacterales; family Rhodobacteraceae; genus Paracoccus. The sequence continues at coordinate 65,143 of NZ_JACEMU010000017.1, forward strand.
CGCATCGTCGGCCTGCACGACCCTTTCAACCCGGCCGAGGCGATTCAGGTTTCGGCGGCGTACCTGTCGCGGCTGTCGCGCTTCTACGGCTCTATCGGGATTGCTGCGGTCGCCTATAACGGTGGCGAGGGGCGCGCCGATGGGTTCATGCGCTCGGGCGGGACGCTGCCCTACGAGACGCAGGATTACGTTCAGGCGATCACCGGCTTTAACGCCTGGAAATGGCGCGAGGATCCGCCCAAGCCCGAGGAGGTCGACCTGCGGCTGGACGGCGACAAGCCGTTTTTGGAAGCCTGTGTTGAGATGGCCGGCAACCGCAAGCTGCGCGATTTCAGTACCGAACCGCGCGATCCCGTGCTGCCCTGGGGTGTGATCCTGGCCTCGCACCCGACCAAGGGCGGCGCGCAAGGGCAGGTGACGCGGCTGAACCGGGCGCTGCGCCCGCTGCTGGGCGGCAAGAACGTCACCTATGTGCGCCGCAGCCTGCGGCAGGGCGCGCGGCGGGTCTATACCGCGCAGGTCGGCTGGAATTCACGCGGCGAGGCGAACAAGTTCTGCCAGCGCGCGCGGACGGTGGGGGTCAACTGCATCGTGCTGAAGAACTGACCTGTGGGCGAAGGTTGCAACGAAAACCTTACCCCACACGCCGAGTTCGTCGCCGCCCTTGAGCAAATCGTCCGGCTATTGCGCTGCGAGGGGTTCCCTTGGATGCTGATTGGTGGGGCGGCGATGGCGGTGCATGGTGTTGATGACACTGCGCCTGCGGATATCGACATCGTTCTTTCCGGCTCTGCGGCCGCGCACATCGCCGCGCGGCATGGCTGGCAGAATTATGCGGATGGCGGTTCTGGGCCGTTGCGTTCGGATTACATCTTGAGACCGGACCTTGGGCGCGTCCCGGTGGAATTGCTTGGAAACTTTCGGATCCGGGATGGCGACGGTTGGATACACCTCGCGCTTGCGCGGGCGGTAACGGTAAGCTGGTGCGAGCAGCAGGTGCCGGTGCTGCCCCTGAACCAGCTAGCCCAGCTGTTCCGGCCGATCAGGCGGGAGAAGGATTTTCGCCGCGCCGCGCTCGTCAGCGGTTCCTGAATACGATCCCGCCTTGTGAAACCGCTTAGCATGAACGGAAAAGGGCGCCGCAACGCGACGCCCTTCGGGATTCTCGGGAAGGCCGATCACTCGGTCCAATGCACCTTCGACAGGTCGTTCGCCGGGGTGGGGGCGTTTTCCCACAGCCCTTCGATCTTGGCATTGGCGACGCCGGTCTTGGCCAGCTGGAACAGATAGGCATTGGCGTAATCATCGGCGATGATGGTCTGCGCCTGCTTCAGCAGCTCGGACCGGCGGACATCGTCGGTGGTGGTGTTCACCTCGGCCATGACCGCCTTCAGGGCGTCGTTGTTGTAGTTGAAGTAATAATCGTCGCGCGTGTAGATGCCGATATCCAGCGGCTCGACATGGCTGATGATGGTCAGGTCGTAATCCTTGCCCTTGTAGACCGTCTCCAGCCATTGCGCCCATTCCATGTTGATCGCCTCGGTCTGGATGCCCACGGCGCGCAGTTGCGCGGCCAGCAACTCGCCGCCGCGCCGCGCATAGGGCGTGGGGGGCAGGGCCAGACGCAGCTTCAGGTCCTTGACGCCGGCCTCGGCCAGAAGCGCCTTGGCCTTTTCCGGGTCATAGGCGGATTTCTCGGTCAGGTCGACGTAATCGGGGTGATGCGGCGCGAAATGGGTGCCGATGGGGATGCCATAGCCGAACATGGCGCCGTCGATCAGTTCCTGCCGGTTGATGGCATGGGCAATTGCCTCGCGCACCTTGACGTTATCAAGGGGGGGCACGGCCTTGTTCATGGCCAGGATCGTCTCGCCCTCGGTGGTGCCGACGATCACCTTGAAGCGGGGATCGGCGCCGATCTGGGCAAGTGTTTCAGGCGCGGGATAGATCGGGAAAGCGTCCACGTCGCCGGCCATCATCGCGGCGAAGGCGGCAGTGGGGTCGCCAATGAAGCGAAAGGTTGCGGTCTTCAGCGCGGGCTTCTCGCCCCAATAGCCGTCGAAGGCCTCCATCCTGATGGAATCCCCCTGCTTCCATTCGGTGAACTTGAATGGGCCGGTGCCGATGGGCTTTGTCGCCTCCTCCGCGACCGAGGCCGGGTCCAGCATCACCGCATCGCCCCAGGCCATCTTGAAGGGGAACAGACCATCGGGCGCCTTCAGAGTCACCCGCAGGGTCTTGGGGTCGACAGCGGTGACGGTATCGATCCCCTCGAACAGGGTCTTCTGCGGATTGGTCGAATCCGGCGCCCGCGCCCGATCCAGCGAGAAGACCGCGTCCTCGGCGGTGAAGTCGGCGCCGTCGTGGAATTTCACCCCCTCGCGCAGGTGGAAGATATAGGTCTTGCCGCCCTCTTCCACCTCCCAGCTGGAGGCGAGCGCTGGCAGGATCGCCCCGTCCGGCCCGAATTTCGTCAGCCCCTCGAAGATATTGGCATAAACCACCTCGTCGATGGCGGCGGCGGCATTGCCGGTCGGGTCCAGGCTCGGCGGTTCCAGCACCATGCCGAGCGTGATCGAATCCTGCGCGGCAAGCGCGGGCGAGGCCATCAAGGCGAATGCGGCGATGGCGGCTTTCCAGTCGTGGAACATTGTTCTCCCCAGCGGTCAAGACTGGCGGTCATAATGGGAGGATATTGCGCGCAATCAAGGATAATCCGCGCTGACCCGCAGAGGGCGGATCTAGCGCCGTTCGGTCAGCTGTTGCAGTGCGCCCGCACAGATCAGCCACAGGCTGGTGATCACCAGTCCCCAATTGGCCCAGCTGGCCGGATGGAAATCGACCAGAATCGCCCAGATCGCAAAGAACACCCATGCCGCCGCCATCGGCAGCGAAATGGCGCGCCAGCGTACGGTGCGGACGGGGTGGATGAATTTCACATTGGTGAACATGGCGACCGTCAGCACGGTGACGATCAGCAGGATGATCCAGAAATTGGGTTTCAACGCGAACAGGACCAGCACCACCATATTCCAGCAGGCCGGGAAGCCCGCGAAGGAATTATCCCGTGTTTTCATGCGGGTGTCCGAGAAATACAGGATCGATCCATAGGTGATGGCGATGATCGCGAACCAGCCCGTCCAGCCTGGCAGCAGTCCCGATTTGAACAGCGCGAAGGCCGGGATGAACACATAGGTCAGGAAATCGATGATGAGATCCATCAGCACGCCGTCGTAAAGCGGCCAATTTTCCTTGACCTTGTAGCGGCGCGCCAGCGGGCCATCGACGCCGTCGACGACAAGCGCGACGATCAGCCAGAAGAACATCAGCGACCAGCGGCCATCGACGGCCGCCAGCATGGCCAGCATGGAAAAGACGGCGCCGGTGGCGGTCAGCAGGTGAACGGACAGGGCTTTGAGGCGAGTTTCCATCCCCGCGTTTTCGCATTCCGTCAGGGCGCGCGCAAGGTGAATGAACCGCGTTTAGCGGCATGCCGCCGCGCGCCTCCACCCGTCATTCGCATTGGGCAGTGAAGTCGACCACGGCGGGTGAAGAACCCTCCGTCCCTTAGCCGGCGCTGGTGACGGAAAGGGTGGCACCGCTCTCTCGTGCATAGGCATAGTTGCAATAGCCAAAGCCGGTGCCCGAGCAATCCTGCACCTCCGGCAGTGCCTTGGCCATCTCCTGAACATAGTCCGACGGGCTTTGTTCGGGCGGTGGGGTGGGCTGCCACCCCTCGGCCAGCAGCAGGATGCGGGCCTGATGAATCGGCAGGCCATAAAGGCTGGGCACGCTGATCGCGCCGCCGCAGAACAGGTCACGATCGGCGGGTGGGCGCAGCAGGATCAACTGGTCCGAAATGATGCGCAGATCGGCCAGCGGAGACGGGCCGTAATCGCCGTCCCAGATGCGGATGCCCTCGGGCACCAGCGGCTGCAGCGTCCCCGGCGCACGCGCGCGGCCCGCGGCGGCATAGACCAGCCCCTGCAGCGCAGGTCCGCGGAAAATGCCCACATTCCCCCCTTCCAGCAGGCACGACCCGCTGGTGCCGGCGGTGGCCTTGGCAGCGAAGCTGACGAAGGTCAGATCGCCCTGCGTGATTTCGCCGGTGACGATCCAGTCGGCGGCGGCAGCGGCCTTGCCACCGGTCGTCTCTGGCCCGGCGGGCAGGGTGCCGCAGATTGCGGCATCGGCGGGCGGGGTCGGATTGGCGGGCAGACTGGCCACCGCGCGGATCTCGACCCCTTCGCGCTGCGAGGCGACCTCAAGCGGCTGCGCCGATGCGGGTGTGACGGTCAGGCATAGCGCGGCGAGGCCGGCAGGAAGTGGCGGTTGAAACACGGCGGTGATTCCCGATGAACTTCAGGCAGATTCCGGCGGATCGGCAGCCTTGTCAAACCCGCCGGACCTAGCGCGGCTGGAGCCGCTGTGACCTGCGCCTGCAACGCCGCCGGCAACCCGCCAGGCAGGGCGCCGCTAGCGGCGGGGATGGGCGCGCCGATAAACCTCCATCAGGTGGGCATCGTCGACGCCGGTATAGACCTGCGTGGTGGCAAGGCTCGCATGGCCCAGCAATTCCTGAATGCTGCGCAGATCGCCGCCTGCAGCAAGAAGATGGGTGGCGAAGCTGTGGCGCAACGCATGGGGCGTGGCGGTAGGCGGCAGCCCCAGCGACTGCCGCATCTGCGCCATCGCGTCTTCCACCACGCCGGCGCGCAAGGGACCGCCGCGCGCGCCGCGAAACAGCGGGCCGTCCGCTTCCAGCGGATAAGGCGTCAGGCGCAGATAAGCGGCGATGGCGTCGCGTGCGGCGGGCAGCACCGGGACCATGCGTTCGCGGCCGCCCTTGCCGCGAATGGTCAGCGCCTCGCCCATCGGCCAGGCGCGGCCCGTCAGCGCCAGCGCTTCCGAGATGCGCAGCCCGCAGCCGTAAAGCAGGGTGAGCACGGCGGTATCACGGGCGGCGATCCAGGGTTCGGGGTGGTGACTGCCCGCGTAGTCCAGCAGCGCGCGCGCCTGATCGGTGCCAAGCGGGCGGGGCAGCGAGCGTTGGTATTTCGGCCCCCGTGTGGAGAGGGCGGCGGACAGGTCATAGCCCTCGCGATCGGACATCCAGCGCAGAAAGCTGCGGATGGCCGACAGCCGGCGTGCCAGCGACCGGGCGGACAGGCCGCGCCCGCGCTCGGCAGCGGCGAAGGCGCGCATGTCGGTCTGTTTCAGCGCGCCAAGCGAGGCAGGCGTGGCGCCGGCGCCGTGATAGCCGCCCAGAAAGGCCAGAAAGGCAATGCAATCATCGCGGTAGGCGGTGATCGTATGGGGGGAGCGGTCGCGTGCCGCCGCCTCGGCTTCCAGCCATCGCGCCAACGCATCCGCCATGGCGGGCGTGAGCGCGAGCGGCTGGCTCATTCCTCCAGCCAGCGCAGCAGGGTCAGCCGGAAGGCCTGACCGAAGAAGCGCAGCAGATCGGTCCCCTGCGCGGCGCTGAACCGCCCCGGCTCGTCCGAGCCCATCAGCAGCAGCGCGGGCATCCGGGTTGGGCCGAGGTCCAGCGGAATCAGTGCTTCGGAAGCGACGGGCGCGCCATGCAGCCCGGCAGTGGCGTGGGCCACACGGCGCAGGATCACCTCGCCCGAGGGTTGGCCGCGCCGGCCGCCGGCGATGGCGCGCGCGACGGTGCCGGCCGGCGCCATGGTCAGCGGGCCGCCCAGTTCCGGCTCGCCTTCCTTGGTCGCGGTTTCCATCACCAGCACCAGCGTGTCGACGCGCAGGATGTCGGCCAGATCGGTCTGCAGATTGTCCAGAAAACCGTCGAAATCCACCGGCTCCAGCAAGGACAGCACGGCGCGATGGACGGTGTTCATGCCGGACTGATTGTCATAAGCGGCGGCGATGACATGTTCATGCGCCGATTCCAGCCGATCCAGCCGGGCTTCCAGGGCCGACATGGCGCGGCCCCGGATATCGATCACATTGGCGCCGACCCCAGCCTCATGGGCGCCGACGATGGCGCGCATGAGGTCGCGGTCCATCAGGATCGTGCTGGGGTCCTCCAGCAGCGCCTGCCGCAATTCGGGGGTCAGGGCCTCGTTGATCATGCGCCGATCTTCTGGCCGGTCTTGGCCCAGTCGGCGGTGAACTGCGCCAGACCCTTGTCGGTCAGCGGATGGTTCGCCATCGACTTGATGACCGAAGGCGGCGCGGTGATGACATCGGCGCCGATCTTGCCGGCCTCGATGATGTGGTTCACCGAGCGGATCGAGGCGGCGAGGATCTGGGTGTCATAGCCGTAATTGTCGTAGATCTCGCGGATGTCGGCGATCAGATCCATGCCGTCCAGATGGATGTCGTCCAGCCGCCCGATGAAGGGGCTGATGAAGGTCGCACCGGCCTTGGCGGCCAGAATCGCCTGCGCGGGCGAGAAGCACAGCGTCACGTTCACCATGCGGCCTTCGTCGGCGAAGACGCGGCAGGCCTTCAGCCCGTCCCAGGTCAGCGGCACCTTGATGGCGATATTGGGCGCGATATCGCCCAGCAGGCGGCCTTCGCGGATCATGTCGTCGGCCTTTTCGGCGACCACCTCGGCCGAGACGGGGCCAGCGACCATGTCGCAGATCTCGCGGGTGACTTCGATGATGTCGCGGCCCGATTTCAGGATCAGCGAGGGATTGGTGGTCACCCCGTCGACCATGCCCAGGTCGTTCAGCTCGCGAATGGCATCGACATCGGCGGTATCGAGAAAGAATTTCATGGCGCTCTCCTCAGATGCATTTGGCGAAGTGATAGCGCATTGAGGGGCGCGCCGAAAGCCGGGGCGCTTGTTTTTCCGCGCCCCGCGGGCCAAGTCTGCGGGACTTCGCTTCTGGGCAGGCATGCAACCGTGAGTTTCTACGATCAGGGCCAACGCATCGGCGTGATGACGACCGAACCCGTGGGGCTGCTGGACTATCTGGCCCCCGAGGGCGGCGTCGCGGAAGGCAAGATCGTGATCTGTCCGCTGGGGCCGCGCCGGGTGATGGGCGTGGTCTGGGGGAAGGGCGACGGGACGTTCGATCTGGCCAAGCTGCGCCCGATCGTGCGCGCAGTGGACGCGGCGCCGCTGACGGCCGAGATGCGGGAGTTCCTGACGCGCGCCGCCGAATATACGCTGACCCCCCTGCCGCTGATGATCCGCATGGCCATGCGCGCGCCCGATCTGGACAAACCGCCGGCCGAACGCCGCATCATCCTGCGCGCGGGGCCGGCGCCCGCGCGCATGACCGAAGCCCGCGCCGCCGTGTTGCGCATCATCGACGAACATGGCGGGGCCAGCTTCGCGCCGTCCGAACTGGCGCAACTGGCCGGGGTAGGCAGCGGCGTGGTCAAGGGGCTGGTTGCCGCAGGCACGCTGGTCGAGGTCAGCGCGCCGAAGGACGCGCCTTATCCGCGGCTCGACCCCGACCTGCCCGGCAAGCCGCTGGCGCGCGATCAGGCGGCGGCGGCCGAGGCGCTGCGCGCTGCCATGGCGACCGGCGCTTACGGCACGACGCTGCTGCGCGGGGTCACCGGATCGGGCAAGACGGAAGTGTATCTGGAAGCCGTCGCCGCCTGTCTGCGCAGCGGTCGTCAGGCGCTGGTGCTGCTGCCCGAAATCGCGCTGTCGGCCGAGTTTCTCGACCGGGTCGAGGCGCGGTTCGGCGCTCGCCCCGGCGAATGGCATTCCGGCATCAGCCGGACCGAGCGCCGCCGGCTGTGGCATATGGCCGGCCAAGGCGAGGTCGGGCTGGTGGTCGGCGCCCGCTCGGCGCTGTTCCTGCCGTTCCGCGATCTGGGTCTGATCGTCGTCGATGAGGAACATGATTCCTCGTATAAACAGGAAGATACGGTCTATTACTCGGCCCGTGACATGGCCGTGCTGCGCGGCTCGGTGGCGGGGGCGCAGGTGGTGCTGGCTTCGGCCACACCCTCGCTGGAAAGCTGGGTGAACGCGGTCAGCGGCAAATATGCCCGGCTCGACCTGCGGTCGCGCTATGGCGAAGCGGAACTGCCCGAGATGGCGGCGATCGACCTGCGGACGCAGGAGCTGCCGGGTGGCCGTTGGATTTCCCCCAGCCTCGCCAGCGCTGTCGAGGCGCGGATGGCGCGCGGCGAGCAGTCGCTGCTGTTCCTGAACCGGCGTGGCTATGCCCCGGTCACCGTCTGCCGGGCCTGCGGTGAACAGATTGCCTGCCAGCAATGCGATGCCCGCATGGTCGAGCACCGCTTCCAGAACCGCCTCGTCTGCCACCAATGCGGCGAGTCGCGACCGATCCCGACCGAGTGCCCCTCCTGCGGCGTCGAAGGCAGGCTGGCCCCCATCGGTCCGGGGGTCGAGCGCCTGGCCGAGGAGGTCGCCCTGCGCTTCCCCGATGCGAAGGCCACGGTGCTGTCCTCCGACCTGTTCGGCTCGGCGCGGGCGCTGAAGGACACCATCGCCGAGATCGCCGAGGGCGGGAGCGACATCATCATCGGCACCCAGATCGTCGCCAAGGGGCATAATTTTCCGAAACTGACCCTGGTAGGGGTGATTGATTCCGATCTGGGCCTGCAAGGCGCCGATCTGCGCGCGGCGGAACGCAGTTTCCAACTGATGCGGCAGGTGGCGGGCCGCGCCGGGCGGATGCCGGGCGAGCGGCCGGGGCTGGCGCTTCTGCAGACCCATCAGCCAGAACATCCGGTGATCCGGGCGATCCTTGCCGGCGACGATGAAGGCTTCTGGGATGCCGAGGCCGCGATGCGCCGTTCGGCCGGGATGCCCCCTTACGGGCGGCTGGCGGGCATCATCCTGTCCCACCCCGAGCCCGGCATGCTGGCCGATTTTGCCCGCCATCTGGCGTCCTGCGCCGGGCCGATCCATGCGGCGGGGGCCGAGCTGTTCGGACCGGCCCCCGCGCCCATTGCCCGCATTCGCGGGCGACACCGGATGCGGATGCTGATCCGTGCGCCGCGTCAGGCGGCGATCCAGCAGGCGATCAGCGATTGGCTGCGGCCGGTGAAGCTGCCGATGAATATGCGGCTGTCGGTGGATATTGATCCGCAGAGCTTTTTCTAGGGAAAGGGGCGCTGCCCCTCGCCGCTTTGCGGCTCACCCCGGGATATTTGGGCCAGACTGAAGATGGATCAGCGGCGGGCGGCGAAGAAGTCGCGCAGCAGGGTCCGGGATTCGTCGGCGGCGATGCCGTCATGGATCTCGGGGCGGTGGTGGCATTGGGGATGGTCGAAGACACGGGCGCCGTGGCGGACGCCGCCCATGCGCGGATCGTCGGCGCCGTAATACAGCGTGGCGATGCGGGCGGCGGATATGGCGGCAGCGCACATCGGGCAGGGCTCCAGCGTGACCCAGAGGCGATGGCCGGGCAGCCGATCCGACCTGGCCGCCTTGCAGGCGGCGCGGATAACCGCGATCTCGGCATGGGCGGTGGGATCGTGTTCGGCGCGGGTGCGGTTGCCACTGGCGGCGACGATGCGGCCATCCGGGTCGGTGAGTACGGCCCCCACCGGGACCTCGCCCCGCCGGGCGGCGGCGCGGGCCTCGGCCAGTGCGCGCGGCATATGCGAGGTGAAAGCGGTCATGGGGCCTTGTCGCGCGGGGGGCGCGGTCTGGCAAGAGGCTGATGAAACGCTTTCCTTTGCGATGCGTTCGACGCTATAAATCCCAATTCGCCGCAGCGATGCGCCAAAGGAGACATGCCATGACTGATGCCCAGAACACCCCCGAAACCACGCCCGAACCGAAAACCCAGGCCGACCGTATTGCCAAGGTGATGGCGCGTGCAGGCGTGGCCAGCCGCCGCGAGGCCGAGCGCATGATCGTCGAAGGCCGGGTCACCGTGAACGGCAGGAAGATCGACAGCCCGGCGCTGGATGTGCTGCCCAGTGACAAGATCGTGGTCGATGGCACGCCGCTTGAAGCCCCGCAGGAAACCCGGCTTTGGCTGTATTACAAGCCCCTGGGGCTGGTGACCTCTGAATCGGACGAGAAGGGGCGCCAGACGGTGTTCGATGCCCTGCCGCGCGATCTGCCCCGCGTGATGTCGGTCGGGCGGCTGGATTTGAATTCCGAAGGGCTGCTGCTGCTGACCAATGATGGCGAGCTGAAGCGCCGGCTGGAACTGCCCTCGACCGGATGGCTGCGGCGTTACCGGGTGCGGGTGAATGGCCAGCCCAACGACCTGACCTTCGCGTCCCTGCGCCGGGGCGTCACCATTGATGGCGAGGATTTTGCGCCGATGGAAATCAAGCTGGACAGCCAGCAGGGCGCCAATGCCTGGCTGACCGTCGGCATCCGCGAGGGCAAGAACCGCGAGATCCGCCGCGCCATGGCCCATGTCGGTCTGCAGGTGAACCGGCTGATCCGCATCGGCTACGGTCCGTTCAAGCTGACCGGGCTGGAGGAAAACGAGGTTCGCGAGGTCAAGCGCCGGACGCTGCGCGACCAGCTGGGCGGCTTGCTGACCGGCGAGGCAGAGGAGAAGGAGCGTCCCTTCCGCTCGCGCGGTGCAGATGATCGCGACCGGGGCGACCGGAGCGACCGCAAACCCTTCGCCCGCCGCGAGGATGGTGACCGCAAGCCCTTCGCCCGTCGCGAGGACGGCGACCGCAAGCCCTTCGCGCGTCGCGAGGATGGTGATCGCAAGCCCTTCGC
>NZ_JACEMU010000017.1:75852-238352 GCF_013868135.1 Paracoccus sp. S1E-3
TTCGCCCGTCGCGAGGACGGCGACCGCAAGCCCTTCGCGCGTCGCGAGGATGGTGATCGCAAGCCCTTCGCGCGTCGCGAGGATGGTGATCGCAAACCCTTCGCCCGGCGCGAGGACGGTGACCGCAAGCCCTTCGCCCGTCGCGAGGATGGTGATCGCAAGCCCTTCGCCCGGCGCGAGGATGGCGACCGCAAGCCCTTCGCCCGCCGCGACGACGGCGACCGCAAGCCCTTCGCCCGCCGCGAGGACGGCGACCGCAAGCCCTTCGCCCGCCGCGAGGATGGTGATCGCAAGCCCTCGGGGCCGCGCGGCTTTGGGGGGGTGTCGGATCGGCCCGGTTCGGGGCCGCGCGGTGGCTTCAAGCCGGGCGGAAAGACATCGGGCGGAAAGGGACCGGGGGGCGGCCGTCCCTTTGCGCCGCGTGGCGGCAAGCCCGGTGGTGCGGCGGGTGGACCGAAGGGGCCGCGCCGGCCGAAGGGGTAATCACTTCGTCAGGATCAGCTTGCCTGCGCGGGTCACGCGCAGGTTATAGACCTGATCGTTCAGAACGATCAGCGCCTGATTGCCGCCTTTCGTCAGATCGATCGCGTCGTGAACGGGAAGGCCGTTCACGGCGGTAATTCCGGTCAGGCCGAATTCGGCGGGGCGGGTCGCGGTCATGGCGCATCCTTTGCTGAACTGTCGCCAGTAACCTGCGCGACGCGCCGACTAATGTCAAAGTATTTTTGTCAGCTATTGCGACGGGGCCGTCAGACAGGCGGTGAGCCGCTGCCCCAGCTGGTCGAGAAGTTGGCCGTAAAGCCCGGCACCGGCATCCAGTTCGGTGCCTTCCGGCGATAGCGGCTCCCCGATGCGCAGGTCGGTGCCGGCGGTCAGGTCCTCGATCAGGCGGTTGGGTTGATTCGCCTCTGGAAAGGCGCAGACGGCGCCGGCGGCGATGATCTGGTCCTGCACCTCGCGGATGCGCGCGGCCGAGGGGGCGGAGGCGTCGCCAAGGGTGACGGCGATGCCGGGCGCCAGCCCGTAATGGTCGGTGAAATAGCCATAGGCATCGTGGAAGGTGACGAAAGCCCTCCCCTTGGCGGGCGTCAACAACTGTGTCAGCGCCGCGTCGCGATCCGCCAGCGCCGTCCGGGCGGCCGTCGCATTGGCGCGATAGGCGGGGGTATGTTCGGGATCGGCCTCGGAGAGGCGCGCGGCGATCGCGTCCAGCCAGGCAGCGCCATTCTGGGGGTCGAGCCAGGCATGAGGGTCGAGGCCGTTATGATCGTGATCTGCCGAGGTGTGGGTGTCCTGCTCTTGCGCGGCGTCTGTGCCATAGCTGCGCCTCACCGGGCTGGCGGGCAGCAGCGGCAACTGTTTTTGCGGCGCGATGCGGGTGGCGGCGCGGTCCAGCCATGGGGTCAGTTCCGGGCCGACCCAAATCAGCAGATCGGCGCCCTGCAAGGCCCGCGCCTGACTGGGCCGCAATTGGAAATCATGCGGATCGGCCCCCTTGTCCAGCAGCAGCACCGGCTGGCCCAGATCGCCCATCACCTGCTGGACGAGCGATGCGGTGACCGGGGTGTCGGCCACGACAGCGGGCACCTCGGCCAGGGCAGGGGCGCCCAGCAAGACAAAGCTCAGCAGAAAATCGGGGCGCATCGCGGTTCCTTCCTTGAGAATGCGGCTGGAAGATGTATGTAATAACGTAACAGGTCAACCGAAATGTGATACAGTAACATGAAAACCGCCTTCGAACGCCATGACCACAGCGCCTGCGCCGATGCCGCCATGGCCCGCGCCACCGATCTGGCGGTGGCGCGGGGCCTGCGCCTGACGCCGGTGCGCCGCCGCGTGCTGGAGATCCTGCTGGAGCGCCACCGCGCATTCGGTGCCTATGAGGTGCTGGAGCGGCTGGCGGCGGAAGGTCTGGGCAAGCAGCCCCCGGTGGCCTACCGCGCGCTGGAATTTCTGGTCGAGAACGGCCTTGCCCACCGGATCCAGCGGCTGAATGCCTTCACCGCCTGCCAATCCGCGCATGCCGACGGTCAGGCCCCGGCCTTCCTGATCTGCCGCGAGTGCCAGACCGTGGACGAACTGGATGCCGCCACGCTGCGGGCCGAACTGTCGGCGGCGGCCGGGCAGGCGGGCTTTGCCGTCGAACGCGCCACCATCGAGGCGCTCGGCCTCTGCGCCGCCTGCGCGGGCCGCGCATGAGGGCCGAGATCACGCGCCCCGCGCCGCTGATCGAGGCGCGCGACCTGACCGTGCGCCTGCGCGGGGCGGATCAGCCGATCCTGAAAGATGTCAGTTTCAACGTCCTGCCGGGCGAGATCGTGACCGTGGTCGGGCCCAACGGCTCGGGCAAGTCGACACTGGTGCGCGCGGTACTGGGCCATGTCGCGGCGGAATCGGGCGAGGTCATCCGCCGCAAGGGCCTGCGCATCGGCTATGTCCCGCAACGCGTCCATGTCGATGACCGCATCCCGATGAGCGTGCGCCGCTTCCTGTCCCTGCCCGAACGTGTCAGCGATGCCGAGGCCGGCGCCGCCTTGGCGCGCACCGGCGTCGACGGGCTGCAGGATCGCCAGATCACCCGCTTGTCGGGCGGACAGTTCCAGCGCGTGCTGCTGGCGCGCGCGCTGCTGCACCGGCCCGAATTGCTGGTGCTGGATGAACCTACGCAGGGCCTCGACCAGCCCGGCATCGTCGCCTTCTACCGCCTGATCGAGGAGATCAGGCGCGCGACCGGCGCGGCGGTGCTGATGGTCAGCCATGACCTGCTGGTGGTGATGCGAGCCTCGGATCATGTGATCTGCCTGAACGGGCATGTCTGCTGCCATGGCACGCCGCAGGCGGTCAGCGAAGCGCCGGAATATCAGGCGCTGTTCGGGGCCGATTCGGCACAGACGCTGGCGCTGTATCGCCATCACCACGACCACGACCACGACGGGCGTGGCCACCATCGCCACCACGGGGACGCCCATCATCATGCTTGACGATTTTCTGGTGCGGGCGGGTCTCGCGGGCCTGGGCGTGGTGCTGGCGGCGGGGCCGCTGGGATGTTTCGTCGTCTGGCGGCGCATGGCCTATTTCGGCGATGCGACTGCCCATGCGGCCATTCTCGGGGTGGCGCTCAGCCTCGGTTTCGGGGCGCCGGTCTATCTGGGCACGCTGGGCGTGGCGATCGTCATGGCGTGGCTGGTCGCCCATCTCGCCGGGCGCGGCGAGGCGGTGGATACCGCGCTGGGGGTGCTGGCCCATGGGGCACTGGCGGTCGGGCTGGTCGCGGCCAGCTTCGTGCCGGGCCTGCGCAACGACCTGAATGCCTGGCTGTTCGGCGATATCCTGCTGGTGCAGCCGACGGATCTGGCCTGGGTCTGGGGCGGGGCGCTGCTGGTGCTGGGGCTGCTGATATGGCGCTGGCAGGCGATGGTGACCGCGACCGTGAATGAGGAACTGGCCATGGCCGCCGGCATCAATCCCGCGCGCGAGCGGCTGATCCTGACGCTCGCGATGGCGATCATCGTCGCGGTCGCGATTCGTGTGGTGGGCGCATTGCTGGTTTCGGCCCTGCTGGTGATTCCCGCCGCCGCTGCGCGGGGAATCGCCCGCAGCCCCGAGCATATGGCGGTGATGGCGACCCTGATCGGGGCGGTTTCGGTCGGGCTAGGGCTGATCGCAAGCCTTTACGCCGACACCCCTGCAGGTCCTTCGGTCATTGTCGCGGCGACGGCGATATTCCTGTGTTTGCTGCCTCTCAGGCGGGGGCTGGCATAACTGCCACAGGGCCTTTCAGAGCGCCAATCACGGGGGGAACCCTATCCCTCGGAAGGTGTTGTGAAATATGCAACAGTCGGGGCAAACCCGCGCGGCAAGGGAATTAATCCGGCTTTCAAAGCCCCGCGGATTGTGAGACTGTCGCCTCGATGTTGCTGGATACGGCAGCTTTCAACAAGACCTAACGGAGCATGATCATGACCAAATTTGCTACCTTCGCACTGGCCCTCGGCCTGACCGCTTCCTCGGCTCTGGCCGGTGGCTACGTTGCCCCCGTCGTGGAAGTCGAGCCCGTCGTCGTTGACGCCGCCAAACCGGCTTCGTCGAACGCTGGCCTGGTTGTCCCGGCTCTGCTGCTGCTGGGCGTCATCGCCGCCGTCGCTTCGGACGACGACGATGATGATGACGACTCGACCAACTAATCATTGTCCGCAAGGACTTGATTTGGAAGGGCTGGCGCTTCGCCAGCCCTTTTCCATTGTTCCTCCGGCCGGGTCAGCGCCGGGTGCTGGCCTCCCCCGGTCACAAAAAAACGCCCGACCGCTGAGGCCGGGCGTCATGGGTGCATCGCGTCCCGACGATCAGGGGCGGATGGTCTGGATCGTCACATAGCCGAGCGCCGGGCTGATCCACTGGCGTGAAACGGGGATCTGCCCCGAAGCGCTGACCAGATAGGAGTTCTGCACCTCGACGCCGCCACCCTCGCAGGTCTCGACCACCTGCGTGGCGTTCCAGCTGGTGCCGGCGAAGGCGAAGCCCTTGCCGCCGCCGATGGCGACGGTGCAGGTCATCTGCAGCGGGCGCTCAACCCCGTCGCCGCCCAGATAGCGGTTGATCCGCGTCGTCTGACCGGCGCGGCGCGACCGGATCAGGGCGGCAACATTGTCGACCTCGGCCACGGACAGATCATGTCCCAGCCCCTTGGTGCCGGTCAGCATCCCGCCGCGGATGATCAGGGCCTGCTCGTTCGGGGTCATGTAGGTGCGCATGCCGCTATTGTCGCCCACCATGGCCATGACCTGGGTGGCGCCGCTGCTTTCCAGCCCGACCAGGATCAGCGGGGCCGGGTTGGCGGCAAGCGCGCGTGCGGCCATTTCATCGGCGCTGAGGGGCGCTGCGGCGGCAGCCGGGGCCTCGGCGCCGCGACCGGTGGCGCGGGTCACCGTCGGGCCGACGGCCTGGCGCAACTGGCCAAGAATGGTGCCCTGGGCTTCGTCGTTCGGCGTGCCGCAAGCAGCCAGCAACAGCGCAGTGGCCATCAGCCCCGCCACGTTCTTCATCACGCGAGTCATCGCCAGAATTTCCCCCATCCGTCGTAGAGTTTGTTGGTTTGGTTCTGGCGCACCAGTTCATACAGCCGCCCGTCGACCCGCACCCGCGAGCCGCCGTCGCGCGACAGCGAACGGATATCGCCGCCGATGCGTCGGGTCGAGGGCTGCCCGATCGCCCAGGTCAGCGGGATCGACAGCTTTATGCCCTTGTCGAACGAGCCTTCGCCGTATTCTTCCTCGCTGAGGTCGGTCTTGCTGGCATAGGCGCCGACGCGCCAGCCGTTCTCGAATTCACGGTTGAGCGCCACGGTGGCGCCGACATCGCCCGCAAGGTATTGCCCCACGTCTATCTGGCCCCAGATCCCGCTGCCAAAGTCGTAATAGGCCGAGACATGGCCGGTGGTGACCTCGTAATCGCGGAATTCAAAGGCCTTCTCGAAGTCGCGCTTGCGCACGCGGTTGATCTCGGCACCAAGCGCCAGGCGACTGTCGACCGGCTTCCACAGGATTTCGCCCGAGACCCCGCCATAGGCGCGTTCCAGCAGGCCGACGGTGACGCGCGAATAGGTGGTGGGGGTCGGCTTGGCATACCAGGCAAGGGTCAGCCTCGGCACGGTCGGGCGGTTATTGCCCGCATACATGCGGCTGTCCGAACGCACGCGCGGCACGCCATATTCGTTTTCATCGATGCCGAGATCATCATATTCGTCCGGCGTCATGTTGCCGGGGGCTTTCTGGTCGCTGTTGCCGAAGGCGCGCTGGCGGATGGTACCCGACAGGATCAGGCCCGGCGCGATCTCGTATTTGGCCGAGAGCTCGGCGCCGACCTCGTAGCGGAGCGGGTCGTCGGGATCGAACATCCCCAGCGACAGATAGGGTTTGATTCCCCAGTTGAATTTCGGATAGATTCCGGGCGAATAGACCAGATCGGCCGGGCGCGGCTCGCCGTCAACGATCTGGGCGCGCTGCGCAATATGGGCCGAAGCGGTGTTTTCCAGCCGCTCGATATCCGAGCGTCGCAGCACCACCGACGAGGTGGCCAGCCCGTTTTCCATCGAGGTGATCACGAAGGTCTCGACCGAGGGCGGCAGCGCGCGGGTCATCAGTCGTGCGGTGCGGCCAATGGCCTCGGCCTGCATGTTATAGCGCAGGTTGCGGATGCGGACCTCGGCCCGATTGGACGACAGCGCCATCGATTCCAGCACCTGACCCTCGCCCTTCAGCGCCTTGCTCAGCGCGGTCTGGATGGCGGGCTGCGCGGTCGGATCGGCGGACCATGCGCCCGACCAGCCCTCGGGATCGGCCGAAGGCGCCGGGCGCGGGCGCACCGGCGCTGGCGCCGGTTCCAGGCCGGAAGGGAAGGCAGATTTGCGGGCGTTCAGCGCCACCGTGCCCTTGATGCCGAAGGTCTTGCCGCCGATGGTATAGGCGCCCAGTTGATAGGTGTCGCCGATACGGTAATTGATGCCGAGATTCAGCTTGCTGTCGACCTCATCGGCACCGCCCTCGACCTCGGGGAGGTAGTCGTCATAGGAATATTCGGCCAGCACCGACAGGTTGTCCGTGGCCTGCCACTCGACCGAGGCGAAGGGCTTGGCGCTGCCGGTGAACCAGTCGTCGACATTCGGCTTGCCGCCTTCGTCGGTGTAGTCGGTGCGCCGCCACGCTCCCGCCAGCCGGCCCCAGCCGATCCCCGCCGAGACCCGCACCCGCGGGGTGACGGTCTTGGTGGCAACCAGGTATTCGCCCGAATAGACGCCCGTGCCCATGAAATCGCGCAGACCGATCGCCAGCGAAGGCTGCCAGCCCGGCTGTTCGTTCAGCAGCTGGAACTGCAGGTCGAAGCTGCGGTCGTACAGCGCGTCGCGCTTGGGATCGATACCGTCGATCTTCGCATAGCGCAGCGCCGTGGTCAGGCGCGGCACCGGCTGGAAGCTCAGCGTGACGCGGCGGCCGTAATCGCTGTTGCTGACGGTCGCCGACAGCTCGCCCTCGGGCGGGGCGACGGCGGTAGGGGTATCGATCGCGCCGGGCATGCCGTAGCTGTTCAGGGTCTGCCCGAATGTGGGCGCGGCGACCCCCACGGCCGTCACCGAAGCGGACAGCAGCGCGGTAGAGGTCAGTAGCAGCGGGCGGAAGCGGCGCATGAATGGTTCCTCGGCATCTTTTTTGTTGCGGGGACTATAGGGCCGTGCCCCGGTCGCGCCAATGGCAGGTGGCCCGATTGCGGCGGGATTTCGCAACCTGTTGCTCTGCTGCCTGCGCGCAGAAAGGCCGGCCCCGGAAGTGGGGCCGGATTATGCCGCGATATCAGCTGCGTGCGGGCTTCGAAGCCGGGGATTTGTCAGCGGCGGCCGGGGCCGATGCCGTAGCGGCAGGGGCGACTTCTGCCGGGCTTGCGCAACCGCTGGTTGTGCGCGAGCCGATCCGCAGCGATGCCGTCATCGGGAATTTCTCGCCCGACATGTTGTCGACGCAATCCTTGCCGTTGATGTTCAGCGAGAAGGGCGCCCCGTCCAGCACGCCGATATATTCGACGCCCCCAGCATAGACCAATCGGTTGACCTTGATATTGCGGCCCTTCTGGTTTTCCGGGGTCTGGTATTTGGCGGTGCCCGCGGCGACGTCGATACGCCAGAAGGGTTCGTTGCCGCGGGCGACGAAGGCGGCGGTGTTCAGCGTCTCGGATTCGGCGGTGGCCACGGCCTTCTGATCGCCGGCGGTCTCGATCGGGACATCGCGCGGGGACACGGCCGGATCGACCAGCGGCGTCTTCATCGGATCGACCGGCGGTGTGGTCGCGGCCGGGGTCGCGTCCAGCGGCTTGTCCCAGGGCATGCGCAGGTCTTTCATGGCCTGTTCGTCACAGGCTGCCAGCGCCAGCGGCAGCAGCACCAGGGCGAGACGGAGTTTCATCGAGCTGTCCTTCATTCTGTTTGGGGTCATATCGGACTTGGGCGGCGGGCGCCGATCCTGTATCCGACCCGGATCGGAGCGTGCAAATTGGCCCTGCAATAACCCATCGCCCCCTGACCCGGCAAGCGTCGCGCCTGATCGCGGCAAATCGCAGGCGCCGAAGGCAGTCGTGATCCGCTGATATTCTAGTCAATGGGCGGTTATGTGCCTATTATATGGGCAAGCGCTGCGGTTTTTCCGCGCCACTCCGCCCCAATCTGCTTGAGAAAACCGCAGCCGCGCATTCTGGAAGGCATAAGGCAATAATGATGACGATGCAGAAAACCGATGAAAATAGCCCCGCACTCCACCTGCCGGACGCGATCCGGCTGGGGGCGGTGACGCTTGGCGCACCGGTTTTCCTGGCGCCGATGGCCGGCATCACCGACCTGCCGTTCCGCCGCGCGGTGGCGCGCTTTGGCGCCGGGCTGGTGGTGAGCGAGATGGTCGCCTCAAGCGAGATGGTGACGGCCCGGCCCTCGCCCAAAGCCTCGGTCCGGGCGCGGGCACTGACCGAGGGCGCGACGCCGGTTTCGGTCCAGATCGCCGGGCGCGAGGCCGGGCCGATGGCGGAAACAGCGCGGATCGTCGCCGGAATGGGTGCGCGGATCGTCGATATCAACATGGGCTGCCCGGCCAAGAAGGTGACGGGCGGGTTGTCGGGGGCGGCGCTGATGCGCGACCTCGACCACGCGCTCGGGCTGATCGACGCCGTCGTGGCGGCGGTTGATCTGCCGGTGACGCTGAAGATGCGGCTGGGCTGGGACGGCGATTGCCTGAACGCGGCCGAGCTTTCGGCGCGGGCGCGCGATGCGGGGGTGCGGATGCTGACCGTCCACGGACGCACGCGGGCGCAGTTCTATACCGGCAGCGCCGATTGGGCGGCGGTGCGGGGGGTGGCGAACCTGCCCGGCCGGCCGCCGCTGGTCGTCAACGGCGATATCGTCGATGTGGGCAGCGCGCGGGCGGCGCTTGCGGCCTCGGGTGCCGAGGCGGTGATGGTCGGGCGCGGCGCGCAGGGGGCGCCCTGGCGGCTGGCGCAGATCGCGCATCAGCTTTACGGCACGCCTGCGCCGGTGGTCCCGGAAGGCCAGGCGCTCGCCGATCTGGTGGCCGGGCATTACGAAGACATGATGTCCTTCTATGGCACCGATCCGGGCCTGCGCGTGGCGCGCAAGCATCTGGGCTGGTATGCCGAGGCGACGGGCGCCACTGGTCGCGAGCTGCTGTTCCGCGCCCCCAGTCCGGCGGAAACGCTGCGCCTGATCCGCAGCATCTTCGCCGATGCGCCCGGCCCGGAAAACAGGGCCGCGGCATGAATGTCGTTCCCGCCTTCGCCCCCGGTCCCAGCTTCGATGCGCTGCCGCTGCCGGGGCTGATGCTGGACGGGCATAACCGGCTGGTGGGGGTGAATGACGCGGCCGAACTGTGGCTGAACCTGTCGCGCCGCACCGCCCTTGGCCATCGCCTGGACGAGGAGGTGATCCAGTCCCGCCTGCGCATCGATCCGCCGATCTGTCCGCTGATCGACCGGGTGCGACTGGCGCAGGGCGCGCTTGGCTTGCCGCGCGTCCGCTTTGATCTGGGCGACCGCTCGGGCGGGCACCAGCCGCGTTTCGGCGACATCCATCTGGGTCCCGCGCCCGAGGCGCTGGCGGGCGGCGTCACCGTGCTGATCGCGCCGACCGAACCGGCCGAGCGGATGGAGCCGGGCCACGCCGCCCGCAAGGCCGCCCGTCAGGCGATCGGCATGGCCGAGATGCTGGCCCACGAAATCAAGAACCCCCTTGCCGGCATTCGCGGGGCGGCGCAGCTTCTGTCGATGAACGCGACCGAGGAGGATCGCGAGTTCACCGATCTCATCGTCGAAGAATCGCGGCGGATCGTGGCCTTGCTGGATCAGGTGGAACGCTTCGGCGACACCACCGCGCCCGATCTGCGGCCGGTCAATCTTCACGACATCCTCGAACGTGCCCGCCGCTCGGCCGAACTGGGATTTGCGCGCAATGTCGAGGTCATAACCGAATACGACCCCTCGCTGCCCGACGCTCTGGGTGATGACGACCAACTGATGCAGGTGGCGCTGAACCTGCTGAAGAACGCGACCGAGGCACTGGCCCGTGGACAGGCCGAAGGCACCGGCGGGCGCACCATCCGCATCCACAGCTTCTATGACGGCGCCCTGCGCGTCGACCGCAGCGAGACCAGCCCGCAAGGCCGCGTGCTGCCGCTGCAGATCGAGATCGAGGATGACGGTCCTGGCATCCCCGAAGGCATCGCCGGCCAGATCTTCGAGCCCTTCGTCTCGGGCCGCGAAAACGGCACCGGGCTGGGGCTGGCGCTGGTGTCGAAGATCGTCACCGACCACGGCGGCTGGCTGCGGGTGGATTCGCGCCCCGGTCGCACCGTTTTCCGCATTTCATTACCGAAGGCTTGACCCCATGGACGGAACCATCCTGATCGCCGACGACGACCGCAGCATCCGCACGGTGCTGACGCAGGCGCTCAGCCGGGCGGGGTGCCGCGTTCATGCCACCGGCAGCCTGCAGCAGCTGCTGAAATGGGTCGAGGAGGGACGCGGCGATCTGGTTGTGACCGACGTGATGATGCCCGACGGCAATGGTATCGAGACCATTCCGGCCATTCGCCGGATGCGCCCGGACCTGCCGGTGATCGTCATCTCGGCCCAGAATACCATCGTCACCGCCATTCGCGCGACCGAGGCCGAGGCCTTCGACTATCTGCCCAAACCCTTCGATCTGCCGGATCTGCTGACCCGCTCGCGCGAGGCGCTGTCGCGCCGGCCGCGCAAATCCGATCTGGTGCCCGAGGCGCGCGCGATCCCGAGTTCGGTGGGCGGCGCCGATCCCGAACTGCCACTGATCGGGCATGCCCAGGCGATGCAGGCGCTGTTCCGGCTGGTGGCCAAGGTGCTGAATGCCGACCTGCCGGTGATGGTGACCGGGCAGGCCGGGGTTGGCAAATCCACCATCGCGCGGGCGCTGCACGAATATTCCGACCGCTCCAGCGGGCCGCTGGTGGTGGTGACGCCGGCCGATGGCGGCGCCGAAAGCCTGTCCCGCGCCGTGCAGGACGCGCAGGGGGGCACCCTGCTGATCGAAAACCCGGCGGGCTTCGATGCCATCGCCCAGACCCGGCTGCTGGCGCTGCTGGAACAGGCCGATGGCGCGGGCGAGGCGCCGCGCCTCGTCTCGACCAGCGGTCCCGCCCCGCAGGAGGACATGGACGAAGGCCGGCTGCGCCCGGACCTCTATTATCGCCTCGCCGGGGCAACGATTGCGGTGCCGCCGCTGTCGGCGCGCCGCGACGACATCCCGGCCTTGGCGCGGCATCTGATGGCGCGCACGGCGGGGCAGGGCCTGGCCGAACGTCCGCTGCCCGAGGATGTGCTGGCCGATCTGCGCGGCCAGGATTATCCGGGCAATGTGCGCCAGCTGGAAAATCTGGTGCGCCGGCTGGCGCTGACCGGCGCCGGTCCGGTGACGCTGGCAGAGTTGCGCGACGCCCCCGGACCGGCGACACCGGCGCAGTCCGCTGCGGGGCGCCCGGCCAATCGCGGTGCTGCGGGGGGGGCGGGGCAGCTTTCCGCTTCGGTTGCGGATCACCTGCAGCGCTATTTCGACCTGCATGGCGATCAGCTTCCGCCGCCCGGCCTTTACGACCGGATCCTGCGCGAAATCGAGGTGCCGCTGCTGGAAATCGCGCTGGATGCGACCGGCGGAAACCAGTTGCGCTGTGCCGAACTGCTGGGCATCAACCGCAATACGCTGCGCAAGAAACTGTCGGACCTGAATATTCAGGTGACACGCCGCCGCCGGGTGATGTAAAACGGTCACAGCGACGCGCATTTCGTCGCGTCGAAGCAACAGAGACGCCGCTCCGAACGGCGCAGGACCGAGCAGAACGAGCATGTCGGCACCCGGCCTGACATCCCTACGCGCCTCGCGGCTGGCCGACCGGCTGGCCCGGCTGACCGCACGCCGCCGCTGGCGGACGGTGGCGACGCTGGCCGTTGTCATGGCCGCGCCGGTTCTGGCGATGCTGACCGTCATCGTGCTGGGCACGGTGGGAGTCACCGGCGGCTCGCGCGGGCTCAGCCTGGTTCTGGTGCTGGATTTCGTCTATCTGCTGCTGCTGCTGGGACTGGTGCTGATGCGGCTGGCGCAGATGATCGCCGCGCGCCGCCGGGCGCGGGCGGGCTCGCGTCTGCATGCGCGGCTGGTCGGCATCTTCGCGCTGATCGCCATGGTGCCGACGGTGCTGGTGGCGCTGTTCGCCGGCGTGGTCATCAATATCGGGCTGGAGGGCTGGTTCTCGGACCGGGTGCGCGAGGTGGTGGGCAATGCCCAATCCGCCGCCGTCGCCTATCAGGAGGAACACCGTGTCGACCTGACCGAGGATGCCACCACCATCGCCATCGTGCTGCGTCAGGCGGCAGCGGCCGATCCGCTGATCGACGACGGCGACCTGCGCCTGATCCTGACCGATCAGCAGGCGCGCACCCAACGCGGCCTGCGCGAGGCCTATGTCATCGACGGCGCCGGCGCCATTCACGCCCGTGGCGAACGTTCCTATGATTTCTGGTACGAACGCCCCGATCCGGCACAGTTTGACGCCGCCCGCAGCGATGGGGTGATCCTGATGGAGGACTGGTCGCAGAACGAGTTCCGCGCGCTGGTGGCGCTGCCGCCGCTCGCCGATCGCTTCCTGTATGTGACCCGCGATGTCGATGGACGACTGCTGAGCCTTCTGGACGACACCCGCGAGACCATCGGCGAATACCAGCAGCTGGAACGCGATCGTGGTCGGGTGCTGTTCGAATTTTCGCTCGTCTATCTTGGCTTTGCGCTGCTGCTGATCGCCGCCGCGATGTGGCTGGCGCTGTGGTTCGCCGAGCGTCTTTCGCGCCCCATCGGCCATCTTGCCGAAGCGTCCGAGCGCGTGGGCCAGGGCGATCTGGACCTGCAGATTCCCGAGGCCGATACCGGGGACGAAATCCAGACGCTTGGCCAAAGCTTCAACCGCATGACCCGCCAACTGAAACAGCAGCGCGAGGAACTGGTCCAGAGCCATCGCGCCAGCGACGAACAGCGCCGCCTGTTCGATTCCGTGCTGTCCAGCGTCACTGCGGGGGTGATCGGGCTGGATGCGGAGGGGGATGTCGATTTCCTGAACCGCTCGGCCGTGCGGATGCTGGGGGTGGACCCGGCCCGCGCCCATGATCGCCCGCTGGCCGAGGTGGTGCCGGAATTCGCCCCGCTGCTGGCGCGTCTGGAAGGATCGGTGGCCGAGGCGGTGCAGGACGAGATTCGCCTCGCGCGCGAGGGGCACATGGAAAACCTGCTGGTCCGGCTGGCGGTGCGGCGCAGCGCCGATGGCGGGCTGGAAGGCTATGTCGTGGCCTTCGATGATGTCACCGACCTGGTCAGCGCGCAGCGCATGGCGGCATGGGGCGACGTGGCCCGGCGCGTGGCCCATGAGATCAAGAACCCGCTGACGCCGATCCAGCTTTCGGCCGAACGGCTGCGGCGCAAATTCGCCAAGGCCGTGCCCAACCCCGAGGAACGCGAATCCGTCGACAGTTATGTCGATGTCATCATCCGCCAGACCAACGACCTGCGCCGGATCGTCGATGAATTCTCGCGTTTCGCGCGGATGCCCGAACCCGACCGGCGCGAAACCGACATCGCCAAACTGCTGCGCGACACGGTTCTTCTGCAACAGGACGCCGTCAAGGCCGACATCATCGCCGATATTCCCGCCACCCCGGTGCGGGTCGATTGCGACGCCACGATGATGGCGCAGGTCTTCACCAACCTGCTGAAAAACGCCTCGGAAGCGATCGACGAATGCCGCGATGACCCGCCCGAGGGCTGGCGCCCCGAAATCCGCGTGGCCCTGGCCGAGGATCACGACGCCGTCACCATCACCATCGCCGATAATGGGCCGGGCCTGCCCGAGGACCGCTCGCGCCTGTTCGAACCTTACGTGACGCTGAAGCCGGGGGGCACCGGACTTGGCCTGCCCATCGTCAAGAAGATCGTCGAGGAACATGGCGGCAGCTTCACCCTGACCGACGCCCCCGGCACCGGTGCCTTGGCTGAACTGCGCCTTCCCCGCGAACGCCACCCCATCCGAATTGCAAGAAAAAACAAAGAGCAGGACGTGACATGAGCGACATTCTGATCGTCGATGACGAACGGGACATCCGCGAGCTGATCGCCGATATCCTTCAGGACGAGGGTTTTCCCACACGCACGGCCGCCAATTCCGACGAGGCGATTGCGGCGCTGAACGAGGCCGAACCCGCGCTGATGATCCTCGACATCTGGCTGAAGGACAGCCGGATGGACGGGATCGACATCCTCAAGCAGGTCAAGCGCAACAATCCCGATGTGCCGGTCATCATCATTTCGGGGCACGGCAATATCGAAATCGCCGTCGCCGCGATCAAGCAGGGCGCCTACGACTTCATCGAAAAGCCCTTCAACATCGATCAGCTGATGGTGGTGCTGAACCGGGCGCTGGAAACCAACCGGCTGCGGCGCGAAAACGCCCAGCTGAAGCGGGGCGAGGTGAAGGCGGCGGAGATGCTCGGCGGCTCGGCGGCGTTCAAGCGCATGCGCGACCAGCTCGACAAGCTGTCGAAATCCAACGGCCGGGTGATGCTGACCGGCGAGCCGGGGGCGGGCAAGGAATTGGCCGCGCGCTATATCCACGCCCACAGCCCGCGCAGCAACGCCCCCTTCGTCGTCGTCCCCTGCGCCACCATCGAGCCGGAGCGCATGGAGGAGGTCCTGTTCGGCCGCGAAAGCACCGATCGCGGCGTCGAACCGGGGCTGCTGGAACAGGCCCATGGCGGGTCGATCTATTTCGACGAGGTTTCGGACATGCCGCTGGGCACCCAGCCGAAGATCCTGCGGGTGCTGACCGAACAGCAATTCGCCCGCGCCGGCGGCTCGGACAAGGTGCGGGTGGACCTGCGGGTGATTTCCTCGACCAACCGCGACCTGCCGGCCGAAATCGCCGCCGGCCGCTTCCGGCAGGAATTGTATGACCGGCTGAACGTGGTGCCGCTGGCGGTGCCGTCGCTGGCCGACCGGCGCGAGGATATCCCGATGCTCGCCGCCTATTTCATGGCGCAGGTCCATGACGAACAGGGCCTGCCGATCCGCGATCTGTCCGAAGAAAGCGCCGCCGCCCTGCAGGCGATGGACTGGCCGGGCAACATTCGCCAGTTGCGCAATGTCATCGAACGGGTGCTGATCCTCGCCGAGGATAACGGCCCCATCCGTCCCGAAGAATTGCAGGGCCAGGGCGCGCCGCAGGGCGAGGGGGCCGATACCCTGACGCTTGGTCCCCGCATCACCGCGCTGCCGCTGCGCGAGGCGCGCGAGCTGTTCGAGCGCGAATATCTGCTGAACCAGATCAATCGCTTCGGCGGCAATATCAGCCGCACCGCGCAATTCGTGGGGATGGAGCGCAGCGCGCTGCATCGCAAGCTGAAATCGCTGGGCGTGGTCGGCGGCCGCGCCATCGACGACGAGGACGAATAAGCAGAAGGGCGCGGCTTCTACACCGCGCCCTTCCCAACTTCAGTGTCCAAATACCTTTGGGGTCCGGCGGCAAGGCGCCCGGTCGTCAGCTCGCCGCCTGCAGTTGCTTCAGCAGCGTCGCATTGGCATAGCCGTCCGGGTTGACCCCGATCCGCTGCTGGAACGACTTGATGGCCGCCATGGTCTTTTCGCCGATGGCGCCGTCGGGCTCGCCCACGTTATAGCCCATGCGGTTCAGCAGGCGCTGCACTTCCTCTTTCTGGTTATGGGTCAGCGCCCCCGCCTCGCGCGGGAAGGCGCCGACGATGCCCGGTCCGCCGCCGATGCGGTTGCCCAGCATCGCCACGCCAAGCGCATAATTGTCCGAGGCGTTATAGGCGCGGATCGCCATGAAATTCTTGGTCACCAGGAAGGCCGGGCCCTGTGCGCCCGCCGGCGCGATGATCCCGCCCGCCGGCAGGCTGCGCCCATTGACCGCAACCACCCCTTGCGAGGCCCAGGTCGCGCCCGATTTCACATTGCTGCGCCCGGTCTGGCCATAGTTGAAATTGCCGGGAAGGCGCACTTCGACCACCGCCGGCAGCCCCGGCACCCAGCCCGAGCGCGCCAGATAGGCTGCGGTCGAGGCGAGCGAGTCCGTCGGATCATCCGACCAGATGTCGCGCCGGCCGTCGCCGTTGAAATCCACCGCATAGGACAGATACGAGGTCGGCATGAACTGGGTATGCCCCATTGCGCCCGCCCAGCTGCCCAGCATGTGCTGGGGATCGGTATCGCCCGCCTGCAGGATCTTCAGCGCCGCGATCAGCTGGCCCTGGAACATCTCGCCGCGCCGCCCGTCATAGGCCAGCGTGGCCAGCGACGGAATGATCTGCATCTTGCCGCGATTGGCGCCGAAGTTGGATTCCATCCCCCAGACCGCCATGACGATATTTCGGTCGACGCCGTAGCGCCCCTCGATCTGGCTCAGCACGCCGCCATAGGTGCGTGCCAGCCCGCGCCCCTTGGTGGTGCGGCTGTCCGAGGCGGCGCTGTCCAGATACTCCCACACGGGGCGCGAGAATTCCGCCTGCTTGCGGTCCAGCCGGATCACTTCGGGGTTGTAGCGCGCGATGCGCATGGCGTTGTCATAGGTGGCCGCGCTGATCCCCTGCGACAGGGCGCGCGGGCGGAAGGACTGGATCCATGCCTGCAGGCCCGCCTCGGATGCGGGCGAGGCCGCCGGGATCGGCGCCACCGTGACGGAGGATCCGGTCGAGACCGATCCGACCGGCGCCCCACAGGCTGCGAGGATCGCGAGCGCTGCGGCCGAAAGGGTGAGTTTGGTGAATCTGCTGCTCATTCTGTCCCTGCCTTTTGGGTGATTTGCAGCGAAGATAGCGCAGCCGAGGGCCGAGGAAAACGGGGTGATTCGCGGCCCCCGGCATCGGCGGAAATCCGCACAATCTTGGGGCGAGTTCACTCCTCGTCCGCGTCGCTCACCGTTTCGCCGTCGAAGAAGGGCTGCATCTGGGCGACGATCACCGCGTTTTCCGCCAGCGCGCGGGCCATCAGGTCGCGGTCCTCGTCGCCGATTTCCTCGCCTTCGGCCTCGCGCTCGGCCAGGGTGCCGTAGCCGGTGACATCCAGCGGCGCCAATTCCGCCTGTTTCAGGATCGCCACGGTCTCGCGCACGGCCTCGGCCTCGTCCGCGCCGGCGGCATAGACCAGCAGCCCCGCGCCGGTCGCGCCCTCAGGCAGGCCGTCGCCTTCGCTCCGGCCGACCTGCACCAGCAGCGTATAGACTTGTTGCGCCATCCCGGCCCCCTTACAAAATCCCTAAGAAACGGGAGTGCGCGATGAGCAAGAGTTTGGCAAGGGTCGAAGCGGCCCTGCGCGATGCGGGGCTGGACGCCGAGATCCGCGAGATGGGCGATACCCGCACGGCGGTGGACGCGGCCACGGCGGTGGGTTGCGAGGTCGACCAGATCGCGAAATCCATCATCTTCCGGGGCGAGGAGAACGGCCATGTGGTGCTGTTCCTGACCGCCGGCGGCAACCGCGTCGATGCGGCCAAGGCCACCCTGCTGGCGGGCCAGCCGCTGGGCAAGGCCGATGCGAACCTGATCCGCGCGGAAACCGGCTTCGCCATCGGCGGGGTGGCTCCGGTCGGTCATCTGACCGAGATCACGGCCTTCATCGACCCGCGCCTGCTGGAATTCGGCACCGTCTGGGCCGCCGCCGGCACGCCCCGGCATGTCTTCGCCATCGCCCCCGCTGATCTGGTCCGGGTCAGCGGCGCCCAGGCGGCGGA
Organism: Paracoccus sp. S1E-3; assembly: GCF_013868135.1. Lineage (GTDB taxonomy): Bacteria > Pseudomonadota > Alphaproteobacteria > Rhodobacterales > Rhodobacteraceae > Paracoccus. The sequence goes on from NZ_JACEMU010000017.1 coordinate 93,711, forward strand.
TTTCACCCTCTGATGGATTGGCGGGGCGCGGGCACGGTGATCGCGCGCCGCCCGCATGGGGAACATGCGGTCATCCTTGACATTCTTTCGTCCGAGGCGGGGCGCATCTCGGGCATGGTGCCGGGCGGGGCGAGCCGCAAAAGGGCGGCGATGCTGCAACCGGGCAACCGCGTCGCGGCCACATGGCGCGCCCGGCTGGAGGATCAGCTGGGCACCTTCACCGTCGAACCCGAGCGCGCCCGGCCGGGGCTGCTGACCAGTGCCGCAGCGCTTGACGGAATGAATGCCACGGCGGCGCTGCTGCGCGTCGCGCTGCCCGAACGCGACCCCCATCCGCGTCTGTCGGCGGCCTCGGAGGCGCTGTGGGACGCGATGGATGCAGGCGCCGACTGGGGCGGCGATTATGTCCGGTGGGAGCTGTTGTTGCTGGACGAGATGGGGTTTGGGCTGGACCTGTCCAGCTGCGCCGTGACCGGTGCGCGGCAGGGGCTGGCCTATGTCAGCCCGACCTCGGGCCGGGCGGTGACGGCGGAAGGGGCGGGGGAATATGCGCCACGCCTGCTGCGGCTGCCCGCCATGCTCGGCGGCACGCCCAGCAATGATGATCTGGCGCATGCCCTGGCGCTGACCGGGCATTTTCTGGACGCCTGGCTGGCCCGGACCCATGTCGGGCGCCCCCTGCCTGCCGCCCGTGACCGGCTGGTGGCCCGGCTTACTCGGCGGTGAAGCGCAGCTTGTGGTCGGGACCGACCAGCACCAGCCCGTCCGCATTGCGTTCGGCCGTCGTGACCTGCCCGAGCGCAGCATGGAACGCGCTTTCGCCGCCTTCGATGATGCAGGCGCGCCGGGTCGTGGCCAGGGGCGACAGATCGACCGCAGGCCAGACGGCACGGTTCTGGCCGTGATAGGCATTGCACGGCCCCTGACCCGAGATCTTGTTGCCCGCAATCTCCAGCGTCGCCGTGCCGGGAATGGCCGCGCCGTCGATATCGACCAGCCTATAGCTGCCATCCATGCCCGGTGCGTCCTGCGCACAGGCCGCCATCAACAACAGCCCCAGAACCGCCACATCAGAAAACCTCATCGCCGCGCGCCTCTCGTTTCGCGAAAATCATCTCGGTGCCCGGACCGGTCAGCACCAGGCGGGAACCGTCCCGCCGCATCGCCTCGACCCGGCCCAGACGGTCGATATACTCGGCTTCGGCCCGGCGCCGTTCGGAATCCGCGCAGGGCAGGTCGGTCGGCTCGATTCCCCGCGCCGCAAAGCCGGGCGGCGTGGCCGCCTGCGCCGCCGCATAGGCGTTGCACGGCCCGACCCCGGTCAGCCGGTCGCCGTCGATCCTGAGCGACACATCTGCCCCCCAGGGCAGGCCGTCCATCTCGACAAGAATCCAGTCGACGCCGTTGATCCGCTGCGCCTCGGGCAGTTCCGGGGTGCTGCACGCGCTCATCAGCAGAAGCGGGATCAGTTTCGGCCAGGATGTCATCAGCCTGCCTGCCACGATCAGGATTCTGTGGATTCGTTGCGGATCGGATGGACGGCACGGAAGCTCACCGCGAAGCGGTTCCAGGTGTTGATCGAGGTGATGACGAAGGTGACTTCGGCGCGCTCCTGTTCGGAGAACACCGCCGCAAGGGCCTCGTAGTCGGCATCGGGGGCGCCGGTGGCCTCGATCCGGGTCAGCGCCTCGGTCCAGCCGAGTGCGGCGCGTTCGCGGGTGTCGAAGGCGGGGCTTTCGCGCCATGCCGCCAGCACGTCCAGCTTTTGCTGGGAAAGCCCGGCGCGCCGCGCGGCCGGGGCATGGATGTCAAGGCAATAGGCGCAGCCGTTGATCTGCGAAGCCCGCATCTTGATCAGCTCGCGCAGGGCGACGGGGATCGACAGGTCCTTTCCGGCCTCATCCATGGCCATCAGCGCTTTTGCGACCTTCGGGGCCGCGCGGAAATAGTTCATCCTCGCCATCGCCGGATCCTCTCCTCGGGGCATGGGGAATTATAGGGTGGCGCGGACGGCGGCGCAAAGGTCCAGGAACGGCGGCCAAAATAAAACCCCCGCAGATCGAAACCTGCGGGGGTTTTGAACCTCATCCGGTTCGCTTTTGCCTAACAGAGCGCTTCCGCGCGACCGTCAGAGCGCGCCTTCGCGCTGTGCCTTCTTACGCGCCAGCTTCCGGGCGCGGCGGACGGCCTCGGCCTTTTCACGGGCCTTCTTGACGGACGGTTTCTCGAAATGTTGCTGAAGCTTCATCTCGCGGAACACGCCTTCGCGCTGAAGTTTCTTCTTCAGTGCGCGCATCGCCTGTTCGACGTTATTGTCGCGAACGTTCACCTGCATGTGGTTGTCACCACCTTCCTAGGTTAGAGTTGATCGAAATTGCAGGAAGCCGCCCTATATCGGCCGCTTGCCCATTTGTCCAGCCCGGAGGCGAAGATGACCGACACGCGTGACAGACTGGCCGAGGCCGCCATCCCCCATATCCCCTTCGACGGCATGAACATGGCCAGTCTGCGCGCCGCTGCTCGCGATCTGGGCCTTTCAGAGGATGTGGCGGTCGCGTTTTTCCCCGGCGGCGGCGCCGATCTGGCCGCCTGGATCCACAAGCGCGGCGACGACAGCCTGGCGCTGTGGCTGGCCGATGCCCCGTCCGAAGGCCGCTTCCGCGACCGCATCGCCGCCGCCATCTGGCAGCGGCTTGCCTTCGCCGATGCGGAACTGGTGCGCGCAGCCTCGGCGGTGCTGGCGCTGCCGCAGAACCAGCCGCTGGCGGCGAAGCTGCTGTGGGGAACCGCCGATGTGATCTGGTCGGGGCTGGGGGACAGTTCGCGCGATGTGAACTGGTATTCGAAACGCGCCACCCTGTCGGCGGTCTATGCTGCCAGCGTCCTCTATTGGCTGGGCGATCAGTCCGAAGGGCGGCGCGACACCCGTGATTTCATCGACCGCCGTATTGACAGCGTGATGCAGTTCGAGAAACTCAAGGCCTCGGCACGGAAGATTCCGGGCGTGTCGATGCTGACCGATCTGGCGTTCGGCTGGGTTCGGGCCCCGAAAGCCGCCGAAGAAAAGGAAAAGGCATGACCCTTCCTGACACCATGCGCGCGGTCGAAATCACCGAAGCCGGCGGCCCCGAGGTTCTGGTTGAAACCACCCGTCCGGTCCCGATGCCCGGCCATGACCAGATCGTTATCCGGCTGGCCTATGCCGGTGTGAACCGCCCCGATGTCGCGCAGCGGCAGGGCACCTATGCGCCGCCGCCCGGTGCATCCGATCTGCCGGGGCTGGAAGGCGCGGGCGAAGTGGTTGCGGTGGGGCGCGGGGTGACGATGTGGAAGCCCGGCGACCGCGTCTGCGCGCTGCTGCCCGGCGGCGGTTACGCCGAATATGTCGCCTGCGATCAGACCCATGCCCTGCCCATCCCCGAAGGCATGACCCTGCGCGAGGCCGCGGCCCTGCCCGAGACCGCCTTCACCGTCTGGTCGAACGTGGTCATGCGCGGCGGCTTGCAGGCGGGCGAGCGGTTTCTGGTCCATGGCGGCAGCTCGGGCATCGGCACCATGGCGATTCAGGTGGCGCGGGCCCTGGGCGCGCGGGTCTGGGCGACCGCCGGGTCGGCCGAGAAATGCGACGCCATCGCCGCGCTCGGCGCGACCCCGATCAATTACCGCGAGGCCGATTACGTCAAGATCCTGCAGGAGGCCGGGGGCGCGAACCTGATCCTCGACATGGTCGGCGGCAGCTACATCGAGCGCAATCTGAAGGCGCTGGACCTGGACGGCCGGCTGGTGATGATCGCCTTTCTGGGCGGGGCCAAGGCGGAAATCAACTTCGCCTATGTGATGATGCGGCGGCTGACGATCACCGGATCGACCCTGCGGCCGCAATCGGATGCCGCCAAGGCCCGCATCGCCGACGCGCTGCGCACGCATCTGTGGCCGCTGATCGGTGCCGGCAAGGTGCGTATCCTGATCGACAGCGAATATCCGCTGGCCGAAGCCGCCGCCGCCCATCAACGGATGGAAAGCAGCGCGCATATCGGCAAGATCGTCCTGAACATTCGCTGAGGTCCCCCATGATTGCGAAACCCGAATTCCTGACCCTCGATGCCGAGGTCTTCTATAACGGCCCCGCATTGGAGGCCGCCGGCATCGGCCCCGACATGTGGGACGAGGACCGTCTGGCCGAATATCTGGAGGACGGCGTGGCCTTCGAGGCCGCCGACGACCCCAACAGCGCAATTGTGCAATACCCCTCCGAAGAAGGCGGGTTGGCGATGCTGCTGCGCTGGGATGATGAAGCTTACGAGCTGCTGAATGCCTGGCCCTTCCTGCCCGAGGTGGTCAGCACCCCGGCGTCGCCCTTCCGCATCGGCGAATCGCCCGAAGGCGATCAGGCTTTCGTCACCTGCCAGATCGGCGGCGCCGCACTGGTCTATTTCGAGGATTCCTATCTGCTGTCCCGCGACGAATATCGCGCCGGCGAGATCGAGTTCGCCCAGTTCTACGCCATCGGCGCCCAGTTTCGCCCCGCCGGAACCGGACTGCTGGAAATCGGTCCGGACGATCCGGCCTATGCCAGCCTGGTGGAAAACGGCGCGACCCTCAATTCCAGCGGCAATCTGGAATTCAGCCTGGCAGGCGCGGCCCTGATGGCGCCGCGCTTCGACATCGCGCCAAATGCCTATGAATTCCGGGGCGAGGTGGTGTCGCTGGCCGAGTTGAACGACTGGATCGTGCCAGACGCGGCCATCGCCCGCGTCACCGTCATGCGCCCCTTCGAGGACGAGGACGGCGAGCCCGATGCCGAGGGGCTGGACCTGCCGATCCTGCTGCGCAAGCCGCTTCTGGAAGCCGAGGACTGGCCGCAGCCCGGCGACGAGGTCGAGGGGGTCATCTATGTCTATGGCTCGGGCTTTGCGGCGCCCTTCGACGATGACGATGACGACGACAATGAGGATGACGGCGCGGGGGATGCCGAGGAGGGCGTGCCGATCCTGCGCTGAGGTTCAGCGCACCTTTTCCATGATGACCGCATCGCGCGAACAGTCGCGTCGGGCATCCGGCGCGCAGTCGCGCGGTTGCAGGTCCTTCGTCAGGCAGATGCGGACCTCCTGCAGGTCCTCGCCCTGGCAGGCGACGGTGATGCCGTCGGCGGACATGCCGGGGTTGGCTTCCATGAAGGCCTGTTCGATCAGCGCCGGCGGGATCGAGATGTCGCGGTCGAGATCGACGAAATAGTCGGGCAGGGTGACAGCCTCGAACGCATCGCGCGAGAGATCCAGATAGGCCGCCGCCGACAGGCCGGTGCAGCGCCCGTGCTTCTGCCACTGATACCAGGCCAGCCCGTCCGAGCCCATGATGTCCGCCATCGCCTGACTTTCCCGGCGCGAGGGGTCGCGTTCGTTGGTGCGGCAATTCTGCGGCCAGCCATTTTCATATTGCGGCCACAGCCCGTGCAGCACGAAATCGACCTTGCCACCGCGATCGCATTGACGCGCACCGCGCTTGTCGCCGGTGCCCCGGCACCAGCTGGGCGACCAGCTGAGCGCCAGCACGTAATAGTCGAACTGACCGACGCGCCGGGCCTGCGCGGCGGCGGGCAGGGCAGGGGTGGACAGAAGGGCGGCGGTCAGGATGGCGGCGATGGGGCGCATGAAATCCTCTGGTCGGGTGATGCCTTGATAGCGGGCGCGGCAGGCGAGGCCAAGCAGGGGGCTGTCTGCCCCCTGCGACCCCCGAGGATATTGGGACCAGAATGAAGGAAACGCCTGCAAATTGCGCTTTCACTTTGCCGCGGGCGGCGCTATATAAGCGGCCAATTCCCCGAAAACGTGACTGGCCCCGCCGAAACGCCGTTTTCCCCGGCCGGATAAGATATGCGCAAGGAGTGATCCGATGAACAAACCGCTGATGGCCAAGGCCACCGCCGTCTGGCTGATCGACAACACCACGCTGAGCTTCAAGCAGATCGCAGATTTTGTCGGCATGCACGAATTGGAGATCCAGGGCATTGCCGATGGCGATGTGGCGACCGGCGTGAAGGGCTTCGACCCCATCGCCTCGCATCAGCTGGATGCGGTCGAGATCGAGAAGGGCCAGAAGAACCCGGCCTACAAGCTGAAGCTGAAGCACAACCCCGCCGCGGAAGGCGAGGAAAAGCGTCGCGGTCCGCGCTACACGCCGCTGTCCAAGCGTCAGGACCGCCCGGCCGCAATCCTGTGGCTGGTGAAATTCCACCCGGAACTGGCGGATTCGCAGATCGCCAAGCTGGTCGGCACCACCAAGCCGACCATCCAGGCCATCCGCGAGCGCACGCATTGGAATATCGCCAACATCCAGCCGATCGACCCGGTGGCGCTGGGCCTGTCCAAGCAGTCGGAACTGGACGCGGCCGTCCAGAAGGCGGCGAAGAAGGGCGGCGCGGACGGCGGAGTGATGTCGGATGACGAGCGCCGCAAGCTGGTCTCGACCGAAACTTCGCTGGCGATGTCGGATGAGCCGCGGCTGCCCAGCTCGATGGCCGGGCTGGAAAATTTCAGCCTGTCGCGCGAAGACAAGAAACCCGAGCCGGAACTGGATGCCGACAGCTTCTTCAACCTGCCCGATGCGGATGAGGAAGACGACGAGGATAACTGATCCTCGCAGCTTCCGCGCCAGTGGTTGTTGCAGATCCTGCGCAAAAGGCCCTCGGGAAACCGAGGGCCTTTTTCGTGGTCAGCCGCCATTCACCTCAGTCGCCATTCACCACGGCGTCGGGGATTTCATAGCGCTCATTGCCGAGGTTGATGACGGTCAGGTGGCCGCGGCGCTCGGTCCGCAGGCCCTCGCGCGGGGCCGGGGCACCCCCGGTGAAGCTGATGGCGCGGCTGCCGCCATCGGGCCAGCTGATGGTGACGGTGGCGTTGCCTTCACCCTGCCGGGTGACGGTGAAGCTGCAATCGCGGGTTGGCATTCCCAGCGCGGTCGAGCAGGGCAGGCTGCCCCGTGTAGTGCCGCGTTGGCCGGGCTTTGGCGCGGGCTTTTCGGCCGAGACGGCGGTGCTGGGTGGCGGCGTCTCGGATTCGGACAACGCTTTCGAGGGGGCGGGCACGGGCGGCCGGGCCGAGCTGCCGATGCGGGCGGCTGGCGCGGGCGCGGTCGGCGCGGGCGTGGCCGCGTCCGTGGCGCCCCCGGGCGCAGCGCCTTCGCGCAGATATTGGTTGACTGTCCAGCCCGACTGGCCGGCGGCGGTTTCCACTTTGCACCAGGTCCGGCCGTCGACGGTTTTGCAGCCCTGATTGCGCAGGCTGTCGCCATTGCCGACGGTGGTGGCGATGGCGGCGGCGGTCGAGGCCTCGGCGCGGATGTTCAGGCGCCCCGCGATCCCGGTGACCTGCCAATAGTCCGGTCCGCCGCTGAGGTTGTCGGCCATATCGCCCGACGGGGCGGGCGGTGTGCTGGCGGGCGTACTGGCGGCGGTGCTGGCCGGTGGCGTGGCCGGGGCGGCGGTTGGCGCCTTTTGTGCCGTACCGCCCACATCGATCGTCAACGAGAAGCGTGCGGTTGCATTCGTGGCGCCGTCAGTTGGCGTCAGATAGGTGCGGATCAGATAGGTGCCCGTGGTGGGCAGGGTGATGCTGGCGAACAGACCGGCGCTGCTGCCGACGAACAGCGCCTGCGATTCGCCCGGAACGGCGCCGGGGGCATAGATGTCGAAATAGCTGGCGGGATTGTTGGTGATCATCTGCACCGACATCGTCTGTCCGGCATTGGCTGCGACGGTGAAATCCGCCGTGTCGCGCCCGGCGAGCTGGCCCGTCACCGCGGTGCCGCTGGCGCCGTCGCCGAAATGGACGGGGGTGGTGGTGCTTTCCGCCCAGACCGGCGCCGCCAGCACGGCTGCCAGAGCGGCGCTGCGAAGCATCTTGCCCAACATGTTCTGCCTCATTCTTTCTTGACTTGTGGGGGCGCGTCCGCAGGGGGCCGGACGCGGGTAACCTGCATAAGATTTGCGCCGGAAGCGCCGGCTGCGTCACGCGCAAACGGGCGCTGTCGCGGAACTGTGTTCGCTCGTGAGCCGCCTTACACCGAGAGGCAGATATATTTCAGCTCCAGATAGTCGTCGATCCCGTAATGGCTGCCCTCGCGGCCCAGACCCGATTGCTTGACGCCGCCGAAGGGCGCAACCTCGGTCGAGATGATCCCGGTATTCACGCCGACGATGCCATATTCCAGCCCCTCCTGCACGCGGGTGATGCGGCCGATGTCGCGGGCATAGAAATAGCTGGCCAGCCCGAAGATGGTATTGTTGGCCTTGTCGATGGCTTCCTGCTCGGTCTCGAAGCGGAACAGGGGGGCGAGGGGGCCGAAGGTCTCCTCGGTTGCGACCTTCATCTGGTCGGTCACGCCGGTCACCACGGTGGGTTCGAAGAACAGCCCGTCCTTGCGCTTGCCGCCGGTGACGACCGTGCCGCCGCCGTCCAGAACGTCCCGGATGTGCTCCTCGACCTTTTCGACGGCGTCTTCGTTGATCAGCGGGCCGGTGGTCACGCCGGCTTCCAGCCCGTCGCCCACGCGCAGCTTTTCCACGGCCGCCGCCAGCTTTTCGGCGAAAGCGTCATAGACGCCTGCCTGCACATAGATGCGGTTCGCGCAGACGCAGGTCTGGCCGTTGTTGCGGAATTTCGATGCCATCGCGCCTTCGACGGCGGCATCCAGATCGGCATCGTCGAAGACGATGAACGGGGCATTCCCGCCCAGTTCCATGCTGCATTTCAGCACCTGATCGGCGGCCTGGCGCAGCAGGATGCGCCCCACCTCGGTGGAGCCGGTGAAAGTCAGCTTGCGGATATGGGGGTTCTCGCAGAACTCCTTGCCGATATCGCTGCTGCGCGACGAGGTGACGATGCTGAAGATCCCCTTCGGCAATCCGGCGCGTTCGCCCAGCACCGCCAGCGCCAGTGCCGACAGCGGCGTCTCGGCGGCGGGGCGGCCAACGAAGCCGCAGCCGGCGGCGATGGCAGGGCCGCATTTGCGCGTGATCATCGCGTTGGGGAAGTTCCACGGCGTGATCGAGCCGACGACCCCGATCGGCTGGCGGATCACGGTCAGCCGTTTGTCGGCCATATGGCCGGGAATGGTCTCGCCATAGACGCGCTTGGCTTCCTCGCCGAACCATTCGATGAAGCTGGCGCCGTAAGCGATCTCGCCTTTGGCTTCGGCCAGCGGCTTGCCCATCTCGGCGGTCAGGATGGTGCCGAGGTCGTCCTGGTTCGCCATCATCAGGTCGAACCAGCGCCGCATGATCTGGGCGCGTTCCTTGGCCGGGCGGGCGGCCCAGTCCTTCATGGCGAGGGCGGCGGCCTCGATGGCGCGGGCGACCTCGGCGCGGGACAGGTCGGCCACCTGCGCGATCACGTCGCCGCGCGCGGGGTTGATCACGTCGAAGGTGCGGCCGTCGTCGGCGTCGATCCATTCGCCCGCGACATAGGCGCGGGTTTCCAGCAGGCTCGGGTCCTTGAGCAGCGATTTCAGTCCGGTGATGTCTTTCGGCATGTTGTCCTCCGCAGGGTTGGCGAGATCATCATCACGACGCGGGCGACTTGTCAAAGCTGGCCTGCACAGCGCGATCACGAGGCTGTGTCAGCCGGGATGCATTTATTTATGAACCCGATCGGGTTTCGGATCGTTTATCTGCAACGCGAAGTTCCCTCTTGGCGTACAAATGGAGGGGCGGGGACGGTGCCTCGCCCCTTTTTCACGGCCGCAGATCAGACCAGCAAAGTTGCAGGTCGCCCGGCATCGGGGTGGCGGCATGAACGCCGCGCGCGATGGCGCGGGCGAGGCAGCTCGCCGCGGCGTGACCCAGTGCGAAAACATCCTGTGCGGGGTCAGTCATCGCGCGCGCGCCGGTCGAGACCGCGAAGATCAGGTCGCCGTCGAAAGGCGTGTGGCTGGGCAGCAGCGCGCGCGCCATGCCGTCATGGGCCGCGGTCGCCAGCCGCTGCAGCGCGGGCTTGCCCAGGCGGGCGTCGGTGGCGACGATGGCGATGGTGGTCGCCTCGCCCAGCCGCTTGGCGGGCTTGGGTTCGAAACCGGGATCGAAATCGCGGGCGGGTCCGAGGCCGCCGAACTCGGCCGCCATTTCCCACGGGGCAGCCCAGAAATGGCGGCTTTCGCCGACGGTGGCCGATCCCAGCGCATTCACCACCACCAGCGCCCCCACGGTGATGCCGCTGTCCAGCACCGCCGAAGCGGAGCCGAGCCCGCCCTTGAACCGTGCCGTCATAGCGCCCATTCCCGCACCGGCCGAGCCGATGGCAAAATCTCCGGCCGCACTTTCCAGCGCCCTCCGGCCAAGCGCGGGATAGGGATTGTCGGTCCAGCCCTTGTCGCCGCCGTTCAGCAGGTCGAAGACGATGGCGCCGGGGACGATCGGCACCCGCGCCTCGCCCACCGCAAAGCCGCGTCCCATGGCGCGCAGGCCGGCCATCACCCCGTCCCCCGCCGACAGTCCGAAGGCCGAGCCGCCCGAGAGAAAGATCGCGTCGACCGCCTCGACCAGCTTGTCCGGCGCCAGCAGGTCGGTTTCGCGGGTGCCCGGCGCGCCGCCCATGACATGGACGGCGGCGGCGAAAGGGGCATCCCCCGTCAGCACCGTCGTGCCGGATCTGAGCGTCGCGTCATCGGCATTGCCGACGCGCAGGCCGCTTACATCGGTGATGAGGTTGCGGGGTCCGGGGCGCATCGCGTTTCCCTTATATGCAACGGCCGCCGTCGACTTCCATGGCGACGCCGGTGATCATGGAGGCCTCGTCCGAAGCAAGGAAGCAGGCCGCATTGCCCAGATCCTCAGGCGTGGAGAAGCGGCCGATCGGGATGGTGGACAGGAATTTTGCCCGCATTTCCGGGGTATCTTCCCCCATGAAGCTGGCCAGCAGCGGCGTTTCCCCGGCCACCGGGTTCAGCGCGTTGACGCGGATGCCGAAGGGCGCAAGCTCGACCGCCATCGCCCGCGTGGCGGTGATGACCCAGCCTTTCGAGGCGTTATACCAGCTGAGCCGCGGCCGCGGCGACACGCCGGCGGTCGAGGCGATATTGACGATGGCACCGGATTTCTGCGCCTTCATCAGCGGCACGATGGTCTTCGCGGCCAGAAAGATCGCCTTGCAGTTCACCGCCAGGATGCGATCGAAATCCGCTTCCGAGACCTCCTCCATCGGGCTGGGCAGATGGGTCACGCCGGCATTGTTGACCAGGATGTCGATGCGCCCACCGAGGCGCAGCGTGGCCTCGGTCATGGCGCGGATGCCGTCTTCGGTGGCAACATCGGCGGTGACGGGGGTGCCGCCGATCTCCTCGGCGATGGCGCGGGCAGCGTCGCCGTTGCGGTCCGCCACCACGACCCGGGCGCCCTCGGCGGCGAATTTCCGCGCGATCCCGGCGCCGAAGCCCGAGCCCGCTCCGGTCACGATGGCGATCTTGTCCTGAAGTCTCATGCGGTCCCCCCTGCTGCGGGGTGGACTGTGGCGCGAAGCGGGGCCGGGGGCAAGCCATGCGGTCGGACGGCCCGGCGCCGCCCCGCAGGCAGCGCGTCAACGGCACCATGGACGCCGAAGGTCTGGATCTGGGTGCCTCTTGCGTCGATGTCGGGGCCGGACTCGGCCGCGGCATGAGTGAGCAAGGGGCGGTTTGGGGCGCAGGTTTTGTGGGCGGCCCGAAGACCTGGCCCGGCTCATCGCCTCGGCCGTTTCTGCCCCATGCCCCCGACCGGAATCGGCAGCAAGACCGCCGAGGCCGCAAATCTGTCGATTACCACCTCGCGGATCGAATGCAGCAGGAAATCAGTGCCGATAGGCATTCCTGTCTGATCCAAACGCTTGCCGCGCCCGCCTTGCAGGGGGCAGTCAGTGCGGTGTTCACCGTGACTTCCGCCGGGACGAATGATGCCGCATGTCGCCCCGCTTTTCACGTCATCCGACGCCCGCAAAGCCGCGAGGGCGGTGCAGACACCGCCCTCGGGCCATCATCGTGCCGGTCCCGGCGCCGCCCGAGACGGCAGGGATTCGGGTTACGCCGCCGTCGCCGGATGGGGCGCGCTGCGCAGAAACTCGACCAACGCACCCAATTCCTCGCGCCGGATCTCGTGGCCGCCGTCGTGATAGGAGGTGGCGAGCAACCCACCCTGCGCACGGGTCCAGTCCGCCAGCCGCTCGGTCATCGGCCAGGGGCAGATCGGATCATTGTGCCCGGCGGTGATCAGCACCTGCCGACCCTTCAGGCCGGGCGCCGGTGCAGGCTGCCACGGGATCAGCGGGTGCAGCAGGCCCACACGGTCGAACAGATCGGGACGAGCGATCATCACCGAGGCGAGGATATTCGCCCCGTTGGAATAGCCGAAGCCGTAGAGGGGGCGGCCCGGATGTTGCGCCCTGAAGCCCTCGACATAGCTGGCCAGCTTGTCGGTCGCCCGCGCCAGATCGGCCATGTCATAGACGCCCTCGCCGGTGCGGCGAAAGAAGCGCGCCGCACCCATTTCCGACACGTCACCGCGCGGTGAGACGACGCCGGCGCCGGGCAGCAGGTCCTGCGCCAGACCGAAGAACTGATTTTCGTCGCCGCCGGTCCCGTGAAAGGCAAAGACCAGCGGGGCGTCTCCCTGCGGCTGTTTGATCAGGGCGTGATAGCTGTCATTGGGCATGTTCCGTCCTCCTCAGACGATTTCCGGCAGCCGGCGTTCGATCTGCGCGCGGAAGGGGCGATAGCGCTCGGGCAGCATCAGCGACTGGCCGAGGTTCGCGGTATCCTCGTCGCGGTCGAAACCGGGTTCATTGGTGGCGATCTCGAACAGCACCCCGCCGGGCGTGCGGAAATAGATCGCCCAGAAATAATCGCGGTCGATCACCGGCGTCACCTGATAGCCGGTGTCCAGCAGGGCCTTGCGGACCGCCAGCTGAGCGGCACGATCCTCGACCGCAAAGGCGATGTGATGGACCGAACCCGCGCCCTGATGGGCGTGACCGGCATCGGGCAGTTCCTCAAGGTCGATGGTCCGGGCTGCGTTGCCGCCCTCGATCCGATAGCGGGTGATGGCGCCCTGCGTTTCGTCCTTCTGATAGCCCATGAAGGTCAGAAGCTCGCCCGTGGCGGCCGCGTCGCGCAGCCGGAAGCGCGCACCGTGAAAGCCTAAGATTCCCTCGGCATCGCCGATGCCCTCGCCGGTCCAGGCGGTTCGGCCATCGGCCTCGGCCTCGACAAGGGCGAAGTTGTCGGCATCAGGCCCGGCGAATTCCAGCCGGCTTTCGCCAAGGAAGCTGTCCTCTTTCAGGCCGGTGACGCCCTTCCCGGCCAGATGGTCTTTCCAGAACCCCAGCGAGCCCTTGGGCACGGCGAATTCGGTCACCCCGACCTCGCCCACGCCGCGCTTGCCGCGCGGCATCTGACCGAAGGGGAAATAGGTCATGACCGAGCCGGGGGTGCCGATCTCGTCACCGTAATAGAGGTGATAGACCTCGGGCGCGTCGAAATTCACGGTTTTCTTGACCCGGCGCAGCCCCAGTGTCCTGGTGAAGAACTGGTTGTTTTCGTTCGCGTCCGCCGCCATCGAGGTGACGTGGTGCAGGCCCTTGATGTGCTTTTCCATGATCGTCTCCGATTGGGATGAATTCCTGTTGCCATGAAAATAGGGCGGCGGTTATGAAAGACCATAGCAATGAATGGGCATTGATTATTGCGAAGAAGGTAATAATCAGGCGATGCAGGACCTGAAACCGATCCGCGTTTTTCTGGAGGTTGCCCGGCAGCAGAGCTTTGCCGGCGCGGCGCGCAGGCTGCATCTGACACCCGCCTCGGTCACACGCATCGTCGCCCGGCTGGAGGAGGATCTGGGCCAGCAATTGCTGGTGCGGACGACGCGCAAGGTCTCGCTGACCTCGGCCGGGGCACTGGTCGCCACCCGCTATCAGTCGCTGATCGAGGCCTTCGACCGCGTGGCCGAGGATCTGAACCGCGAGATGCAGCCCTTTCGCGGGCGGATCGCGATCAATGCGCCGGTCTCATTCGGGCTGCGGCTGCTGCCCTCGCTGCTGGAGCGTTTCACGCTCGCCTATCCGAATGTCGATCTGTCCATCCAGCTGACCGACCGGCTGGTCGATATCGTCACCGAAGACTGCGACCTGTCGATCCGGCTTTCGTCGCCGCCAACGGACAAGTCGACGATCTGGCGCCGGCTGTGCAAGGTGCCGCTGCGCGCGGTCGCTGCGCCCCGGTTGTTCGACCGCCATCCGGTGCCCCGGACGCCCGATGATCTGGAGCCGCGCCTGTGCCTGTCCTATGGCGCCGACGAAAGCCCGGAAGTGTGGAGTTTCCGCAAGGGCGCGCTGAAACAGGCCGTGACGGCCGGCACCGCGATCCGCACCAATAACGGCGATCTGCTTTACGCCCTGGCGCGGGAGGGCGTGGGCATCGTCGTGCTGCCCGAATTCCTTGTCGCCGAAGGGCTGCGGCAGGGCGAGGTGGTGCCGGTGCTGCCGGACTGGTCGCTGCCGCAGCTGTGGCTGTCGCTGTTCTATCCACCCTACGAGGCGCTGCCGCCGCTCGTTGCGACCTTCAGCGATTTTATGGAAGCCTATCTTGCTGATGCGATCGGGTTTGACTTCACAAGCTGAGAGTGCCGCCGGACGGCGCTGCGCGCAAGCTTGATGAAGCCGCGCGGGACCTCGCTTGCAGGCCTGTGCGAGCTGGCTGGCAGGGCTTTGCCGGTGTGAAGAAAGATCATCTTGTGACAGACCCAAATGGCGACCTGCCCACAGCGGCTGGCAGGCAAGGTGTTGCGTGCAATGGCACTGCGCATCGGACCGTCCAACTCTGAAGTCCGTCGATGTTAGTGTCCACATCCGAGCGTGCGGAGCTCATTCGCATATTTATGGTTCTTGTCTGGCATCACCCAAGCGCCAGCACCGAACCATTGCCGACGGGCTTAAGCGCGGCAATGCGGGCAGTTGAAGGGCAATGCGGGCAGGGTGAAGGCAGTCTCTTGAGCAGAAGGCGCTTCATGCGTCATGATGCTGATGACGCCGACTTACTCGGCAGGAAAGCGCAAGAAAATTGGTGACCCCGGCAGGATTTGAACCTGCAACCTGCCCCTTAGGAGGGGGCTGCTCTATCCAGTTGAGCCACGGGGCCGCCGCCCTCCTTCTGCCGGTCTGCGCGTCATTTGGCAAGATGCTTGCCCTAGGAGGCTGTCATGCGCTAACTCAAGCAAACTACTCAGGACAAATGAATGCCCCAACGCAAGAAACGCCGTCCGCTGACGTTGCGCGACGTATCCGAAGCCTCGGGCGTGTCCGAAATGACTGTCAGCCGGGTCCTGCGCAATCGGGGCGACGTTTCGGCCGCCACGCGCGAAAAGGTGCTGACCGCCGCCAAGACCCTGGGATATGTACCCAACAAGATCGCCGGCGGCCTGGCCAGCCAGCATGTGAACCTTGTCGCCGTGGTCATTCCGTCGCTGGCCAATCTGGTCTTTCCCGATGTGCTGAGCGGCATCTCGGCCGAGCTGGACGATACCCCCTTCCAGCCGGTGATCGGCGTCACGAATTACTCTCTCTCGCGCGAGGAGGCGGTGCTCTATGACATGCTGTCCTGGCGGCCTTCGGGGGTGATCCTGGCCGGGCTGGAGCACAGCCGCACCTCGCGTGCAATGCTGGAGGCGGCCTCGATCCCGGTGGTCGAGATCATGGATATCGACGGCGATGTGATCGATACGGCGGTCGGCATCAGCCATCTGGAGGCCGGGCGTCAGATGGCGGCCGAGATTCTGGGTGCGGGCTACCGCCGGATCGGCTTCATCGGCACGCATATGCCCGAAGACCATCGCGCCAAGAAGCGTCTGGCCGGGCTGGAGGCCGCGCTTCAGCAGGCGGGGGTGCCGCTGGCGGCGCGCGAATTCTATCAGGGCGGTTCGTCGCTGGCGAAGGGGGTAGAGCTGACCGAGCGTATCCTCACGCGCGAACCGGATCTTGATTTTCTCTATTACTCCAATGACATGATCGGTGCTGGCGGCCTTTTATGGTGCCGCGAGCAGGGCTATGACATTCCCGGCAAGCTGGGGCTGGCCGGGTTCAATGGCGTCGATCTGCTGGACGGCCTGCCGATGCGGCTGGCCACCACCGACGCACGCCGGGTCGATATCGGACGCCGCGCCGCGCGTATCGTCGCCGGCAAGGAGCCGCGTCCCGAAAGCGACAAGCTGATCCTGACGCCCTATTTCATTCCCGGCGACACCATCCGCAGTCCTGCCTGACCGCCGCCACGCGGTATCCGTGGAAGGGGCAGCCGGGCGCGAAAGCCTGGAGGGGCCCGGTCGTCGCGATCCCCCGGACCGCCCTGCAGAGCGCGAAGCGTTTCGGTTCACCGCACAAAGCCCTGATCGCCGGGGCGCAGTCCTGCTGAATCTGCGCAGGACGTCGTAAAGCGCCACCCCTGCCGGGCGTTCAGCCGGATGCGGATGGGCGCGCCTCGGGGCCGGGCGCGACCGGAAAAAATGCGGCCTTCGCCAATCATTTGCGCCAGAAATCGCTATCTCCGCCGATCGGGTGTCCTGCGCAGGCTTGCAAGTTTCCTTACTTTTCTGCAATAAACTGCAAAACCATGTAGATTATTGCAATGCTCGATCTCAATTGCCCGCAGACCCGTCAGTCGCTGATTGCCGCCAGAATGGAGGCGGGCCAGCCGCTGATCGCCGCCGCTCTGGCCGAGGAACTCGGTATTTCCGTCGATACCTTGCGGCGCGACCTGATCGCGCTGGAACAGCGCGGGATGCTGCGGCGGGTGCGCGGCGGGGCGGTTCCGGTGACGCCGCCCCTGCCGCCTTATGCCATACGAGCCGAAGCGCCGGAACCTGCGCTTGGCCAACTGGCACAGGCGGTGGCGCCGATGCTGGCGGGGCTGGGCACGGTCTTTCTGGACGGCGGCACCACCATGAATGCGGTCGCGGCGCAACTACCGGATGGCTTTGAGGGGCTGGTGGTGACGCCAGCGCCCTCGGTCGCGCTGGCGGCGCTGTCGCGGGGCGCGCGGGTGCATCTGATTGGCGGCGCGCTGTGCCCGGACGGGGCCATGGCCACCGGCGGCGATGCGGAACGCGCCATCGGCGCCATCGCCGCGGATCTCTGCCTGCTGGGCGCCTGCGGGCTATGGCCGTCCTTCGGCCTCAGCGCCGAGGACAGCGCCGAGGCCGGGGTGAAGCGGGCGATGGCGCGGGCGTCGGGCCGGGTGGCGGTGATCGCGGCGGCGGGCAAACTGGCCCGGCACGGGCGTCACCACGTTCTGGGGCTTGAGGAAATCGATGTTCTGGTGACTGATGCGGACAAGACCGCGACCGCGCCATTCCGTGCGGCAGGTGTAGAGGTGAAACATGTCTGATGTCGCCAATTCGGCCGGCGCAGGCCGGGGTGCATTGTGGAACGATGCCGGCTGGCGCGCGGTGACCGCCGCCTTCACCCTTTGCGGGATGCTGTTCGGGGTCTGGGCGTCGCGGGTGCCGGGCTTCAAGGAAAGCTTCGCCCTGTCCGATGCAACGCTTGGCTTTCTGCTGTTGGCACTGGCAGGCGGCGCGATCGTGTCCTTCCCGCTGGCAGGGGGGCTGAGCGAGCGGTGGGGCGCGTCGCGCATGACCATTCTTTGCGCGGTCTTCTATTGTCCGGCGCTGATCGGTCTGGCGCTGGCGCCGTCTCCCCTTTTGCTGGGGGTGGCGCTGTTCATCTTCGGAGCGCTGCATGGCGCCATGGATGTCTGCATGAACGGCTGGGGGGCGCAGGTCGAAAACCGGATGAAGCGGCCGACCATGTCGATCTTCCATGCCATGTTCAGCCTTGGCGCCGGGCTGGGTGCGGCCAGCGGCTATGTCGCCGTGCGCATGGGGGTGGCGCCTTTGGGGCATTTCGCTACCGTCGCCCTGCTGGGGGGCGCGCTGGCGCTGTGGCTGATGATCCCCGAGCGCGGGCCGAAGCCCACTGCCGTCGCCGCGAAGGGCAAGGGCAGCTTTCTGGCGCTGCCCTCGGGGCGGCTGGCACTGGTGGGGTTGGTCGCCTTCTGCGTCTCCATGGGCGAAGGCGCCATGGCCGATTGGAGCGCCGTTTTCATGGAGCATCTGATCAGGGTCAGCGAGGCGCAGGCCGCTCTCGGCTATGCTGCCTTCAGTGCCACCATGGTGCTGACGCGGCTGTCGGGCGGCATCCTCGTGCAGTGGATGGGTCCGGTGAAGGTGACGCGTGCCAGCGGGCTGACCGCCTTTGCCGGGCTGGTGGTCGTGCTGACGACCACCAGCCTGGTCGTGGCGCTGCTGGGCTTTGCGATGATCGGGGTGGGCTATGCGGTGATCATGCCGCTGGTTTTCTCGCGCGCGGCCAACGATCCCGACGTGGCCTCGGGCCCGGCGATCGCCAGCGTGGCGACGGTGGGCTATGGCGGCATGCTGCTGGGGCCGCCGGTGGTGGGCTTCGTGGCGCAGATGGTGGGGCTGCGGGGCTCGTTCGCGCTGCTGGCGCTGCTGGCGCTGCTGGCGGCGGCGCTCGCCCCGGTGCTGCGGATCACCCCCCGCCGCTGATTATTGCGGCAGCCGGAAGGTGCCGCGTTCATAGCGCGTATCGGTCGGCCGGCAATTGGTCGGCAGGTCATTGCCCGAGACCTTGAAATCCTCGCAGGTCATGAAAAGGTCGTTGCGATAGCCGATTGCGAAGGACGCGACCGCGATCGCCACCGTCAGCACCAGCAGGTTCAGGGTCTGGCGGCGGCCGCGCACGGCCATCACCTCGGGCATGGCGATGGGCATGACGATGCGGATGATATGGGGCACCGAAAAGAAGGCCGTCATGAACATCAGCGCGTCGTTCAGCACCCGCATGAGGCCGCCGCCTTCTTCGAAATGCAGCATGGTGGTCAGCAGCCACAGGCTGGGTAGCGCCAGCAGGATCTGGTCGGTGCGGCTGAGCACGTCCTGATCGCGCCCTCGGTCGACCAGCAGCCCGGCCAGCAGCGCCGCGATCGAGATGGCCCAGATCTCCAGCAGGCGATCGAAGAAGATCGTCCCGAACGCGCCCAGGTTGAAGCCGATGGGCCAGATCGTCACCGCCAATGCGATCGCGGCGATGAAGAAATGCGTGCCCGGCTGGGTCGTACCCGGTTCGGCCGTATCCGGTTTGGTTGTGTCCGGTTGGGTCTGGACCATGCTCCGCCTCTCCTGTCCGGGGCAGAGTGACAGGTTGGCGCGCGCGATCAAGGCCTCAAATGGCCGCTGGCGCCGGGGCGCCGTCCGGGTAATCTGCGACGGACATCCCGCATCGGGAGAATCGCCATGCCTGACCTCGCGCATCTGCTGGCCTTTGGCGCCATCGCCTTCGGCATGGTGCTGACGCCTGGGCCGAACATGATCTACCTGATTTCGCGGTCGATCTCGCAGGGGGCGGGGGCGGGGCTGATCTCGCTGGCCGGGGTGGCGACGGGGTTTCTGATCTATATGCTGGGGGCGGCCCTCGGGATCACCACGGTGGTGATGGCGGTGCCTTACGCCTATGACGCGCTGCGTTTCGCCGGCGCCGGGTATCTTCTGTATCTGGCCTGGCAGGCGGTAAAGCCCGGCGGGCAGTCGCCGTTTCAGGTGCGCAGCCTCCCCAGGGACGGTGCGCGCAAGCTGTATCTGATGGGGCTGCTGACCAATCTGCTGAACCCCAAGGTGGCGGTGCTGTATCTGTCGCTGCTGCCGCAATTCATCGACCCAAGCGCCGGCAATGTGCTGGGGCAGGCCGTTGCGCTGGGGGCGCTCCAGATCGCGATCAGCGTGACCGTCAATGCCGCCATTGCCGTGGCGGCGGGCAGCATCGCGCTGTTTCTGATGCGCCATCCGGGCTGGATGGTGGCGCAGCGCTGGCTGATGGGATCGGTGCTGGCCGGTCTCGCCCTGCGCATGGCGACCGAGGCGCGGCGCTGATCCGCTCTTGCGCGCGCCCGACCGGGACTGGCAGGATCGCGGACGGAAACGCCACGTGAAAGGAAGATCGCCATGACCGGCACCGTCCGTCTGCACCGCGTCCTGACCGCCTCGCCGCAGAAGATCTATCGCGCCTTCACCGAAGCTGATGCCATCGCCAGCTGGCTGCCGCCCTTCGGCTTTCTGTGCACCGTCCATCAGCTTGACGCCAAGGTCGGCGGCCAGCACCGGATGTCCTTCCGCAATTTCACCACCGGCGGCAGCCATTCTTTCGGGGGCACCTATCTGGAACTGATCCCCGGTGAAAAGCTGGTCTATACCGACCGCTTCGACGACCCGAACCTGCCGGGCGAGATGACGGTCACGGTGGATCTGCGCGCCGTCCCGGTCGGCACCGAACTCGAGATCACCCAAGCGGGCATCCCGGATATCATTCCGGTGGATGCCTGCTATCTGGGCTGGCAGGAATCGCTGCGCAAGCTGGCCAAACTGGTCGAGCCGAACATCCCCGACGGCGCCTGAGCGCCAAGGAAAAGGCCCGGCCGATGCGCCGGGCCTTGCGGATCACAGTGCGGTCTTGCGCATCTCGTCCAGATAGATCTCGCGCAGGCGCGCGGCGATCTTGCCGGGTTTGCCGTCGCCGATCTCGGCCCCGTCAATCGATACCACCGGCATCACGAAGGCCGAGGCCGAGGTCACGAATGCCTCATCCGCCGCGGAGGCCTCCTCGGGGGTGAAGCCGCGCTCCTCGATCTGCAGCTGGGCCTCGCGGGCCAGACGCAGCACCGCCGCGCGGGTGATGCCGTGCAGGATATCGTGGGACAGCTCGCGCGTGACGATGGTGTTTCCCTTGACGATATAGGCGTTGTTCGAGGTGCCTTCGGTCACCTTGCCGTCTTCGACCAGCCAGGCATCGTCGGCGCCCTGCGCCTTCGCCGCCATCTTGGCCATCGACGGATACAGCAGTTGCACCGTCTTGATGTCGCGCCGCCCCCAGCGTTGGTCGGGCAGGGTGACGATCTTCCAGCCCGTCTGCGCGGCGGGATTTTCTGCCAGCCCCGGCTTGGCCTGCGTGAAGGCCACCACCGTCTGCGGCGTGTCCTTCGGGGGATAGGCGAAATCGCGGTCGCCCGGATTGCCACGGGTCACCTGCAGATAGATCAGCCCGTCGCCGATCTGGTTGCGGGTCACCAGTTCGCGGAACATCGCCAGATAATCCTCATCCGAGAGCGGCTGGCCGATCTCCAGCGCGTCAAGCGAGCGGTTCAGTCGCGCCTGATGGCCGGGAAAGTCGATCAACTTGCCGTCCAGAACGCTGACCACCTCGTATACGCCATCGGCCATCACGAAGCCGCGGTCGAAGATCGAGATCTTGGCCTCACCCTCGGGCAGGTATTCGCCGTTGACGTAGACGGTGCGGGACATGCGCGGCTCCTGTTCTTTTTGGCACGCTGCCGTCATGCGCCCGCCGGGACAGGGCGTCAAGCGTCAGAAATATGACGGGACGACAACAGGACCGTTGACAGGATGCCGCACCGTCAGGCAGAAGTGATCGGGCGTCAGGCAGCCGTGAACGGTCTGGGCGCAACGGAATACGCAGGGTGCCGGGCGGGGAGGCCATGGCGCCCATCTGCGGGAGGAGACAGGCCCTTCGCCGAGCCGGCGGGGGGCCTGTTTCCTTTCGCGTTCTCTTCGCGCCTGCCGAGACCAACCGTATTCGAGGCCGATGGTATTGCCGGTTTCCTTTCGGCCGGGCGGCGGGCAAGCTGCGCCCGAACCGGCCGCAGGAAGGACCCCCGATGGAGACCCGCTTTCACCTCGCCTATCACATCCGCGATCTGGACGAGGCACGTGCCTTTTATGGCGCGATCCTCGGCTGCGAGGAGGGCCGCAGCACCGACACCTGGGTCGATTTCGATTTCTTCGGCCACCAGATCAGCCTGCATCTGGGCGAGCCCTTCGCCACCGCCAATACCGGCAAGGTCGGCGACCACATGGTGCCGATGCCGCATCTGGGGCTGGTGATGCGCCAGGCCGATTGGCGTGCCCTTGCCGACCGGCTTGAGGCTGCGGGCGTCCCCTTCATCCTGCCGCCCCAGACCCGTTTCAAGGGCGAGCCGGGCGAGCAGTCGACCATGTTCTTCACCGATCCCTCGGGCAATCCGATCGAGGTGAAGGGCTTCGCCGATTGGGACGGCATTTTCGCGCGCTAGCACCGCGCGCTGCGGTCGGACCTGCGGCACCGGAACAGTAACGACGGCGTGCGCGTTCGGCTTGCACCCATCGCTGCAAGGTGATGTGCAAGACCCACAAAGGACTGCCATACAGGACGCATGAAAAAACTCGCTCTCGCTGTCGCGCCCGTCATCGCCCTTCTTGCCACGGCCCCGGCCGCGTTGGCCGAGAAGATTCCGCTGAACACCATCTCGAACTACCTGAACGGCCTGAGCACGCTGCAATCGGAGTTTACCCAGGTGAACCCCGATGGCACCATCTCGGCCGGGACGGTCTATATCCAGCGGCCCGGTCGGGTGCGCTTCGAATACAAGAACTCCCGGCAACTGATGCTGGCCTCGGGCGGCCAGGTGGCGGTGTTCGACGCCAAGTCGAATCAGGGCCCGCAGATCTATCCGCTGGGCCAGACGCCGCTGTCGATCATCCTCGACCAGAACGTCAACCTCGCCCGCAAGGGGATGGTGACCGGCCATTCCGAACGCAAGAACACCACCGTGGTGAAGGCGCAAGACCCGGCCCGTCCGCAATATGGCAGCATCGAGATGGTCTTCACCTCGCCGACCGAGTTGCGCCAATGGGTCGTGACCGATGACACCGGCAAGAAGACCACGGTGATCCTGGGCGAAATGAAGAAAGGCGTCCGCTTCAAGCCCTCGACCTTCGCCATCCAGAACGAGATCAATCGCCGCAAATAACCGGATCGGGATCGAAATAAGGGGCCGCAGCGATGCGGCCCCTTCTGCATTCGTCTTCAGCGCCCGGATATCCCGGGGTTCGGGGCGCCCGGAAAATTACGGGGGACCCTTCCCGCGAGGCGGGGGCGGCAGCCCTCATCGGGGGGCGCCGGCGCGGTGGAACAGCCGGCCTTCACCTGCGGCGCCGCCCCAGGCCACCACGTCATAGCGCGCGCCGGGATCATCGCCCATGCCGGGCGAGCCTTCGGGCATGCCGGGCACGGCGATGCCGGTCACGTCGGGCCGGGTCTTTAGCAGGCGGGCGAGGGCGTCGAAGGGGACATGGCCCTCGACGACATAGCCTTCGACCATGGCGGTGTGGCAGGACCAGAGCGGCGCCGGCACCCCGGCCCTGTCCTTGACGGCGCCGATATCAGGGCTGTCGATCAGCGTTACCTGATAGCCGGCCGCGCGGGCGAGATCGGCCCAGGCGGTGCAGCAGCCGCAGGATGGATCCTTGAGGATGCGCGTGGCGGGGCCTTCGGCGAAGGCGGGGGCGGACAGGGCCAGCAGCAGGGCGGCAAGCCCGAAACTTCTGCGGTTCATGGATATTCTCCGTAATCTGATGAGGATGCGCCTGTCGGCGCGGCGATCATCAGATCCGGCGCGGGGGCGGCAACGCGGGGCCGGGCACGCGCCCGGTCAGACGCGACGCCACCGGCGGGGTCCGCAGCGGCCGGGCGGCACACAGCGGCGCGGCCAGCCACAGCGGATCGCGCAGATCGGTCTGCATCTGGCAGGCAGGGCTCCGGTGGCTGCCATCTTCGCAGCAATCGGCCATCGCCACCGGGGCCATGGCCACCGCCGCGGGCACCGTGGCCGTGGCGGCATCCGAAGGCGGCATCGGCATTCCGGCGGCCGAGGCCGCATGAACCGGGGTCATCGCCAGCATCAGCAGGATCAGGAATGCGCGCAGCATGAACATGGCGCGAGGCTACGTCGCCGGGTCGCGAACTGGCAAGGGCTGCCGCGCGTCCGCGCCCTGCGACGCAATGTCCGCGCGCGTCCTCAGCGGCAGCTGTTCAACTGGGCGTGATACATCTCGGCGCGGGCCTGAACGCGGTTCGATACGTCGACCAGCCAGGCCTTCGACCGATAGGATCCGCGCGCAAAGCCCGAGCGCCCCTCGTGATAGGCCAGATATTGCGCCCGCGCATCCCATTTCGAGATGCCCAGCCGCCGGGTCGAGCCGTCCATGTACCAGCCCATGAAATCGGTGGCGTCGCGGATATCATCGCGCGAGGCGCGGCGGTTGCCGGTTTCCTTCTGGTATTCCTCCCAGGTGCCATCCAGCGCCTGGCTGTAACCGTAGGCCGAGCTTTGCCGCCCGATCGGGATGATCCCCAGCGCATATTGGTGCGGGGTTCGCGCATCGCCGATGAATTTCGACTCCTGATGGATCGACGCCATCTGCACCGCCACCGGCACCCCCCAGCGGCGTTCGGTCTGCTGCATGGCGCGGTAATAGGCCGGACGCTCGCGGATGATGGCGCAGGCGTTGTCCAGTTGGCGCGGCGCGGAATAGTTCCCGCCGCCGCAGGACGCGACCAGCATCAGGATCGCCAGTTTCAGAAACCTGTTCATGACTGCCTCTTGTTCTTTTGCCTGCATGTTAAGGGATTTGGCGGCGCGGATAAACATCCCCCTCCACGAGCAGATTGCACAAGGAAGCGGCAGGCGCGGAAATCCGCGCAACCGGCAATGGGAAAAGATCAGCCCTGCCGCCTTTTCAATGCCGGCAAGCCGCGTCATGCTGACCCTCGGCTCGGGCGGCGAGGGGGCTCTGATGTATTACAACGAAATGTTCGACGGCACGAAGGTGCGCGAGGCCTACGCGGGCCTTGCGGACTGGATCGATCACATGCCCGCCGAAATCCGCCAGATGAAACAGGCCGAGGCCGAGGCCCTGTTCCGTCGCATCGGCATCACCTTCGCAGTCTATGGCGAGGGCGGCGACCCCGACCGGCTGATCCCCTTCGACATGATGCCGCGCATCTTCACCCAAAGCGAATGGCGGCGGCTGGAACGCGGCATCAAGCAGCGCGCCCGCGCGTTGAACGCCTTCCTGCGCGATGTCTATGGCCGGGGCGAGATCGTCCGCGCCGGCCGCATTCCCGCCCGTCTGGTCTATCAGAACGACGCCTACGAAAGGGCCGTGGTGGGGTTCGTGCCGCCGCGCGGCGTCTACAGCCACATCATCGGCATCGACCTCGTGCGCACGGGCCGCGACGAGTTCTTCGTGCTGGAGGATAACTGCCGCACGCCGTCCGGCGTCAGCTATATGCTGGAAAACCGCGAGATCATGATGCGGATGTTCCCCGAACTGTTCCGCGGCAACCGGATCGAACCGGTCGACGGCTATCCCGACCTGCTTCGCCGCACCCTGGAAAGCGTGGCGCCGGCGAAATGCCAGGGCCGCCCGCGCGTGGTTATCCTGACGCCCGGCCATTTCAACAGCGCCTATTACGAACACAGCTTCCTCGCCAATCTGATGGGGGTCGAACTGGTTGAGGGCGCCGATCTGTTCGTCGAGGGCGAGTTCGTCTACATGCGCACCACCGAAGGCCCCAAGCGCGTCGATGTGATCTATCGCCGCATCGACGATGCCTTCATCGACCCGCTGACCTTCCGGCGCGATTCCATGCTGGGCGTGCCGGGGCTGATGGATGTCTACCGTTCGGGCGGCGTCTCGATCTGTTCGGCGCCGGGCGCGGGCGTGGCCGATGACAAGGCCATCTATACCTTCGTGCCCGAAATGGTCCGCTTTTATCTGGGCGAGGAACCGATCCTGAAAAACGTCGATACATGGACGCTGTGGAAGGACGACGATTACAGATACGTCATGGACAATCTCGGCGATCTGGTCGTGAAGGAAGTGCACGGCTCGGGCGGTTACGGGATGCTGGTCGGCCCCCGCTCCACCAAGGCCGAGATCGAGGATTTCCGGCTGCGCATTCAGGCCAACCCCTCCAACTATATCGCCCAGCCGACGCTGTCGCTGTCGACCTGTCCGACCTTCGTGAACGAAGGCGTCGCGCCCCGCCATGTCGATCTGCGCCCCTATTGCCTGTGCGGTGAGCGGATCGAACTGGTGCCCGGCGGCTTGACCCGCGTGGCGCTGAAGGAAGGCAGTCTGGTGGTGAACTCGTCGCAGGGCGGGGGTGTCAAGGACACCTGGGTCCTGTCGGAATAGGGGGAAGATCATGCTCAGCCGCACCGCATCGAACCTGTTCTGGCTTGGCCGCCACATGGAACGCGCTGAAACTGCATCCCGCCTGTTCGAGGTGGGTGCGCGCATCACGCTGCTGCCCAACACCGCCGAGGGCTATCAGAACGAATGGCAGTCGCTTCTGCGCGCCACCGGCGTCGCCGACAGCTATGCTGTGCGCTATGGCGATGTGACCGAGGAGAACATGGAGAAATTCATGGTCTTCGACCGCGACAACCCCTCCTCGGTCGCCAGTTGCATGCATGAGGCGCGCGAATCCGGCCGCATCGTGCGCACGGCGCTGACCAGCCGGGTCTGGGACGCGCTGAACGTGTCCTGGCAGGAAATGCGCGCCATGAAGCCGGGGCAGGAAGACGCTGCCGATCTGGCCGATTTCGTCGCACGCCATGCCGCCACCGTTCACGGTGCCATCGACGGCACGCAATTGCGCAATGACGGCTTTCACTTCATGAAGCTTGGCTATGCGCTGGAACGTGCGGATTCGACCGCCCGCGTGCTGGACGTGAAGTATTTCGTGCTGCTGCCGCGGGTCGAGTTCGTGGGCTCCGGCCTCGACAGCTATCAATGGCATGTGATCCTGCGGGCGCTCTCGGCCCATCGGTCTTTTCACTGGGCCTATGGCGAGGATGTCAGCGCCGCGCGGGTGGCGCATTTCCTGATCCTGAACCACGAATCCCCACGCTCTCTGATGACCTCCGTGCAGGAGGCGCTGGCGCATCTGGACGCGCTCGTCCGCCGCTACGGCGAAGACGTGCCCCATACCGCCCGTGACCGGGCGCGCGCTTTGGCCGATCGGCTGGCCGGCACCGATATCGATGACATCTTCGACGAGGGGCTGCACGAATTCCTGTCGGATTTCATCCGCGAGATCGGCGTGATCGCCAACCATGTGCAGGCCGATTATTTTCACGGAAGGGGCTGAGGATGCGTCTGAAGATCACCCACCACTCGGTGTACCGCTATGACGCGCCGGTCGGCTTCGTCGTTCAAAGCCTGCGCACGACGCCTTCGGTCTTCGAGGGCCAGAAGGTCATTGACTGGAAGGTCAGCATCGACGGTGCCGATGCCGGCCCCGGCTTCCGCGACGGCGCGGGCGACTGGGTGCAGGTCTGGACCATTCGCGGCCCGGTGACCGAAGTGCCCGTCCGCATCGACGGCGAGGTCGAAACGACCGATCTCGCCGGTGTTCTGCGCGGCCACCGCGAGATGGTGCATCCGATGGTCTATCTGCAGTCGACCGAAGCCACCGAACCCGACGCCGCGCTGCGCGCCCTGGCCGCCGAACCCGCCGAGGATCTGGCCCCCCTGCATCTCGCCCATGCGCTGTCGGGTTTGGTGTCCGACGCCATCGCCTATCGCCCCGGCGTGACCCATCTGAACACTTCCGCCGCCGAGGCGCTGGCACTGGGCGAAGGCGTCTGTCAGGACCACGCCCATGTGCTGATCGCGCTGGCGCGGGTGCGCGGGCTGCCCGCGCGCTATGTCTCGGGCTATCTTTACGCCGATCCTGATGGCGCCCCGCACGAGGCCGCCCATGCCTGGGCGGAAATCCATATCGGCGGACTCGGCTGGGTGGGCTTCGATGCCGCCAACCGGACCTGCCCGGATGACCGCTATGTCCGCACCGGATCGGGCCTGGACGCGCGCGACGCCGCGCCCATCCGGGGCGTCCGGGCCAGCACCGGCATGGGGGCGGAAGAACTCGATGTGACGGTTGCGGTCGAGGCGGTGGCGCCGTAGATTGCGGGGCTGAGGAGTCCTGGACTGCCAATGACCTATTGCGTCGCGCTGAAACTGAATGCCGGGCTGGTGCTGCTGTCGGACACCCGCACCAATGCCGGTCTGGACAATATCGCCACCTATCGGAAGATGTTCTTCTTCGAACAGCCGGGCGAGCGGGTGATCGGCATCATGACGGCGGGCAGCCTGTCGGTCACGCAGACCACCATCTCGCGCCTGCGCGAAGCGATCGAGGACCCTGAGGCGGGCGAGCGGCATTCGATCATGAAGGCCCATACCATGCTGGGCGTCGTCGATATCGTGGGTGAGACGCTGGCCCGGACCCGGCACGAGATCGCCACCCAATGCGCCGAACTGAAGCAAAGTCAGGCAAGCGCCAGCATGATCGTGGCCGGCCAGCGGGTGGGTGGCGACATGCGGCTGTTTCTCGTCTATCCCGAGGGCAACCATATCGAGGCGACCGAGGACACGCCCTATCTGCAGATCGGCGAGCACAAATACGGCAAGCCGATCCTAGACCGGGTGGTGACGCCCGCGACCAGCCTCGAGGACGCGCAGAAGGCGGCGCTTCTGTCGATGGATTCGACGATGAAATCGAACCTGTCGGTCGGGATGCCGCTGGATCTGGCGGTGATCGAGAAGGATGCCTGCCGGGTCAGCGCCAAGCGCCGGATCATGAAGGAAGACCCGCAATTCGCCGAGATGTCGCATGCCTGGTCCGAGGCGCTGCGCGACGCTTTCGTGAAGATGCCGCTTTAGGGGCGGTCACTTCACGCTCAGCGCCAGTTTCAGACCCAGACCGACCAGCAGCGTCCCCAGCGTGCGGTCGATCCACCGCCCGATGCGCGGGCTGGCCCGCAACCGCGCCGTCAATCTGTCGCCGATGAGAACCAGCGGCGGCTCGATCAGGGCCGCCACGGCGATGATCAGCACACCGTGCAGGACCAGTTGCGCGCTCACCGGACCGGCGCCAGGCACGACGAATTGCGGCAGGAAGGCCAGAAAGAAGATCGCCACCTTCGGGTTCAGAAGCGAGATCATGACGCCCTGCCGGATGATGCGCCGGGGGCTGGCGACGGGCTGCTGGGCACTTGGCAGCAAGGTCTCGCCGCCCGACCGCAGGGCGGCGATGCCCAGCCAGATCAGATAGGCCGCGCCCAGCCATTTCACCACCGAGAAGGCCAGCGCCGAACTGGCGAGGATCGCCGCCAGCCCGAGCGCGGCAAAGCCCACATGACACAGCGCGCCCAGCCAGACCCCGGCCATGGCGGCGAAACCTGCCCGTTGGCCGCCGCGCAGGGTCTGGCCAAGGATGAAGGCCATGTCGGGACCGGGCGACAGATTCAACAGCGCTGCCGCCGTCAGGAAGGTGCTCCAGTGCAGGATCGTATAGTCGAACATCACGCTTCCTCGACCAGCCCCTTCAGCTCATAGATCAGATCCAGCGCCGCGCGCGGGGTCAGGCAGTCCGGGGAGAGATCCTTCAGCCGCGCCTCGACGGCGCTGTCCTTTGCCTTGGCGGGCGTCGGCGCAGCGGGGGCGGCGCGGAACAGCGGCAGGTCGTCGATGATGGCGGCGGGTTTCGCTGCGCCCTCGCGCTCGCCGGATTCGAGGCTGGCGAGGATGTCGCGGGCGCGGGTCACCACCGCATCCGGCAGCCCGGCCAGCCGCGCGACCTGCACGCCATAGGAACGGTCGGCTGCGCCCTTGACGACTTCGTGCAGGAAGATCACCTCGCCTTCCCATTCGCGCACGGCGACAGTGGCGTTCTCGACGCCTTCGAGGCGCGCGGCGAGGGCCGTCAGCTCGTGATAATGGGTGGCAAACAGCGCCCGGCAGCGGTTGATGGCCTGCAAATGCTCCATCACCGCCCAGGCGATGCTGAGCCCGTCCCAGGTCGCGGTGCCGCGCCCGATCTCGTCGAGGATCACCAGCGCGCGGTCGTCGGCCTGATTGAGGATGGCGGCAGTTTCCACCATCTCGACCATGAAAGTCGACCGGCCGCGCGCCAGATCGTCGGCGGCGCCCACGCGGCTGAACAACTGGCTGACCAGCCCGATATGGGCGCGGGCTGCGGGCACGAAGGAACCGGCCTGCGCGAGGATGGCAATCAGCGCGTTCTGGCGCAGAAAGGTCGATTTCCCGGCCATGTTCGGCCCGGTCAGCAGCCAGATGGCGGGTGTCTCGCCTGCGGTCAGGGCGCAGTCATTGGCGACAAAGCTTTCCGCCTTGCGCCGCAGCGCGCGTTCGACGACCGGGTGGCGGCCGGCCTCGATCTCGAAGGCGCGGCTGTTGTCGATGCGGGGCCGCGTCCAGCCCTCACCGGTGGCGAGGTCGGCGAAGGCGGCGGTCAGGTCGATGTCCGCCAGCGCCCGCGCGGCCTGCCCGATGGGGGCGGCGGCGGCCAGTACCGCGTCGCGCAGGCGGGAGAAGATGGTCCGCTCGATCTCCAGCGCGCGGTCGCGGGCGTTGAGGATGCGGGTCTCCAGCTCCGACAGCCCTACGGTGGTGAAGCGGATCTGGTTGGCGGTGGTCTGGCGGTGGATGAAGACCTCGTTCAGCGGCGGGGCCAGCATCTTTTCGGCGTGGGTCGTGGTGGTTTCGATGAAGTAGCCCAGCACGTTATTGTGCTTGATCTTCAGGCTTTGCACGCCGGTCTGGGCAATGAAGTCGCCTTGCATCCCGGCGATCACGCCCCGGCCCTCGTCGCGCAACCGGCGGGTCTCGTCCAGATCCGCGTCGTAATCGCTGGCGACGAAGCCGCCGTCGCGGGCCAGAAGCGGCGGCTCGGCCACGAGCGCCTCGTCCAGCAGGTCGATCAGCGCGTCATGGCCGAGCAGATCGCGGGCGGCCCCCGCCAGCACGGAGACCGTGTCATCGCCCAGCAGGGCGGCGATGCTGATCGCTTGCGTCAGCCCGGCCCGGATCGCCGCCAGATCGCGCGGCCCGCCCCGGTCGAGCGCCAGCCGCGACAGTGCCCGGTCCATGTCGGGCACGCGGGTCAGCGCCTCGCGCAGATCGGCGGTCAGGCGGGCATCCTCGGCCAGATGAGCCACGGCGTCATGGCGGGCATGGATCACGCCAAGATCGCGCGAGGGCGCGGAAATCCGGCGTTCCAGCAGCCGCGCGCCGGCGGCGGTGGCGGTGCGGTCGATGGCCGCCAGCAGCGAGCCCTCGCGCCCGCCAGACAGCGCCTGCGTCAGTTCCAGATTGCGCCGTGTCGCCGCGTCGATCTGCATCGCCCCGGCGATCTGTTCGCGCAGCGGCGGCCGGATCAGCGGCAGCTGCGATTTCTGCGTCAGTTCCAGATAGTCGGCGATGGCCCCCATGGCGGCGATCTCGGCGCGGGAGAAGCTGCCGAACCCGTCCAGCGTATCGACCTTGAACAGCGCCGCCAGCCGCCGCGTACCGGCGGTCGAATCGAAGCTGCCGGCGAAAAGTTCGGTCAGCGCCATCCCCATCTCGGCCGCCAGATCGTCAAGTCCGCTGCCCTCGGCCACCAGCAATTCGCGCGGCGCGATGCGCGCCAGTTCCGGGGCCAGCCGCGCGGGCGGGCAGGTCATCACCCGAAGCGCGCCGGTCGAGATATCGACCCAGGCGAGCGCCGCCTCCTCGCGCACGGTGGCGAAAGCGGCGAGGAAATTGTGCCGCCGGGCCTCCAGCAGCGATTCCTCGGTCAGGGTGCCGGGGGTGACAAGGCGCACCACGTCGCGGGCGACCACGGATTTCGAACCGCGCTTCTTCGCCTCGGCCGGGTCCTCCATCTGTTCGGCGATGGCGACGCGGAACCCTTTGCGGATCAGCGTCAGCAGGTAGGATTCGGCGGCATGGACGGGGACGCCGCACATTGGAATCGGCTCGCCCAGATGGGTGCCGCGCTTGGTCAGCGCGATATCGAGCGCAGCGGCGGCGGCGACCGCATCGTCGAAGAACATCTCGTAGAAATCGCCCATGCGATAGAACAGCAGCGCCCCCGGATTGGCCTCGCGGATCGCGAGATACTGGGCCATCATCGGGGTCGGCTGGTCGGTCATCGGTCTCTCCTTCGCCGCATGGTTCTAGCGGATCGCGTGGCGATTGCCAGAGCGGGGCGGCTGGGGCAGGCTGCGCTGAGGGAGGAACCGAGATGAAATATGCGATTGCGATTCTGGCCTTGACCGCTGGCCCGGCACTGGCGGTATGTCCGGCGCCCGAGGCGATGCAGCGCGCCGCCCAAGGCTGGCTTCAGGGCGAAAGGCTGCCCGATCCCGGCGTGGCCAGCATGGAGGACGCCGCCTGCGCCTATGCCGCCTATCGCGCCCGGCTGGAACAGGAACTGGGCGCGCCGGTGGGCGTGAAGGTCGGCTTCACCTCGAAACCCGCGCAGGAGCGGTTCGGAGTCGACGGGCCGGTTGCCGGGGCGCTGTTCCAGCCGATGCTGGCCGAGAATGGCGGCGAGGTCAGCCTCGCCGGGTCACGCTCGCCGCTTTACGAGGCCGATCTGGTGGTGACGGTGGCCGATCCAGTTGCGCTTGCGGCAGCCAAGACGCGCGAGGAGGCAGCAGCGGCCCTTGGCGATGTGCAGGCCTTCGTCGAGATGCCCGACATGGCGCTGGCGGAGGGGTTGAAGCCCAACGGCCCGATCATGGCCTCTTACGGAGTGATCCCGTGGCGCGGTGTGCTGGGCGACAAGATCGCGATTGCCGATCTCGCCGATCCGGTGGCGGATCTGGGGTCGCTCACGGCCGTGCTGAAAGCCGATGGTCAGGTGATGGACGAGGCGAGCGGCGCGGCGCTTCTGGGCCATCCGCTGGATGTGGTGCTGTGGCTGGTTGGGCAGCGCGGCTATGACCTGTCCGAAGGCTCGATCATCTCGCTGGGGTCGCTTGGCCAGTTGCATCCGGCGACGCCGGGGCTGGCGATCGAGGCGGATTACATGGTCGGCGGCAAGCCGTTGAAGGTGGCGTTTACCACGGTCGAGTGACCGCAGCAGCCTTCAGACCGCCCGCCATGCGCCGATAGGATGGCGGGTGGCCAAGTCTGAAAATAAGGTATTTACCTAACTATTGCCGACATGATACTTAGGCATATGCCTAAGTATCATGCTTCACTTGAAAACGCCTTCGCCGCGCTCGCCGATCCGACCCGGCGGGCGGTGGTCGAGGCATTGTCGAACGGACCTGCGACGGTCTCGCAACTCGCCAGCCCGTTCGCGATGGCGCTGCCGTCTTTCACGCAGCATCTGGGCATTCTGGAACGCGCCGGCCTTGTCACGTCGAGACGCGAGGGGCGGGCGCGCATCTGCGCGCTCAATCCGCAGGGTTTGCGGGCGGCGGAGGATTGGCTTGCGCTGAACCGGCAGCAATGGGAGGCGCGGCTTGATCGGTTCGAGGCGCATCTGGCGAATGAAGGAAAGGACACAGATGATGGACAGGAACCTGCAGGATAAGATCACCGACTGGACCTCGTGGCCGCTGGACCGCGAGGTCGTCATATCCCGTGTCGTCAACGCGGATCGCGAGACGGCCTTTCGCGCATGGGTGGATCCGGCGCAAATCGTGAAGTGGTTCGGACCCGAAGGTTTCGTGATCGAATCGCGGAACATCGACATCCGCGCGGGCGGAGACTGGCAGTTCGATATGGTCGCGCCGGACGGCACGCGCTTTCCCAACCGCATGGATTTTCTGCGGATCGAGCCGCCGAAGCTGATCGAGATCGATTATGGCACCGGCGATGACAACGACCCGAACCGGTTCCGTATGCTGGTCACGTTCGACGCGCAAAGTGACCGCAAGACGGTCGTGACCCTGCGCCAACTGCACCCGAGCGCCGAACGCCGCGCCATCGTGATCGGCTTTGGCGCGGTCGAGTATGGCGCCCAGACGCTGAACAAGCTGGCCCGTCACGTGGCGGCTCTGTCGGGCGAGGCCGGAGGCGGGCGCTGACGGCACGTCAGGCCGTCAGCCGTCCCCCGTCATGGCCGATAATGGTCAGGTCCATCAACGCGCCCTCGGGCATGTCGCGGTCGAAGCTGACCTCGGCGAATTGCTCGGTCCGGCCGAGGCGGGGGCCTTCGGTCAGCACCCGATGCACGCGGCCAGTCTGTGCATCGAGATGCCTGCGCAGGGCCGCGTCGCCCGCGGCGCGCAGGCGGCCGGCGCGGTCCTTGATGGCCGCCCCGTTCACCGCCGGCATCCGGGCGGCGGGGGTGCCTTTGCGCGCCGAATAGGGGAAGACGTGCAGGAAGGTCAGGCCGCAATCCTGAACCAGTTTCAGCGAGTTCTGGAACATCGCCTCGGTTTCCGTGGGGAAGCCCGCGATGATGTCGGCGCCGAAGACGATCTCGGGGCGCAGGCGGCGGGCGTCTTCGCAGAAGCGGATGGCATCGTCGCGCAGGTGACGGCGCTTCATGCGCTTCAGGATCATGTCATCGCCCGCCTGCAATGACAGGTGCAGATGCGGCATCAGGCGCGGCTCGGTCGCGATGGCGAGCATCAGGTTCTCATCCGCTTCGATCGAGTCGATGGAAGAAATGCGCAGGCGCGGCAGGTCCGGGACCAGCCTTAGAATGCGCATGACCAGATCGCCGAGGCGCGGTGTGCCGGGAAGATCGGCGCCCCAGCTGGTCAGGTCGACGCCGGTCAGCACCACCTCGTTGAAGCCGCGGTCGCGCAGGCGCTTGATCTGGTCGACGACCACGCCCGCCGGCACGCTGCGGGAATTGCCGCGCCCATAGGGGATGATGCAGAAGGTGCAGCGGTGGTCGCAGCCGTTCTGGACCTGCACATAGGCGCGGTGGCGCCCGAAGCCGTCGATCAGGTGGCCGGCGGTTTCCTTCACCGACATGATGTCATCGACGACGACACGCTCGGTCTGGCCGATCAGGTCGGGCGTCAGGCTGGCCCATGTCTCGGGCTGCATCTTCTCGGTATTGCCGATGACGCGGGTGACCTCGGGCATGGCGGCGAAGGTCTCGGGCTCGGTCTGGGCGGCGCAGCCGGTGACGATGATCGGCGCGCCCGGATTGTCGCGCGCCAGGCGGCGGATGTCCTGACGGGCTTTTCGAA
This sequence comes from Paracoccus sp. S1E-3, assembly GCF_013868135.1. Taxonomy (GTDB): domain Bacteria; phylum Pseudomonadota; class Alphaproteobacteria; order Rhodobacterales; family Rhodobacteraceae; genus Paracoccus. The sequence continues at coordinate 128,658 of NZ_JACEMU010000017.1, forward strand.
CCGCCTCGGCAGTCACCGCGCAGGTGTTCACGATCACCGCGCCCTGCAGGCCGGCGGCCTCGGCCATCTCGCGCATCGCCTCGGATTCGTAAGCATTCAGGCGGCAGCCATGGGTGGAGAAGACCGGCGCGCTCATCCCCGCCACACCCCGTCGAAGGCGTGCGCCGTGGGGCCGGTCATCCAGACGCCATCCGCGCGCCAGTCGATCTGCAACTGCCCGCCGGGCACGTTGACGGTGACCTGACGCCCGGTCAGCCCGCGCCGCGCGGCGGCCACGGCAGCGGCGCAGGAGCAGGAGCCGGAGGCGAGCGTCGGCCCGGTGCCGCGTTCCCAGATGCGCAGCTTGATCTCCGTGGGGGAGAGCACCTGGACGATTTCGACATTGGTGCGCTCGGGGTAAAGCGGGTGATGTTCGTGTTCGGGGCCGAAGCGGTCGAGATCCACCGAATCGGCATCCGCGACGAAGAAGGTCATATGCGGATTGCCCATTCCGGTGGCGACCGGATCGCCGGGAATCGGCAGGTGGTCGATATCGACCGCGCGGGCGAGGGGAATCGCCTGCCAGTCCAGCACCGGCGGACCCATGTTCACGCGCGTCAGGCCGTCGCCGGCATCTTCGGCCAGCAGGATCGCGTGATCGGTGCGCAGGCTGAGGGCCTTCTTCCCCGTTCCATCCATCAGAAAGCGCGCGATACAGCGCGTGGCATTGCCGCAGGCCGCCGAACGCGAGCCATCGGCGTTGAAAAAGACCAGCCGCGCATCGGCCTGATCGTCATGATCGATGGTCGCCATCTGGTCGAAGCCCACGCCGAAATGGCGGTCGGCGATGGCGGCAATGATCGCGGCATCGGGCGCCTCTGTCCCGTGGCGGAGGTCGATGACGACGAAATCATTGCCGAGCCCGTGCATTTTCATGAAGGGCAGGCCGGGGGTGCGCGCGTGTTCCATGGGGTGCATATAGTCGCGTCGAAAAGTTTTCGCCAGATAGGTGTTTTTGCGCTTGACCCCTCCGACGGGTAAAACTAGGAAGCGCCCTGTGATGTGGGCCCATAGCTCAGTTGGTAGAGCAACTGACTTTTAATCAGTGGGTCACAGGTTCGAATCCTGTTGGGCTCACCACTGAAATCAATGTCGTGCGACATGGGTAAGTAGCTCAAACGACAGTGAATCTATCTCAAACGACAGGCGAATCTATCTCAGCCAGCCGCTGACCATGCGTCCGCCGCGGACTTATTCGCTGGTCCTTGACTTCTGCGCCCTGCGGCGCGTCCAATCCACCAGAAGACGACGCTTCACGCTTGAGGACTACACATGGCAGAGCGGTGTAGGGGGGTACTAACTTTGTCAGACCTGCACCTGCTCGACTGGAATGGCGTAAGGGATTGAAAATAAAATAAAACCGGACCGCTTTGGGCGCCGTTACCCAGCCGCCTCAATGCAGGTTCGAGGGTGAAAGTGAGCGATTTGGACCGTCCGACCGCGCATCTGGTCGACATCGCCTTGCAGAAACTGCGCACGGGCTTGCAGCCAGCATACCTTGGTCGGGATGGACGTTGCCGCGGCGAAAACAGGTCTGAAGTCCGGAAGCCTAACCTATCCGAGCGAACTGTTAGGCGCCATTTTCGGAACTGGCCGTCCGAAAATGGCTGTGCTGTTCCGAAAATCGATATCGACAACAATAGCTGGCGATATAGCTGTACCGGCCTGCACCGGAGCCGCAGGAACTTCGAAGCTAGCGATGTGTCAGGAATGCGCCGGTTGGCCATACAGGCCATCACGCTTCAGCCTGATGCGACTGACAGCTATGTGGTCGCGGCCCAGGCCAGTAATGTCCTCGGCGAAAAGATCGCTTTTGCCAGAGAAGCTGTCAGGATCGAAACCCACGCAGCTGCTTGTAGCGCGTTACGGCAAGAGCAGCATTCAGGGCGTTCAGTTCGCCTATCTGAACTTTCGCACGGTACAGGTCTTCCGGATCATCTTGCAGCGGCGCGTGGGATTTGCGCATTACTTCTTCGCTGCGTTCAGATGGAAAATAGGTGACGCGGACCGTCGATCCGTTTGGCGGGGCTTTCCCATGCGCGCGAAAACCACCTCAAAATCCGCCAGATCAGCGGTTGAGATAGATTCGCTTGTCGTCTGCTCCTTCAGGTGGGCAGATTCTACGTCACGGCGAGGGAACTTCCGGGGGGGCAGGTAAAGATCGTAAGCCGCGAGGAGCCTCTGCTGCTGGGCGAGGTTGGCCTTTAGCGGCCTCGCACAGGTTCCAGCCGGCGATAGATGAAATCGGCCGTCGGCTCCTCGGACAGCAGCGCGTCGACGGCAGGGCGGTCCGGCGATTTGCGGCAGACCGGATCGGTGGCATCGGCCCGTCCGAGGATCGCCATCGCCTGACACCGGCAGCCGCCGAAATCGACTTCGCGGCGGTCGCAGCTGCGGCAGGGTTCGGGCATCCAGTCGGTGCCGCGGAAGGCGTTGAAGGCGGGACCTTCATACCAGATTTCGGCCAAAGCCGTCTGCGTCGCATTCTGGAAGGTCAGGCCGGGTATCGTCTCGGCGGCGTGACAGGGCAGGACGGTGCCGTCGGGCGTGACGTTCAGGCCCGTGCTGCCCCAGCCGCCCATGCAGGCCTTGGGGTAATCGGCATAATAATCGGGCGGCACGAAATCGATCACCATCACCCCGCGCAGATCCCGGCGGGCCTGCTCAACCACCCGCTTGGCTTCGGCGACCTGTTCGCGCGTCGGCTGAAGCGCCGAACGGTTGACCAATGCCCACCCCTGGAACTGGACACAGGCGACCTCGATCCGGCGCGCGCCCAGATCGCGGGCGAGCGCGATGGTTTCGGGAAGGTCGTCCAGATTATGCCGGTGCATCACTGCGTTCAGCGTCAGCGGCAGGCCGATTTCGGTAATGGCGCGGGCGACCTGCATCTTGCGGTCGAATCCGCCCCTGTAGCCGCCGATCATGTCCGCAATCCCCGCCCGCACCCCCTGCAGCGACAGCTGCACATGATCGACACCCGCCGCGTCCAGTTCGCGCAGCCGGGCCTCGGTCAGCCCGATGCCCGAGGTGATCAGGTTGACATACAGATCGACGTCGCGCGCGGCGCGGACCAGATCGGCCAGATCGCGGCGAGAGGCCGGCTCGCCCCCGGACAGATGAAGTTGCAGCACGCCCAAGTCTGCCGCCTGCGCGAAGATGTCGGCCCAGGCCTCGGTGGTCAGTTCGCCCTCGCGTGCGGTCATCTCGACGGGGTTGGAACAATAGGGGCAGGCCAGCGGGCAGCGATGGGTCAGTTCGGCCAGCATGGCGATAGGCGGCGCCGGTCGCGGTCGCGTGGAAACGGACGGGGACATGGCCGGCGATACGTTCATGCCTGCATCTCCAGCAGGCGTTTTTCGGCGAGATCGGCCAGAAAGGCCTCGACATCGCTGCGGATCACCTCGGCGGGTGCATCATAGGCCGCGGCCAGATCATCGACGATCCCGTCAAGATCGCGTGCCCCATCCACGCGCGCAAGGATCGCCGCGCCGATCGCATCCAGCAACAGCGCCCGTTCCGGGCCGAGAAGGACCGGAACATTCCGCACCCTGTCATCTTTCATCCTGACGCCGCGCAGCAAAACGGGGATCATGCCAGAAGCCCCTCATGCGGCTGCCAGCCGCCCGGTGGAATGCGTCCGGGGACGACATAGGCGGAATAAAGCGCGTCGAGCTGCGCCCACAGAACATCGGTCTTGAAGATCAGCGCGGCGGCGGCCGCATCCTGATCGGCAGCTGTCCGAGCATGATCCATGACCCAGGCAAGCCCGAAGGCCACGTCCTTGGGCGCCTCGGACAGGCGATGCTCGAAATAGGCGATGGTGTCAGGATTAGCGAAATCATAGTGTTTCAGCAACCCGGCGATCCGGGTCTTGTGAATCTCGGGGGCGAAAAGCTCGGTCAGCGACGAGGCCATGGCCGGCAGCAGCGGCTGTTCGCGCACGAAATGCACATAGGCGTCCACCGCAAACCGGGTCGCGGGCAGGATGCCGCGCTCGGATGCGACATATTCGGGGTCGAGGCCCACGCCCTCCGCCAGTCGCAGCCAGCGGGCGATGCCGCCTTCGCCCGGCGCGCGGCCGTCGTGATCCTCGATCCGCGAGCGCCATTCGCGCCGGAGGGCCGGATCGGTCACGCGCGAGATAAAGGCTGCGTCCTTCATCGGAATGCGGCTTTGATAGTAATATCGGTTGATGACCCAGGCGCGCACCTGTTCGATCGTGCAGCGCCCGGAATGCAGCATGTCGTGGAACGGATGCTTGTCGTGATAGCGTTCGGCCCCGATCTGGCGCAGTCGCGCCTCGAATGCCTCGGGCTGCATGTTATCGGGCTGCACATTCATGGCCGCAGTTCCATCCCGTCCTGCGCGATCCGCCAGCTGGCGGCGATGAGCGCCGCGCGCTCGGCACTGTCGGGCTGCAGGACCGGGTTCGTGTTATTGATATGGATGAATATCTTCTGTCCGGGAATGCCGGCCAGCCGCGCGATGCTGCCCTCGGGGCCGCTCATCGGCAGATGGCCCATGCGGGTGCCGGTCTTTTCGCCGGTGCCGGTTCTGCGCATGTCGTCATCCTCCCATACGGTGCCGTCGAAAAGAACCGCATCTCCCCGCGCCAGTTCCGCGATCAGCCAGTCGGGCAATGCGGCACAGCCGGGGACATAGAACAGTCGTTTGGCCCCGTCGTGAATTTCCAGGCCGATGGTCTGCCCACCGATTGCCGAGGTTTCGACCGTTTCGCCTTCCTTGAACAAGGCGACCTTTCCGGGCACGGCGAAGGCACGAAAGGTCAGACCCGCCGCTGAGAAGGGAGCATCAAGCTCGATCCGGCGATAACGGACCAGATCATCGCTGAGAACACGAAAGACGCCGTTCTCCCTCAGGATGTCCAGAATGTCCGCGGTGGCGCAAATTTCGAACGCCGTCCGCTCGCGCAGCGTCAGCAGGCCGGCAATATGATCGATATCCCCATTGGTTAGGACGACCGACGAGATCGGCGTGCCGCGCAAACCCAAAGGTGCGAGGGCGGGCGTGGCGCCAAGCTGGCTGCGGATGTCCGGCGATGCGTTCAGAACCACCCATGTCGTCTCGTCAGCCGAAACGGCCACCGAAGACTGCGTCATCTGGGGCAGGATTCCGCGGCGGGCGTCCTGACAGTTCCGACAGCCGCAGTTCCACTGGGGCAGGCCTCCGCCCGCCCCGGCGCCCAATATACGTGCGATCACCCGTTCTGATCAGAACAGAGTGTCTTCCCGCCGCTCGTCTTCGGCCGGGCCGTACATGTTGATTTCCATCCCGCAGGCGATTTCGCGGATGCGCGGTTTCGTCCAAGCCATAAGATGTCCTCCCAGACAATTGTTGCGAGTCGTCGTCGACGCAGGACACAGTAACAGCGGTCCGCACGCTGACAGTATGGGACTTAGGTATGACGGGTGAGGTCTCAACCCAGCTGTCACTTACGATTCCGCGAGTAAGGGTGGGAAGCGAGGTCGATCGGGTTCTGATCCTCCCCCAGTGAAGTGGTCCGCCGTTATGGGTAGGAAATGGAGGATCAAGAATGGCAAACAAACGACTGAAGCCGGAAGAGATTGTGTCGAAGCTGCGGCAGGTTGAGGTCTTGATGGGGCAAGGCATGTCCCGTTTGGATGCGATCAGGCGGATCGGCGTTGTCGAACAGACCTATACTGCTGGCGCCAGAAGTGAGCCGTTGAAGGCGCCACTGGTCCGAGCCCAACGGCGAACGCGGAATGGGCGTGGATCAGTTGAAGGAACTGAAGCGCCTGCAGCAGGAGGACGAACGGCTTCGACGTGCGATATTCCGGGCGCTGAACATCCTGGATGGTCGTGGCGCTGCCGTGACGAACTTGTCCCATAGAGCATCCTTCCATTCCGCCGAAAGGATCGCGCCATCAAACGGTGGGATCAAACACCTAGGATAAACAGCTGCTGTTCCGCGCCCGAAGTGCACCGGGGCCCTCTTCGTGAAGGCTGTGAGATAGATTCGTGTGTCGTTGTTAGATGCCATGTCGTAAGGAAAATAAAGTTATTTAAAAACAATGATTTGAAAATTCTCCTGAGTTATTTACCCATGTCGCCTGACAATCACTGAAAACAACAATTCACGGGTCGGCCCCCCTTACCCTTCAAGCACGCGGCGGCGCGCCATCCAGCCGTGGCACAGGATCGCCAGCAGATAGCAGCAGGTGATGGCCGCGATCAGGCCGCCGATGCCCGCGTGGCCCAGCAGCACCAGCAGCAGCGGCGTGCCCAGCAGGTTGCCCAGATTGCCCATCTGCGCCATCAGGCCGTTGGCCAGGGCGCGATCCTCGGCGCTGTGGTTCAGCACCGGAATGGCGGCATAGCTGGCCCCCTGGATGATCCCCAGCGCCGCATAAAGCCCGATCGCGGGCAGCACCGGCCCCGCCAGCGCCATCAGTGCGGCGCTGATCGCGGCCATGCCGAAACCCAGCTGGATCAGGCGCACCGGCGGCGCGGCACGCAGCAGAAGTGGGACCCCCCCGAGACCGGAGGCGATGCTGATCAGCGGCAGGGTGGCGATCATCGCCTCGCGCCGGTCTGCGGGGATCAGCGCCGGCAGGATCGCCAGCAGCGACACGAAGGTCAGCGTATAGAACAGCCAGCCAAAGCCCGGCGCCGCGATCCGGGCCGAGCCATAGGCGCGGGCCAGAATGGCAGCGAATTGGGCGAGCGTGGGGGGCACCGCCCCCGCATGGCGCGGTGGGCGCGGCAGCACCAGTGACAGCGCCAGCGCGCAGCCCAGCATATAGACGCCATGGACGCGAAACAGTGCTGGCAAACCCGCGCGCGCCACCAGATCCATCCCCAGCCACGCCGTCAGCGCATAGGCGACACCGAAGAACGTCGCCCAGAGCGTCATGGCGAAGCTGCGGTAGCGGTCGGGGGTCAGCTGGGCGATCAGCGTCGGCGCCGCGACCACGATCAGCAGATGCGACAACCCCTCGAATCCGCGTGTGATCAGCAGCGCCGGCAGGCTGCCCATCTGCGCCTGCAGAAGTGAGAGGAGGCCGCCAAAGATCAGCGCGAAGATCAGGGCCCGACGCAGCCCGATGCCGGTGACCAGCACGCCCGCGATCATGCCGAAGACCGCCCCCACGAGGCTGACCAGCGACAAAAGCAGCCCGACCGAGGCGCCTGCCTGCGGGAACATGTGCTGGATCTCGGTGAAGGGCACGCCGATCTTGGCGAACTGGCCGGCCGCGCCGAGACCGGCGAGCCAGAGCAGCAGCACCGAAACGAGGATGCGGGGAGGGGAGAGGTGATCGCGCATTCCTCACCCATAACGCGCGTCGCGGTCCGACGCTATGGCTGGCCGATCACCGGGACCAGCCGGTCCAGATGGCGGCGCAACACCGCGCCGAACGCCGCGATCTTGCGCTGCCGGAACGCCGTCGGCTGGCTGAGGATGTGGATCGGGCGCGGCGCGCCGGCGAAATCGTCCAGCACCGTGCGCAAGGCGCCGCTCTGCAGATAGGGGGCCAGAAAGATGTCCGGCGCGCGCACCAGCCCGCCCCCCTGCAGCGCCTGGCCGATGGTGATGGCGGCGCTGTTGACGGCGATCCGGCCGTGAATGGTCTGCGTGATCGGCTGGCCCGCGTCCTGAAAATCCCAGCGGCCGGGAAGCTGTTCGTTCAGATCAAGCACCGCCTCATGCCCGGACAGGTCACGCGGATGGGCCGGTGTGCCATGTGCCGCCAGATAATCCGAGCTGGCGGCGATGCGCGGTGTCGTGGCGCCGATGCGCTGCATCAGCAGGCTGGAATCGCGCGGGATGCCGATGCGCACTGCCATGTCGAAGCCGCCCGCCGCAAGATCGGTCAGCCCGTCCGACAGGTGCAGGTCGACCCGCATCCGGGGATGTTCGGCGACAAAGCTGTGGGCGGCCTCGGCCACGCAAAGCTCTCCCATCGTGGCGCCGCAGGTGATGCGCAGCCGTCCGCTGAGGCCGCCGGTCGGGTCCGCGAACACGCTTTCGGCCTCCTCCAGCGCCGACAGGACCTTGCGGGCATGCGGCAGCCAGGTCTCACCCGCCTCGGTCAGGGATACGGCGCGGGTGGTACGGTAGAGCAGGTTCCGGCCCAGCCGTGCCTCGAGTGCGGCGACCTGCTTGCCGGCCTGCTTGTTGGACACCCCCAACCGCTGCCCGGCGGCAGTGAAGGAGCCGGTCTCGACCACGGCCAGAAAGGCGCGGATGCCATCGGCGAGATCCATCATTATCTCCAATCTGGGGATAGTTAATCGCTGACTGTATCCATTCCGGCGATGTCGGCAAAGCCCTATCTGTTCGGCAGGAAATTCGAACAGGAGATACGACGATGACCAATGTTCTGAAACGCTTCGGCTTCGGCAGTGAGGATGCCGCGCTGGCCGCCGCGATGCTGCTGCGGGTGGCGCTGGGGGTGCTGTTTCTGGCCCATGCGGGGCTGAAGATCTTCGTTTTCACCCCCGCCGGGGCGGCGGGGTATTTCGGCTCGCTCGGGCTGCCCGAGGGGCTGGCCTATCTGACCATCGCCGCCGAGGTGCTGGGCGGGATCGCGCTGATCGTCGGCTTTCAAACCAGCCTTGTGGCGCTGGCGCTGGTGCCGGTGCTGCTGGGCGCGGCCGTGCTGGCCCATGGCCCGAACGGCTTCTGGTTCAGCAATGAAGGCGGCGGCTGGGAATATCCGGCATTCTGGGCGCTGGCATTGCTGGTACAATCGCTTCTGGGCGGCGGCAAATATGCCGTGACCGAAAACTGACCAACTGTCCCAACCGTTCCTGAAAGGAGACCATCATGGCCACCAGCGATGCCCCCGTTTCCGTCAGCCGTGTCGTTCTGACCGTGCGTGATCTGGACCGGGTGGGCGACTTCTACCAGCGCGCGATCGGGCTTGACCGGATCGCGGGCGATGGCGAATCCCTGGTATTGGGCAAGGATGCCCTTCCCCTGGTCGATCTGCGCCGCGACACCGCCGCGCGCGCCTATCCGGCCGAGGCGGGGCTGTTTCATACCGCTTTCCTGCTGCCGGACCGTGCCGATCTTGGCCGCTGGCTGCGCCACGCGGCGGGGCAGGGGCTGCGGCTGGACGGCGCCTCGGACCATGGTGTCAGCGAGGCGCTGTATCTGCGCGATCCCGAGGATAACGGCATCGAGATCTATGCCGACCGACCGCGCGACCAGTGGAACCGCGACGGTACCCGCGTCCGCATGCCGACCGAGGGGCTGGATCTGTCCGAACTGGTCCGCGCCCCCGGCGACTGGCAGGGCGCGCCCGAGGGCACGGTGATTGGTCATGTCCACTTGCAGGTGGGCGATGTGGCCGCGGCCGACCGTTTCTATACCGGGCCGCTCGGCTTTGATCTGTCGTCGCGGATCCCTTCGGCCAGTTTCTACGCCACGGGCGGGTATCACCACCACCTGGCCACGAATGTGTGGCGCAGCCGTGGCGCGGTAACGCGCAGCCCGGACAGCGCCGGACTGACCGAACTGGTGCTGTCGGCCGATGCCGACCGGGCGCAGGCGCTGGGCAGCGCGGCGCTGATCGACCCGTGGGGAAACCGCATCACGATCGAGTCCCGCGCCGCCGCCTGACGCCATCACGAAGGTGCGCGGTGCGCCTTCGTCCTCATCTCCCCCGCCTGCTGACGGTTCGCCCACGAGTCGCGTTGAGCGGCGCCGGTCGCTCTGGCCATGACCGCCAGCAGCAGCGCGCCGCCGCCGATGCCGAAGGCGACGGTGATTAAGGGCCCCGCGAAACTGGTCGCCAGCAGCGCTGCGGACACCCTTTCGCACGCCGTCGGGCAAGTGCATCAACCCATTTTGTAACATTTCCTTGCCCCTTCGAAATAGCCCGCTAGCCTTGTCCAATGTGGTGTTGTGGAGCGTGGTGAATGCGGGTTGATTACCTTGGACTGGAAGCCTTTGTGGCGATTGCCGAATACGGCTCTTTCCAGCGGGCCGCGCGGGCGCTGAACCTCTCGCAGGCGGCTTTGAGCCACCGGTTGCGCAAGGTCGAGGAAGATCTGGGTGCCACGCTTCTGACCCGCACCAGCCGCGAGGTATCGTTGACGCCGACCGGGCAGGCGCTGCTACCGGAGGCGCGTAGGCTGCTGAAATCCTTGCAGGAAACCTACGAGTCCGTGCGCGCGGGGGCGCGGCGCCAGTCGCGGCGCTGCACGATTGCCTGCGTGCCCACCATCGCCCATGCGGTCCTGCCTGAGGTGCTGGTCGAACTGACCTCGGTTCAGCCCGACATTGATTTCGAGGTGCTGGATGTGCCGGTTGCGACCATTTCCGACGCTGTGCGTCTGGGCGAGGCCGAGTTCGGCATCACCGTGATGTCTGCCGAACCGACGGACCTGCGGATGCGTCCGCTGGTCGATGAGGATTACCGGCTTTTCCTGCGGGGCGACCACGCGTTGGCGCAACGTAGGCACGCGCTGCTGGCCGATCTCGAAGGCGTACGCATGGCCCGTGTCGCAACCCAGTTGAAGAACCGGCAGTTGCTGGATGTGGCCTTCGGCGAGTGGGGCGACCGCCTGCATTGGCATGTCGAGGCGCAAAGCATTAGCCTCGCGCTGCGGCTGGTGGCGACCGGGATGGCCGTGGCGATCCTGCCGGTCTCGGCGCTGTCCATGGCGCCGGCCCCGGTGATGGCCATCCCCGTCGAGGATGTGCAGCTGCGGCGCACCATCGGCGTCGTCACCCGGCGCGGGGTGCCCCCTTCGGATAATGCCGCCGATCTGCTGGCGCGCGTCGAGGCCGCGCTGGCGGCGCGCTTTCCGCCCCATTCCATGGCCGCGGACCGGCAGACCCGACCCAAAGCCTGAGGGTGTGGGAATGTGCAGCGGCCACCTCGGCACGGGGGCAAGGTCACTCTCGCCTCCGGCCGGCTTTCCCGCGCAGCCCCATGGCCCTTGCAAAGATCGGTGCGCCGAGGATCACCAGCGTCAGCCGCGACAGGTGATGGACGACGACAAAGCCCAGATCGGCCCCGGCGACGATGGCCAGCACGGTCATTTCCGCCTGTCCGCCGGGCGCGAAAGCCAGGAAGCCATCGATCGGCGCGGCGAGGCCCAACTGGACAACCGCCTCGGTCACCAGAAACGCCAGGGCCGCGAGGATGACCACGAAGACCAGCCCCGACAGCACGAACCGGCGCAGTTCGATCAGGGTGACGCCGACATAGCCCACGCCGATCCCCATGCCGATGAGGAATTGCGCCGCCAGAATCGCCTCGCGCGGGGGGCGGTGGGTAATGATGCCGGTCAGTGACAGGATAGCGGTCGCGATCATCGGCCCAAGGATCGGGGCGCCGAACAGTCCCACCCGTTCGGCCAGCTTCCAGCCGCCGATGGCGGCGACGCTCATCAGCAGCAGTTCGGAGATCGGCAGTTCGGCGGCGGGGGCGCCGATCGGCTGGATCAGCGGCCGGTCGAAGGCATAGACCAGCACCGCCGGCACGATGGTGACGATGACCAGCACCCGCGTCGCATGGATCAGCGACAGCGCGCGGACATCGCCCCCGGCCTCCTTGCCGAAGACCACCATGTCCTGCAACCCGCCCGGCATGGCCGCGAAATAGGATGTCGCCAGATCGAAACCGCAGATGCGGTGGAAATAGGGCACCCCGACCAGCCCGATTGCGGCGATGTAGATCGGCACAAACGCGACCGAGCCGCCCATCTGCGGCAATTGATGTATCACCTGCGGTGTGATTGAGGCCCCGACCGCCACCCCCAGAATGGTCCGCGCCCCCGATGAGAGAGGTGACATTCCCTGCAGCCGCGCCCCCGCCAGTGCCCCCAGCAGGCAGGCGAACATCGGTCCGAACAGGAAGGGCAGGGGCAGTCCCGCCAGCCAGAAGACCAGCGTACCTGATGCCGCCAGCGCCAGCGTGCCAAGGCGGCGCGGCGACAGCAAGCTGGAAAGGAATGTGGCGGCTTGACGCATTTGTATCCACAACTAGGCGATTGGCCACATCCTGCAATCGGAAAAAATCGGCCCCGTGGAAACTGTCCCCGCCGCCGGCAGGCGTCGGGGCGAGACAGCCCAGGAGCAGTTGCGCGACGAGATCTGCCTAGGCAAACCGCCGCTGGGCAGTCGGTTGCGTGAAACCGCAATTGCCGAGCGGCCGGCCGCTGCACGCCGCTGCGCGAAGCCCTCTGCGGGCTGGAGATAGATGGACTCGTCAACCACCTGCCGCGCTGCGGGGCGGCGCTGCGAAAGCTTGGCTGCCCCGAGCGGATGGAGCGCTACGAGATGCGCAGCGTGCCGGAAGACGAGGTGGCGCGGCTGGTGGCGCGCGGCGTGGCCGGTCGAGTTTGTCGCGATGAGCGACGAGATGCACACGAGATGCACGCAAGGGCCTGTCAGCGCGGGCTTCTTCTCCGCATGGGTTGACACTGGCGCTGGCTGCGGCAACTTGCGATGGAAACACCCGCCCGCCCAGACAACCGCCCGCTTGTGCCGAGTTTCCGATGACCGCCGGTGACGACCTTGAAAAGACCCGCCCGCCGCGCCGGACGCTGCGCACCGAAAGCCCGGTCGAACTGTTCAGCCAGGTGGAACGCCTGCCCGAACTGGTCAAACCGCGCCCCCGCGCCGACGAAAACGGGCTGCAGTTCCTCTATCGGCTGCGCGGTTCCACGACGCCCGAGGAGGCGGTGACCTATGTCGCCTTCGCGGCGCTGCCAATCTCGGCTGTCGGCTGGGGCTATGAATGCCTGCGCATGATGGCCGAACATCTGGACGCCAGCGAGCGGCCGATGATGCACCTGATCTCGGACTGGCTGAACGATCCGACGACCTCGCGCCGCCATGTCATCATGCGCCAGGCGCTGTGGGCACCCGTCCGCAATCCCTCGGTGCTGCTGGGGCTGGCGGTCGGCTGGGCCGCCGGTGGCCCCGCGCCCAACGATCCCGAACCCTCGCCACCGCACAAGGCGCCGGTCGCGATCAACAGCGCGGTGCTGTCCTGCCTCGCCCGCACCCAACTGCGCCAGCGGCCCGTTTACCTCGCCCGTTTCCTCGATATGGCCGAGGCCCTGTTCCGGGCCTATTGAGACAGCATGACACTTACCCTGCAGATCGAGAATTTCAGCGTCCTGGACGACGGCGGACCGGTAAACGTGACCGTGTCGGAAACCGGGCTGCAAGCCGGGCGCAATGCCGGGATGGGCTGGGTGCTGCCTGATGCCAGCCGGCATATCTCGGGGCATCATTTCGACATCTCGTTCCAGCACGGCACCTGGTGGCTGCACGACCGCTCGACCAACGGGACGTTTCTGCAGGGCCATCGCCACCGGCTGGACGGCCCGCACGGGCTGCAGCATGGTGATCGCTTTCAGGTGGGCCAATATATCATAGTCGCACTGATGGAGGTGCCCATGCCGGGCGGCCGCATCGCGCCGGGATCGCTGCCGCCCTTCAATGTCGACCGCGCGGCACGCATGCCGCTGCGCGACGACGATCCCTGGTCGGTGCCCGGCGGCTTCGAACCCGTCAATCCGATGCCCGCCGCCGAGAGCGGCCCCCGGCTGCCCGACTTTGCCGGCGATTTCGTGGCCTTCCCCGCCGCGCCGCATCAGCCGCCTACGCCCGAGGCGCCGCCAACGGACTACCCGGCGCCCGTGTCGCCCGCCCAGCATCCGGGCGCACGGCCGGCCACCCCGTTCGGAGCATCGCTTCCGCCCGCGCCGGCCCATGCCTTCCCGCAAGCGACGCCCGCGCCGGTGGCCCCCACGCCCGTCGCGCCTGCGCCCGAGGCCGAGACCCCGGACCTGCCCGCGCCGCAGATGCCGCCGCCCGCCGCGGCCGCGATCAATACCGACCCTGTGGCCTTCCTGCACGCCTTCTGCCGCGGTGCCGGGCTGTCGCCGGATCTGGCCGCCGGCATCGATGCCGAGGCGCTGGCGGAAGCACTGGGCCAATCCGTCGCCGCGACCACCGGCAGGCTGATGGCGGCCCTGCGCGACCGCGCCGCCGCGCGCCATTTCACCCGCGCCGGCGAGCGCACCATGCGCGAGGCCAGCGACAACAATCCGCTGAAATTCTTGCCCACCCCCGAACAGGCGCTGGAGGCGGTCTTCCTGCGCCCGCGCGCAGGCTTCATGACCGGAGCGCGGGCCTATGACGACGCGCTGGTCAACCTGGCGCGGCACCAGACGGCGCTGTTCGCGGCGCTGCAGCCGGCGCTGGCCGAGCTGATGCAGGACCTCGACCCGACCCGGATCGAGGCCGATGCCAAATCCCGCGCGGGCATTACCGGGCAGCGCAAATCGAAGGCTTGGGATGTCTATGTCGAGCGCTGGGATGCGAAGGCCGCGCATGAAAACGGCATTCTGGACGAATTCATCCGGCTGTTTGCCGACGCCTATCGCGCCGCCGATGAATCGGGCGGCATCGGTGGGGGAACCACAAAGGACGATGCCGGTTAAACCGGGGCCGGGGCCGGGGCGGATATCAGAAAGGGATCAGGAAGACGGAATATGAAATTCGAATGGCTGACCGACCCCACCGACGATGCCCCGCCCTGCGGCCCCGATCTGGAGGCCGAGGACGATGACGCTTTCATCGGCTATTATTACGAGGCCGAAGGGCGCCTGCCCGAACGCTATTTCACCCCCGGCCTCGCGCCCGATGGAAGCGAGGACAGGCTGTTCGACCCGCGCTCGATCAGCTTCGCGCGCGAGGGCAAGCAGATCGGCGATTTGCTGCGGCGCTCGCGCGATCTGCGGCTGACCAGCCTTTTGGCCCGCTTTGCGATCCTGTCGGGCCGATTGGAGGATTTCGCCGACGCCGTCGAAGCCACCGCCACCCTGATGCAGATCTGGCCGAACGAGGCCGTTCCCCGCGTCGACCGCAGCGCAGCCGAGCGGCGCGGCGCGATCGAAGCGCTGAACACCCAGCCCACCGTGGTCATGCCGCTGCTGCATCTGGCGCTGCTGCCGACCGGCGATGTCACCCTGCGCCGCCACATGGTCGCCACCGGCCGCGCCGAGGCCCGCGCGTCCGAGGAGGGTCTGGACGGCACCACCGATGTGCTGGGCCCGCTGCGCAGCGACGCCAATCGCGCGCTGGTGGCCAGAACCCAGGCCGAGCTGACCCGCGTGGCGGCGGCACTGAACATGATCGCCCGGCTGGCGGCAAGCCATCCGGGTGCTCCATTCTCGCCCGATCTGGCGGCTGTACGCACCGCCGTCGCCGACATGCAGGCGATGATCTCGACCGCGCGGCCGGATCTGCCCGGCTGGACCGAAGGCGCGGACACACCCGCCGCCGATCCCGGCTATCCGCAACTGGGGGGCGCGCCGGCCCCAGCGGCATCTGACGCGACTCCCGCAGCCGCCCTTCCTGCCGCGCCCTCGACCCCGGCGGCGCCGGTCAACGCGCCGCTCATCGCCGATCGCGACGCGGCGCTGGCGGCGCTGAAGGCCGCCGAGGCATGGATGGCGCTTCGCGAGCCGTCCTCGCCCTCGCTTCTGCTGATCACGCAGGCGCGCCTGCTGGTCGGTGCGCCGCTGGTGCAGGCGCTGGAAACCCTGTTGCCGGCACAGGCCGGGGGCGCGATGCTGAATATCGGCCATGCCAGCGGCTTTGCCCTGCCGATGGAGCGGTTGAAGACCCTCAGCTCGGCGGCGCAGGAAAACCGGCCAGAGGCCGTCACCCCGCCGCCCGCACCGGCGATCTCCGATCGCCGGGGTCTGACCGCCTGTCTGATCGGGGTCGAGGCCTATTATGCCCAGCACGAACCGGCTAGCCCTGTGCCCTTGCTGCTGGTAAAAGCCCGTGACATGTTGACGAAACGTTTTGATGCCATCGTTGCCGAGCTGATTGCGGCACCGGTCAGGCAAGGTGAATGAGGTTAGAGTCTTCGCATTGACTCTGTGTTTGAAATTGCGTTTTTTAACGCAATCGGAGGATCGAGTAACATGGCATCTGATAAGTCGACCGATTTTTTGAAGCGTAATCGCCCGCCGCGGGTGAATATTTCCTATGAAGATCCGTACGATTCGGAAAAAATGGTTGAACTGCCCTTCGTGGTGGGGGTGATGTCGGACCTGTCGGGGAATGCCTCGCAAGTTGACAAGCCCGCGATGGAAGAGCGCGACTTCGTCGACGTGACCGCCGCGACGCTGGATGACTATATGAAGTCGATCGCGCCCGGTCTGAGTTTCAATGTCGAAAACAAGGTTGGCGGCGATCAGCGTCTGGGCGTGCAGCTGAATTTCGAATCCATGGATGATTTCGATCCGGCCGCGGTCGCGCGCCAGATCCCGGCGCTGAAGAAGCTGCTGGAAGCCCGTCAGCACCTGGCCAACCTGCAACGCTATATGAACTCGAAGCCGAAGGCGCAGGACCAGATCCGCAAGCTTCTGAACGACCCTGAACTGATGGCGGCCCTCGCCGAGCGCGACGAATCCGCCTCCCCCGAAAAGGATAGCTGAGCATGGCACAGGAAAATCAGGCCCAGGTTGCCGGCGCCGGCCAGCTGACCGAGCTTGAGGAATTCTCGGACATCCTCAAGCAGACCATCAAGCCGCGCACTGAAGTCGCCGCGAAAGAAGTTGACAACGCCGTCGTGGCGCTGGTGCGCGAGGCTCTGGACGATCAGACGCTGATCGCCGAAGACGTGATCGACACCATCGACGCCATGCTGTCGAAGCTGGATCAGAAACTCAGCGAGCAGCTGAACGCAGTGATTCACCACGAGGATTTCCAGAAGCTGGAATCGTCCTGGCGCGGGCTGGCCTATACGGTCAACAATTCGGAAACCGATGCCTCGCTGCGCGTGAAGGCAATGAACGTGTCGAAGAAAGAACTGCAGCAGATGATGCGGCGCTATCCCGGCGCGAAATGGGATAAATCGCCGCTGAACCAGCGCATTTACGAAGCCGAATTCGGCACCCTGGGCGGCAAGCCTTATGGCGCCCTGATTGGCGATTATTATTTCGACCATTCCAGCCCCGATGTCGCCCTGTTGCGCGATATGGGCAAGATCGCGGCAGCCGCACATGCGCCGTTCATTTCGTCTGCCGCGCCTGAATTGCTCGGTATGGACAGCTGGACCGAAATGTCCACGCCGCCGGACCTGTCGGAGATTTTCGATACGCCCGATTATGCGGCCTGGAATGGTCTGCGCGATTCCGAAAACTCGCGCTATATTGCGCTGACCCTGCCGCGGGTGCTGTCGCGCGAGCCGTACGGCCAGAATTCCAATTCGGTCGTCGAGGAGTTCAATTTCGAGGAAGAAACCGACGGTCATGCCGGCACGCAATATGCCTGGATGAACGCGGCACATGCGATGGCGGTGAATATCAACCGCGCGCATAAGGAATTCGGCTGGACCGTGCATATTCGTGGCGTCCAGTCGGGCGGTGAGGTTCTGAACCTGCCCACGCATAATTTCGAAACGGGCGATGGCATGAAGGACCTCAAATGCCCGACCGAAGTCTCGATCACCGACCGGCGCGAAGCGGAACTGTCCAAGGCTGGTCTGATCGGGCTGATTCACCGCAAACACACTGACAAGGCGGCGTTTATCGGCGCCCAGACGTTGTATCGGCCTAAGAAATATGTGGATGACCAAGCCACGGCGTCGGACAATATGTCCGCACGTCTGCCGTATATTTTTGCGGTGTCACGGTTTAGTCATTATTTGAAATGTATGGTCCGCGACAAGATCGGGCAAAGCCCCGATCGGTTGCAACTTCAGACGCAGTTGCAGAGTTGGGTTAACAAGTACGTTTCTGGTAATCCCGAAAGCGCCAGTGAACGCGAGAAGGCCAAGAAACCTCTTGCGGGGGCGAAGGTGGAAGTGGTGGAAGACGAGGAAAATCCCGGCTATTACATGGGCAAATTCTTCCTCAAGCCGCATTTTCAGCTTGAAGGGATGGATGTCGGGATGTCTCTCGTCTCCAAGCTGCCGAAGGGCAAGTAATTTGACCCGAGGCATTAGACTGTCTGAAGTGACGCCATATTAGAGGAGTTAGGTTAACATGGCTGTCGATATTTTTCTGAAACTGTCCAACAACATCAAGGGTGAATCGCAGGACTCGACTCACCGTAACGAGATCGACGTTCTGGCCTGGGACTGGGCGCTGACCCAGTCGGGCACCACCCATGTGGGTTCGGGCGGCGGCGGCGGTAAGGTCAACGTCAAGGACATTACCCTGACCAAATATGTTGACCTGGCATCCAACGATCTGATCAAGCGCTGCACCAACGGCGAGCACATCGAAAACGGCGAGCTCATCGTGCGCAAATCGGGCGGCACCGCGCCGGTCGAATATTTCCGCATCAAGATGAGCAACATCATGATCACCAGCTACACTACTGGTGGCTCGAAGGATGGCCTGGACCGCATCCAGGAAACGCTGACCCTGAACTTCCGCAAGTTCGAAGTCGCCTACACCCTGCAGGAAGAATCGGGTGCCGCCGGCGCCGAAACCCTGGCCGGTTGGGACATCGCCGAAAACAAGGAGTGGAACGCCTAAGCGTTTCGCCTTTTCGGTCGGAACAGGGCTGGCGCAATCCGTGCCGGCCCTGTTTCATATGCGGTGGGCGTGTGCCCGCATGGTTCAGGTTTTGGTGGGCGGACAAGTGCAGCGTTATCGCAAGGTTTCCAACGACGATCCCACGCGCAGCGGGCTGCGCGAGATGTCGTTGATGCATGTGTTTCGCGCCTCGGCCGGGCGGCGCGACGGCCGCGACCCCGACCAGCATTATCAGGATGGCGAGCGCGACCTGACTCTGCGAAGCCAGAAGCGCCGCGACGGCACTGATGAGGCCGCGCTGCGCCACAATATCGCGCTGGATGTCTCCAGCCTGATGAACACCATCCGGCTCGATGTGGTTGTCGGCATGGCGGATACGCCGCGCGTCGCGCGATCGGTGGTGAATTTCGGCTTTCAGGACATGGACAGCCTGTGGCGCGATCATCGCAACCCGCAGGACATGGCCGCCGCCATCCGCGAAACGCTGATCGCTAACGAGCCGCGGCTCCGCCCCTCGACCATCGAGGTCCGCATCGACGAGAGCGGCCCCGGCAAGGATCAGCGCCTGCAATTCGAGATCGTGGCCGAAATGATTTCCAATCCCTCAGACATTCCATTGCAATTCTATGCCGAGGTCGATCCCGCCGCCGGAAAGATCGCGCTGAAACGGATGCAGGGCGATTCATGAAAAAGTCATTCCGCGACGCTTACGAACGCGAGCTGGATATCCTTTACGAACGCACGGCGGAATTTGCCGATGAATATCCGGGTCTCGCCGACCGGCTGGGCGGTCTGCTGCGCGACAATATCGACCCGACCGTAGCCGGCCTGCTGGAGGGCACCGCCTTCATGGCCGCGCGCGTGCAGCAGAAGCTGGACGAGGAGTTTCGCGGCTTCACCACCGAGTTGCTGGAGCAGATTTTCCCCGATGCGCTGGCGCCGATCCCCAGTTGCATGCTGGTGCAGGCGCAGCGCCCCGAAAATCCGCCCCCCGATCTTGGCGTGGCCCGCTATCCGCGCGGCGCCACGATGGAGGCGCCGTTCCGCGACGCCGACAAGCGCATCGTCTGTCGCTTCTCTCTGGCCGCGCCGCTGGACGTGCTGCCGTTGGAAATGACCGGATTGCGCTATCTGGACCGCCCAGCCCCCATCGGCGCGCTGGGACAGGACCCTGATCCCGCGACCCGCGCGGCCCTGCAGGTCGATCTGCGCCACATCACCGAACGTTCGCTGTCGACCCTGGAATGCGACAGCATCACCTTTCACCTGACGGCCGAGATGGCGCAGGCCTCGGCGCTGTATGAACAGATCCACGCGGGCGTGGTGCGGGCCAGTCTGCGCTGGCTGGAGCCCAATGGCGATCCGGTCTTTGTCCGCCTGCGTCCCGACCAGATCGACCAGATCGGCTTCGCGAGCGAGGAATTGCTGTTCGACCGCGACAGCCGCCTGTTCGAGGGCTTTGCCCTGCTGCGCGACTTTTTCGCATTTCCGCGCAAGTTCATGGGCTTCAGGCTGACCGGCATGGCGGGAGCGCTTGCCGGGATCAAGGCCCGCGAGGCGCAGCTGATCCTGGAATTCGACCGCAGCGATGCCGACATCGCCCGCCAGATCGGCGCGCAGGATCTACGGCTGAACTGCGCCCCGGCGGTGAACCTGTTCGAGGAACGCTCGAACCAGATCCGGCTGGGGGATAATCTGCACGAATATGTGGTGACGCCCGACAGTGCCCGGCTGACCCAGATCGAAGTGCACCGCATCCTCGACGTTTTCGCCAGTTCCGGCGGTTCGCAGCAGCGCGCCGAGGTGCATCCGCTTTACGCCCTGCCGCCGTCTGCGCAGGCCCCCCGATCGGTCTATTACTATACCATGCGCCGCAAGCCCCGCCGGTTGACGGCGTCGGAACGGCGCAACGGGTTGCGCACCGATTATCGCGGGACGGAGACTTACATCTCGTTGTACGAACCGCCTTCGGGCGAGGTCGGCCAGCGGGCCCAGCGGTTGCATGTGCGCACGCTCTGTTCCAACCGGCATCTGCCAATGTCGCTGCCCCTGGCGCGCAGCGATGATCTGCATATGGATGACGACCAGAAGCTGCGCCTGCGCTGCGTGAACGGGCCGACTCCGCCGCGCGAAGCGATGACCGAGACCGAACTGGGCGGCCCGCATCGCAGCCAGCAGGGCGATGTCTATTGGCGGCTGATATCCTATCTGTCACTGAACCATTTCGGGCTGGATGACCGCTTTGGCCGCGACGGCGCTGCCAGCCTGCGCGAGATCCTGTCGCTGTTCGCCGATCTCTCGGACAATATCACCCAAAGCCAGATCGCCGGCATCACCCGCCTGGATGTGCGGCCGGTCACAAGGTCCATCCGCCGGCCCGAAGGTTTCTTCCCGGCACGGGGGTTGGAAGTCGCCATCACCTTCGACGAAACGGCCTTCGAGGGTGCGGGCATCCTGCCGCTTGCCGCGGTGCTCGACCGCTTTCTGGCCGAATATGTCAGCATCAACAGTTTCTCGCAGACGGTGACGGTCAGCAAACAGCGCGGCGTGCTGCGCCGCTGGCCGGCCCGCACCGGTCAGGGCCCGCTGATATGAGAGGGCAGGGCGGGTTTCTGGCCCTGCTGCGCCGGCTGGAGCGTGACAACCCGCACCGGCCGCGCATCGGGCGTTCCGCCCATCTGGCCGAGGAGATCGTTGATCTCGGGCAGGATCCCCGGCTGGAATTTCCGG
Source organism: Paracoccus sp. S1E-3 (assembly GCF_013868135.1). GTDB lineage: Bacteria > Pseudomonadota > Alphaproteobacteria > Rhodobacterales > Rhodobacteraceae > Paracoccus. Next base: position 149,943 of record NZ_JACEMU010000017.1, read on the forward strand.
TGGCCGAGTTCCACAGCCACCCCGACCAGCCCGCAGAGATCCGAGACAGTCTCGGCCGGGTCGCGCTCCGGCCACAGTTTCTGGGTATGTTCGGGGCGTTCGGCGCCTTGCCGCTGAATACCACCGAGGAGGTGCAGCGCTGGCAGAACGAGGGTCAGGACGGCTTCACAAAATTCGCCGATATCTTCACATCGCGGTTTTTGCAGCTTTTTTTCCGTGCCTGGTCCGATAGCCACGCGATCAGCCAGCATGACCGGCCCGACGAGGACCGCTTCGCGCGCTATATCGCGGCGGTGTCGGGCACCGGCAGCCCGGCCTTTGTCCATCACGATGATTTTCCCGATATCGCCCGCCTGCCGATGGTGTCGATCTTCGGCGGGCGGGTGCGCAGCGCGGTGCGTCTGCGCCAGATGATCGCGCGCTATTTCGGCCTGAATGTCGAGGTCGAGGAGCACGTTCCGTCCTGGCTGGAATTCGAGACAGACGAGTTGAGCGGCTTGGGCGCACGCGGTGCGCTTGGCCAGAACACCTATCTGGGCAGTCGTGTCAGGTCGGTCAGCGAAAAGATCTGCCTGCATCTCGACCTGCCCGATGCCGACCGCTACCGCCGCTTTCTGCCCGGCGCCGAGGAACACCGGATGCTGACCAATCTGGTCTTCTGGTATCTCGGCCGCACCTACGAGGTAGAGCTGGCCCTGCGGCTGCCGCCGTCGAAAATCCCGGCGGCGACGCTGGGCAAGACCGTGGCGGTCGGCTGGCTGGCCGCACTCAGCCCCCCGCGCGGGACCGATGACAGCCCTGTCGAGGTCGCCCGCTTTCAGATCGACCCCGAATCCGCACGACCGCGAGGAACCGCATGACCGCAATCACCATCGAGAAATTCGCCGGCAAGATGAACCGCGTCGGCTATGACGCCTTTTTGCAGGCGATGCGGCAGGCGCGCGGCGACGGCAACCGCAATGTCGAACTCAGCCACTGGCTGTTTCACGCGCTGTCGAACCAGAATTGCGACATCTCGGTCACGCTGCGCGAGGTTGGCAAGGATCGCGGCCGGGTGCTGAAGGATCTCGATCAGGCAATGGCGCGGTTGCAGAAGAATGTGACCGAAACGCCCGGCATCTCGGAACGGCTGGCCGATGCGCTGAACCACGCCTGGACCTATGCGACGCTGTTCTTCGGCGAGACGCAGATCCGCACCGGCCATCTGCTGGTCGCGCTGCTGAACGACGCCAGCCTGCGGCGCGAGATCGAAAGCTATTCTCCGGTCTTCGAAGAACTGTTCGCCGATCAGATCGGGAAAGAGGCGCGCACCCTCTGGTCCGGATCCGAGGAGGAGGACATGCGCCCGATGGACGGCTCGGGTCTGGTGGCGCCGGGCACGGGGCGCGACAGCGCCGGGCCGTCAACGGCGCTTGGCCGCTTCTCGGTCGACATGACGGCGCAGGCGGCGGAAGGGGCGATGGACCCCGTCGTCGGCCGCGACGACGAGATCCGCCAGATCGTCGACGTGCTGATGCGCCGCCGCCAGAACAACCCGATCCTGACCGGCGAGGCCGGCGTGGGCAAGACCGCCGTGGTCGAGGGCTTCGCCCAGAAGCTGGCCGCGAATGACGTGCCGCCGACGCTGCAGGGGATGCGGCTGCATATGCTCGACATCGGCGCCATGCAGGCCGGGGCCAGCATGAAGGGCGAATTCGAACAGCGCCTGCGCTCGGTCATTGACGAGGTTCAGGCAAGCCCGACCCCCATCATCCTGTTCATCGACGAGGCCCATACCCTGATCGGCGCGGGCGGGGCGGCGGGCACCGGCGATGCCGCCAACCTTTTGAAACCGGCGCTGGCGCGGGGCACCCTGCGCACCATCGGGGCCACCACCTGGGCCGAATACCGCAACTATTTCGAAAAGGACCCGGCGCTGACCCGGCGTTTCCAGCCGGTGACGGTGGACGAGCCGAGCATCGAAACCGCCTGTTACATGATGCGCGGGCTGCTGGGTCCGATGGAGGCGCATCACAAAGTCCGCATCTCGGACGAGGCGGTCGAGGCGGCTGTGAAGCTGTCGGCGCGTTACCTGCCGGCGCGGCAATTGCCCGACAAGGCAGTCTCGCTTCTGGATACGGCCTGCGCGCGGGTCGCGGTCAGCCAGTCCGCGACGCCCGCGCGTCTGGCCGATCTGCGCGCCGATATCGCAGCGCTCAACACCGAAATCGCCGCCAAGGAGGCCGAGCGCGAGTTGGGTGCCACGGATGAGGGGCGCCTGACCGAGATCCGCGAGAAACGCGAAAAGCTGCTGTCTGATCTGGCCCTGGTCGAGGCCGCTTATGACAGCGAAAAGGGGCTGGTCGATGGCATCCTCGACCTGCGCCGCAGCATTGCCGAGGCCGAGGGCGAGGATTTCGATGAAGTCGCTGCCCGTGCCGATCTGGATGGCAAGATGGCCGATCTGTCGGCGATCCATCCCGATGAGCGGATGATCTGGCCGCATGTGGACGATCAGGCGGTGGCCTCCGTCATCAGCGACTGGACGGGGATTCCCGCGGGCCGCATGGTGGCCGATGAATTGCAGGCGGTGCTGGGATTGGCCGATCACCTGAAGGAACGAGTGATCGGGCAGGATCCCGGTCTGCAGATGATCGCGCGCCGGGTCGAGACCGCCCGCGCGGGCCTGTCGAACCCGGAAAAGCCGATCGGGGTTTTCATGCTGTGCGGGCCGTCCGGTGTCGGCAAGACGGAAACCGCGCTCGCGCTGGCCGAATCGCTTTACGGCGGTGAACAGAACGTCATCACCATCAACATGTCCGAATTTCAGGAAGCCCATTCCGTTTCGCTGCTGAAGGGCGCCCCGCCCGGCTATGTCGGCTATGGCGAGGGCGGGCGCCTGACTGAGGCGGTGCGCCGCAAACCCTATTCGGTGGTGCTGCTGGACGAGATGGAAAAGGCCCACCCGGACGTGCACGAGCTGTTCTTCCAGGTCTTCGACAAGGGCCGGATGGAGGACGGCAACGGCCGGCCCATCAACTTCCGCAACACGCTGATCCTGATGACCTCGAATGTTGGGACCGGCACCATCATGAACCTTGCCCCCGAAGGCGAGATCACCGATCCCGAGACACTGGAAGCCTCGCTGAAGGAAGAATTGCTGGGCACCTTCCCGCCCGCGCTTCTGGGCCGGATCGTGTCCATTCCCTATGTGCCGCTGTCGGCGCCGGTTCTGGCCGGAATCACCCGGTTGAAGCTGGGTTCGGTGGCGCGGCGGATGCGGGATTCGCATGGCACGCAGCTGATCTGGGACGATGCGGTGATCGACCATATCGTCGCCCAATGTCGTGATCCCGACAGCGGCGGCCGGATGATCGACAACATCATCACCAACTCGATCCTGCCGGATTTGTCACGCCAGGTGCTTGCGCGTATGGTGAGCGGTGAGGAGATGTCGGATGTCACCATCCGTATCGACGACGGCGCGTTCAGCTATGACTTTTCAGGGAAGAAATAGGATATGACGGTAAAGATTGACTGGGTTCTGATTGAAGGCAATGCCGGCGCGCGACTGGGCGCGCTCGGTTTTCTGGGGGATGAGGTTGCGGCCATCGCCCTTTTCTCGCCCCATGACGGCGCGGTCGAGGTGCTGACCGCCGCAGCCGGCCGCCCCGAAATCCGCCTGCGCGATCCCGCGCTCGGTCGACTGTCGCGCCGCGTCAGCGCCGAGTTCACGCGCCCCGCCATGCCCGGCCAGACCTGGTGGAAACACCTGCAATCGGCCCCCCGGATGCAGACCCGGGCCGGTTCGGAACTGATCCGCCCCGGCGAAATCATTCGCGTCCTGACGCGGCTCTCCTCGGACAAGGCGCTGGCAGCGGCGCTGGCTTAGCGCACGTCGAAACTGGCGATGCCGATCAGGGCGGTCTGTCCGACTTCGGCGAAAAGCGCGTCGAAAAACGGCCCGGCGGCGTCGCCCGCACGGGCCGTTACCGTGTTCAGCCGTTGCGGCGTCGCAAGCGCGATCAGCAGCTGGCGGGTATCGCGCGGCTGGCGCATCCGCGCCACCGGGATGTCAAACCGCGTGACCCCGGCCGAGGACAGCAGGAACCGCCGCAGATCGTGAACGGCACCGTTTTCGTCAACCATCAGCAGCGTCTGCACATAGCCCGCACCATTGCTGATCCGCCCGCGCAAGCTGTCGCCCGAGGCCACGCTTTGCGCGTCCAACTGCAGCCCGAGCGCAAAGACCGGATAGCGGATGTCGCGACGCGCGAAGGCGACAGCGGGGCATTGGCGCGGGTCGAGAAGCAGTGTTTCGCGGGCGATATCGCCTTCGATCCCCGCCACCAACTCGTCGGTCAGCGCCGAGGCATTGCGGTCGCTGTCCGACAGCAGGCTCAGCGTCAATTCCTCCTCGCCGCGCATGATCGGCAGCGCCAGCAGACAGGCATCGGTGAGCTGGCTGCGGATGCGGTCGACCAGAATCAGCAGGCGCGGATCGGGGGGCGGCGCCTCGGTCGTGGCATGAACGGGCAGGGCGCCGGTCGGCTCCGCCGGGGCGGTGCTGGCGATGGGCGCCCCCGCTTCGCCCGGCAGGCTGTGGGCCGGGTCTGAAGGCGGCAGGGTTTCGGCGGGCACAACCTCGGCAATCGGGGGGGTGATCGGGCTGGCGACGGCAGCGGCCTCGGTCGCCGTTGCCGGGCCGGGATCGGCGGGAGAGGGCAGCGTTTCGGTCGGGACGGCCGGGATGTCGACGACCTCGGGGATCAGGGTGGTGACCTCGATCTGGGGCAGCGGCATCGCCGGATCGGGAGACAGGAACTCCAGCGTCGGCTGATAGACCAGATAAGCCAGCAGCGCCGCGTGCAATCCCAGCGACAGGCCCGAGGCCTGCGCCCATTTCCAGCCATCGGCGGGTTCACCGATCATGGCGTCCCCCGGTCGTTCAGGGTCACCAACCGCAGGTCATAATCGGTCAGCACCGGGTCGTTCAGCGTATCGACCAGCAGATGGGCCGGCGCGTCCCGATCGATCATCAGGTGCAGCACCTGTCCGCCGGTCGCGGGAACGGCCGCGGGCAGCAGATCGGGCGAGATCGGCTCGCCGTCCAGCAGCCAGTTGCCGTCCTCCTCGACGATCAGAATGGGCGAGGGCAGCTGCTCCAGCGGCAGATCCTCGGTCCGGGACAGATCAAGTTCCGGTGCGGGCCGGACGGTCTGGCCGACGATCATGAAGAAGAACAGCAGCAGCAGCACGATGTTCACGATCGACAGAGAGGTGTCGATATGGGCGCGGTCGTGGCGGCGGGGGGGCAGATTCAGGGCCATTCAGGTTCCCCCGCTGGCAATCTGGACCGAGGTGATGCCCCGCGCCGCCAGCGTTTGCAGCACCGTCACCAGTTGCTGCACGGCCACGTCATGACGCAGCACCACCAGCACGTCGCGGGTGCCCTGCGCCATCAGCGCGTCCGCCAGCGCCGGCAGGCGCGCGGGCTCGAAGCGTTGGCCGCTGGCCAGGATGGTGCCGGTCTCGTCCAGGGTCCAGACGGCGGTGCTGCGGATATCGGTGGTGCGGCCCGGCTCGGTCCCGGTCTCGGGCGCGGGCGCAGCGCCGCCGCCGCTGAGCGCGCCGGTGCGCAGGTCGAGCATGGAATAGGGTGCGATATTGGCCGAGAGCATGAAGAAGATCAGCAGCTGGAACATCACATCCGCCAACGGCGTCATCGAGAACCGATAGCGCCGGTTGCGGCGGGGCAGGATCAGCCCCGGACGCCTGTGGCCGCCCGCCGCCATGGATCAGCCGCGCGTCTGGCCGACGCGGCCATGGATCGCGGCCGAGATCACCATCTCGATCGTCTGACGCTCGTCGTCGATGCGCCCCTCCAGCCAGGCGGCGATGAAATAGGCCACCAGCGCGATGGCCAGCCCCGCCGCTGTTGTGGTCAGCGCCGTCCAGATGCCCGAGGCCAGCATCCGCGGATCGGCCGCCGCCTGACTGGCGGCAAGGCTGCCGAAGGCGTCGATCATGCCGATCACCGTGCCCAACAGCCCCAGCATCGGCGCCATCTGCACCACGGCCTCCAGCAGCCGCATCCGGCTGCCCATGCGGGTCAGCTCCACCAGTGCTGCCTGCCGAGCCAGTTCCTCGCCATAAAACGGATCCGAGGGTCGCGCCCGCAGCCCCGACATCACCGCCCGCAGCACCCGCGACAGCACCGCCCCGCTGGCGGTGGCCTTGCGCTGCGCCTCATCGGGGCGGCCGTTCAGCCAGTCGTCGAGGATCGCCTCGGCCTCGGCATGGCGGCCAAGGCCCATGCGGCGGAACTGGGTAATCTTGAAGATGGCGACGGTGACGGTCAGCACCGACAGGGCGGCAAGGGCAAGAAACACGGCCAGCGTCGTTGCCGGCAGGGATTGGAACATGGACAGGTTCATGGGAAGGTCAGATTCCGAACTCGATACTGCTGCGGTTTTGGGTCGCGAGGTTGCTCAGGCAGAGATCGCGCAGATCGCTGCCGTCATCGGCGGTGCATTCGACGACATCGTTGACGACCACCCGCCCGAGGCTGGCGCAGCCCCCGCCGGGGATCACGAAGGAAATCACCCGTGTCTTCCCCGCCAGCAGCGCCCCGAAATCCAGCACCGGCAGCGTCCTGACCCGGCCATCGGTATCGAAGATGGCGACCTGCCAGGCGGCGCGCTGCAAGCCCTGGGGCAGGCGGTTCGTGGTCACCATGGTCAATGCGCAACTGTCGTTCTGGGTGTCGGTCAGGCCGTTCAACTCCATCATCACGCCGCCGCCGCTGTCCTGCGCCGCGGCAGACTGCGCCAGCACGAGGCCCATTGCCAGCATGGCGCCGCCTGCCGCCTTGAGGGAGGGTGAGCGAAACATCGGGGGCTCCTTTCAGCGATAGACCCCGATCAGGGGAATATAGTCAAACTGCGCGGCCGCAGCCGGATCAGGCCGGAGGAGGGGCGGATCGGCCATCGGCACGGGGCCAGCATCCGCAGCGGCGAGGACCGGGCGGCGCACCGGGCGCGTGGCGGGGCCGTCGCCGGTCGCAGCCCCGGACAACGGCAGCAGATACATCCGCGACGCGGCCCCCGAATCCTCATCGAACAGCGCCGCGCCGAGGGCGTCAACATCGACGCCTGTGGTGTCAGCGGCTGCGTTTTCGGCGGAGGTGTTCGCGGATGTTGCTGTCATCGCGGCAGGGGCCGAGGAAGCGGTGGCGATCCGCGATGATGCTTTCGACCTGTCACCCGCTGGCCCGGCGTTGAAGGCAGCGATGTCAGCGCTTGCGCTGTTGGTGGGAGTGGTATCGGCGGTGGCCCCATGCGTGGCAGGCGCCGGGGGTGTGGCGGCACTCCGTGAGGTCTGGATGCGGACGGGAAGGGCCTGCGCCGGGATTTCGCGTGCGACATTGGCGGGCCGGACCGGGTTTGCCGCGACCGCGCGGGGCGGCATCGCCTGATTGGCCAGCACCGCGAAGGCCGCCGCCACCGTGGCGGCCGAAATGCTTGCACCAAGGATCAGGATGGGCTTCATGGTCCGGGGGGCTCCTTTGGCTCTGACGCTAACACAGGCGATGTGGACGCTCAATGAATCACGGCAGCGGAAGACGGGGGAAAATCGCGTGCCGGATGGGGGCGGCCACGTTTTTCGCCATCGCCACACCGGGGGCGGCGATCGCGTCGCTGAGCCTGTGCAATCAGAGCTATGACGTGCTCAACATCGCCATCGCCGAACCTCACGGGGCAGAGTTCGTCACCAGCGGCTGGTGGCGCGTGGCGCCGAACCAATGCGCGACCCTGCGCCCCGAGGCTTTGCAGGCCCGCTATTACTACATTTTCGCCGCCGATGTGTTCGGAAACGAGGCGCTGCCCGGCTCGACCCCGATGTGCATCGCCACCGGCAAATTCGAGATCGAGGGCCAGCAGGACTGCCTGATCCGCGGCTATCTGGACGCCCGCTTCTACGAAATCGACACCCAGCAGCAGGACAACTGGACGGTCTTCGTGGCGCCCAGACCCTGAAGCGGGTTAACCCGCTTCCGCCGGCTCTGGCGGCGTGGCGGGCGCGGGTGACGGGGCGGTCATGGCCAGTGGGGTCAGTGCGGCGGCCGCAGCCTCGGGATCGGCCTGCAACTCGTCAAGGAGGGCGGGCAGAATGGTTTCGGCGCTCGCACCCGCAGGCGCGGCGGCGACTGCCGCCAACGGCTGGGACGAGGTGACCGCCAGCAGCATGTAGGAGCTTGCGGCCCCATCGCCGGGCGGCGGCTGGGGCAGGTCGATGGCCGCGCCGACCTTCACCCCGCCATCGGGCAGCAGGTGCGACTGCGCCGTCAGGTCATAGACCGAACCATCGGGCGCGATCAGGGCCAGCCACAGGTTACGCTCCGCCAATGCGCCGATCTGCGCCTCGATCTGGAAGCCGGACGGGGTGCTGCGGGTCAGCGGCTCGATCACGGGGGCGCGGGCGCTGCGCCCGCTCAGCGTATTGGCGAAATGCAGCACCGGGCATTGTGACGGGGTGACCCGGTATTCGGTCACGGCGGGGCGGCTGCCGAACGCCTCCTCATAGGGGTTCTGAACGCGGGCGGGATCGATGGCGGCGTCGCTCAGCACTTCGATCGTGCCGGTCTGGGGGCCGGCGGCGATCCGTTGCGCCATGGTGCAGGGCCCCAGCGGCAGACCAGCCAGGAAGCCCTCGCGGCTGGCAGGGTCGCGGGGGGGCAGGGTGGCCGTGACCGGGGGGCCGGGATCGTCCTCGGGCGGCGGCGGCACAGCCGGGTCGCGCAGCGCGAACCAGGCGGCCGCACCAGCCAGCAGGAGCAGTGCCGCCCCCCCGCCGAGCAGGGCCGACACAGGGGCCCAGCCTCTGGCCTCGGGCTGGGTGCCGGGCGGGGCTGGCAGCGGGGCTGCGGGGTGGAGACTGCCGAAGGGCGATTCGGACACGCCGGAGATTTCGGCCGGGCCGGGCGGGCTGGTCGGATCCGCTTCCCAGATCGGCAGGCGATAGCGCGCCGGGATTCGCATGGGATCGTCCAGCATGGCAATGACCTGCCCCATATCGCTGGGGCGGGCGGCCGGATCGGGTTCCAGCATGTGCTGGATCAGCGGGAAGACCCGGTGCGACAGTCCCGAGAGGTCGGGAATCTGCTGGCGCGCGGCCGAGGCGGTCACCACCGAATCGCCCATGTCCAGCGGCTTGCCGCGCAGCACCGCCACCATCAGCAGCGCCAGCCCATAGACATCCGTGGGCGGTCCGATCTGACCGTCGAAATGGCCCAGCTGCTCGGGCGAGATATACTTGAACTTGCCCGCGAAACGCCCGGCCAGCCCGTCGCCCAATTCGGTCGAGCGGGCGATGCCGAAGTCGATCAGCACCGCTTCCTCGACCTTGTCATGGCGCAGAATGACGTTGTCGGGCGAGAGGTCCCGATGGGTCACGCCGCGCGCATGGGCCTGACGCAGACCGCCTGCCAGCCGCCGCATCAGCAGCAATGCCTGATCGTCCGGCATCGTCCTGCCGCCGCGGATGCGGCTGCCCAGATGCGCGCCCTCGACGAATTCCATGATCAGGCAGTAGCGGTCCAGCCCCTGATCGAGGATGAAATTGTGATAGCTGACGATGGCGTCGTTGCGCAGCTGGACCAGCACGCGGGCCTCGCGGCGGAACAGATCGATGATGTCACGGTCGCGGGCGAGGTCGGAGAGGATCACCTTCACCGCCACCGGATCGCCGGTGAAGACGTTGATGGCGCGGTAGACCTCGCCCATGCCGCCGGCGCTGATCAGCGCCTCGATCCGGTAGTTGTTGTTGATGAGCGTCCCCGGCTCGACCAGGCGGGCGGGACTGGCGGTGGGCAGCGCCGGCGGAATGTCTGAAACGACCGTCGCCATCGGCGGCGGCAGCGCCGGGCTGAAGAAGGCGCCGGGGCCCGGTTCCGTCTGACCGGGCGCGGCGATCATGGTGCGATCATGGACGATGGGTTCGGGCAACCCGTCCTCGGCCGGGGGGCCGATGCGGGTGCGGTCATCTCCGGGCGTGCCGGGTGTGGCGGCTCCGTCGGCCAACGCGGCGCCCGGTGTGACAGCCGAGCCTTCCGGTGCGGCGATCATGGTGCGGTCATGAACGATGGGTTCAGGCAGGCCATTGTCGCTGCGGGGCCCAATGCGCGTGCGGTGATCGCCAGAGGCATCCCGCGCGGCGGGACCGTCTTCCGGCGCAGCGATCATGGTGGGGTCGGTATCCACCTGTCCGGTCGCGGCGGCGGTGCCGTTGCGGTCGTCTGCGGCGGCGCGCTTGGCCGGGGCGCCCGTGGCCTGATCGGCGTCCTCTGGCTTCCCGGCGCCCGTCATGCTCAGCCGCCTTCGCCCGGATCTTCGCCACCTGCCGCGGCATCGATGACCAGCACGGTCACATTGTCCTTGGCGCCGCGTTCCAGCGTCAGCCCGATCAGCTGCTCGGCCGTGTGCTGGGCATCGTGCCCGCTGTCCAGCAGAATGCCCAGTTCTTCGTCGGTCAGATGCTCGGTCAGGCCGTCCGAGCAGATCAGGAAGCGGTCGCCGGGCCGGGCCACGCCGGTCACCATTTCGGGCCGCGGGTCGTTGCCGATGCCGACGGCGCGGGTGATGACGTTGCGGCGGGGCGAGCTGCGGGCCTCCTCGGCGGTGATGGCGCCCTCGGCCAGCAGGGTGGCGACCTCGCTGTGGTCGCGGGTCATCGCCGTCAACTCGCCCTTGCGCAGCAGGTAGATGCGGCTGTCGCCCGCCCAGGCGCAGGACAGTTCGGCCCCGAAGACCAGCAGCGCGGCGACGGTGGTGCCGACCGTATCCAGTTCGTGTTCGGCCGCATGTGCGCGGATGCGCTGGTGGGCACGGTGCAGCCGTTCCATGAAGCGGGCCCGCTGATCGGCGGCGGTGACCGCGACCCCCAGCGAGGACATTTCCTGCACGATGATGGCGCTGGCGATATCGCCCGCTTCATGGCCGCCCATACCGTCGGCGACGACCCACAGGCCCAGCTCGGGCAGGGTGGCGTAATTGTCCTCGTTATGGCTGCGCACGCGGCCCTGATGACTGAGCGCGGCGGTCTGGAAGATCAGCGGCGTGGTTTCGGCATTCATGCCCGCGCCTCATCGGCGGGGGAGGCGGCGCCGGGTTGAACCTGTCCCGCGACCAGAAGCCAGCCCATTTCGGCGGGGCCCGGCCAACCGGCACAGGCCATCAGCCCGCTTTGCTGGCCCGGCTGCTCCTCGGCGGCAAACCACCAATAGCTGCGCCCGGCCTGTGCATGGGCGTAATCGGTGCCCCCCAACTCGGCCAGGAAGTCCTGCGGGGCGCGGGTCGCATTCGTGGCCCAGAAGCTGGCGCCGGGGGTGATGCGTTCCTCAGCCGGGGCGGGCAGATGGGTGGCAAGCGCGGCCGCCACCTCGCGCGGTTCGAACCGGTCGACATGGGTAAGCTCGCGCAATTCCGCCAGCGCCTGATCGTAGAAGCGCTGATCGGAATCGACGACCGGCGAGGCCCCGCCCGTGGCCTGGGCCACGATCAGCGGAAAGCGCCGCCCGCTGCGATCGCGCGAGGGGACCATGACGCCGCGCAGCGCCGCGTTGCCGGTCAGGCCGGCGCCGATCCAGAAGCGCAGGGCGGGCGCGCGGTCGAAGACAGGCTGCCAATCGGCGTCCATGCCGTTGCGCCATGCACCGAGGACCTGTGCCAGCCAGTCCATGACCCGGCTGGCGCTGTCGGCAGGCACTTCGCCGGCGGCCAGAAAGTCGCCGAAACCAGGGTGTTTGCCGAAGACGGCGGTTGCGCTCAATCGACGCTCTGCGGACATTCGAATTCTTTCAGTTCCGGCATCGTGAAGGGATTTGCGATGGCGTTGATGGTGAAATCATAAGTAATATTGCGCCCCCCGATGGTATAGGTGGCGCGCAAGGTGTCGCCGCGCTGCTGGCGCGAGCTGGCGGCGTTCAGGAAATCGATGAAGGTCCAGGCGCTGCCATCAAAGCGCAGCTCGGACGGGCGGTCCAGTGACGGCTCCAGCTTCAGCAGGGTGGCCTTGCCCGTGCCCGGCCAGATCACCGTGCGCGGCAGCGAGCCGGTGACGGTCGGAACCAGCGTGTCATTGATCGCCAGCATGGCGCTTTCGATGGTCGGATGGGCGTCGACCTGCGCCACCGTGATCTCGACCGAGGGGCTGGTGCCATTGCCGGCGAAGAAGGCGCGGCGGATCTTCTCGGCCCGTTCGAACTGCTTCAGCGTATTGACCGACAGCCGTTGGGTAATCTCCTTGTCGTCGCGCCAGACCAGACCCTCCTCGGTCCGGTTGACATAGGGATCAAGATATTCGTTGAAATACCGGTCCATCGCGCCGCCCGGTCCGAAGAAGGCGGTGAAATTGTCGATGGACAGGCTGCGCGTCGAATCGGCGAAAGGATAGGCGGCCGCAATGGTGTCGCGGCAGGTGAAGGTGATACTGTCGCTGAGCGCGCGGTTCATCGTTTCGATGCTGGAATCGGAGGCGCCGGCGCGGAAGTCGTCTTCGGCCCGCGTCATCATCGCCGCCAGCGATTCCGGCAGGCGTGAATTGTTGCGGGTCAGCGTGTTCAGCAGCGTGGGCAGCGCCGCATCGGCGGGGCCGGGATTGGCCTCGGCGTCGCGGCGGTTCATCCAGATCGCCCCAAGATCACCAAGCAGGGTGTCGATGGGGCGCGCGTTTTCATTGCCCTGCAACAGCGCGTGCCAGCCCTTGAACTCGTCGGTGATGGCCTCGATCGGGGCGAAGACGCCACCTTCGGAAGTCCCGTCGGCCCCGCCGCTGCTTTCCCCCGGCCGGATCTGGGTCTTGCCGCGCTTGCGGTTGGCTTCCTCCAGCAGGATACGCTGCATGCCGCCCGTGCGCGAGATGAAGCGGTTCAGCAACTGGTTGGCCACCGCCCCGCCAGAGCCGCCATTGCCGCCCGCCATGGCCGTCGCCAGCTCTTCCTGAGGGATGCTGGCGGCGTCGTCGATCTCGCGGGTGAGGTAGGTTTCACGGTCGACGCTTTCGACCAGCCGCATGATCGGCGAACCCGAGGCAGACGAGGCCGCCCCCAGCGCCGCATATTGCGGCTTGTCCGCGACCATCGACACCAGCGTCAGGTTGCCCAGCATCCCTTGCCAGGCGGCGATATATTCGCGGCGATAGCGTTCCATCAGGTCGCGGTCCAGACGTTGCAACCGCCGGTCGATATCGGTGGAACTGGCCTGTTCGCCCAGCACCCACTGGTCCTTGCGCAGCTGTTCGCCGACCACGTCCAGCTGGTCGAAGAAATAGCCCCAGAATCCTTCATAGGTATAGAGTGCCGGCACCGTCAGCGTGGCGAGGTCGCTGCCGTCGCGGGTGGCGAAGACCTGGGCGGCGGGGCCGTCGATCTTCTTGACCAGTTGCCATTCTTCCAGATTGGTGGCGTTGATCGCCCCGTCGACGATCAGCGCATAGGCCTGTTCGTCCAGCGGCAACTGGGCGATGGCGGCGCGGGCGCGGTCGACCGTGGCCTGATCCAGCGCCACCAGCGGCGCGCGGCTGTCATCCAGGGCCAGCATCGCGTCCAGATGCGCCTCCAGCCCGTCGGCAAAGCGGATGCCTTCCAGCCCCGGATATTCCTGCGCCCACGCCTCGTCGAACCAGGCCTTGATTGCGGCATCGTCGGAGGTCTCTCCCTGCTTGCCCAGCAGCAGATAGACCTTCAGCGCGCGATAGATCTGCGTCATCTCGCCGGCGGCGATGATCTGCGGCATCTTCTGTTCCAGATCGAGGATCAGCCGGGGCCGCATCATCCGTTCCAGCGCCTGCGCATAGGTGTCGGTGGCGACGGCGTTCAGCCGCTTGCGCTGACCAAGGCCCATCCGTTCCCAGATACCGGGATCCTGGCTGTCGCCGTAACCCGCCGGCATGGATTTCAGATCGTCCAGCAAGGGCGCCACCGGGCGCAGATCGGTGTCCGAGATCACGTCGCGGTTCAGCTCATCGACGGCGGCGCGGGCATAGCCCTGGGTCTCGGCCTCGGCGGTGCGCACAAGGCTGAGGTTCTTCCAGTAGCTGTAGCCGAGCGCGCCCGCCATTCCCAGCGTGGCAAGCGCGATGGCCATCAGCGCGGTGGTGCGGATCAGCAGCGCCCGCTGCACGGCCTTGCGGTCATGGCTGACCCAGCCCTGTTCGGGGATCACCACCCGCTTCAGCAGGTCATGGATGAAGAAGCTCTTGCCGCGCCCCGACATGAAGGCGGCCGGGAAGACCGAGGCACCGTCCTGCCCGGACTGGATCGCCCCCAGCACCTGATCGATCGGCGTGCCTTCCTGCGTGCCCGAGGTGAAATAGAAGCCGCGCAGGATGGCATTGGTCTTGTAGCGCGTGGGTTCGAACACCCGGCGCAGGAAATCCGCGATATTGTCGCGCAGAAGCGCCATCTGACCCGGCAGCCCGAAGATGGCGATGCGCGAGATGCCGTCGGGTTCTTCGGACAGCCGGTCCGCAACCTCGTCCGACAGCCGGGCGACCAGGCGGTCGAACTCGGCCGGCACCGCTTCATGGGTGATGGCCTTGCGGTCGGCGGTCTGGAAGGTGGTGCCCCAGACCAGCTTGCGCCGGCTCTGGCTGAAGCTGGCGAAATATTCGCGGAAACCGGCGATCAGGTCGGCCTTGGTGAACATCACATAGACCGGGAAGTCGATCTTCAGCCGCTCGTGCAGCTCGGCCAGACGGGCGCGCACGGTTTCGGCATGGCGGGCCAGCGTTTCGGGGCTTTCGGTCATCATGTCCTCGACCGAGAAGGACAGGATCACCCCGTTGACCGGCTGGTTCGGCCGGGTCTTCTTCAGCAGGTCCAGAAACGCATCCCAGCTGGCCTTGTCAGCGGTCAGATCGCTGTCCTGAGTGGTATAGCGCCCAGCGGTATCGATCAGGAGCGCATCTTCGGAGAACCAGAAATCCATGTTGCGGGTGCCGCCGAAGCCCGTCACGGCCTTGTCCTGCGCCAGCGGAAACTCCATTCCCGAATTGGCGATGGCGGTGGTCTTGCCGGCGCCGGGCGGTCCGATGATGATATACCACGGCAGGTCGTAGAGAGAGCTGGACCCTCCCGATTTCTTAAGGACGCCAAGCGCTTCCTGCATCTTCTCGGCCAGAATCTTGCCGTCGCCTTCGGGTTCGACCGGGATCAGCGCGGCCTCGATCTCGCGCGCGGCACGGACGCGGCGGCGCCAGCGGATGAAGGCCAGCAGGAAGAAGATGCCAAGGATCAGCCCGATCAGCGTGGCGCGCAGCCACACGGTCGTCAGCGGCCCCCAGCCGGTCATCGGGCCGCCGATCCAGATCGCGGCGCACAGCCCCGCAAGCCCGAGGATGGTCACGAACCAGCGCCACCAGGCATGTTCACCCCAACGCGGAAAGCGCAGGTAATAGCCGAAAAATCTCACTGGGGCGTCTCCGTCTCGGGCGTCTCGGTCGCGGCGGCCAGGGCTTCGGCCGTGTCGGTGGCGGCTTCATAAGACCCCTCGCGCGCCAGCAGCAGGTCGACCCGCCGGTTGGCGGTGCGGCCTTCGTCGGTGGCGTTGTCGCCGACCGGATCATCCTCGCCGCGGCCGGCGGCTTCCAGCCGGCTGGCATCGGTCATCAGGGGCGCCAGCACCCCCAGCACGGAATCGGCGCGGGCCTGCGACAGCTGGTAATTGTCCTTGTATTGCCCACGGCCCGACATCGGCACGTTGTCGGTATGGCCCTCGATCAGGACCGGGCCGGGTTCGCTGTTCAGCACCTCGGCAATGCGCGCGGCCAGATCGCCGAAACCCGGCTTCACCTGGACCTTTCCGGTGTCGAACAGTTGCAGGTTGCCGACGCGGATGGCGATATAGTCGCCCTTCTGTTCGACCTGCACCCGGCCATCGGCGATTTCGGGGCTGAAGGCATCGCGGACGCGCTGCAATTGCGTGGTTTCGGGGGCGACGAAGGCGATCTGGGTCGTGCGGTCGATCTGCAGGGTCGGCGCCCCCTGATGCAGCGCCCGCATCTCCGCCGCCACCGCCGAGCCGTCGCGGTTGATGAGCGTCGAGAAGGTGGCGAAGATCCCCAGCAACGCCGCTGCGGCGATGCCCGCCACCGCCGGGATCGGGATGGCGCCGAAACGTCGCCGGCGTCCCTGTTCGACCGGCGCCCAGGTGACCGAGATATCCTCGTCCGGGCGCGGCTTCACCCGGCGCAGGCTTTCATAGATCGCGCCGCGATACCGCGCCAGTTGCACGGCGCCGTTGGGGGCAGTGCGGAACTGGCCTTCGAAGCCCAGCGACAGGCAGACCAGCATCAGCTCCAGCAGGTTATAGCGTTGGGCGGGGGCCTGCAGGGCTTTCTCGACCTCCTGAAAGAAACCGACGCCGGAATCGCGCTTGTGGAAGAAGCGTGCGACCATCGAATATTGCTGCCAGTCGCCGCGATTGCCGCCGGGCAGGTTCTGGACGATATCGTCCGCCGTGCCCGACAGCGCATATTTCGCCACCAGCACCTCATGCGGGTCCACGCCGGCGGCGCGGGCATTCTGCTCGAAGCGCTCGATCTCGCGGGTCACATGCTCCATCAGGGGGGCGACCTGCAGTTCCACCAGCCCGGTGCGCAAGCGGCCCAGCAGGATCAGCAGCGGCGCCGCCGCCGCCAGCAACGGGTTCGAGGACGAGGCCGCGCCAAGGTCGCGGACGCGCAGCGCCTCGTGCAGGGGGATGCGCGGCGTCGTCTGGCGAGGGGCGCTGTCGGGCTGGTGATATTGCGGAAAGAAGCCCTCATCGCCCTGACCGGGCGCACGGCCGATCTGCCCTACCTGATCGAACGGGCTGGCAGAGCCGCCGTGACCCGCCTGCCCGACCGGCGCCCCCGGATAGCCCGGCTGAGCGCCATGCGGCGCCGCCGGATAGGCGGGGAAGGGCGAGCCAGACTGCGCGGGCGCCGAGGGCGCCCCGACCCAGGTCCCCCCTGAGGGCGGGGCATGGCCGGAAGGATAACCGCCCGGCGCGGGATAACCACCCGGCTGCGGACCGCCGGGCGGATAGCCCCCCGGTCCCGGTGCATAGCCCGGCGTCTGTCCTGGCGCGGGGGGATAGGGGTTGGCATAGGGCGACTGCTGGCCCGGCGGGTTCAGCTGGCCGCCGATGACGGTGCGGTCGTCCCCGCGCGCGGGGGGGGCGGGAAAGGGCGATTGTGGCTGACCGAACGGGTCGTCGGCCGGCCGGCTCTGGCCGGGGCCCTGACCGAATCCGTTGCGGCCGCCAAGATCGGTGCGGTCGTCGTCGTCCTTGCGCCCTCCGGCCATCACGTCCCCTCCGGCACCGCCCAGAATTCAAGTTGCAGATCGGGCCAGTCGCCCGCGAAATGCATCCCCACCGCCGGTGCGACGGAAAATTCGCGCCACAGCGGCGAGTTCTTCTCCAGCCGGAAATAGACGTGGCTGGACAGAACCCGGATCTGCCGGGGCGGGTTCGGCATATGCAGCAGCTGGATGCCGGGCAGGTTGTTGTTCACGATCTCGGCCATGCGGGTGTTCGGACCGACCTTGCACAATTCGGGGAACTGGGCCTGCACCTGCGCCAGCGGCTTCGCGCTTTGCACCTCGATGATGAAGGTCGCCTCGCGGAACAGATTGCGATCGGCGACCTGCGCCAGATAAGAGTTCTGGCGCACCTGCTGTAGCGGCAGACGGATCGCCCGGCCGATCTCGCGCGACAGGAAGCGCTGGATGTCGGCCACAATGGGCGCGAAGCTTTCCTTCGGATTTTCATGGTCATAAGCGGGGTAATCCGCCGCCATGCGGTTGGCGCCGTCAAAAGTCGCCAGTTCGCCCGCCAGCGCGATCAACTGGCGATACAGCATCTCGGGGTGGAGCGCGAAGGTCTTGGACAGGTGCCGCAGCAGGCCGATATTGCGGTTCAGCACCATCAGCATCAGATAATCCGCGGCCTGCATTCCACCTCCGGCCGAGGGGTCGGCGGCAAAGCGCGCCAGGCTTTCCAGCCGCGCCTCGATCCAGCCGATCACGCGGGTCAGATAGCCGAGGATCTGCGGATGGGCGCCGATCACCAGCGCCGGCGGCGGCGCGGTCTCGTCCAGCGTCACCACACCGTCGCGCACCTCGGAGATGCGGGCGATGCGCAGGTTCTGATAGCCGGGGCGCGGAGTCTTGCGGATGACCAGTTCCAGTCGGGGCACTGCCAGTTCCAGCACCTGTTCATTGCGTCCGGCGGCGGCGGTATCGGCCACGGCTTCGGTCAGGATCCCCCAGCGGGTGGAGCTGCCTTCCTCCTGATAGGGGGCCATGTCGCGCATGTTGGGCGAGCTGTCGGGCAGCGTCAGCCAGACGAACTGGCCGGCGGCGTCGTCGGGCACGGCGACGGGAACGGGCAGCGGCCCGGTGCCCGGCGCGTCGAACGGCGTGCCGTCGGGCATCACCCCCGAAATCGCCCGCAGGCTGATGCGGCCCTGCTGGCAGGCATCGCGGTCCACGGTCAGGTCGCTGACGCCCCAGGGGTAGGGGGTCAGCAGCCGGGTGCGCGCGTTGACGAGATTTTCGACATAGCGATCAGCCTGCTGAAGATGCTGGGGCTGCATGAACAGCCCCTCTTTCCAGGCAACCTTGCTGAACCACGACATCGGGAAATCTCCCCTTCAAAAAATCGAACCGATCCGGCCGGCGCGCCGCCGCCCGGAACAGGCCCGCAGACTAAATCACTGCCGGGCGGATGCAATCAGAACTGCCACCGGATCTGCCCGGTCACCCCGACGCTGTCGATATTGCTGCCGAAGCGGCCGTCGATGCGCGCACTGGTCGAGAACTGGCGCGCCCCGCCGGCGCGGCCGGGGTTCAGCACCTTCAGATAGTTCGCCCCGATGCTGAGTTCGGTATAGGATTTCAGGTTGTCCGAGGTCATCACCTGGGTTTCATATCCCTCCAGGTCGTCATTATACAGCCGCGAGACGGCCGCATCCGCGAAGTCCTTGTAATAGGTCGCGGTGGCGAAGGTCTGGATGGCGGCGTTCTCCTCCAGCCGGACGAAGGACTTGCTGACGGTGGCGCCGACGAAGCCGATCTGGCGCTCGCTGTCGTCGAACTCCATCCAGAAACCATCCTCGAAGCTGATGCTGTCGGTCGAGTATTTGGACCAGGCAAATCCGACCGTCGGGGTCAGGTTCCAGCCCGTCTTGGCAATCGGCATCGAATAACTGACCGAACCCGACAACGTATAGCCGTCGCTGCTGAAGTCGGGATCGGTGATCCCCAGACCATCGCCGACGACCGGCTTGTTCTTCAATTCGAAGTCGGTCTTTTCCATGCGGAACTGCAGGTCGGCCACCCAGCGGTCCTTGCTGGCCGTGGCATAGACGCCGATATAGCGCTGCTGGAAGTCGGTGGTGGTGATGCTGGACAGCGCCCCGGTGGTCGCCTGCGAATCGTAGCCGTTGATGGCATAGATCGGTTGGCGCGAGTCGCCGATGTTGACGCCACCAAGCGCCCCGAAGGCCATATCCCAGCCGTCGAACCGGTCATCGAAACAGGCCAGGTCGATGCCGCCCTGCATCCCGTAATAGCTGGCCGAGACCTTGTTGTTCAGCACGCTGACCTGGTTGTCGGTCTTGCCTTCGACATCGGCGGTCCCGCCTGTGGCCCGGCCCCAGCCGCCGACGCCGCAGGGCTTGTCGGCGCTGTCCACAACCAGACCGGTGACATAGGGGCTGGTCGGCCGGTTGATGACCGAGCCGATCAGCGACTGCACCAGCGTGACGTTGGCGAACATGGCCCCGATGGCCGGGTTCACCTGGCTGACCAGCGTCAGGTCGCCCCCCGCATTCATCTGGTCGACCGAATAGACGATCCGCTCGGAGGCGTTCGAAAGCGGCGTCGCCGAATAGGTGAAGTCATTCTGGCTGCCGAAGCTGTCATCGACATCCAGCAGCATCACCCGCTTGCCCACCAGCGAGCCGGTCTCCTTGTCGGGGCTGGAGAAGGTCAGCTGCAGATTGCCGGTGGTCCGTCCGCCGTCGACCACGATCTGGTCAGCCGCCAGCGTATCGCCGGTCTTGACGTCCATCAGCACGGCGCCATTGCCCGCCAGTCCGCCCAGCGTCAGCTTGCCGGTGGGACTGCCGTTCTGCATGTCGATGGTACCGTTATTGGTCAGCCGCCCGGCGATCCTGCCGCTGATGTCGTTCGTCGCCAGCGTCCCCTCGTTGGTGGCGGCGCCGCGCAGCGTGCCATCGAGGACCAGTGTGGTGCCTTTCGAGATCAGCGTGTTCGCGGCGCTGATGCGGGTGCCGCTGGCGATCCTGTGGTTCTTGTCCAGCGTCAGCCTGCCGCCGATCGACAGGCCGTCATTGGTGACCAGCTTGCCGCCCGTATAGGTGACATTGCCGGTCACGGTCCCGCCCAGAGAGGCAGTGCCGGACGTGGCCTGCAGCGACCCATCCAGCGTACCCGTCTGCGTATAGGCGCCGTAGTTGGTGACCGTGGTGGTATCGAGGGTGCCACGCAACCTGAGGGCCGAGTTGAATCCGTTGGTGACGCCGCTCAGCACCGTCAGCGTGGTGCCGGCCTCGATCGTCATGCTGGAGCCGGTCGCAGCCTTGGGCGCCGCCGCAGAGGTCATCGCCGCGGCACGGTTGGTGCTGGGGAGGGCGCCGTTGGTGATCGCGCCCTTGATCGTCAGGTCCTTGCTCAACGACAGGGTGGCGCCCCTGTTGATCAGGTCCTTGGTGATCGTGCCACTCATCGAGGTCGTGCTGCCCGCACGGGTGGTCAGCGACCCGTCGATGGTGCCGTTGCCGGCCACCGTGCCGCCATTGTCGACATTGCCGGTGACAGTGCCACGGTCAAAGGTGATAATGCTGCCGGTGGCATTGGCGACATCGGCCTGCACATTGCCTGCGATGTTGAGCTGGCCGTTGTTGCGAACCGCGTTGGCCGAGGCGAGCGTGTCACCCGCATTGACTTTCACGTTCCCGTTGTTGGTCAGCTGGCCGGCAGTCAGCGCACCATTCGTCGTCACCGTGCCGGTGTTGAGGATCTCTGTGACCTTGCCGGACAGATTGGCGTTGTTGCTGTTGGTCAGCCTGCCGTTGATGGTGCCACCGGTCAGGCGCAGCGTCTTGGCGTTGCTGACATTGCCGTCCAGCGTTCCGGCAATCGTCATCAGGCCGCTGTTGGTGGCGGTGGTCCGGGTGACCAGCTGGTCGGTCGCCTCGACTGCGATCACGCCGGTTCCGGTGTTGTTCAGACCGGCCACCGTCAGCTTGCCCAGGATGTTCAGGCTCTTGTTGTTGGTGATCCTGCCCGCGTTGCCGCCGATATTGGCATTGCCGCTGTTGGTCAGGCCGCCGGTCAGCTTGCCGTTGCCCCGGACCACGCCGCGGTTGATCAGCAGGCCGGTCATCTCGCCGCCTTCCAGCTGCAGGGTGCCGGCAAGGTTGTTCGACAGCCCCCCATCCAGCGTGCCGCCGAGGCTGATAGTGCCACTGTTCGCCCCCGTCGCGGCGGTGCCGAGCGTATTCCCCTTGGAGATATTCAGCGTCGCCTGGTTGACCAGCTTGCCAAGCGCCAGCCGGCCGGTCGCGTTCAGGGTTCCGGTGTTGGTCAGCGTCCCGGTGACCGTGCCGGCACCGGCGAGCGTGCCGCTATTGCTGACCGCGCCGTCGATGGTGCCACCGCGCATGTCGGTCGTCGCCCCGGCGCGGTTCTGGACATCGCCTTTCAGCCGACCTGAAATGGCGAGACGGCTGGTGTTGAAGGTCTTCTTGGCCGCCAGCGTCTGGCCCGCGCCCACATTGGTCAGGCCGCTATTGGTCAGGAAGCCCTCGATGGTGCCATTGCCCAACAGGGTGCCCCCATTACGGACATCGCCGGTGATGAGGCCGTTGCCGCTCAGTGCCGTGGTGGCGTCGGCGTCGCTGGTCAGCGTGGCGTCCAGCTTGCCGGCCACGCTCAACAAGCCCTGATTGTCGACCACATTGGCCGAGGCCAGCGTGGTGCCGGCCTTGACGTTGGTGCTGCCGGTATTGGTCAGGTTGGCGATGGTCATCGTGCCATTGGTCACCAGCGTGCCGGCGTTGCTCAGGCTGTTGCTGAGGGTTCCATGACCGCCAATCAGGCCGATGTTGGTGACCGGGCCGGTGATGGTGCCCCCGTTCAGCAGCACATTCGCCTCCGCGCCGTTCACCAGACCGGCGCGCAGCGTCCCGTCGACCTGCACCAGCCCCTTCTGGTTGTCGACGGCCGCGGTCGAGACCAGCTGATCGCCGGCCTCCACCCGCACGGTGCCGGTATTGACCAGCCCGGTTACGTTCAGGGTGCCGGCCGTGCTCAGCCGGCCCGCATTGGTGACCCCCGACATCTGACCGGCAATAGCGGCGATGCCGGTATTCTCCAGATTGCCCGCAATGGTCCCGCTGCCCGTCATGATGCCGGCATTGTTGACGGTCTTGGTGATGGTGCCCCCATCCAGCCTGGTCGAGCTGTTGGCCTTGTTGATCAGGGCGCCATCCAGCGTGCCGGTGACGCGCACATGGCCGCTGTTGTCAATCGGAACGTCGGCGGTCAGGGTGTTGCCGTTCTCGACCAGGATCTGGCCGCCATTGGTGATCTGGGCCGCCACCTTGCCGGTGCCGGTGAGGATGCCGGAGTTGTTGAGTGTCCCGTTCAGCGTGCCGCCATTGACCAACCGGACGCGGGCGCCGCCGACATTGGTAAGCGGGGCGGTCAGTGTGCCGCCGATGGTCATCGTGCCAGCGGTGTTTTTGGCGTTTGCCGCCGTGACCGCGCCGTTCGTGTTGATGGTGAAGTTGCCGGTGTTTTCCAGCGCATCGACGTTCGACAGGCTGCCATTTGCCTGCACCAGGAAGTCGCCGCGGTTGGTGATGCTGTTATTGGCCGCGTTCTGGGCGGCGGTGACCGTGACATTGCCACTGGCCGCGTTCAGCAGGCCGCCATTCATCGGGCTGGTGCCGTCCAGCGTCAGGTTGCCGTAGTTGGCGACGAAGCCGTTCAGGGTCACGCCGGAGGTGCTGACGTTCGAATTCTTGCCGAACGAGATGATATCGGCTTCGATCGTCAGGCTGCTGCCGGCGCCCGTGACATTGATCGTGCCGTTGTTGTGGAAGGTGCCGTTTTTGACAAAAAGCTGCGCGTCGGCAACCGTCCCGGTGATGGTCCCGTGGTTGGTCAGGTTGCCGCTTACCGTCGAGATACCGGTGACGTTGGTGGTCGCGCCCAGCTGATTGACCACGGTTCCGGTGACACTGGCATTGTTCAGGTTCAGTGTATTTTCGTTCGACAAGCCGCCATTGGCCTCGAGCGTATTGTTGACGGTCAGGGCGCCGCCGTTGGTATAGGCCCCTTGCGAGACCAGCTTGCCGTTCACGGTGATCGCACCGGTGCCTTCCACCGTGCCGTTGGAGGTCAGCGTCTCGCCGGTATCGACGGTGATGGTGCCGGTGTTTTTCAGGCGGCCGACGGTCAGGTTTCCGTCGAGGCTCAGCTGGTTGTTGCTGTTGTCCAGCGTGCCGGTGATCGCGCCGCCAAGGTTCGCAGTACCATTGTTCGTGACATTGCCTGCGATCCTGACCTTGCTGTTCAGAACGCCACTGGCATTGTTGGTCACGTTGCCGGTGATGGTGTTGCTGTTGGCCAGCAGGCCGCTGTTGTCGACATTCCCCGACAGTTCGCCCAGCACGCGCACCGTGCCGCCCTGTTCGTTGGTGATCGTGCCGGTCGAGGTCAGCGTCTGCCCGGCCTTCACCTCGACCGTGCCGGTCTGGCGGTTGGTCAGGCTGCCGGTTTTCAGGTTGCCGGTGAGGGTCAGGTTGCTGGTGCTGTTGTCCAGGTTTCCGGTGATCTCGCCCGCCAGGTTCGCGGTGCCGTCATTGTCGAGGTTGCCGTCGATTCTGGCGCTGCTGTTGATGGTGCCGATATTCGCGACATTGCCCTTGATGCCGCCGCTGTTGGAACCCGTCCCCTGCAGGTTCAGCGTGCCGCTGTTGTCCACAGTGTTGGTGGAGGTGAGCGTGGCCCCGCCATTCACGTCCAGCGTGCCCGAGTTGGTCACACGTGCCACGTTGAGATTGCCGGTCACGTCGACATCGGTGCCGCTGTTGTTCAGGGTGCCCGAAATCGAGCCGGCCAGATCCGCCGTCCCGCTGTTGGTCAGGCTGCCGACGATATCGCCGGTGCTGGTGATGTGGCCGACCGCCCCGGTCATGGTGTCATTCTGGTTGGTGACGGAGCCGATGATCTTTCCGGAGTTGGTGATGGTCCCGGTGTTCAGAACGGTATTGGAGTCAAGTTCGGCGCCATTCCTGATCGTCAGCGTCGCCTTGTTGCCGAGGTTGTTGAACGCGTCGAGGTCGTCAACTTCGGCGTTGGTTTCAAGCGTGAAGCCGCGTGTGTTGGTGATGCCGAAATCATTACCGCCATTATTATCAGTGCCGTCCAGCCTGACACCTTCGGCAACGGTGACCATAACAGTGTCGCTGCCTTCGATCAGCAGGCCGCCCCGAACGTCTCCGTCGAAAAGGTCCTCATTGCTGGAGTAGACGTGGTTGCGGTTCAGGACCTCAGTGCCGATGAGGATGACATTGTCCTGCGCAACGTAATTGCCACCCAGCAGAAACTCCTTCGCCTCGATTGTCCGATCCTCGAACCACCAGACGTTGTCGGTGACGATGGCGCCGTTGCTGGTCAACCTGCCGTTGATCGTCAGCGCCTTGTTGGAAGCGTCCTTCAGGTAGATCGTGCCGGTCCCGCGGTTCAGGACGTCGCCATCGATAGCGCCGCCCTGAGCGGAGATGAAGGTCGCGCCGGAATTGTCCAGCGTCCCCGTCACGGTGCCCCCGTCGAGATCGAACCAGTTTCCCGAAACGCCCCTGTTCGTCACATTGCCGTTAATCGTCGCGTCCTTGCGGACGGTGAAAATGCCATCATTGGTCACGAGCCCGGTGACGGTGCCGTTGTTGATGACGGCCACGCTGCTGCCGGCCTTGCTGTCTATGTTGCCGGTATGCGCGCCGGAAACCGCCACTGCCCCCCTGACCGTCAAGGTGCCCGCGGTCTCAGCCGTGCTTGTCGTGTTTAGGGCACCGCCTACCTCGACGGTGATTCCCGTTGTTCCGGCGCCCGCCGTCGCAGGCTTGCCGGAATAGAACAGCTTCACCCCTTTGTTGACAGCGATCTTGCCGGACAGGGTGGCGCCGACCTCGACTTCGACCGAGTTCCCAGCGGTCGAAAATTTCAGGCCCGTTGTGCTGTTTGCCGCTGACAGGCTACCGGTGCCGTTCGCGCCACTCGCCAAGGTAAAACCGTCATCGTTGACGCGGATCTCGTCAACCTTGATGTCGTCCTCGATCGTCAACGTGGCCGTTCCATTGCCCGGTATATCGTAAAGAACGGCCGTGCCCGCGCCAGGCCAGACCTGGTGGCTCTGGCCGTTGTCGTTGGTCCAGATGGCGCCCGACCAGGTGCCGTCGGTTGCCGAAACACCACTCCCGTTGCCGTTATCCAGATAAAGCTGGGCGGCGGCCGGCTCGACCGACGCCAGAAGCGGCAGCAGCGAGACGAGGGCAGTGGTGCGGAGGAGATGACCTTGGGGACGGCGGGGCGCAGCGGGCAGTCGAAGGGACATGGGCACTCGGATATCTGAACTGGGACGGGCGGCGATGAAATTCAGGGTAGTATCGCCAAGATTCGACGGATCACAAGGTTTTGTAGGCGCTGAGACCGCGGCATCAAGAATCCAATCAGATCGCGCGGCGAATTTGGTCGATCGCGGCAATAAAGGCACGGACTTCGGGCGAGACCGGCGCCTCGGTCATGACCGTCCCGCCGGAGCCGCCGCGCGCGCCGCTCATCTTGCGATCGGCCCAGCTGCGCAGATCGGCGATGCTGTAGCTGCGCAGGAAGGGGTTGGCCGCGATCACCGCGGCGCCCATCACCGCCGCGACCGAACTGGCCGGATCTGCCCGCAGCGCCTGATCGGCGCCGCCCGGACCCAGGAAATGGGCCAGATACAGACGGCCGGCGGTGATGTCATGGCCGCGGGCGCGCAGATAGGCCTCGTTCTCCTGGGCGAGGTGACGCACCATCTCGCGCGAGAGGTCGGGGTTGAAGCGCAACTCCAGCACTTCGGCGCGCGACATGCTGACCAGCAGATCGGGGCGATAGCTGCGGATCATCCGCAGCCATGTGCTTTCGATGAACTGCCCCAGCCCCGAGGCGGTCGACAGCGGGTTCCGCGCCCGCGCATTGCCGGCGCTTTCGACCTGGATGATCCGCCCGATCAACGCCTCGACCGCGCCCGATCCGGCAACCGGCGCGGTGCCCCCCAGCCGGGCCGAGGGATCGACCGGCGCGCCGCCTTCCAGCAACTGGAAGATCAGCCCCGGCTGGTTCTGTCCCGCCGGCAGTCCGACGGTGCCGATCTGGGTGCCTGCCTCGACCGGGCTGCCCTGCGCCAGTGTGGTCGAGACCGCCCCCAGCCCGCGATAGCGGCTGGCGCTGCCATCGGCATGGGTGATCTCGACGCTGGGGCCGAAGGCGGGGTCATTGGTGATCGCGGCCACGGTGCCGGTCGCAGCGGCGCGCACCGGACTGCCCTGCGGGGCGGACCACATGACATGGCCACGCAGCAGGTCGTTGGCGGTCGGGGCCGCGCCGCCTTCGGGCAGCGGGACGAAGCGCTGTGTCATCACCCCGGCAACCGGCGGGGTCAGCGCCGCGCCCCCGTCTGCGGGCAGGGCGACCTGGCGGCGGGTAAAGCAGGCGGGGTCTTCCTGCCCGGTGCCCGACTGGTCGAGCAGATAGCAGGGCTTGTCGCCCGACGGCCCGCTGACGCCGATGAACAGGATCGGCCCGGTCACGCCGGGCGGGGTCTTTTCACGGATCACTGTCAGCCGGTCGGCGGGATCGGCGAAGCCGTCCAGATCGTGGATCTTCGACATCATCGCCAGCGTCGAGCCGGCCTCGTCCGGGGTCAGGCTGGACCGGAGCGCGGCGGAATAGATCATGTCCAGCAGGCGCTGGGGCTGGAACTCGGCACCCGCCTTGCCGGCCAGCGTCTCGGTCACCACCTTCTGGTCCGCCCAGGCATCCGCCGCCGGCACTAGCTGCCCCGAGGCCGCCATCGCCATCGATCCCAGATATTGCCCCTGCTGGTAAAGGCCCAGCTGGATCACCTGCTTCGACGCCCCCTCGCCGCGGTAGCGCAGGGCCAGCAGAGTGCCGGGCTGGACCTCCTCGGGCAGGTTGAAGCTGGCGCGCATCCGCGCGGCGATGCGGTCGGCCTCGGCGTCGGGCAGCCCGTTCTCGGCCAGGATCGCGGACAGACTGCGCGGGGTGGTGGTCTTGATCAGGCTGTCGGTCCAGATCGGGCTGCGATAGGCCGGCTCGCGCAGAAAGACGGTGCCGGAAATGGCCGGCTGCGCGGGGTCCGTCGGCGTTGTCGCCGGGGCCGCGGTCTGACCGGCCGCATCGACCGCCGCCCGGCGTGCGCGGCTGCGTTCGGCCTGAAACATGGCGAATTCCTCGCGCGTGGCGGGCAGGGCCGCGACCAGCAGCTGGTCGGGCGCGCGCAGATCGGTGTTCAGCACCGTCAGCTCGTCCCCGCGCGCACCGCCGAGGCCGGCATTCATCAGCGCGGCGGGGGCCATGACGGTCTGGCCTTGCGCGGTCTCGCCCTGATCCATGCGCGGAATGATCATCGGATCGCCCGGAATATCCGTGAAGGTATCGCCGGGGGTGACGGGTGCGATGTCGAACTCCGCCTCGACCTGGGTCATCTGGTCGGCGCCGGTCAGGTGGGTCCAGAGTGTTTCGATCCGGGGCGCGAACTGCCACCAGATCGCCCCGCCAAGCGCCGCCACCGCCAGCCCGGCCAGCCCGCTGCGCTGCGCCGCCGATTTTCGGCGCCTGCGCCGGGCGGTCCGGCCCATCTGCTGAAAGCGCGGATCGACCTGCATCGGGGCTACTTGATCACGCCCGAACCCAGCGAGTTGACCAGATCCGGGTTGATCCGCGGGGCCGCACCGCTGGGTGCCCGGCGCGGCTGTTCGGCCGGTGCGTTCGGCTGCGTCCGGGCCGGGCGGCTGTTGGTCTGGCTGGTCGTGGCGCGGGTGCCGCTGGGGCGGGCTGACGTGTTGCGGCTGCCGGTGGCGCGCGGCGCGTTGCCGGCATTGTTGCGGGTCGGCGCGGCCTCGTTGCGCGGGACCGAGACGCGCTGTTCGACCGGGCAGCGCACGCTTTCATTGGTGACGATGCGGCGGAACAGTTCGGGGCCCGGCGCGGTCCCCGCCTGCGCCTGACCCAGCGTGCTGAAATAGCGTTGCAGTGCCGCCAGCGAGCCATTGCCCCAATTGCCGTCGACGCTGCCGTTATAGCAGTTCATCTGCGCCAGTTCCGTCTGGATGGCGGCCGCGTACTGGTTCCCCTCGGGGTCGAAGCGGCCCTCGTTCAGCATCATCTCGAAAAAGGCGATGTCGATCTGGCGGATGCGGTCGCGGACCTCTCGCGGGATGCCCAGCGGACCGCGGTTGGCGGCGCCGAGCAGGCTGGCCAGTTCGCCGACGATGATGGCGGGTTCGGGCTGGCCCGGACGGCGCCTCATGCTGACGGGCACGGCGCGGGGGGCGATCACTGCGGTCTCGGGCGCCGTGGCTGCGCCCTGCGGGGCCGCGGTTTCCGGCGCGGCGGCCCTGACCGGAGGGACGCTGGCCTCGCCGGCGCGGATCACGGCGGCCGGCGCGCCGGTCAGGCTGGTGCCGGCGGGCAGGGCGGTGATGATCAGCTTGCCGGACATGGCCGCCCCCGGCGGAACCGACCCGGCTCCGGGGGCAGTGGTGGCGGCGCTGGCGGAGGCGGTCAGGCTGGCGCCGGCGGGCAGCGCGGCCGGTTCCACCGCGGACAGGCGCAGGCCCTTCCCCAGCAGCAGCGCCAGCCGGTCACGCTCGGGCATGGCGGCGGCGCGTTCGGCCGCGGCGGCGATGGCTGTGGCATCGCAATCCGGCGTGGCCGGCTCCAGCAGCCAGAGCGGGCCTTGAACCGCCGCGCGCAGTCGGGCGGTTGCTGCCGGGGGATCGGCCCAGTCGCAGCTGTTGGCGATCAAAATCGCCGGGCGGGGCGGCGGCTGCTGCGGTTGGCGGCGAGGGGCATGGACCGGGGCCGGCGCGCGCTCGGGGGCGGCGGAGAGATGGATCATGCGGACCGAGCCGTCGACGATCCCGGCCAGTCGGGCGTCCAGATCGCGCGGGGATGCGAGCATGACGGCATCGGCCATCGCCTCGGCCAGGGCCGGGATGGGCAGCACACTCGTCAACATGGCCAGGAGCAGCACGCTGCGCCGCATGGGCCGGAACCTCCGCTTCGACAGCCGATTTCTAGCAGAAGCTGTGTTCCGAATGAACCCCCGGGGCGCACCGGACGGCCATGAAAACGGCCGCAGGAGATCCTGCGGCCGCGTATCGTTCGGGGTGCGGGGATCAGCCCTCGCGATGGCCTTCGCCGCCGATCCCGGCCGTCTCGGCCGCGACCGCGCTGCGGTTCCAGCGGATCGAGGACCACAGCGAGATGCCGATCAGTGCCGCACCGCCCAGACCGGTGACGACTTCGGGGATCTTCACGAAGCTCTGCACGAACATGATGACCGACAGGGCGATGATGGCATAGAAGGCGCCGTGTTCCAGATAGCGATACTGCGTCAGCGTGCCCTTCTCGACCAGCATGATGGTCATCGAACGTACATACATCGCCCCGATGCCGAGGCCGATGGCGATGACGAACAGGTTCTGCGTCAGCGCGAAGGCCCCGATCACCCCGTCGAAGCTGAAGGACGCGTCCAGTACTTCCAGATAGAGGAACGCACCGAGGCCCCCCTTGGCGCCTGCGGCGACCATTTCCTGGCTGCTGTCCAGAAGGCCGCCCAGCACCTCGACCAGCAGGAAGGTCAGCAGGCCCCAGATCGCGGACTTGAAGAAGACCTCGGATTCGACGGGATCGAGGAAATGCGCGAATCCCAGCACCACGACCAGCACGATGGCCACCTCGATGCCGCGGATGGTGGCATATTTCTGCATCTTGCTTTCCAACCAGCGCACCCAGTGCACGTCCTTTTCGTGATCGAAGAAGAAGGACAGGCCGACCATCATCAGGAAGGTGCCGCCGAAAGCCGCGATCGGAATATGCGCGTCATGCATGATGCGCGCATATTCCTCGGGCTGGCTGGCCGCCATGACCATCGCCTGCCACGGGCCGATCTTGGCGGCAACCACCACGATCAGCAGCGGGAAGACGATCCGCATGCCGAAGACGGCGATGATGATCCCCCAGGTCAGGAAGCGGTGCTGCCATTCCGGGGTCATGTCCTTCAGCTTGTTGGCGTTGACGATGGCGTTGTCGAAGGACAGCGAAATTTCCAGCACCGCCAGCACGCAGCAGATGAAGAAGATGGTCAGCATCCCGCCGACCGTGCCGGTCATCTCCCAGCCCAGAAAGGCGCCAAGCGCCAGGCCCAGGATGGTGACGATGAAGGCCCATTTGAAATAATGCAGCAGGCTACCGCCAGATGCTGATGTCGGATTGGTCTGCATGGCAGACTCCTCTTGCGGCGGGTCAGAAGAGAGTGCCGACATCACGAACGTGCCGCCACGTCCGCCAGAGGGGCCCGGTCACCAGGGGCTGTGTTCACGAAGACGCGAACGAGTGCAAATTGATGCTGGCCGGACCAAAAATCAAGAGATTCGTCTGCGGCGGGATGGTATGCCTCGCGATATTCCGCCACCGCGCCGCGAGGGGAGGTACGCGACGAGCGCGGCGGGGGCAGCGGGGTCAAAAGGGGGGCAACGATCGCGTCAGCGGGCGCTGCGCCTCTCGGCCAGCACCCCCACCAACCACAAGGCCCCCAGCGTCCACAGATCCACCGCCAGTCGGCGCTGCCAGTTCGTGTGTCCCGGTGTGTTCATCAGCGCATCGCCCAGCACCGACAGCAGCACGCAGGCCACGAAGGTCACCAGTCCGCCGCGGCCGATCACCGCCAGCGCCCGGCCGGGCGCGGTCCCGGCCAGCCGGGCCAGCGGACGGCCCAGCGGTACCGCGACCAGCCAGCTTGCCGCAAGAATGGCAACATAGCGCATGCCGTCCAGTGACCACTTGTCGACCGGTCCGACCAGCCCCCACAACACGTCCGAGATCGCCTTGCCCTCGGGGCCATAACGCCACAGCTGCGCCATCCCCAGCGAATAGATCACGATCACCGTCGACAACGCCGTCAGTCCGGTGCGATGGCGCAGCAGCACCGGCATGAACCGCTTGCGGAAGGCGCCCATGGCGATGCCGGTATGAAACAGCGCCTGCCAGGCGAAGGGGTTGAACAGCAGGCCGCCCTCGACCCGCTGGTTCGGCAGGTGCAGGTTCAGGGGCACCGACACCGCCCACAGCGCCCCTGAACCGATGGCGAAAGCCCAGGGCCAACGCAGCAGAAGCGGCACGGTGATCGGCGTGAAGGCCAGCAGGATCACGTAAAGCGCCAGCACGTCCAGCAGGTTCGGCTGCATCCACAACGTGCCCAGCGTGACCACATAGCCGACCGGGAACTCGACGATCCAGCGCGCATATTCCGACCAGATGGCGGTATGGGGAAAACCCGCCGCGAACAGGCCGCGCGACAGCAGCGCCAACAGGACACCCCCCGCAAGCAGCGCCAGCCAGACCTGCCCGGCACGGCGCAGAAAGCGCCATTGCGCGGCGCGGCGCCCGTGCCGGGCCTCGATCCCGACCCAGACGAGGCCGACCAGAAAGCCTGACAGCAGCACGAACAGCTCGGCCGCGTCGAAAACGGCGAAATTGGCCAGCGTATAGCCGCGCAGCACGCCGACCGGCATGTGATCGAGCATGATCGCCGCCAGCGCGTAGCCGCGCAGCATGTCGAGCGCGAGGATTCTGCTCATTGCGGCAGTCGTGCCCAGCGGTCGAGAAGGGCGGGCGTGTTCAGCAGAGCCGCGCGTTCAGCACGGTCAAGGAAGCTGAGCGCCTGTCCCTGCGTGCTGGCCACCGCGATCTTGGCCGCGGCCGAAATCTCGGGCAGGCGCCTGTCGATCGGCAGATCGGGCTGTGGCGGGATCATGGCGGTATAGGCCGCCCGCGCGCGAGGGTTCCGGCCCAACTCGGCGGTGGCGTTTGCCGGGCCGCGCAGGCGGCGGGCGTGGGCCACGCTGGCGGTCAGAACCGGTGGCGGGTTGCGCTCTTCCGGCGTGACCAGCAGATCGGCCTGGCGCGCCCAGCGGCCCAGCACGGCCGAGGCGCTCCACCGCGAGGTCAGTGGCGCCAGGATCAGGCCGGCCAGGATCGGCGCCAGCCAGATCAGTTGGGCGGGCGACAGATAGGCCAGCACCAGCCCGATGCCGACACCGGCCGCGACATGAATCCAGTGCCGCCGCAGGACCACGCCCCAGGGCGGCATCGAGCCCTTGCGGACCTGGCTTTCCCAGCCGGAGTTGCGGCCCATCAGGATCTCGGCGATCTGGCGGGTCTGGATCAGCATCTGCACCGGCGCGATCAGCGTGGACATGATGATCTCGAACACGGCGCTCAGCGTGATGTGGACCTTGCCGCCGGCATTGGCGGCCAGCGGGCGGCGCCAGGCGCGGATGACGGCGATCAGCTTGGGCAGCAGCAACAGCGCCGCCGAGGCGATCAGCAGCCAGATCATCCGGCGCGCATCGAAGGTCGGCCAATCGGGAAACAGCTGATAGGTGCTGGGGAAGTAGGTCGGGCTGGACAGGATGACGATGGCGGTCAGGATCAGCCCGGCGACGATCATCGCCAGCCAGATCGGGCTCATCAGAAAGCCAAGCATGCCGATCAGGAAATGGGCGCGGCTGATGGCGGTAAAGCCCTTCGCGCTGATGACGCGGACATGCTGCAGGTTGCCCTGCGCCCAGCGGCGTTCGCGCACGGCCATGTCCAGCAGCGTCGGCGGGCTGCCTTCGTAGCTGGCGCGCAGGTCCCAGTCCAGCCGGACCTTCCAGCCGGCGCGGCGCAGAAGGGCTGCTTCGACGAAGTCATGCGACAGCACGGTGCCGCCCCAGGGCGGATTGCCAGACAGCTCCGGCAGGCCGCAGCATTCGGCGAAGGCGCGGACGCGGATCATCGCGTTATGTCCCCAGAAATTGCCGTTATCGCCCGACCAGGCGGCGACGCCGCGGGCGATGGCGGGGCCGTAGATGCGGCCGGCGAACTGGATCACCCGTGCGAAGATGGTCTGACCCTGCACCAGCATCGGGATGGTCTGGATCAGCGCCAGCGCCGGATCGGCCGACATCCGCGCCGACATCTGCCGGATCACGTCGCCCGAGACCACGCTGTCGGCATCCAGCACCACCATCTGGTCATAACGGCCGCCCCAGCGGCGCACGAATTCCGCGATATTGCCCGCCTTGCGGCCGGCATTGTCGGTGCGGCGGCGATACCAGACCGGAATGGGCGCGTCTTCGCGCAGCTTGGCCACGGCAAGCGCCTCGGCGACGAAGTTATCGGGATCGCGGCTATCGGACAGCACGAAGATCTCGGCCCTGTCGGCCATGCCGGCCTCGGCGATCTGATCGGCCAGGGCGGCCAGCAGGCCCATGCTGTCGGCGGGGTCTTCGTGATAGACCGGCATGACGATGGCAATGCGGGCGTTGCCGTCATCGGCAGGGGTTTCATACGGGCGTGCCACAAGGCCCGCCAGCATGGAAAAGAAGCTGAAACCGATCCAGGCGAAGGTGATGCTGAACAGCGCCAGCAGCACATATTGCATCGGCAGGATGTTCGCGCCGAAGGCCGCCCACATCTGCCACGCACCGAGGGCCGTGACCAGCGCGGCGCCGCCAAAGGCGATCAGCCGGGCCAGCCGCACTTCAGGCGCGGAGGGCTGAAAGGCGGGACCGGGCGGCGGGGCGGCGGCAAAGTCCTGCACCGGCATGTCCAGCGGCGCCTCGGGCGGGGTCGACGGGGGCATCGGTGGCAGATCGTCCGCCTGCGCAGGACGCGGCGGCGGCGACTGCGTGCTCGGGTCGTATTCTGTTTCCAACGGTCAGCCCTCGGACCAGCGGAACAGCCAGGTTTCCGACAGATCGACCTCGCCCGCTTTCAGCACCGCGCTGAGATCGGCCATCTGCGCTCCTTCCGGACTATATTCGAAGGCCAGGCGCATCAGCCCCTGCTGCGGCAGGCGCAGCAGATAAGGATGCTCGATCTTGCCGGCGGTGGCGTTGACCTGAACCTGCGGATCCTCGCGGCCCTCAAAAGGGGCCAGATCAAAATCGATGAAGAAGCTGCGCGCGCCCTTGCGGTTGATCGACACCCCCGAGCGGGTGGATGTCACCTGCGCCAGCGTGGTCGGCGGCACGACCTGATCTCCGAAGGCCAGGGTATAGGCGAAATCGGTGCGGTTTCCCGGCTCCAACGGGGCCGAGGGTTGCCAGTAGCTGACGATATTGTCGTGGAACTCGCTCTCCACCGGGATCTCGATCAGGGCGACATTGCCCTTGCCCCAGTTGCCCGTGGGGCGGATCCAGGCCGAGGGGCGGCGTTCGTAATTCGCCTCGGCATCCTGATATTCGGCGAAGTCGCGGGGGCGCTGGATCAGGCCGAAGCCGCGCGGGCCGTCATCGACAAAGGCCGAGATCTGCAGCTTGGCCGGGTTCGACAGCACCCGCCACAGCCATTGCCCGGCGCCGGTAATCATCTGCAGCCCGTCGCTATCATGGACGGCGGGGCGGTAATCGTCCTGGCCAGCCGCGTCGGCGGGGCCGAACCAGAACATCGAGGTCAGCGGCGCCACGCCGAAATTGGTCAGCGTGGTGCGCGCAAACAGCGCCACGCGGATGGTCATCACCGATTGCGCGCCCGGCGCCAGCACGAATTCGAAGCCGCCCGCGACAGATTTGCTGTCCAGCAGTGCCTGGATGGTGATGGTGCCGGTGTCCGGGTCGGGATCGTGAATCCAGAATTCGCGGAAGACGGGAAACTCCTCGCCCGCGGCGCTGCCGGTGCCGATGGCCAGACCGCGCGCCGACAGCCCATAGCGGCTGCCGCGTCCGAGGACGCGGAAATAGGACGCGCCCTGGAACACCGCCAACTCGTCCAGGATGTCGGGTTTGTTCAGCGCGCTGCGGATGCGGAAACCCGACCAGCCCATGTCGCCCGGGGGCGCCTGGGCGGCATCGGGCGGGAACTGCGCCGGATCGAAATCGAAGACCGAGGGGTCGAAGGGCAGCGGCTGCGGCGAGCCGTCTCGCACGATGTTGATGCGCACCGGTTCGTAGAAAATCATCCCCGGCGACAGCAGATCCAGCCCGAAGCCCGGAATATCCTTCCACGGATCGGCGTCTCGCTTGAACCGGATCGCGCGATACTTGTCGTAGTCGATATCCTTGAACGGCCCACTCAATGGCGCGGCCGGCGATTTCCAGTCACGTGCCGCCCAGCCTGCCGCGATCGCGGCGACGCTTTCAAAGCCGAACGGTGCCGAAGACTCGGTCTCGGGCTGCGGCTCGGCGGTGGCGGGCGAGGTCTGCGCCTGCGCGGATGACACCTGGCTGAGCGCGAAGGCGGCCGAGATTGTTCCAAGAAAATAACGACGTTTCACGCTGAATGATCCGGCAAGATGATACTCATCGGGTGTTAAGACATCGCTGCGATGACAGCAAGAAATGGCTGTATCTTTATAGGGCCTTGGGCGGAAATTTGTCATTTTTTTGTCGCCGGACCCGCCCATATTCGCCATTTTCGGTCGCAGTGCGGCGTGGCGCCGCGGGGGTGGACCGACCCGCTGCCTGCGGCTGGGCGCGGCGAATGCCGCCGATGCAGTGGATACGAAACGGCCTCGCATGGTGGGGGGGTGATGTTGACAATAATACTCGGATTTGAAATATGCCCGCCATGCCCTCCGCCCGGTCATGCAACCCTGAAGCGAGTATGTGCCATGTCGAAGCCCGGAATTCATCGCCTCCCATCGCTTGCCTGCCTGGCCTTCGCCGTTCTGGGGCCGGGCGCGTCGATGGCGCAGACAACACCTGCGGCCACCGAGGGGGCGCCCTCGGTGCCCAACGCCGCGCCAGCCGCTGCCACCACTCCCGCGCCCGCTGCCGCGCAGGTTCCGGTCCCGGCTGCGACCGACTCGCCGCCGGCCGAGACCGCGGGCGCCCTCTCGATCCCCGAAGCGATGCTGCCGCATGATCTGTCGCCCTGGGGGATGTTCATAGGCGCCGATATCGTCGTCAAAGGAGTGATGGTCGGTCTGGCCTTCGCCTCGGTGCTGACCTGGACCATCCTGATCGTCAAGCTGCTGGAAATGCTGGCCGCAACACGCAATGCACAGCGCAGCGCCCTCCTGATCGCCACTGCCCCCACCCTGGCCGAGGCCGTCGCCGCCAGCGCCAGGCGCACCGATCCGGCCAGCCGGATGCTGCGCGCCGCCGCCGAGGAGGTCGACCGATCGGCCCCGGCCATCGAAGCGGCCGGCACCGCCGGATTGAAGGAGCGGGTCGCCTCCTACCTGTCGGGCATCGTGTCGATGGCGGGCCGCAAGGCGGGCGTGGGCACCGGGCTGCTGGCCACCATCGGGTCCACCGCGCCTTTCGTGGGGCTGTTCGGCACCGTTTGGGGGATCATGAACAGCTTCATCGGCATCTCGGAAGCGCAGACCACCAACCTCGCCGTGGTGGCGCCGGGCATCGCCGAGGCGTTGCTGGCCACCGCGCTGGGGCTGGTCGCGGCCATTCCCGCCGTGGTCATCTATAACTTCTTCGCCCGCCAGATCACCGGCTATCGCCTGCGACTGTCGGAGGCGGCGGCTGGTGTCGAACGCCTTGTCAGCCGTGATCTGGACTTCCGCCCCCGGGGGAGGGATTGAGATGGCGGGTCGACTGCAGGATGACGATTCCCTGACCGAAAACCACGAAATCAACGTCACGCCCTTCATCGACGTGATGCTGGTGCTGCTGATCATCTTCATGGTCGCGGCGCCGCTGGCGACGGTGGACATCAATGTCGATCTGCCGGCCTCGCGCGGAGCGGCGTCGCAACGGCCCGCGCAGCCGGTCTGGCTGACCATCGCGGCGGATCGCTCGCTGGCGCTGGGGCAGGTTCCGGTCACGCAACAGGCGCTTGCGGCGCAACTGGACGCGGAAACCGGCGGTGACCGAGAAACCCGGATTTTCCTGCGCGCCGACAAGGCGGTCAGCTATGGCGAGGTGATGGAGGTGATGAACCTGCTGCGCGATCACGCCTATACCAAGATCGCCCTGGTCGGTCTGGACGCCACGGCGTTGCCCCCAGCCGGGACACCGGCGGCTGCAGTCCCTGCGGACGCAGCGCCATGAACTGGAGCGGCGCCCTGCGCTGGGGGGGTATCGGCGCGGCGGTGGCCGCGGCCCATGTCGCGGCTGGCATCTGGGTGGAGCGGGCGGCGCAGCGCAATGCTGTCCTGACGCTGCCCGCGCCGGTCTTTGCGGAATTGCTGCCCGAACGCGCCGCCCCCGCGCCGCCCGCCGAGGCTGCCCCGGCCGAGGAAAGCGCGGCTGAAACCGAGCCGCAGCCACTGCCCGAACCCGATCCCAAGCCCGAGCAGGCTGAAGCCCCGGCGCCGGAGCCGGCCGAAGCGCCCGAGCCGGAGTCGGCCCCCGATTTCGAGGTGCCGCCACTGACGGAACTGCCGCCGATCACCGATTTTTCGGAACTTCTGCCCGAATCGGCGCTGGCGCTGACGGCCTCCGAACGGCCCCGAACCCGACCCGAGCGGCGCGCGCCAGAGCCTCGGCAGGTGCGCCGCGATGACAGGCCCGAGCCGCCAAAGGAAGAACCCCGCCGCGCGCGCGCGCCCGCGCAGACCCAAAAGGCCGAGCGCGCCGCGCCGTCCGAAAACGCGACATCGCAGCGCCGCGGCGGCCCGGCGCAGGGTCAGGCACGCGCCGGCACCGGCGCCAGCAAGGCGCAGATGGACAGCTGGACCAGCAGGGTTGGCGGTCGGGTGGCCTCGCATATGAAGCGCACGCGCGTGCCGGGTGGCGGTCGGGGATCGGTGACGATTCAGGTCTCGGTCTCGATTTCGGGGAATGGCGCGGCCTCTGCGCGGGTAACCAGTTCGACCGGAAATGGACAGGTCGATGCCGCCCTGGCGCGGCAAGCGGGGCGGATGCCGCGGATGCCCGCGCCGCCGAACGGGCAGGGTGCGTCCTTCGTGCTGCCGATCAGAGTTGATCTGTAGGGCGTTGGGCCGATGCGCCATAAACTTGGTAATTTCAGTCGGAATTATTATTTCACCCCCGTCCTGACTTGGGAGACGCCCGCATGAGACATACCCCCCTGCCGCAGTTCCAGGCCGAGGCCCCCGTCGCCATCGCCTTCGACGTGCTGGACCAAATGCTGCGCGACCAGGCCGAACAGCACGGCCTGGCGCTGCATTCCGGGCATGGGCGCTCGACCTGGGTCGAGATAGGGCAGGGCGAATATGGCGCGCGGCGTCAGGGGGACGGCGTGATTGTCTTCGCCCGCGCGAACAGCCGCGACTGGCTGTTTACGCTGAAGGAGGCGGCGACGGCCCATGTGGCGGCCTTGGGTTGCGTGACGGCGCAGGCGCTCAATTGGACGGGACCCGAACAGGCGGGCGCCTTTCCGCCGAATTTCAGCCTTGGCCGGGTGGCATGGGTTCGCCCGCTGGGGACGGATTTCCTGCGTATGCGGATCGACGCGGGCGACATCGCCCGGCTCGGCCGCGACATGATCCATTTCCGCATCGTGTTGCCGCAGCCCGATGGCCCGACCGAATGGCCGCGCCTGTCCGAAACCGGGCAGGCGATCTTTCCGCAGGATCTGCACCGGCCGGCCTATACGGTGTCGGCCATCGACGTCGATGCGGGCTGGCTCGAGACGGATATTTTTGTCCATGACGGGGGGCGGATCTGCGATTTCGCCAGCCGGACAGAGGCGGGGACGGAACTGGGCGTGATGGGACCGGGCGGCGGCGGGGTGCCGCTGGCGGGGCGCCTGCTGATCGGCGGGGACGAAACCGCCTATCCGGCACTGGCGCGCATCATCGCCGCGCAGGCGCCCGAGGCGCGGATCGACTGCCACCTGTTCGGGGTAAGCGCGGATTATGCGCTGCCTGCCCATCCCGGTCTGCGCCTGACCCACAGCCCCGCGGGCGAGGCCGATCTGGCCGCGACGCTGACCGAAATCGGTGCCGAAAAAGTCTGGATCGCCACGGAAAAGGGCCGGCTTCAACCACTGAAGCAGGCGGTGCTCCGCCATATCCCGAAGGACCGGTCGCATCTGGCCGCCTATTGGAACGCCTCGGCCGGCTAGCGCGCCGGGCCGATGTCGTGGGTCGCGGGCAGCGCGGCCTCGGCGCCGTTCGTATCGATCCGGGCCGCATTCAACCCTTGGGTCCGGGAGTGTCGCCCGGCTTTCCAAAAGATCATGGTGAGCGTCAGGCCCGTATTCCGTGCGTGACAGGCTGCAGGTCCCCTCCCGTTGCCGCCAGCCACATCCGACCAGACGCCGCATGGCGGTAGGCCGTCGACGAGGAAGGCCGCGGCCAGTGGATAGGCCACTTCTGCAGTTGCGCCGGGATCATGCGGCCGAAACCCAGCCGAAACATGCACATATGGCGGGATGCTTGGCGATTGATGCGCGCGGCGTGGTGCCGCTTCAGCGTGCCCCGGCACGGCCGGGAACGGTCCATCAGTGAAAATCGCGCGAGTTCGGCAGCACCCGCAGGTTGCGCGGATGGCTGCGTCCCGTGGCGCCGGTCGGGGGGGCGGGGCCGGTCAGGCCGGCCAGCCGGGCCAGCACGTCGCTGCGGTCGGTCAGGCTGTGGACGACGACATGGGTAACGCCTTCGGCGCGCTGGATGCCGCCCTCCAACGCGAGGACGCGGGCGGTCATGGCGGGTTTGCGGAAGGCCTCGAACACCTTGGGCCAGAGAACCAGATTGGCGCTGCCGGTCTCGTCTTCGATGGTGACGAAGCACACCCCCTTGGCCGATCCGGGGCGTTGGCGGATCAGCACCAGCCCGGCCAGCTTGACCGAAGCGCCATTGCGCAAACGCCCGAGGTCGCGGACGCTGACATAGCCCTGCGCGCGCAGGCTGGCGCGCAGGAAGCGCATCGGATGGGCCTTCAGCGACAGGCGCAGGGTCTGGTAATCGGCCACCACCTGCTCGCAGGCCGGCATCGCGGGCAGGGTGACGGGCGGATCGGCGCCCTCGTCCACGGCGAACAGCGGCAAGGGTGGCGCGTCCTTCAGCGCGCGGGCGTCCCACAGGGCCGCGCGCCGGTCCAACCCGCAGGACCCGAACGCATCGCCTTCCGCCAGCCGGCGGATCGCGGGGGCAGTCAGCGGGGCGCGGCGCTGAAGATCCTCGGGATCGGTATAGGGCGCATCGCGGGACGCAATCAGACGCGCGGCGTCTTCAATGCGAAAACCGTCGATCTGGCGCAGGCCAAGGCGCAGGGCGAAGGGGTGGGGCGGCGCGCTGTCTTCCGCTGGCGCCGGAAGGTCTGGCGGGTAGGGAAGCGCCCCGTTTCCCGCGGCGGACCGCCCCCGCTGGGGGGAAGAATCGCCCATGACGCAGGGTTCCAACCTA
Source organism: Paracoccus sp. S1E-3 (assembly GCF_013868135.1). Taxonomy (GTDB): domain Bacteria; phylum Pseudomonadota; class Alphaproteobacteria; order Rhodobacterales; family Rhodobacteraceae; genus Paracoccus. Next base: position 190,607 of record NZ_JACEMU010000017.1, read on the forward strand.
TTGTCCCAATCCGAGAAATTCACATCGGCGGGCAGCACCGTCACCCCATGTTCGCGGGCATCGCGGACGATCTGGGCCGGGGCATAGAAGCCCATCGGCTGGCTGTTCAGCAGGGCGGCGGCGAAGACGCCGGGATAATGCAGCTTCAGCCATGCGGACACATAGACCAGATGCGCGAAGGCCGCCGCGTGGCTTTCGGGAAAGCCGTAATCGCCAAACCCCTTGATCTGGTCGAAGCAGCGACGGGCGAATTCGGGATCATAGCCGCGCCCTACCATGCGTCCGACCATCTTCTCCTCCAACTCCCCGATGGTCCCGCGCGAGCGGAAGGTGGCCATGGCCTTGCGCAGCTCATTCGCCTCGCCGTCGGAAAATTCCGCCGCGACCATGGCGATCTTCATCGCCTGTTCCTGAAAAATCGGCACGCCTCTGGTCCGGCTGAGGATGGTGCGCAACTCATCCGGGTCATGACCCGGACCCGGCGAAGGATAATCCTCGACTTCCTTTCCATTGCGGCGGCGCAGATAGGGATGGACCATATCGCCCTGAATGGGGCCGGGGCGGACGATGGCGACCTCGATCACCAGATCATAAAAGCATTGCGGACGCAGGCGCGGCAGCATGTTCATCTGCGCCCGGCTTTCGACCTGAAAGACCCCGACGCTGTCGCCTTCGCACAGCATCTCATAGACCGCAGGATCGTCGGCCGGGACCGAAGCCAGTGTCAGATCCTTCCCGTAATGGGCGGAAATCATGTCGAAAGACTTTCGGATGCAGGTCAGCATCCCCAACGCCAGCACATCCACCTTGAGGATGCCGAGCGCGTCGATATCGTCCTTGTCCCATTCGATGAAACTGCGCTCGGGCATGGCACCGTTGCCGATGGGCACGGTCTCGGTCAGCGGGCCTTCGGTCAGGATGAAGCCGCCGACATGCTGGGACAGATGGCGGGGCATGCCGATCATCTGCTCGGCCAGCCGGATGGTCATTGCCAGCCGCTTGTCGCCCTTGGGCAGACCGGCCTGACCGGCATGTTCCAGCGCCTCGCCCCAGCTGCCCCAGACGGTGTTGGCAAGCGCTGCCGTCACATCCTCGGACAGGCCCATGGCCTTTCCGACCTCGCGGATGGCGCTGCGCGGGCGGTAATGGATCACGGTCGCGCACAGGCCGGCCCGGTCACGGCCATATTTTTCATAGATGTGCTGGATCACCTCCTCGCGGCGTTCATGTTCGAAATCCACGTCGATATCGGGCGGCTCGTCGCGGGATTCGCTGATGAAGCGTTCGAACAGAAGCTCGCTGGTGGCGGGATCGACTGGGGTGATGCCCAGCACGAAGCAGACGGCGCTGTTGGCGGCCGAGCCGCGCCCCTGACAGAGGATGCCTTCGCCGCGCGCGAAATGGACGATGTCATGGACGGTCAGGAAATACTGGGCGATGCGCTTCTTCGCGATCAGGGTCAGTTCATGCTGAAGCTGGGCGCGGACCTTGTCGGGGATGCCTGTGGGATAGCGTTCCGCCGCCCCCGCCCATGTCAGTGCGGCGAGGTGGCTTTCCGGGCTTTCGCCCGCGGGCACGGTTTCGTTCGGATATTCATAGGCGAGATCGGTCAGCCGGAAGGCGCAGGCCTCGGCGACGATGCGGGTCTGCGCCAGCGCATCGGGCCAGCGGGCGAACAGGCGCGCCATCTCGGCCGGGGATTTCAGGTAGCGTTCGGCATTGGGGTTCAGCCGCCGTCCGGCGCGGTCGATGGTCACGCCTTCGCGGATGCAGGTCATCACATCCTGCAAGGGGCGGCGGTCGGGGGCGTGGTAATGCACGTCATTGGTCGCGAGGATCGCCAGCCCCGCCGCCCTCGCCGCCCGGTCCAGCCGGTTGATCCGCGCCACGTCATCGCCGCGATAGAGATAGGAGGCCGCGACATGGCGCAGCCCCGGCAGCCGCGCGGCAAGGCCGGGCAGGGTGGCCAGATCGGCGCGGCTGCAGCGCTCGGGCGGGATCCAGATCAGCTGCAGGCCCTCGGCATGGGCCGCCAGATCGTCGAGGCTGAGATCGCAGGCCCCCTTGGCCTGCCATTTGCCGTCCAGATCATGCCGCCGTCCCTTGGCGATCAGCGTCGACAGCCGCCCGTAAGCGGTCCGGCCGGTCGGATAGGCCAGAAACGCCGTGCCGTCCGCCAGCACGATCCGCGCCCCGATCAGCGGCCGCATCTGCGCCTTCACGGCGGCGACATGCAGCCGCACCACGCCCGCGAGACTGTTCAGATCCGCCACCCCGATCGCGTCATGGCCAAGCGCATGGGCGGTCAGCACCAACTCATCCGCGGTGCTGGCGCCGCGCAGGAAGGAGAAGGGGGTGGTGATGCCCAGCTCGACAAAGCCCGCTGGCGGGTTGGGGGTGAAGTCGCCCGACAGAAGCGGGCGCTGGGGACGTTCATGCTCGGGCATCAGGAGGAGACCTTTGGAAGGTCGGTCCGGCGCGGGAGTGCGTCCCGTTGTGCATCACTCATGATGCCGCCATGAAGGCGGGTCCGGCGCGGTTCCGGTCCTGTCCGGGGCGTCTTCCGGCAGGATCCGGCCCAGCCCCGGCCTACGCGCGATGCGGGCCGGTTGTCCGCAGCATCGGAGCCGCAGAAAGGTTTATGCTTGGGCATCACGCGAAAACCCCCTGCACGAACCAGCGCGGGGCGGGGCCGCGTCCGTCGCCGGCCAGACCCTCGCGATAGAGCCACAACCGCTGGCCGCGCTCGTCCTCGATCTTGTAGTAATCCCGCAGCCGGGTGCCGGGGTGGTCCAGCCACCATTCCGGGGCGATCCGCTCCGGTCCCTGCCAGCGGGTGATGCGGGTCGGCTTGCCGCGCCACTGGAATTGCGCGGGCGGGCCTTCGGGGACGGCGTAGAGGACGCGGACCTCCTCGGGCGGATCGAGCATCCGGGCCGGGCGGTCCTGCGCCTCCGTCGCGATGGGGGGCGGGATGCCGTGCAGGGCGGTCTCGGTGTGGCTGCGCTCGGGGATGTGGCTGTCCAGAAGCGCGGGCCTGCGCAGTCGGTCCGCGCCAAAACGCGCCGCCAGCCGATCGATCAGGCGCGGCAGGTCGCGGCTTTCGTTGGCCGCGCCGCCCAGATCGCGCTGCGTGGGGGCGAAGGCTTCGGTTTCCGGCGCCGCAAGTTCGATCAGGTCGAAGCCGAAACCGGGGTCGATCCGCTCCAGCCGGTCGCGGAACAGAAAGACCATGTGATCGGGGTCGCGGGTGGGAGAGGCCGCGCCCGCCTCGATCCAGCGTATCTCGCCATCGGTGCGCCAGACGGACAGGCGCAACAGGCGCGCGCCCTGCGCGGCGGCCGAGAGGGCGCGGCACAGTGCGGCGGCCAGATCGGGCAGGTGATGGGTGGCGTCCAGCACCGGCTCGGGCAGGCGGGACTCGACCCGGAAGCGGACAGGCGGATCGGGCGGGCTGATCGGTTCGGGCAGCCGGCCCATGGCCTGATCCAGCCGGATCAGCGGGTTGTCGGCCGCGTCATGGCGCGCGAACCGCCGGGCAAGCGCCACGCGCGGCATCGCCGCCAGATCGCCCACCGTCTTCAGCCCCAGCCGGCGCAGAATCAGGGCGGTGGCCTCCGACAGGCGCAGTGCGGCGACCGGCAGCGGATGCAGCGCCGCGCCGTCATAGGCGATGCCCGCCGCGTATCGTGACAGCGCCCAGGCCGCGCCCCATGTCGGCCCAAAGGCGACGGTTGCGGCATGGCCCAGCCCGGCCAGCTGATCGCGGATCGCGGTCAGCATCCCGGCCTCGCCCCGCCAGAGATGGGCGCTGCCGGTCGTGTCCATGACCAGCCCCGGCGCGCCGGGCCCCGAGGCGTCCACCGTCGTCCACGGACAGAAGCGCCGCGCCCACAGCGCAAGCTGCGCCAGGGCGGCGGCATCACCCGCCGGATCGGCCGGGTCGGCGCGCAGATCGGGCAAGATCGCCCGCATGTCGGTCAGCCGCGCGCCGAGGGTGATCCCGGCGGCGCGTGCCACCGGGTTGGCGGCGTGAATGACCGGCCCATGCGTGCCCTCGACCCACAGTGCGAAAGGGGTATTAGCCGGTGGCGCGCTGCCCGCCTGCGGGGCCGCCGCCTGATGCTGCGCTGCCCGTGCCAGTTGCCGCATCCGGCGTTCTACGGGCAGGTTCGGCAGCGAAATGCAGACGATCCGGCGCGCCATCCGATCCGGCTTCATGGCTGACCACCCAGACGCCCGGCCGCTTGTCGCGTGCGCGCAGCAGTTCCACCCGCCACAGCGGCGCGCCGGGAGCGGCGGCATCGTCCGGGTTCGGCGCCGAGGGCAGCGCCGTCACCTGCCAGCGGTCGCGCAGCGCGCTGGGTTCGGGCCGTGCCGCATGGCGGATCAGCCAGAGGGTGACGCCATGCGCCTCGGCCCGCAAGGCAAGCCGGCGGGTGGCGGTAAAGTTCAGCGCCGTGGGGTTGCCGTGGATCTCGGCCACCACGGCCGAAAGCGCCGGACAGGCCAGCCCTTCCTCGGCCGCGATCAGCACGTCGCGCGGATGCGCGGGCCGCATCAGCAGCGCCTGCGGCAGCGCCCCGGCCAGCGAGGGGCGCCCCGCCAGCCGCGCGCTTTGCCGGTCCTGAAGCCACAGCACCGGCCCCTGCAGATGCGCCATGACAAAGCCCTGAAACGCCCCATCGGGGGCGGCAAACACCTCGGCGCTGCGAGCCGGAGGGGGCGCAGTGACAGGGGTGTTGGCGGGCAGGGTGGAGAGGCGCATTCATCTGACATGATTCTAGAAAGTTCTTCATTTGTTCTACCTCTTTCGGTTCGCCCGAGTCAAATGTCCGCACGGGTTTCGCCCAATACAGGCTGGTGAAAATGGCTGCGGCGGCTGTCCTTTCGGGCGCCGCCGCAGCATCTGGTGTCGTAAGGCGAGGGGACCGCAAAATGCGGCGTGGCCGCGATGAGCCGAACAGGGAAGTGGAAATGAAGAAGGCAATCTGTCGGCCCCGGCTGACGAGAATCAGGACCGGACGCCCCCCCCCCCAGCCGGAAGGGGATGACGCCCGGAACACCGGGACCAGAGACACGCCGCCAGCCTGCAGGCCACGAAGACATTCCGGCCCATCGGGAGAGAGCATCCCATCCCGATCCGGATCACGGCGACGCCGCCGAGCCGGATCGAAGCCCAGGCGGTGATGACCGGATACACCACCGGGGCCGATCTTCGACACCGCCGGTTCCGTCCATAGACATCCGGGCACCGCATCGCGGGATCGCGAGGGTCGGGCCCCGGAAGGGCGGAAACCCGGCGGTTGCATCCTTGGCCAGGCATGGCGGGGCTGGGTGGCGGCGGCGAACGGGGTTGGACCATTGGCGCGGATGAAGCTCACCTGCACCCTCGCCGTGATCGTCAGCCTGTCCGTCATCGCCTCGCGCAAACGCGCGCAGCCCAGTCTGCAGCCGAGGAGGATGACCGGGGGCACGCCGAGGCCTTGGGCATCGGCGCCCTGTAACCGATGCGGGACGGCGATGGGAGAGTGGCCGCAGCGTGCAGCCGCTGTCGGCCTCGGCTCGCCCGGCCTCTCCCTCTCCGGTGTGAACTTATGGTCCGGCAGGGGGGACTGCCGGCTGCCGCCAACCGGTCGAAAGGATCGGCGCCAGCCTGCCCGCGCGCCGTTTCCGCGCCGTCGGCCGAACCGGCGCGATACCCGCCGAAAAACCAGTATTGAGAATACAAGTTTTGCATCAGGAAATAAGGACTTATGGCAGCGAATCATGGTTAAGGGCCGCCGCCGGGATTAGGCTCGAGGGTGTTCGGGAGGTTCCGATGCAACCCAGTATCCGCCATCTGCGCATGTTCCAGACGCTGGCCGAAACCCATTCGGTGACGCGCACCGCAGAGCTGTGCGAAGTCTCGCAGCCGGCGGTGACTCAGGCGATAGGCAAGCTGGAACGCGATGGCGGCCAGGCGCTGTTCCGGCGCAGCCCGCAGGGAATCTTCCTGACCCCGGCGGGCGAGGTGATGGCGCGCCGCGCCGCGCGGGCGCTGGCATTCCTGGATACGGCCATGGGGGACATGCCACGCAATATCCGCCTGCATGCGACCCGCGCCCAGCTGGCGGCGCTGATCGCAGTGACCGAACAGGAAAATTTCACCCTCGCCGCGCGGCAATTGGGGCTGGCGCAACCAACGGTGCACCGCTCGGCCAGCATGTTGGAACAGTCGGCGGGGATGCAGTTCTTCGAACGCACCGCGCATGGGCTGATCGCCACCCGCGCTGCGCGCCAGCTGTCGCAGGCCGCCCGGCTGGCCTTCGCCGAGTTGAAGCAGGCCGAGACCGATCTGGCCGCGCTGTCCGGGCGCGAGGTCGGGCGCATCACACTGGGCGCAGGGGCGTTGTCACGCGCCGGCCTGCTGCCTGCGGCGATGCTGCGTTTTCGGACGCTCCGGCCGAATTTTCCCTTTGAAATCATCGAGGGACGCGACGAGGAATTGCTGGCCGGGCTGCGCCGGGGCGAAATAGATATGGTGCTGGGCGCGTTGCACAGCCCGCTGGGGATTCGGGACCTCGCGCAGCTGGGGCTGTTCGACGATTCCATCGCCATCGTGGCGCGACAGCATCACCCCCTGGCACGGCAGGTGCGCGTCACCCGCGAGGATTTGGGCCGTTTTCCCTGGGTGATCGCGCAGCAGGGCGTGCCGATCCGCACCATGCTGGAGGGGTTGCTGCCGCCCGAGACCCTGCGTGGCGCCATCGTCGCCTCCTCGGTGATCCTGCTGCGCGAAATTCTGCGCGGCAGCGACCATTTGGGCGCGTTGTCGCGTAATCAGGCTCTGACGTTGGGCGAGGGGCAGGCGCTGACCGTGCTGCCGGTCGATCTGCCGCCCGCGCCCTGGCCCATCGGCCTCACCACGCGCGCGGGGTGGGAGCCGACCGCCGCGCAGCGCGAATTCATCGACCTGTTGCGCGAGGAGGCCGCGAAGCTGGGCTGAGCGACGCGCCCCGCATGATTCCGGTGTGAGGCGTGGCAGAGCGCTCGAAACTACGCGATATACGCGGCGTAAAATTCTGAAATCAGAGGGAAAATCTGGAGCGGGTGAAGGGAATCGAACCCTCGTATTCAGCTTGGGAAGCTGCTGCTCTACCATTGAGCTACACCCGCGACAGCGCCCGGTTACCGCAGTCAAAGGGGGCGCGTCAAGTCTTAGCGCAGTCCCATCTCCGCCAGCTCGGCAGCGAGGGCGGCGGGCAGCGAGTCGTCATGGGCGCGGTCCCTGGCCAGATCGGGAGGCGCATCCGCAGCGTCCAGATAGCGCCAGCCCTGAAACGGCCGGCGCGGGACCGCCGTGGTGCGAATCAGATCGCGGTCCAGCACCAGCGCGCAGCGGCGGATGCCGTCAGCGCCCAGCCGCTCCTCGAGTCCGATCAGGCGTTGACGGGCCAGCAGAACCCCCTTGAACACCCAATAAATGGAGCCGCCGGCCAGCAGCTCGGCCTCGCGCCGGGGCCACATGCGGGTGACATGCGCCGCCGGGGCGTCGCCGAAGCGCTGGCGCTGCCATTCTTCCAGATCCTCGGGGCCATCCGCCCCGACACAGAGCTTGACCAGATTGACGTGCTTCACCATGGCCCTGATATAGGGGACCGAAACGGCGCGGCAAAGGGTGCATCATGGGGTCGGCAAGACGTAAACAGGCATATTGGTGGACTGGTGCCATTCTGGTCTTCTTGCTGGTGATGTGGCTGCTGGGCCAGGCGATCCTGCCCTTCATCATCGGCGCGGGCGTGGCCTATCTGCTGGACCCGCTGGCCGACCGGCTGGAGCGGGCGGGCCTCAGCCGGACCTGGGCGGTGGTGACCATCACGCTGGCGGCACTGCTGGCGCTGGTGGCTTTTCTGCTGCTGCTGGCGCCCATCGTCCTGCGCCAGACCACCCAGCTGGTCGAGGCGATGCCCGGCATGATCAAGGGGCTGCAGGATTTTCTGATGCAGCGCTTCCCCAATCTGCTGGCCGCAGGCGGCCCCCTGGATTCGTCGCTGCAGAATCTCGCCTCACTCGTCGGCGAGAAGGGAGGGCAGGTGCTGAGTTCGCTGCTGAATTCGATCTCGGGCGTGGTCGGCATGATCGCGCTGCTGGTCATCGTGCCGGTGGTCGCCTTCTATCTGCTGCTCGACTGGGATCACATGGTCGCGCGGATCGACGCGCTGCTGCCGCGCCGGCAGGCCCCGACGATCCGTCGACTCGCCGCCGAGATCGACCGCACCCTGTCGGGTTTCGTGCGCGGGCAGGGCACGGTGATGCTGATCCAGGGCACCTTCTACTCGGTCGCGCTGATGAGCGTCGGGCTGCCCTATGCGGTCTCGATCGGCATGGGGGCGGCGATCCTCGGGATCATTCCCTATGTCGGCACCCTGATCGGCGGGGCCACCGCCATCGGGGTGGCCGTTTTCACCTTCTGGGACCAGCCGCTGTGGATCGCCGTGGTCGCCGGTATCTTCATCCTCGGCCAGATCGTCGAGGGGAACTATCTGCAGCCGAAGATCGTCGGCAACCATGTCGGACTGCATCCGGTCTGGTTGCTGCTGGCCCTGTCGGTCTTCGGGTCGCTGTTCGGTTTCGTCGGCATGATGGTGGCGGTGCCCCTCGCGGCGGCACTCGGCGTTCTGGTCCGCTACTGTGCCGAGCGTTACGTCGACAGCCCGATGTATACCGGTGTCGATCCCGCGCCGGTCACCCCGGAACCTTATCTGGTCGAGATTGTCCCCGAAGGCACCCTGCGCGTCATGCGCACCGATCTGGCCGCGCCCGCCGACAGCGGACCGCACGCCTGATTCATGGCGCGTCAACTGACCCTTGATCTCGGCCATCGCCCGGCGCTTGGCCGGGCGGATTTCCTGGTGACGCCCGCCCATGCACTGGCGATGACGGTGCTGGACGCGCCCGAGACATGGCCGCAGGGGCGGATGCTGCTGCTGGGGCCGGACGGATCGGGCAAGACCCATCTGGCGACGATCTGGGCGGCGGAAACCGGGGCGATGCGGATCGGGGCCGCGGCGTTGCGGCCCGACATGGTCGATCTGCTGGCCAGCGAGGATGGCGCTGTCGTGGTCGAGGACGCCCATCGCGTGGCCTTTTCCGCCGGCGCCGAACAGGCGCTGTTCCACCTGTGGAATCTCTGCGCGGTGCGGGGCTGCTGGCTGTTGCTGACGGCGCGCAGGCCGCCGCGCGACTGGGACCTGTCGCTGCCAGACCTGCGCAGCCGCATGTCGGCGATGCCCGTGACCCGGATCGAGGCCCCGGACGAGGCGCTGCTGGCCGCCGTTCTGGTCAAGCTGCTGGCCGACCGCCAGTTGACCCCGCCCCCCGGCCTGATCGACTGGCTGGTGCCGCGCATGGACCGCGATCTGGGGCTGGCGCGACGCCTTGTCGCGGCGCTCGATACCCAGGCCCTTTCCGAACAGCGCGGCCTGACCCGCAGCATGGCCGCTGATCTGCTGGTGCAGCTGACCGCGCCGGAAAGCGGCCCGGCCGATAAAGCCTTGCCCGGGCGTCAACTTTTTCCGTAGCACGGCTGGACAAGGGCCATCGCCCCGGCGCATGATATGGCCCGATCTTTTCCTGCACCGTCCGATGACCCAAGCCGACTTCCTGAAACATCCGCCGCCCGCGCCGGTTTCCCTGCCGGGGGTCTCGATCACCGGGCCTGACCGCTTCTTCAACCGTGAGTTGAGCTGGCTCAGCTTCAACTGGCGCGTTCTGGATGAAGCCCGCAACAGCCGCGTGCCACTTCTGGAACGGCTGCGCTTTCTGGCGATTTCGGCCACCAATCTTGATGAATTCTACACCGTCCGCGTGGCCGGCCTGCGCGAACTGGCGCGCGAAGGCAACAACACCCCCTCCGAGGATGGTCGCACCCCGGCCGAACAGTTGCAGATCATCAACGCCGATGCGCGCCGGCTGATGGGCGCCCAGCAAGCGGTCTGGAACAGCCTCCGCAAGGAGATGGAGGCCGAGAATATCGCCATCCTCTCGCGCTCGCGGGTGACGCGGGCCGAGGCCGATTACCTGAACCGCCATTTCCGCGAGCAGGTCTTCCCGGTCCTGTCGCCGCTGGCCATCGACCCGGCGCATCCCTTCCCCTTCATTCCGAATACCGGTTTCTCGCTGGCGCTGGAACTGGCGCGCGAATCCGATGGCCGGCGGATGCAGGCGCTGCTGCCGATCCCCGCGCAGTTGCCCCGCTTTGTCCGGCTGCCCGGCACCTCGCGCTTTCTGCGGCTGGAAGACCTGCTGCTGATGAACCTGTCCAGCCTGTTTCCGGGCTATCGCGATACCGGCTCCTGCGCGTTCCGGGTGCTGCGCGACAGCGATCTGGAGGTCGAGGAGGAGGCCGAGGATCTGGTCCGGGAGTTCGAGACCGCCCTGAAGCGCCGCCGCCGGGGCAGCGTGATCCGTCTGAAGATCACCGAGGGCGCCCCCGACGCGTTGCGCCGGACCATTATGGAGGAACTCCACGTTTCGCCCGACGAGGTGATCGAGGTCGCGGGCCTGCTGGGGATGGCCGACCTGAAGGAACTGGTGCTGGACGACCGCCGCGACCTGCAATGGCCGGCCTTCACGCCGCGGGTGCCGGAACGGGTGCAGGACCATGATGGCGACATGTTCGCGGCGATCCGCCAGAAGGACATGCTGCTGCATCATCCTTACGAGACCTTCGACATGGTCATCCGCTATCTGCAACAGGCGGCGCGCGACCCCAATGTGCTGGCGATCAAGCAGACGCTGTATCGCACCAGCCGCGACAGCCCGATCGTCGAGGCGCTGTGCGAAGCCGCCGAATCCGGCAAATCCGTCACCGCGCTGGTGGAGCTGAAAGCGCGCTTCGACGAGGCCGCGAATATCCGTCAGTCCCGGCGGCTGGAACGTGCGGGCGCGCATGTCGTCTATGGCTTCGTGAATTATAAGACCCATGCCAAGATCTCGACCGTGGTGCGGCGCGAAGGCGATGCGCTGGTAACCTATACCCATTACGGCACCGGCAACTATCACCCGATTACCGCGCGCATCTATACCGACCTGTCGCTGTTCACCTGCGACGCGGCGCTGGGGCGCGATGCCACCAAGGTGTTCAATTTCCTGTCCGGCTACGTCCAGCCGGAAGGCCTGGAGAATATCGCGATCTCGCCCATCTCGCTGAAGGAGCGTCTGATCGAACTGATTGGGCGCGAGGCCGAATATGCCCGCGCCGGCCGCCCCGCCGCGATCTGGGCGAAAATGAACTCGGTGATCGAGCCGGATGTGATCGACGCGCTCTACGCCGCCAGTCAGGCCGGGGTGAAAATCGACCTGGTTATTCGCGGTATCTGCGGGCTGCGGCCGGGCATTGCGGGTCTGTCGGACAATATCCGCGTCAAATCCATCGTCGGCCGGTTTCTGGAACATTCGCGCATCGTCTGCTTCGGCGCCGGTTTCGGGCTGCCGTCGCGCAAGGCGCGGGTCTTCATCAGCTCGGCCGACTGGATGGGGCGGAATCTCTCGCGCCGGGTCGAGACGCTGATCGAATGTCTGAACGACACCGTGAAGGCGCAGATCGTCAATCAGATCATGGCCGCCAATATGGCCGACGAGGCGCAAAGCTGGACCCTGCGGCCGGATGGCCGTTATCTGCGCCATCTGCCGGCCGGACGCGACGATCTGTTCAACTGTCACCGTTTCTTCATGGAAAATCCGTCTTTGTCAGGGCGCGGCCGGGCTGGCGCGGGCGACGTGCCCGCCTTGACCCATAGCGCCGATTGAGGAAAAAGCGGACTCATCACGGCGGCGTGACCGGAATCAGGAGCGATGCGATGAACGGCAAGGCGAAGGTTCAGGACCCGTTTGAAGGCCTGTTCGAGGACGCATCCGCCCGCGCCCTGTCGCGGGTCGGGGTGGTTGATGTCGGTTCGAACTCGATCCGTCTGGTAATCTTCGACGGGGCGGCGCGCTCGCCCGCCTATTTCTACAATGAAAAGGTCATGGCGGGCCTTGGCAAGGACATGGCCACGACCGGCAAGCTGAACCCCGATGGGGTCGAGCGCGCGCTTGAGGCACTGCGCCGTTTCGCCGTCATCGCCGACGGGCTGAAGGTGCGCCCGATGACCGTCGTGGCCACCGCCGCCGTGCGCGAGGCCGAGGACGGTCCCGAATTCCGCAAGCGCGTCGAACGCGAAACCGGCCTCAAGCTGACCGTGATCGACGGCGAGGAGGAGGCGCGCCTCTCGGCGCAGGGCGTGCTGCTGGGCTGGCCCGACGCCAAGGGGCTGGTCTGCGACATCGGCGGCAACTCGATGGAACTGGCCGAGGTGGACGGCAAGGGTGGCATCGGCAAGCGCGTGACCTCGCCCCTGGGGCCGTTCCGGTTGCAGCAGGTGCAGGGGGGGGAGGAAGGCCTGCGCGCCCATATCAAGGCGATCATGCAGGGTCTGGCGAAGAAGATGGGTACGGATCACGACCGCATCTATCTGGTCGGCGGTTCTTGGCGCGCCATCGCGCGGCTGGATATGGAACGCAGCAAATACCCGATGACCGTGTTGCACGAATACCGCATGACGCCCGAGGCGGTCGAGGATACGGTGAGATGGATCGGCGATCACGATCTGCAGACGCTGCGTGCGAAGACCGGCATCTCGAATTCCCGGATGGAGCTGGTGCCCCTGGCCAGCATGGTCCTGCGCGAGCTGGTCGAGACCTTCAGGCCCAAGGAGCTTGCCGTTTCCTCCTTCGGCATCCGCGAGGGGCTGCTTTATGAGCATATGTCCGAAAGCCTGCGCGCCCGCGACCCGCTGCTGGAATCGGCGCGCTTCACCGAAAAGCAGATGGCCCGCAGCCCCGGCTTCGGCAAGAAGCTGTATCAGTTCCTGCAGCCCCTGTTCGAGGGCGTCCCCCCCGAGCGCGACCGCCTGATCCGCGCCGCCTGCCTGCTGCACGACACTGCCTGGCGCACCCATCCCGACTACCGCGCCGAGGCCTGTTTCGACAACGTCACCCGCGCCAATATGGCCGCGCTGTCGCATCCCGAACGGGTGTTTCTGGGCGTCGCGCTTCTGCACCGCTACCGAAACTCGCGCGCAGGTTCAGCGATGGCGCCGCTGTTCGCGATGCTGTCCGAGGACGAATTGCAGGCCGCCGAAGTGCTGGGCAAGGCGATGCGCTTCGGCGCCATGTTCTCGATCCGCGACCCGTCCGAGGCGGGGTCGCTGAAATTGTCCCCCAAGAAGAACACGCTGACCCTGACCCTGACCAAAACCGGCCGCGCCCTGTTCGGCGAGGTGGCGCTGGCGCGGTTCCAGTCGCTGTGCAAGTCGCTGGGGGTGGAGGGGGTTGTGAAGGGGTAGGGGCTAGCCCTTGAAGCAATGCTCGCGATGCCAGCGCAGATAATCCGGGTGTGGTTTAAGGGCTGGATCCTGCGGCAGGATAAGGCGACCTGCGGGGTTGAAAAGTCGGCCGGAAACCTCGTCGGCAATACTGTCGCGCGCCGTCAGCAACGACATATCGTCATCGACCGCGATAAGTCCGCGATCAAACATCCAGTGAATCGTCCCGCTCAGCGCCAGTCCGTTGCGGATTGTATCGGGGCCATCAGCGGTGATCGGTCGAATATGGGCGGCTTCTACTTCGGCTCTGCCCCCACCGTTGCGCAGTTCAAGCCCCGAAATGGCGCAGCGCCCGGAATAGGCGCGGCGCACATTTCTCGCGAAGGATGCGTCGCGCAATGCGCGGGTGGTCAGAATTTTCGGGCGCTGTTGAAAGTCGAATGCTGGTGCAGCTTCCGAAAATCCATCGGGTTGTCTGGGCAGGGTATCGGGTGTGACTGTGGTAGTGAAAGCTGCACGCAGCATGGCATCAAAATCTTGATCGGAGAGCGGGCGAACCGATGAGGTATTGTTTCCCCCCATGAAGGCCAACTTGGATTCCCAAAGGGTTCCGTCAGGCTTCTGTCGTGAAAGACGGGTCTCGAAGTCAATTTCGGAAGCCCGATCCATGATAGCGAAACTATGCGTGGGATCGGTTGGATCTGGCGCGATACTGCTTACCCTTTGGACGCGGTGATAGCCTTTCGCGTCACCGCGCCGGCCCTCGTAGAAAATGACCCAATCGCCCAGGGTTTTCTCGACCCGCGACAAATAGCTGTTTGGAAAATGGTAAAGTTCGCCCGGTTTATCGGCATAGGTGGAATGGGAGGATTCGATAAAAACGGCTTTAGTCATAGCCCAAGATTGCGTGAACGCGATTGCTTCGTCCAGGGGAATAAAAGCTGGAAAGGTCCCCCATTCGGGATGGCCTTTGCGGTTTTTATCTATAGAGGGGGATGGTTGCAGCAGCCCTTCTGCCCCCGCGCGCCGCGCTTACGCCGGCCAAAGCTCGTCCGGCCAGCGGCGCGGGTGTTCGGTCACCAGCAGCGTGACCTCCGCCCCCGGCAGCGACTGGTGCAGATCGCCCTGCATCCGCAGGTTCAGCCGGTCGATCTCGGCTGCGCTCAACGGACGGCCGGGATCGTAATAGACCATCACGACATGGCTGCGCCCGATCTTGGTGATCGACAGGTCGATCAGCCGGCCGCCATCCTCGGCGATGGCGCGGCGCAGGGCGCGGCGGGCAAGCGCCACGCTGTCGGGGGATGCGGTGACGCCCGCAAGCTCTTCCAGTCCGCCGCGCACCTCGCGGAAATACCCCCCGACCGCGAACAGGCACAGCAGCAGCACGATGATCGAATCGCCGACTGGGGCGATGGGGGCCAGCGGCCCCTTGCCGAAGAAATAGATCGCGGCAAGGCCGATGCCGCTCGCCACCGTGATGGCCCCGTCAAAGGCCGCCGCCCGGCTTTCCAGGTTCAGCATGTCGCTTGATCTTCCGGTCCTGATCCAGGCGCGGCGATGCATCCACCACAGACCGAAACAGGTCGCGGTGATGATCGCATAGTAATAGGGCATGATACCGAAATTCAGCGGCGGCGGCATGGTCCCGAGCGCATAGCTGTAGATGCGCTGAAACGCGCTTGTCGAAGCCGCGAGGATCAGGCCGAGCACCGAGAGCGCGCGGAAGGTCACGAAGATCGCCTCGTCCGCGGCATAGCCGAAGGGGCGCTGCCGGTCGGGCCCGGCGCCGACGCGCCGGCTGATGCGGCGGGCGAGGAACAGCGACACGAACCCGACCATCGAGAACAGGCCGTCCATGATGATCGCGTTGGAATTGCTGAGAAAGCCGGCCACGACCCCACAGGCCGCCATGAACAGGTTGCCCCACATCGCGACGATCAGCGAGCGCGCCTCGATCGCCTGATACTCCGCTCTGCTCTCCGCCATCCGCGCCTCCTGATCGGTTCAGGCCGACTATCGGGGATATTTCCGGCCGAGTCACGCCGCCGGGGGCGTGCAATGCGCTCAGCAAAAAGGCCGCCCCGAAGGACGGCCTTTCGTTTCTGCCACGAAGGGCAGGGGATTACATCATCCCCATGCCGCCCATGCCGCCCATGTCGGGCATGCCGCCGCCGGCCGCTTTCGGCTCGGGCTTTTCGGCGACCATGGCTTCGGTGGTGATCAGCAGACCGGCAACCGAGGCCGCGTCTTCCAGCGCCGTGCGCACGACCTTGGCCGGGTCGATGACGCCGAACTTGAACATGTCGCCATATTCTTCGGTCTGGGCGTTGAAGCCGAAGGCCTTGTCCGAGGACTCGCGGACCTTGCCGGCCACGACAGCGCCGTCGACGCCGGCGTTTTCGGCGATCTGGCGCATCGGGGCTTCCAGCGCGCGGCGCACGATGGCGATGCCGGCTTCCTGATCGGCATTGGCGCCTTTCACGCCGTCCAGAGCCTTGCCGCCCTGAACCAGCGCCACGCCACCACCGACGACAACGCCTTCCTGAACGGCCGCGCGGGTCGCGTTCAGCGCGTCATCGACGCGGTCCTTGCGCTCTTTCACTTCGACTTCGGTCATGCCGCCGACGCGGATGACGGCAACACCGCCGGCCAGTTTGGCCACGCGTTCCTGCAGCTTTTCCTTGTCGTAGTCCGAGGTGGTTTCCTCGATCTGCTGACGGATCTGGGCCACGCGGGCTTCGATCTCGGCTTTGTCGCCGGCGCCGTCAACAATGGTCGTGGTGTCCTTGTTGATGGTGATCTTCTTGGCGCGGCCCAGCATGTCGATGGTGACGTTTTCCAGCTTCATGCCCAGATCTTCGCTGATGACCTGACCGCCGGTCAGGATCGCGATGTCCTGCAGCATGGCCTTGCGGCGATCACCGAAGCCCGGAGCTTTCACAGCCGCGATCTTCAGACCGCCGCGCAGCTTGTTGACGACCAGCGTGGCCAGAGCCTCGCCTTCAACGTCCTCAGCGATGATCAGCAGCGGCTTGCCCGACTGGATCACGGCTTCCAGCAGCGGGACCATCGGCTGCAGCGACGAGAGCTTCTTCTCGTGCAGCAGGATATAGGCGTCTTCCAGATCGGCGACCATCTTGTCGGGGTTGGTCACGAAATAGGGCGACAGGTAGCCACGGTCGAACTGCATGCCTTCGACGACTTCGACGTCGGTTTCCATGCCCTTGTTCTCTTCGACGGTGATGACACCTTCGTTGCCGACCTTCTGCATGGCTTCGGCGATCATCTTGCCGATGCCTTCTTCGCCATTGGCCGAGATGGTGCCGACCTGCGCGACTTCAGCCGAATCCTCGACCGGACGCGAAGCAGCCTTGATCGATTCGACGACTTTCGAGGTCGCGAGGTCGATGCCGCGCTTCAGGTCCATCGGGTTCATGCCGGCGGCAACCGCCTTCATGCCTTCCTTGACGATGGCCTGGGCCAGAACCGTCGCGGTGGTGGTGCCGTCGCCGGCCTCGTCATTGGTGCGCGAAGCGACTTCGCGGACCATCTGGGCGCCCATGTTCTCGAACTTGTCGGTCAGTTCGATTTCCTTGGCGACCGAAACACCGTCCTTGGTGATGCGGGGCGCGCCGAAGGAGCGGTCGATGACCACGTTGCGGCCTTTCGGGCCCAGGGTGACCTTGACCGCATCCGCCAGAATATTGACGCCCTTCAGCATCGAATCGCGCGCGGTGGTGCCGAACTTAACGTCCTTGCCAGCCATGTGTACTCTCCTAGAATGTCTTGTGAATTGAAGCGTTTACAAAGGGACCGGCGATCAGCCGATGATCCCCATGATGTCGCCTTCCTTCATGATCAGCAGCTCTTCGCCGTCCAGCGTCACTTCGGTGCCCGACCATTTGCCGAACAGGACGCGGTCGCCGGCCTTGACGGAAGGCGCGATCAGCTCGCCCGAATCCTTGCGGGCGCCTTCGCCGACGGCGACGACTTCACCTTCAGCGGGTTTTTCCTTGGCGGAATCGGGGATGATCAGGCCGCCCTTGGTCTTCTCGTCCGATTGGACGCGCTTGACCAGAACGCGGTCGTGTAGCGGTTTGAAAGCCATAGTGAACACTCCGGTGTTTCAGGTTGCAGTGTCGGTTGGCACTCACTGGTTGCGAGTGCCAGTGACGCCGATCTAGGCTCCGGTCACGCGGCTGTCAACGGGATGGTCCGCGAAAATTCTCAATGCCGGCTGGTCTTTGCTGGCCGGCTGTGGAAGCCTGCATCCGACAGTGACGGAGCCTGCCATGAAACGCCTTATCGCCGCCCTTCTGATCGGCCTTGCAGCCCCTGCCGCGCATGCTGCCGAATGTGCGGGCAGCAACCTTCTGGCGGCGCTGCCCGCGGCCGACCGCGCCGCCATCCGCAGCGCCACCGACGCCGTGCCCTTTCATCAGGGAATCCTGTGGCAGGCGCGCAAGGGCAAGGCGCGGATCACCATGGTCGGCACCTATCATTTCGACGACCCCCGCCATGCGGCCATGCGCGCCAGGCTGGCGCCGGTGATCGCCGAAGCCGATGCGCTGCTGGTCGAACTTGGCCCCAAGGAAGAAGAACAGCTGAAATCCGCCATGCTGGCCGATCCGGCGCTGATGATGGACCCGACCGGGCCGACCCTGCCCGAACGGCTGCAGCCGGAGGAATGGAAAGCCATCTCGGCCGCGCTGGCGGATCGGGGGATTCCGGCGATCGTCGCCTCGAAGATGCGGCCCTGGTATGTCGCGATGATGATGGGCATGTCGCCCTGCATGCTGCAGCAGGTCGCGGCAACCGGCGCGGCGAACGGCCTCGACTGGCAGCTGATGGCCGAGGCCGAAGGCGCGGGCATCCCGGTGGTGGCGCTGGAGCCGTGGGATACGGTGCTGAAGCTGTTTGGCGGCCTGACCCCGCAGCAGGAGCTCGACATGATCGTCTATACACTGCCGGCGGCCCAGCACGCGGATGATTACGCGACCACGATGACGGATGCCTATTTCGCCGGCGATGTCTGGCAGATCTGGGAATTCGGTCGTATCGATGCCTATCGCAATTCCGGCCTGCCGAAGGCCGAGGTCGACCGGCTGACGGATGAGGCGCAGGTGCTGCTGATGGATGCGCGCAACCGAAGCTGGATCGCGCCGCTGACGGCGGCGGCGGATGCGGCGGCCGCCAGGGACAAGGGCGTTGTCGCGGCTTTCGGGGCGCTGCATCTGCCGGGCGAAAACGGCGTCCTGCGGCTGCTGGAAAAGGCTGGCTGGACAATCGAAAAGGGCGAGTGATGCCGGACGGACTCTGGAAGCTGGAAGAAGCCTGGTGGCTGCGCGGTGCGGCCGAGGCGGCCCGTCATATGGCGCCGAACTGCATCATGGTCTTTCCCGAAGGCCTCCTTCAGGGGCAGGAGATCATCGACGGGCTGGCACAGGCGACGCGATGGGACGGGGTGACCATGACCGACCGTCGGGTCGCGGAAAGCGATGATGTCGTCGTGCTCGCCTACCGGGCCGAGGCGCTGCGCACGGGCACCCCGCCGCGCCGGGTGTTGTGCAGTTCCGCCTGGGTCCGTCTGGGCGGCTGGCGGCTGATCGCGCATCAGCAGACATTGGCCTGACGATGATCGGGGATCTGCGGCGACATCTGCATTTCCTGATCTCGGCCGCCATCGGTCTGCTGGTCGGGTTCGCCGCCGTATCGCTGCCCGGCCCCGACCGCATCCTGCTGGGCGCTGATCTGTTTTCGGCGATCTTTCTGTGCTGGAGCATGCTCACTCTGCCGCGCATCGATCGCGCCGCGCTGCTGCGCCGCGGCGATACCGAGGATGAGGGGATGCCGATCATCATGCTGATCGCGCTCGGGGCGATCCTGCTCAGCCTTTACGGGATCGGGCAGACCCTGCGTGCCGCGGATGGTATCTCGGCGCTCCGGGTCTGGCTGGCGCTGATGTCGATCCCGCTCGGCTGGGCGATGCTGCATTCGGTGATGGCCTTTCACTATGCCAGCATGTGGTATGCGCGCGATGGCGACGGCAAGGATGCGCGCGGGCTGGATTTCGGGCCGGGTCAACCCGACCCGGATATCTGGGATTTCCTGTATTACAGCTTCACCATCGGGGTCGCCGCCCAGACCGCCGATGTCAGCCTGCGCAGCCGCCGCTTTCGCAGGGTCACGCTGGCCCATTCAGTGCTGGCCTTCTTCTTCAACACGGTGATCGTGGCGCTTGCGGTCGGCGCGGCATCAAGTCTCGGCCAGTGAGGGCCGCGCCCTCCCTCGTCGCCCCCGCGATGATGGACTTTGCGCCCGTGCCGGGGTAGGGATCGCCAAATTCTGCCGAGGAGCATGTGATGATTACCGTTCTCGCCCATAAATCGCCCGATACCGATGCCACCGGCTCGCCCATCATCTGGGCGTGGTATCTGAACGAGATCCGCAAGACGCCCGCGCGCGCCATCCTGCAGGGCGCGCCCAATACCGAAGCGGCCTGGATGCTGACCCGCTGGGGCCAGCCCATGCCCGAGATCGTGACCGATCTGGCCGCCGGCGATCAGGTCGTCGTGGTCGATACCAACAACCCGGCCGAGCTGCCCGCCCAGATCAACGAGACCGAGATCCTGGAGATCATCGACCATCACATGCTGGTCGGCGGCCTGAAGACCCGCACGCCGATCAATATCACCATCCGCCCGCTGGCCTGCACCGCCACCATCATGCACGACCTGATCGGTGACGATCTGGCCGCCGCGCCCGATTGGGTGAAAGGCGTCATGCTGACCTGCATCCTGTCGGACACGCTGGAGTTCCGTAGCCCGACGCTGACCCCGCATGACCGCGCCGTGGCGGAAAAGCTGGCCAATGGTCTGGGCATCAACATTTCCGAATTCGCAGCCGAGATGTTCGCGGCGAAATCGGATGTGTCGGCCTTCGCCGATGCCGATCTGCTGCGCATGGACAGCAAGGAATTCGAACTGGACGGCAAGAAGCTGCGCGTCTCGGTTCTGGAAACCACCTCGCCCGCGGTGCTGCTGGCGCGCAAGGACGCGCTGATGGCGGCGATGCCCGGCGTGGCCGCGGCCGATGGCGCCGACGAGGTGCTGCTGTTCGTCGTCGACATCCTGAACGAGGAGGCGACGCTGCTGGTGCCGAACGCTTACGTCAAGCAGGTGGCCGAAGCGTCCTTCGGGGTGCCGGTTGCGGGCGATACGGTCGTGCTGCCGGGCATCATGTCGCGCAAGAAGCAGATCATCCCGTCGCTGAAACTGTGATCTGACACAGCGATCAGAGACGTGAGGCCGGGGGCTGTCTGCCCCCGGACCCCCGAGGATATTTTGACCAGGGTGAATGAATGACGCGGATCATCGGATCGCTTGCCGAGATTGCCACCGATTACGACGTGCTGTTTTGCGACCTCTGGGGCTGTGTGCATAACGGGATTACCGCATATCCCGCGGCTATTGCGGCCTTGCAGGAATTTCGACGCGGCGGTGGCCAGGTCTGTCTGATGACCAATGCGCCGCGCCCGGCGGCGCAGGTCGAGGCCTCGTTCGGGCGGCTGGGGATTCCGCGCGACGCCTGGGATGTGATCGTGACCTCGGGCGATGCGGCGCAGGACGCAATGTTCGCGGGCGCGGTGGGCCACAAGGTCTGGCATCTCGGGCCGGCGAAGGACGACGCGTTTTTTGACGTGCCTCCCGAATGGAAGGACGCACCGCCCATCGAACGCGTGCCGCTGGCAGAGGCCGAGGGCATCGTCTGCACCGGACCTTTCGACGAGGACACCGAGACGCCCGAGGATTATCGCACCCGCCTGATGCTGGCGCGTGTCGAGGGGCTGAAGCTGCTATGTGCCAATCCCGATATCGTCGTCGATCTGGGCGAGCGGCGGATCTACTGCGCCGGAGCCATCGCCGAATTTTATACCGATATGGGCGGCGATTCGCTCTATTTCGGCAAGCCGCATCCGCCGATCTATGATCTGGCGCGGCGCAAGCTGAACCTCAGGGACGGCGCGCGCGTGCTGTGCATCGGCGACGGAATCAGGACCGACATCGCCGGCGCGGTGGGCGAGGGGCTGGATTCACTCTTCATCACCGGCGGTCTGGCGGCCGAACATATGGGCGCGGATGTCGAAGCCCCCGAGGCGCCGCTGCTGGAGGAATGGCTGCGTCCGCAGATGATCATGCCCACCTTTGCAATGGGCCGGCTGCGCTGAGTGGCGCTTTATTTCGCCTATGGCTCGAACATGCTGGCGGCGCGGCTTCGGGCGCGCTGCGCTTCGGCCCGGATGGTCGGGCGGGTCGTAGCCGCGGGCTTTGATCTGGCGTTCGACAAGATCGGGCAGGACGGATCGGGAAAGGCCACGCTGATCGCGGGCGGTCCCGGCGTGCAGGGGGTTCTGTTCGATCTGGCCGCTGCGGATCTGGCGCTTCTGGACGAGATCGAGGGGCTTGGCCGTGGCTATGACCGGGTGATGCTGGATCTGGATGGCCAGCGGGCAATGGCCTATCTGGCCCCGCCGCAGTTCCGCGCCCCCGGCATGCTTCCCTTCGACTGGTATCTGGGGCTGGTTCTGGCTGGTGCGCGGCAGGCCGTCCTGCCCGCGGATTGGATTGCCCGGCTGGCCGCGCAGCCCTTCATCACGGACCCGCAGCCGGACCGTCCCCGGCGCGCCGAGGCGCTGGCGCTGCTGGCCGGGTTGCCCGCGCGGCTTGCAACCGGACCACGCCTGCGCGATATGCAGGGAACGGCGGCCCGTCCGCCACAGACTGACCATGCCGGGCCGGCCCCGGAAGGGGGCGCATTGCATATCCATCAGCATTGGACCGGATTGCCGGCATCGGCGCGGGGCGCCTCGGTGGCGATGGGCAATTTCGACGGGGTACATCGCGGCCATCGTGCGGTCATCGATGCGGCGCGCGCCGCCTGCGATGCGCCGCTCGGGGTGATCACCTTTGAGCCCCATCCGCGCGAATTTTTCGCCCCCGAGGCGCCCCCCTTCCGGCT
This sequence comes from Paracoccus sp. S1E-3, assembly GCF_013868135.1. Lineage (GTDB taxonomy): Bacteria > Pseudomonadota > Alphaproteobacteria > Rhodobacterales > Rhodobacteraceae > Paracoccus. The sequence goes on from NZ_JACEMU010000017.1 coordinate 212,977, forward strand.
GATGAACGCCGAGGCCCGCGCCAACCGCCTGCGCCGTCTGGGGGTGGATCACCTGTATCAGCTGCCCTTTGGCGCGGTGCTGGCCGGGCTGACGCCCGAAGCCTTCGCCCGCGATGTGCTGGTCGAGGGGTTGGGCGTCGCCCATGTCACCGTCGGGCAGGATTTCTTCTTCGGTCACGGCCGGGCAGGCGATTGCGATACGCTCTGCGATCTGGGCCAGCGGTTCGGCTTCGGCGTCACCGTGGCGCCGCTGGTGGGCGAGGACGGCCGCGACTTCTCATCGACCGCGATCCGGCAGGCGCTGGCGGAAGGCCGGACCCGCGATGCCGAGCGGATGCTGGGTCACTGGCACCGGATCGAGGGCGAGGTCCTGCATGGCGAGAAGCGCGGCCGCGAGCTGGGCTATCCGACCGCCAACATGTCGGTGGACGGGCTGCACCTGCCGAAGCTCGGCGTTTATGCGGTGCTGGCGGATGTGCTGGGCGGCCCGCACAAGGGCTGTTGGCCGGGCGTGGCCAGCCTTGGGGTGCGGCCGATGTTCGGCGAAAATCGTCCCAACCTTGAAGTCCACCTGTTTGATTTCGATGGCGATCTTTATGGCGAGCACCTGTCGGTCGCGCTGGTCGAATATCTGCGGCCCGAGATGAAATTCGACGGGCTTCCCGCGCTGATCGAGCAGATGGACCGCGACAGCGCCGAAGCCCGCGCCATCCTGTCGGCCCCCTGATGCGGCCCGGTTTCTGGGAATTGCCGCTGCGTGATCTCGATGCGCAGGAATGGGAGGCACTGTGCGACGGCTGCGGCAAATGCTGCCTGAACAAGCTGGAATTCGAGGACACCGACGAACTGGCCTTCACCCGCATCGCCTGCCGCTTGCTGGACGGGCAGACCTGCCGATGCACCCGCTATGAGACGCGGCACCACTATGTTCCCGAATGCGTCACCCTCACCCCCGACAAGATCAAGGATATCAGCTATTGGCTGCCGGCGACCTGCGCCTATAGGCTGCGGCACGAGGGGCGGCCGCTGCCGGACTGGCATTACCTGATCAGCGGCGATCGCGAGGCGGTGCACAGGGCAGGCGCCTCGGTCCGGGGCTGGACGCTGTCCGAGGCCGAGATCCCCGAGGAAGACTGGGAAGATCACATCATCGAGGATCTGTCATGAATTTCGCATCCGACAACTGCTCCGGCGTCCATCGGGCGGTGATGGCGGCACTTGCGTCGGCGAATGATGGCCATGTCGCGTCCTACGGCAATGACGCGCTGACCCGCGCGGCCGAGGAGCGCGTCCGCGAGGTGCTGGAGGCGCCCGATGCGGCGGTGTTGTTCACCGCGACGGGAACGGCGGCGAATGCGATTTCGCTGGGGGCAGCGGTCCACCCGTGGGAGCGAATCTTCTGCAACGAGGATGCGCATATCGAGACTTCGGAATGCGCCGCGCCCGAAATGTTCACCGGCGGGGCCAAGCTGACCCTGATCCCCGGCGAGGGCGGCCTGATCGACGCCGATGCGCTGGATCGGGCCGCCGGCTTCTGGGCGGGCGAGGGGTTGGGCGGCGGCAAGCCGGGGGCGATTTCCATCACCAATGCGACCGAATGGGGCCGGGTCTGGATGCCCGACATGGTGGCAGAAATCGCCGCCATCGCGCAGCAGCACAAGCTGGTGCTGCACATGGACGGGGCGCGCTTTGCCAATGCGGTCGCGGCCAGCGGGGCCGCGCCCGCCGATCTGACGCATCGCGCGGGCGTCGATCTTCTGTCCTTCGGCGGCACCAAGAACGGCGCCATGGGGGTCGAGGCGGTGGTCGCCTTCGATCCCGAATTTGCCGACCGGCTGGCATTCACGCGCAAGCGCAGCGGGCATCTGTTGTCCAAGCACCGCTATCTGGCGGCACAGTTCTTCGGGCTGCTGGAAGGCGGCCTGTGGCTGGAGCTGGCACGTCAGGCCAATGACATGGCCGCCCAGCTGGCCGCCGGGCTGGAAGAGGTCGAGGGCGCGCGCCTGGCTCATCCGACCGAGGCGAACATGGTCTTTGCCGTCTTGCCGGTCGATGCCCATGACCGGGCGCGGGCGGCGGGGGCCACCTATTTCAAATGGTCCTCGTTGGATGAGGCCGATCAGGACGAGGTGACCGTCCGCTTCGTGTGCAGCTGGAACACCACCGGGGCCGAGGTCGACGCCCTGCTGGCCGCGTTGCGCGGTTGACGCCTGCGCCTCAGGCGCGGGCGAGGTTTATCCGGGTCAGATCGGCGACCGCCTGCGCATGGGTCAGCGGCAGCATATGACCCGCGCCCGGCACGGTGGCGCGACCGACATCGGGCAGGCGTGCGGCAAGGGCCTCGGCGATTTCGTGGATGATCGGCGGGGATTCCGCGCCCGAGATCAGCATCACCGGGGCCTCGATCCCCTCGAGGCCGCCCTCGCGCAGGATATCGGCGCGGTCCTCCATCAGGAAAGCGTTGGTTTCCATGACCAGCCGCATCTGCTTGCGCAAGCGGTCGGCACGGGCCGGATCGTCGGGAATGGCGCCCGCGCCCGGTGCACCCCAGTCGGACATGAACTGACCGATCATGCCGTCAATGTCGTTCGCGGCTGCAAAGGGCGCGAGGCGCGCATCCTCGGCCTGACGCGAGGGGGCAGGCGCGGCGGCGAACAGCACCGGCTCGATCAGCGTCAGCGAGCGGACGGCCTCGGGCGCGCCCACGGCGATGCGCAGGGCGATGGTCGCGCCGAAGCTGTGGCCGATCAGGTCAAGCGGGCGGTCGATCTTGCCCGCCGCATGACGGGTGACGAAGGTATGCAGGTCGATGCCGCCTTCGGGCTGCCAGTCGGGACTTCGGCCATGGCCGGGATTGTCGAAGGCGCGCAGATCGACCTGCCCGTCCAGATGGCCGGCCATCGGCGTCCAGGCATTGCTGCTGCCCATCATGCAATGCAGCGCCAGCGCCGGGCGGTCAGGGGCGCCGGGGAAATGGCGTTCGAACAGGGTCATATCGTCGCCAGATGGTCGGCCAGGAAGTTCAGCCGGTCCTGACCCCAGAATTTCTGCCCGGTCTCGCGCACGATATAGAAGGGGGCGCCGAAGGCCCCCGCCGCCACGGCGTCCTCCAGGTTGCGGCCATATTGCTCGGCCCCGATGAACAGGCCCTTGTCGGCAATCGCCGGGTCAAAACCGTTCGCGGCCAGCACATCGCGGATCACCGCGTCGTCGGCAATATCGCGATTCTCGGCCCAGACGGCGCGCAGGAAGCCGCGCACCAGGGCGCCCACATTGCCTGCCCCGCTCGCCTGCGCCGCGATCACCGCATAGGAGGACGGCGCCATATTCGTCGGAAAATGCGCCGGATGCAGGTTGAACGGCAGCTTCAGATAGGCGGCCCAGCGGGTGAGTTCCTGCAGACGATAATCCTTGCGGCTGTCATGGCGATCGGCGAGTTTCTGCCCCCCGGTGCGGGCGAACAGCTGCATGAGGTCCACTGGCTTGTAGGTGATGGTGGCCTTGTGCTCACGCGCGATTCGCTCCAGCCGGTCGCCTGCGAGGTAGCACCATGGGCTGATCGTCCCGAGATAGTAGTCGATATGGGCCATTTTGCTTTCCCGAGCTGGTGAACTGGTCTGTTGATGTTTGCGGGCAGGCTAACGCGGTGGTAAGCCCCCTGCAATCGCCCGAATCCCGCCGCTCGAAGGACCGCCCCATGCCCGCGATGACCGAACCCAAGCTGATTTCCGGCAATGCCAACAAACCTTTGGCGCAGGCCATCGCAAGGCGCATGTCGATGCATCGGGGCATGAATGTGGCCCTTGTCGATGCCCGGGTCGAACGCTTCAACGATCAGGAGATCTTCGTCGAGGTGTTCGACAACGTGCGCGGCGAGGATATGTATATCATCCAGTCGACCTCGAACCCGGCCAATGACAACCTGATGGAGTTGCTGATCATGACCGACGCGCTGAAACGCTCGTCGGCCAACCGGATCACCGCCGTCATCCCCTATTTCGGCTATGCCCGGCAGGATCGCCGCGCCAAGGCGCGCACGCCGATCAGCGCCAAGCTGGTTGCCAACCTGCTGACCGAGGCCGGCGTCGACCGGGTGCTGACGCTGGATCTGCACGCGGCCCAGATTCAGGGCTTCTTCGATATTCCGGTGGATAACCTTTACGCCGCGCCGATCTTCGCGCTGGATATCCGCCACCATTTCAAGGGCCGAATGGATGACCTGATGGTGGTCTCGCCCGATGTCGGCGGCGTGGCCCGCGCGCGCGAGATCGCGCAGCGCATCGACGTGCCCATGGCCATCGTCGACAAGCGCCGCGAAAAGGCGGGCGAGATCGCCGACATGACCGTCATCGGTGACGTGAAGGGCAAGACCTGCATCATCGTCGACGACATCTGCGACACGGCCGGCACGCTGGTGAAGGCGGCGCAACTGCTGGTCGATCACGGCGCGACCGAGGTGCATGCCTATATTACCCATGGCGTGCTGTCCGGCCCGGCGGTCGAGCGGGTGTCGAATTCGGTGATGAAATCGCTGGTCATCACCGATTCCATCGACCAGCCCGAGGCGGTGAAGACCTGCCCCAATATCCGCATCGTGCCGACCGCGCCGATGTTCGCGCAGGCGATCATCAATATCTGGAACGGCACCTCGGTCAGTTCGCTGTTCGAGCTGGATACGCTCGGCCCCATCTATGAGGGCCTGTATTCGGGCAGCTGATCTGCCGGAATTGCAGAACGCCGCGCCGGGTCGTGATGACCGGCGCGGCGTTGTCATATCCGGGCCTCAGGCGGTATCGCCGAATCCGTAGGTTTCCGTCACATAGTCGATATCCTTGTCGCCCCGCCCCGACAGGTTGATCAGGATCGTCTTGCCCGGATGTTTCGGCGCCTCGCGCAGGGCGAAGGCGACAGCATGGGCGCTTTCCAGCGCCGGAATGATCCCCTCGCGCCGGGACAGGCGATAGAAGGCATCCAGCGCCTCCTTGTCATCCGCCGCGACATAGGTCGCGCGGCCGGTCTTGTGCAGATAGGCATGTTCAGGCCCGACCCCCGGATAATCCAGCCCCGAGGCGACAGTATGGACCGGGGCCGGGTTGCCCTCGGCATCCTTCAGCACCAGCGTCCGGAACCCGTGGATGTCGCCATCCTCGCCAAAGGTGATGGTGGCGGCGTGATCGCCCAGATTGGACGAGGTGCCGAGCGGTTCCACCCCATACAGCGCCACGTCCTGATCGTCGATGAAGCCCGCGAACATCCCCATCGCGTTCGAGCCGCCGCCGACACAGGCCGCGACCATGTCGGGCAGCCGGCCGGTCATGTCCAGAAACTGCTCGCGCGATTCAATGCCGACGACATGCTGGAAATCCCGCACCATCATCGGGAAGGGATGGGGGCCGACGACGCTGCCGATGGCAAACAGCGCGGTGTCGGCCTGCGCGACATAGGACTGGAACGCACTGTCCACGGCCTCCTTCAGCGACCGCCCGCCAAAGCCCACCGGCACGACCGTCGCCCCCAGCAGCTTCATCCGGGTGACGTTCGGGGCTTCCTTGGCGATGTCGATCTCGCCCATGTGGATTTCGCATTCCATGCCGAAATAGGCCGCCGCCGTCGCCAGTGCCACGCCGTGCTGGCCGGCGCCGGTTTCGGCCATCACCTTGGTCTTGCCCATATGCTTGGCCAGCAGCGCCTCGGCCATGCAATGGTTCAGCTTGTGGGCGCCGGTATGGTTCAGATCCTCGCGCTTGGCATAGATCTGCGCGCCGCCGCAATCGGCGGACAGATTGCCCAGATAGCTGATCGGCGTCGGGCGGCCCTGAAAATGCTTGCGGATGAAGCGCAGCTCGCTGATGAAATCGGCCGAGCGCGACAGCCGCAGATAGGCCGCCTCGATGGCCTTGAACTGTTCGACCAGAACCGGCGGCAGGTCGGCGCCGCCATAAGGCCCGAAGAAGCCCTTCGCATCGGGATGCGAATTCAGATAGCCCATGTATTGTCCCCCTGTCGCCGGCCTGTTTCCCGGCCTGTTTCCCGGCCTGTTTTATGGTGCCGCTTTCGGGCCTTACCGGCCGTCGAGACGCACGAAATCCATCACGCTGCCCTGGCCCGGTTGCACATCGGCCCAGTCCTCGATCTGGAAGTCGACAACCAGTGTGGCCGCGGTCGGATAGCTGCGGAATTCCGGGTCCAGCGGCGCCCGCGCGGGCAGGCTGGCGGCGAATTCGGCGATTCCGGGGTTATGGCCGACGATCATCACCGTGGATTCGGTCGCGCCGCGCAGCACCTCCAACAGGGTGGCGGGGGTGGCGTGGAACAGGCGATCATCGAGACGCAGCTCGGGGCGAACCTCCAGCCCGGCGCCGGCGACCTGGTCCCAGGTCTCGCGCGTGCGCTTCGAAGGCGAGCAGATAACCTCCTCGGGTTCATAGCCGCGCGAGGCCATGAAATCGCCCAGAAGCCGGGCCGAGCGGCGGCCGCGATCATTGAGGGGGCGGTCGAAATCCTCCAGCGAGGGATCATCCCAGGCCGACTTGGCATGGCGGGTCAGGATCAGGCGACGATGTCCGGAAGGGGTCATTGGAAAAACGGCCTCTCATGCCACGCGAATGAGCCCGAGCCTGCCATAGGTTGTGCAGGCAGGGCAAGCGCCAGAAAGGACGTTTTCTGTCGGAAATTCCGGCTGCGATTCAACACTCTGTGCGCAGCCGGATTTGCCAGCGCTTACAGTCCGCTGTCGCCCTGACGCAGGCCCCGCGGCTTGACCCGTGGTTCGGTTGAACGGATCAGGCTGCCCGCGCCATGTTCGGTGAACAGCTCCAGCAGGGTGGCATTGGGCACGCGCCCGTCCAGAATCACCACCGCGCGCACACCGTCTTCCAGCGCCTTCAGCGCGGTCTCGGTCTTGGGGATCATGCCGCCGGCAATGGTGCCGTCGTCGATCATCTGGCGGACCTGACCGGGGGTCATCGCGGTCAGCACCTCGCCCGCGGCATTCTTCACCCCCGAGACATCGGTCAGCAGCAGCAGCCGATCGGCCCTGAGCGCGCCGGCGATGGCGCCGGCGGCGGTGTCGCCGTTGACGTTGAAGGTCTCGTTATCCTCCATACCGGTGGCCACGGGGGCGATGACCGGGATCAGCCCGGCCAGATACAGGTCGCGGATGATCTGGACATTCATCTCGACCGGTTTGCCGACAAAGCCCAGTTCGGGATCGTCGGGCTCGCAGACCATCAGGTCGTCGTCCTTGCCGGAAATCCCGATGGCGCGGCCGCCGGCATCGTTGATGGCCTGAACGATTCGCTTGTTCACCAGACCGGACAGCACCATTTCGACGACCTCGACGGTTTCCTTGGTGGTGACGCGCTTGCCGCGCACGAATCGGCTTTCGATGCCCAGTTTGCCCAGCAGGTCGTTGATCATCGGGCCGCCGCCATGGACCACGACCGGGTGAATGCCAACCTGTTTCATCAGCACGATGTCCGAGGCGAATTTCGCCATTTCGGCGTCGTCGCCCATGGCGTTACCGCCGAATTTCACCACCACGACCGCGCCGGAATAGCGCTGCATATAGGGCAGGGCTTCGGACAGGGTAGCGGCGGCAGAAGCGAAATCTCGGGTCATGTCTTGCTGTCTCATCTTGCGGTCCCTTGGGCGGGCGAGGTTGAGGGCAGGGGCTAGTCCAGCCCGGCGATAATGGTGCGCAGGGTGGCGATCCCCTCGCCCTTCTCGGAGGAGGTGATGACCAGTTCGGGATAGGCGGCCGGGTGCTTCTGCAGCTCCTCCCCGACCTGCGCGATGACGGGTTTCAGGGCGTTGGGCCCCAGCTTGTCGGTCTTGGTCAGCACGACCTGAAACGGCACGGCCGAGCGGTCGAGCAGCGTCATGATCTCGTGATCCACCGGCTTGATACCGTGGCGGGCGTCGATCAGGCAGAAGGCCCGGCGCAGCGTGGGCCGTCCGGCCAGATAGTTCTTCAGCAGCGCCTGCCACTTCGCCACCACCGCCACCGGCGCCTTGGCGAAACCATATCCCGGCAGGTCGACCAGATAGGCCTGATCGCCAAGCGCGAAATAGTTGATTTCCTGCGTGCGTCCCGGCGTGTTCGAAGCCCGCGCCAGCGATTTGCGCCCGGTCAGCGCGTTGATGAGGCTGGACTTGCCGACATTGGACCGCCCGGCAAAGCAGACCTCGGCACGGTCGGCGGGGGGTAGGCCGTCCATGGCGACCACGCCCTTGACGAAATCGACCGGCCCGGCGAACAGCTGACGCGCGGCCTCGGCGACCTCGGCCTCGGGTTCGGGGGCGAGGGGGAAGGCGACTTTCATGGCGTGACCTCGGCAGGGGTGTCGGTCAGGAAGACCTCGTTCAACTCGGCGATTTCGGCGCCGTGAATGACCTCGGCATAGACGCCGAAATTGGCATGGCCATAGGCGTCGGTCAGGGCGCGGACCATGTCGGTATCGGGCTGGCCGGTCTGCGTATCGACCGAGGTCGCGGCGCAGCGCCCGATGGCTTCGCGCACGATCAGCAGGGCCTCGCCGATGCGGATCGTCCGGCCGATCCAGTCGGCCTCGGCAAAGGCGTCAAAGCCCTCCACCCACAGATTGCCGCGCCAGCGTTCCAACCCCAGACGCTGCCCCAGCAGCGTTTCGATGGCGTGAAGGCTGTCCAGCGAATTGATCGAGACGAAGGGTTTGCGGGTGTCGGTCAACGCCTCCGGGGCCGAGACCAGCCGTGCGGGCGGGGCCTTGTCGGCCGGCCAGATCGGGCGCAGCCAGGCGATCAGGCGGTCGCGGTCCTGCGGGTGGCGGGGATCGACGGTGATCTCGCCCTGATCGGGATGAGAGAGCGCAAGGCTGCCATTGCTGATCCCGCCGCTGATGCCCTGAAGACCGGGACCCGCGGCGCCGCGCAGGAAGGCGGATTTAGGCATCCAGCCAGCGATCCGGTCACCGTCGCCCAGTTCCGCCGCCAGCCTTTGCAGCGTGGCTTCGTGCAGCACCGCCCAGTGGCGGTCGAAGGGCAATTTCTCGCCCTTCGTCAGGCACACGCGGTCCAGCCGCTCGCGCCCGATGGATTTCAGCGGATAGCGCCAGATCTGCTCCAGCCGCCCGGTCACTTGCTTTTCCGCACGCGCACGCTGTCGCGGATATTGCCGAACAGGTTCGGCGGATGGCCGTGCATCGACATGATCGCGTATTGCTGGATGATGGTGATGGTGTTGTTGGTGATCCAGTACAGCACCAGACCCGAGGCAAAGCCGCCGAGCATGAACATGAAGATCCACGGCATCCAGGCGAAGATCATCTTCTGCGCCGGGTCGGTGGGGGCCGGGTTCAGCTTCTGCTGCATCCACATCGAGATCCCCAGCACGATCGCCATCAGCGACAGCGAGAGGATGCCCAGCATGCTGTCACGCGCCGGGACGTCCCAAGGCAGCAGGCCGAACAGGTTCAGGATCGAGGACGGATCGGGCGCGGACAGGTCGCGGATCCAGCCGAGCCACGGGGCCTGACGCAGTTCCAGGGTGACGAAGATCACCTTGTAGAGGCTGAAGAAGATCGGGATCTGGATCAGGATCGGCAGACAGCCGGCGGCCGGGTTGACCTTCTCGCGCTTGTACAGCGCCATGACCTCCTGCTGATATTTCGCGCGGTCCTCGCCGGTGCGTTCCTTGATCTCCTCCATCTGCGGCTGCAATTCGCGCATCCGCGCCATTGAGACATAGGATTTGCGCGCCAGCGGGAAGACGATGGCCTTGAGGATGAAGGTCAGCGCGATGATCGACCAGCCCATGTTGCCGATATGGCCGTTCAGCCAGTGCAGCACGCGGAAGATCGGCTTGGTCAGGAAATAGAACCAGCCCCAGTCGATCGAATCGACGAAGCGCTGGATGCCGGGGGAGTTCTCGTATTCACGAATGGTTTCCCATTCCTTCGCGCCGGCGAACAGATAGCTTTCGCTGGCAGCGGTGGCGCCAGGCGCCACGGTCACGACCGGGAAACGGGTCTCGGTCTGATAGATGTCGGCGCCGTCGGTGTATTTTGCGACTGCGGTGAAGGGCTGCCCCGGCTTCGGCGCCAGCGTCGTCATCCAGTATTTGTCGGTAAAGCCGATCCAGCCGTTATCGGCCACGTCGACGATCTCGGCCCGGCCTTCGCGGGCGACCGGGTCCAGCTTGGTCAGGTTCTTGTATTTCGATTCGAACAGTTCGCCATCGGTCATGGCGACCGCACCTTCATGCAGCACGAAGTAATTCTGCGTATCCGGCTGGCCGTGACGGGCGATGATGCCGTAAGGCGCGGCCGCGAAGGGGGTGTCGGCGGTGTTTTCGAGCGATTGGGTGACGGTGAACAGATATTTGTCATCCATCGCGAAAGTGCGGCGGAAGATCTGCCCCTGGCCGTTGTCCCAGCGCAGCGTGATCGGGGTCGAAGGGGTCAGCGTCTCGCCCGATTCCAGTTGCCAGACGGTGCTGGCATTGGGAACGGCAGCAGGGTCGGTGCCGGCGGCCGGGCTCCACCCATAGACGGCGTAATAGGGCTTGCGGACCACGGTTTCCAGCGTGCCGCCGGGGGCAATCGGGGTGCCGGTCTCGAATGTGTCGACGAAATCGCTGTCGGTGGGGGTCAGCAGGCGGACATAGGGCGAATTCGCCTCCAGCGTCTCACGGTATTTGGTCAGCAGCAGGTCGTCGACGCGACCGCCGGCCAGCGAGATCGACCCCGAGAGCGAGTCGCTTTTGATCTTCACGCGCGGCGCGGTGGCCGAAGGATCCTGCGGCCCGGTCTGCACCGCTGCGGTCCCTGCGGGGGCGGCGGTGGTCGCATCGCTGACCGCGGCGGGTGTGCCGGGTTGGGTCTGCGTGGCGGCTTCGGGCTGCGGGGCCGGCGGTGGCGGCTCGGGCGCGAAGAAGGTGAACCAGACCAGCACCACCAGCATGGATAGCACCATGGCCAGGATCAAGTTGCGGTTATTGTCTTCCATGCGGTTTCCGAGCCCTCTGTTGTCAGGGGAGGGTTCAACAGAAGGGCCGTGCAAAGGTCAAGGTAAAACACGAGGAACGACAGCGCGCGCAGGACGGAAAGGCGGGAGAAGTCCCCGCCGACACTACCCTTCAGTGGCCAATCCCGCATTGGTGCGCAGGCGCGGCGGGCATGTCGCGGGCCCGGTGCTGCTGATCGTGGTCGGCGGAGGTTGCCTGCGGAACCGAACGCGCGGCGTGGATCGGATCCGAAAGCCGCCCCTGCGCCCGGCGCATCTTGCGGGTGCCAGATCCATGCTTGGGGTATCGCGCTGGTGCCGCAACAGCGCTGACGAAGGTTTTTCCGGGCAGTCTCAACGACCTTCACGTAAACGCGGCGCACAGGTGGTGTCCGCAGTGCCGCATATCGACCCGACTGCCCCGGCCAGCGGGCGACAGGCCGCCGCTCAGGCCGCGGGGCGCGGCTGGAGCAGGTGGCGGAACTGCGGCTTTGCATGCTCGCGCAGGAAGTTTGTCGCGCCATCGACATCGAGAAGGGGCGCGACCGCGTCACCCTGCACCACCGAACAGCCGAGCTGGGCTAGAAAACCGTGCTCGTCCCGCGAGCGAACGCCAAGCGCGATGGTCGGGAGGTCGTGACGTTCCGCCAGCGCCAGCAGCGATAACACCACCTGGCCCCGGCCGGGATCGAGATGGCAGTCGCGCAACGCGCCCTGCGGGATGCGCAGACGGGCGACGACGGGCTGATCGTCGAGAAGATTCAGCCCGTCCGGGTCCAGACAGGAAAGCTCCACCCCGCAGCCATGACGCCCAAGCAGGGTCAGGCCGCCGAGTCCATGGTCCCGGCGCCGGTCGTCAGGCGCGGTAAAGATCACCCGCCGCGCCTCGACCCCCTGCCGGTCGATTTCCCAGATCAGGGGCAGGGCCAAGGGTGCGCTGCACGCGACGTCAAGCGGTAGCTGGATGGCGATGCAGGGCACATTCAGCCCCGCATCGTCCCAGCGCTTCAACTGCCGGAGGCCCAGCCGCAGCAGGGCGTCTGCGTCGCCGCCGAGATGGTCGGGCGCGAAGATCTGGACCGAGGCGACCTGCCCGGTATGACAGCAGATCTGCGGTCGGAACTGTGGCCCCGGCACCCGTCGTGCGGGATGGGTGGGGTCAGCCGCGGGCAGTATCGCGACGGGCGGCACCGACGGTTGTGCGGGCCGGTGGCGGCCTGCGGCCAGCCGGGAAAAAACAGCAATGATTATCTCAAACGGCCGCATCCTGTGTCCCGATTCGCGTTTCGTTCACAGTGCAGCATAGGAAGAACAGGTTTTCGGACGGTTAATGCCCGCGCAGATTCGGCACGTCTTCCGCGATGTCACGCGCCGGTCCCGGCCACAGCCCGGCGAAATCGAAAAGTTTCGGGTCCGCCAGATGCGAGGGTCGCGTGTTCATCAGCGCCCGGAACATCACCTGCCGCCTGCCGGGCGCCCGCGCTTCCCATTCATCCAGCAGCCGCTTGACCTGCGCGCGCTGCAACCCTTCCTGCGAACCGCAGAGATCGCAGGGAATGATGGGATAGTTCATGTCGCGGGCGAATTTCTCGCAATCGGCCTCGGCGACATAGGCGAGGGGGCGCAGGACCAGAAGATCGCCTTCTTCATTCAACAGCTTGGGTGGCATTGTTGCCAAACGGCCGCCATGGAAGAGATTCATGAAGAAGGTCTCGAGGATGTCGTCGCGATGATGTCCCAGCACCACCGCGGAGCATCCCTCCTCGCGGGCGATCCGATACAGATTGCCGCGGCGCAGGCGCGAGCACAGGCTGCACATCGTCCCGCCCGGTTTGATCTTTTCGGTAACGATGGAATAGGTGTCCTGATATTCGATTCGGTGCAGAACCTCGCGATCGGTCAGGAATTCGGGCAGCACGGTGGCCGGAAAACCCGGCTGGCCCTGGTCGAGATTGCAGGCCAGTAGGTCCACCGGCAGCAAACCGCGCCACTTCAACTCGTGCAGAATCGCCAGCAGCGTATAGCTGTCCTTGCCGCCCGACAGGCAGATCAGCCACCGGTCGCCGGGGCGGACCATGCCGAAATCCTCGATCGCGGCGCGGGTTTCGCGCACCAGCCGCTTGCGCAGCTTGCGAAAGGCGGTGGTCGACGGGGCGCCGTGGAACAGGGCGTGAATCTCCTCGGCCCCGCTGTCGAGCGGCTCCTGATCGTCGATCCCGGCGTGTTCGTTCATGGCGGTGTTCCTTGATGCGGGCGTGCGGCTGCGAAATCAGTGGTCGTGCGGACGGGGCGGGGGCACCGGGTCATAGCCTTCGCCGCCCCAGGGGTGGCAGCGCGCGACGCGGCGCGCGGCCAGCCAGCTGCCGCGAAAGGCGCCGTGACGCTCCAACGCTTCCAAGGCATAGGCGGAGCAGGTGGGCTGAAAGCGGCAGCCATGCCCGACCCAGGGGCTGAGCAGCAGCCGATAGGCCCGCACCGGCACGGCGGCGAGATGGGCGAGCGGGCTCATTTCGCGGGCCTGCCATCGGGGCGCGAAGGTGCGTTCTTGGGGGATTGGGGCGCATGGACGCGGCGCAGGGCGCCTTGAAGATCGTCGCGCAGTGCGTTGAAATCACGAGACACCGTCTCGGATGGTCGTCCGATCAGGACATAGTCCCAGCCCGGCTGCGCGGCGCGCGGCATCACCTCGCGCGCCAAGGCCCGCAGGCGCCGCTTGGCCCGGTTGCGGGCGACCGCGTTGCCGATCTTCTTCGAGCAGGTGAACCCCACGCGGATGGGCGCTTCGGACGGCTCCTCCGGGTGGCGGGGGCGGGCCTGCAGCAGAAATCCCGTCGTTCCGGCCCGGCGCGCCTGCGCAGCCTTGAGGAAATCCGCCCGCTTGCGCAGAACCGCGAAGCTGCCCGGTTCAACGACGAAAGCCGTCGCATCATTTCCCGCAAGGCTGACATCAGCGCGTGAGGAAGGATGCGGCGGCATCGTCATATCCTGACTGACGCGCCTGGGCGCGTCCGGCAAGGCCCGTCAGATCAGGCCGACAGGCGCTTGCGGCCCTTGGCGCGGCGGCGGTTCAGCACCAGACGCCCGCCTTTGGTCGCCATGCGGGCGCGAAAGCCGTGACGGCGGGTGCGAACCAGGTTCGACGGCTGGAACGTGCGCTTCGACATCTTCTATACTCCATCTCGGGCGCGGAGGGTCTGGGCTTGCGGATGACTTGACCCGCCCCACGCGACCGCGTCGGTTATTCGAAGCCCGCGCAATAGGCCATGCCCGCACCCGAGTCAACGTCGCTTTTGCCCGTCAGCCGCTAAAACTGCCCGGACCGTCCCGATCGGAACACAATCGTTTGAATTTGTCCCGTCCCGAGGCTAGGTGTTCAGCCGGCTGGCCGAATGTCGCCGCCGCAACGAGATCTGCAGATGAGGTCGATCGACACACTGACTGGACGTTTCGCCGCGCTGACGCTGCTTTTCGTGGCGCTGGCTGAGCTTTTCGTGCTGATCCCCGCCATGTCGAATTTCCGCATCGACTATCTGCAGACCCGGCTGGAGAAGGCGCAGATCGCCTCGCTGGCGCTGCTGGCGGCGCCGGAAGACGAGAATATCACCACCGATCTCGAATCAGAGCTGCTGGACAATGCCGGCGTCTATAACGTCGTGCTGCGCCGGGACGATGTGCGGCAACTGGTGCTGTCCTCGCCGCTGCCGGGGCCGATCGTGGCGACCTATGATCTGCGCAGCAACTCGACACTGGCCATGGCCGCCGACGCCCTGCGCCAGCTTTTCGATCGCAAGGACGAGGTGGTTCGGGTCATTGGCGCCCCGGTCAACCATGCCGGCCAGCTGATCGAGATCACGCTGTCCACCGCACCGCTGCGCAAGGCCATGGTCGATTTCGGGCTGCCGGTGCTGGTCTGGTCGGCGGTGCTGATCCTGCTGACGGCGGCGCTGCTGAACCTCGCGGCGCAGCGCCTGATCCTGAAGCCGATCCGGCGCGTCATCAGCCATATGGCCAGCTATTCCGCCGCGCCCGAAGACACACGGCTGATCATTACCCCGGACGCCCGCATCGTCGAGGTGCGCGAAGCCGAATCGGCGCTCGCCTCCATGCAGACGACGCTGACCCAGGCGCTGAAGCAGAAGGAACGGCTGGCCGGGCTGGGGCAGGCGGTGGCCAAGATCAGCCATGACCTGCGCAATATCCTGACCACCAGCCAGATATTCGCGGACCGGCTGGAAGACAGCGCCGATCCGGCCGTGCGCAAGGCCGCGCCGAAGCTGGTCAATTCGATCACCCGCGCGGTCAATCTTTGCGAAACCACGCTGGCCTTCGGCAAGGCCGAGGAGCCGGCCCCGACGCTGTCACGTTTCGACCTGCGCGCCCTGGTGGATGAGATCGCCGAGGCCGAGGCGCTGCTCGCGGAAGCGCCGAACGGCACGCCGCTTGTTGATTTCGTCATCGATATCAGCCCCAATCTGGTCATCCGCGCGGACCGCGATCAGTTGCACCGGGTGTTGTCGAACCTGATCCGCAACGGCCGCCAGGCGATCGAGGCCGCAGGCCGGCCCGGCACGATCGAGATTGCCGGCGCCGAGACCGATCACGACTGGCAGATCCGCGTGGGCGATAATGGACCGGGCTTGCCGCAGAAGGCGCAGGACTATCTGTTCAAGCCCTTCACCGGCACCACGCGCAAGGGGGGCACTGGCCTTGGCCTCGCCATCGCGGCCGACCTGATCCGCGGCCACGGCGGCAAGCTGGAGCTTCAGCGCACCGATGAAAACGGCACCTGCTTCACGATTACACTGCCGCGCGGCGCCCTGATCGAGAATTTTGAAGCCGAGTGAATTTTGTGCCATTTTGGGGGTTGTGCCCCCCATCCGGCATCGCTAAATCACCGTCCTACAGCGGACCCGTAGCTCAGCTGGATAGAGCACCAGACTACGAATCTGGGGGTCGGGCGTTCGAATCGCTCCGGGTCCGCCAATAAGTTTCCAGACATTTCTGTGTTGAAACATCCTTCCGCTTGCGGGGGCCTTGCGGTGACGCATTTGGCCTGCAAGCCTGCCAAGGGCCGCTGAGCCGGGCTGTTATCGGGACAATTTCCCTTGACGCACCGCGTCATCGCCCTTCGACTGAGCGCGTTGTTCATGGCATTGAAGGAGGGAAGGGCATGTTGTCCGTGATGGATTTCCGGCGGGTGGGCGCGGCGGCATTGGCGCTGGCGGTTCTGGCTGCGCCTGCCAGCGCGCAGGAGGCGGCGATTTATTCCGGCATGGACCGGATGCATCCGGTCTGGGCGGCCAATGGAATGGTCTCGGCGCAGGAACAGGTCGCTGCCGAGGTCGGGCGCGACATTCTGGCCCAGGGCGGCAATGCGGTGGATGCGGGCGTGGCGGTGGCCTTCGCGCTGGCGGTGACGCTGCCGCGCGCGGGCAACCTCGGCGGCGGCGGCTTCATGCTGGTGCATGATGCCAAAACCGGCGAGACGCACGCCATCGACTATCGCGAGATGGCCCCCGCAGGCGCAAGCCGCGACATGTTCCTGGATGCCGAAGGCAATGCCGACAGCGAACTGTCACGCTATAGCGGCGCGGCGTCGGGCGTGCCGGGGACAGTCGCCGGGATGAAGATGGTTCTGGACCAATTTGGCAGCATGAACTGGGCCGATGTGATCGCGCCGTCGATACGACTGGCCGAGGAGGGGATCACCGTTACCCCCGACCTTGCCGACAGCCTGGAGGCGATGAAGGAACGGCTGACGAAATATCCGTCTGCCGCGAAGATCTTCTACAAGGAAGGCGGCGCGCTGTATCGGCCGGGCGATACGCTGGTGCAGGCCGATCTCGCCAAGACCCTGAAAACCATTGCCGCCGAAGGCCCGGATGGTTTCTACAAGGGGCCGATGGCCGAGGCGATCGCCAGATCCGTGACCGAGGCGGGCGGCAACATGACCGCCGAGGACATGGCCGCCTACAAGGCCGTTGCGCGCGAACCGGTGCGCGGCACCTATCGTGGATATGAGGTGGTCTCGATGCCACCACCGTCATCGGGCGGGGTGCACCTGATCCAGATCCTGAACACGCTGGAAGGCTATCCCATCGGCGCGCTTGGGCAGAACTCGTCTGAAACGCTGCATCTGATGGCCGAGGCGATGAAGCTGGCCTATGCCGACCGATCCGAATATCTGGGCGATCCCGATTTCGTCGATGTCCCCATCGACGCGTTGATGAGCAAGGAATACGCCGCCGACATGCGTGACAAGATCAGCGCCAGTTTCGCGACTCCGTCCGAGCAGATCAGGCCTGCCGGCCTCGCGCCCTATGAATCGGACCAGACCACGCATTACTCCATCATCGACAAGGACGGGAATGCGATTTCAAATACTTATACGATCAATTTCTCCTATGGTTCGGGGCTGGTGGCGGACGGGACCGGCGTGCTGATGAACAATGAGATGGACGATTTTTCGGCCAAGCCGGGCGTGCCCAACGCTTACGGCCTTATCGGCGGCGACGCCAATGCCGTTCAGGCGGGTAAGCGGCCGCTGTCGTCGATGACGCCCACCATCGTCAACAAGGATGGCGAGGTCTGGCTGGTCACTGGCTCGCCCGGCGGGGCGCGGATCATTACCACAGTCCTGCAGGTGGTCATGAACATGATCGACCATGACATGAATGTGGCCGAAGCCAGCGCGGCCCCGCGCATCCATCATCAATGGCTGCCAGATCAGCTGCGCATCGAGGAGGGCATCAGCCTCGATACCCAGCGCGCGCTGCAGGCAAAGGGACATGTCCTGTCGCTGGAGGAGGTGATGGGATCCACGCAATCGGTGATGCGTGACCCGGAATCTGGGTTCCTTCTGGGCGCATCGGACCCCCGCCGGGCGGGGGCCGCGACGGTCGGCTATTGACCGCGCGCCATGGCGAACAAGGCGCAGGGGCCGGAAAGCAGGGGCCGGAGAACCGGCCTTTGCCTGACTCGGGTGTCCGTGCCATGCTGAACTGCGGATAAGGTGCGGCGGAATGGCGATTTTCGTCCATGGCAAACGCCTGTCTGCGAAGGGCTTTGCCGCTCATGATGTCTTCGCTGCGGGGCCGATCCGGTGCGAACGCTGGACCGGCCGCGGGCCGGGCACCGCACCCATGAAGTGACGCGTGATCGGGGCGACGATCAGCCCGCGGCTGGCGGACGTTGTCGCTGGCGGCCGAGAACAGCCGGAATGGATCGTCTCGCGGTCCCGGCCGACGGCGGACACAAAGGCGGCGGTTTCCGGCGATGACGTGGTCCCGAGCCGCGCCCTGACGGCCTGGTTGACGGCGAGGACGTCATTGCCGACCGGAAATGGCGCAGAGCCGACAGGCTTAGCGCGACAGGATCATGCCCATGATTTCGCGGGTTTTGGCGACAATCGGGGCCGAGATCGCCTCGGCCTTCACCGCGCCCTGACCGAGGATGCGGTCGATTTCGCCTGGATCGGCGAGGAACTCCGCCATTCGGGTCGAGATCGGCGCCAGCACCGACACCGCCACATCCGCCAGCGCCGGCTTGAAGGTGCCGAAGCCCTGGCCTTCGAAGCGGGACAGAACGGCGTCCTGCGTCTCGCCCGAGAGGGCCGCGTAGATATTGACCAGATTGCGCGCCTCGGGGCGGTCCTTCAGGCCTTCGGTGCTGCCGGGCAGGGGCTCGGCATCGGTGCGGGCCTTGCGGAATTTCTGCGCGATGGTGTCGGCATCGTCGGTCAGGTTGATCCGGCTGGCATCCGAAGGGTCGGATTTCGACATCTTCTTCGACCCGTCCCGCAGCGACATGACGCGGGTGGCCGGACCTTCGATCACCGGTTCCGGCAGCGGGAAGAAGTCGACGCCGTAATCGTGGTTGAACTTGGTGGCAATATCGCGCGTCAGTTCGACATGCTGCTTCTGGTCGTCGCCGACCGGCACATGGGTGGCGTGATAGGCCAGAATGTCGGCGGCCATCAGCGCCGGGTAGGCGTAAAGACCGAGGCTGACATTTTCGCTGTTCTTGCCGGCCTTGTCCTTGAACTGGGTCATCCGGTTCATCCAGCCAAGCCGCGCCACGCAATTCATCAGCCAGCCAAGCTCGGCATGGGCGGGAACCTGGCTCTGGTTGAACAGGATCGACCGGGCCGGATCGATGCCGGCAGCCATGAAGGCGGCGGCGGCTTCGCGGGTCTGCTGGCGCAGGGCCTTGGGGTCCTGCCAGACGGTGACGGCATGCAGGTCGACCAGACAGTAGATCGTCTCGATCCCCTCGTCCTGACGCTCGACAAAGCGCTTGAGCGCGCCCAGATAATTGCCCAGCGTCAGGTGCCCCGAAGGCTGGATGCCGGAAAAGATGCGTTGGTTGGATGCGTCAGTCATGGCGGCCTGCTTGGAAAATCGTTGAAGGTGGCTTAACCCTGCGCGTGACGCGGTGCAACCGCCCCTGAAAAACGGAGATGGCCATGCGCCCCGGATATGACGAATCGCCGATCAACAGCCTGCCGCCGGTGGTCTGGGCCCTGGCCCTTCCGATGATCGCTTCCGAAGTGGTTTTCGGGCTGGGGCAGATGGGCTTCATCGGCGGCAGCGCCGGCGTCGGGCTGCGCCTGAACGCGATCGAAATGGCGGCCTATTTTCCGCAGATTCCCGCGCGGATGTGGGAGCTGGGGATCTTCAGTCCCCGTCAGGCGGCGCGGATTCTGACCTATCCCTTCATCCACGGCTCGATCACCCATGCGCTGTTCGTAATCGTCTTCACGCTGGCGCTCGGCAAGATGGTGGCCGAGCAGTTCCGCCCCTGGGCGCTGCTGGCGCTGTTCTTCGGCGCGGCGGTGGGCGGTGCGGCGATCTATACGCTGTTCGGCCTGCTGGCCGGCGTCGATCTGGCGCCGCTTTATGGCGGCTATCCCGCCGTCTACGGGCTGGTCGGGGCCTTTACCTTCCTGCTCTGGGTGCGGCTGGGGATGGAGCACGCCAACCGGCTGCGCGCCTTCACGCTGATCGGCATGCTGCTGCTGTTCCAGCTGGTCTTCGGGCTGCTGTTCGGCAATGCGGGCTATAGCTGGATTGCCGAAGTCGGGGGCTTCTGCGTGGGCTTTCTGTTGTGTTTCGTGCTGGTGCCCGGCGGCATGTCGCGTGCCATGGCCGCGCTGCGCCGCCGCTGAGATCAGGCCTCGGTTCTGGTGTGCGCCTCTGGCACCAAGGCCCAGGCGGGCAGGCGTTTTTCCAGGAAGGCGTTGATGCCTTCGTCGGTGTCGGGCAGCATCATGTTGGCGACCATGGTGTCGGCCGCGGCCTCGTAAGCGTCGGCGGTTTCGTGGCCGAGCTGTTCATAGAAGCTGCGTTTGCCCATGGCCATCGCGGCGGGCAGCTTGGATGCGACCTTCTGCGCCAGCGCCATGGTCGCGGCTTCCAACTCGGCCGCGGCCACGGCGCGGTTGATGAGGCCGAGGCGCTGCGCCTCGGCGGCGGTGATGAAATCGCCGGTCGCCAGCATTTCGAAGGCGGCCTTGCGTGGCACCACGCGCGACAGCGCCACCGCAGGCGTGGAGCAGAACAGCCCCACGTCGATTCCGTTGACGCCGAAACGCGCCCCTTCCGCTGCCACCGCGAGATCGCAGGAGGCGACCAACTGGCAACCGGCGGCGGTGGCGATGCCCTGCACCTCGGCGATGACGGGCTGGGGCAGGGTGGCGATCAGCTGCATCAGCTGGCTGCAGCCTTCGAACAGGGCCGCATAACCGGCGCGGCCGCCGTCGCGATTTGCCCGTGCGGCCTGCATCTGGCGCAGGTCATGGCCGGCGCAGAAAGCCTTGCCATTGGCGGCGAGGATGATGACGCGCACCTCCGGCTCGGCGCTGACCGAGGCGAGCGTGGTGTACAGCGTCGCGATCATCTCAGCCGAGAGGGCGTTGTAATTCTGCGGGCTGTTCAGCACCAGCCGGGCCACATGGCCGGTATCGTGGCGTAAGATCAGGTCCGACATGTTGCTTTCCTCCCAAGGCTCGGGCCAGCATAGCCGCAAAGCGAAACGGGGGGGAAGTATGGCATTGCAGATGGATGCGGCGGCGTTGAACGTCTTTCTGGCGCGCGAGTTTCCGCAGCTTGGCGGCGCGTTCACCGTGCTGGAGGCGGGTGAGGCCGGATTGATCGCGCGCCTGAGCGTGACTGAGGCGCACCTGCGCCCCGGCGGCACCGTGTCCGGGCCGAGCATGTTTGCGCTGGCGGATGTCGCGGTTTATTGCGCGCTGCTGTCGCGGATCGGGCCGGTGGCGCTGGCGGTGACGACGAATGCCTCGATCGACTTCATGCGCAAGCCGTTGGCCGGGCGCGATCTGCATGCGGAATGCCGGCTGCTGAAGCTGGGGCGCCTTCTGGCCGTGGCCGAGGCGCTGATCTTTTCCGATGGCCAGCCCGATCCGGTGGCGCGCTGCTCGATGACCTATGCCATCCCGCCCGCACGGGGCTGAGCCCGCAGAAGCCAATTGCGAGTGCGGGGGAGGGATCGTAAGCTTTTCTCTCTGCACATAATCTTTTTCCCTGCACATCATTCTGTCTGCCCATACAAGGAGAATAGCCATGCTGTCCAACGGGCGCCTGATTGCCTGCCTTCTTTGTTCTGCCGCCCTCGGGTCGGGAGGTGCCTTCGCCCAGGATGTCGAGATCGTCGCCGACGGGTTCGAAGCGCGGGTGGTCGCAGCCGATCTCGCCTCGCCCTGGGAGGTGACTTACGGCGACGACGGCCATCTGTGGGTGACCGAACGCAAGGCCGCGCAGATAACCCGGATCAACCCGGACAGCGGCGAGAAACAGGTGCTGTATACGTTCGACGACGCCTATACTGGCGAAACTGCGCATGAGGGGCTGCTGGGCCTGGCGCTGGATCTGGCGCAGAATCAGGTTTACGCCGCCTATGTCTATGATGCCGATGCGGGCGACGGTGTAGACTGCCGGATGCGGCTGGTGCGGCTGACCTATGACGCCGCAGCCGGGACGCTGGGGCAGCCCGAGACCGTGATCGAGGGGCTGATCGCCGGTGATGACCACAATGCCGGCCGGCTGAAGATCGGGCCGGACGGAATGCTGTATCTGACCCAGGGCGATCATGGCGCCAACCAGTTCGGCAATTTCTGCAAGCCGGTGCTGGCGCAAGACCTGCCGACGGCCGAGCAGGTCGCGGCGAAGGATTATGTGAATTATCAGGGCAAGGTGCTGCGGATCGCGCCCGACGGTTCGGTCCCCGACGACAACCCCGAGATCGGCGGCGTGCGCAGCCATGTCTATACTTACGGCCACCGCAATCCGCAGGGCATCGTCTTCGGCCCGGACGGGGCGCTGTTCCAGTCCGAGCAGGGGCCGAAGACCGATGACGAGGTGAATCTGCTGCAGGCGGGCGGCAATTACGGCTGGCCCTTCATCGCCGGCTTTCGCGACGATCAGGCCTATGTGTATGGGGCCTGGGCGCAGGCCCCCGATTGCGCCAGCCTGACCTTCAGCGATTACGAATTCCCCGAGTCGGTGCCACAATATGTCGAAACCGACTGGACCGAGGAATTCATCGAGCCGATGAAGACCTTCTTCACCGTCTGGAACGGCTATACCTTCCGTGACGAGAAATGTGGCGACATGGCCTTCATCTGCTGGCCCACCATCGCGCCCTCCAGCATCGACTATTACGCCGGCGAAGCGGTGCCGGGCTGGAAGGATTCACTGCTGGTGACCAGCCTGAAGAACGGGGCCATCTATCGGCTGGGCATGAATGCCGACGACAAGTCGGTGCAGGGCGATATCGAAAAGCTGTTCGTCAGCCAGAACCGCTATCGCGATCTGGCGATCAGTGCGGATGGCAAGACGATCTTCGTCGCCACCGATGCAGGCGGCGTCACTCGCGCGACCGATGGCGGCGCCTCGACCGAGATGGCCAATCCCGGCGCGATCCTCGCCTTCACCTACGGCGGGTAAGCGAAACGGCGCGGCCTTCGAGCGAGGGTCGCGCCGCTGGGGTTCAGTGCGAGGCGGGAACCACGCGCAGCGCGGCGGCGGCATAGACAAACCAATGCGTCGCCCAGAAGGTGATGCCGGTGAATTTGGCCATATCCTCGATCATCAGGGCAGTCCCGGTGTCGAAGCGGACGATGATGTCGATCAGCAACGAGGCGGCGAAGCCCGCCAGCGCCACCGCCAGCAGCGGCTGCTTCCCCCGCAGCAGCGCCGGCAGGAAGGGCCAGACCGCCCGCAGGCACAGCAGGCCCTCGGCGATCAGCATCAGCTTTTCGGGGATGCCAAAGCGGGGTAGCACGGCATCGTGCAGCATGAACTGGTCATCCAGCGCCAGCAGCGCCGATAGCAGGCAGACCGGCAGCATCAACCTGCGCAGCAGTGGCTGGGTGAGGGCGGCAAGCCCGGTCGCGGCGGCGGCGATGATCCAGCCCGCGAAGCCGAGGGTCGAGACGAAGCCGCCGTATAGCGGCGTGCCGAACTGGGCCGAGGGATCGCGTGAAATTTCGGCAAAGGTCCATTTGCCGGCGGCCATGCCGGCGAATACCAGCACAGCCACGCCCAGCGAAAGGCCGAGAGCAAGGGCGAAGGGCAGCAGGACGTGGCGCGGGCCGGAGGCCTGCGGACGGGCTTCATGGGAGAGCGAAAGCGGACGGTTTGGCCCGGAATGGCGCATTTGACGGGTTACTCGTTGATTTGTAAGCGAAACAGGAAGTTATGCGGTTTTCCACCATACCGGCCAAGGCGGCCGGCGAACAGAGGGGACGCCGCCAGATAGGCTCTGTTTTTTGCGGTATTTTAATACCTATTTGGCAATGAATTGATTTTAAAGAGAAAATTTGCAGAAACTTGACTTGACCCGTGCCGGCCAATCGTCGATACACCGCCATCTCGAATTTGAATCCCCAAAAGGGCAGCGATATGAAAACCTACACCGCAAAACCGGCGGAGATCGAGAAGAAGTGGATCCTGATCGACGCCGAGGGCGTCGTTCTGGGCCGTCTGGCCTCGATCGTTGCCATGCGCCTGCGCGGCAAGCACAAGCCGACCTTCACCCCGCACATGGACATGGGCGACAACGTCATCATCATCAACGCCGACAAGGTGCAGATGACCGGCGCCAAGCGTGATGACAAACGTTACTACTGGCACACCGGCCATCCGGGCGGCATCAAGTTCCGCACCGCGCGTCAGGTGCTGGAAGGCGCCCATCCCGAGCGCGTCGTGACCAAAGCGGTCGAGCGCATGATCTCGCGCAACAAGCTGGGCAAGCAGCAGATGTCGAACCTGCGCGTCTATGCCGGCGCCGAGCATCCGCATGAAGCTCAGCAGCCCGAAGTCCTCGACGTCAAGACGTTGAACAAGAAGAACACCCGGAGCGCGTAATCATGGCCGAAGACATCAAATCCCTTGACCAGCTCAAGGACGCGGTTGTCGAAACCGCTTCGCCTGCCGCTGAAGCTGCGCCCCGTGTGGCCGTCCGCGACGCCCAGGGCCGTTCCTACGCCACCGGCAAGCGCAAAGACGCTGTCGCCCGCGTCTGGGTGAAACCCGGTTCGGGCAAGATCACCGTGAACGGCAAGGACATGAGCGAATATTTCGCCCGTCCGGTGCTGCAGATGATCCTGCGCCAGCCCTTCGACGTGGCCGGCGTGGCCGGTCAGTATGACGTGATGGCCACCGTGGCCGGCGGCGGTCTGTCGGGGCAGGCCGGTGCGGTCAAGCACGGCATCTCGAAAGCGCTGCAACTGCACGAGCCGAGCCTGCGCGCCGCGCTGAAAGCTGCCGGCTTCCTGACCCGCGACTCGCGCGTTGTGGAACGGAAGAAATACGGTAAGGCCAAGGCCCGCCGCAGCTTCCAGTTCTCGAAGCGCTGATCCGGTTTCGGATTACCGGAATGCGAACGCGGCCTCTTGGGGCCGCGTTTTTCGTTGGTTGCGCCGGCGGCCTCAGGTCCGGGCGTCGCTGGCCGCTCTCCGCGCCCGCCTGCTTTCGGCCCGAAGCGCGTAATGGTTGCTGGTCAGGATCATGGCGACGCCAAGCGCCAGCCAGGCGCTGACCGTCTCGCCATAAAGCAGATAGCCGATCAGCGCGATCAGCGGCATGCGCAGGAAGTCGATCGGTATCGCCACCGAGGCATCGAGGATCTTCAACGCCCGCGCCATGGTGTAATGCGCGCTGAGCCCGGTCAGCCCGGCCAGCAGGATCCAGGGCAGGTTGCCTGTCACGACCGGCCGCCAGTCGGTGAGCGCCAGCGCCATTCCCATCGGCAACTGCATCAGAATCATCCAGGCCAGGATCACCCCGGCAGAATTGCTGCGCGTCAGCAGTTTCACCAGCACCGCCGACATGCCGTAACCCGCCGCCGCGATCAGCACGACGAAAGAGGCCGGG
>NZ_JACEMU010000017.1:243352-245486 GCF_013868135.1 Paracoccus sp. S1E-3
GCATGTGAGACTTCCAAAACAACCAGGAGGTTGGCTTAGAAGCAGCCATCCTTTAAAGATAGCGTAACAGCTCACTGGTCTAATCAAGAGGTCTTGCGGCGAAGATGTAACGGGGCTCAAGCCACGAGCCGAAGCTTTGGGTGTGCACATCTGTGCACGCGGTAGCGGAGCGTTCTGTGATAGAGAACGCTGCCTCTTTTGTTCCTTCGGGATCAACGGAGGCATTGTTCTGACTGTGAAGCCGGGCCGTAAGGCATCCGGTGGAGTGATCAGAAGTGAGAATGTTGACATGAGTAGCGACAAACAGGGTGAGAGACCCTGTCGCCGAAAGTCCAAGGGTTCCTGCTTAAAGCTAATCTGAGCAGGGTAAGCCGGCCCCTAAGGCGAGGCCGAAAGGCGTAGTCGATGGGAACCAGGTTAATATTCCTGGGCCAGGAGATGGTGACGGATCGCAGGTGTAGTGAGGTCTTATCGGATTGACCTTGCTGCTGAGCGGTTCCTGGAAACAGCCCTCCATGAGACCGTACCCTAAACCGACACAGGTGGACTGGTAGAGAATACCAAGGCGCTTGAGAGAACCACATTTAAGGAACTCGGCAAAATACCTCCGTAAGTTCGCGAGAAGGAGGCCCCGTTGGCAGGCAACTGTTGGCGGGGGGCACAAACCAGGGGGTGGCGACTGTTTACTAAAAACACAGGGCTCTGCGAAGTCGCAAGACGACGTATAGGGTCTGACGCCTGCCCGGTGCCGGAAGGTTAAAAGGAGATGTGCAAGCATTGAATTGAAGCCCCGGTAAACGGCGGCCGTAACTATAACGGTCCTAAGGTAGCGAAATTCCTTGTCGGGTAAGTTCCGACCTGCACGAATGGCGTAACGACTTCCCCGCTGTCTCAAATGTGGACTCAGCGAAATTGAATTGTCTGTGAAGATGCAGACTTCCCGCGGTTAGACGGAAAGACCCCATGCACCTTTACTATAGCTTCGCACTGGCATCAGGATTGTGATGTGCAGGATAGGCGGTAGGCTTTGAAACGGGGACGCCAGTTCCCGTGGAGCCATCCTTGAGATACCGCCCTTCGCACTCTTGATGTCTAACCGCGGCCCGTTATCCGGGTCCGGGACCCTGCGTGGTGGGTAGTTTGACTGGGGCGGTCGCCTCCTAAAGAGTAACGGAGGCGCGCGAAGGTTGGCTCAGAGCGGTCGGAAATCGCTCGTTGAGTGCAATGGCAGAAGCCAGCCTGACTGCGAGACTGACAAGTCGAGCAGAGTCGAAAGACGGCCATAGTGATCCGGTGGTCCCGAGTGGAAGGGCCATCGCTCAACGGATAAAAGGTACGCTGGGGATAACAGGCTGATGATGCCCAAGAGTCCATATCGACGGCATCGTTTGGCACCTCGATGTCGGCTCATCTCATCCTGGGGCTGGAGCAGGTCCCAAGGGTACGGCTGTTCGCCGTTTAAAGAGGTACGTGAGCTGGGTTTAGAACGTCGTGAGACAGTTCGGTCCCTATCTGCCGTGGGTGTAGGATACTTGAGAGGAGTTGCCCCTAGTACGAGAGGACCGGGGTGAACGTTCCACTGGTGGACCAGTTGTCGTGCCAACGGCAGTGCTGGGTAGCTATGAACGGACAGGATAAACGCTGAAGGCATCTAAGCGTGAAGCCCCCCTCAAAACCAGGTATCCCTTGAGAGCCGTGGAAGACCACCACGTCGATAGGCCGGAGATGTAAGCGCAGCAATGCGTTCAGTTGACCGGTACTAATGGCTCGACAGGCTTGATTTGATCCGGAAGTGGCCAGATCTGACACAGATCCCCGCTTCCAAAAGCATCCTTGGACAACTTACGGACCGCAAGGTCCGCAACGCTGAGCGTTTCTTATCTGATCTGGTGGACATAGCACGAGCGAAACACCCGATCCCATCCCGAACTCGGCCGTTAAGCGCCGTTGCGCCAATGGTACTGCGTCTCAAGACGTGGGAGAGTAGGTCACCGCCAGATCTGATAAGAAACGCAGCTCTCGAACGATCCAGATCATCGCGCCAACCCAACAATCGGCGCAGCCGCGCAACAGATCGCGCAGAATGGCGCGGGGTAGAGCAGCCCGGTAGCTCGTCAGGCTCATAACCTGAAGG